>JAIOPN010000028.1 GCA_021413865.1 Planctomycetota bacterium | reverse complement strand
AGCGTCGGTCTGGATCACCTGCCCATGCACGCCCGCCGTCTGCACCGCGTGAAGGTCTGGGTCGCCATCCTGCTGATCATCCTCACCGACCTGCAGGTCCGTGATTACAACACGCCACAGGCCGCGTGATGAATAATGCTGTCGGCCGGGGGCTATGGCGCGGATTCATTTCGTCGTCCCGATCGGCACAAACACAGATATTGCAAAGGAAGCCGGCAATGAAAAAGCGTGCTACGGACCTGTATTGCGTGTGGGACCGATCCGGGGGCGTGTGGGAGCTCCGCGACGGCATGAGTTCAGCCGACATCGAAAAGCTGCAGATAGAAATAATGAAAAACATCAAGATCCCGCCGCTGGACATTATGGCACTAATACTTGATCACGATAAGTGCTCTCGGCATGTGATACAGAAAATATATTGGTATATACGGGCTATAACCATCGAACTTTCCGGCGCAATCGAGGTGGTTCTGCTTAGGCCGGAGCTAACGGTAGATCAGATTGAAGACTTGTTGATGAGATGCTGGAGCCGCGACCATACGTACGTGCACGCGATCGGCACCCTGCTGAACAAGGCGGTAAATCAGAAATGCCGTAAAAGCCGGGCCATGATCGCAAAATTACTTGCACCAGAGCATGTGTCTCGGCTGAGCGGCTTTGATCGGGACGCGGTCCGCATGTGGGCGAAGAAACACAAGCTGAAGCCCGCCCGGCGTGTTCCCGGCCAGCCGCCGAAGACCCGCCGGCTCAGAGATATCAAGGTGTTGAAACCAAAGGAAAAATTCGCGAGGTATTGAGAGGAGTAACTGCAAGCGGACATGATGCTCTTCCCATAGCCCCCGGCCGAGCCGGGGGCTATGGGGCGGATTTCCCCGCGCCGCTGCGGCTGAACATCGTCGAGTCGCGCATGAGCTGGAACAGTTGCGCCTGGCGTGACTGGTAGAACGCGGCGGGGTCTTTCACCGGTTCGTCGGCCTTGGTCGTCACGCTCTGCCGCGCCGCGCCGAAGGCCTTGAAGGGGAGCACCGCCTTGTACTCGTGGTCCACGTAAACCAGGTTGTACCAATCCGCCAGCACGGTGAAGTCGCGCTCCACCGGGCCGTAGAGGTCGTGGCCGAGGGTGTAGTCGCGGGTCGGGTTGGTGACGCCCAGGAGCGTGAGCACGGTGGCGGGGAGGTCGAGGTGGCTGGTCATGCGCGTGACCTGCGAGGGGGTTTTGCCGGGGGCGTGAATGATCAGGGGCGGGCGGGTCTGCTCGTCGTTGAACTTCGAGCCATGACCCCAGAAGCCGCGCTCCATGAACTCCTCGCCGTGGTCGCCGGTGATGATAAGGATGGTCGAGTCGAGCAGGTTGTGCTCTTTGAGGTAGGCGATGACGCGCGCCACCTGGCTGTCGAGGTGGTGGCAGGAGTTGAGGTAGCGGTTCTTGATCAGCGCGATGTCCTTCTGAACGTCGGTGGTGGCGTAGTTGAACTCCTCGAGATAGGGCTTGAAGACCTCGTCCTCGGGCGGGAAGTGGTAGCGGGCGTGCGGCGACTCGAAGAACATGAAGGTCATGAACGGCCGGCTCGGGTCGCGGCCATCGATGGAGTCGAGCATGTCGGTGACGTTCTTGCGGTCGCGTTCCCAGCCCTCGCCGACGGTGTACTCGTGCAGGTGCTGGGCGGGGACGCGGGCGAAGACGGTCTTGTCGAACTCGGGGTAGGTGAAGGTGGCGCTGGTGTACATCTCGACCTGGTAGCCGTTCTGGAGGATGAAGTCGATGAGGACCGGGCCGCGCAGGTTGTTGAGGAAGGGGAACCAGTAGTTGCCGTATAGGCCGTAAAACATGGAGAAGACGCCCATGCGCGTGCCGTTGCCGCCGCTGTAGTGCTGCCGGAACCAGTTGGATTCCTGTGCGAAGGCGTGGATGTTGGGCATGACCTCGGGGGTGACGGTGTCGGCGCGGAGGGACTCGACTGCGAGCCAGACGATGTTGTACTTGGCGGCGTCGGGCCGGCAGACCAGCGGCCTGAGGGGGTAGCTGAGTTTGGAGGCTTCCGCGTCGAGGGACATTTTCTCCGTCGGGTCGCGGTCCACCTTCATGCCCATCCGCTTGGCGATGGTGCGGAAGGTGGTGGGCAGGTAGAGCGGAAAGGCGTCGGCGGCGGCGAGGACGGCGGCGTTGTTCCTGATGCTGCTCAGGCCGTACACCACGCGCTCGAACGTGCCCAGCCCCACCGCCGCCACCAGCACGGCGACGACGACCCACCGGTGCACGCCGACCCACTCGCGCAGCCAGCCCAGCCGCTTGCTGTAGATCACCGCCAGGAGCAGGCCGATCTGGATCGCGGCGATGCCCGCGATCTCGAGCGCGAAGGTAAGGGTCGATTTCGTGTCGCCGCCCATCGAGTCGATCCCGCCTCGCGTCTGGAGCAGGTTCAACACGTAGCCGTCGATGTGGTGGTCCCAGTAGGAATAAATGAAACGGTCGGCGAAGATGAAGACCTGCAGCGCCACGGCCGCAAGGACGGCGAGCGTGTAGATGATCCCGCTGCGGACCGAAGCCCCGCCAGCGCGTTGCTCCTTGCCACTCCAGTCCAGGGCCTTGTCCAGCAGCAGGCCCGGCACGGCCACGGGGAGCATGTAAACCAGGCAGTAGGTCAGGAAGACCGCCGCGGCGAAGGCGACGGTGAGGGCGCCGTGGTACTTGATGTGCCAGAGGTAGCCCGCCGCGTTGACGAGCAGGAGGAGGTAGGTCAGGCCGAAGTATTCCCAGAGCGCCGCAGACCTAGGCCGACCAAGCACCATCGGGGATTCCTTCCGTGGATGGGAAACAGAACGCGGCGTCGGCACACCCTGAACGCCTGCCCGGGGTCACAATCGTACGCATTAGGTTGGGGTGAGGTTCAACCTGATCGGCGGAACGGCTCAACCCGCGCGACGGCGTGTGGGTGTATTTTCCGCACTCCGGAAGAAAGAAACAAGGGGCGGCGCGGGGCGGGGTTATCCGTCGGGCTCGCCCGACCCCAACCGGCCGCACCCCGACTACTTGACGCGGCGAATAAGGTCTCTAAACTGACTGTTCTCTGTGCTATCCCTGCCCGGCGCGACCCTCCCGGCCGCGACACACGGGCGATCGGAAACCAAGCCATGGGCGACGACGACGAAGACGACGAAGGCGCGGGCCGCCATCACTGACGGCCCGCTGTATCCCCGCCCACGCCCACGGCTTGCATCCCACTACAACCCCAACCGCTAGCGCTTTTCAGGAGTCTGACATGGCCCTCCTCGATCGAACCCGTAACTTCGGCATCTGCGCCCACATCGACGCCGGCAAGACCACCGTCTCCGAGCGCATCCTTTATTACACCGGCAAAACCTACAAGATCGGCGAGGTCCACGAGGGCACCGCGACCATGGACTTCCTCCAGGACGAGCAGGAGCGCGGCATCACCATCCAGTCCGCCGCCACCACCTGCCTCTGGACGCACAACGGCACCGAGTACACCCTCAACCTGATCGACACGCCCGGCCACGTGGACTTCACCATCGAGGTGGAACGCTCGCTCCGCGTGCTCGACGGCGCGGTCGCCGTCTTCGACGGCAAGGAAGGCGTCGAGGCGCAGTCCGAGACCGTCTGGCGCCAGGCGGACCGGTACAACGTCCCCCGCCTCTGCTTCATCAACAAGATGGACAAGCTTGGCGGCGACTTCTACTTCAGCTTCAACTCCATCCACGAGCGGCTGGGCGCCAACGCGGTGGCCGTGCAGATCCCCATCGGCTCGGGCCCCACGTTCGAGGGCGTCATCGACCTCCTGGGCATGAAGGCCTACTACTTCCTCGAAGAGGACATGGGCAAGAAGGTCGAGGAGCGCGAGATCCCCGCCGAGCTGCTCGACCTGGCCAAGGAGTGGCGTCAGAAGCTCGTCGAGAAGGCCGCCGAGCTCGACGACAAGCTGACCGAGAAGTTCCTCATGGAGGAGCCGATCTCCGCCGACGAGATCCGCGCCGCCATGCGCAAGGGCACCATCGCCCAGGCCGTGTTCCCCGTCTTCTGCGGCGCGGCGCTGCAGAACATCGGCGTGCAGAAGATCATCGACGGCATCATCGACTACCTCCCCAACCCCACCGAGCGCCCCGAGATCGTCGGCACCGACGTCCGCGACAAGACCAAGAAGCTCACCCGGCCCCACAAGTCCGACGCGCCGTTCTCCGGCCTGGTGTTCAAGGTCGTCTCCGACCAGCACGGCGATCTGACCTACTGCCGCGTTTACTCCGGCACGCTCGAAAAGGGCATGCGCGTCCTCAACACCACCCGCAACAAGCGCGAGATCGTCAGCCGCATCTTCGAGATGCACGCCAAGGACCGCATCCCCCGCGAACGCACCGACGCGGGCGACATCGTCGCGCTGGTCGGCGTCAAGGAATCCATCACCGGCGACACCCTCTGCGACCCGGACCACCCCATCGTCCTCGAACGCATGGACTTCCCCGAGCCCGTGATCTCCATGTCCATCGAGCCCGCGACCTCCGCGGACAAGGAAAAGCTCGGCAACGCGCTGACCACCATCCGCCGCGAGGACCCGAGCTTCCGCAGCCACTTCGATGAAGAGACCGGCCAGACCATCATCGAGGGCATGGGCGAGCTGCACCTGGACATCATCACCACCAAGCTCCGCCGCGACATGAAGGTCGGCGTGAACGTCGGCAAGCCGCGCGTGGCCTACAAGGAGGCCATCCAGGGCAAGGCCGAGGCGCGCGGCACGCACAAGAAGCAGACCGGCGGCCGTGGCCAGTTCGGCGACTGCACGATCACCGTCGAGCCCTACACCAAGGAGCAGGCCGAGGCCGAGGAGCTCGATTTCGAGGACCAGGTCGCCTTCGTCAACAAGGTGGTCGGCGGCTCGATCCCCAAGGAATACATCCCCAGCGTCGAGGACGGCTGCCGCGCCACGGCCAAGACGGGCATCCTCGCGGGCTTCCCGCTGCTGGGCGTGAAGGTCACGCTCATCGACGGCTCGTACCACGACGTGGACTCGTCGCAGATCGCCTTCGAGCTGGCGGGCATCCTGGCGATGAAGGAGGCCTGCCGCAGGGCCGGCCTCCAGCTCCTCGAGCCGATCATGAAGGTCGTTGTGACCACGCCCGACGAGTTCCTCGGGCCGGTCGTCGGCGACCTCAACCGCCGCCGCGGCATCATCATGGACACCACGCAGCGCGGCAACGCCCGCATCGTCACCGCCGAGATCCCGCTCTCGGAGATGTTCGGCTACGTGACCTCGCTCCGCGGCATGTCGCAGGGCCGTGCGTCCAACGTCATGGAGCCCCTGACTTACCGCCCCGTCCCGCCGAACATCGCCAAGGCGATCCTCGAGCCGGACAAGAAGTAATCGCGGGCCGCTCGCGGCCCCGGTCGCGGCAGTTTGTACAATCGGTTGTCTCATCAGCGCCGATGATGGTTACGTATCGGCGTCGCGCAAAATGCACTGCTTTGGGCCCTTCATAAAACCATGAACACCCTCTTTCGGAAATGCCGCTCCGCCGCCAGGCTCCTCGCCGCACCTGGCGGCTTGGGCCGTGTGGGGGAATCGCTGCGCAAAAACGCGCGCAGGGCGGTCATCCGCCTCCAAGGCGACAAGCCCTTCCTCTACACACGCTACGATGGCTCTCGCTTCGTCTGCACCCCGGGGTCGATGACCTCGGAGCGTGAGTACGAGCGTTGTCACGGCCACGAGGAGGTCGAACTGGAGATCGCACTGGGCTGGCTCCGCCCCGGCGACGCCTGTCTGGACCTGGGCGCCAACATCGGCTTGATGTCCGCCTCTTTCGCCTCCCGCGTCGGCGCCGACGGCCTGGTCGTCTCCGTCGAGCCCGCGCCCACCACTCACGCGCTCCTGCGCCGGGCGATGGAGCTCCTCGGGCACGCCAACGTCCGCCTCGAGCAGGTCTGCGTCTCGGATGTGCCGGGCGAGGTCCCCTTCATGGTCTCCGTCACCGATGGCTACGACACCGAAGCCTCGATGAAGGTCAGTGCCGCCAAGTCGTCGCTTTTCAGAGAGGCGATGGTGCCCTCGGTGACAATCGACAGCCTGATCGAGAAGCACGCCGTCGCAAACCGGCTGGCGCTGGTGAAGATCGACATCGAAGGCGCTGAACCGATGGGCCTGAGCGGTGCCGGCCGCCTGTTCGGCCGCGAGGACCTGCCGATGTTCGCCGCTGAGGTCCAGAAAGTCTCTCTGGCGAACTTCAACTACAAGCCCATGGACGTGCTGCGGTTTTTCCCGACGGAGCTCTTCGAGCTCTACCACGTGCGGCGCAGCACGAGGGACGACAACCCGCGCTTCGAGGTCGGCAGGCTCTACCCGCTGCCCGACCCGGCGGCGCATGAGTGGCCCTGGTACTCGAACCTCGTGGCCGTGCCCCGGCGTGGCCGGTACGCGGATCGACGTGCGGCGATCGCGGGGTTGCTCGTGTAACCTCACGGTGAGCGGGCCCGCTCGAACCCGGCGTCGTCACCTCACACATCCACCATCAACCGATCCACCACCCCGTCCGTCGCCAGCGGCGCGGCGGGAGGGACCTCGGAGAGTTGCTGGATGTTCGTGAAGCTCACGCCCAGCAGGTAGCCCTTGCCCTCGACGGGCAGGCAGCGCACCACCTTGCCGACGATGCGCAGCGCCTTGCCTTTCTGCGACACGACGACGACGCAGCGCGTCCCCGCCGGCACACCGTGCGTGCGGTGGAACGACATGCCCACGCGGCTCAGGTCGTGGACGTGAACGACCGTCTGGTCGATCGTCGCGCCGGTGATTGCCTGTAGCGTGACCGAGACCTTGGCGGACTCGGCGGGCATGGGCACGCGCGGGAATCGGCGTTTGTCTTCGTGGCTGACCATGGCCGGCGTCTCCGGGTCGGTCGGTGCCCAGCGGCGGGAAGATTAGGGACTACTCAGGTTATCGACCTGATGGCGGGCGAGCTTAAGGGCTTCGTGGGATCGGGATAAGGTAAAAGAGTCTCTTCCCGTAGCCCGCGGCCTGTCGGGCCTCACCCCGGCCACTCGCCCGTAAAGACTTCCGTCGCCGGGCCGGTCATGTAGACGTGGCCGTCGGCTTCCTTCCACTCCAGGGTCAGGTCGCCGCCGGGCAGGTGGGCGAGGATTTTGCGGTCGCTGCGTGTGGTGAGCACGCCGGCGACGCAGACGGCCGACGCGCCGGTGCCGCAGGCGAGCGTGATCCCGCTGCCACGCTCCCAGGTGCGCATCGTCACCTCGCCGGGCGAGTGGACCTGCACGAAGTGGACATTGATGCGGCGGGGGAAGCGGACGTCCTTCTCCAGCACCGGGCCGATGAGTTCGAGCGGGATTTTCGCCGCGTCGGTGCAGTAGAGCATGACGTGCGGGTTGCCCATCGAGACGCAGGTGATGTGCCGGTCCAGGCCCGCGGCGTCGGCCCAGGGCTGGCGCAGCTCGGCGTGGTCGCGCACGAACTCGGAGAGCGAAAAGTTCACTACGCGCGAATTGTCTGGGATCATCCCGATCTTCACCGGCACGCGGCCCGCCTCGACGATCGGCTCGCCCATATCGACGGTGACCTGCGCCACCTTGCCGTCGCCGTTGGTCGTGTAGCGCAGCGTCAGCACGCCGCGCCCGGTCTGGATGCGCATCGGGTTGGCGCGGCTGATGCCGTGGTCGTGGGCGAGCTTGCAGACGCAGCGGATGCCGTTGCCGCACATCTCGGATTCCGACCCGTCGGCGTTGAACATGCGCATCCGCACATCGGCGGCAACGCCCGGCTCGGGGGGCAGCACCATGATCAGCCCGTCGCCGCCCACGCCCAGGTGGCGGTCGGCGACCTTCATCGCAAGTGCAACGGGGTCGGCGACGCGCTCCTTGAAGCCGTTGACGTAGACGTAGTCGTTGCCGATCCCGTGCATCTTGACGAAGCGCATGGTGCGAACCTCTGGGCGGTGGGGGCGGGGATTATATCGCGGGCAACGAGGAAAGTTACGGGAAAGCCACCGCCATCACGATCACGGCCGCGATCAGCAGGAGCGCCACGCGGTTAACCCAGCGGACCTGGTGGTCGATGGGCAGGTCGTCCACGGGCAGGCCGACGAGGCTTTGCAGGTAGTCCTGCCGCCAGGCGATCGAGCCGTGCCGCCAGCTTTTGCGGTGGACGGAGATGTGGTTGAGGTCCGCGACGTGGCTCAGGGCGTCGGACATGACCATGACGGCGTCGCGGGTGACGGTCGGCGTGCCGGTTTCGCCCGCCTCCTCGTGGGACTCGCGCGAGAGGTGCTGCACGGCGAAGGTGTCCGCCTGCCGCTCGTATCGGCGCGACACCCAGCCGAACACCCACGCCCAGCAGAGGACGGCCGCCACGGCGGAGACCGTCTCGACCGTGTCGCCTTGGGGCTGCAGGCCCGTGAGCGTCGAGGATTGTTCCGCGAGCCATTGCAGCGCAAGGCGCCATGTCATTTCCAGGGTGAGCACCGACGCCATCGCCGCGGCCATGAGCCAGAACATGTGGTGGCGGCGGATGTGGGCGATCTCGTGGGCCATGACGGCCTCGACCTGTTTGGCGGGGACCATTTCGAGGAGGGCGTCGGTGAGGAGGATGTAGCGGACTGGGGCGAAGATGCCCATGACGGCGGCGTTGATCATGCCGCCGAAGGTGCGCCAGAGCAGGAGCTGGCGGACGCCGACACGGTGGTGTTTGCACAGGCCATCCAGCCGGGTGCGCAGCTCGCCGGCGGAGAGGGGCTCGGTGTCCCAGAGGTGGCGGATCATGATGGGCGAGAGGATGAAGACGGCGACGGAGCCGATGAAGGTGAGCAGTTCGCGCGGGTCGATGGTGGCGCCGGCGAGGGTGAGGCGGGTGGGGGCGAAGGCCTTGACGGACTCGTGCCACGCCATGAGCAGCAGCAGGGGGGCCAGGACGAGCAGCACCTGGTGGCGGAACTGGCTCAGGAGGAATTGCCCGCGCGTCCAAACGGGGTGGACGGGCAGGTTCTGGTCGAACCGGCGGATGAGCGCCGCCTCGCGCAGGCGGCGGTCGATGGGGTAATAGCAGAACCAGGCCCAGAAGAACATGAGCAGCGGCGGGGCGAGGACGGCCAGCTCGTCGAGGAGGATGCGGTTGCCGATCGCGCGGCGGACGGCGTCGAGCAGGCCCGCGTAGATGGAGAGCGCGAAGATTCCCGCGATGGCGAAGCGGTAGAAGGAGGAGAAGCGGTCCATGCGGCGCAGTGCCCGCCCGCCGGACTCGGTCGCCAGGCGGCGCATCGTGCGTCGGCAGGCGGCCCAGTAGAGGATCGCCAGCGCGAACATCGCCGTGAGGGTCATGGAGAGCAGTGAGAGCGTGTCCGCCGGCGGCCGCTGCATGGCGGGCAGTTCGTCGTGTACGAGGATCAGGATCACCAGCCCGAGGATGAGGACTTGCATGGGTGTGTTATCGACGGCCGGTGTGGGGCGGGTGCAGGAAGTCGTTCACGGCGCGGTGTCTTGCCCCTTCCCCTCCGGGGGAGGGTTGGGGAGAGGGCATCTTCAGTCGAAGATGCCCCGCGCGATCTCATGCGAGTCCGCGGCTGCGGAGCGCCCTCACCCCTGCCCACTCCCCGGGAAGAGGGGGTGGCCATCAGTTATTCCGCCGCGAGCCGCCCATGCGCTGCACTTCCCTGGCGGTCAGGGCGTCGGCGGCGGCGGCGGCCTGGGCGATCATCGGGTCGGAATCGGTCTTGTATTTCTCGATCAGGGCCTTGATCGCGTTGAGGTTTCCGGTCGTCCCGGGGTTGAACTTGGCCATCCCCAGCATCAGGACCGCTTCGACCCGGAAGGAGATGTCCTGATCCGCTTCCGCCACGCGCAGCAGGTCGCCCACGGGGGGGATGAGCTTGGCGAGGATGTTCCGGTCCTTGGGTGTCCAGACCGCGTCGATCGCCTTGAGCGCGGCGGCCCACGCCGGCAGAGAGAGCGTGAGCTCCGGCCGCTTCTCGACCAGCGGGGACATCAGCCCTCCCGCCTCCATCATGAGTGAAAGCCCGAACTGGCGGGGGTAGAGCCGGGTGTTGTACTGGAAGCAGCGCTGGCCCAACGCCCAGTTTGCCATGTAGATCCTGAGCGCCCGGGCCTCGTCCTTCTGCTCGGCCAACTTGCTGGCGTAGGTCATCGTGATGCTGGCGACTTGCTCCAGCGCATCGCCGAACTCCGCCTCGCCCTGGGGCTTCATCTCGAACTGGCTGTCGAACATCGGGGCGCTCACCCGCCCGGCGTTCATCGCGTCGGTCAGCAGCTTCGCCAGCTCGTCGCTCAGGTTGTCCGGCGGGTTGTCCCCGGCGCCGAACGCGCGGCGGTTGTCGCGGTAGAACTGGATGACGGTCTGGTACAGCGGGTTCGCCACTGCGTCGGGGTGCTCGGAGACGAAGACCGGCGAGAGGTTGTCGGGCAGCGTCATCTTCACGAGGTTGGCGTCGTCGGTCAGCCGCGTCCCGTCATCCGCCGGCTGATGGCTCATGATGAAATAGAAGCTGAGGAACACGAATACAAAGATCGCGGAGAGAATGATGCCCAATTTCATGGGTTGGCCTCGTGCGGGTGGGTGTGGGAATGGGAGTGGTCATGGTGATGGTCGTGCGTCGCGCCGCCCTCGGTGAGCAGCGAGACGGTCGTGACCGTCGGTGCGGTCGCGGCGGAGCGCCGGCCCAGGAAGAGGCGCACGAGATTGGGGACCTCCGGCTCGTCGCGGTCGCCGGCGCCGTAGCCGACGTCGATGAGGCTCATGGGCGGGGGAGGGCCGAAGGACTCGCAGAGGGCGGCGGCGATGGCGGCGCCGGTGGGGGTGACAAACTCGCCGGCGCGGTCAACGCCGATGGTCGCCATGCCGCGCATGAGATACGCCGTCGCCGGTGCAGGCACGGGCATCCGGCCGTGGTCGCAGCGGACATACCCCCGGGTGATCGGCAGGGCGCCGCAGGAGAGCGAGTCCACGCCCAGCAGCTCCAGCCCCACGGCCGAGCCGAGCATGTCCACGATCGAGTCCACCGCGCCGACCTCGTGGAAGTGGACCTCCTCGATCGGCTTGCCGTGGACCTGCGCCTCGGCGCGGGCCAGGGCGTCGACGATCTTCCTCGCGCGGTCGCGGCCGCGATCGGTCGTGTCGAGGTGGTCGATCAGGGCGCGGATTTGGGGGTGCCGGGCGTATTCGTGGTGCGCGTGGCCTTGCGGCCTGAGGTTGGCGTGGCTGTCGTCGGGCGATCCGACGTGGACCTTGAAGTCCACGCCGCCGATCCCGCGCCGCAGGACGCGGTCGGCGGTGAGGCGATAGGCGGAGCCGACGGGCAGCGGCGCCAGGGCTTTGCGCAGGTCGCCAAGCTCGACGCCCAGGTCGAGCAGGGCGCCGATGAACATGTCGCCGGCGATGCCGCTGAACGGGTCGATGTGCAGGTGGAGGCCCACGGGGGGATGTTACCACGCCTGCTTTGCTTCGTGCCGTCCGTTGGGGCGGTGGTGAACGCGGGCGTGACCCGGGCGTATTACTTTCAGTTTCACGCGACGGGGGCCTTCCGCGTCGATAAGATCAGGCACCGCATCCCGAGCAGGGCCATACGAGGAACACCATGAGCCAAACACCGCTGCCGCCGCGTGACCCGTCCCGCCCGCCCGTGGAAAGCGGCCTGTCGGGCCCGCCGCCGCTGCCGCCGCCGGGCTACGGGCCGATGATGTTCGCCCCGCCCCCGCCCAAGCGCACCTCGATCTTCAGCCGCATCCTTGTGAGCCTGGTCACCAGCGCGGTGATCTTTTCGATCATCCTGAACATCTACCTCGGCGCGTATTTCGCCGCCTCCATCAAGGGCCCAAGCGAGACTGAGTACCAGAAGGGCGACGCGACGAAGCGCATCGTGATCCTGCCGATCACCGGCGTGATCAACGACGGCGCCGCGGAGTTCGCGCGGGAGGCGCTGCACGCCCTTCGTGAGGACCCGCCCGCGGCGATCGTGCTCCGCGTCGATTCGCCGGGCGGGGGCGTTTCCGCCTCCGACCGGATATGGCACGAGATCACCGTCTTCCGCAAGGAAACGAACATCCCGATCATCGCCAGCTACGGGTCGCTCGCCGCCAGCGGCGGGTACTACGTCTCCGCGCCGGCGGATTACATCATCGCCGAGCCGACCTGCATCACGGGGAGCATCGGCGTGATCGCGCCGATCATGACCTTCAGCGGCACGATGGAAAAGCTCGGGGTCACGCCCGAGACGATCGTCGCCACGCAGTCGCCCAAGAAGGACGTCGCCAACAACCCGCTGCGGCCGTGGACGGAGGCGGACCGCGCCGAGGTGCGGGGCCTGCTGGATCACGCCTATGAGCGGTTCGTCACCGTGGTCGCAGAGGGCCGGACCAAGCACCTCAAGCCCGACGAGGTGCGGGCGCTGGCGAACGGCTCGGTGTACACGGCCGAGCAGGCGGTGCAGAACAAGCTCGTTGACGCGCAGGGCTACCTGAGCGACGCCATCGACAAGGCCAAGTCCGCCGCCGGTTTCCCGGCCGGGGCGCAGCCGCGGATCACCATCATGCACGTGCGGCAGGGGTTCAGCCTGGCGCGGCTGCTGGGGGCGTCGGGCCCGTCGATCCCTGTGAATATCGACGCGGAGCAGGTCAGGAGCTGGATCGGCGAGCTCTCGGCGCCGCGGCTGGAATACTCCTACCGCCCGTGAGCGGCGTGCGACGGGACGGGGCCGTTGCCCGCCCCGGTCGCCGGGATTAGACTCGGGCACGCGCGATTTAGAAGGATGCAACGCATGGAATTCCGAGCCTGGCTCGACAAGAACTCGGCGATGGTCACCATCGTGGCCGTCATGGCGCTGCTTGTCTCACTGGTCTACATCTTCATGTACAGCCGCGGCGGCGAGGTGACGCCGGGGCCGCGCATGCAGTATTTTTTCGACTTGGGCGCCAAAGTGAATAACCCGCTCGACGCGCTCTTCCCGGCATTGGATTCCGAGGTGCCACCGATCCGAGGGGCGATATCGGGCGCGAAAATGCCCGACGGGTCGGAGGCGGGCGTGGGCGCGCAGGTGTTCGCCTGCGGAAGCTGTGCCGATAAGTCAAAGCTCTTTATCGCCTATATCGAAAAGTACACCCCCGAGGCACGGGCGAAGAAGCTCAACCCGCAGCACGAGGAGGTCGGCCCGAGCCTCGGTCCCGACATGGGCCCCAACTTCCTGGCCATGGACCAAGGCCACCTGGTCAGCACGGCGGAAGACCGCGGCGCTCACTGGATCGAGTTCATGAGTCCGGAGGGGCAGCGGCTCAGGATGATGGTCAACGAGAAGTGCCCGAAGGGCGACCTTGTCCGCTGCATGCCCGGTGGCGACGAGGCGGGCGTGACGGAAAGCCATTAGGAGTTCGCCATGCGGACGCGCGTTCTCGCGGGATGTCTCTGCCTTGCCCTTTCCATCGGCGCGGCGGGGAAGACGTACGACGACCCTATCGCGGTGATGACCAGCCACGAGCAGGACTCGGAGACGCGGCTCAAGGCCGGGCGTCAGGCCGAGCAGCGGTTCCCCAACGACCCACGCCGCATCGCGGCGCTCAACCAGATGTTGTGGGACCGGGGCTACGGCTCGACCGATCGCCAGTACGCGGTGGACCAGCTCATCAAGTACGACGAGGCGGAGTTCAAACTCAAGCTCGCACACCGGATCGTGCTGCTGCAGAACTGGGACACGATCGAATACATCCTCAAGCAGGCGGTGGAGCGTAATTGGACGGACATGACGCCGATGGTCGTGCGCCAGTACGCCCGGCCGGCCAAGGACGTGCCCGACGCGCAGCGGCCCGAGCGTGCGGCGATCGAGAAGCTCAACCCCGGCAAGAACGTCACCGAGGTCGTCTTCGCCGTGTTCGCGAATGCGGAGGCAAAGCCGGACATCGCCGAGCAGACCGCCGCGTGGGAGCTGCTCTGCCGCCTCACGCCCCGGGCGGAGCTGATGGACCTGCTAGGCAAAGCGCCCAGCACGACCGCGATGGTGGCCGATCTGAAGACCTGCGCCGCGGAGTTGGGCACACTTCCGACGAACAAGGAAGGCGTATTGTGGCTGTCGTACCTGCGTGACCCGTCGAGGCGGGCGTGGTGGGAGTCGGCGAAGTCGCGCGTGGCGTCGCTGAACGCCGAGCAGCGCAAGGGGCTCGAGCTGCGCCACCTGCCCGTGTTGCTCCACGCGGAGGCCTCCCTGCTGTCGAAGGATCGGGCCGCGCTGCTGGGCGGCCTGCGTGAACGGGTGCAGGGCGGAGAGCACTACCTGCTGGCGCCGATCTACGACGGCCAGCCGCAGGACTACCCGCAGCGGCTGGCGGAGGTGGCGGATCAGCTCTGCTGGGGCGACCTGGTCGTGATGACCGGCCTGCTCGATTCGCTGAATGATCCGGCCGTGCGCACCGCGCTGCTGGACCAGGCCGAGCACGACAAGACCGACACCGGCAGCGAGCACGGCGGGGCGTTGACCTATGACGACTCGGGCAGGCTCGTGGTGAAGGAGTTCCCCGCCAGGGTGCGGACGCACGACCTGAAGTTCATCTCCTCGCCGGAGCTGGTCGAGGCCGTTTACACCGGCGCCGCCCACTACCACTTCCACGCCCAGGAGCACCGGAACTCCGACCACGCCGGCCCGGGCCGCGGCGACCTGGCGTTCGCGACACGCCTCAACTTCAACTGCATGGTCTTCACCTTCATCACGAAGGAAAAACTCAATGCCGACTACTACCAGCCCGGGGGCGTGGTGGTGGATTTGGGTGTGGTCACGAAATGATCCGTTCCTATCCCTCTCCCCTCAGGGAGATGGTGTCGGCGTCTTCGCCGACGGGTGAGGGGACCCGCGGCCGGTTGGAGTTTGCGGATATCAGATAGGCGATCCGGTCGGTGATCCCCTCACCCCAGCCCTCTCCCGGGGGGAGAGGGGACGTTCACCCCTTCAACCGCTCGATCACCGCATCCGCAAATTGTTCCGTCCCCAACTCGCCGCCGAGGTCGCGCGTCTTCTTCCCGTCGGAGAGCGTGAGGTTGTACGCGTCCTTGAGCTTCGCGCTGACCTTGCGGCAGGCCTCGTCGTGGCGTGTGTCGGCCAGGTGGTTGAGCATCATCACGGTGGACATGAGCAGCGCGAGCGGGTTGGCGATCCCCTTGCCCGCGATGTCCGGCGCCGAGCCGTGGACGGCCTCGAAGACCGCCTGCTCGTCGCCGATGTTCGCCCCGGGCACCACGCCCAGGCCGCCGACCAGCCCGGCGCAGAGGTCGCTCACCACGTCGCCGTAGAGGTTCTCCATCAGCAGCACGTCGAACTGCGTCGGGTCCTGCACGAGCTTCATGCAGCCGGCGTCGATGATGAGCGGCTGGTACTCGATGTTGGGGTATTCATCTTCGTTGATGCGCTGGGCGCAGCGCAGCAGCAGGCCGTCCGTCATCTTCATGATGTTGGCCTTGTGGAAGACGGTGACCTTCTTGCGCTTGCGTTTGGTCGCATAGCGGAACGCCCAGTGGGCGATGCGGACGCACGCCGCTTCGGAGGCGACCTTCATGCTCATCACAAGGCCGGGGATGATCTCGTTCTCCACGCCCGAGTAGAGCCCCTCGGTGTTCTCGCGGACGACGACCAGGTCCACGTTGTCGTAGCGCGTCTTGACGCCCGGGATGCTGCGCACCGGCCGCACCGCCGCGTAGAGATTCAGCCGTTTGCGCAGCTGCACGTTGATCGACGCAAACCCCTGGCCCACCGGCGTGGTGCAGGGGCCCTTGAGCGCGATGCGGTGGTGCACGATCGCCTCGAGCGTCTCGTCGGGCAGCACGTCCTTGCCCTGCGCGATGGCGGAGAGGCCCGCGTGGTGCTCTTCCCAGGTGAGCGGCGCCTGCGCGGCGGCGAGGATGCGTTTGACGGCGTTGGTCACTTCGGGGCCGATCCCGTCGCCGGGGATCAACACGACTCGGTGCGTGGGCATGGGGTTTCGTCGGTGGGGTGGTGGGGGGGTCAGCCGGACAGTGCGGGCGGTGTTTATTCTGGTGGGGCAGGCGTCCCGCCTGTCGCCGGCCTTCCGAGGCCGGATCTGGATTCAAAAGGAAGAGGCAGGCGGGACGCCTGCCCCACTGGATAGCCCCATCATCACGCCGTCTGGCCCTGCCGCGCCGCCTGCTCGCCGGCGGCACGCTCTCGCAGCAGGTCCAGCATCCCGCGCACCTCGTCGGACATCTTCGTGTTGGGGAACTCGCGGATCACCTGCTCGCCGACGCGCACGGCCTGCATCCACTCCTTGTCCTGCACCGCCAGCTTGAACTGCACGCCCAGGTTCTGACGCTTCTTACCGATCACCCCGCGGGCCACCTCGCGGAAGGGCCCGGCCTCCGCCTCCGTCAGGTACTTGTCCAGCTCCTTGAGCAGCTCCATCGCCAGCTCCACGTCGTCCCGCTCCGCCGCCTGCAGGAACTGCCGCTCCACCGAGTGCTTGTACAGCTCCCGCGCCTCGCGCGCCCGCTTGCTCAGGTCCCGCACCTTGAGCGAATCGGGGAAGAGCCGCTGGATCTTCGCCGCCTCCGCCACCGCGCGGTCCCACTCGTGATCGACGAGCATCTTCTCGAAGCCCGCCAGCGACTGGTTGATCTGCGCCTCCAGGTCCGACGCCCGGGCACGCATGACCTCCTCGCGCAGGTCCTCCGCCTCCTGCCGGTAGCCGTACACCTGCCCCATCTGCGTCACCATCACCATCGCGGACTCGAACTCCTTCTTGGAGATGTCCTCGCGGATGGCGCGGCGCATCGCGTCGCGGTCTTTCTCGCGGTAGATGATCCGCTTGGCGGCGTCGCTGTGCTGGAGCCTTTCGTCGATCATCGCCAGTTGCCCGCGCAGCTCGCGGACCTGCCGCGTCAGCTCGGCGGTCGGCATCGCCGCCAGCGCCCAGCGCACCGCGCCCGTGATGCACACGACAGCGCCCAGCACCGCGAGCACGAACGCCACCGCCACCAGCGCCGCCCAGCCGGCGTGCTTCTCGGAGGACCACTCCAGCGCCGCGGGGTCGCGGAAGAGGATGGCCGCGATGATCGCCATGATCATCGCGAAGGTGACCAGCACCAGGCCCCACACCACCACGATCGGGCCGCTGTTGATCTTGGAAGAACCGTTTGTGTCCTGATTCATGGCACTCCCTTGCTTAGAAGAACCCGGTCACGTGCCCCGTTGTCCTGCCCCGCCCGGCTCGCGGCGTGGGCCACCCTGTCGTCACGCCGGATGGCGAAATGATGCTCATCCGTCCCTGCCTAATCTTATACCATGGGCGTCACGAATCGAATACCCATCCGCTTGTTTCCACAGACTTTCCGGTAGCGGCTGTGTTCGTTGTCAAGCATTTTTGACGGCGTTGAGCTGATCCCATGTGAGGTTCTCCCTGAGCATGGCGTTGAGCAGTGCCAGGAGCTTGTGCATGGCGGCGACGATGACGACCTTGTTGGGCTTTCCCGCGGCCTTGAGGCGTTGGACGAAGGGCCGGATGACGGGGTTGCATCGGATGGCGGAGAGTGTGGCCATGTAGAGGGCGTGGCGGACGGGGGCGCGTCCACCGCGGATGGCGCGTCTGCCCTTGAACTTCCCCGAGTCGAGGTTGAAGGGCGCCACGCCCACCAGGGCGGCGATCTGCTTGCGTGGGGCCATGCCCAGCTCGTTCAATTCCGCCAGGGTGGTGGCGGCGAGGGTGGGCCCGACACCCGGGACGGAGCGCAGGAGCCTGCCACGCTGGTCCAGGTCGTCGTCGGAGCCGATGAGCTTGGCGATCTGCTGGTCGAGCTCCTTGATCTGGGCCTGGAGCGTGGCGAGGACCGCGTCGATGGAGCGGAGCGCCGCGGGGCTCCTGGTCTGGCCCCGGCGGTTGGTCTGCTGGGTGCGGACCTCGACGAGCTGTCGCCGGCAGGTGACCAGG
>JAIOPN010000032.1 GCA_021413865.1 Planctomycetota bacterium | reverse complement strand
GCGCTGCGGGCACCAGATCGAGCGGATCCACCAGCCGGTGTTGCGGGATGTGTTGGCCGGTGCGCAGGAGGGCCAGTTGCAGATCGGCCACCTGCACCTGGGCTGGCAGCACCCCGCGCGCGCGGCACTGCACGGCGGCGAGCGCCACGGCCTGGCCGGCGTGCGCGAGGGTGCCCATCACGCGGGTCGATCCATACGCGGCGTGGGTGACGCTGATCAGGCGCCCGGCGAGGAAAAGATTGGTGATGTTGCGACTGTAGAGGCAGCGGTAGGGAATCTGGTAGGTGCCGCGCATGCGCCAGTGGGTGCAGCCCGGTTTCTCGGAAAACACGCCATCGGCTGGGTGCAGGTCAAGCGCCCAGCCGCCAAAGGCCACGGCATCGGCATGCTGGCGCTGCTCGATCACATCCTGCTGGCGCAGCAGGTAGTCGCCTTCAAAGCGGCGGCTTTCGCGCTTGCCGGGGATCTGGCCCACCCACTCCAGCGTCAGGTTGGCGGCCTCGGGGAACTGGCCGGAGTTCTTGATGTAGTCCCACACGCCGTAGACCACCTTCCATAGCTCCCACTTGATGCGCTCGGTGTCGTGCACCGTATCAAGCCGGCCACCCCACTCGATCCACCACAGCCGGCAGCCATCCTCGCGGGCATTGAAGTGCCGGTAGCGCGGGATGCGCCCGGGGATGTCGCGCAAGGCATAGCTGGGCGGCACAAAGCGCACCGGCCGGCCGGTGTCCTTGGAGTAGAAATAGAGCGAATGGCCCAGCAACTCACCGTACTCGCGGCTGGGGGCGAACCTCTCGCCAAACTCGTCGCTCGCCTCGGCGCCCATGCGAAACGCCGCCCCCGCCAGGAAACCCACCACTCCATCGCCACTGGCATCGCAAAACAGCGGCGCGCGGATTTCGTAGAGCGTCGAATTCTGGCTGCAAAAGGCGCGCACCGCGGCGATGGTGTCGGCCCCAGTTTTGGCGACCTCATAGGCGGCGGTATTGAGCAACAAGGTAAGGTTGGACTCGTCGAGCACTTTCTCGAGGACCACCGTGTCGAAGATGAGTGGGTTGCCCTCGGGGTTGCGCCAGAGATTCTCGATCAGGATTTCGTTGATCACGCCCCCTTCACGCGCCCAGCGGTTGGTGGCGCCCAGGTGACAGGTGGCGCCGAGTACCCACAACCGAATCTCGCTCGAGGCGTTGCCGCCCAGCACCGGGCGGTCATGCACAAGGATGACCTTGGCGCCGCAGCGGGCCGCGGCGATGGCGCAGGGCACGCCCGCCGGACCCCCGCCGGCCACCAGCACGTCGCAGCTCAGTTCGTGATGGTCCATAAACATCTTTCCATGGTCGGTGATCGCCGGGGTCTGATCGACCCGGCAGTATAATCCGCGCGGTCCATCGACACCCGCGATTCCGTTGCTCCTCCCGTCCATTCGATCCCGACTGAGAACCCGCATGTCCGTAAACACCGACCCGCTGCCGCGCGAGCACTGGATCGACCTGAGCCCGGGCAAGCGACTGCATGTCCAAACCCAAGGCGTCGGCCCCGCCGTGCTATTCCTGCCGGGCAACGGCTGCTCGATCGGCGATGCCGGGCCGCTCCGTGAGACCGTCGCGCAACACCATCGTTTCGTCGGCGTCGATCTGCCCGGACGCGAGCCCACCATCTGGCCCGACGAGCCGCTTGATTTTGTCGGCGAACTGCCCGCGATCCTCGATCGTGCCATCGCCCAACTGGACGTGGGCGCGCACGTGGTCATCGGCCACAGCATGGGGGGCATGCTCGCCCTGCAACACGCCCGGCGGAACCGCGGCACGGTGCGCGGCCTTGTGCTGCTGGAGGGCTTCGTCTCGCTCGATGTGCATTTCAAGGTCGTCGCGCCCGATGGTTTCCGCGCCGTGCGCATGCCCGCGGCGATCCGCACCGATTGGGAAGCGCGCCGCCTCGCCAACGATCGCTGGCTCGAGACCCACGCCGTTTTCGCGCGCACCTTCTGGGAAAGCCAGCGCCACCACGACGCCCGCGCCTGGGTCGCCGAGCTCGACCTGCCGATCCTCGTCTGCGTCGGCGACCTGGGGCAGCCCATGCCGCCGACGGATGATCTCCCGGCGTGGAAGCGTCACCTGGGCATGGATCGTGTGCGCGACCTGGAAGTGGTCGTGGTCCCCCACGCCGGGCACTGGATGATGCTCGACGATCCCCCGGCCGTTGAGGCCCCGGTCCTGCGATTCCTTCGGCGCGTCCACGGGACCCTCTCGGGCCGTTAGGATTCCCCCGCATCATCAGGGCGTGATTTCGGGGAGGGCGGCGCTCGCGCGGCGCTGTTTGCAGTAGTCCCACACGATCACCGCCGCGGTAAGAAGCAGCAGGCCCGCCCATGCGTGGTACGGCAGCGGCGAGGCGAAGTCGTTCCACGCCAGCAGCCCCAGCGCCAGCGGGCCCAGCGTCGCACCGGCGCCCACCAGCGCCTCGTTGATGCCGATGCTGCGCGTCGGGTTGGCCGTGTCGGCGTTGACGTAATAGATCGCGTGGAACACCGTGCCGGCGAAGCCCACGCCCATGCCGCCCAGGCAGGCCAGCGACGCGGGCCAACTCTGCGTGTGCGGCAAGATCGCCAGCGCCGCCGCCGCGACCGTCAGCATCCCCGCCAGCAGCCACGGCCCGGAAAACCACCGGCGCAGGAGCGGCAGGATCGGCGCGGTCAGCGGAATCGGCAGCGCCATGACCGCCACGCCCATGCCGATCTGCGGATCGCTCCACCCGCGCACCACGCCCAGGCCGGGATAGAGCGTCGCGACCACGCCCATGTACATCGCCATCACCAGGAACGAAGCGGCCCAGCCCCAGCGGCGCTGCTGGGGCGTCGAGGCGGCGACGGTCATGTGGACTTGCGGCTGGCCGTGCGGCGTGCGGTTGGCGATCAGGATCAGCGCCGCGTGGGCGGTTGTGACCAGCCAGACCGCGCCGATCAGGGCCGTGATGGGGAAGCGCATCAGGGTGATCGCCACGACGGGCCCGAAAGCGTCGCCGCCGCCCCAACTCGCGTTGTAGGCCGCCACGCTCCAGGCCACGGTCTGGAACGGCTTGACGTCGCCCATTCGCGATTGCAGCGGCACGAAGTATTGCCCGAACAGCAAACCATTGATCAGGCCCAGCGCCGCCAGCACGGGCAGCGTAGGCGCGGGCCAGAGCAGGATGACGCTCGCCAGCGCCGCGACGCCGATCGTCGAGCCGATCAGCATCGATACGGCCCTGTGGGGGCGCGTCCATTTGCCCGCCAGGAACGAGCTGACGCCGTACGCCAGCGCGGAAAGCGTGGCGATCATCGAGAGTTGCCACGGCAGGAGCCCGGCGTGCGCCCCCTGCACGGTGGTCAGCCAGAACAGGGTGATCAGGTTGATGACCGCGGCCAGGAACGGCCCGAGCAGCACCAGCGCCAGCGCCGGCAGCGACACCCCGCGCCAGGTCAGTGGCCGGTGTTGCACCCGGCCGCCGTGCGGCGCGGCAAGCTTGATGTTGTCAGCGGGGGGACCCAAGGTCCGGCCACTCTAACACGTAGGGGGGTGAAAACTTTCGACGGCCCGCGTGTGTGGTGATAGGCTATGCGAAATCTCCGGCGACGTTTGTCGCACGATGCGCCGTTGGGAAATCCCGGCCCGCGAGGGCCGCAACCCGATCTCCTAACCAGAGATCACGAAAAGGACGACCGTATGTTGCATTTTGCCACGCCGCAAACACGACGCCAGTCGAGCCGGTTGCCGACATTGTGTGTGCTTGTCGGGTTGTCGTGTATTTCGATGCTGTCGTGTTCCCCCGAATCGGGCTCGGCCAAACGCGGTGCCTCCACTGCGGCTCCCACCCCGGCGCCCCAGCAGAGCAAGGAAAGCCCGGTGGTGCCGCCGGAGACAGCGGCTAAACCCGCGCCGCGCCTCGCGGCGCCCCCGGCCGCCGTGCCCCCGCCTCCCGCCTTCGTCGCCAAGCCGGTGTACGTCGGCCCGCTCGACCCGCAAGCGATCTCCTCCGCGGGCGCCGTTGAAGACACGACGCCGCGTGCTCGCGACGCCGGCTGGAGCGGGAACATGGCGAAGAACCCCGGCTTCGAGGAGGACTTCGTCAACACCAACGGGGAGGGCCACGTCCTCTCCTTCAAAGGCGACTGGTACTACAACCAGAAGGACGACGTGCCGGACTATTGGGATTTCACCGATGCCAAGCGCAACCGGCTGGCGTCGTCGTACCAGACCGGAAAACCCGACGTCAGGCTGGACCGCGCGGCCCCCACCGGCCCTCTGCTCGCCAGCGGCGTCGGCCGTGATATCGGCGGCGGCCAGGCACGCTACTGGACCTGGAAACAGGAGCAGCCCCACGCCGGCCTCCACAGTCTCCAACTCGAGCAGGGCGTCTGCGTCGAGCAGCAGTTCCATCGCGCCGTCTCGCAGTGGGGCGGCGGTGCGTGGGGCGGCGTCGAGAACCGCGCCATGCCCGTCAGCCCGGCGGAGATGGCGCGATTCAACCTGCCCTGGCGCGCGACCGTCTGGGTGCGCGGCGGCGGCAGCCTGACGCTGATCGGCCTGAACGAAAAAGAAAAGCACGCCACCGCCACGGCCCCCGCGGGCAATCAGTGGCAGAAGATCGAGGTCGTGCTTTCCCCGGACAAGCTCCCCGCGCCCGGCGCGTCCGTCAGCGTCGTGCTCACCGGCCCGGGCGAGTTCGATGACCTGGTCGTCCAGGAACAGCTTCCCGATTCCCCGAACCTCGCCCGCAACGCCTCCTTCGAGTCCGACAAGGAGAACTACCCCGTCGGCTGGTCGGCCCAGAAGAAGTTCCGCGCCATCGGCCCAACCTATTACACCTGGACCGACTGGAACCACGCGTTTTCCGAGAACCGCGGCGCCGTGACCGTCGACCGGCTCGTCGCTCACGACGGCCGGCAGTCCGTGCGTTTCGACATGCACCCGGGCGACGAGAAGTTCATCGAGTCAGACGCCATCGCGCTCAACCAGAAAGAGCCGCGCGTGGTAGAGGTGGGCGTGTTCGTCCGCGCCGATCGTGCGCTCCTGCTCGACGTACGTGCGGTGGATGAGAATGGCTACTGGATGGCCTCCTACAGCCCGCGGCAGCCTGAGTATTACAAGGCCGGGCAGTCCGAGGGTTTCCTGTTCGGCAACGGCACGTTCGGTTGGCGGTACGTCCGCAAGTTCTTCGTCTCCGCCACGGGCCAGCCGCTCAAGGCGATGCGAGTCCGGCTCTGCGCCCGCGGTTTCAACGGCGACACGCTCGACGACGCCGGCACACGCGCCTACGACATGACCGCCGGCACCGTCTGGTGGGACGACCTGCACGTGTACGAGCGGACGAGCACCGCCGATGAGCTGAAGTCACGCGGCGTCTCGTGGGAGACGGGCACGCCGGCCCCCGGCAAGCTCGCGGACGCGGACCTGGACCTAGGCCAGCGGTTCGTCGGTGAGAACGTGCTTGCTTTCAGCTTCACCAACAACGACCGCGGCGCGAAGTACCAGCTGCGCCTGACGACGACGATCCCCGGCGGCGAGGCCCGCACGACCGAATCCCCCGCGCTGGACCTCCGCAAGGGCCAGCGGGGCCGTCTCGCGGCGCCCTACGTCGTTGACCGCATCGCATCCGAACTGAAAAATCAGGCCACCCTTGCCGTCGAGCTCCTCTGCGACGGCAAGCCCTTGGCGAGCGAGAAGTATGTCTTCAACACATGGCCGGTCGTCGCCGACATCGACGTGAGCCGGCACTACAACCTGCCCAACGAAAACCCCGTGACGACCTCGATCAACCTGGGCGTCGCCGACGCGACGCTGAATCGTGTCGCCAAAATCGAGCTCCAACTCGTGACGCCCGCCGACGGCAAGGTTCAGAGCACCACCACCATCGACAACCTGCGGGCCGCTTTTGAGCAGACGCGCGCCGGCCTGCCCGGCGCTGCCGACGCCAACAAGTACCATCACAACCACAACCCCATCCCGACCGGACCGGAGTTCGGCCTGCCCACTCCCGAGTGGACCGTCGACCGCACGAACCTGCTCATCACGCGGCTGGACCTGAGCAAACTCAAGGTGTGGCCGCAGAATTACCCCGTGCGCGACACCGTGCTCGTGGTGCGCGGGCTCGATAAGTCCGGCCGTGAGCTGTTCAGCCAGACGAGCGAGCCCTTCTGCCGCATGGAGGCCCCGCCCAAACAGGAAGCCATCCAGAAGGTGGAGGTGCGCGACGACGGGGCGGTCCTGATCAACGGCAAGCCCCGCTATCTCTTCGGCGCCAGCCACCAGGACTTCCGTTTGCTCCACTCGCCCGAGCGCATCGCCCAACTGGGCCTCATGGGCCACCGCCTGCCCCAGGGAGAGGACGGCTCTTTCGCCGGCCTGCACGCGTTGTGGGAGAAGTGGGGTCTCTACGGCCTGCAGGTCAAGCCCGTCAGCGGGATGACCGGCGTGACGGTCGTTCAGGACATGAACCCCGACCAGCGTGCCGCGCTCGAGAAGTTCGTCAAAGAGGGCGGCATGCAGAACATCGTGTCGATCAACACCGGCGGCTGGGAGGCGGTCATCGGGCTGGATAACCCCGCCGTGGTGGAGAAGCACAAGCAGCTCAACGACTGGGTCCGACGCACCACGGGCCGTCCCGTGGCGATCAGCACCAGCGGCGCCTACAACGCGTGGTGGCTGCCGAACTACCCGTTCTACGACATCAACTTCGCCGAGACCGAGATGTGGGGCCCGATGGACTTCAACGTGATCTACGCCCCCTACATGAAGCGTGCCGGCGCGAAACCCGCGTGGGTCTATCTCCCGCAGCTCTACGACAACACGCCCTACGAGCGGTACCGCTTCGAGACCTACGAGAACATCATCCGCGGTTCGGCGGGTGTCTCGATGATCCAAGGCATCGGCGACCCGACCTTCAACCGCGGCCTGGCGGGCGAGCTGCGCTACCTCGAAGCGCCGCTCAACAGCACGGACCTCCGCACCGACGTCACCGCCGAGCCGATGGTCTCGCACAAGGCCACGCGGTACGACGGTAAGACCTACGTCCTCGCCACCAACGCCGGCCCGATCCAGATCGGCAAGTGGGACTGGCACGAGGGCAACGCCCAAAGCGGCCGCGCGGCGCACGACGGCGATACCGTCAATACCCAGTGGTTCCGGCCCGCCGGCATCCGCATCCACGGCTTCCGCGGGCTGGCGATGCCCGAGTTGATCCAGAAGGGCGACAAGATCGTCCAATACGTCTGGATCGACCCCAAGGAGAAGCCCGACTGGGCCATGGTCTGTGTGCGCGGCGACGGCCGGTTCGCGCACAACGCCGTCCTCGGCGCCTTCGACTGGGAGAAGTTCAAGAAGGACGAGGGCAATATCATCATGTACTCCGAGCTGAACCACTCGGTGTGGCACGAGATCAACTGGCGGATCGACGACCAGATCTACGAGCGAGCGGTGGTCCTGCTGGGCAAGAAGGAGGCGGACAAGCTCCGGAAGCTCGACAAGATCGGCCGGGAGAAGGTGGAGCAGATCGCTTACAAGCCCGAGCACTTCCACAACGCCGGCAAGCTCCCGGAGGGCGGCTCGTGGTACCGCATCGAGATGGACGCCGAGAAGTTCGGTCTGGTCGGCAAGCTCGTTGACGGCTTCGCATTCCTGACGCAGAACGGTCGTGCGATGTGGGACTACTCGGCGCTGGAGCGTAACGGTCAGGTCGTCCGCGTCTTTAGCGAGGACACCGTGGGCGTTGACCGCAACCTGCTCCACGCGGTCCGGATCAATGTCCCGGGCCTCAAGGCGGGCACGCGCGTCCGCGTGCTCTTCGAGAACCGCGAGGTTGTCGCCGAGGAGGGCGGCTTCATCGACGACTTTACCGGCACCGACACCTACGGCAGCGAGGGCGGCGCCGTCGTCGGCGACATGTTCGGCTTCATCATCGACCCTGACCGTGAGCTCGTGCGGATGATGCCCAGCGGCTATGGCTACACCTACGGCCCGACCGCGGTGCACATTTATGAAATCGCCAAGTAGCGCAATGACAGAGACGAAGCGACGCGGGCCTCTACTTGTGGGCAAGCGTATCGGGTTCCGATAGGCTGTCAGCATGAGCAGCCCCGCCACTTTTGTATGGCCTAAGGGTCAGCGCAGTGCCGTGAGCCTGACCTACGACGACGCGCTGGACTGCCATCTTGATGCGGTCGCGCCGGAGCTTGAAGCGGCGGGGTTGCGGGCCACGTTCTACGTCCCGATCTCGTCGGATACCTTTTCCCGCCGTGTACACGAGTGGGGCGATCTCGGGCGGCGGGGGCACGAGCTGGGCAATCACACGCTCTTCCACCCCTGCCGGCGTGAGCCCCCGGAGCGCTACGCATGGCTGGCGCCCGAGTACGACCTGGCGCACTACACCCCCCAACGCTGGTGCCAGGAGGTGGACGTGGCCAACCTCGTCCTACACCTGGCCGACGGCAAGACCCGCCGGACCTTCGGCAACACCTGCTGCAACACGACGATCGGTTCGGGCGCGGGGCAGGCGAGCCTTGAACCATTCATCCTCCAGCGTTTCGTCGCCGCGCGCGGGGCGCTGAGCAACAAGCCGATCGACCCCGCCCGCGCCAACCCGGCCGCCCTGGGCAACATGAACGGTGACGGCAGAGCCTTTGAGCAGCTCAGGGCGGAGATCGACGCCGCGGCCGCCACGGGCCAGTGGATCGTTTACATGTTCCACGGCGTGGGCAAGGGCACGCACAGCGGATTCATCGAGAGCGACGAGCACCGCCGCCTCATTGCGTGGCTGCACGGGCAGGCGGAGCACGTCTGGACCGCCCCGACGGTGGACGTGGCCGAGCACGTGCGTGCGATCAATGGTTGAATGGAACCACTCCTATGCCTTCACGCCCCCATGCCGACGAACGACAACTCCGCCGCCACGTCGCCCTGCTCTGCGACGACATCGGCTGCCGCTATTCGGGCACGCCCGCCGAGCAGCGTGCCGCCGACTACATCGAGGGCCGGTTCCTGGCGCTGCGGCTGGCAAACGTGCATCAGCATCGTTTTGAGTTTCCCAACTGGAACTACACCCACAGCGAGCTCTCGATCCGCGTGGGCGGCAAGACGCGGCGGATCGCCGCCGCCATGCCGATGTGCTTCTCGCCCGGCACCGGTCCGCGCGGCGTCCGCGGCCCGATCGCCTACCTCCAGACCGGAGCCGAGTTCGACTTCCGCCGAGACCTGCGCGGAAAAATCGGGCTGGTCATCGGCTCGCTGGGGCTGGGCGATCCGAAGATGATGAAGCGGGTCAGGAGCGCCGGCATGGCCGCGCTGCTGACGGTGGATTCACGCGTCCCTTATGCGTGGCGGACGACGCTCGGGGCCGCGCCGCAGTGGATGGAGGGGTACGACGTGCCGACCATCGGCGTGCCGTTCCTCGAAGCCGAGCGGATCGTCCGCGAGCTGCCCGCCCGGGCGCACGCGGCCGTCGAGGCCCGCACCTTCCCCGCCACGAGCCAGAACGTCGTCGCCGAGATCACCGGTTCACGCAGGCCCGACGAGGTCATCCTCGTCAGCGGCCACCACGACTCGGTGCTGGGCATCGTCGGCGCCGACGACAACGGCAGCGGCGTGGCCTTCACGCTCGAACTGGCCCGCCTCTTCGCCCGCCGCCGGCCCGCGCGGACCATCCGCTTCGTCAGCTACGGCGTCGAGGAAAAACTCAGCGTCGGTTCCTACCTCTACATGCGGTCCCTCCCTCCGCGCGAGCGGGCGCGGATCGTCCTGGCGCTCAACGCCGACGGCATCAGCAGCTGCATCGGCACGGACATGGCGATCGTCACCGGCTCGGCGGCGCTCGAACGGCTCGTGCGGCAGACCTGGCTCAAACGCAGGCACCCCTGCGAGGTCCGCCGCGCCGTCAACCCCTACAGCGACCACTTCCCGCCCAACATCCACGGCATTCCGTCAATCCTGCTGACCCGCCCGACCATCATGACCGAGGGGTACTGGACGCTCCACAGCGTTCACGACAACCCCGACCACGTCAGCCCCGCCGTCCTGGCCCGCACGATCGACACCGCGGCCGTGCTGCTCGACCGGGTCGCCAACGCGGCGCGGCTGCCGTTCCCGCGCGCGATCGCCCCCGGGGTGATGCGAGGCGTCCGCGCGACCGCCAGGCAGGCGTACCGGCACCCGTGGAACCCGGAGACATACCGGTATCCCACGGAGTGATCGCGCCGTGTCTGCCGGCCTCGGCCGTGATTTTTGAAAAGCCGCTTAGATGATCCGCAGCAGGAACCGCTGTATCCGTACCCGATCGAAGCGCGCGTGGATGCTCACCACCGCCTCGGCGGGCGGCGCGGCGTCGTTGATCGCGTAGGGGTTGAAGGGATACGCCGGGTAGTGCATGCCGCTGTCGATCGGCATGGAAAGCCTCCAGTGCCGCGATTCGAGGAGGCACTCCCTGTGGCGTTGGATCGGTGTCCAATGGAACTGGACCGCGCGCTGCGGGTCGATCGTGGCGGAGGCGTCGGCGGGTTGCGGCCCCTTCGACGACCAACGCACGCGCTCGCCGGCGGGGACGCGCAGCGTGAACCCACCGGTTGCCTGGCACCGCCGGGCCGTCACCGCGGGCAGCTCGAACGTGATCTCAAACAACGTCGCGGATCGCGGCGTCAGGCGGAGGAGGCAGTTGTCCCGGCCGAACCGGAAGCGTGCGACCTCGGTCCGCCCGCGGCGCGTGAAGGAGACCGCGTCGGGCTCGATCTGCGCGACGCCGCCACGGCTCAGCGTGAACGTCGCGAAAAAGGGGTCGTGCTTCGAGTTCCCGCCGCCGATGAGGAGGCCCAGGCGGTCGTGGAAGAGGGAGAACAGGTTTGACCGGGTCATGATCCAGCGGTTGCGCAGAAGGTCGTGACGCGCCGATGCGCCGGGGACGTAACCCGACACGCAGGCAAACCACGGGCGGTCGCGGACGACCAGGGCGCGTCGGCGATGCAGGGTGCGTGACCGGAGCGCCCGCGAAGGAAGCGGGGCGGTCGTGCCATCCCGGAGGTGCTGAAAGGCGGACGCCAGGTGCGGCGAGAGCTGCGCCTGGTTCTTCCGCCAGCTCGTGTCCGATCGCGAGGCTTTCCCCGTCTTGGCCTCTGCGCCGGTTTGAGTGGCGGCCTGAATGATGAGCGAAACCAGCGCGCGGCCGGCGGGCGTGACCCCGAGCCCGGGCAGGCCGGTGACCGACGGCTCGGGCGTGTATTTGACTCGCCCGTCAACCGTCTCGACCGATGCCCCGTCGGGGTAGGTAAACGCCGCGTGGAAATCCGCGGCGCGTCGCAGCGCGGGCAACACCCGCTCATCGCCCGTGAAGGCGTGGTAGAGGCCGATCGCGTGGACGTACACCAGGTTGTAGTGCGTGGTCGGGGCGTCGCCCTCGGGCCAGTAACCGTCGGGGTGCTGGTGGTCCGCGGCGAACCGCTCCTGCCGCACGCCGATCTCGTGCCAGTCGGGGCGGTCGAAAAGCTGCGCGGCGCGCACCAGTGACATCCCCTTCCAGCAGGGGATGTTGTGTTCGAATGGCTTGGCGAGTTCCCGTGCGACGCCGTCGCACGCCAGGGTGAGCCCCTCGCTCCAGCGCCTGCGCCGGCGGGCGTCTAGCGAATCGCGCAGCAGCGCGAACGCCTCCAGCCAGTGGTAGATCGACCAGGGCATGAAGACCCGCCCCCAGCTCGAACCGTCGATCTTGATGAACTCCCAGTCGCCGCTCGGCCCCTGTGCGTCGCGCAGCGCGTCGCCGCCGCGCAGGGCGAGGTCCAGGATCGGGCGCGAGGCGTGATAGCGCGTGCCCTCGCTGGTGTAGAGCAGGGCGAGCGGGAAGATGATGTCCTGCCGGGTGACGGCCCAACCCCCGTTTTCCGCGAGGAACCGGCCCGACTTGGCATCAAACGACTTGACCGCCTCCGGTACGCCCCGTGCGAGGTGGCCGAGAATCCGGCGACGCAGCGAGGGGACGTTCACCGAGTGGGGATCGGACATATGAATACCTCGGGATGAATGCCTCGATACATCGGCGCACGGCTTAGACCGAGGGCTTGCAGATGGCATTGGCCGGCGGACACCGCTGGCCGTTCGGGACAGCCTAACGCCCCGCGCACAGCGCGTCGAAAAATAGCGGCGTTCGCTTGTTCGGATTTTCACGATGCCGGGCGCGCGTCGGTCTTACGGACTGAACCCATGCTGCCGATCATCCGGTTGATTCCGGAGTTCTATCAAGGCATACCACTCCTGAGAAGGGTGCGGTGTATCACCCATCGGAGTTTTTGTTTACAGCCCTGGTGAGAGACGGGGGGGGGGAGAGAGTCAGACCTGGGCCTGGACGCGGTTTTCGACCACGCGTGCGGGGTAGGCCTTGACCTTGATGCCGGGGTTGTCCGGGCAGACGCCGTCTTCGATTTTGAAGGGCCAGCCGTGCCACGGGCAGTGGACGCAGCCGTCGCTGACGAAGCCGGAGGCGAGGCTGCCGCCGGCGTGGGGGCAGGTGTCGTCGATCACGCTCACGCCGTCGCCGAGCTTGAACACGGCGAGGTAGTGCTTAGTGAGCTGGACGAACTTGCCTCCGTTGGCCGGGATGTCGGCCACGGCACAGAGGTCCACCCACTCACCCGTCTTCGCCGCTTCGGTCGTGCTGTTGGTCTGGTCGCTCATGATGGTTCTCGCAGGCCTCCGGGGTCCGATGACGCAGAATCGGGGATTGTAGCAGGACCACCGGGGAAAACACGCGGTGGAACAGGGGATTACGCCCGGGTCTCGTAACGCAGGAAGACACCGCAGGCCTTGCCGCCGTTGGTGTCCAGGGCGATGGCGACGCGGTTGGAACCGTGCCTGAATGCGACGGGGATGGAGGTCTGATCGACCTTGGCGGGGTTGCTGCCCGGGCCGGCAAAGATTTCCTGGTTGTTGAGCCAGACGCGCACCGGGCCGTCGTACCCCAGGTGGAGCACGCCGCCGCCGGTGGGGCCGAGCTCGAGGTCGGTGACGAAGTAGGCGACTCCGGGCTTGCCGGCCAGGTGTTTCGTGGCGTTGACGAAGCCGATCTCGCCGGCATTTCCCTTGGCGGTGGCGCGGAACGGCTGCCAGTGGAGGGTCGAGCGATCCGGGTCGGGCGCGGCGGCCCCGGCGAGGCCCGCGGCGGGCGTGGTCACTTCCGATACGCGCCACTGCTCGACGAACGGCCGATCGAAGAGCGCGTCAACAAGATAGATCGCCGGGTGTGACCACTGATCGATGGCGGGGTCATCCGGCGCGGTGTGACCGGAGTAGTACGAGAGGGCGAAGCGAGAGGAATTGAGCGGGTGGCGCGCCACGCCCATGTAACTGAAATCCCAGCCGGGGCCCGAGGGCAGGACCATCTGGAGGACGGGCTTTCCGTTTTCGAGGCGGAAGACGCCCATGTGGGCGACGTCGTCGTTGAGGAACCACCGGCCGGAGAACCAGATGTCGTCGTTGACCAGCCACATCGCCAGGCCGACGATGGGCACGGGGATTTCGACGGCGGTCCACTGCCGATAGGGCGGCTTGCTGGTCATCAGCAGGGGGGACTTGTCCCCGAACTCGCGGCGGACCAAGAGCAGCGCCTCGCCGTTCTCACGGAAACAGAGGTTGGTCTCGCTGGGGATTTCGTCGCCTTCGCGCAGGACAGCGATCTGTTTCCAGTCGATGCCGTTGTCGCTCTCGAACCAAGCGACGGCGTTGCGGCCCGAGCCGTCCTCTTTTTTCCAGGTGTAGCCGGCGCAGTAATGTTTGCCCTTGTGCCACTCGGGGTGCCAGAGCCACCAGCCGTCGGCGCCGGTGTAGCGGGTGAGGGGCGACCAGGTCAGGCCGTCGTCGGTCCAGGCGGTGTTGGTGATGCAGACGGGGAGGGTCTCGAAGGCGACGACGTGCATCCGCCGCTCATTGACCTTGTATAGGTGTGCGTCGCGTGTATCGACGGCGCCGCGGAAGAGGGCGACGTGCTCGAAGCTGACCCCTTCGTCACGGCTGCGCAGCATGATGACCTTGCCGTTGTCGGAGACGTGGCCGTCGCCCTGCCGGAAGCCCACGAAGAGGGCGTCCCTGAACCACGCGGCCCCCGTACACATGTTGTGGTTGGAGTCGGCGTAGATACGGCGGATGCTGCGTGCGAGCATGGTTGGTTCCGTTAGCCGTCGGGCTCACCCGACGTGTCCGCGCGATGAACGGGGTATGGATTACTGCGTGCGGTGGTACACGTTGAAGGCGGTCATGGTGCCGGAGATTTTGACGGCCTCGTCGATCTGGTCGTGGGTCAGGTCCAGGCTCAGCGCCTTCTGCACGTGACCCGAGGTGCACATCGGGCAGCCGTTGATGTTGGAGACGACGATGTTGATCAGCTCGACGACCTGGTCGCCCAGGGAGGTCTTTTGGAAGGTGTGGGCGCGGAGGCCGACGGGCATGGACTTGAACGCCTCGTCGCCGGAGAGGTCCTTGAACTTGAAGTAGTTGTTGTACATCGCGCAGGTGGCGGTGACGGCGAGGATCTCGGCGACCTGCTTGTCGGTCCAGCCCGCGGCGAGGCACTCCTTGGCGTGGTGGGCGCAGCAGGCCTTGCAGTTGTTGGCGGAGCTGGTGGCCAGGGTGATGGCGAAGCGGATTTTGGGATCGAGTTTGCCGGCGCCCTCCTTCACGAACTTGCGGAAGTTCATGTACGAGTCCTGGAGGAAGGCCTCGGTGTGGCCCATCATCTGGTAGCCGACGGGCACCTGCCCGCCGCCGATGGTTTCGGCGATGCGGCCGTAGATTTCCTTGGTCGAGTCGGGGGCGGCTTCGGGGGTGAGCGGGGGGGTGAGCAGCGGCATGGGAGTATCCTTGGGGTGCGGTTTGGTGATTGCGGAGATTGTAGGCGGATTGCCACGCGGGGCGAGCGGTGGGGTGAAAAGTCGGCTTGCCGGCTGTGGATTTATCGTGCCCGCCTCGTGCCTTGGCTGGAAATCAAACCGCCATCCCCTACAATCTCACTCGATGGCCAAGAAGCCGCCCAAACAACTCGCGCTGCTCGACGAGGACATGTGCACTGGCTGCGAGGCCTGCGTCTCGGTCTGCCCGGTGGACTGCATCGACACCGTCCCGGGCCCGCAGCACGACTCGGTGCTGCAGCTCTGCTCGATCGACCTGCCGCGCTGCATCGGCTGCACGCTCTGCGCCCAGGTCTGCCCGTGGGACGTTATCTCGATGGTCCCCAGCGACCAGATGCTCCGCGTCAAGCGTTTCGCCGACGAGTTCGCCAAGTAAGCGAACCGCCCCATCTCGCCGCTGTAAGGGTAAGACACCATGAAAGACAAAATCCGCAAACAGATCATCACCGAGCTGATCAAGAGCTACTGCATGGAGATCGAGACGGTCATCAACTACCAGGCCAACTCGATCTGGCTGGACGGCATCCGCGCCAAGCACATCAAGGACAGCCTGACCGCGGAGGTCACGTCGGAGCTGGGCCACTCGCTGATCGTGGCCAATCGCATCAAGACCCTCGAGGGGCGTATCCCCGGTTCGTTCGACCTGAAGATGATGCAGAAGTCGCTGCAGCCGCCCAAGGACAACCTCGACGTGAAGTCGGTCATCAAGGGCGTGATCGACGCCGAGGCCGGTGCGATCGCGCAGTACCAGAAGATCATCGAGCTGTCAGACACGGTGGACCCGGTGACGCAGGATATGTGCATCACGCTCAAGGGCGACGAGGAGGAGCACCGCCGTCTGTTCAAGGGGTTCCTGCGCGAGGCGGAGTCGATGCACCTCTGAGGCGCGGGTGTGGGTAGTGGGTTTGTTTTGAATTTCATCCCATAGCCCCCGGCTCCGCCGGGGGCTATGGGATGAGGTAGCCCGTCAGGGCTTGCCTGTTTCCGGGTGATCAATCCCAAAATCTAAATGGACCGGCTGTCAGTGGTGCCCGGCGGCCGGCTTTTTATGCGCGGGCTTGGGGTGCGCTTCGCCCTCTTCGGAGCTTTCCTTGGCCGGCGTTGCGTGCTTGGTGGGGGTGGTGGAAGCGGCGGAGTCGTCGTGGCCAGTCCGCATCACCATCGAGCCGGCGATGAGCAGCGTGGCATTGAAGAGCGTGAGCAGGCCGACCCAGCCGACGAGATTGCGCGTTTGGACCGACGCGTTGGCCAGCGGGCGGTTGAGCAGCACGAAAAGCCCCTTGGCCAGCGCCGCGGGGGAGAGGGCGAATGTGCGCGGGCGTCGCGGCGCAACCGGCTCGCGGGCGCGTGGAGTAGCGCCGGCGTTCTTTTCCGGCTGGGAATCCAGCTCTTTTGCAACGTCGGCCGCGCCGGCGGTAAAACCGGGGGGCGGGGCCGCAGCCTTCACGGTGGCCTTGGCGACGAGCTCGGCGGGGGACTCGAAATCACCCTCCAGCGCGGGCTCTTCCTCCACGTCGGAGAGGTTTTTCGCCGGGCGCTCACCGGCCGCGGTGTTTGCCTGCGGCGCCTGTGCGTGGGCGTTGGCCTGTGCTTGTTCCTGGGCCGCCGAGGCGGTGGCGGCAGCGGTCAAGATCACGTCCTGCGGGGTCTCGAAATCACCGGCGATCGCGTCGTCCGCTTCCTGAGCCAGTGTCGTGTCCAAGGCCTTGATCTGGGCGTTCTCTACGCGTGTGACGAGTGCGGGCTTGATGGGCATGGGGCTGATGGCGGGTGGTTCCGGGGCCGAGGGAGACGCGGGCGCCACGGGCGGCGTTGAGGATTTGATGGTCTCCTCTCGTGCCGCCAGCTTCACCCCGCCGCCCATGGATTCGGCGGTGCTGTCGAGTAGTTCCTGAATCTGATTGGCCAGGTCCTCGCCGAGGATATCTTCCTCGGGGGAGGGCTTGACCGCGTCTGTGTTCGTTGTCGCGGCGACAAGCGCCGCCGTGGGCGCCGGGCGTGCAGTGGTGGATTCTTTTGATCCCGCGGCCCGCGCCTCGGTGAGCATCGCGTCGATCGCCGGCGTGATGGTGTCGCCCTCCGGCATGTCGTCCGGTGCTGATGGCGGTGCTGCTTTGCCCGTCGATCCCTCGACGGCCTGCAGCCCCGACTCCGCCTTGTTGAGCGTGGTCAACAGCGTGTCGAGTTGCTCCTGCAACTCGGCATCGCCTTCCTTCACGCCCACGGGGTGGGGTTTATCGTTCTCCGTATCGGCCACCGCCGACGCCTCCATGTCCCGGGCGTTCCGTCGCCGATGTCGCCTTCCTGGCGAGAATTTGCGATGATGTCGAAACGCTAATCAGACACAGAACTTATCGACGTTCACTCACCCCGACTCAAGGCACCCGGTCACGTCTCCCATGCACCGATTCTACTGTCCAAACCTCGCCAAGATCACGCTTCCTGTCTCGGGGAATGCGATTTTATCGGAAGGTCGGGACGCCGTCGTCACGCTCGACGCCGATGAAACACACCACGCCCGCAAAGTCCTGCGACTCCAGCCCGGCGAAACCGTGGACCTGATCGACGGCCAGGGCCGCAGCGGCGTCGCGGAACTGACCGGCTACGCCGATGGCCACGCGCTGCTGAAATTGCGACAGCTCCGGCACATCCCTCCTCCCGTCCCGTCGATCGACGTCGCCGTCACCTTGCCCAAGGGGCCGCGCGCCGACGACATGGTCAACGCCCTGAGCCAACTCGGCGTCGCCACGCTCATCCCGCTCCGCTCCGAACGCAGCACCGTCGATCCCCGCGCCGCCAGGCTCGACCGCTACCACCGCGCCGCGATCGAGTCCGCCAAGCAGTCCGGCCGTGCGCACTTCATGCGGATCACCGAGACACACGAGTTCGCCGATGCGCTCAAACTCACGCACGACGTAAAACTCATCGCCCACCCGACGGGTGAGCCCGCCGCCGACGTGACGGCGAAGGTTGCGGGGGCGAAGTCCGTGGTCGTGCTGATCGGCCCCGAGGGCGGTTGGACCGACGGTGAACTCGATGCGGCACGCGGGGCGGGTTGCCGTGCGTGGCGTTTCGCGCGAGACATCCTGCGTATCGAGACCGCGGCTGTGGCGGCGGCGGCGATCCTCGGCGCGGCTCAGGTGTGAGCGGGAGTCGCAGGGATTACACTCTTCCTCCACCGCACACCGACCCGAGCCACGCCATGGAACGACGCCCACCGCCCGAGAAGCCCGACATCCGCGAGAAGGGGGCCGCACGCGACGGCCAGCCGCAGGTCTCCGAACGCCGCCTGTTCATGCAGTTGCTCGTCTTCACCGGCTGCACCGACACCGCGTCGCTGCCGATGTTCGCCCGTTCGTGGCCCAACCCGTGCGTGCTGTATGCCGACCTGAACGACCCGCACGGCGTCGCCCTGCTGACGATGAGCGAAGACCCGGCCTTTTTCATCAACACCCTGCGGCCCGCGCTGAATGAACTGCCGTTCTCGAAGCTGATGCTCAAGCCCGAACTGACGATGTTCGGCCGTACGTACTCGCTGGGTTACGAGCCCGATCTCCAGGAGACGCTTTTCGCGCGCCCGAAGAAGACGGCGCTGAACCGCGAGTGGCCCTGGGCCGTCTGGTACCCGCTGCGCCGCCGCGGCTCGTTCGCACGCCTGCCCGCCGAGGAGCAGAAGGCGATCCTGGGCGAGCACGGCACGATCGGGCGCGCGTTCGGCGAGGCGGACTACGCCCACGACATCCGCCTGGCCTGCCACGGGCTGGACACGCACGACAACGACTTCGTCATCGGCCTCACGGGGCGCGACCTGCACCCGCTCTCCGCCATCGTCCAGGCCATGCGCACCACGCGGCAGACCTCGGAGTACCTCGAAAGCCTGGGGCCGTTCTTCGTCGGCAGAGCCGTGTGGCAGTCGCCGATGTGACCCTTTCTCGCCATGTTTCAGCGGGCGCGAGTGCCCGCGGGAGGACCGCCGCATCATGTCAGCCGCATCTCTGAAGGAGCGTCACGCCGCCGCGGCGCGTGCACTGGAATCCGTCGGGCAGCCGCACGTGCTGCGTTATTACGATGAACTCGGCGAGGCCGACCGCGCTGCGCTGGTGGGCCAGATCGAGTCGATCGACTGGCCGGAGCTCGCCCGGCTGATCGCGTCGCACGTCCAGAGCAAACCCACATTCACGCTGCCGGCGAAGATCGCCCCCGCGCCGTGGTACCCCAACATCCCCCCGGCGAACAAGGCGGCGCACTACAAAAAGGCCCGCGACCTGGGCGAGAAGCTGATCCGCGAGGGAAAGGTGGCGGCCTTCACCGTCGCCGGCGGGCAGGGCACCCGGCTTGGATGGGACGCCCCCAAGGGGACCTACCCTGCGACCCCGATCCGCGGCGTCTCGCTCTTCGGGTCGATGGCCGAGTACATCCGCAAGACGCAGAAAAAATACTCCGCCCGCGTGCCCTGGTACATCATGACCAGCACCGCCAACGACGCCGACACCCGCGTCTATTTCGAGAAGAACAACTACCTGGGCCTCGACCCGAAGGACGTGATGATGTTCCCGCAGGCGATGATGCCCGCGGTGGACATGAAGAGTGGCAAGGTGCTGCTCGAATCAAAATCGAGCATGGCCCTCTCGCCCAACGGCCACGGCGGCTCGCTCAAGGCGCTCTGGGCCGGCGGCGCGATCGCCGACATGAAGAAACGCGGCATCGAGCACATCTCCTACACGCAGGTGGACAACCCCATCGTCAAGGTCATCGACCCGCAGTTCATCGGCCTGCACGCCATCGACCGCTGCGAGATGTCCTCCAAGATGCTCCCCAAGCGCGAGCCGCTGGAAAAGCTCGGCAACTTCTGCCTCGTGGACGGCCGGATGACTGTCATCGAATACTCCAACCTGCCCGACGATCTCGCCCACGAAAAACTCCCCAGTGGCGAGTTGCGCTTCCGCGCCGGGTCGATCGCGATCCACGCCATCCGCGTGGATTTCGTTGAGTCGCTGAACACCCGGCCCGGTGGCTTCGCGCTGCCCTTCAACCGGGCTGAGAAGAAGGTGCCCTGCCTGCACCACGAGACCGGCGCGGCCGTGAAGCCGGAGAAGGTGAACGCGGTGAAGCTGGAGACCTTCGTGTTCGACGCGCTGCCGATGTGTGAGCGGTCGATCATTTATGAAACGGATCGCGTGGACGAGTTCGCCCCGATCAAGAATGCCGATGCATCGCCGATCGAGTCGAGCGTGGACTCGCCATGGACGAGCAAGCTGGGGCAGACGGAGCGCGCGGCGCGGTGGCTGGAGGCCCAGGGGGTGAAGGTCGCGCGGCGCGCCGACGGGCGGGTCGATGCGGTGATCGAGATCGGCCAGCTCACGGCCATTGAGGCGAGCGACATGAAGGGGCTGGACCTGCCGAAGGAAGTGCCCGCCGGGTCGCGGCTGCTGCTCTGAGTTTTTCCGTATGCGGGCCGGTTGTCACGGCCAGACAACGACCTCGCGTTCCAGCGGCACGCCGAACGTGTCGCGCACCACGGTCTGCACGTGCTCGATCACCGCGAGGATGTCGCTCGCGCTCGCCCCGCGCTCGGCGACCACGAAGTTCGCGTGCTGCGGCGAGACCTGCGCCCCGCCGATCTGGAAGCCCTTAAGTCCGGCCGTGTCGATGAGTTTGCCCGCGGAGCGTCGCTGGCCATCGGGTTCGGGCGGGGGGTTCTTGAAGGCGCAGCCCGCAGAGTAATCCGCCAGCGGCTGCGTGAGCTTCTTGTAGGTGAAGATTTCCTTGACGCGTTTGCCCAGCACGTCGGGGTCATCGGGCGTGAGTTCGAGTTCGGCATCGAGGATGTAGCGGGCCGTGATGTTGGTCTTACGATAGGAGAAAAGGAGATCATCGCGGTCGCGGTGATAGACTTGGCCCGAGGCGTCCATGACGGTGAGGCGGCGGACCGACCGGCCGATGTCGCCGTACGCGCCGCCGGCGTTCATGCGGACCGCGCCGCCCACGCTCGCGGGGATGCCCGCCATGCACTCCAGGCCGCCGAGGCCTTCCTTGGCGGTCTGGTTCACGAGCCGCGCCATGTCGAAGCCCGCACCGACGGTGACGATGCTGTTTTCGACGCGGTATTGCTTGAAGCCGGGGTCGTCGAGCTGGATCACCAGGCCGTCCACGCCTGCGTCGGCGACGAGGAGGTTGGCCCCGTTGCCCAGGACGTAGGTGGAGATTTTTTCCTCGTGTGCCCGTGCCGCTAATGCGGCGAGTTGCTGCACGCTCGAGGGGTGGGCGAGGATGCGCGCCGGGCCTCCCACGCCGTACCACGTCAGCGGGGCGAGCGGGGCGTTGAGCTCGTGCCGGATGTGCAGGTCCTGGAGCAGTCGTTCCATGGTTGGATAGGTCCGGCCGGGCGCTTCGACGGGCATGGCGTTCCTCGCGGGATGATACGGGATGAGATGGCGGCGATCCGTGCTCTGTAGATCGGCAAACCCACGGGCAAACACGGAAAAGACCCGTTATGCTGCCCTCCTATGCCCGGCAAGACCTACATCGAGACGTTCGACAAAGACCTGGGCGGCTGGATCGGCTGGATCGCCGGCGGCGGCGGGGGGCTCAGGCTAGACCGCGTCAACGGCGCGGTCGTCTCACGCTCGCCCTGGGGGATCGACGTCAACCACGGCCCGCCCGGCGCGGGGTACATGCACCTGATCTTCGGCCTGCCCACGCTCCGGCCGGACAAGTACCCCTACGAACGCCTCGCCGACGTCACCGATGCCAACCGCTACGTCCTCGAGAACTATCCCACCGATTTCACCAACGCGAAATTCACCGTGCGCGTCCGCGGCGACGTGGACCTCAAGGGCACGCAGTTCCTACTCCATGCCCAGGCGGACGTCGGCCCGATCCGCACCAACTGGGCGCTCACCGGTCAGCCCATCGGCGTGACGAAAGAGTGGACCGAGCAGACGCTGCACCTGACGCCCGATGAGTCGCAGTGGACCTGCATGGGCGTGCGGAAAGAGGGGGCGGACTGCGACGCCTACGGCCGTGCCCCGATCGCCGACGCGCTGCGCGACCTGAACATTAATGTGATCCTCGTCATCGGCATGCTCGACGTCGTACCCGTCGGCCCCTGCCCGGGCGACCCGCATGTGCTCAAGGCGGGCAAGGATTATTTCGCCGACCGCGCCCGCCTGCCCGAGGGCGAGATATGGCTCGACACCGTGAAGATCGAGTTCGCTCAATAGATTCTGGTTTTGCCGGGCCAGCCCCGGCGTTCAACTAAGGAAACAACCATGCCTCCCAAATCCGTTATCGGCGCCCAGATGTATACGCTCCGCGACCACCTCAAGACACCGGCCGACATGGCCAAGACCTGCGCCCGTGTGAAGAAGATGGGCTACGACGCCATCCAGGTCTCCGCATTCGGGCCGATCGAGACCAAAGAGCTGGCGAAGATGATCGAGGGCGAGGGCCTCACGTGCGCCTCGACGCACATCGGCTTGGACATGATGAAGGACGTCAACAAGTGCGTCGAGCACCAGGAACTGCTCAAGTGCAAGTTCCCCGCGATCGGCGGGTTCTGGAAGGAGGGGGCCGTCACCGCGGACTGGGTCGCCTTCGCCAAGGAGTTCAGCGCCATCGCCAAGCCGCTGGCCAAACACGGCATCGCCATCGGCTACCACAACCACTCGCACGAGCTGATGCACTACGGCGGCAAGGCCGCGCTGGACATCCTCATCAGCGAGACCGACAAGGCCCAGCCGGGCGTCTGGTTTGAGATCGACACCTACTGGATCGCGCACGGCGGCGGCGACCCGGCGGCGTGGATCGACAAGGTGGCCGGCCGCATCCCCTGCGTCCACTTCAAGGACATGACCATGGCCCCGGGCAAGCCGCAGATGATGACGGAGGTCGGCTCGGGCAACCTCAACTGGCGCCGCATCATCGACTCCTGCAAGAAGGCGGGCGTGCAGTGGTACCTGGTCGAACGCGACTCGGGCGAGCTCGACCCGTTCGACAGCCTGAAGATCAGCCTCGACAACCTGCGGGCGCTGGGGCTGAATTAGTTTTTACAACGAGCCGCGACCGTAAGGGAGCGGTTCTTCGTTTTTAGTGCCGCGTCAGACCGCTCCCTTGCGGTCGCGGCTCATCCAGGCTTCCCGCACAGAGGGGTGTCTCATGCCCCCGCGCATCGACCCCAATCACCCATTCGCCCGCGCCGTCGCGGCGGCGCTGCGGCATCGCTGCGGGGTGAAGCAGGGCGCACGGGTGTTGCTGGCGGTGAGCGGCGGGGCGGATTCGGCGGCGCTCACGCTCGCGGTGGCGGGCTTGGCGCCGCGGCGCGGGTGGGGCCTGCAACCGGCGATTGGTCATGTGCGTCACCGCCTGCGGCGTGACGGTTCGGCGGAGGCGGACGCGGCGTTCACCGCGGCGCTCGCCGCATCGCTGGACCTGCCCTACCTGGAGGCCACGCTCGACGACCCGCCGGCCGGGGTGAACATCGAGGCCTGGGCCCGCCGCGCCCGCTACGACGCCCTGGTCGTCATGGCCCGCGCGTTCGACGCACCGGTCATTGCCACCGCCCACCAGGCCGACGACCAGCTCGAAACATTGCTGATGCGGCTGCTCCGCGGGGCTTCGCTGCGCGGCATGTCGGGCATGGCGTGGCGACGGCGCATCGCATCATCCGACACCGGGAGTCAGCCGATCCGCCTCATCCGCCCGATGCTCGGCGTGACCCGCGAGGATGCCCGCGCATTTCTCCGCGATCACAAGCAGGAGTGGCGTGAAGACCCGACCAACGCCGACACGTCGCGGCTGCGGGCGCGGCTGCGGGCCGCGGTGCTGCCGGCGCTTACGGAGGTCGACCCCCGCGTCGCCGCGCGAGCGACGGCGGCGGCGGACCACCTGCGGCAGGCGGCTCGGCTCGTGGAGGCCGCGGTCTGCGCCGCCGCCGATCGGGTGCGCCTGCGGGAGGGTGTAGCGGTGGTTGATCGGATGGAGGCCCGCGCGATGCCGTCGCTGGTGTTGAGCGGGTTGGTGCGGCGTCTGGCGCTCGAGGCCGGCGCTGCTTCTGACAAGCTGGGGCGGCGGGCGGTGACGCCGATCGTCCGCGCGGCCCGTGACCGCGAGGGTGGTGTGCGCGGGTTCAGGCTGGATAGCGGTGTGACCGTGACGATCGACGCCCAGACGGTGCGCGTCGGGCGATCGGCGTAATGAAGAGATCGTGAGGGATTATTCCGCGGACTTGGCCGCGGCGGGGGTGCGCCGCCAGCGGATGCGGGGGGCGTCGCCCCAGAGCATCTCGATGTCGTAGTGCGCCCGGGTTGTCGGGTCGAAGAGGTGAACAACCACGTCCACAAGGTCGATGACGAACCACGTCGCGCGGTCGTCCACCTCCCGGCCGTAGCGCTTCATCCCGACCTTTTCACCCAGCTCCTGGACGCTCTGCCCTACGGAGCGGATCTGCCTGTCGCTGGTGCCGGTGGCGATGAGGATGTAGTCGGTGACGTCGTTCACCTTGCGGACGTCGAGCAGGAGGACATCGACGCAGTGCAGGTCGTTGAGCAGGCGTGCGGAGTCCACGGCGAACTTGCGGATGCGAGCGTCCGTTGCGGCGGAGGCCTTGGTCCGCGCCGGGCGTGCGGCGGGCTTGGAGTGCTTACGGGCGGGCGGTGTTTTCTTCTTTTCTTTGGCCATCGGTGAGCCGGGCGGCGTTCAGGAAATAGATCAGCGGCACGAACTACACAATGACGGTCGCGCCCGAGGGGAGACGGTTGGATGGTCAGCGACGGGCGTGAGCCGTATTACCGGCCCGCGGGGCGTCGGCCGTTGCGGGGGGGCGGGCCCTTCTTGTTGGGGCCACCCTGGGAACGGCCACCCATGCGGTTGCCGCCGGGGCCGCCGGTGCCGGGGGGGCCGCTGTTGCCGCCGCGGCCGGGCGGGCCGCTCATGGGGATGATGCCGGCCAACTGCTGGGCGCGTTTGATGCTCTTGCGCAGGGCCCGCTGCTTGCGCTCGCTGGGCTTCTCGTAATAGGCGCGGCGCTTGACGTCTTTGGTCAAGCCTTCCTTCTCGCACATCTTCTTGAAGCGGCGGAGCATCTGCTCAGCCGACTCGCCCGCACGCGCCTTGATCCGGATCGCCATGATCGCTCCCTTGTCAGGTGTTCAGAGCCGTACATTGTGCACGAACGGTCGGAAAAACGCAAGATCACGGGCAAGGGGCCCGCAGCGGGCTGGGAAATAGGAAAAAACAAGGCCGCGGGTGATTCCCGCGGCCCCGCGCTTTTTATGCAGATTGTGGCGGAGATCGCCCGTCGCGGGTTCAGTATTCCCGCGACTCCACCGAGTCGTTGGCGCGGAAATCGCCGGTGGTGTCGTCGTAGTACCACGCGCTGGAGCCGACCGCTCCGTTGCTGATGGTGGCGGTGCCGATGCGCGGGTTGTTGGGCATCTCCATGAGGTAGGGGCCGAACTGATAGCCCGAGGTGCCGACCGCGGCGGTGGCGCCGGTCGCGTCGGAGGCCAGGGTCATCTGATCGACGAAGTCGCTGAGCGTGGGGTAGGCGCCGTTGTGCTGGTTGCGGTACACCTCCAACTGCGTGCGGATGCGGTTGAGGTCCATCTTGACGGAGTTCTCGCGGGCGGAGTCGGAGGCGCTGACGAACTGCGGGACGACGATGGCCGCGAGGATGCCCAGGATGACCACCACGATGAGGATTTCGATGAGCGTGAAGCCGGTGGCGCGCCGGCGCGTGCCCCTGGTTTTGCGAGATCGGATCGGGTCGTGCGTGCCCATTGGCTGTTTCCTGTCGGGCGGCCCGCAGCCGCCTGTGCTACCTCGTGTGTTTGTCGCGCGGACCGTGCGCCCGGACGTGTATGTCGTTTTATCGGCATGTGGTCGGGGCACTTGAGCCCGCCCCGGCCGGGTTGCAAATTGACGCTGCGAGGGGTGGGTCTGTAACGGATATGATGGCCCTGATGCCCGATACGCGGACGCGAAAACGCTGGCGGCTTGCGCCGCAGCCCCCCGGAAACACCGGTGACCCCGCCGCGACGGGCCTGCCGCCGCTGATCGCGCGTCTCCTCCAGCGCCGTGGAATCACCTGGCCCGAGCGGGTCAAGTCTTTCCTCGACCCCCGGCTCACCGACCTGCACGACCCGGCGCTCATCCCGGGCGTTCCCCGCGCCGCCAGGCGCATCGCCGACGCCGTCCGTGATGCGCAGCGCATCGTCATCTACGGCGACTACGACGTGGACGGCATCACCGCCTCGGCCATCCTCTGGCACCTGCTCACCCTCGCCGGGGCGCGCGTCGAGACCTATGTCCCGCACCGCATCGAAGAGGGTTACGGGCTCAACTCCGAGGCCATCCGCGCCTTGGCGGAGGGGAAAAGCGACGGCGGCTCGGTCGCGCAGAGCCAAAACCCGGCGACGGGCGAACCCGCGTCGCTCATCATCTCCGTCGATTGCGGCATCACGGCTATCGAGCCGGCGCGCGTCGCGCGCGAGTGTGGCGTGGACCTGGTCATCACCGATCACCACGAGTTTGACCCCGCGAACCTGCCCGACGCGTTCGCCCTGGTGCATCCTCGGTTGAATACGAGTCTAGAGTCCAGAGTCCAGAGTCCAGAGTCGAAGGCCCGGGAGTCGGGGAAGTCGCACGCTGTTTCTGTTTCCGCCGACGCTGGACTTCGGACTCTGGACTCTGGACTATCTTCGTACCCTTTTCCCCATTTATGCGGCGCCGGGGTTGCATTTAAATTGGCGTGGCAGACCGCTAAGACGATCTGCGGCGGTGAGCGGCTGCCGCAGGCGTACCGCGATCTGATGCTCGACCTGCTGAGCCTGGCGGCGCTGGGCACGGTGGCCGACATTGTGCCGCTGCTGGGGGAGAACCGGGTAATCACGTCGCATGGGCTGGGCCACATCAAACGCACGCGGTTTACGGGGCTGAACGCGCTGATCGAGGCCGCGGGCCTGGGGGACGAGAAGATCAGCGCCTACGACGTGGGGTTCAAGCTCGGCCCGCGTCTCAACGCCAGCGGCCGGATGGGCCACGCGCGCGAGGCGGTGCACCTGCTCACCGCCGCGAGCGACCGGGAGGCGCCGGGGATCGCCGCGTTTCTGACCAGTGAAAACGAGAAGCGCCGCGCGACGGAGCGCGAGATCTTCGAGGAGGCGAAGCAGATGGTGGTCCAGTCGGGGTTCGATCACGAGGACAGCCGGGCGATCGTGTTGGGCAAAGAGGGGTGGCACCCCGGCGTGGTGGGCATCGTTGCCAGCCGGATCGTCGAGGCTTTTGCGCGGCCCGCGGTGCTGCTGAGCTACTCGGGCGGTGATGACGGTGAGGCGCACGGCTCGGCGCGGAGCGTCGAGGGCGTCTCCATCCACGAGGCGATCGGTCACTGTGCGGCGGAGCTCACCAGCTACGGCGGGCACGCGATGGCGGCGGGGCTGCGGCTGGAGGTGCGCCGCGTCGAGAAGTTCCGGGCCATGCTCGTCGAGTACGTCAACGGCAAGCTCGCACCCGCGGACCTGGTCGGCGTGCTCGACATCGACGCCGAGTGCGCGCTCGACGGGCTCACTGCCGAGTTCTTCGCGGTGCTGGAGAAGCTGGCGCCGTTCGGGCGGGGCAACCCCGCGCCGCTCCTGCTCCTGAGCGGTGTGGCGGTCGATCGCTCGGCGATGCGGATGGGGGGCGCGGGCAAGCACCTGAGCGTGCAGCTGCGCCAGAACGGAAAGTTCATCCGCGCGGTGGGCTTCGGCCTGGGCGATTTCGCGCCGGACCTGGCCGCGGGGGTGAAGATCGATATCGTGGCGGAGCCCGTAGTCAGCCGGTGGCAGGGCGAACGCCGGCCCGAGCTGCACATCAAAGACCTGCGCGTTTCCCGCTAATCCTTCCGGATACCTCCCATGCTCGTTGATCTCCGCAAGCAGTATCTCGAAACCGGTTGCATCTTCGTTCCTGGCTTGCTCACGCCGGCACAGGTCGAGCGGATGCGGCTGATCGGGGAGCACGTCCTGTCGCAGTGGCGCGTCCGTAGCCCGGAGGACGGGAAGGCGGGCATCGACCAGCCCGGTGCGATCGTGCTGCGGCACCTGAACCACCCGGGCTATTACGCCGGCCGTCGGGAGTGGCTCGTCGAACTACTCGATCTGATCGCCGACCCGCGCGTCCTGGGTGTGGTGCGGGAGATTTTCGACGACGAAGTGGTGTTCCGCTGCACGAGCCTGTTTTTCAACCCCCTGACGAACAGCCGGGAGGGGAATTGGCACCGGGATTCGCAGTTCGGCACGCCGGACCCGCTGCGTGAGCGGGAACAGGTTGAGCGCTCCGCCGAGGTGATCCGCACAACCCGGAGCGTCGGCGGCGTGCAGATGCAGGTCGCGCTGGTCCCGACGGAGGACAGCGAGTACGTGCCCGGGTCGCACCTGCGGTGGGACACGCCGGAGGAGAACTACATCCGTCTGGCGGAGGGGCAGAAATACAGCGGGTCGAGCCTCATGCCCGGGGCGGTCAAGACGCACCAAGAGCCGGGCGACGCTGCGGCGTTCCACGCCTTCGGCCTGCACCGCGGGCGGTACCATACCGACAAGTGCCGCCGCACGCTGATGCTCACCTATAACCCCGTGGGGAGCACGACCACTCCGGACTATTTCAATGACCAGCCCTGGTGCCTCGAGCCGGGGTACCTCGATGGTGTGAAGCCGGAGACGAAGGAGTTCTTCGAGAGGTTTATCGAGCGGTTCAGGGGGAGTTGGAAGAAGGGGTAAGAGGGGTCGCTAAGCCGTGAGCGGCCTATTCCTCACCCGCGCCGCGGGGCGGGGGCTGGACCTTCTGGCCGGCCTGTTCGGCGGCGAGGGCGCGCTCGGTGCGGAGGGTTTTCTTCACGCGGTTCCAATACAGGTCGCGGGGCACGGCCCGCTTGGTGCCGGGCAGGCCGCCGTTGAGGATGATCGCGCGGCGGGGGATGTCGGATTTATTGGCGCCGGCGTAGTGCATCATGTACCCGCCGTGGACCGTCGCGCCGCCGGGGGGTAGCGGGCAGGCGACGGCGTTCTTCACGTGGTGCATCTCGGCGGGGTCGAGCTCCAGGCCGTGGATGCGTGGGTCGTTGTTGATGCTGCGGTGGCGCAGGATGTTCATGCCCACGTGGCTGCGCGGGATGAACTGCATGCAGCCGTTTTCCAGCGTGGCCTCCTGCAGCGGGACCCAGATGCTGATCGACTGATAGTCGTAATCGGGGTTCCAGTAGGAGGCGTCCTGGTGCCAGGGCGTCTCGGGGCTGATGCGAGGAGGCTTGTAGATCGCATGGGCGAAACCGAAGCTTGCTTTGTCGCCGAAGAGCTGGTGGACGAGCACACCGGCGTTGGCCAGGAGCAGTGTGTCGTTCAGCTCCGGGGCGTAGCCGGCGGGGTTGAGGATCTGCGGCATCACCGCCTCTTTTCCCTCCTCGTCGGTGCCGGCAAGGTCGAACTGGTCGCCCTTCTCGCGGCCGGCGCGTTGGGTGAACAGCCGATCGTAGATCTCACGGATGCGCGCAACGTCCTCGGGCGTCGTGAGCGCGGGGATCGACAGGTAGCCCTCGCGGCGGAAGAAGTCGATCTGGTCTTGCGTGAGTTTGAAGGTGGCTTGAGGCATTGGGGCACCGCGCTTGGTTAGGGAGACACCATGATAAGTGAGGAACCCCGGTGAACCGCAAGGGGCTTACCGCGGAGCGGGGTTGAATCGATAAACCTTGCCGTCGAATGAGGTGATGTAGAGCTCGCCGTCACGGTCTTCCCCGAAGGAGGCGATGGCGGGAACCCTTGCGATGTAGAGCGGCGCGGTGGCGGTGCGTGCGTCGCGGTCGTAGCGGATGATCCAGATCAGGCCGGTGGCGAAGTCGCCATAGACATAAGCCCCCTCGAGCGCCGGGATGCGTCTGCCGCGATAGACGTACCCGCCGGTGATGCAGTTGGACTGGCCGTGCGGGTGATCTGCCAGGGGTTTCTCGAACGGGCCTTTGTCCGCGGGTTTGGGGGCGCGGAAGCGGTGCGTGCCTTCAAAGATGTTCCAGCCGTAGTTTTTGCCCTTCTCGATGAGGTCGATCTCTTCCCAGAGGTTCTGCCCGACGTCGCCGGCCCAGAGGTCGCCGGTCTTTCGGTCGAAGGAGAACCGCCACGGGTTGCGCAGGCCCCAGGCCCAGGTTTCGCCGCGCGCGCCGTCGGTGTGGACGAAGGGGTTGTCCCTCGGGATGGCGTACGCCAGGCCGGGGTCCCTGTGGTCCACGTCGATACGGAGGATCTTGGCGAAGAGGGCGTCGAGGTTCTGGCCGTGGTTGTTGGGGTCGCCGCCGGCGCCGCCGTCGCCCAGGCCGATGTAGAGCATGCCGTCTGGACCGAACTCGATCATGCCGCCGTTGTGGTTGGAGAAGGGTTGCTTGAGGGTGAGGATGACCTCCTCGCTGGTGGGGTCGATGTGCTCGAGCTTGTCGTCGATGCGGAAGCAGGAGATGACGGTGCGCTGTCCGGGCTGGCCGGTGTAGTGGAGATAAACCTTGTGGTTTTCTTTCACCTTCGGGTGGAAGGCCATGCCGAGCAGGCCCTCCTCGCCGCCGCTGTGGACCCTGCGTGTGATGTCGATGGCGGTGACGACATCCTCGGGTTTCACGTCGGCGCGGTTGCCGAACCACTTGACGCGCCCCGCCTGCTCGACGACGAAGAGCCGGTCGCTGCCGTCGCGCGGGTGCGTGACGTAAAGAGGGTTGGCGAAGCGCAGGTTGGGGAACGCGGGCTCGACACGGAGGGACGAGGCGGTTTTGGCATCGTTGACGGCCGACAACGCCGGCGGGGCGAGCCACGCCAGGGCGACGAGTGCATAGAGGGCAAGGGCTTTCATGCGGGGATTGTAGCGGGGGGTTTTGGCGTATATTCAGGCGGGGATTTCTACAGGCTTACTAGGCTCTGTCTGAAAACACGATCTTGAGGGTGCGTTGAATCATCGCCAGTTTCATCATCGCCAGGAAGTTGATGGCCAGCTTCTCGAAGCGTGTGCCGATGCGGCGACACTCTTTGAGCCAGCCGATGGTCTGCTC
>JAIOPN010000023.1 GCA_021413865.1 Planctomycetota bacterium | reverse complement strand
GTCTTGAGCCCCCGGTCCCGTGCACCAAACACGCGGTCGCGCAGGTCCTGCGAATACGATGCGCCCATCCCTGGCTCCATCACCCGTTCAAACCCGGGCGTGGAGCGAATCTAACGCGGCAACCTCAAGAGCGCAATACCTAACATGCGCCGTACGCGCTACGCATGCGTTGGGGATGCTCTAATGACATCCGCTCCGCGAAGTTGTCCACATATTTGCGTCCATGCATCAGCTCTCGCCTGTTTTTCAGGCCGTCCCAACCCACATCACCCCGGGCCGCAGGCGTGATTACGAGGAATGAACGCGGAGGCCGACACGGACGACTACGACGGACTGGCACCCGCGCACTTGCGGGCATTTGCGTTGATTTGGGGATCGTCATGCAATCATCTGAAAATGATCTAAAGTTTGGGTGTAGGTCTGTGAGGAGTGGTCATGGCGAAGGCATCGAATATCCGGTTGAAAGTGTTGAAAGCCGTGCGCTCAGTGGGGCACCGGTATGACCGCCTGCGGTTCGTAAGCATGTTGTTTTCCCTGGCGGTGCTGGCGGTGGTGCCGTTGTGCGGGCTGGCGCGGGTGGACGTGTGGAGCGGTCGTCACTTCCTGTTGTTCCATGAAGCGCCGTTCAAACACGCGCTAGCGGGGGTGATCATCGGCATCGCGGCGATGTATGTGGTGACGTTCCTGAGCAACGTCGTGGCGGGGCGAATGTTCTGCGGGTGGGGTTGCCCGGTAGGCCAAGTGAGCCGATTCGGCGAGGCGGTGGACGTGCCGGGGCTGAAATGGAAACAACGGCTGCGCGCCGAGACAGAGGGCGCGCTCTTCAGCGCGGCGTTCGTGTTGTCGGTGATGGCGTGGTGGGTGGACCCGCGGGTGTTCTGGATGGGATCGCCCGCGGCGATGGCGTGGGCGTGGGGGATGCTGACCGTCGGCGTGGTCGGGGCGTATGCCCACGGGCGGTGGTGGCGGTGGGAGTTCTGCAAAACGGCCTGCCCGATCGGGCTCTATTACTCGTTTGTTTCGCCGGCGAAGTGGTATGGCGTTTACTTCCGCAACCAGCACGACTCGTGCATCGAGTGCGACGCCTGCGACAACGTCTGCCCGGTGGACCTGGCCCCGCGCGATTTGATGGCGGCGATCCCGGCGCGCGGCGGGGTCTCGATCGCCGACGCACCGGGACGGAACCATTGCCTAGAGTGCGGTGACTGCATCCGCGCGTGCGAGCGGATGATCGAGCTCAAGGGCGAGGGGCCGGTGCCGCTGCTGCTGGGGTATCACGACGGCCCGCAGCGGATCGATCGCGAGAAGGCCTTGACGGCCGAGCAAGGCCAAGGGTAATATCAGACAAATCGATCTGCAGGTCTGCAAGCTCGTCAGGGGGCCATTCGCGTGGATTCAGTACAACGCGACCGTCAAATAAGGGAGCACCTGGATGCCATCCGGGAGCTTCAGGCCGCCGCGAACGCAGACCGTGTCGCGCCGGGTTGGCCACCCAAGGGCTACTACTTTCTGTGGCACGTCATGCTGGGCATGGTGTTCGGGGTGATCGGCGCCGCCGTGAGCCTGATCGCCAACGTCGTCGGCGCCGCGCTGACCGGCAGGCACCCGCTGGAACTCATCCGCGTCTATCTCACCTTCCCGATGGGCGAGCGGGCGCTGAGCCACGCCAGCGGCGAGGTGCTCACCGTCGGCTGCGTGCTCTACCTCATCACCGGCGCGATCTACGGCATCGCCTTCCACATCGTCATAAGCACGTTCCTCGCCAACGCACCGACGGGCAGGCGTTTCCTCGCCGCGACACTGATGGGGCTGGGCCTCTGGGTTGTGAATTTTTACGGCATCCTGAGCTGGCTGCAGCCCGTGCTGCTGGGCGGGAGCTGGATCGTGGACATGGTGCCGTTCTGGGTGGCGGCGCTGACGCATCTGGCCTTCGCGTGGACGATCCTGGCGGTGGAGTTCTGGGGCGTTTTCGTGCCCTACCAGCAGACCCCATTTGTTGCGAACCCGCCCAACGGCAATGCCGCGGCGCGCAGGAGTTGATCCGGCATGGGTGAACGATCGCGGATGGAATCAGCTTACAGCATCGCCCACGGCATCATTCGTGGGCGATGGGGCATCTCCGTGCTCTTGACCGCCCTTCTGGCGCTGAGCCTCGGGGCCGAGAGCGCGAGCACACCGCCCGCAAAGACGCCGACCGACGTCAAGCCGCTGGATTACCAGCGCTGGCACACCAACGAGCCCGGCGAATACACCGGCTACAACCAGCGCGCCACCCTCGTGCAGCGCGGCAAAGAGGTCTATCAGAAATACTGCATCGGATGCCACGGCGAGAACGGCGATGGCAACGGTGACGCCGCTAAACGCCTCATCACCAAGCCCCGCGACTTCACCAAAGGCATCTACAAGTTCCGTTCCACCGACTCGGGCAGCCTGCCGCTGGACAACGACCTCTACCGCACCATCACGCGCGGCCTGCCGGGGGTGAGCATGCCCGCCTTCCCGCTCATGCCCGACCGCGAGAAGGTCGAGGTTATCGAATACATCAAGGCCTTCTACGCCAAGTGGGAGGAGGAGAAGTCGGCACGCGTCGTCGTCCCCGTGCCCGCCGCCCCGCAGGACCTGGCGTCGCCGGAGCGCATCAACCGCGGCCACTTTGTTTACGCCGCCATCGGCTGCGGCAAGTGCCACGGCGTGGACGGCCAGGGGCTCAACGCCACCCTCACCCAGTACACCGACGCCTGGGGCAACCCGCAGAAGCCCTTCAACTTCACGCGCGGGCGCCTCAAGGGCGGCGATGACCCCGAGGACATCTACCGCACCTTCCAGACGGGGCTGCGCAGCATCATGCCCGCCTTCGCCGGCGCCACCATGGCCGCGCCCAATCAGGCCACCGTCGAGAGCCAGCAGGACCAGCTCCGCCCGGGGGAGCTTGAGGCGCTGCGGCCCGTTTTCGATCAGTTCCCCAAGACCGCCGCCGAGGTCTTCAGCGGCATGGATGAGATGAAGCGCCGCGAGCTGGTTGACCGCAACAGTTGGGACCTGGTCGCCTACATCCAGTCCCTGCGTCGCAATACCACGACGGCGACGGCCGTACTCGGGTTCGACCCCGAGTCCGACACGCACCAAACGCCGGCCGCCGACGCGGCGACAAAACCGTAAGACAAGGGTGATCCCCGATGAGTGCAGAGAACCATCCCGATAGCGGCCAGACCGCGAACCCACAAGGCGGCGCGGCCACGACGCTCACGGGCGCGCTGGTGAATGAGTCGCTGGTCAAGTGGCACATCATCGCCGCGCTCTTCTGGTTCGGCATCGCGCTCTTCGCCGGCCTGTTCTACTCCATGCAGCTCATCAAGCACTGGCCGCTGCCGCTGATCCCCGTGCTCTCGCCGGGCCGGATCAGGATGATCCACACCAACCTCATCGCCTTCGGCTTTCTGACCAACGCCTTCTTCGGCATGCTCTGCTGGACGGTCCCCCGCCTCACGGGCAAGAAGATCGCCAGCAACTTCCTGGGTTACGCCATCTTCGGCGCGTGGAACCTCATCATCCTTCTAACCTACATCGGCCTGCACATGGGCGAGGCCCAGGCCGTCGAGTGGGGCGAGACCCCCGTCTGGGTCGATCCGCTGGTCGTCGTCGGCGCGGTGCTCGTGGCCATTCAGTTTTACACCCCCATCATCCGCACCACCGAACGCGCCATGTATGTCAGCCTCTGGTATTTCTCCGCCGCCTTCGTCTGGCTGGGGCTGACCTACATCATGGGCAACTTCTTCCCGCAGTACCTGGTCGCCGGCAACGCCGCCGGCCCGCTGCTGGGGCTTTACATCCACGACCTGGTCGGCCTCTGGGTCACGCCCATGGGCTGGGGCATGATGTATTTCTTCGTCCCCATCATCATGAAGCGGCCGATCTGGTCCCACGCCCTCTCGCTGGTCGGCTTCTGGGGGCTTGCCTTCTTCTACCCCCTCCAGGGCGTGCATCACTTCCTAGGTTCGCCCATCCCGATGTTCGCGCAGTACTCCGCCGTCGTCTCCACCATCGCCATCGAGATCGTCGTCACCACCGTCATCATCAACTTCTTCACCACCTGGAAGAACGGCAACACCTCGATCGGCAACAACATCGCACTCCGCTGGTTCTGGCTCGGCGCGTTCAACTACGCGCTGACCTGCTTCCAGTGCTCCCTGCAGGTCACGCTGACCTTCCAGCAGGTGATCCACTTCACCGACTGGGTCGTCGGCCACGCCCACCTGGTGATGTTCGGCGTCTTCAGCTTCTGGATCTTCGGCATGATCGACCACCTCTGGCCCAAGCTCACCGGCAGGGAGTGGTACAGCCGCGCCCTGCGCGAGTGGCACTTCTGGCTTATGGGTATGGGCCTGGCGGTCATGTTCCTCACCCTCACCGCCGCCGGGATGATCGACGGCTTCATGGCGCTCAACCTCGTCCCGCGCGAAACCATCCTCAACGCCATGCAGCCCTTCTGGTTCGTCCGCACCTTCACCGGTGTGGCCATCATCGCCGGCTTCCTCTGCCAGACCGCCAACATGTATCTCACCGCCCGCGCCGGCAGGGTCACTCACATCGACACCGACTACGCCCCCTACGAAGAACTCGAACAGGAGACCACCGTTGGAACGGTTTAGCTTTGTCTTTCTGGTCGCGGGGCTTGGTTTCTTCGCGCTGGCGTTCGCCGTCAGCGGGTACATCCCCATGCTCCCGGTGGACCGACTCGAGGTCCGCACCGTCGCGCAGATGTCCGCACAGGTTCCGCTCAGCTTCGTCGAGCTCAAGGAGCAGTACCCCGACGCCTTCAAAAAGGCCTACGGTGACAAGCCCATCGAGGCCGCCCTCGCCGAGGCGCTCGAGGTCGGCCACAAGTCCTACGTCGGCGAGGCGTGCTGGCACTGCCACAGCCAGCAGGTCCGGCCCTGGGGCGGCGACGAGGCGACCTATGGCCGCGTGAGCTTCCCGGAGGAGTACCACAACAAGCTCAACATGCCCCCGCTCTGGGGCACCCGCCGCATCGGCCCCGACCTCATCCGCGAGGCGGGCAAACACTCCAATGACTGGCACGTCGCCCACTTCTTCCACCCGCGCGACGTCGTCCCCACCAGCGTCATGCCCGACTACCCATGGTTCTACGAGGCCGACGGCCTGACACCCAACAAGACCGGCCTCTCGGTCATCGCCTACATCCAGTGGCTGGGCAGTTGGCTCCCCGCGCACCCCGAGACCATCCAGGGCGTCGGCGCGATCGAACGCGCCTACCCCGAACCGAAATTCGACCGACCGATCGCCGCTCCCGCACCCGCCGCGTCCCCGGCCTCACAACCGGCGGCGGAAGAAGAGAACGGCGGCTATTAGGCCGTGATCGTCTGATACCCCTGGGTTTCATCGAGGCCATCCATGATCGCCAAATACACGCCCGGCCAATCGCCGTCCTCGCCGCACCCACCGCACGAAGATGCCCAGCCGATGTCCGGCGGCACGCGGCGGTTCCTCTGGATTTTCACCGTCGCGATGGTCGTCATCGCCGGTTCCGCCTTCGTGTGCAAGCTCATCGAGTTCATCTACACCGCCACGACTCACGGCGGCCAGGCGCTGGCTTCGTTCCTTATCCCCGTGCTCAATTACCTCATGGTCGCCGCGGGCTTTCTCCTGCTCTTCATCTGGGCCTACCTCACGGGCCAGTTCCGCGACGTGGAGAACCCCAAATACCGCATGCTCGATATGCAGGATGAGATCGACGGGATAAAACCGAGAAAAAAACAGGTGTAATCTCCTCCACGCCCGATTGCCATAAGGGATTCCCATGTTCCGTCGTCACAAGTTTCTCAGCTACCAGGGCTACGCGTTCCCGTGGTACGCCACGCTGCTGTGGATCACCTTCTTCGTCTGCGGCGTCGCGTACCTTGTCCGCTATATCCTTTTTGAATGACCGGCGATGCCCGCCGCCCCCCCCACCTCCGCCGCGCACCCGCACACACCTCCGGTCCTCTGCGCCCACTGCTCGCTGCCCGTCCCCCCGTCGCGCCGAACCCCGGCGCCGTCGGGGCGGCTCTACTGCTGCTTCGGCTGCCGCTTCGCTTCCGGGTTCGCGCAATCTTCAGGCACTCTTGCGCCCAACGCCGCCCCCCCCAACACGCTGCTGCTCCGTCTTGGCCTGAGCGTCTTCCTCGCCATGAACATGATGACCTTCAGCGGGTTTTTCTATGCCCGTGAGGTGTACGACGCCCCGCAAGGAGGTCTGGCCTACGACACCCTCGCCGGTCTGTTCGCCTATCTCCTCATGCTCCTCTGCACGCTTGTCATCGCCATGCTCGGTGTCCCGCTCGCCGCCGACGCCTTGGCCAACTCTCTCTCGGGCGGCCGACGGCGTATCGACGCCAACCTTCTGATCTGCATCGGCGTCGGTGCCGCTTACGTCCTGAGCGTCATCCACACGCTCCAGGGGCGCGGCGGGCTGTATTACGACACCGCCGCGATGATCCTCGTGCTGGTGGCTCTGGGAAACTGCCTGGACTCCGTCGTTAGGCGCCGCGCCACCGACGCCGTCCGTGACCTGCTCGCCACCGCGCCGGACACGGCGTGGGTCCGGCGCGACGGACGGGTCGTGGAAATCCCCGCCGCGGAGGTCCGCGTGGGTGACACGCTGCGCGTCCGCGCCGGCGAGGAGATTCCCGTTGACGCGGCCGTGACCGAGGGCCGCAGCCACGTGCGCGAATCGAGCCTGACTGGTGAATCCAAGCCGCGCAGCGTCGGAACCGGAGACCTTGTTTACGCAGGCACCGTCGGTCTCGACGGGCAGCTCTGGATTAGAGCCACAGCCATCGGCCGGGACCGCGCCATTGCGCGGGTCCAGCGTCTGCTCGATCAGGCACGCACGCGGCAACAGCCCATCCAACGCATCGCCGACCGCGTCGCCGCGTTCTTCGTGCCCGCGGTTGTTCTCCTGGCGGTAGCCGTCTTTGCGTTCAACGCCTGGCGCGGCACGCCCGCCGCCGGGTTGTTCAACGCCCTGAGCGTGCTGCTCATCAGTTGCCCCTGCGCCCTGGGCTTGGCCACCCCGCTCGCCACATGGAGCGCTCTGGGCCGCGCCGCCCGGGCGGGTGTGCTCTTTGACTCCGCCGCAACCCTCGAGCGTGCCGCCGCCGTCCGCCGCCTCTTCTTCGACAAGACCGGCACGCTCACCGAGCCACGCCCTCGCCTCGAATCCATCGAGGCCGTATACCCATGCACCGAAGAGGCGGCCCTCCGCCTGGCCGCGTCGCTCGAATCGTCGAGCCTGCACCCGATCGCCGCGGCGCTCGTCGAAGAAGCCGAGCGCCGCGGGCTGAAACTGGACGAGGTCGCCGACCCCCGCGCCCTGCCGGGCCTCGGCATCGAGGGCCGCGTCGGTGGACGATGGGGCCGGCTCGGCAGCCGCCGGCTGGCTGAGGAACACGCGCCGAGCCTCTCCGCCTCGTTCCCTGAAAACGCGGAGACACCTGGCGAGACCGACATGATGGAAGTCTTCCTGATGGACGACGCACATGTGCTCGCCCGCTTCCGTCTCAACGAGCGTCTCCGCGCCGATGCGCTCCGTGCGGTCCGTGAGTTGCAAGCCATGGGGATCGACGTGGCCATGCTCACCGGCGACCAGCGAGGCCCGGCCCAGCGCGTGGCGCGCTCCCTGGAGATCCCCGCCGACAGCGCGCTCCTGCCCGCCGACAAACTCGACCGCCTGACCCGCGCCCGTTGCGGCGCGGCCGTCGCCATGGTCGGCGACGGCATCAACGACGCCCCCGTGCTCGCCGCGGCGGATGTCGGCTTCGCCATGGGCAGCGCCGCCGACCTCGCCCGCCAGGCCGGCAACATCCACCTCATCAGCGACCGCGTGGACCGTGTCCCGTTCGCACTCGCACTGGCGCGGCACGCGATGCGGCGCATCCGCTTCAATCTTTGCTGGGCGTTCGGCTACAACGCCGTGGGGCTGACGCTCGCCGCCTGCGGCGCTCTGACGCCGATCTTCGCCGCGTCGGCGATGCTCGTTTCCAGCCTCGTGATCCTGCTAAGCTCGCGCGGCGCCGGCGCGGTGATGCAGGCTGAGGAACCGTCCGCGACGCCGCTCGCCTTTCCCGTATCCGCCGTGGAGACCGCCTGATGCCGCCGGCCACGCTGCTCGCGATCTACGGCTCGCTCTTCGTCGCCGGTCTGGCGAGCAGCATGCACTGCGTCGGCATGTGCGGCCCGATCCTCGCCGGCTTCTCCGTCGCCTTCCAGCGAGCAAAACTCACCGTCGGCGGCCGCGAGATCAGCGCCGCGCCGCCGCGATTCCCCCTGTGGCTGGATTTCACCGCCTACCACGCGGGCCGGATATGGACCTACGCCATGCTCGGCCTGGGCGCGGGCTGGCTCGGACAATCCATCCGCGACGGCTCGGCGTACCTGGGCTGGCAACGACCCGCCTCCATCGCCATCGCGGCCGTCGTCGTGACAACGGGGCTTCTCATGCTCGGCCTCGTGCCGTTGCCCCGCTGGACGCGCGTGGCCGGCAATTGCGGCTCGCTGGCCAACCTCCCTCTCCTCGCGCCGCTCCTCCAGGGACGCGGCTTCATACCCCGGTTGCTTCTGGGCGCCGTGATGGGCCTGCTGCCCTGCGGCCTGGTCTATGCGATGCTCGCCGTCGTGGCGACGCTCCCCCACCCGCTGCTCAGTGGCGTCGGCATGGTGATCTTTGGACTGGGCACGCTCCCGGCGCTCACCGCCGTGCTCCTGGCCGTGCGCATCATCCCGCCATCCGCCCGGCTCCTGGGCACACGCGCCGCGGCCGTCGTGATCGTCGCCGTCGGCGCCCTCATGCTCGGCCGCGCGGTCTGGGTGACCCCCGACGCCGGCTGCCCCGCATGCGACACCAAACACGACACGGCGCAGATCAGTTTCCCATAACCCCCTTCACGATCGCGATGACACAGCCGGTGCGAATTGAAACGACATGGGCGCTCCGGGCATCCGGCGTAAAACCCAACGCATCGTGCTCGTGGCGTTGTCACGCCGACATCAGCGCCGGGGGTGCGTTTGTTTGTCGTGGAACGCAAAGGCGAGCAGTACGAGGGCGAGGACATTGAGCCCCGCGGCATAGGCAAACGCGGTCGGCAGGCCGATCGATGCGACATGACCGGCGATGGCCGCGCCGACGATGCGGCCGATGCCGCCGACGAGCATGCCGTAAACCGCCTGCACCGATGCGCGGTTCGCCGGCGACGCCGATCGGTTGAGATACACCGGCGGCGCGACGTGCAGGACCAGCACGATCGGCCCGTGGAGCACCTGGGTGGCCAGCGCCACCGCCAGTGAGGGCGACGCCGCCAGCAGGAGGAAGCGAACGATCCACGCCGCGATGCCCAGCGCGAGCACGAGTTTCACGCCGATACGGCGTTCGATCCACCCAAAGCCGAGCATGAAAAACACCTCGACAAACACCCCGATGTTGGCGATCAGGCCGACCCACTTGCCATCGAGCCCGACGCGCTCGGTCAGGTGCAACGGGTAGAAGCCGTAGAAGACCGACGAGGACATGTACATCAGCAGCAGTGCCAGACAGAACACCGTCATGTGCGGCTCGGCGAGCGTTTTGATCGCCGCGACCGTGGGCAGGCCGGCACGGGGCTCGCCGGGGTCACGCTCGACAGCGGGCAGCATGAACGAGTTGATCGCCCCCAGCATGCAGAAGCCGATCGCTGCGATGAGGATCAGGCGTTGCGACGCGGAGAACCAGAGCGCGAAGAAGATGAGCAGGCTGGGCAGCATAAAGCCGAGCGAGCCCCACACGCGGATGCGGTGATACGGGGGGTGGCTGCGCCCGGCCCCCGCGTGGGCGTGGAGTGAGTGGAACGTCAGGCTGTCCTGCAGCGGGAGCGCTGGCACGAAAGCCAGGCAGTGGATGCCGTAAAGGATCAGCACCGGCCAGAACGCCGTCGCCGGCAGCATCGCAGCGAACGCCGCCCCGCCCGCGAGAAACGCAAAACAGAGCAGCCGCCGGGTTTGGAAATGCACGTCGGCCAGCAGCGCGAGCACCGCCGGCGTCACGACCACCGCGATGGCGCCCACGCTGTTGATGTAACCGATCTGCGTTTTGCTGAATCCCAGGTGCGCCAGGTACACCGGGAGGAACGGCATGATGCTGCCGATCACGGCGAAGGCGAAAAAATACTGGGCTTTGAGGCTACGCACATTCGGAACTCGCGGGAGAACGACCTATTAAACCAGGCCCCGGGAACAACCCGGGGCACGGGCGGAAACCCGATTGTAGAGGGCCGTGGGACAACGCCCCCGCGCCCAATAGCCACCAGCCCCGAAACCGGCGGGCCGCGCCCCCATCATTGAAGCATGTGCCGTTATTCGCTCAATCGAGGGTAGAACGGCATCGGCTGGTCCTGCGGCGAGATGCCCGTGACCTCGTCCCCGTGCCACGCGAAGGTGTACCGCTTGCCCGAGGGCATCACCTCCACGCTGCGCCGCTCGGGCAGGTCGTGCGAGAGCGTGATCCGCTGCCCGGTGCGGAGCGGGGCAGCGCTGATCTGAACGTAACCACACGACAGGTGATGCCGGACCGGCGCCGCGTCGATGGCGACCGCTACCGACGCCGGTGAGACCCAGCCGGGGACGCGGATCGCCAATCGGACGGGACGCTTCACCTCGACCGTGAGAGTGGCGCTCTGTTCGCGCCGGCTCGCGATGCGCAGGTCATCGTCCTCGTAATCAAAATGCAGATCGATGCGCCGCAGGTCGCCGATCGTCGCCACAATTGAGCGCTGCACGTCGCAGAGCGAATGCGTCACCGCCGCCAGTATGTCGGGGGTGTTGCCCTTGTTGGCGTGCGGCGGCGCGTGGACCGCCCACGCGCCGAGTGTTCGCGGCGGGAACTGGACGCCCGCGTCCCCGTGGGCATCGGCGTGTGTCAACTGCATGGGAAGCAAACGGGCACGTACCAGCCGCTCGGCGTCATCGAAGCGCTCGACATACCCGGCGTCCCGCGCCAGCCAGAGCGCTAGCTGCGCCGAATCGCCCGCGCTAGCGGGCTCGGCCACGGGGTCGCCCTCCTCGTTGTCGAACCGATGCTTGCCCAGGTCGTGCGGCGCCCAGCCCGACTTCTTCACACAGTGTGCGGGCAACGCCTTGCGGAACGTCCGCTCGACGGCGTCAACATACCGCCTCTCGCCCGTGAGCAGGCCGAACCGCAGCAGGCCGCGCAGGGTGCCGTGATACGAGTGGTTGTGGCCGGGGTTATTCGGCGCGACGATCCGCGGGTGCATCGTGCCATCGGGCATCACCGTGTTCGCGAGGTGATACGCCGCGATCCGCCCGGCAATGTCGAGCGCAAGCGTGTCCCCGGTGGCCTGGTGGAACGCGATGACCGCCTCGAGCGCACGGCCGATCGAGCCCGTGGTGTCGGCCCATCCGTCGATCGTCCGGCCGAGCATCGACTCATCCGTTGAACAGGGCACCTTGCCCCACGAGCCCAGACGTGACAGGTCCAGCCGGCCGCCCGCATCGATGCAGCGTTCCATGCTCCGCACCAGTTGCCCCCCCGCCTCCGCCGCCCAGCCGCTCCGCCGCCGACGGACCAGCCCGGCGTAGGTCAGCAACGTTTCCCGAAAGTTGTGCGGATTCAACATGACCCGATCGGCCAGCCACGGGGCCGCGGCGTTGTTCATCAGCAGCCGGTCCGGGTTGTCGGTCAGGAGTTGCAGATTCGCCATCGACGCCCGCTCCAACTCGGCGGGCACCGAAAATCCGATGGCCTCCTCCAGCCGTAGCACCGCGTCCCACCACCGCCCCAGGTCGTGGGCGGCCTCATATCCACCCATGGGCATATACCCCTGCTCGGCGTCGAGCGTCGCCAGCAGCGCCCCGCCGGCAAGCTCCAGTCTCGGGATCAAGTTCATGCCGCTGCCTCCTGGTTGGGTTCCCCGCCACCACCGTCACGGCACCACGCGGAGGATACCACCCCCGGCCACAAGGCCCGCAGCACGCCCGCCCCGAGGGATCGCCTTGTCATGACATTAGTAGGTGATCATCTCACGGCTGAAGCCGCCCGAAGCCAGGGCATAAGTCCGCGAGTGCCCGGGTTCCGCCGGGTATTATGGATTACCTTTCGAGCCAGGAGCATCCCATGCTGAGCCGTGAGCAGGTCGAGGCGTTCCGCGCGGACGGCGTGCTGCCCCTGGGCCGCGTGCTGACTCCTGAACAAGTTGAGGAGTCGCGCAAGCGGCTGGAGGATTTGATCGCGCGTGATCTGCTCGACAAACCCGGCACGGAGCCGGGGCGGTACGCGTTCCGCCGGCTGAACGTCAGCAAGGTCGAGCCGTGGTTCGGCACGCTGGCGCGGCTGGACACCGTGCTGGACGCCGCCGAGTCCGTGCTCGGGCCGGACATCCAGTATTTCCAGGACAACATCTTCTACAAGCCTGCCTCCGTCGGCGCCTCGACGCCGTGGCACCAGGACAACATCTGGTGGCACGCCGACCCGCCCGACATGCTGACCATCTGGATCGCGCTGGACGACGCGGACGCCGGCAATGGCGCGGTCGAGTATGTGCGCGGGAGCAATGTCGCCGGCCTGATCGACCACACCGTGCCCGTCAACGACCCGATGGGCATCACCTACAACGTCATCGACCCGGCCCGCGTCGGCCGTGACAAGCTCGTCAGCTACGTCCTCAAGCCCGGCGAGGCGGTGATGCACCACTGCCTGACGATCCACGGCTCGCCGGTGAACTCCTCGAACCGCCCGCGCCGCGGCTTCACCGTGCACCTCATGCGCGCGGGCCTGAGCTCGCGCGACCTCGAACAGTTCCCGATGCTGCGCGGCAGGATGCCTGAGGCGGTGCCCGCGGCGTGAACGCGTTAGCCGTCGGGTTCACCCGGCGTGGCGGTGCGACGGCGTGGGATGATGCGTTTTGCCCCCCGCAGCGTCGGGCAAGCCCGACGGCTAACCCTTGCCCCCGTCTAACGCCGATTAATATGATTCAGTAAAACGAAAGGCGCACCCATGCCCTCACCCATCGAATCACTCGTCGCCGCGGGGACCAAAATCTGGCTCGACTCCATCGACCCCGACCTCGTGGTCAAGAACCGCAAGCTCGGCGCGACCGGCGCGACCTCCAACCCCATCATCGTCTCCGACCTCATCAAGACCGGCCGGTTCGACGACCAGATCGGCAAGCTCGTCGAGGCGGGCAAGTCCGACCACGACATCGCCTGGGCGATGACCGACCGCCTCGTCCGCCAGGCGCAAGATGTGTTCCGCCCCGTCTGGGACCAGACCAAGGGTGACGACGGCTACGTAAGCTTCGAACTCGACCCACTGCTCGAAGACACGACCGCCCCGCCGCACAAGGAGCGTGTGTCACGCTACATCGAGCTCGGCCGGCAGTGGTCCAAGGACCACCAGAACCGCATGATCAAGGTCCCCGCGACGCCGGCGGGGCTGGACGCGGTCGAGGAGCTCTGCGCCTCGGGCATCACGCTGAACGTGACGCTGATCTTCAGCCCGCGGCAGTACCGCATCGCGCGCGACAACATGTGGCGCGGCGCCCAGCGGCGTAAGAGCCGCGACCTCTTCAAGAGCGTGTACAGCATCTTCGTCTCGCGTGTGGACGTGTACACGGAGAAGAAGCTCCCGCAGTTAAGCAAGGCGGCGCAGGGGATGGTCGGCATCGTGAACGCGAAGAACATCTGGGCCGAGAACCGGAAGTTCTGGGCCGACAAGGGGCTCAAGCTCAGGCAGGAGATGATCTTCGCCAGCACCGGCACGAAGAAACCCGAGGACCCCGCCGACAAGTACGTCGAGGCACTGGCCGGGAGCGACATCGAAACCAACCCCCCCGCCACCAACGACAAAGTGCAGGCGCTGGGCAAGGCCTACAAGAACCACATCGCCGAGATGCCCCCCGCCGAGGTGCTCGCCGAGATCACCCGCGTGGTGGACATCCAGAAGATGGAAGACTTCCTCATGGAGGAAGGCCTGGCGAAGTTCGCCGAACCGCAGAAGGCGCTGCTGGCGTTGATCGCACAGAAGCGCACGGCCCTTGCGGCGGCGAAGTGACGACGGTGAATCTCGCCCCGTTCGGGGCGAAGCTACACAATCCGGTAGTGGGCTAATTTGAAAGATTCGATTGAAGGCGGGGTGCCACGGGTCGGCCGTCTTCGGCAGACCAGTGCGCTTTCACGCGGAAAGACACTGGTCTCGAAGACGCGACCAGTGGCACCCGATTTCAAAGTAACCCGCTACCCACAATCCCCCCACCCCCGCTTGACCGGTGCGTGCCCCGGTTCGATACTCTGGTCTCCGCCTCCCCCACGCACCGCGCCGCCGGCGCCTTTGGAGTTCACCGCTTATGATCCGACGCACATGGGGCGTTACGCTGGCGCTGACCCTTCTCCTCCTCTCCGGCTGCAAGTCCGCGCAGCCCAGGGAGAGCCAGCTGCTCATCGACCCGCTGGACGCCCAGAAGCTGGGCTACACCTCCCGCTGGCTCACCGATCTGGCCATCCCCGAGGGGCTCAGGCACATCGAGGTGCTGGGCGACCTGCTCGTGGGCGTCGAGACGCCCAGCAACATGGTCTCCGCCGTCTCGGCGCGTGACGGCCAGGTGCTCTGGCGCCGCGTCGTCGGCGACGCGCTGGTCGTCCTCTCCCCGCCAACCCGGTCGGGCACAAGCATCCTCATCAACTCTGAAAACAGCCTCTATACCCTCGCCGCCGACACCGGCGCGCTCCGCAACCTGAGCTACCTCCGCTCGCCCGTCGCGGACGCACCGGCCATCTCCGGCGACATCGCGGTGTTCGGCAGCGTCAACGGCCGCATCTCGGGGCACAGCATCACCGCCGGCACCGAGCGATGGGCGTATCTGCTTCCCGCGGGCATCCTCACGCAACCGATCATGGTCGCCGGCAACGCCTTCCTCGCCGCCAGCGACGGCGAATACATCTTCATCAAGGCCGACGACGGCACGCTCGTGTGGCGCGGCCGGACGCACGCCCGCATCTCCGCCGACCCCGTCGCCAACCTCCAGACCATCTTCGTCGCCAGCGAAGACCAGTCGCTCTACGCCCTGAACCGCTCGGTCGGCCGAGACCGCTGGATCTACCGCGCCACCCGGCCACTCACCCGCAGCCCCATCCTGCTGGAGAACTCCGTTTATCTGCCCATCCCCGGCGAGGCCCTGGTCAGCATCGACATCCTCAGCGGCGCCGAGCTCTGGCGCATCGCCGCCGACGACGCCCAGCCCGTGCTCGTCAGCGGCAGCAAGGTCCTCATGGCCACGCGACGCAGCCTCATGGTCCTCGACAACCAGACCGGCAAGGTCCTGACACAGGTTCCGGTTGAACAGGTCCAGACCATCGTCCGCGGTCCGGAGAACAGCATCATCTTGGTCTCTACCAAGGGCCGTATGCAACGCCTCGACCCCCGCTGAGCCGCGGCCCACGCACCGCACGAACCCCCGCAAACCATACACGGAAGTCCCACGATGCCCGATCTGGTCCCGATCCGGCGTGCCCTCGTCTCCGTCAGCGATAAGACCGACCTGATCCCCTTTGCGCGGCGTCTGGCGGCGCACGGCGTGGTCATCATCTCCACCGGCGGCACCGCCAAGGCCATCGAACAGGCGGGCATCCCCGTCACCGCCATCGACCAGGTCACGCGCTTCCCCGAGATGATGGACGGCCGGGTCAAGACGCTACACCCCCGTGTCCATGGCGGCCTGCTCGCCCTCCGCGACAACGCAGAGCACGTCCGCGCCATGAAGGAGCATGGCATCGAGGCCATCGACCTGGTCTGCGTCAACCTCTACCCCTTCGAGAAGACCATCGCCAAGCCCGACGTCGCCGACCACGAGGCCATCGAACAGATCGACATCGGCGGCCCGAGCATGATCCGCAGCGGCTCGAAGAACTTCGGCTTCGTCACCGTCGTCACCGACCCGTCGCAGTACGACGGCGTGTGCAACGACATGGACGCCCACGGCGGCGCGACGACGCACGACCTGCGCAAACGCCTGGCCGCCGCCGCTTTCGGCCGCACCGCCGCCTACGACACCGCCATCTCCCGCTGGATGCAGGACCGCCTCGCGCAGTCCTCCGGGAGCGAGCTTTTTCCCAACCCCCTGCTGCTCCGCTACAGCCGCGTCGCCGAGCTGCGCTACGGGGAGAACCCGCACCAGGCCGCCGCCGTCTATGCCGACCCGACCTGCCCCGAGCCAGGCGTGGTCTCGGCGCGGCAGTTGCACGGCAAGGAACTGAGCTACAACAACCTCAACGACGCCGCGGCCGCGCTGGAACTGGTCAAGGAGTTCGTCGCCCCCGCCGCCGCCGTCATCAAGCACACAAACCCCTGTGGCTGCGGCGTCGCGGGAACGGTCGCACAGGCATTTGAATCGGCCTACTCGGGCGACCCGCTCGCGGCCTTCGGCGGCATCGTCGCCTTCAACCGCAACGTGGACCGCGCCACCGCCGAGTCGCTCACCGCCGGGCAGAAGTTCCTCGAGGTGATCGTCGCCCCGGACTACGAGCCCGACGCGCTGGAGATGCTGCGCGAGCGGTGGAAGAACGTACGCCTGCTGGCCGTCGGAACGCTCCCCCGGCCGCACGAGCGTGTCTCACGCCTCGCAGAGTACCGCAGCGTGGTCGGCGGCCTCCTGGCGCAGCAGCGCGACCTGGCGGACATGTCGCCCGACAAGTGGAAGCACACCGCCGGCCCGGAGCCGAGCCGCGCCCAACTCGATGATTTACATTTGGCGTGGTGCGCCGTGAAGCACGTGAAGTCCAACGCGGTGACGCTGGTGCGGGACGGCTGCCTCGTCGGCGCCGGCGCGGGGCAGATGGACCGCGTGGAGTCCTGCAAGATCGCCATCGCCAAGGCCAACGCCAAGGGCGAGAACCGATCGCAGAACGCCGTCGCCGCCTCCGACGCCTTCTTCCCCTTCCGCGACGGCCCTGATTTACTGATCGCCGCAGGCGTCAAGGCAATCGTCCAGCCCGGCGGCTCCAAACGTGACGATGAGACCATCGCCGCCTGCGACGCCGCGGGCGTCTCGATGATGTTCACGGGCAACAGGCACTTCAGACATTGATTTTCAACGGGTATCCGCCGATAATTGGATGCAATGACAAAGAGCTACACCGTCAGCGACGGAAAACTCGTGCTCACCATGACGCCCGACGAGGGCGGGTGGTATTGCGTGACTTCGCCCATGCAACCCGGCATGGTGACTCAGGCTCGCTCCGTACCGGAAGCATTTGAGATGGCCCGTGACGCCATCAAAACCCTGCGTGCCGCTCGAAAGCAACTCTACGGTGGCAAGCGGCTTTTACAGGCGACCTGACTTCAATCTGCGGGAATTCCCAATTCACGGCAAATCGCCTTCGCCGTACCCGTGGGTATTTCGCGGTGCCGCGGCACAGCCGACTCCGCTTGTATCCGTGGATTGGTCCATACATCGTGCTTGGCACCGTGACGAACGAACACGCAACCGTGTTTGCGAAGATGTTGCTGTAGGTTCCGAAGTTTCACCGCAACTTCTCCAAACTCCGGTCATCCGCCGATAATCGCCGCGACCTCGTCCTTCATCTTTTTCGCCGCCGCCTCCACCGCAGACTGCCACGAACGTGACGTGTCTTTGTCATAAGCAAAGAGCACGGACCGGCTGGCGGTGATGATCGCGCCGGCGCCGTCGGATTTGAAGCAGGCCCTCACGTCGTCGGCCGAGCCGCCCTGGGCGCCGAAACCGGGTACGAGGAAAATCTGCCGCGGCATCAATTCGCGCAGCCGCTGCGCATCGCGCGGCTTGGTCGCCCCGACCACGGCCCCCAGCAAGCTGTAGCCGCTCTTGCCGACCGCCGATTCCCCCAGGGATGCCACGACCTGCGCCACCACCTCCGCCACACTCCGGCCATTGGCGAGCATCTGGCTCTGGATCGCGTCGCCGCCGGGATTGCTCGTGCGCACCAGGGCGAACAGCCCCTTGCCCTGCTTCTTCGCCAGTTCGACGAACGGCTCGACGCCGTCCTTCCCGAAATAGGGATTGATCGTCAGCGCGTCGGGCCCCCGCTTGCCTTCGATGTCGCTGAACGAGGGGTCGCCCAGACAGCCCGCCGCGTAGTGCTCGGCCGAGATGCCGATGTCGCCGCGCTTGGCGTCGCCGATCACGATCAGGCCCAGCCGCAGCGCGTGCTCGGCCAGCCTGTGGTACGACTCCACGCCCGGCCAGAGGTAACGCTCGAAACAGGCCGACTGAAACTTCACACACGGGACGTGCGGCGCGACCGCGTCGAGCACGCCTCGCACGAATAGGTCGAACCCGGCCACCACGTCACGTGCTTTGCGGGCGTCGCGCCCCTCACGGATCGCGGCGGGCAGGCGGTCCCACACCGGATCGATCCCGACGCAGACCGGGGAGCCCTTGGCCTTGCACGCGGCGACGAGACGGTCGGCAAAATGGTCGATGGCTGATCTCCTGTCTATCACCTGACGCGATGGTCACTCCACCCCGCGGCCCAGTTGGGGGCGGAGCATCCACAAGAATATCGCGCCGCCGAGCAGCGCGGTGAACACGCCGATGGGCATCAGACCGATCGGGAACCGGTAGGCGATGAGGGTCGCGGCGATGTCCGCCAGCAGGATCAGCATCGCACCGATCATCGCCGACGCCAGAACCACCGGCCTGTGCGCCGGCCCCATGATCAACCGCGCGAAATGCGGGGCGATCAGCCCCACGAACGAGACCGGCCCGGTGAGCACCACGCTCGCCGCCGCCAGCACCGCCGACACACCCAGCATCAGAACGCGCAGGAGCCGCAGGTTCACCCCCAGGCTCTGGGCCTCGGCGTCGGAAAACGTCGCCACGTCCATCGCCCGGCTGATCCCCACCGCGATCGCCAGACCCGCCGCCAGGAGCAGGCCGACGAACCACATCGCCTCGGGCGTCGTGCCCTCGTTGATCCACCCCATCATCCAACGGCTCACGGTGGTGGTCTGGTAGGCGTCGGCGAAATACTGGAGCACAAGGATGATCGCCCCGTTCATCGCCGAGAGCACGACCCCGACCAGCAGCAGGCCAAGCGGGTCGATCGTGCCACGCCGCCGCGCCGCGAGAAAGACGATGAGCATCGAAGCACCCGCCCCGATGAGGGCGGAGGTCTGCTGGCTCGCCGTAGCTAACCAGCCCCCCGCCGTCACCGCCGCCAGGGTGGAGGTGGTGACAAGCGTATGGACCATGACCCCCAATCCCGCGCCCGAGGTAAGCCCGAGGATGAAGGGTTCGGCCAACGGGTTGCGCAGCAGCGCCTGGAGCATCACGCCGCTGATCGCCAGCGCCGCGCCGACCATCACGCCGCAGATGAGGCGGGTTTCCCGCGCAGCCAAAACGTCGGGGTTGCCGGGCCAACCCATGTCAACCGTGCCGATGAACAGCCTCGCGGCACAGAGGAGCACGAGCACGGCGAGGATGGCCGCCAGGATGCCGGCAACCCGGCCGGGCCTAACGGGCCGGGGCGGTGGCGGTAGTTGGGGCGACATCGGGGGCCGTGCCGGGGAGTGTGGTGGGTTGCGTGGTCGGTTGTGTCGCGGGCCGGGTGGTTGGGGATTCTTCGAGCGGGCTGTTGAGGGCCTTGTCGATGGCCTTAGCGCGGTCGGGGTGGGCGGCCTTGGCCATCGCCGCCGTGACGCGCGGCAGCGACGTGCTGGGCAGCAGCGCCAGCGGGTCGTTGATCAGCACAATGCGGTTGTTCGTGACGGCCGGGATTTTCAGCCCACGGAAATCAACGAGGCGTTCGTCCTCGGCGATCGGCTTGAGCGCCGGCGCGCCGGGCATCACGAGCAGCACCACGTCCGGCGCCAGCGCGATCAGGCTCTCGCGGTCGTAGGTCGGGGCGCCCACCTTCGCCTCGCCCGCGGCGTTGGTGCCACCCGCGAAGGAGGTGAGCACCTCGTCGTGCACCGTGCCCGGCCCGCTGGCCATCACCGGCTTGACGCCGATCGCGATCAGCACGTTCGGCTTGGCCTCGCCGGCGATGGCGTGCTCGATGTCCGCCAGCCGCCGCAGCATGTCGAGCTTCACCTTGATGGAGGCCCGCTGCGGGATGCCCAGCACCGCGCTCAGGCTCGGCACGTGCGGCTTATCCTTGGGGTCGCCCACCACGCCGATCTCCCGCTCGTCGAAGATGATCTGCCCCACCTCCGTGATGCTCAGCGGCGACTTGTAGGCAGCGACCGCGAAATGGCTGGCGGTGGCGAGGTGCTGCAGGCGCTCGGGCACGCCCTCGGCGCCGGTCATGACGAGCACGTGCGTAGGCTGGAGCTTGAGCAGTGCCTCGGTGTCCAGGTCCTGGTAGTTGCCGACGATGGGGAGGTTTTTGGCGGGCGCGGCCGCGTCATTCTGTGCGACGCCGACGATGTTGGCACCCAGGCCAAGGTCCACAACCATCTGCGTCAGCGCCGGCGCGAGGCTGACGATGCGCAGGGCGTTGGTGGGCGGCTCCTCGGGCGGCGGCGGGTTGGAGCCCGACTGGTCACACCCCGCCAGCGCGAGCACCGCGACCACCAGCAGAAACAACTTCACGAGCACGGTTGTATCGGTTCGCGTTGGCAACATGTCGGGCATCGTAGTGACGCGGTGAAGCGGGTGTCAAAAGAGCGTGCGAAGTCAGGTGGACTTTACCCGGGTGCGTCCGTGGAAGGAGGCTCAACCTCGTCCGGCACCACCGGCGCGGGCGGCGCGGTGGACGCCGGGGCCGATCCGCCGCCGTCGGTGTCGCCGTCCGTCGCTTCAAGTTCGGGCGCGTGATGCACCTCGCCCATGTCCGTGCCATCCACCCAGCGGCGCAGCAGCAGGTAGGTCCACGTCTGCGCGGTGAAATAGAAGCTGACGGCGTAGGCGGCGAGCAGGCCGACGAAGAGGTACACCCACACCATCGTGAGCACGCCCTCGACAGAGAACGAGTCGATGTTGTACGTCAGCCGGCCGAGCTCTGGGCGGGGAAGAATGTCGTCGAACGGGCTGCCGCCGCGGGCGCCCTCGATCATCACCCCGGCGCCCATGGCGACCACCCCCTGCACGAGGTAGAGCGTGATGAAGACCAGCGTGCCCAGGAAGAGATAGGTGATCGCGCCGTAAATGAGCGAGACGAGGGTGTAGATGAACAGGTGCCAGGGACGGCCGACGACGAAGTTGTACGCCCTGCTGGTCGCGTCGAACCCGTCCGAGCCTTCGACCGCGATGGATGGGAAGAGCAGGTTGCCGCCGAAGACCAGGCCGATGATCAGGAGCGTGACGCCCAGCCCCAGCAGGATGGGCAATGCAAAGATGAGCGAGCCGAAAACGCCCGAGACGTATCGGAGGCCGGGGATGCCGTAGAAAACGAGGCCGAACAGCCACAACACCAGCACCATGCCCAGGCCGACGAGAACCGGGACGAAGGGCGTGGCCGCGTACGAGCCCCAGTGCCGGAACGCGTAGCGCGCCGCGGCAACGAGGTTGATCCGTTTGTTCTGCGTCGCGTCCAGCGCGCACATCCGCGCGACCGCCCCGCCCAGGAACGACCAGATCACCCACGCCAGCACGGACCATGTGAGCAGGAACCAGCGGTGCGTCGAGAGCAGCCACGCCGGCACGGTGACGAACATCTCCCGCAGCGCGCCGGCGATGCTGTCGCGGTTGTACGCCTCCCCGCGGATCACGGGCATCACGTCGAGGTTGAGCGCGATCGCGCCGCGGACCATGCGCTCGAATGCGTCCACCTCGAAGCGGAGCGTCGCGTCGAAGACCCCGTTGGGCTGGATCGCCCGCAGCTCGCGGATATCGACCTCTGATTCCGCGCGGATCTCACGCAGGCGGTTCTCCACCCGTTTGCGGTGGGCTTCGTCGGTGGTGTCCTTGTTGTCCTCGATGATGGTCTTGCGCTTCTGGACGTAGTGCTCGTGGATCGCCTGGATCGCCAGGCGGAACCGCTTGGGGTTGTCCGCCAGGTCCGAGGGGCTGGCCTTGAGCGTGTCGAGATTGCCGACCATGCGCAGCAGACGGAAGCGTACGTCCGTCTCCCGGCTGTTCAGCCAATTGTTGAACTCCTCGGGCGAGGAGGAGGCGTACTGGCTGATCTCGTCGGAATAAACCGCCGGGCCCCACGCGGCGTCGAGGATGCACCCGCTCAGATACAGCAGCACGACCAGGAAGAGCGATGTCAGGAGCTTGGCGGGGTGGATCGCCATGCGGAACGAGCGGAAGAGGCAGAGCGACGGCAGCATGGCCGTCCAGTCGATCTCTTCGACGCGCACCCGTTTGATGTCCTTGCTCATCGACCGGCCCCTGATGTGAACGCGGCCATGATAGGCCCCCCCGCCGCGAGGGCAACCTGTTATATCCAGCACCGATCCTGGGTCCGCGAAGGGTCGAGGGCGGTCTCTTTCTTATACTCACCGCCGATGCAACCTGTCTGCTATGCCGCCGATGACTGGTTCACCCCGGACGCCCGCCCGCCGACGGTCGGCGGTATCCCCGCCGCGATCACCGCCGCCGGCCTGTGCGGGTTGGCGTGGCCGTTGGCAGGTGATGACGGTTGCGCACCGCTGCGTGAAATCGCCGCCGCGCTGGATCGGACGAATCTCAAGCTCGTCGCCGTCGAGTGGCGGATGGACATCCACTCCGCGGCGCCCGACCCGCGGGTGGACGAAGTATTGCGGCTGCTGGCCGGGCGTGAAACGCTGCTCGATGTCACCCTCGTGAGCACCTCACCGCACGACGCCCCCTCCGCCCCGCGTGGCGACCGCCGCGCGGCCGCCCTGCTCACCGACCTGCTCGACCGCGCGGAACCGTTGGGCGTGCCTCTATCTCTCTCGCCCAGGCACGGCTGCTGGCTGGCGCGCACGGAGGACGCGGTGCGCCTGGGTATGCGTCTCAACCGCGCCGCGCTGGGCACGACGTTTCACCTGACCGATTGGCGGCAGGCCGACGGTGATATGCTCGACGCCAGGCTCGACATCGCCATCCCCCGGCTGGCCAACGTCACGCTCGACGATGCCGGCGACGCCACACGCCTGGTCCAGCGGCTGCTCACCGCCGGCTACGCGGGGCCCATCGGCCTGCAAAAATCAGTGGACACGCCTATTCATGATTGGACCGGCTCGCTCAGGGCCGCGTCGTCTGCTTACAGCGGCCTGGTCACGCGGGCTCGTCGGTAACGGCGTCGGGTGGGTGGCCGTCCTCGATGGCGGTGATCTTGCGCTTGCACCGCAGGTGGCGCGAGCCCTCGAACGGCGTGTTCATCCAGATCTTCACGATGCGGTCGATGATGCGCAGGCCGAGCATGTCCGCCGAGAGGCAGAGGACATTCGCGTCGTTGTGGCGGCGGCTCAGGTCGGCGCCGATCTCGTCGTGCACCAGCGCCGCGCGGATGCCGCGCACCTTGTTGGCGGCAATGCTCATGCCGATGCCCGTGCCGCAGACCAGGATGCCCCGCTCCGATTCCCCCTTGGCGATGGACTGCGCGACGGTGTAGGCCACGTCGGGGTAGTCGCACGCCTTGCCGTCGGAGTTCCCCTTGTCCACGACCTCGTGCCCCAACTGGCGCAGGGCCTCGATCAGGTGGGCACGCACCTCGGTCCCGCGGTGGTCTGCGCCGACGGCGATTCTCAAGGCTGATACTCCTTCAGTCGCTGATTGAGGCTCTTCTCGATGGCGGCGGCGCAGCGCTCGTAGGCCTCCATGCCCGACCCGATCGGGTCCTCGATGTCGCCCGCCGGGTCCAGGGCCAGCGTCTTCTCCGCCGCGGAGGGCGCCATCGCCACCACCGCGCGGAGGTGTGATTCGGTCATGCAGAGGATCAGGTCGGCCTCGTGCACCATCTCGCGCGTCAACGGCCGCGAGCGGTGACGCGAGATGTCGATCCCGCGCCGGTTCATCACGTCCACCGCCTCCGGGCTCACGGGCATCCCCTGCGACGCGAACGCGCCGGCGGAGATCACGCGCAGCCCGGCGGCCTCCAACTCGCTCTCGGGCAGCCCCTCGGAGCGCGCGATGATCTGCCGCGCCAGGCCCTCGGCCATCGGGGATCGGCACGTGTTCCCGCTGCAGATCATCAGCAGCGTCCATCGCGTCAGTTTCATAACGTACCGCTCATCATAAACCCCGGCACGCTCGACCGAGATGGTCGGTCGCGCGCCCGTGCCCCGCACCCGCACCACGGTCGAGGGCTTGCCGTACCGGCACCGCCCGCCGTCGATCACCACCGCACCGCTCCCCAGCGCCGCCGCTGCTTCGCCCGCCTCCAGCGCGGGCGAAGCGCCCGGGCGGTTGGCGGCGGACGCGATCACCGGGCCGCCGGCGGAAGCGATGAATTGTCGTGCCAACGGGTGGTCCGGGCAACGCAGGCTCACCGCGCCGTTCTGGATCACGCGCGGCATGACCTCGGGCGGCACGCCGATGCCGCGCAGCATGTCGCTGATTTTTACCTGATCCACGTCCACCACGAGCGAGACCGGGCCGGGCCATACCTTTTCAATGAAGCGCCGCAACTGCCCGCCGACAACCGGCGTCCAGCGCGTGACCTCGGATGGGTTGGCCAGGTGGACCGTGAACGCCTGCCCGTCGGGCACGTCCTTGAACCGGCGCAGCGCGTCGTAGCCCTGCCGGCTGACCGCCGACGCCGCGACGCCGTACACCGTCTCGGTCGGGAACGCGACCAGACCGCCCTCGCTCAGGGCCGCGGCGGCTTTGCGGAGGGTGTCGTTGGTGTCGTCGTGCGTGGCGGTGGTGGCGGTCATAAGCGTGCGGGATTATATCCCTTCGCTCCCGGTGGTCCTGTCCCTGCCTGCGTTGATCCCTCGCGGGGGTCTGTTGGACGGGATAGACTGATATTGACACGGGCGACAAGCCCGCCATCTGGGAGATCGGCCGATGAAGGTGACACTCTGCAAACGTGAGGTGGAACTGGGCGGCAAGTACCTCGACGCCGACCTGCGCGAGAGCAATGACATCCTCGGCAAGCCCGCGGCGCTGCACGAGCGGATGAAGGAGAACGGCTACCTCCTGATCCGCGGCCTGCAGGTGCGGGAGAACGTGCTCCGCGCCCGCCACCGCATCCTCGAGCACATCAACCAGCAGGGGGCGATCAAGCCCGGCACCGACCCCGATGACGCCTTCGTGAACGTCGGCGGCAAGCACGCCCACACCATGGGCCAGCGCGTGATCACGCACGACCCGGCCGTCCGCTCCGTGCTGGAGAGCCCGGAGATCTTCGGCTTCTTCGAGTCGTTCTTCGCCAAGCAGTGCCTGACGTTCGACTACAAGTGGCTGCGCTGCGTCTGCCGGCCGGACGGCACCGGGGCGCATATCGACATCGTCTATATGGGCCGGGGCAGCACGACAAACCTCTTCACCGTCTGGACGCCCTTCGGCGATATCCCCCTGGAACTAGGCCCGCTGGCGCTCTGCGTCGGTTCGCACAACGGCGCGGGCTTCGAGAAGGTCCGCCAGACCTACGGCAAGATGGACGTGGACCGCGACCGCGTCAACGGCTGGTTCAGCGACGACCCCACCGAGATGGTGGATAAGTTCGGCGGCAAGTGGCAGACGACCAACTTCCGCGCCGGCGACGTGCTGATCTTCGGCATGTTCACCATGCACGGCTCGCTGGCCAACACCACCGATCGCTGGCGCATCTCCTGCGACACCCGCTTCCAGCCCGCCGACGAACCAGTGGACGAACGCTGGGTCGGCGAGAACCCCAAGGCCCACTACGCCTGGTACACCGAGCCCGACAAGATGGTCGCGATGGACAAGGCGCGGGATAAATGGGGGGTGTGAGCCACGGCCGCGGCTTGATTACGGCCAACAATCTCTATTCTGCGAGCCACCATGCAAGTCACATTCGGCTCTCGTCAACTCGAACTGGGCGGCAAGTACCTGGGCACCAACCTGCGCGACAGCAGTGGGTTGCTCGACGACATCCCGGCCCTGCGCCAGCGCATCGAAGAGGACGGCTACCTCCTCTTCCGCGGCTTCCACGAACGCCAGACCGTCCTCGACGCGCGGATGGCCATCCTCGAGAGCAGCAAGGCCTCCGACATGTTCGATCCGGCCGCACCGCTGAACGACGCGGTGGTCAACCCCAATAAGGGCGGGAGCGCGATGCCCGTGCAGCTCCGCACATTGCCGCAGTTCAAGGCGGTGGTCGAGTCGCCCAAGCTCATGGGTTTCTTCGACCGCTTCCTGGGCGGGCCTTCGATGACTTACGACTACAAGTGGCTGCGCTTCACCGCGCCCAGCGGCTGGACCGGGGCCCACTACGACATCGTTTACATGGGACGCGGGACGGACAGGCTCTACACCTGCTGGACGCCGATCGGCGACGTGACGCTCGACATGGGCTCGCTCGCCATCCTTACCGGGTCCCACAAGTTCGACCGCGTGAAGCAGACCTACGGCAAGATGGACGTGGACCGCGACCGCGTCGGCGGGTGGTTCACCAGCGACCCCGTCGAGGTCGTCGATCGGCACGGCGGGCGGTGGGAGACCACGGAATACTCCGCCGGCGACGTCATCATCTTCGGCATGTACACCATGCACGCCTCGCTCAAAAACGTCACCAACCGCTACCGCCTCACCTGCGACACGCGCTACCAGCTTGCCTCCGAACCGGTGGACACACGCTGGATCGGCGATCAGCCCGCCGCTCACAGCGTGCACAACTCCGATGTGAAACCCAAATCCATCGAACAGGCGCGTGCCGAGTGGAACGTGTGACGTTTCCGCATCAACGAAGAAACCACGGAGGCACGGAGAGACACGGAGATAGCGGAGAAAATCAAACAAGCAATCAAGTTGTTTCTTTGCCTCCCCTCCGCTTCCTCATCTTCCCTCCGCGTCTCCGTGGTTCAATTCATTTAGCGTAAACCCTCCCAACACCCGGACCCTCCCATGAAAGCCACGCTCTCCCTCGACACGCACCACCACGTCGGCGCGATCGACCGGCGCATCTTCAGCGGGTTCCTCGAGCACCTGGGTCGATCGGTGTACGAGGGGGCCTACGACCCGGGCAGCCCGCTGGCCGACGGGGATGGGTTCCGCACGGACGTGATCGCCGCGCTGGCGGAAATGCGGATGCCGCTGGTGCGCTACCCGGGCGGAAACTTTGTCAGTTCCTACGACTGGCGCGACGGCGTGGGCCCGCGGGCGACACGGCCGCGCAGGCCCGACTTCGCCTGGCGCAGCGTCGAGCCCAACACCTTCGGCACCGACGAGTTCGTCAGGTGGTGCAAAAAGGTCGGCACCGCACCGATGATGGCGGTCAACCTCGGCACTCTCGGCGCCCAGCAGGCGGGCGAGCTGGTCGAGTACTGCAACCTCGGACCCGGCACCTACTGGGCGGACAAGCGCGTCGCCAACGGCGCCCTCAAGCCCTACGCGATCAAGACCTGGTGCCTGGGCAACGAGATGGACGGCCCGTGGCAGGCGGGCCACGTCCCCGCCGACGAGTACGCCCGCCGCGCCGACCAGGCCGCCAAGTTCATGAAGGGCATGGACCGGACCATCGAGGTCATCATCGCCGGCTCCTCGGGGCGGGGGATGGCGACCTATATGCACTACGACCGCACCCTCCTCGAATACACGTGGAACAACATCGACTACATCTCCGCCCACCGCTACAGCGGCAACGCCGGAGACTCGGCGCATTACCTCGCCGAGGGCGTCGAGATCGACCGCATCCTCGACGACTACGCGGGGCTGCTCGCCTATGTCCGCGGTGTCATGCCCAGCGACAAGCAGGTCTATGTCTCGTTCGACGAGTGGAACGTCTGGTACAAGAACCGCGAGGCGGACGGCAGATGGACCGTCGCCCCGCACCTGCTCGAAGAGATTTACAACTTCGAGGACGCGCTGATCTGCGGGCAGTACCTCAACAGCTTTATCCGCCACGCCGACTCGGTGAAGATCGCCTGCATCGCGCAGCTCGTGAACGTCATCGGCCCGCTGATGACGCGTAAAGACGGCCTGCTGGTGCAGAGCATCTACCACCCGTTCGTGATGCTCTCGGCCAACACGGCCGGCCGCTCGCTCCGCACGGCGATCGACTCGCCGACCTACAAGGCGGGTGAACGCGGCGACGTGCCCATGCTCGACGCCTCCGTCAGCCACGACGACAAGACGGAGACCGCCTGCCTCTCGCTGATCAACCGCGACACAGAACGCCCGCTGACGGTGGACGTGGCGTTCGGCGACCGGAAGATCGCGGGCGTCACGCAGGCGCGGGTGCTCTCGCACCGCAACCTCAAGGCCGCCAATCAGTGGGACAAGAAACCGGTCGTCACGCCCAGGCCGGCGAACGCGAAGGTGACGCCGGGAGGCGGGCTGCGCGTGAGCCTGCCCGCGCCGTCGATGGCGGTGGTGTGCGTAAAGCTGGCGAAGCGGTGAGGATTTCCCCCTCCCTTCGAGGGAGGGAGAAGAGGGGCATCACTCCTCGCTCGGCTCCACCTGCGTCGCCACGGCGCGCAGATAGGCGGGGAGAAACTCGTCGATGAAGCGGTCCACCGCCGCCGCCGTGCTCTCGTGGTTCATCCCCCAGACGCAGGCGCGCAGGTCGGTGAACTCGGGGTCGAGTTGGATGAGTGTCTCCGCGTCGTGAACCGGGGCGTGTGGGAGCTTCTGGTAGAAGAACGCACTGAGCGCATTGACGCCCGGGCCGCCCACGCTGATCGTCGGCCGTGCGTGCAGCACAGCGGGCTGGTTCATGAACCAGATGTCGGAACAGACCAAGACGCGCAGGGGCCCGGCGAGCGCGGCGGCGTGTTTGGCTAGCCACCCCTCCACCGATTTCTGCAGCCGGTACGCCAGCGGCCGGTCCGCCATCTCGGCGCGCAGGTGTGCCCCGGTCACGATCAGGATGAGGCTCGCGACCTGGACCCCCGCGGCGGGCTGGTATTCCTCGGCCATGCGGTGTGTCCGTTCAGCCCTCGCGCCGGCCGCGCGCCCCGCCCATCAGGATGGCGAGCAGGCCCTTCTGTGCGTGCAGTCGGTTGTGCGCCTGCGGGAAGATGCGGCTCCGCGGGCCGTCGATCAGGTCGGCGCTGATCTCGTAGCCACGGTAGGCGGGCAGGCAGTGCAGCACGATCGCGTGTTTGGGCGCCTTGGCCATCAGCTTGGCGTTGACCTGGTGGTCGGCGAAGGCGATGCGGCGTTGCTCGGCCTCGGCCTCCTGGCCCATCGAGATCCACGTGTCCGTGTACACCGCGTCGGCGCTGCGCACCGCCTCCGCCGCGTCGTAAGTCATCCGGAAGTCCACGCCCGGCGCCTGCTTCTTGAGCCGATCGATGAACGCCGCATCCAACTCGTACCCCTTGGGGCACCCCAGCACGAACTTCATGTCGTAGCGCCCGCAGATCACCGCGAGGCTGCGCGCCACGTTGTTCCCGTCGCCGATGAACGCGAGCGTCTTGCCCGAGAGGTCCTTGCCGAACTCGTCCATCATCGTCATCACGTCCGCCAGCGCCTGGCAGGGGTGCGACCACTCGCTCAGCGCGTTGATGACCGGCACCGTGCTGTGCTCGACCAGGTCGAGGAGCTTCTGGTGCTCGAACACGCGGGCCATGATGCCCTGCACCATGCCGCTGAGCACCCGGCCGACGTCCGCGGCGAGTTCACGCTTGCCCAGGCCGACCTCCGCGTTGCCCATGACGATCGCGTGGCCGCCAAGCTCGATCATCGCCTGCTCGAAGCTCACGCGGGTGCGCAGGCTGGGCTTCTCGAAGATCATCGCAAGCGTCTTGCGCGAGAGCAGCGGCTCGTTCTGCTTGCCGGCCGCGCGCTCGGCGCGGAGCCGGAAGGAGACCTGGAAAATCTCGTCGAGGTCCTCCCTGGAGGTCTCGGCGATCGAGATGAAGTGTTTCATGGCCATGGCCGATCCGGCGCTCCCGCCGTCTCCACCCGCTGACTCCCCAGCGGCAGGGTTTGCAAAGCCCGATCAAACGCACAACTCCCACCCCGTCGAACATTGCCGGGGCGGGTCAACATCACCGGCTTCGGTCAGAGCACAAGCTCCGTCCCGATGCCCTGCCTCGTGTAGATTTCCAGCATCGCCGAGTGCGGGATGCGCCCGTCGATGACGTGCACCTTGCCCACGCCCGCCTCCAGCGCCCGGATCGCCGCCTCCACCTTGGGCAGCATCCCCCCGTCGATCACGCCAGCCTTTGACAGGTCGTCGATCTGCGCCCGCGTCAGGTGCGAGGCGTAGCTGTCGGCGTCGGCGCTGGTGCGGATGCCCGGCGTGTCGGAGACGAGGATCAGCTTCTCGGCCTTGATCGCGGCGGCGACGAAGCCGGCGACGGTGTCGGCGTTGATGTTCAGCTTCCCCCCCGCCGCGTCACGCGCGATCGGCGCGATCACGGGGATGAACTCCGCCTCCAGCAGCGCCTTGACCATCGCCGCGTTGACCGATTCCACCTCGCCGACCATGCCGATGTCGATCTTGCGCCCCTTGGCCTCGCCCTGGCCGTCGAGGAACAACCGCTTGCCGAACACCACGCAGCTCCCCAGCGAGTGCAGCGGCATCGCCTTGTGCTCCAGCCGCGTGATCTCGTCGGTGATCGCCTTGTTGACCTCGTTGACCAGCACGTGCTCGGCGATGGCGAGGGTGCGCTCGTCGGTGTAGCGACGGCCCTGGACGAACTGCGCGTCAAGACCCGCCTTCTTCATCGCCTCGTTGATGCTCTTGCCCCCGCCGTGCACGACCACCGGGTGCATGCCCACCGCGTCCATGAAACAGACGTCGTGGATCAGGCTGCTCAGCGTCGCCGGGTCGTCCATGATGGACCCACCGACCTTGATCACCACCGTTTTGCCCTCGAAACGGCGGATGTATTCGTGCGCCTCGATCAGCGCGGCGGCCTTGTTGATGGCGTCCTGCATGCGCGAAAACCCCTGGGTCGCTCACAACCGGGAAAGATCGTCGAGTTTAGCGGCCTGCACCGGCGACTGCAATTGGGCGTGCGTCAATGCCCGGCGCTGTGTTATCATGAAGCCATCAACCGGTGGGAGGCTGTGCTCATGCGACGCAAGATACTCGTCATCACTTTCTTCACGACCATGGCCTTCTGGCTCGGCTGTGCGGGCCCCGGCCCGGGGGAAGACAGCAACTACAAGGAACTGGAGGAGGACAACCCCAAGTTCCAGACCGAGCCCAACCGGCCCGGCTCGATGAAACCGCCCGAGGCCGCGACCGACGCACAGGCCGCCGCACCCGCTCCCGCCACGCAGACCTACGAGGCCGTGCCCATCACGACCGGGCTGGCGGACACCATGCCCGCGCCCGACAGCCTCGACCGCTCCTACTGGGAGCGCATCACGATCGCCCCCTACTCGGGCAAGACCACCCACCCGCCTAGCTATTACAAAGAATACGGCCTGAGCGCCAAGCACGAGAAAGAGCCGACACTCGACGACCAGACGGAGGCCGAACTCAACGCCACGCTCGACGGGGCCCGGGCGGGCGGCTGGAACGCCACGAACTCGGCCAATCTGTTCATCGACTCATTGGGCTGGGGCTTCGATACGGTGGCGCTCCCCGTCCGCGCGGTGATGGCCCCCCCGTGGACCAAGACCACCACGCCCAGGTGACCCCACAGGCCGTTAGGCTTCGCACAAAACTCCATTCTCGTATTGCTAGCCTTTCTCGCCGGTTTCTTTTGCAGATGACGAGACCGCGAGTTGTCGGGGGTCTGTCATTTCATGGAATTTTGTTGCGTAATGCCCCCGGACGGTCGGGATTCCCACGCGAACCAACGCCAAACCGCCGCATAACCGAATGCACGGGGCGTTCTTAGCCGACTATCTCATTGCGGAGGCACAAGAGCGATCTTACGCTGTGTTTGCAACGTACCTACTGTCTGGAATCGCACGCCATGCCCAATATCAGTTACGACGCGCAGAGCTTCCTCATCGATGGTCGGCGCGTCTGGCTGGTGAGCGGCGCGATCCACTTCGCCCGTGTCCCGCGCGAGCTCTGGCGGCGGCGCATCCGCGCCGCCAAGCAGGCGGGCCTCAACTGCATCGAGACGTACGTCTTCTGGAACGCCCACGAGCCGCGGCCGGGCGTGTTCACCTTCGAGGGCGACCTGGACCTGCGTGCCTTCGTGCAGACGGTCCACGAGGAGGGGATGTACTGCATCCTCCGCCCCGGGCCCTACACCTGCGCCGAGTGGGACTTCGGCGGGTTGCCCGCGTGGCTGCACCGCATCGAGGGCATGAAGCTCCGCGAGGCCAACGGCCCGTTCCTCGAGGCATGCGCCCGCTACCTGACCGCCGTGATGGAGCAGGTCAAGGGGTTGCAGGTGACCGACGTCCTGGAGCGCGGGCCGGGCAGCGCCGGGCCGATCATCATGGTGCAGGCGGAGAACGAGTGGATCTGCCACAACCCCGAGCAGGCGGACACCTACCTGCGCGAGATCGTCCGCTACCTGCGCGAGAACGGCTGCACCGTGCCGGTGAATGTCTGCAACAACCTCTGGCAGCGCGTGGACGGCGCGATCGACACGTGGAACGCCTGCGAGCACCTCTCGGCCGACCTGCGGCAGCTCCGCGTCGTGCAGCCCAACGCGCCGCGCTTCGTCACCGAGTTCTGGACCGGCTGGTTCGACCAGTGGGGCGGGCCGCACCACACGAGGCACACCGCCGACTGGAACCTGCACCGGCTGGCGAGCATCCTCGCCTCGGGGGCGCAGTACAACCTCTTCATGTTCCACGGGGGAACGAACTTCGGGTTCTACGGCGGGCGCAGCGTCGCGTCGCCGGATTGCTTCATGACGACGAGCTACGACTACGACGCCCCGCTGCTCGAGGCCGGCGGTCGCGGCGAGAAGTACCGGGCCGTGAAGCGCATCAGCGTTTTCGCCTCGCAGTTCGGCCAGCTCTTCGCGGGGCTGGACGCGACCACACCCCCGCCAGCGGCGGTGGCCGTCGATCAGGCGCCGCACCCGCTGAGCGTCATCAGCCAGAGCGGCTCGATGGGCGACGTCATCTTCGTCTTCCGCGCCGACGGCGACAAAACCGCCAATGTCAACGTGCTCCTGCCCAACGGCCTGACCATGCCCGTGCCGCTGGGCGACGACCGCGTCGCATGGTTCGTGCTCAACGCCAACCTCGGCGGCGTCGCCACGCTCACGCACACCAACCTCCGACCATGGGCCTTCGTGGACCGCAAGATGCTCGTCCTCTTCGGCCCTGCGGGCGCGGAGGGCCTCATCAGCATCAACGGCTCCGCGTGGTCCGTGCGCGTCCCCGAAGACCGAGCCCCCATCGTCGAGCACCACGAGGGCGTCACCGTCGTCGTGCTCAACGGTGAACAGCTCGACGCTGCTTATCTCTATCCCGGTGGGCTGGTGATCGGCGCCGCGTCGCTCGACGACCACGACCGGCCCGTCGCGCTCGACGGCTGGCCGCACATGACCACCGTCACCTCCGACGGCGTCGTCGCCCGCCTCTCCGCCAAGCCGGCGCGCACCCCCGCCGCCCCGCGCCTGGGCGCGTGGCACGTCGCGGACGTGGACGACATGCTCGACGGCGCCTCTGAAAGCTTCAAACCCATCGACGGCCCCGCGAGCCTCGAGTCGCTCAAGTGCGATTTCGGTTACGGCTGGTACCGCATCACGCAGAAAAACGCGCAGACCGGCAACGCCTTCGCGCCGGAGTCCGGCGATCGCCTGCACGTCTATTCCGATCGCAAGCTCCAGACGATCATCGGCCTTGGCCCCGGCGCGTCACCCGACCCCGCGCGGCTGCGGCTCGACACCGGCGTCACGCTGCTCGCCGACAACCTGGGCCGATTCAACTTCGGCTGGAACGTCGGTGAGACCAAGGGGTTGTTCGGCCACATCCACGATGTCCGCCCGCTCCAACTCGGCAAGCCCAAACTGGTCTCGGGCATGTCGCCCGACCCGTTCGAGATGCGCGGCTACTGGGTCTATCTCCGCCGCGGCGATCGCGTCCCCGCCGATGCGTGGACGTGGAAAATCAACGCCCGCAAAGGCCGCCCGCTCTTCCTCGACCTCTGGAACCTGCCCCAGCGCGTCATGCTCCTGGCGAACAACAAGCCCGTCGGTATGTACGACCCGACCTACACCGCGGGCTATTCGCGATTCGCCCTCGCCGTCGGGAAGAACCTGCGCAAGGGGACGAACCTGCTGACGCTCGCCCTCTTCGGCAGGCACGACGGCAAGACCGACCCGAGAAAGTTCATACGCCTCTACGAATCGACCGCTGAGATGACCGGCGACGCCCAGTGGGCGTTCGCACCGTGGCAGCCGCCCGCCGACGACGCGTTCCGCCGCGCAGGGCAATCCGCGATGAAGCGCCCGGCGTGGTTCCGTACCACCTTCAATATCTCCTCCACGATGGCCCCGCTCTGGCTCGAACCCCACGGCATGAGCAAGGGGCAGCTCTACCTCAACGGCCACAACATCGGCCGATACTTCGTCGCCACCGCCGAGGGCAAGCCCGTCCCGCCGCAGGAGCGCTACTTCCTCCCCGAGCCCTGGCTCCACGCCGACAAGCCCAACGAACTGCTGATCTTCGATGAGCACGGCCGGCCGCCGCAGAAATGCCGCCTGGTGTACGACGCGATGGGGCCGTACGGTAAATAAACCCAAGCCTCTTCTCCCCCGATCTCATCCCCCTCTGTGTCTCTGTGGTTCAATTGGATAACAACGATGTCCACCGCCGAGCACCGTGAAAAGGCTAAATCCCAGTCCGCCCTGTGCGCAGTGCTGACCATCAGCGACACGCGTACCGAGGCCGACGACGGCGGCGGAAAGATCATCCGTGAGGCACTGGCCGCCGCGGGGCACGCGGTCAAGGCCTACCGCATCGTGAAGGACGAGCCGGCGCAGATCGACGCGGCGCTGCGGGCGTGGCTCGGCGACGCCTCCATCCACGCCATCCTCTGCACGGGCGGCACGGGCATCGCACGCCGCGATACGACGATCGAGGTTGTCGAACGGCTGTTGGATAAAAAGCTCGACGGCTTCGGCGAGTTGTTCCGCATGCTGAGCTGGGAGCAGGTCGGCGCCGCCGCGATGCTCAGCCGGGCCGTCGCGGGCCTTGCGGGTGAAACGCTCATCTTCGCCATGCCCGGCTCGACCAACGCCGTCCGGCTCGCCATGGAGAAACTCATCGCACCTGAGCTGTCGCACCTGGTGTGGGAGCGGCGGAGATAGCGGCCGTTTGGAACGCCCACCGCCATTCCCTAGAATGGACGCATGAGCGAAGCCACCAAGAAAACACCGGCACTCGAGACCGTCGAGCCGATCGGCAAGCGCGTCCTGATCCGCAAGGACGAGGACAAGAAGCAGACCAAGTCGGGCATCCACCTGCCGGACAAGATGGAGATCCCGACGCTGACCGGGCGGATCGTGTCGGTCTCCGCCGAGGTCGCCGCCGACGTGAAGTACCCGATCGAGCAGTACGACCGCGTGCTGTTCAACCCCAAGGAAGCGATCCCGGTGGATTTCGAGGGCGACAACCGCCTATTCGTCGTGCCGATCGAGAACATCGTGGCCGTCTTCCGCAAGACCCACTAACCCGCGCGTCGCCCCACCATGCCCGTGTTCCCCCGCTCCATCCCGGTGCGGCCCATCGCCGCCTTCCGCGCCACGGTCCGGCCGCCGGGCTCCAAGAGCCTGACCAACCGCGCCCTGCTGCTGGCCGCGCTGGCGGAGGGCGAATCCGTCCTCCGCGGGCCGCTGCTCGCGGACGATTCCTCGCAGATGTTCAACGCCCTCACCGCGTTGGGCTTCGCGCCTTTGATGGACAACGAGGCGCAGCTCATCCACGTCACCGGCCGCGCGGGACTCATCCCCGCCCGGGTGAACCAGACCGACCTCCACCTGGGCAACGCCGGCACTGCCTACCGCTTTCTCGCCGCCGCCTGCGCCCTGGGCGACCGCCGCTACCGGCTCGACGGTATCGAGCGCATGCGGCAGCGCCCGATTGGCCAGCTCGTGGATGCGCTGCGCCGCATCGGCGGCAAGGTCGATTACCTGGGCACGCAGGGCTTCCCCCCCTTGCTCGTCCACGGCACGGGGCTTGAAGGCGGCGAATTGGTCATGCCGCCCACGCTCTCTAGTCAGTACATCAGCGCGCTTCTGCAGATCGCGCCGTATTGCCGCAAGGGGCTGACGATCAAATTCGAGGGACCGGTGACAAGCCGGCCGTATGTCGAGATGACGCTGGCGTTGATGCGGACATTCGGCGTGGAGTCGGAGACGGATGAGCAATTCACGCGCGTGAACGTCGCCCCGGGCCGGTACCGCGGGACGGATTACGCCATCGAGCCCGACGCCTCGAACGCGACCTACTTCCTCGCCGCCGCCGCCGTGGTGCCAGGGAGTACCTGCACGATCGAGGGCCTGGGCATGTCCAGCCTGCAGGGCGACAAGGGTTTCGCGGACGTGCTGCACCTGATGGGCGCGGGGCTGGTGTATGGGCGTGACTTCATCACCGTCATGGGCCCCAAGGAGGGCGCGTTCCTGCGCGGCATCGAGGTGGACCTCAACCACATGCCCGACACGGCGCAGACGCTGGCCGTGGTCGCTCTCTTTGCGAAAGGCCCGACGACGATCCGCAACGTCGGCAACCTGCGCGTCAAGGAGACCGACCGCCTCGCCGCGCTGCAGACCGAGCTGACCAAACTCGGCGCGGCTGTGGAGATCGAGGGCGACGACATCACCATCGAACCGCCGCCGGACAACAAACTCACACCCGCGGCGATCGACACCTACAACGACCACCGCATGGCGATGAGCTTCGCCGTTGCCGGCCTGCGCTCGGAAGGCGTAACGATCAACGACCCCGCCTGCGTCGAAAAGACGTTCCCCGAGTTCTTCGAGTATCTTGGTCGGTTGAGCCCGCCCCGCTGAACTCCATGTTTATCCTCAAGCGCATCAGTAACGACCCGTTCTGGATCACCGCCCGGGTCATGCTCGGCTACAAGCGGCAGTTGGCCATCGCCGCCATCGGCCTGATCATCTCCACGCTCTGCTTCGGCGCGGGCCTGGGGCTGTTCCTGCCGATCGCCAAGACCTTACTCAACGAGCAGACGCCGCGCGACGTGCTCCTGCAGTGGCTCGACCACAAGGGCGCCGAGCCCGCGACGCCCGTCATTGAAGCCGCGCCCGGGACGCCCCGCCCCGCCCCGCGCCGCCACAACTCGTTTGTGCCCGAAAGCGTGACCGACGCGGCACGCGACACCGCCCGATCGCTCGTCGAGCGCATCCCCCAAGACCCATTCCTCGGTTTCGTGACGATCGTGGCCGTCATCGCGGTGCTGACGCTCATCGGCAGCGCCGGGAAATACCTCCACGAGTTCTCGACCGTCACGATCGCGCTCAAGAGCGGCCGCGTCTGGCGGCAGCGCGTGTTCCGCAGGCTCATCCACGCCCCTATGGAGCAGGTGCTCCGCCGGGGAACCGCCGACGAGATCAGCCGGCTCATCGTGGACACCAACCAGGTCACCACGGGGTACCAGGCGATCTTCGGGAGCGTGCTGGGCGACCTGCTCAAGGGGATTGTCGCCCTGGGCATGGCGGTGGCGATCAACTGGCGTCTCTCGCTCGTCGCGCTGGCCGGGGCGCCGATCCTCGCCGTGCTGCTGCGCAAGTTCGCCAAGCGCATCCGCCGCGCGACCAAGTCGGCGCTGCGGCAACGCGGCTACATGATTGCGGGGCTGAAAGAGGCGATGGGCGGGCTCGCGGTGGTGAAGGTGCACGACGCCGAGGGCTACGAGCGGCGACGGTTCTCGAAGCTCAACCGCAACCTGCTTATTGAACAGCTCCGCTCCCGCCAAGCCAAGGCGATCTCCTCCCCGATCATCGAGACGCTCGCGACACTCGGCGTCATGGTGGTCGCGTGCATCGCGGCGTGGCTGATCTACCGCTCGCACCAGCCGCCCAGCGACCTGGTCTCCGTGCTCGTAATGCTCGGCGTCGCCGCCGGGACGCTCAAGCCGGTGACCTCGCTGTCAAACACGCTAAGCGAGGCCGGCGCCGCGGCGGAACGCATCCTCGAAACGACGCGGCTGCCCGTGGAGCCTACCGGGCTGGACGCGCCGCCGAACCTCCCGGTCCTGCCGCGGCACAAGCGTGACATCGCCGTTGAGCACGTCACCTTCCACTACCCAGGCCAGGAGGCCCCCGCGATAGGCGACGTTAGCCTCCACGTGCCCTTCGGCATGACCGTAGCCGTGGTCGGCGCTAACGGCTCGGGCAAGACCACGCTGCTGAGCCTGCTGGTGCGCTTGTTCACACCCACCTCCGGGCGCGTCCTGATCGACGGGGCCGACATCTCCGGCGTGGACCTGCGGAGCCTGCGGAAACAAATCGCCGTGGTGACGCAGCAGACGATGCTGTTCCAGGGGACGATCGCCGACAACATCGCGTACGGCCGTCGGCACGAGCCGCGCGAGCGCATCGCCGCCGCGGCCCGCGCCGCGTTTGCCGATGAGTTCATCCGCGCCCTGCCGCTGGGCTACGACGCCAGGCTCGGCGAGGACGGCACGGGCCTCTCGGGCGGACAAAAACAGCGCATCGCCATCGCCCGGGCCGTGCTGCGCGACGCGCCGATCCTGATCCTCGACGAAGCGACGAGCCAGGTGGACGCCGATTCCGAGGCTAAGATCAATCGCGCTGTGCGCGAGCTGCGGCATGGGCGCACGACCTTCATTATCGCGCACCGGCTCAGCACGGTGATCGACGCCGACCGCATCGTCGTAATGGACGCCGGCCGGATCATCGACCAGGGCACGCACACGGAACTGCTCGCTCGATGCGACATCTACCAGTTGCTCACCCAGACGCAGCTCCGCCGCGAGGTTCCTGCGGCGGGCGTCAAGCCCGGCTGATCATCGGCACCCCCTCTCCATCCGGGAGCGGGGATCAGAATCACTCACTCTTCTAAAACGGCAGCATCGGGTGATCCGCCGCAGCAGCGTCGCGTGGGACGGCGTCGAACCACTGCGAGCGGCGTCGCTGCTCGGTCAGCGTGACGCGGCGCGTCAGCCGATCGTCTTTACCGAAGACATCCCGAATAATCGCCGGGTCGTTGCACTGCTGGCTGCGGTGCAGGAGCACGACGTGCCGGGGCGTACCGGCGGGGCTGAGGTCCATCACGCCGCGCACGGCCGCGAACGCCTGCTCATTGCAGAGGTGCCCCGCGTGCCCCATGATGCGGCGTTTGAGGAACAGCGGGCGCGGGCTGCGGAGCTGCATCGGCGGGTCGTAGTTGCTCTCGATCGCCAGCACATCAACGCCCGCGAATCGCCGCACCAGTTCATCGGGCACGTGCCCAAGGTCCGTCGCGTAGCCGATCCGGCCACGCCACGCCGCCAGGTGGAATCCGCTCGTGCCCTTCTGGTCGTGCGAGAGGCGGAGGGCGTGCGCCGTCATCCCGGGCAGCGGCTCGAACTCCCGCTCCTCGAAAACGTGGACCAGGCCGGCGTCGAAAAGCGTGTCGGCGTCCGGGATGCGGGCGAAATCGTCGGCGTGCCAGCGGTGGAGGTAAACGTGGATGCCGAACCCGCGCAGCGTCGCGACCCAGTGGGGGCGGAAATGATCCTGGTCCAGGTGCGTCAGGCAGAGGGCACGCACCTGTTCGAGCAGGACGCCCGCCTGCTGAAGCCGGCGCGTGATGGTGAGCGGGCCGAACCCGGCGTCGATCAGCAGCGCCTGCCCGCCGAGCGTGACGACGCTGCAGTTGCCGCCCGAGCCGCTGCCCAGAACACATAGCCGGGGCCCGTGATGGGTCGTCGCGCGGCCGGGGCGCATCGGAACGTGCGCCGGCGCGGTACCGTCCACTGCCGCGGGCGGCGGCGACGCGTCGAAAAGCCCCGGGTGACTATCGGACCGGCGAGACATCCTTGGCTCCGCCTGGGTTCACTTGAGGGTAGCGGGCATGCGATCACTCATCCAGAACGCCCCGGGGACCGATATAGTGTGGGCCTGTTGCATCGCATAGGCAACGGCTATGCTACCGCGTTACTGAACGGCCTATCAGACCGAACGATCAGAGGAAACCCGCCATGATCAGGACATACGCACGGCTGACCCGATGGACTCTCCTCCCCGCGATGGCGCTGGGGCTCGCGGCATTCGCCGGCTGCGGTGACGGTGGGTCGCGCAGCGGGGGTGGCTCTGGCCCGACGGGCAGCGTGGCAATCCTCGACCTCGACCGCGTGGCCAAGGAGTTGGGGCGCGACGTTGCAATCATGCAGACGCTTCAGCAGGAAGAGAAATCACTCAATACCCAGCTCGACACGCTGAAGAACAATTACATAAAAGTGATCGAGGAAGAGGTCGCCAAGGTCACCAAAGAGACCAAGACCCCCAGCGACGAGCAGAAGACCAAGCTCGACCAGACGCGCCAGTTCGTCGCGTCGGAATTCGAGAAAAAGGTCAACGAAGCCAAGAGCCACATGCAGTCCCGCCGCAGCGAGTTGATCATCCAGTTCCGCACCGAGGTCCGCCCGATCGCCCTGCGGATCGCCGAGTCGCGCGGCATGACCGTTGTCATCACCCTCCCCAACGACTGGGTGCTCGAACACTCCAACTCGTCGGACATCACCGCCGACGTGATCAACGAGCTTAAGCACACCAATCTCAACACCGCCCCCGCGACCACCGGTCCCTCCAACCCCTGACCCGCAACCGCTGAAAATCCCTGGGACAGCCGTTAAGTCGCTCCCCCCGCCCGCCGATAAGTACCCGGTTGGAGGCACTGGAGTGTGGCGATGCCTGTGCCGCGATGGCGGGGAGTTCTCCTCACGGGTCTGATCCTGTCCCTGGCTGGATGCAACACCGCTCGACCTCCCGAGGTGATGATCGAGCCGAGCTTCTCATTTATCAAAAGCGAGCCCGCACCGGCGGTTGGTACGTCGATGATGACCGCCGTTTCCAACGGGTCGTCCCCGCACGGGCCGTGACACCGCTCCGATCCCTCCCGTGAAGTTCGTGGGAGTCAGCCCTTCTCGCCCTGCCGCGCCGCCGTTTCCAGTTCCGTCACCCGACGCTGGAGCTTGCGGAACTCCTGCAAGAGGTCGGGCAGCCGCATGACCGCCAGGACGTTGCGCTTGGCCTGGTCCAGCGGCAGCGCCGGTTGGCCACCGACTTTTTCGCCCGGTGCGATGTCCGACATCACCCCGGCGGTGGCGGCGATCTGCACGCCCGAGCCGATCTTGAGGTGGCCCGCCACGCCGACCTGCCCGCCCATCACCACGTAATCCCCCGTCTGCGCCGAACCCGCGATGCCGACCTGCGCGACCAGGAGGTTGTGTTTCCCGACGGTGGTGCCGTGACCGATGGCGACCATGTCGCTGAACTTCGAGCCCCGGCCGACGCGCGTCGGGCCGAGCGTGCCCCGGTCGATGGTGCAGGCCGCGCCCATCTCCACGTCGTCCTCGATCACCACGTTGCCGACCTGCGGGATCTTGTGGTGACGCACCTCTTCACCGGCGATTTTGTGCGTCGCGTAGCCGAAGCCATCCTGGCCGATCACACAGCCCGCGTGCAGCGTGACCCGATTCCCCAGCACACAGCGGTCGTAAATGGTAACGCTGGGATAAAGAATGCAATCCTCGCCGACGACAGTGTCCGGCCCGATGTAACAGTGCGGGTAGATCACGGTGCGGGCGCCGATCTTGGTGTTCTTCCCGATGCAGGCGTAGGGCTGCACGCAGCAACCCGGCGCGAGGGCCGCGGTGGGATCGACCACCGCCAGCGGGCTCACGCCCGCCGGCGGCTGCTCGCGGTAGCCGTGCAGGGCGATCACCGTCTCACGGAACGCGAAATAAGGATCTTTGGCGACCAGCAGGCTCAGCCCCTCGGGCGCCTGCGCCGCATCGGCCTCGGAGACAATCACCGCGCCGGCCTTCGTCGTCGCCAGCATCGACGCATACTTGCGGTTCGACAGGAAGCTCACGTCCGCCGGCCCGGCCTCCTCCAGACCGGCGCAGCCCCCGACCACCTTCGCACCTTCGCCGCGAACTGCCGCGCCGATCCGTCCCGCCAGTTCATTGAGCGTCATTGACATGGCCACAGGATAATCGCGCGTCGGCTCCCTGTCCCACTCGCCCCCGCACCGCCCGCGCCGGTAAGATCACGCCATGCCGACCGATCAGGCGGAACAACCGGGGCTTGAGGGCCGCATCGCCCAGGTGCTCCACCAGTACTGGGGCTTCGACTCGCTGCGACCCCTGCAGGGCGACGCGGTGCGCGCGGCGCTGTCGGGGCGGGACTCACTGGTCGTCGTGCCCACGGGCGGGGGGAAATCACTCTGCTACCAGGTGCCGCCGCTGATCGCGGGGCGCACCGACGTGGTCGTCTCACCGCTGATTTCGCTGATGAAGGATCAAGTCGATGCCCTGACCGCCAGCGGGTACCCCGCCGCCGCGCTGCACAGCGGCCTGACCCCCGCCGAGCGGCGTGACATCGAGGAGCGGCTCTGGCGGAAGGAATACCGCCTGCTCTACGTCGCCCCCGAGCGGCTCTCGTCGGCGTGGTTCCTCAACGCCGTCAAAAAGCTCGACGTGAACTGCTTCGCCATCGACGAGGCGCACTGCATCAGCCACTGGGGCCACGATTTCAGGCCCGAGTACCGCCGACTCGCGATGCTGCGCGAGCAGTTCCCCGGGGCGAGCATGCACGCCTTCACCGCGACGGCCACGCCGCGCGTCCGAGACGACATCATCCAGCAGCTCGGCCTGCGCGACCCGGCGGTGCTCGTGGGCGTGTTCGACCGGCCCAACCTGATCTACCGCATCGTCCCGCAGTCGGACGTGCAGGCGCAGTGCGTCGAGGCGCTCAAACGCCACGACGGCGAGGCGGCGATCGTCTATTGCCTGAGCCGGCGCGACACCGAATCGCTCGCGGCGCACCTGCGTGACAAGGGCTTCCGCGCCGCCCACTACCACGCCGGCATGGAGCCCAACGACCGGCGGAAGACACAGGACCGGTTCTCATCCGAAGACCTCGACGTGGTCGTCGCCACGGTGGCGTTCGGCATGGGGATCGACCGGAGCAACGTGCGCTGCGTGGTGCACGCGTCGCTGCCCAAGAGCGTGGAGCACTACCAGCAGGAGACCGGCCGCGCGGGCCGCGACGGGCTGGAGGCCGAGTGCGTACTGCTCTACACCGGCGCGGACGTGATGCGCTGGGAGGGGCTTATCGCCCGCTCCGCCGAGGAGGCCGAGGACCCCGCCGAGCAGGTCCGTGTGCAGGCCGATCTGCTCAAGCAGATGCAGAAGCTCTGCTCGATCGTCGAGTGCCGGCACAAACGGCTGACAGAATACTTCGGCCAAGCGTACGACAAGCCAAACTGTGGAGCGTGCGACGTGTGTTTAGGCGACGTCGAGGGGGTGGAGGACGCCTCCGTCCTGGCGCAGAAAATCCTCTCCTGCATCGCCCGCACCGACCAGCGGTTCGGCGTCGGTCACATCGTGGACGTGCTCGCCGGCGCGAAGACCGAAAACATTCAGCGCTACGGCCACGACAAGCTCAGCACCTACGGTCTCATCCCCGACATCCCCCGCAAGCAGCTCACCTCGCTTGTCTATCAGCTCGTCGATCAGGATGTCCTCTCGCGCGTAGGCGACGAGTACCCCATCCTTAAGCTCAACGAGGAGTCGATCAAGGTGATGCGCGGCCAGCGACAGGTCCGCCTGATCCAGACCAAGCGCAAGCTCCTGGCCAAGATGCGCCGCGGGGCGGAGGACTCCTGGGAGGGCGTGGACAAGGGCCTGTTCGAGGAGATGCGGAAATTGCGGCACGGCCTGGCGGTCGAGCGCGGCGTGCCGGCCTACACCGTCATGCACGACCGCACCCTCCGCGAGCTGGCGCGCATCCGCCCCGGGTCGATCGAAAACATCGAGCACATCTACGGCCTGGGCTCACGCAAGATCGCCGACATCGGACCGCTGCTCGTCGACACAATCCGTGATTTCTGCGTCGAGGGCGGCGCGGCGATGGACGTGGGCCTCAGATCGTCCAAGCGCCCGTCCAATGCAGGCCCAGGCGCACCCGTCTCCCGCTCGCAGTCACACACGGCCGCATTGAAAATGTTCGCCGAGGGCGGTTCCATCGAGGAGGTCATGCGGGCCACCGGCCGCGCCCGCTCCACGACGGTCTCGTACCTCGCGGAATACCTGCGCAGCGACCCGGACGCCGACGTCGAGAAATGGATCGCACCCGAAATCTTCCACCGCGTGAACAGGGCGGCGGACACCCTGGGCGACGACCGGCTCAAGCCGATCTTCGATCACCTCGCCGGCGCGGTGACGTACGACGACATCAAGATTGCGCTGGCGCGGCGGTACGACCCGGGGTTGAACGGTGGGTAGTGACGATGTGACCCCACCGTGCTCAGAGCTCGACGTATTCCATGTCCGGCTCTTCTTCCCTGACCGGGCCGGGGTGTTTTACGTCGCTGGCGAAAATGCCGCCCATCTCGGCACGGACGGCCGCGTCGTCGTATTTCGCCGACTGCGACAGCCCGAACGCGTGCATGAGGTCCAGCGCGATCTGCCCCTCGGTCCGCGCCTGTTCGATCGGCGGGACCACCTGTTGGAAGGATTGAAGCAGGTTGGCCGCGTTCTCGAACGTGCCCGCCTTCTCCAGCCACGTCGCGCCGGGGAGGAGCACCTCCGCTTTGGCGGTCAGGTCGTTGGGCAGCGTGTCGATCACGACCAGCGCCTTCTTGCCGATGGCGACGAGCAGTTCCTTGGTCGTCCAGGCGCTGGGATAGTTGCCGGTGACGACGACGCCGGCGATCTTCGTCGCCTTGTCGGCCAACGCCTTGATGAAATCGTTGAACGCCAGCACGCCGCCGCCCGCGACGAGTTCCATCGCGCGCTTCACGCCGCGGCTGTTGGGGCACTTCTCGGCGCGGATGACGTAGCCGCCGGGGAATTTCTTGTCCTCGCCCTGCACGGGCACCGGGCCGACGCCGAGCGTCGCCTGCGGGTCGAGCCCGCGCACCAGCTTGGCCAGCAGGTAGGCCTCCTCGCTGGCGAGCATCGGGCTGACCAGCACGGCCAACGAACCGGGGCCCTTCTCGGCGACGATCGCACGGAATCGCTCGCGCACGTCCTCATATGCCCGCATCCAGTCGCACTCGATCTTCGTGCCGTGCTGCGAGCGCACGGGCGTGCGCAGGCGGTCCTCGCTGATCGCGAACTTCCAGCCGTAGCGCACCTCGTCGCTGATCCACCATTTATTGACGGCGGCGGAGAAGCGGGGCTTGACGCGGTAGGGCCTGTCCTCGTTGAAGTCCACGTAGATGCTGTCACCCGAGGAGGTGATCCCGTCGATGCTCGCGGCACGGGAGAGGAACCAGACGCGCTGGGCGAAGAGGAAGTCTTTATCAAGCAGCGCGCCGACGGGGCAGAGGTCCACGACGTTGCCGGACATCTCGTTGTTGAGCGGCTGGCCGGGGAAGACGTCGATCTGCTCGCGGTTGCCCCGGCCAAAGATGCCCAGTTCGGCCGTGCCGCTGATCTCCTTGGTGAAGCGCACGCAGCGTGAGCACATGATGCAGCGGTCGGAGTAGAGCACCACATTCAGCCCGATGTCCTTCTTGGGCTGCTTGATCTTGTCTTCCTGGAAGCGTGACTCGGCGCGACCATACTTGAAGGAATAGTCCTGCAGCGAGCACTCGCCCGCCTGGTCGCAGACGGGGCAGTCGAGCGGGTGGTTGATGAGCAGGTATTCCATCACCGCCTTCTGGTTGGCGATGGACTTGGGCGAGGCGGTGTGGACGACCATGCCGTCCGCTGCGGGCGTCTGGCAGGTGGGGAAGAGCTTGGGCTGCAGGACGAGCTTCTGCGTCTTGGGATCGACCTGCTCGATCTCGGCCAGGCAGATGCGGCAGGAGGCGACGATCGACAGCCCCGGGTGGTAGCAGTAGTGCGGCAGCTCGGAGCCCTGCTCGAGAGCGACCTGGAGGATCATCTTCTTGCCTTCGAAGGTGAACTCTTTCCCGTCGATGGTGATCTTGGGCATGAGTGGGCTTCCGCGCGTCCGGGGATTGAAGCCGGACATGGTAGTCGGACACCGCTGACCGGGCAAAACCCCGCGCAACAACGTTTGGCGGCCGCCCCGGAGGGGCGCTCGTTCAGATCGCCGGCTCAACGCCGAACCCCGGTCCCGACGGTGGCGTCATCTCCCCGTGGCGCAGCGTCAGCGCCGGCCGCACGGGTGAGGCGTCGTAATACAGCGATGAACCCAGGTCGCACGCCAGCTCCCAAACCGGGAACGCCGAGAGCGACGAGGTGAGGGCGACCATCGCCGCCTGCCCGAGATCAGACTCCAGATTGCTGCCGATCGTGCAGCGTTTCCCGGCTCGCTGGGCGGTGCGGACCATGTCGAGCGTGTGCGTAAAGCCGCCGTTCTTGCCGGGATAGACGGAGAGGATGTCGAACGCGTCCAGGTCCAGCGCCTCGGCGAGGTGATCAGGGGTGAAGATCGCCTCGTCGGCCAGGAGCGGTACCGGGGCGATACGGCGGCGAACCGCGGCCATGTGCGAGATGCGGTCGCGGTGCGTCGGCTGCTCCACCAGCGCCAAACGGTATGGCAGCATCGTCTCGATCGCGCGCACCGCGTCGTCCGGCGTCGCGTACGCCCCGTTCGCATCGACGGTGAAGACCGGCTCCTCGCCCAATGCGTCGCGCACGGCCCTAAGGCGGTCGGCGTCGCTGAAACCCGCCACGCCGATCTTGAATTTGAGCGTCCGCACCCCCGCGTTCCAGAACTCCGTGGCGATGCGCAGCGTCGTCGGCACGTCGTAGCAGCCGACGCTGGCGCGGGTCGGCACGGAGAGCGGCGCACGGTCGCCGATCAGCTCAACGATGCGTTTGTTTTGTGAGCGGGCCCAGAGGTCCCACGCGGCCGTGTCCACCGCCGAGCGTGCGAAGGGGTTGGCGTGCGTCACCGAGTCGATCTGGCGCTGCACCTCGCGCGGGTGGTCGAACGTCCGCCCCACCACGGCGGGGGCGAGCAGTTGCTCGACGATCGCCTGCGCGGATTCGGCGGATTCGCCGCTCCAGAGCGGCGTGGTCGCCGCCTCGCCGTGGCCGTGCACGCCGCGATCGTCGATCAGCTCAACCCAGAGGAAGCGCGAGCGGTCGTGCCGGCCGGCGGCGGAGACGATGACACGGTCGGGCATGAGGCGGTGCTCGACGATGCGGCAGCGGATTTCGCGGATGTGGATGGGCATATTTCGGGCCGGGCGTCGAGCGTAACGCCGTGGTGTGGGGCTGGCAACGCGGCGTGTACGACGGGGTGCCACTGGTCGATGTACTCATCGACCAGTGCTCTTGAACGCACCTTGGAGGCACCGGTCTGGCGAGGATGCCCGACCAGTGGCACCCGGGCACAATAACTCAGTACGGCGGCGGACCCCGACGACTCGTGGACTCGTCATGGGGCTTGGCCTGAGACCCAAATCGTGACGCATGCGGGAGATCGATTTGGCCGATAAGTACCAGGCTGTGCCCCCGCGAAGGAGCGGGCGGGCTGTGTGACCGAGCGAACACGGAAAGGCCGGAATGCCCCGCGATATCCCCGTCGGCAATGGTCAACTCCTGGTCACCTACGACCAGCACTACCAGATCAGGGACGTCTATTTCCCTCACGTGGGCCAGGAAAACCACGCGGGGGGCGGCCCGTGCCGGTTCGGCGTCTGGGCCGAGCGCTCCACGCACCAGGGCGGGGGCAGCGACCGCCGCAAGCGCCGCCTCCACTGGTCCACGCAGGGCTGGAAGATCCACCTGGGCTACCAGCCCGACACGCTGGCGAGCGACGTCGTCATGACGCACGACGAATTACAGATCGAGCTGCGCTGCTGCGACGTGGTGGATTTCCACCGCCCGGTGCTCGTCCGCCGCATCGAGGTGCGCAACCTCAGCGACGCGCAGCGCGAGGTCCACCTGTTTCAGCACCTCGACTTCGACATGTACGGCACGAAGGTGGGCGACACCGCCTACTTCGACCCGCAGTTCCGCGCCCTGATCCACTACCGCACGAACCGGTACCTGATGGCGACCTGGCACGCCGACGGCGAGCAGCGCATCGACGAGTACGCCACGGGCACCTCGGGCTTCCGCGGAGCCGAGGGCACGTGGCGCGACGCCGAGGACGGCCGGCTGGGCGGCAACGCCATCGCGCAGGGCGCGGTGGACTCCACCATGATGCTGCAGGTCGCGCTCCCGCCGGGCGGGTCGCGCACCGTTTACATGATCCTGGGCGCCGGGTTCAACCTCGGCGACATGCAGGAGATCCACCACTTCATCCACCGCGAGGGGCCGCAGGGTGTCATCAACCGCACCACGGCTTACTGGCGGCTCTGGCTCCAGGCCAGCCGGTCACGCTTCCCCGCGCCCGAGGAGGGCGGACCCTCGCCGCAGGTGATCGACCTCTTCAAGCGCTCGCTGCTGGTCGTGCGCACGCAGATCGACAACGTCACCGGCGCGATCATCGCCGCCAACGACTCGGACATCATGCAGTTCTCGCGCGACACCTACAGTTACCTCTGGCCCCGCGACGGCGCGATGGTCGCCGCCGCGCTGGACTCGGCGGGCTTCCCCGACGTGGCGCGGTCGTTCTATTCCCTCTGCTCGCGCATCATCCACGAGCAGGGGTTCCTCCTGCACAAGTACAACCCCGACGGCAGCCCGGCGTCGAGCTGGCACCCGTGGGTCGCCCTGGGCAAGCCGCAGCTCCCCATCCAGGAGGACGAAACCGCGCTCGTGCTCTGGGCGCTCTGGCGGCACTACGCGATCTACCGCGACATCGAGTTCGTCCGCCCGCTCTGGATGAACCTGATCATCCGTGCGGCCGACTTCCTCGTGCGCTTCCGCGACCCGGACACGCACCTGCCCCTGCCCAGCTACGACCTCTGGGAGGAGCGATGGGGCGTGCACGCCTTCACGGTGGCGACGGTGTACGCGGGCCTGATGGCGGCGCACCAGTTCGCGGTGAGCTTCGGCGACACGTCCCGCGCGGCGACCTACCTCCGCGCCGCGGAGCAGACGCGCGAGGCGTTCTGCAAATACATGTGGTCGCCCGAGCACGACCGGTTCCTGCGCCGCATCGTCCCGCTGGACCACGACCGCACCGCCCGGCTGATGGCGGACGTGATCGCCGGCCGGACGCCGCGGCCGGACCACGCCGTCGCACCGCACAATGGCAACGGCAACGGCCGGCACGCCGAGACGCCGCCGCACGCCGACTTCGCCTTCGAGCGGGACTCCGTCATCGACAGCTCGATGTACGCCATCTTCTCGATGGGGCTGCTTGATGTGAACGACGAGCGTGTCCGCAAGACCATGGAGGCGATCGAATCCCGCCTGTGGGTCAAGACACCCGTGGGCGGCGTGGCGCGGTACGAGGTCGATTTCTACCACCGCATCTCCGACGACACCGACAAGGTGCCGGGCAACCCCTGGTTCATCTGCACGCTCTGGCTCGCAGAGTGGCATATCGCCAAGGCGTCCACCCCTGAAGAGCTGCGCAAGGCGTTGCCGATCTTTGAGTGGGTCGCCGCCCACGCCCTGCCGTCGGGCGTGCTGGCCGAACAGGTGCACCCGCAGACCAACGCCCCGCTCTCGGTTTCACCGCTGACGTGGAGCCACGCGACGGTCGTCTCGACGCTGATGGCCTACTTGGAGAAGCTCGAGCAGATGCAGGCCTGCCCGACCTGCGGCCAGCCCGTCCATTCCACCATCGGTCACCGCCACGACCACCGCGAAAGCGTCCGGGTGTGAGGTCGGGCCGCTCAGTTTTATCTCGTAATCGCGAACGATGTCATCGCAACCAACAGGGTGACGGGAAACCAGAGCACCGCCAGCGTCGCCCAGCCCCCATGGGCTTTGTGGACATTTTTGGTCACGATCACCGTCGAGACGACGGCCCATATCTGAAAAATATTCAGCGTGTAGTACCCGCACACCGGGATAAGCAGCACCCACATCGGCTCGGTGGCATAGAGACACCCCACCGCCGTGGCGCGGAACGGTTGCCGGGTCTTCCCCAGCACGCGCAGCAGGAGGTGCGCGGGAGCGGCCATGAACGAGATGACAAAGAGGGGGAAGATTAGCGGCAACACTACGAAGAAGGCCACAGCCACCGCCGTGCCATAAACAATGATCTCGATGACGTCATGCCGATTGAGGCTCGACGCCAGAAACACCATTACAACGATCCCGAGCGCGATCATGAGCAGGAGCCCGTGCACGATCACGCCGGGCAGCAGCACCCATACCGCGTACCAATACGCCTGCTTCAGAGAGGTCGTCGCGTCGATCTTCCGCCCCATCTCACCGGGCCGGAGCATCGCCATGACGCAAGTCTTCCACCACGCCTTGACCCGCCCGAGGTGCCGACGCTCCTCCCACGGCAGCGTGGTATCGAGGATCGCCTCCACCTGATCGAGCGGCACGAGGGGAACGACCCGCATGCACGCGACGTTCATCTCCCGACCACAGGCGCGGCAGGTGGCTGTGTCCGCCTCTTCCGGGATGTACTTCGTGCCCTGCCCCGCGTGCATCGCGTCGCAGTACGGGCACGCGAAGGCGACCGTCTCCTTCGTGAACTTGTAGCTGCGGATGTCGAACCCCGTGCCGCATTCGGGGCAAACGGGCTGGCGGAGATTGCAAAGGATGTACCCGCAGGTGCGGCAACGCATGAAGGGTTCCCGGTTTGGGCAACAGTGTAACAGGCCGCTGTTCGTCTCCACCGGCCTGATCCATCGATCGTGAATCCGCGCTTTCCACCGCGCCCGCCAACAAAGTTGCAATCACCCGGAGGCGTTCTTATGCTGTGCCCTCTCTCGGTCGGCGGGTGCCGATCGTGTCGGTTTTGTGCGTATGGCGCAGCCCCCGACGGGCTCGATCGGCTCTATGACGTACGCCCTGTATATCGCCTCGGTGGTCGGCGCCGCCGCCCTCTTGCTCATGATGCCCCGGCCGGGCTACAACCCCCGGTTCCTCGGCGGCCTGCTCGGCGCCGCCACGCTCGGCGGCCTCTGGCTCTATCTCTCGCGCGAGATGCCCTACGAGACCGGCCTGGCGCGCTCGGCGATGGCCTGCTACTACATTTTCTCCGCCATCGCCATCGGCTCGGCCGTCCGCGTCATAACCCACACCCGGCCCGTCTATTCCGCCCTCTGGTTCGTCATGGTCGTCCTCGCGTCGTCCGGGCTTTTCCTGACGCTCAACGCCGAGTTCATGGCCTTCGCCATGGTCATCATCTACGGCGGGGCGATCCTGGTGACCTACGTCTTTGTCATCATGCTCGCCGCCCAGGCGGGCGACGCCGACGCGGCGGACTCACCCGAGTACGACCGTGTTGCCCGTGAGCCCCTCATGGCTGTGGCGGTGGGATTTCTCCTGCTGGCGGCCCTGCTATCGGTCGCCTTCAACCCCAACGCCATCGTGCCCAACCCCGCCGCGCGGGGGCTGACGGACGAGCAGATCATCTCCGGCGACGGCGCGATCCTCCCCAACCGGCTCGACGCCGCCCTCGCGGGAAAACTCGCCGGCAGCGCCAACGGCATCTCCACCGAAGAACTAGCGCCGACCCGGCAACTGCACAACGTCGAACGCGTCGGCCTGGACCTGTTCCGCAACCACCCGCTGGGCCTGGAGCTGGCGGGCGTGATCCTGCTCGTCTCGCTGGTCGGGGCCGTGGTCATCGCACGCAAGCGCGTGGATGAGCCCGGCGATCCGCCCGCATCGACAACGGGGAACGCATGACCGATCCGCTGCACAGCCTGACGCTGGCGCACTACCTCTTCACCGGGGCGGTGCTCTTTGTGCTGGGCGTGATCGGCTTCATCTCACGGCGCAACCTGATCATCATGTTCCTCTGCACGGAGATGATGTTCCAGGGCGTGGCGGTGACGCTGGTGGCCTTCAGCCGTTATCACCAGAACGACACGGGGCAGACCTTCGTGATCTTCCTGCTGACGATCGCCGCCGCCGAAGCGGCCCTGGCGCTGGGCCTGGTCGTGCTGCTGTTCCGCCGCCGTCGGACGCTCGACGCCCAGGCGTGGGGGGAGATGAAGGGCTAAGCCCTCAGCCGTTTTTCACATGAACCTCGACCTCATCAAATTCATCCCCTGGCTGCCCGCGCTCGCGGCGGTGCTTTGCGGTCTCTGCTGCACGAAGAAGGCGCTGCGCTGCCTGGCGGCGCCGATCTGCATCCTCTCCATCGCCTCGGGCTTCGTGATCGCCTTCCTGCACCGCGGCGGCGTGCCCCCCGGCGGCGCGGTCGTGCCCTTCTTCGAGTGGATCAACATCGGCGGCTTCAGCGCCAACTTCTCCTACTTCATCGACCCGCTCACCCTGATCATGCTCTTCGTGGTCTGCGGCATCGGCACGCTGGTGGCGTGGTACGCGGCCTTCTATATGAAGGGGGACAAGGGCTACGCCCGCTTCTTCACCTTCGTCAGCCTCTTCATCTTCGCGATGACCAACCTGGTCATGGCGGACAACCTCGTCCTGCTCTACCTGGGCTGGGAGGGGGTGGGCCTCTGCTCCTACCTGCTCATCGGCTACTACTACAACAAGCCCTCCGCCGTGGCCGCCGCCAAGAAGGCCTTCATCGTCAACCGCATCGGCGACCTGGGCTTCGCGCTGGGCATCTTCCTGGTCTATCAGACGTTCGGCACCGTGAGCCTGCGCGAGGCGATCATCGCGGCGGAGCACGTCAGCGAGCCCTCGACGGCCGTCACGCTGATCCCCTTCTTGCTCATGCTCGGCGCGTTCGGCAAGTCGGCGCAGCTCCCGCTCTACGTCTGGCTCCCCGACGCCATGGAGGGCCCGACGCCCGTCTCCGCCCTCATCCACGCCGCCACGATGGTGACCGCCGGCGTCTATATGATCGCACGCCTGCTGCCGATCTTTGTGCTCTCGCCCTACGCGTTGCCGGTCGTGGCCGTGGTCGGCGGGCTTACCGCGGTGTTCGCCGCGACCATCGCGCTCTGCCAGTACGACATCAAGCGCATCTACGCCTACTCGACGATCTCGCAGCTCGGCTACATGTTCCTGGGCGTGGGCGCGCTGAGCACCGTGGGCGGTGTGTTCCACCTGTTCACGCACGCCTTCTTCAAGGCGCTGCTCTTCCTCACCGCGGGTTCCGTGATGCACGCCCTGGCGGGCCAGCTCGACCTCCGCAAGATGTCGGGCCTGCGCACGAAGATGCCGGTCACCTGCTGGCTCATGTTCGTCGGCTGCCTTGCGCTGGCGGGCTTCCCGCTCACCGCCGGCTTCTTCTCCAAGGACATGATCCTCGCCGCCGTGATGGAAAAGGGATTAGGTGAGCACGGCCAACCGCTCTTCCTCGCGCTGGGTATCCTGGGCCTGTTCACGGCCTTCCTCACCGCGTTCTACACCTTCCGCCTCTGGTTCCGCGTGTTCATGGGGCCCGAGCAGTACGAGATGGGTGAGGAACACCACGGTGCGGAGGAGCATGGGCACGACCACGGCCACGGGGAAGACGCCAAGCCGCAAGCGGCGTCGGACATCAAGGTCGAGCACCACCACGACGCGCACGAGATGCCCCTGCTGATGAACCTGCCGCTGATCGTGCTGGCCGCCGGCGCGATCGCCGCGGGCTACTGGGCGGAGCACTCGGGCTGGATCGAGTCGATGGTGGAGAGTTCAACGGCCGCGGTCCACGGCGGGGAATCCGCCCACGCCGCCGAACTCTTCGGCTACCACCTGCACACCGCCATGATGGTCATCAGCTCGGCCATCTCCATCCTCGGCATCGCGCTGGCGGCCTACTTCCACTGGCTCAACCGCCCCGCCGCCGACGCCGCCGCCCGGCAGTACAAGTCCATCGTCACCCTGCTCAACAACAAGTACTACGTCGATGAGATCAACGACGCCGCCATCGTCACGCCGCTGCGCACCAAGGGCGAGATCTTCTTCGCGATCGACCGCCTGATCATCGACGCCCTTGTGACGCTCGTCGGCCTCGTCCCCCGCGCCCTGGGCATCGGCGCCCGCAGGCTCCAGACCGGGGCGCTGCAGGGCTACGGCCTGGGCATGGCGTGCGGTGCGGCCGTGCTGCTCCTACTGGTCCTCTTTGTCGCCAACTAACGGAATGACTGCCCCGGCGATGCAAGCCGGTGACTCACGGATCACGCCCCACCCATGAATCCCACCACCATCATGCTCGTCATGATCCTCGTGCCGCTCCTGGGCGGTCTCGGGTTGATGTTCCTGCCGCGTGGCAACGACTCGGCCGTCCGGCCGTTCGCGCTGGCCTATACGCTCCTTACCTTCGCGCTCTCGCTCGGTCTGGCATTCCAATTCGACTGGACGCGGACGCAGGACCTCCAATTCGGCTTCTTCCACAACTGGGTCCCCGCGTTCGGCCTGAAGTTCGGCTTCGGCATCGACGCCATCTCCCTCTGGCTCGTCCTGCTTACGACCTTCCTCATGCCCCTGGTCGTGCTGGGCTCCTTCACCGCCGTCAAGGAACGCGCCCGCGAGTTCTTCCTCTGGCTGCTCGTCCTCGAAGCGGCCATGCTCGGCACCTTCGTCGCCACCGACATCTTCTTCTTCTACATCTGCTTCGAGTTCACCCTCGTCCCGCTCTACTTCCTGATCGGCATCTTCGGCTCCACCGACCGCCTCCGCGCCGCACGCGTCTTCTTCCTCTACACCTTCACCGGCTCCATGCTCACCTTCGCCGGCGTACTCTACGTAGCGTGGTTCAACACGACGCTCGACGCCGCGACGCCGTTCACCGGGGCGGGCGTCTGGTCGTTCAACATCGTGACGCTCTACCACGCCGCCGCCTACATGACCGTGGCGCAGCAATCCTGGGTGCTCCTGGCGCTGCTCGCCGGCTTTGCGGTGAAGGTGCCGATCTTCCCCTTCCACACCTGGCTGCCCCTCGCCCACACCGAGGCCCCCACCGCCGGCTCTGTCATCCTCGCCGGCGTGCTGCTCAAGCTCGGAACCTACGGCCTGCTGCGCTTCGCCATCCCCATGACCGGCGTCGCGCTCGACCCCGTCATCGGCCCCGTCCCCGGAGCGCTCGTCCACTTCGCCCCTTGGATTGCCGGCCTGGCGATCATCGGCATCCTCTACACCGCACTGATCTGCTGGGTGCAGAAGGACATCAAGAAACTCATCGCCTACTCCTCCGTCTCCCACCTTGGTTTCTGCGTCCTTGGCCTCTTCGCCATCAACACCATCGGCGTCGGCGGCGCGGTGGCCTACATGGTCAACCACGGCCTCTCCACCGGGGCCCTCTTCCTCTGCGTGGGCATGATCTATGAGCGGTTCCACACCCGCGAGATGGCCCGCATGGGCGGCCTGGCCTCCGTCATGCCGATCTGGTCCACCTTCATGATCTTCTTCTGCCTCGCCAGCGTCGGCCTGCCGGGGCTCAACGGCTTTGTCGGCGAGTTCCTCACGCTGCTGGGGGCCTTCACCGCCGGCAACGTGCTCGGCCCGTGGTACGCGGCCGTCGCGGGCGTGGGCATGATCTTCGGCGCGATCTATATCCTCTACATGGCCGGCCGCGTGGTCTGGGGGCCGACCAAGATTCCCACCGACGACCATGGCGACGCCCACGGGCACGGTCACGAGGTGAAGGACCTGAGCGCCCGCGAGATCGGCGTGCTCGCCCCGCTGGCGATCGGCTGCCTCGTGCTGGGGCTCTATCCCACCCCCTTCCTCCGCTCACTGGAGGCGCCGATCGAAAGGCTTACCGAGCCGGCGCGGCTGATGATCGCCGCCCGCGCCAGCAATCAGGCACGGGATGCCCATCTGACTGACATCATGGCCGAAGAACGTGCGCTCAATGAAGACGGGATGACGATCATCGTCCCCGAACTCCCCGGTCTTGCCGCACCGCCCGCCGTTGCCCCCCCCGCGGAGCCTGAACGATGAACATGGCGGAGAAAATCGCCGGGGTGTGGCCCGAGATCGCGCTGCTGCTTGGCGCGGCGTTGTGCCTGCTCGTGGGCCTGGCCCGGAGCGTGGCCATCCGCCGGTTCACCGGCTGGATCGCGGCCGCGTCGCTGCTCGTCGCCGGCTGGATCGTCGCGGCGCAGGTCTGCAACGCCGGTGGCGTCATCGGCCTGACGCCCTATATCAAGCTCGCCGTCGTCGCCGTGGGCCTGATCCTGCTCATGGTCGCCGCCGCGGTGCCCGTGCAGTTGAAGATGACGCGGGACATCGAGGCCGGCCGCGAGCCCTTCGAGCCGGGCCTGGTCATCCGCGGCGAGTTCTTCGCCTTCTTCCTCTTCAGCCTCACCGGCGTCATGCTCACCGCCGACGCTTCCGACCTCGTCTGGCTCTTCCTCGCCCTCGAACTCACCAGCCTGCCCACCTACGTCATGGTCGCCACCTCGCGCGACCGGGTCGAGGCGCAGGAGTCCGGCGTCAAATACTTCTTCTTGGGCGCGATGGCGGCGGCCGTCTTCCTCTACGGCTTCGCCCTCATCTACGGCGCCACCGGGCAGACCAGCTTCAGCCTTATCGTCGATGCCGCCAACCAGCAGATCGCAGCCCAGGGCAGGATATCCCCGCTGCTGACCACCGGCATCGTGCTCTCGCTGCTGGGCGTTGCCTTCAAGATCGCGGCCGTGCCCATGCACTTCTACGCCGCCGACGTTTATCAGGGAGCCACCACGGCCGTCACCGCCTTCCTTGCCTTCGTCCCCAAGACCGCCGGGTTCGTCGCACTGATCGCCCTGCTGGGGCTGCTGCCCGACGGCTATGTACCGCCCGCCATCACCTGGCTCCTCTGGATCATGGCCGCGCTCACAATGACGGTCGGGAACGTCCTTGGCCTCATGCAATCCAACGTCAAACGCGTCCTGGCGTACAGTTCCATCGCGCACAGCGGGTACATGCTCGTCGGCCTCCTGGCGCTGCACGGCTCGGGCGACGCGCTGGGCAACGGCACCGCGGCCATCCTCTTCTACCTCGTCGCCTACGGCCTGGCGACGATCGGCGCGTTCGCCGTCCTTGGTTCGCTCCAGGCACGCGGCGAGGAGGCCGAGACCTTCGACGACATCTCCGGTCTCGTCCGTACGCACCCCGTCCTCGCGGGGGTCATGCTCCTCTCCGTGCTCTCGCTCCTGGGGCTGCCGCCGATGATCGGCTTCCTGGGCAAAATCTACCTCTTTGGCTCGGCGATCCAGCACGGGTTCGTCGGCCTGGTAGTCATCGCCGTGCTCAACAGCGCGGTCTCGGCGGTGTATTACCTCCGCATCGCTTCCGCCTGCTTCTTCGGTGATTCCGAGGGCCACACCGTCTCGACGCCGGGCATCTCCCGCCCGCTGGCCGCGGGCATCGCCGCGGTCGCCGCGTTGATCCTGGGCTTCGCCGGCGGCCGTCTGGTCAGCACCGCCCGTGACGCGGGGGGCTTCCCCACCGGCCGGAACGACGTGGTGACAACGCCCTCCCAACCGCCGGCGGCCACGACCGCTTCGCGCTAAATCCCATCCAACAAGGTTACGCCCGATCGATCAGCGCCAGCAGCGGCGATGGATCGGCCAGGTCGCGCACCACCACGTCGGCGCCGGCGGCGGTGAGTTCTTCGACGCCGTGGCCGCCGGTCGCCACGGCGAGCGCAACGCAGCCGTGGGCGTGGGCGCACTCGACGTCGCGCGGGGTGTCGCCGATGACGATGACGCGGCGTCTGTCCGCGGGCAGTCCGGTGAGGCGGTGGAACTTGTGGAGGGCGACGGGCATGAGGTCCGGGCGTGTGCGGCCTTCGTCGCCGTAGGCCGTCACCGTGAACCACGACACGTCCACGCCAACCGCCCCGAGTTTGATTGGCACCGCCCGGGTGTAGTTGCCGGTGAGCAGGCCCAGGACGACATCGCCGCGGTGCCTGGCCCGGTGGTGCAACAATGTGAAAACCTCGTGGATGCCAGGCATCACCCGGACAAGGTGGTGCGACGCCTCGAACTCCCGCCGCAATTCATCGACATAGTGGTCGTGGAACCGCTGGTGGTGGTCGTGGCCCCGCTCGATGCGGTTGAGCGCGACGAACTCGGCGAAGATCTGCGGATCGAGATTGCCCGCGGGGTTGATGCCGTCCCACTTGTGGTCCTCGCCGAACATGCGTTCGGCGACGCGGTACATCGCCCGCATCCCCGCCCCACCGGACTTGAGGATGGTGCCGTCGATGTCGAAAAGGAGGAGCGTCGGCGGTGCAGCGCGGGCGGAGTGGTCGGACGCGTGTGGAGCGGCCATGGCCGTGGCTTTCGTCGTTCAGGGGGCCGGGGGCGCGGGCGCCGATGCATCGGGGGGGTTCACGCTCGGTTGCGGTCCGGCCTTGATCACGTCGGCGACGATGTGTGCGTAATCTGACACGTCCTTGTCCTCCGACCGCATCGCAGCGGTGAGGGCGGGGGACTCGGCGTCGCGGACGTGGTGGCTCATGTAGATCAACTGCACGAGACGAGATTTGCTCCGCAGCGCCGCGTCGTGGACGGGCTTGAAGAGCGTCAACCCGTCCCCGGTGGGCGGAAGAAACGCCACCGTCCACGCCTGCTCGATCTCGCTGAGTTTGTCGAATGCCCCGTTGACGGCGCCAACCATTTTCTCGGCCGTCTCTTTTGCGTCCGGGGTGTCGCCCAGCCGGGTCGAAAGCATCGACAGGATCGCGAGGGCCCGCATGCGGTCAACGGGGTCGCTGTTAGGACCCAGCCATCGGACCCATTGATCAAGGTTCGGCTGCGTCAGCGGCATGCCCTCGCGGAGGATGATGTTCGTCGTGGTGATCGCCCCAAGCGGCCCGGGGATGACGGCGCCACCCTTGGGGGAAGGCGTGGGGTCGAGCACGGCGGTGAGGCTGAAGTTCATCGTCTCGGTGGGAGAGGTCATCATCTGCATCCCCAGCCCCTGCCGGTCGATCCGGGTCTTGACCTCGACCGACTGGCGCGGTTCGATGCGGAGATGGCGGTTGACGTCCACGATCATCGGCGGGGGCTCGGGGAGCACCTCTCCGGCGCGACGGGGGGCAACCGCGATCAGAACCTGGGAGGCGATTGGCTCGCCGTGCCCTAGGGCCAGCGGCATATCTGTCATGTTACGGACCGTGACGGTGGCCCAGATAGGCTCGGCATATCCGTAATGGTCCGGGTCCACCTTGACGGTCATCAGAATCCACGGATATTGGGCAAGGTTGGGCGACCGGAGTGAGGCGGGCCATGAGTTGATGAGGCGAATAAGCGGTGCGGCCGACTCATTGGGCTTAGGCTTGACGCTCAGGGCGACCAGATCACGGGCCGCCAGCGCACCGGGGAGACTGGCCGGGAAGCGATCGATTACGTCCTGCAGCGCCTGAGCGCGATCGTCGCGCTGTGATTGAGCCGGGAGTGTCAGGGCCATGCCGTAGGCCGAAAAGGCGTCCTCCTCGTGATCCACCGCGAATAGCTCGCGAGCCTTGGTGATACGTCCCTTGCGCAACTCTATCCAACCGCGCACGCGGTGGAGGCGTGCGGCGGTTTCCTCGGGGAGCTTCGCGATCATTTCCTCGGCGAGTTGCACGTCGCGCCCGCTGAAGACGCAATTCCACGCCAGACTCGCAAGGGACTCGGGTTTGCCATCTTTGGCCGCTTCGATGAGTAATGCCCGGACACGGCTGTAAGCGCCATCGGCGCGGTCCTTCTGGTTATTCCGCTCGCGTATGAGATAGTTGATGAATTCCAATTGGAGCGGCAACTGCGGCTCGGCCTGGGCCGCCACGGCGGGCGGAGAGGCGGGGGTCGGCGGAACCTCCGAGGGCTGATCCGCACTGGGGGCAGGCGCGGTGGAGAGAGAATCATCGGGCTTCTTCTCGCCAGCTTTTTCTTTCGCTTCCTTCTCCTTGGCGGCCTTCGCCTGGGCTGCGTTGACGTAGCCGGCCTCAAGTTCATCCATCATTTTCGCGGCGTCATCCAGGCGGCCAGCGGCGAGCAGAGATGTGGCCCACGGGAAGTAATACGTGACAGCGTCGGGGATCTCCTCACGCCCCGTGGATAATGCGCTGCAGGTCATAAACTGCTCGGCCGCCAGATCGTACGCGCCGATGTTGTACAGAAGATTGCCCAGGAGCCAGCGGGCGTTGGACTCGACCGGCGATGCCTTGACATAAGCCAGCATGGCAACCCCGCGCTCGACGCTGCTGGCATTGCGGGACGCCAGCCAGTCCACGAAGAGCTTGGCGGCATCCGCGTTGGCGGCGTCAAGCTCCAACGCCTGTTTGAGCCGCGACGCCATGCGTTTCACGTCGCCGGTCTCTCGCAACTGCCCGGCTACGTATCCGGCGAGCCGTGAACGCAGGGGGGCGTTGAGCTTGCCCGCGCTGGGGCTGTCGAGCAGCCGTTCAACCGCGGCCACGCGCTGATCGATCGTCTGGAGCGTCTGCACGTATTCGAGGATGAAGGTCAATTGGGCGCTGTCGTCCCCAGGCACGAGCTTGCAGTATTCCCCCAACGCCTTGTGGGCGGTGACGGGGTCTTCCAGTCGCGTCGCCAGCTCACGGCGCATCAGCCAGAGTTCGGGGTCGTCGTGGACCAGGGAGAGGGCCGCGTCGAACAAGATGCGGGCGGTCTCGTACTGAGGACGGCTCGCCGGCTGCCTGGCCATGATCGACTGGTACGCGATACTGATAAACAGGTCGGAGAGCAAGGCCGGGGGCGTGGTGCCCGGGCCAAACGCCAGGTCTGCGCCGGCCGGCGCCCCGGCGGCCCGCAAGGGTAGGAACAACGCCGCCGCGGCCGCCACGACGGTGAGAGTCAGGAGGGTGCGAATAACGATCCTGCGTTGCCCAGACATCAAGTGGCTCCTTAGGTGGCTCCGGGCATCATAGCCCACGCCAGCCAGCCGGCCCCCGCGAGCGAACCCAACGCCAGGACGGCGGTGAATAACTCGAGGAAGCCGGTAAGAACAATCGGCGCATCGGGGCAAAGGTCATCAGCAACGAGGAACATGAAAAGATACTGTGCGCCGGCGATGAGGCCTGTGCCGGTGAAGTGGATCATGCGGACCGTATGCACCGGATCGCCGGCGAGCCACCGCAACATCTCCGCAGCGATGTACCGGCGGTGCGTGAGGAGCCACAACCCGGCCAGCAGCATGGCCCCCGCCCAAAAGCTGCACAGCGACAGCCGTGCGATCCGTGCCAGGATCGACACCCCGTCAGTTATCGCGGGCCGTACGTGCATGTTCGGTCCGTGGTAGGAAGCCCGTCCGTGAGCCGTCAGCGCGCCACGGCGCTGCCCGGCAGACCCGCCGCCAGCTCCGACACGAAGCGCGATACCTCATCTACGACCCGCTCACGGCCTTGTTCGCGCACGTCGGCGACGCGGCGCATGATCGCCGAGCCGACGATCACCGCGTCCGCCACCTCCACGACGCACCGCACCTGATCGGGGGTTGAGACGCCGAACCCCACCGTGATGGGCAGGTCGGTAACGCCACGCAGCCGCTGCACGCGCTGCGCCAGGTCGGCGGGAAGCGAAGCCCGCTCGCCGGTGATACCTGAGCGGGAGAGCACATACACGAACCCGCTGGAGGCTCTGGCAATCTTCTCGGCGCGTTCGATCGGGGTCGTCGGGGCGATCAGGAGGGTGCAGGTCAGGCCGGCATCACGGACCGAGCCGAGGATGGCGTCCGACTCCTCCAGCGGCAGGTCGGGGAAGATGAATCCGTCGAACCCGGCCGCAGCGGCGTCGGCGACAAAACGCCGCGGGCCGGCGCGGTGCACGATCGAGTAGCTCACCATCGCCACCACGCCCATGTTCAGGCGCGGGCGCAGACGGCGCGTCATGGCGAGGATGTCCGCCGTGCGCAGGTGTTTGGACAACGCATACGCCATCGACGCCTGGATCACCGGGCCGTCGGCGATCGGATCGGAGAACGGGATACCCAGTTCGCAGATGGAAGCGCCCGCCTCCTCGACGCGCGGGAGCATGGCCGCCGTGGTGTCGAGATCGGGGTCGCCCGCGGTGATGAAGGGCATGAGCGCCCTGCCGCCGCGTGATTTGAGGTCGCGGAAAATCCGCTCGATTCGGTTCATGGGGAGAGGATAACAGGCGTTCGTAGAAGTGACCATCGCAAGCCGCAGCCGGCTTTTTTGAGTTTGGTGGGGCAGCCAGCCCCACCACCGACGATCAATGCTCCTGGATCGTCACCGTGACCTCACCCATGTTGTTGACCAGTTGCTGGTCCCCCTCGTTGACCCTCATCTCGAGCATCCCCGCGTTCGGGAACGTCATCTCGCACGACTTGCCGATCAGGAACGGCCTGACGCTGGGGTCCTGACCCGTGACGCGGCCGATCAGCGCGCCGATGTAGAACGCCGCGTCGTAGCCGCCGTATATGGCGATGCGGCCGTTGGGCCGATGGCCCTCCACGTCGTACTCCGAATCCTTGGGATCGGTTGACCGCAGCACCCACGTGCCCGCGGCGGCGATGGTAACCTTCTGCCCCTGCTTGACCTTGCCCACCTGCTGCCAGCCACCCTTGGCGGTGATCTTGAGCGTCTGCTTGCGCGGCACGGCCCGGGATACGTTGCCCGAGGGAATACCCTGGGTCAGTTCCGCGATCTCGGCGGCGAGCTGTTTTTTCATCTCGTCGATCTGGTTGACTTCATCCAGTTTTTTGGCCGCCAGCGCCTCGGCGCGTGCGGAGTTGATCTCCCGGAACAGCGCGTTCTTCGCCGAGAGCTTGGCGCGGCGGCAGGCGTCCTCCGCCTGTTTGACCACCGCGTCACACTTGGTGACGGCGCTCGCGATGCGCGTGGGCAGGCCTTCCTCGGCGGCGCGGCAGGCCGGGTGCAACACGCCGGCCGCGAGAATGAATATCAGGATGGGGATCGGCTTCACGTTCATAACCATTTCAAACGATCACTGCCGCGTCACGGCCACCGTGATCTCGCCGATGTTATTGAAGGTCTGTGCGTCCGCCTCGTTGACCCGCAGTTCCAGCCGGCCAGACCCCTCGGCCTTCACCGTGCCCGACGCTCCCGCCAGGAAGCGATGCTCCTCGCCGTCCGGGGTGACGATCCGGCCGATCAACGCCCCCATCTTGAACTTGGGGTCATAACCGCCGTAGATGGACGCGCCCCTGATCATCGTGCGGTTACCGTCGGCGTCGTAGGTGTGCGTACTGGGCTCGATGTTGCTCAGGGCCCATGCGCCCGTGGAGACAAACGTGATCTTGTCGTCCACCCGCACACGTCCGACCGCCTGCCAGCCCTCCTTCGAGCTGACGCGGATGTTCCATTTCACCGGCAGGGCCGCGGTGACCTCGGGCGGGAGCTTGTCCGGGGTCAGGTCGGAAATCTCGCCGGCGATACGGGCGCGGACCTCGGTGATCTTGTTGGCGTCTTCGCTGTGGTGGCCGTCCAGGGCGTCTTTGAGCGCGGCGTCCAGTTCCTTGAACAGCGCGGTCTTGGCGGTCAGCTTCACGCGGCTGAGGGTTTCCTCCGCCTGCGTGACCGCGGCGTCGCACTTGGCCTTGGCACTGGCGATGCGCGGGGAGAGCTCGATGTCGTCGGCGGAGCTTGAGGGGGTGAGGGCCGCCAGGAGGATGAGGAGGAGCGAGGCGGTGGGCCTGTGGAGAGGCATGGTTTGATTTTACCCTGTGGAAGAGAGGGAGGAGGGAGAGGCCGCGAGCAGTTGGAGGGGAAAGAAAAACCCCCGTCACGGGGGACGGGGGTTGGGTGTGGACTAGAGGAGATTTGCGTGCGGGCGGGATCAGTCGATCTCGCGCTCGAAGGTGCCGTCGAGGAAGCCCGAGAGCTTGCGGCTGCGCACCGGGTGCTGGAGCTTGCGGATGGCCTTGGCCTCGACCTGTCGGACGCGCTCGCGGGTGACCTTGAAGATACGGCCGACTTCTTCGAGGGTGTAGGTGTCGCCGTCGCCGATGCCGTAGCGGAGCTTGATGATCTCGCGCTCACGGTAGGTGAGGGTCTTGAGGACGGACTCGATGCGCTGGCGGAGCATCTCGTTGGTGGCGGTCTCGCTGGGGCTCGAGACGCGGTCGTCCTCGATGAAGTCGCCGAAGTAGGAGTCCTCGCTCTCGCCCACGGGCCGGTCGAGGCTGATGGGGTGGCGGCTGATCTTCATGACACGCCGCGCCTCGGCGGTGGGCATCTTGGCGGATTCGGCGATCTCCTCGATCGTCGGCTCACGGCCGAGCGACTGGAGCAGGTTCTTGGCGATGTTGCGCAGCTTGCTCATCGTCTCGATCATGTGCACCGGGATGCGGATGGTGCGGGCGTGGTCGGCGATGGCGCGGGTGATGGCCTGGCGGATCCACCAGGTGGCGTAGGTCGAGAACTTGTAGCCGCGCTTGTACTCGTACTTGTCCACAGCGCGCATCAGGCCGGTGTTGCCCTCCTGGATGATGTCCAGGAATGAGAGCCCGCGGTTGCGGTACTTCTTGGCGATGGAGACCACCAGGCGGAGGTTGCCGCCCGACAGGTCGCGCTTAGCGGATTCGTACTCGTCGAACACGGTCGTGATCTCGCTGACGCGGTGGAGCAGCTCCTCGGGCTCCTCGAGCACCAGCGAGCGCATGCCCGCCAGCTCGTCACGCATCACCAGCACGTCCTCGTTGTCGAACTCGTCGGGGTGCTCCTCGGAGCGGGCCAGCTTGGACCGCAGCTCGGACATCTTGTCGCAGATCGAGCGGAGCTTCTTGAGCAGCGGCTGCACCTTGCTGGTGCGGAGGCTCAGCTCCTCGATGAGGGTCGCCATCTTGCGGCGGCGGCTCTTGATCTGGGCGCGGTGGCGGGCGGCCTCGGTCTTGTTCTTCTTGCCGAGCTCCTCGATCTTGTCCCAGTCGAGCCGGTTGAGCTCGAGCAGCTTGCGGACGGTCTTGAGGTTCTCGGGGATGCGGGCGGCAATCTTGCCCTTCGCATCATCCTCGGCGGTGGAGATCTTCATCGTGCGGTCGAAGGGCAGGTCGCCCTCCTCGACCATCTCGAGGATCTCGACGGCGGCCTGGATGGAGTAGTCGTTTTCGAGCACCTTGCGGCGGAAGATCATCCTGGTGGTTTCGATCTTCTTGGCCAGGCGGATTTCCTCCTCGCGGGTGAGGAGGCTGATCTCGCCCATCTGGGTGAGGTACATGCGGACGGGGTCGTCGATACGGCGCGAGGAGGCCTCCGACAGCGCCTGGGCGATGTCCTTCTTGAGCTCTTCCTCGTCGATCTCCTCGACCTCTTCGAGGACGGGAGAATCTTCGGAGCCCTCGACCTCGAGGTTGGCGGGCTTGACGTCCTTGAGGTCGGGCTTGCTCTTCTTCTTGGGCTTGACTTCCTTGGCCACGGGTTTCTCGGCCTCGACCGGCGCGGCGTCCTGTGCGACCTCGGCTTCGCCGGGGGCGGGCTCGGGGGCCTCGGTCACGTTGGCGAAGAGCGCCGCCTTCTTGTCGGGCTTGGCGGGCTTCTTATCCACCATCGGGGGCAGGCCCGCCGACTGCGGCGGGCGGATGCCCGGCACTGTGCCCTCGCCGGCGTCGATGATCTTGATCTCGAGCGCGTCGAGCCTGACCAGAAGCTCGTCGATCTTGTCCGGCTCGACCATCTCGTCGGGCAGGAGGGCATTGAGCTCGTCGTAGGTGATGTACCCACGGTGCTTGCCGCTCTCAATCAATTCAGCTACCGCTGGATGCGTCTCTGCAATCACTTTTCCACCCTTTCGTTACGGACACCACGCTCTCTTCGTGGTGTCCCCCTGGACCAGTTCTATACACTCAACGCCGGTACGGGGCCACTAATATTCGATGACTAAAGCCATTTCCTTGCTGTATTTGCCGCTTCGAGCCTCTTACGACCCGGTAAACCGGGCAATACGGATAGATGAGGGGTTGGCCTTGCGGTGCTCGTTGAGCAACCGCTGGGCTTGGCCCTCTCTGTCTGTCTGATTCGCCTCGTTACCGTTCAGGGCGGCTCGGGCCTGACGGTATTCTGAATCCCGCATGTAGGCGAGGATGGCGTCGGCCTCGGCACGCAGCAGGCGGGAAGCCCGCTCAACGTCACCCAGGGTAGCCGCATCCACCGCCGCCTCCGCCCCGATCAACAGCGAAGACAACTCGGTCTCGCCATCCGACGCTAAATCCGCCAGCATCAATGCCATCTGGATCTGCGTCCCTTCGCTCAAATAGGCATGCAGCCGTTCGTACAACCGTGCCACGCCCGGCGTCACCAAGTCCCCGGCCGCCACCGCCTCGTCCAAAGCCCGCCCATCCGACAACGTCAGGTGGAAAAGCTCGGGGTGACGAATCAGGCAGCCGATCAGGTTTCGCTCGGCGACCTGCAGAGCCTTTATTTTAGACGCGCTTGGCGACCCGGCAACGTCCGGCAACCGATTATTTTCGGTCTGTTCCGCCCCCGGTTGAACATTTGACTCCGTGTTACCGGAGGGAGAAGGCCCCATCCCCCCCGCCGACGCCCCGGACACCCCGGCTCCCCCGGACGCAGGCGCCGTCGGCCGGCGTGCCGGCGCGAGACGACGCAGCAATTCTGTGATGGTCCGTTCATCCAGATGCAACATCTCCGCCAGCCGGGCGATCAGCAGGCCCCGCCGCACCTCGCCGGCCTGTCCTAATCCCAGCCGAGCCAGCGTCGTCAGGTACTCCTCGGCGACGCGCTGACGGCCGGTGAGCGTGGTGGAGGACTCCATCGTCGAACGGACCCGACGGAACTGGTAGTCCAGCGCATCGATCGCCGAGTTGATCGTGACGTTCCACCGCTCCTTGCCGTCGGGCAGGGCGAACAATTCATCGGGGTCGAGCTCGTCGGGCAGCGTGGCGATGGCGACGTCCATGTCCCCGGTGAGGAAGACCTCAACCGCGCGGTCGGCGGCGCGGATGCCCGCCTCATCGCCGTCGTAGATCAGCACGACCTTGTCGGCGAAGTGACGCAGGGCCGAGACGTGCTGCGAGGTCAGCGCGGTGCCCAGCGTGGCGACGACATTGCGGACGCCCGCCTGGTGGCAGGCGATCACGTCGGTGTATCCCTCGACGACGACGGCGACGCGGCTGTCGATGATCGGCTTCTTCGCCAGGTGCAGACCATAGAGCGTGGCGGACTTGTTGAAGAGCATCGTCTCGGGGCTGTTGAGGTACTTGGGCTCATCCTCTTCACGGAGTTTGCGTCCGCCGAAGGCGATGGGGCGGCCGAGCGCATCGAAGATCGGGAAGATCAGCCGGTGGCGGAGGCGGTCGTAATGGCCACGAGAAGAGTCCAGAGTCTCGAGTCCAGAGTCCAGAGTCTCGAGTCCAGAGTCCAGAGTCGAAGAGGCAGAGGCGTCGGGCACCTCCGCTTCTTCAGCTCTTGACTCTGGACTCTGGACTCTGGACTCTGGACTATTTCTGTTCTGCCTCGGGCTGATAAGCCCCGCGAGCGTAAAGCCCTTCGCGTCCCAGTTTTTTTCGCGGACCATCGTGACCAGCCCGTCCCAGCGGTCGGGGGCGTAGCCGATCTGGAAGGCTTCGAGCATCTCGGGTGAGATGCCGCGTTTGGCGACATAGGCGCGCGCGGTCTGGCCGTGCTCAGGGTGGCGATAGAGGGCGCGAAAGAACTCGACACCCTGCGCGTTGGCGGCGGCGACGCGCTGGCGGTCGGTCGGGCCTTCCTGCGGCGGGCCGCTCTTGCGGCGGTGCTCCTCCAGCTTGATGCCCGCCCGCTCCGCGAGGTGCTTGAGGGCCTCGGGGAAGGTCATCTTGTGATAATTCATCATGAAGGCGAAGGCATCGCCCTTCGCGCCGCACGAGAAGCAGATGTAGATCTGCTTGAGCGGCACGACGTGGAGAGAGGGGTTCTTGTCGTCGTGGAACGGGCAGAGGCCAAGGTATTCCTTGCCCTTGGGCTTGATCGCGACGTGTTCACCGATGAGACGGACGATGTCCGTCGCCTGTTGCACCTGGATCTTCTGATCTTCGCGCAACGGCATGTACCTACACCTCAAGCGAGGGGAAACCGCATAACCATGAAAACTGCAAGCTTCGTGGTTCGCCCGCCGCCCTGACCTGCCACCAACCCGCTGCCGTGCTCCCCTGCCCGCCCGAGAAAGGTCCAACCAGACCCGTGCGTCTCTCTTTTCCCTCCGCCCCGTCGGCATTCCCATGACCGAACCGAGCGGGTCTCCCTCTTCGCCCCATTGCTTCGACCTGAAACCAATAACACCGGCCTTGGGCCAGTCAACCTTCCGGTAAAAAGTTTCTTTCCGGCGTAAAAACGGTGAAAATGCGACCCGAACGAAGCTTGAGCCGTAACTCAGGCCGCGGGCGTGGCTTGCTGCGGCTTGTAGGCGAACTTCCGCTTCAGCGGGCGGACCACCAGACCCATGCGGAGCGCCTTGGCGGAGACCTTGACCCGGCGGACCGTGCCATCAACCACGGCCGTCACCGTCTGGATGTTGGCCTTGAACTTACGCTTGGTCTTGCCGGTCACCTTCGTACCCACGCCGCCGAGGTATTTGGCCTTGCCGCGGGTCGTGTAGGTGAAGCCAGTGGTGGTCTTACGGCCGGTGAATTCGCAAACGCGTGGCATAGGAAGGCCCTCTTAAACGGATGCAACCAAGGTCAGTCGAGCGAGGCATCTTAGTGAATATCCCAAAATGATGCAAGGATCATCCCAAAGGCATTGACGCGGGTACCTCCAAGGGGATACGGTTGTGACTCGCGGATCGGCGATCGGCCGTGGCAGTACCCGTGCCTTTGCGGCCCGTCGTGGGTGGTGAGAAAACGATCCGCGTCACATCGAGAATCATCATGCCAATCACGCCACTGCTGCGCCGGGTGCTCCGTTCCATCAACGCCGGCCGCCGGACCGCGGTGCGCGTGCCGATGCTTGAAACGCTCGAGGCACGCAACCTGCTCACTGTGGACATCACCGGCGCATTCGTCGGCCTTGGCCAGGTCACCACGGGCCAGCTCAACCCGGTCACGGTCAAGGTGCAGAACCTCGGCGACGAGATCGCCAAGAACGCGGGCTCGGTGCAGTTCTATCTCTCCACCGACGGCACGCTCGACATCAACACTGACATCGCGCTTGGAAAGCCGTTCAAGGTCGCGGGCAAGCTCGGCGCCGCCGGCTCAATCAGCGATCAGTTGAACATCCCGTTCAACGTGATGATCCCCTACGACACCGTCGCGGGTGACTACACGCTCTTCGCCGTCACCGATTCGCTCGGCAAGGTCGCCGAGAGTGATGAGACCAACAACACCGCGGCCGGTGCCGTCACCGTTCTGCAGCCGGACTACAACCTGTTTGCGACCGTGACGGACCCGAAGGTGCCTCTCTCCGTGGTGGAGGGAAAAGACATTAGGGGTTCGGTCAAGGTGAACATCATGTATTCCGGGGCGTTTCCCCTGACCGGCAAGCCGCCCAAGATCAGCATCAAGCTCGTCGCCCGCCCCGCCGTCGAGCCTATTGACCGCACCTCGCAGGACATCGTGATCGGCTTACTAACCGGCCGCAACATCGCCGGCCTCAGGTCCGACGCCGGCATCAAGAGCTTCTCCGCCAATGTCCTCCTGCCGTCCGACCTCGCGGATGGCGACTGGAAGGTCATCGCCATCGTGGATTCCGATCACCAGATCGCCGAGACCGACGAGGACGACAACGAGGGCACGCTCGCCGACACCATCCACGTTGCCCCCGCGTTCACCGACGTCGTTGTCTCCTCCGCGACGCAGCCCTACGGAGCCAACGCCAATCTCGGCGACAAGGGCGTCGGCACCGTCACCCTCCGCAACCTGGGCAACATCCCGCTCAAGGGCGTCGTGGCCGTCAGACTTGTCGCTCGTCCCGTCGGCGCGCCGGACACGTCATTCGACGTTGTGATCGGCGAGACCAATGCCAGCGTCAACATGAAGCCCGGCACCGAGGGCAAGCCCATCAAGGTCAACGTCCAGATCGCCAACACGCTGACCGACGGCCTCGCGTACGACATCATCCCGATCGTCGCCCCCGTCATCGGTTTCAACGACAGCGATGCCACCGACAACGAGGGCGACCCGCTCGGGCCCGTCACCGTCCACCAGCCGGATTACGACCTCTCCGCCACGCTCTCCAGCGTGCTCGTCTCCGCCGCGATGGTGCAGAGCCAGGACACGCCCGGCAAGCTCGACATCAACATCACCTACACCGGCAGCACCCCGATCGGCAGCGACGCCCCCAAGATCAACGTCCGCATCGTCGCCCGCCCCAATGACGCGGTGGATGATTCCCAGGACGCGCTGATCGGCCTGCAGAGCAACGTCTCCATCGCCGGCCTCGACACGGCGCACAACGTCAAGACCGTTACCGCCAAGGTCCTCTTCCCCGCGAACATGGCCCCCGGCGACTACGGCATCTTCGCCATCGTCGATCCGGACAACCGCATCGCGGAACTTGACGAGACCAACAACGAGGCCACCGACGGTGAGACCTACACGACCGCCCAGGCGTTCACCGACGTCTCCATCATCGACCTGGGTCACAGCTACGCACAGACCGCGGTGGCGGGCAACAGCGCAAAGGCGTTCGTCACGCTCCACAACCGCGGCAACGTCCCGGTCAACGGCGTGGTGACGATCCAATTCCTCGCCCACCGGACCGATCAGGCGGCGGCGGACGTGGTCATCGGCAGCCGCGACACCCCGCTGAGCCTCGCGGCCGGCGTGGGTTCCACGACCTCCAAGTCCTTCATCCTCGACACCACCCTGCCCGACACGCTCGCTGAAAACGGTGTGTACCAGATCGTCGCCAAGATGATCCCCGTCAGCGGCTTCGTGGACACCCAGGAACTCGGAAACGAGCTCCCCTGCGTGGGCACCGTAACCGTCAGCCTGCCCCCGCCGTACCTGCTCCTCTTTGGCGACACCTTCACCCTCACCATGACCAGCCACACCCCGATCACTGGTGACAACGTCCATTTCAACATTCAGGAGTTGGGCAACTTCGTCTCCACGAACGGCGTCACGGGCATCTACACCTACAACTACAGCCTTGGCACACCCTTCCTCGCCCACCAGGGGGCCTTCTCGCTCACGACGAGCGCCCCCGGCGTCGTCACCCAGGCCCAATTCACCACGATGATCTTTAACAACCTCCCCCTCGAGAACCTCGACGGCAAGACCATCACCTTTGGCGCCAATCTCGCCAACGAGACCGGGAAGACCACCGTCCGCATCTACCAGGACGGCATCGGCGTCATCCTGGAAACCAACGGTGAGTTCAAGATCACCTGAACTCCGCCTCGCGGGAATCGCCGGGCAATGATCTCGCAACACGCGGCAAAAATAGTTGACGATCGCGCGGCGTGAGCGGATACTTGGTTGCTCTGCGGACGCGCGGCCTGCCGTGGCTGTACCCGTGCCTGTGCGGCTTGTCGTCGGTGGTGAGAAAAAAAAAGCCGTCCGCATCCAAGAACGGGACCGAGACATCATGAAGACCCCCCCGCCGCGCCGCCGATACCGCGCGTCGCGCCCCGCACGGGCGTTGCCCACGCTCCGCACGCTCTTCGAGGCCATGGAGCAGCGCGTATTCCTGGACGCCTCCCCCTTCGCCACCGCCGCCTTCACCCCGCTGGGCGGCGCCCCGACGATCATCGTCGGCCCGGGCGGCGGGGACGCGAACACCCCCCGCACCGACCTCAACGCCGATGGCGTGTGCGACATGATCGTGCAGTATTTCGGCACCCCCCTCAACGGCGATGGCGTTCACTCCTCCGCCAACGTCTCGGCCCTCCTGGGCCGCGCCGACGGATCGATGAAGGAATACGCCATCGCACGCTACGCTTCGCCGGCGACCATCGAAAAAGTCCTTGCCGCCGACCTCAACGGTGACGGCCACCTCGACGTCGTCGTCCTCCGCGACGACGACGCCACCTTCAACACCCACCGCTTCATCGACGTCTTCATCGGCGCGGCCGACGGCACCTTCTCCCTGCCCAACGCCTCCACCGACCTGGGCAGCGCCACGATTAACGACCTAGTCACAAGCCTGTTCGACATGAACGGCGACGGCAATGCCGACGTCGTCCTGCAGAGCGCCAACAAGATGACCGTCGCCCTGGGCACGGGGGACGGCAAGCTCGCCGCCCCGGTCTCAACGACGCTCGGCTCCGGGCCGACCAACACCTCCTACAAGGACGACGTGAACGGCGACGGCATCAAAGACATGGTGATGACCTACCTCAGCGGGGTCGATGCCCAGAGCAACCTCACCACCGCCCTCTCCGTTTACCTGGGCAAGGCCAACGGCACCTACAACACCACCGCCAGCTTCACCAACAACACGGACAATCTCACCCTCATCGGCCTCCGCCAGCTCTCGGCCGACAGCAGCCTCGACATCGTCGCCTACAGCGGCACGCCCTTCACCATCGGCAACCCCGCGTCGGTCGTCGTCCTCCGCAACAACGGCACCTCCGCCGGCACCTTCACCAAAACCTTCACATCGAGCACGTTCGCCAACGGGTTCTACGGCGAGCTCTCGGGCGGGAAACCGCTCCAGCCGCTGCTCACCGCGGACCTGGACAACAACGGCAGCAACGACCTCATCCTCCTCGAGGGCGGCTACCTCGACCAGACCCACACGCTCACCATCCACATCGCCCGCAACGACGGTAACGGCGGCTTCACCCTGGCGCAGAGCATCGATGTCACCGACTTCTTTCAAAACTCCTCCGCCAGCGTCATGGACGTCGATCACGACGGGCTCCTCGACCTCGTCATCACCCAGCAGCCCAGCGGTGCCGGCAAGGTCACCTTCTTCTTCAACAACAGCACCGGCAGCAGCCTCGCCTTCACCGACCCGGGCGTGACCGTCGTCCCCCCGATCACCGTGCCCGATTACCCGCGCATCATCGACATCAACGGCGACAACCTGCTCGACGTCGTCTATAGCGGGTTCGACTCGGTCCTGGCCAATTCCATGGGGACCGTCATCAACAACGGCGACCGCACCTTCACCGCCACGACGCCCATCGTGCTCACCGCGATGCCCGTCCACCTCAATGCGTTTCAGGGTTTCCCGATGGACCCGCTGGCGGACTACACCGGCGAAGGCAGCCCCGACGTGCTCGGCTACGCCAACAACGCCACCATCGGCGAGGCCGAGAGGCTCACCATTCTCAGCAGCACCGCCGGCGCGCCCTACGCCGCGCTGGCCCCATCGGTCGTCTTCGGCTCCAGCGTGACGGTCAACGAAAGCCCGCTCCCGGTGTACTTCGACTCCGGTACGGCAACGGACCTGGTCTTCACCGCCGACGCGGGCGGCTTCGCCGATGCCGCCGGCATCTATGTGCTCATCAACGGTGCCATCCCACCCACCGACACCGCTGGTGGGGACAAGCCCTCTGCACGCGACCTGGGCACGCTCACCAACTCGACCAACCTCACCGAGTTCGTCGAACCGCCCAACGGCGGCGATCAGCGCGACCGGTTCGACGTTTACAAGTTCACCATCGAGGCCACCCAGCGCATCCGCGTCACGACCACCTCCGACGTGGGCGGGACGAGCATCGCGCTGAGCACTTCCACTCAGAACATGGGCCTCGCCTATCAGCAGGGCTTCACGCCCGCTTTCCTGGAGGCCGACCTCACCCCCGGCACCTATTACGTCCAGATCAATCACTACAGCGGCGCGGCCACGAACTACCGCTTCGACATCACCTTCGCGCCGCCGACCCATACCATCCGTGTCTTCGACGGCTTCACCAATGTCACCAGCGGTAACACCGCCATCGACTTCGGCAGCGTCGCACTCAAAACCACCGACACTACCCGCACCTTCCGCGTCCGCAACAACGGCCAAACCACGCTCACCCTAAACCCCATCACACTCCCCAACGGCTTCGCGGTCGGCGACGACGCCCTGACCACCTCGCTCGCCCCGGGTGAATCCGACACCTTCTCCGTCAGGATGCTGACCACCGCGACCGGGGCTTTCAGCGGCAACATCACCATCGCCAGCGACGACTCGGTGACGCCCAGCTTCACCATTCCGGTCTCCGGCGAGGTCACCACGCCGCCGATCCTCACCCCGCTCATCGCCGTCGTGCAGGGCGCAACGGCCATCACCTCGGGCCAGGGCACGGCCATCGACTTCGGCACCTCCGTCCGCACCGCGGTCACTCACCTCACGAAAATCTTCACCGTCACCAACAACGGCAGCACCACCCTTACACTCGGCACGCCCACCGTGCCCAGCGGGTACACCATCACCGAAGCGCTCGCCACCAGCCTCGCTGCGGGCCAGAGTGACACCTTCACCGTGGACCTCGCCGGCCTGACGATCGGAACCTTCTCCGGCAATATCTCCATCCCTAATAACAGCGGCGACGTGCAGAACAACTTCATCTTCCCCATCACCGGCACGATCAACCCCGTGCCCGCCGGCTCCAAGCCCAACCTGATCGGCCAGATTCTCTCCACCAGCGTCAACGGCCACGTCGTCACGCCCGACGACCAGGTCGTCCCCGGCAGCCAGGTCACCAGCGTTCTGCGCGTCTACGACGCCGCGATCGGTGACGTCGATGCCTCCAACGTGCAGGTCACCTACTACCTCTCCAGCAATAACCAGCTCTTTGACTCGCTCGACGTGCCCTTCCAGGTCGTCAACATCAAGAAGATGCAGATGATTTCGGGTGACCATCAGGACTTCACGTTCGATCTCACCCTGCCTTCGACCCTCGCCGGCGGCAATTACTACATCGTGGCGGACATCGACACGAACTTCGCCGTCGCCGAGACCATCGATGCCGACAACGCCGCCCCCGCCGGCGCGTACGTCCCCGTCGTGCTCCTGGCCGGCGAGGTCAACGACAAGACCGTGCCCCTCACCATCCCCATCCCCGGCACCGAAGGGGCGACCGCGACCATCAAGCTCAGCGGCGGCGGCACCGCCGAGTTCACCCCCAATGACGACGGCTCCTATGACGTGGTCCTCACTAATACGGGCGTTACGTCCAGCCTCACCATCACGACCAAGCTAGCCGAACTCATCATCCGCAACCTCACGCTCAGCCAGACCGTCGCCCCTCTCCAGCCATTGAGCTTCTCCTCCCTCGCCGCCGCCCCCGGCGGATCGTCGCCGCCCACCGGCTCGGGCGCGCTGGGCAAACTCGTCGCCAAGACCGCGCGCCTCACCGGCACCCTCAGCGCGCCCAACGGCATCGGCTCGGTCACGCTCGACACCGTCGAGTCCGGCGCGGTCATCGACATCGGCGCCGGCGCCGACCCCAACGCCCCAGTCACCCTCGTCTTCAACCTCGTCACCGACGCTTCGCTCACCTCCGCGATGCCCATCAAGTCCCTCACCGTCACCAACTGGACCGACTCCGCCGCGCAGAGCGTCATCACCGCCCCCTCCATCGGCACGCTGTCGGTCAAGGGCAATTCGAAGTTCGCCATCGCAGGCAATTTCGAGGCCGACCTCGTCCTGACCGACAACGGCACGAAGACGCTCAACTCCGCCAAGATCGCCGGTGCGCTGAAGGACGCCGACTGGCAGATCACCGGCGCGGTCGGCGCGGTCACCGTTGGCGGCGACACCGACGACTTCACCGCCCACATCAGCTCGACGCTCAAGTCCCTCAAGGCCGCCTCGATCAAGGAGGCCGACCTCACCGTGGACGACGACGCGGGGGCGATCACCGCCACCGACTGGCTCGACGGCAGCCTCACCGCCCCGACCGCCAAGTCGCTCACGCTCAAATCCGACATGGCCGCCGACGTCACGCTCACCGGCAACGTGTTGGCGAAGTCCACGATCTCCTCCTTCAAGTTCACCGGCTCGATCCTCGGCGGCGCGTGGACTATCGCGGGCCCCGTCGGCTCCGTCGCCGCGCTCTCCACCGCCTCGGCGTGGTCGATCAGCTCCGGCGCAACCGGGCTGGACCTGGGCAAGCTCACCCTCAAGCAGGACCTGGGCGGGACCATCAACATCAACTCGCTGGGCAAGTCCACCGTCGGGGGCAATGTCCTGGCGAACACCAGCATCACGCTCAACCGAGCCTACGACGCCAACGCCCCCAAGGTGCTCACCCTCGCTGGACTCGCCGTCAAGGGGAGCATCGACTCCCTTACCCTCCGCTCTCTCGGCGGCGTCGGCGCACTCTCCGCCGCTTCGATCACCGGCAGCGAAATCTTTGTCGGCCTCCCGCTGGACTTCGCCGCCGCCAATCTGCCCACCAACCTCGCCGATTACACCGCCCCCGCCGCGCCGCTCGCGTCCATCAAAGTCAACAGCTTCACCGACACGCGCGTCGCCGCCGGCGTCATCGCCGGCTTCGCCACGCTCGGCCTGGTCGAAATTGGCAACGGCACCGACCTCCTGGGCATCGCCGCGGATTCAGTCAAGAAGCTCACCGCGAGCAGCGTCAACGGCGTGATCGCGCTCCCGCTCGACGGGGCGACCACCACGGTCAACGATTTCGAGGCGCGGTTGCTGGTGTAAAGGCGTAGGGTGCGTGGAGCGGAGCGTAACGCACCAATACCGCTCCCGATCACGCGGGGGACGGGGGGATATCGTGGTCGAGCGACGCGGATGGTTTTAGCAAGACGGCGGCGGGAAGTGGTGCGTTGCGCTCCGCTCCACGCACCCTACGCCTCATCCCGATTTTTCGATCAACACCACGACGTGGCACCCGATCGCGCGGCCCTCGCCAATCGCATCGACGCGCTCGTGTGTCTTGCCCTTGATGTTCACGCGCGAGAGGTCGCAGCCCAGCAGGGTCGCGAGGTTCTGCTTGATCGCCGCTTTGTGCGGGCTGAGCTTGGGGCGTTGCAGGACGACGGTCACGTCGAGGTTGCCCACGCGGTAGCCCGCCGCACGCATCCGGCGTGTCGCCTCTTCCATGAAGATGCGGGAATCGGCCCCCTTCCACTTCGGGTCGTTGTCCGGAAAGAGCTGGCCGATGTCATCCTGCCCCAGCGCCCCGAGGACGGCATCGACGACGGCGTGATAGACGACGTCGCCGTCCGAGTGCGCCGCGCAGCCGTGGTCGTGTTCGATGTGCACGCCGCCGACGATGAGTCTGAGACCGGGTTCGAGGCGGTGGAGATCAAAGCCGTGGCCGACGCGGGTTGGGGTGTGATCGGTCATATCGTCAGCCGCGGCTGCGTCCCTTGGGTTACTTCAAACCATACTCTTTGAGCTTGCGATAGAGGGTGCGTTCGCCGATGCCCAGCATCTTCGCCGCGGCCTCGCGGTTGCCCTGGTGGATGCGGAGCGCGTTGCGGATGGCCTGCTTTTCAAGCTGATCGAGGCTCAGCCCGGCGGTGATCGCGTCGTTCGCCCCGCCGCCGGCGCCGCCCGGTGACGCCCCGGCCGTGATCTCCTCGGGCAGGTGGCGCGGTTCCAGTTTATCCCCCTCGGCGACGACGATCATGTTCTGCATCGCGTTCATGAGCTGACGCACGTTGCCCGGCCAGTCGAAACGCATCAGCGCCGCCTGCGTCTCCTCGGCGATCTCCGGCACGCTCCGGTTCATCTGCTTGGCGAACCGCTCGGCGAAGTGACGCGTAAGCTGCGGGATGTCCTCGCGCCGCTCGCGGAGCGGCGGCAGGTGGACCTCCACACCCTTGATGCGGAAAAACAAATCCTCGCGGAAGCTCTTGGCCTTGACCATCTCATCGAGCGGACGGTTCGTCGCCGAGATGAGGCGGACATCGACGTGCCGCGACTCGTTCGACCCCAGCCGGACGACCTCGCCGCTCTCCAGCACGCGCAGCAGCTTGGCCTGCATCATCAGCGGCATGTCACCGACCTCGTCGAGGAAGAGCGTGCCCCCGTCGGCGTACTCGAAGCGGCCCTGGCGGTCCTTCTCCGCGCCGGTGAACGCGCCGCGCACGTGGCCGAACAGTTCATCTTCCAGAATCGACTCGGTGAGCCCCGCGCAGTTGAGCGGGACAAAATGTTCTTTTGCCCGGCGGGAGTTGTTGTGGATCGCCTGCGCGACGAGTTCCTTGCCCGTGCCGGATTCGCCGGTGATGAGCACCGGGATGGTGCTGGGCGCGATCTGCTTCATCGTGGCGATCACGCGGCGGATGGCGGGCGACGTACCGATGATCCCCTCGAAGCCGAACTGTTCATCGAGCCGCTCGCGCAGCTGCGCGTTCTGGCCTTTCAACATCACGGCGTCGATCGCGTGCTGCGACAGCGTGCGGAAGACGTCCAGGTCGAGCGGCTTCTCGATGAAGTCGTACGCCCCCTGCTTGAGCGCGGTCTTGCAGGTCGGCACGTCGCCGTGCGCCGTGACCATGATCGTCTCGGCGTTGGTCTGTGTTTTCTTCGCCGCGGCGAGCACCTTGAGCCCGTCTTCCTGGCCGTCCATCACCAGGTCGGTGACGATCAGGTCGAACTGTCCGTGCTTGAGCTCATCCTCCGCCTGCGTAAGGCTGTTCACGATCGTGCAGACGTGCCCCATCCGGCGCAGGACCTCGGCCATGACCTCGCCGTGATCGACCTCGTCGTCCACCACCAGGACCTGTGCCGTCGGAATGTCGCTTTCCTTGCCCATGAGCCACGAATCTTCGGGATGTACCGCCCGCAGGTCAAGACAGCCCCCGCGAACCTTCTATAATCCCTCGTATGCAACCGGCCCGTTCAACCCGGCAGACCCAGACCCGACGCACCCTGCGCCGCGTCGGCTGCGTGAGCTACCTCAACGCCAAGCCCCTCATCGACGGCCTGGAGCCGACCGGCGACCCGCGCGTCCGCTTCGACGTCCCCAGCCGTCTGCTCGAAGACCTCGAATCCGGTGACGTCGATATCGCCCTCTGCCCGGTCATCGACTTTTTCCGCAGCCGTGTCCCGCTGGAGATCGTCCCCGTCGGCGGCATCGGCTGCAACGGCCCGACGCTCACCGTCCGCCTCTACAGCCGTACGCCCATCGAGCAGATCACCGCCGTCCACGCCGACACCGACAGCCACACGAGCGTCGCCCTGCTGAAAGTGATCCTCGACCAGCAGCACAACATCCGGCCGACCTTCATCGACTACAACGCGCGCGAAAACGTCGCGGGCAACCGCATCGTGCATCAACCCTCCGCGATGATGCTGATCGGCGACAAGGTCGTCACCGATTCGCCGCCAGCGGTGACGTACCCGCACCAGATCGACCTGGGCGAGGCGTGGCACAGGCTGACGGGGATGCCTTTTGTGTTTGCCGTCTGGATGTGCCGGCGCGGGGCGGACCTGGGCGACCTGCCGGCGCTCCTGGATCGCCGCAGGATCGACAACGCCCGGCGTATCGCGGAAATCGTCGATCGCTACGCCCCGTCGCACCGCTGGCCGCGTGACCTGGCCCTTGAGTACCTGGGCCGGTTGCTCCGATATGAAGTAGGGCGGCCGGAGCTTGCCGCCGTCGAGCGTTTCGCCTCGTTGGCGGGCCGGCTGGGGATCATCGATTCATCGCAACCGCTGCACATCCGTGTTTGAACCGCGGGTTCGCCCGGGTCGTACATTTCATCGGTAACCGTGAGTAGAAGAATATCCCAACCCTACCGCTGCGAGCCGCTGGCGGAACTCAACCGCCAGTTGCTGTACGCACCGCCCGATCGCCGCATCGAGCAGGTGCGACGGCTCGAGAAGCTGCACGACCAGATCGACCCGGCCGTCAACTACCCGCTGGAGTTCCTCCACTACCGCATCACGCGGTACCGGCTCGACGGCGCGCCCGAGACGCTGCTGGTCGGTGAGGCGGTCCTGCCCGACCTGCGGCTGATGATCGACGAGCTGAGCCGCACCGTCGACATGCCGCTGGACGAGCCCTCAGAGAGCGAGGAGGAACTGGCGGCGCGGCTGGACGTGAGCACCAAGACGGTCTCGCGCTGGCGGCGGCAGGGGCTGCGCTGGCGGTGGGTGCGCGTCGGCTCGTCGGGGCCGCGTCACCTGGTGCTGCCGCGCTCGGGGGTGGATCGCTTCCTGGCGAACAACGCCTACCGCGTCGAGCGCGCCGCGCGCTTCAGCCAGATGACCCCCGCCGTACGGAGGCGTCTCATCGAGCGTGCCGCGCGCATCGCCCAGGCGCACGACGTCTCGCTCAACCAGGTCGCCACCCACCTCGCCAAGCGCACCGGCCGCGCCGTCGAGACCATCCGCCTCGTGCTCGAGCACCACGACGCCCAGCACCCGCACGACCGCATCTTCGAGGACCACACCGGCCCGCTGAGCGCCAGGCAGAAGCAGCTCATCGCCCGCGCCCACCGCATGGGCGTGCGCACCAGCACGATGGTCCGCAAGTTCAAGCGCACCCGTACGACGATCTACCGCGTCGTGCGCGACCAGCGAGTGAGCCTGGTGAAGCGGACGGTGTTGAACTATGTCCACCTGCCGATCTTCGACCGCCCCGACGCCGACGCCGTGCTGCTCCGCACCCCGTCCACGGACGAGAATGACCGGGCCTCCAAGAGCCGACGGGGCGGCCACCGCTCCGTCCCCGTGGCCGACCTGCCCGAGGGGTTGCGGGAGTTCTTCACCGGCCATGCGATCGACGACGACAGGCAGTTGTCGCTCTTCGTGCGGTTCAACTACCTGAAACACAAGGTGAATCTGCTGCGGGCCGATTTCGAGAAGCGCGAGCCGCGCGCCGCGGACGTGGACCGGGCCGAGGCGTGGCTGGAGGAAATCCGCACGCTGCGCGACCGGTTCGCGGCGGCGAACCAGCGCGTCGTGCTGGACACCGCACGGCGTCACACCAGTTCCGCGCAGGACCGCTCGGTGGCGCGTCTGCTCGAACTGGTCGAGGCGGGCCAGCCGGTGCTCGTCAACGCGATCGAGGTGTTCGACCCGTCGCGGGACCAGACGTTCGATTCGTTCCTGCGCTGGTCGCTGATGCGCGCGTTCGCGGAGGAGAACCGGGAGGCCGCCGCGACGGCGCGCCGCCGTGTCGATGCCGACGCCGCGCTGCGCCGGCTGCAATCCATCTGGCACTCCTCTGAGTCGAGCGAGCACGCCGACGCGACGCAGGGATGATGCCCGCAAAGCCGCGTGCGGCTCATTGCGTCTCTCATGGATTCCGCGCCGGCCTCAACTGGAAATCGTACGGCACGCGCACGCGCGTCTTCGCCGGCCGGCCCAGACTCGTCACCGGCTTGAACCGGCTCCGGCCCGCCGCCTCGACCGCGGCCCGGACAAGCTCTGTAAACTCCTCCCCGCTGATGGTCTTCACCACACCCACACTCCCGTCCTCGATCACTTCCAGCTCGAGCAGCACGATGCCGTGCTCGCCTGATCGCAGCGCGGCGGGCGGATATTCGGGCACCGGCAGATAAATCACCCCGATCCCCGCACCGTCGATGCCCTCGCCTCCGCCCTCTCCATTTCCAGCACCGCTGCCGGTCCCGCTACCGATTCCCGTTCCATTCCCTGTTCCGCTCCCATCACCCGCCATCGCTTCGGCGGCGATTGGTGCATCAGCTGTCCCGTCCGGCTTGCCCGCCGGGCCTATGACCGAGACGCTCACCCACCCGCCCACAGCGACGCCCGGCTGCCCGCGTGGCGTGCCATTGACAGCACCGACCGGCACGACGATCTCCCCCGGCGTATGGGCCGAGATCGGCAACCCCGGCCAGGCATTCCCCACGCCCCCCGTGGCTGTCCCGCGTGGAACCAGCGGGGAAGAAGCCCCGCCACCCCCCCCGCTCCGTCGTGTGGGCGATAAGGCCCCCGCGCTCGCCAGCCGGCCCGACGAGGCCGACGTGGAGATCGTCGCCTCCGCCGACTCCGGCAAGATCACTGCCGGCTCCGCGCCGAGCTGCGTCAGCGGCACGGGCTTGGCGAGTTCGCCGGTCAGACTCACGCTTACCTGCTCCTCGCGCAGGATGATGCGCGGCGGCTGCCGTGCCTCAGCCCGGAGCGGCAGATGGATCAGCCCCGAGGCGATCAGGATTGCCCCGTGCGTCAGAGTCGAAATCACCCACGGCGTCCACCGCATGATGCAGGCCCGATCCTCAATGGCATGAAACAGACGGGGCGGGCATTTCGCCCGTCCCGCCGCGATAAACAGTAGCCGTCTGGCTTCAGAACTCCCAGCCCACGTTGAGATAAATCTTCGCGGCCTTGGAGTCGTGCGTCAGGCCGAACAGCGGGGCGAAGTCCACGTGTAGGTTGTTGCAGGGCCGCCACTGCACGCTTGGGCCCAGCAGCAGGTCCTTCTCGTAGCTGCTGCGCTCGCCCTTGGTGTTGGCGATCGCCAGCTCCGTCTCCGCGCCGACGGAGAGGACCTTGTCGAACACCGAGTAACTCACGCCGGAGGTGAACGCCCACTCGTCTTCCTGCTCACCGCCCGCCTCGGCCTCGAACACCAGGTTGGACGCCCAGTGCCACCGCGTGGTGATCTCGCCGCCGAAGAGCAGTTTGGTCTCCACCTTGTCCGGCTCGTCGCCCGCCTGGTGGCGGTACTCAAGATAGATCGTCGGGTTGCCCCAGAGCTTGCCCCAGTCCGCCAGCGCGTAACGCAGCTCGACCTGCTGGTCGCCGTAGGTGTGATCGCCGCCGTCCTCGGTCCGCGCGATCATGTAGAAGTCCCACTGGAAGCGGTACGGCAGGCCGAACTCTATCTCGATCATGTTGTCCACCTTGCTCGGGCCTTCGCGCTTGATCCGCGCAACCGTCCAGAACTCCGCCTCGATCTGGCCCTGCTGAAGGACGTAGAGCCGCGTGCCGGCGAAGCGGCGGTGCGTGGTCCACTCCGGCTGGCCGTAGGCGCCAACCGGCTGCTCTTCCGCGAGTTTGCCGGTCGCGTCGCCGACGACGGTGACGGGCGGGAGCTGCGTCGGCTTGGATTCGGTCGCCGGCGCGTTCGCCTTGTCGTCGATCGCATCGCTCGCGTCGGCGAGGATCAAGGTCCGGGTATCTCCGAGCGTGAAACCACCCGGCGTAGGAGCGCTCTCCCATTCCGACGGCGTCTCCGCCGGTGGTTCCGCCCACACGGGCGGACCTCCTGTACACAAGATGAATGAAGCGGCGCACAGGATCAGCCTGCCATTGGTCCTGCCGATGTTCATGTCGATGCCCCTGAGAGGTGAAAAGGTCCGCGCGTCACCGACGCCGGTGACGCAACGGCGAACAACGTAATGAAGTGCGCAGGGAAAATCCAATACCTGCGACTTATTCTCAACGCTCCCGCGTGAGTTGCACGAGGTATTCGGCGGCGTGGTGCCGCCATTCGTCCGGCGAGGAGTGGCCGTCGCCGGGGGTCATGTGTAATTGCAGATGGGAGCGTGTCATACCGCGTTGCGCCTCGATCGCGGCGAGCTTCTCAAAGAAGTCCAAGCAGCGCTCGGTGGCCACGCGGTTGTCGCGGTTGGGGATGGTGGCGTACACCGGCCGGCCCGCCAGCGCGGGGGCGTAGTGCTCCAGCACAAGCGCGGCGATGTCGTCACGATTCTTGACGGACTCAAACTCGGTCAGGGTGCGCCAGTCCGTGACGGGAGCCACCATCGCCAGGCCAGCGACACGGCTGTCCGCCGCCGCCGCGCGTGCCGCGTAGTACCCGCCGCGCGACGTGCCGTACAGGTACACCCGCGTCAGATCGGCCAGGCTGCGCGAGATCAGCGTGTCGATGAGCGCTCGACAATCTTTGATGAACCGCGTAAACGGATCGAACCCCGTCGCCCACCCCTCCACGATGCCCGCAAGCCCGGAGACCTTCGGCGACACGGCGCGGTCGCCGTGGTACGGCAGGTCCACCGTCACGGCACGATACCCCTCGGCGGTGAAGAGCCGCGCCGGCCAGTTGAACGGCTCCTCGATCATCGTCTCGTGACGGCCGGCGGCGACGCTGACCACCAGCGGCGTCGGCCCATCGATCGCGCGATCCCTCGGCTCCGCGAGCAGACCGCCCAGACGCTCGCCCTCGGACTCGTACTCGAACTCCGTGATGCGCATCGTGTTGGACATGGGGGATTTTTCCTCAAAGACATACCGACGATGGAGCCTCATGATGATATGTGAACCCGAGCCAGCCGAGGGGCGTGTACGATGCACTCCCGCCCGGCCGCTATCAGACAGACCCCGCACACACATCGAGGTAACCCCCATGTCTATCCGCACTACACTCGCCGCCCTCGCCGCCGCGCTCGGTCTGCTGTCGGGCACGCCGACCGCCCCCGCCCAGCCGACCGCCAAGCCCGTCCGCCTCATCGCCGAGGCCGAGGACTTCGCCCTCAAGACGCCCCCCACCGGCGCCGGCTGGCGCGTGATGCCCTACCGCGAGAACTACTTCGCCTCCACCTTCGCCATCACCTTCCTCTCCCGCATGGCCTGCCTCAGCGCGCCGGAACAGGTCCCGCCCGGCCAGCAGGTCGTCGCCGAGCAGACGGTGAACATCCCCGCGGACGGCTCCTACTTCGTGATGGCGCGCTACGAGCAGCCGTTCAACTTCTCCGTCGAGTTCACCGTCGAGGTTCTCCAGGACGGCAAAACCATCTACAGCAAGCCCTACGGCCGCTTGCAGGACGACAAGGTGTGGCCTCTCAACGGCCACGTGCGCAAACCGATGGAGCGCTTCTTCTGGGGCGGCACCGACAACATCGTCTGGCAGTATTCCGACGCCGCACCGCTCAAGGCCGGCAAGGCCACGATCCGCCTTATCGCCGCCGCGCAGATGGACGGCGGCAAGCCGCGCCTCAACGCCGCCAAGCGCAACGTGGACGTGGTCTGCCTCACCAACGACACCGCGGGCATGGCGGCACAAAAGGGCTCCCGCTACCTGGAGTTCGACGGCTGGCTCACGCAGGAGGGCGACCTCTTCGCGCGCGTCACCAACCGCGACGCCAAGCCCGTGGCGGTCACGCTCGGCCCCGACAACCTCGGCCAACACTCGCCCTACTACATCCACGTTCGCGATTGGACCCCCGTAAAAATACTCCGCACGGGGTACGCCGCGCCCGACGTGAACTACCAGCTCGCCGGCCCGCATTCCGAGGCCGTCGCGCCCGATAAGCTCACGCCCCGACTCGACGCGACGCTCTTTACCAAGACGCCCGAGGACCAGTTGCTCGCCCCCGGCCAGCAGTCCGGCTGGGCTCCCATTGGCGGCATGATCGACGCGCTGCACAATTCCGACTGGTCGCTCACGCCGCCCGCCAAAATATCGATCGAGTTCGGCACGCCCGACGGGCACGGCGGCGTCACGCCGATCAAGAAGCTCGACATCGACGGGCCGACCACGTTCGAGATGCCCGGCGTCGTCGCCCCCAACGCGACGCTCTCCAAACAGCTCGAATCCCGCGGCCGTCCCTCCGTCATCCGCACGCGTGACGAGGCCCTCGCCTGGCTGCTGGGCGAGGTGAAGAAGTTCCCCTCCGTCGGCACGACCCCCGAGCGTTTCTACATCTACAACATCGGCGGCTTCGGTGGTACGCCCAGCTACCCCGACGGCATCGAGCTGATGAAAGCCCTCGGCGACAACACCGCGACATTCGACGGGAAGCGCGGCCTCGTCGCGCACTGGCGGGACACCTCGATCGCATTCATTGACGCCAAAGTCAAGGCCCTGGGCAAAGGCGACGCCGACGCCGGTTGGAAAAGCCTCTACATCGTCAGCTACGGCGACGAAACCCACCTGCCCTCCTTCAAGCCCTCCGAGCAGGAGTTCGCCGACTTCCTCAAGGCCCGCAACGTCAAGACCGACGGCCCCGCGAAATACACCGAGGACCGCAAGGACCCGCTCTTCTACTACTCCCAGCTCTGCGCCAAGGAAAAGGGCGGCCATGCCTACGCCGAGGCCACCGCCTACTACCTCAAGCACGGCGTCTATGCCGGCGCGAACTACTCGCCCCACTCCAACTATATGGTCACGGAGATGGACTACATCCGTACCTTCAAGATCGGCGCGATGTCCATGCCCTGGGCCGAGGACTATGTCTGGCAGATCCCCGAGTTCAGCGTGCAGGCCACCGGCTACCTCACCGCCGCCTTCCGCGCCGGCGCGAAGTACCACGACAATCCGATCCACATGTACGTCATGCCCCACTCGCCCGGCAACACGCCGCGCGACTTCCGCCTCTCCTTCTACCAGGCCGTCGGCAACGGGGCGAAGATGATCAACTATTTCTGCGCCTCCCCGCTGGTCGTCGGTGGGACGGAGAACTACGTCGCCACCGACGACCTCCCCATGTGGCGTGCCATCCACGACGCCACGCACGAGGCCGGTGCTTTTGAAGACTACGTCATGGACGGCCACGTCCGCCACGCGAAGGTCGGCCTGCTCCTCTCCAGCGTCGAGGACGTCCTGTCCGGCTCAGACAACACCGTCTTCGCCATGCAGAACAACGAACGCAAGGCCGCCTACTACGCCCTCCGCCACGCCCAGGTCCCCGTCGATTTCCTCTCCGAAGACGACGTGATCGACGGCTTGGCCAAGGACTACAAGGTCATCTACGTCACCCAGACCTGGCTGCACTCCCGTGTGATCGCCGCCCTGAACAAGTGGGTGAAGAACGGCGGCACCCTCGTCTCCTTCGCCGGGGGCGGCTTCCGTGACGAGTTCGACAAGCCCAACCCCGACACCGCCAAGCTCTACGGCGTGAAGAGCGAGAAGGTGGATGAAGACCCCGACCTCGTGAAGAAATACCTCCTCGACGGCTTCAAGCCCTTCCTCTCCAAGCAGGACCTCCCGCTCTACACGCCGATTGATACCGTCGATTGGACCGGCGATGGCTCGAACAAAAAGATCGAGGTGATCGTCTGGCGTCAGCGGCTGACCGCCGGCGATGGCCGCGTGCTCGCGAAGTTCTCCGACGGCTCAACCGCCGCGGTCGAGACGAAACACGGCAAGGGCCGCGCAGTCCTCATCGGCTTCCTCCCCGGCCAGGCCTACCTCAAGTCCGGCCTTCCCGTCCGCCCCGCCGACCGCGGCGGCTCCGACGACGCCTTCACGCATTTCCTGCCCACCGCGATGGACGTTGACCTCCGCCGGCTCATCGTCGATCAGTTCCTGCCCAAGGATTTCCAGCGCCCCGTCGAGTGCAGCGAGACGCTCGTGGAATCCACCTGCATCGACACCCCGGCCCTCAACGGCAAGCCCGCCCGCACGGCCGTCACCCTCATGAACTTCACCGGCAAGCCGATCGCCACGCTCACCGTGAAGATCAACGGCGTGGACAAGGCGACCTCCGTCCGCAGCATGGCGCACGGCGAACTCAAGCCGGAGTACAAGGACGGGGCGATGACGGTTACGTTGCCGATCGATACGGCGGATATGGTGTTGATTGATCGATAGGTGGTAACATTTAGTAGGGTGATTCGCGCACCCTGCCGAATTTCGTCCCCTCTGATGAGGCAAAAATGATTCAGCGGCTCCTCATTGTGTCGGCGACCCTAGCAGGTCTTGGCTTTGCAATCTTTGTGTGTTCCGCCGCGACAACCACCAAGCCACTATGTACGAGATTTTCTACATTTCGTATCCAACACCTAAATGAATCGGTATCCCCGTGTGATCTTTATTTCTACGCTGATCGGTTCTCTCGGAATGCCGGAGAGTCATACTTCCGCGTCGTGGTTGAACGCGGCCACACCATCCCGATACGAGATAAAGAGCCCCTATCGAGCGGCGGGCTTAATCCATATTGGTATCGCTGGGTCATCCTTGACGACAAAGGCAAAGTCCAACGAGCATGGCTCGCTCACTTCTTACGTAACCGCGATGGCATGTACCACACTGTCGTCACTCTTTCTGATGATGAGTGGAGACACTCACACCTTGAACTTTTTTTTGAAGATGTCGATGGAGACGGAGAACGCGAGGACGCGACCTATATCCTAAATGTCGGGGCTATTGCTGCTCGACCCTAAAAAAGAGGTCCTCCCGGGATTTGCATGGGTGATTTCAGCAGCTACAACGCCTGCTCCCCCGGAGCAGCGCCTTGCGCGACACCGAACTTTATCAGCAGATTTTGGGCATCAACACCCCGTGGAATGTCGAACGGGTTGAACTCGTGATCGCCGACAAGCGGGTGGACATCCACCTGACCCACAAGCCGGAGGCGACCTGGGCGTGTCCCACCTGCGGCAAGACCATGCCGCTCTACGACCACAGCGACCAACGCTCCTGGCGTCATCTGGACACGTGCCAGTTCCAGACGTTCCTGCACGCGAGCGTGCCCCGGGTGGAATGCACGGAGCATGGCGTGGGTCAGGTGTCGGCGCCCTGGGCGCTGCCTCACGGGCGATTCACCGCGTTGTTCGAGCGATGGATCATCGACGTGCTGCATGAGACCGGCACGGTCAGCGGCGCGGTGGCGTTGCTGGGCATCACCTGGGACGAGGGCTGGGGCGTGATGGACCGCGCGGTCAAGCGTGGGCAGAAGCGGAAAGTGGCAAAGGTCATCGAGCACCTGGGCGTGGACGAGAAGGCCTTCCGCAAGGGCCACTCGTATGTGACGGTGGTGTGCGACATCGACAAGGCAACGGTCGAGCACGTCGCCGACGACCGCACGTCCCAGAGCCTGGGCGCCTATCTTGGCGGGCTCAGCCAGAAGCAGCTTTGGGGGATCAAGGCGATCGCCATGGACATGTGGGACCCCTACTTCAAGGCCGCTTGTGAGCACATCCCGTTGGCGGAGTTCCGCGTTGTTTTCGACCGTTTCCACATCATGAAGCACATGGGTGAAGCGGTGGACAAGGTGCGTCGGCAGGAGCACCGCGAGCTCAAGGCGGCCGGCGGGAAGGATGCAGAGAAGCTCACGGGGACACGGTACCTGTGGCTGAGCGGGGAGGAGAACGTGCCGCCAGAGAAGCGGGCGAGGCTGCGTGAATTGGTGCGGGAAGTGCTCCGGGTCGGACGGGCGTGGGCGTGGAAGGAGTCGCTGCGTGATCTGTGGAGCTACACGACCGAGGGCTGGGCCAGGCGGTTCTTCAGCGACTGGTACGCCGGCGCGATCCGCAGCCGGCTTGAGCCGGTCAAGAAGGTGGCGAGGATGCTCAAGAGCCGGCTGGAAAACATCGTGAGCTACTGCCGATACCCGATCACCAACGGCGTGGCGGAGGGTCTGAACTCGAAGATCATGACGATCAAGCGTAAGGCGTGCGGGTTTGCCAACCGCGAACACTTCAAGACCGCGATCTACTTCCACTGTGGCGGGCTGAGTTTGTATCCAGAGCCATCAGGTGGCGGATAGAACCCTTCCGCGGGGGAGCCGGGGGTTGGGGGCTGACGGCGAAGCCCCCAATTCGGTCATACATCACCCACGGAAATCCCGGGAGGACCGAGTTTTGGCGAAGCGGGAAGAAGAAGCCCCGCATTGGCATGGCGGGGCTGCGGGGGGTGGCGGCGCGGTGGTGCGTTGCGCTTCGCTCCACGCACCCTACCTCGCTGGAGCGGGATAAAGATAAAGCTGAGTGACCGAGCGCGACTCCGTTCCGCGCGCCCCACACGCAGGCAGATTCACCTGTCGAGCAGCGGAGAATGGATTTCGGGGGCCGCGATGTAGAGGTGGAGGTTGTAGCGGTTTTCCTCCGGGTCCTTGCGTGTGGTGTCGACCAAATCGAGTGTGATGTTTTGAATCCGACCGGTGAGGCGGAGTTTGGCGCCCTTGGGCAGGGCTTTGGCGCGCACGGCCGTCGCTTCGTCAACTTCGGTGTAGAACGCATCCATGCGGTACCACCACTGGAGGCGATCGTCCTGCTTGGTGACGGATCGGAGCGTTTGGGAAATGTCTCGTTCCTGAAAGGCGAGTTGGGTCGTCTCGAATTGGTAAACGACGATCCACTCGGGTGAGCCGTCGCCGGGTTTGCGGTCGTGGTTGTCGTGGACATTGACGGACCTGAGGGTGACGGTGGTCTCGAACGGCCGGCCGAAGGCGTGCTCGTTGAGATAGTCAACGGCCTGGCGGCGCGTGGCGGGCTCCCAAGGCGTCTTGAGGCCCGGCCGGAGCGCCGCGGGGAGTTGCGTGAGCAAGTCGAGCGCGGAGCGGTAGGGGGAGGAGGGTTTGGTGGTCGCGCCGGCGTTCGGCCTCAAGCCGGCGGCGGCGGTGGAGGCGGAGGGTTGCGTAGCCGGCGTTCGGTCGGCGGGCGCATCGACGCTCGCGGGGGCATGGGTGAGCTCTTTCTGTACGAGCGCCAGTTGCGCGGTGAGCTGGCGGACCTGGGCCTCGAGTTCGGCGATGCGCTTGTTGGCCGTGACGAGATCGCTCTCCGCGTCATCAGCGACGGCGCCGGGTGCGGTCAGCAGAAGCGACAGGAGCGCTACGAAGGTGCAGAGGAGGCGACGCGGTGCGGGGGTGTGCATGGAGTCAATGCCCGGAGAGGTGATGCCGGGATTGTAATCGGGCGGCGTGGGAGGAAGAAGCCCCGCATTGGCATGGCGGGGCTGCGGGTGGTGCTCGCGAGGTGGGCGCATGGAGAAAGCCCGGGCATGGGGATGCCTGGGCTTTGGGGGTTTGTGTGTTGTGACAGTTGGGGGAGGGAAATAGGGGACGCTAAGCCCGGAGCGGCTTGGGGGCGTGTGTCTATTTTGGTGTGATGGTGGGGGGGAGATCGGGGTGGATCTTTGACAAGCGAACAGTTGGGGACCTTCGCAGACGATTGCTCGGCTGCTATCCGTGCACGACCGCTGAGTAGTGGTCGTGTTTGGTACGGGCGAGGCGGACTGACGGACCCACTCGTGGATTTCTCCGGACCCGAACGGGGTCTCCCGCCGACGCTGTGAGGTCGGTTTGGTGGGAGGGCGTTTGGCCGAGTGGTTTTGATTATCCTTTAGAAAGGAGGTGATCCAGCCGCAGGTTCCCCTACGGCTACCTTGTTACGACTTAGTCCCAGTCACCGAGCCTACCGTGGGCATCTCTGAAATGAGACGACTTTGGGTATTCCCGGCTTCCATGACTTGACGGGCGGTGTGTACAAGGCTCAGGAACACATTCACCGCGGCGTAGCTGATCCGCGATTACTAGCGATTCCAACTTCATGAGGTCGAGTTGCAGACCTCAATCTGAACTGGGATGCATTTTTTGCGATTTGCGTCACCTTGCGGTCTAGCGTCGCTTTGTATGCACCATTGTAGCACGTGTGCAGCCCTGGGCATAAAGGCCATGAGGACTTGACGTCATCCCCACCTTCCTCCGGTTTGACACCGGCAGTCTCGCTAGAGTGCTCAGCATAACCTGGTGGCAACTAGCGACAGGGGTTTCGCTCGTTAAGGGACTTAACCCGACACTTCACAGCACGAGCTGACGACAGCCATGCAGCACCTGTGCATGTTCCACTCGTGAGAGCGTCAGTCCTGTTTCCAGGACCTAATCCATGCATGTCAAGCCCAGGATAAGGTTCTTCGCGTTGCTTCGAATTGAGCCACATGCTCCACCGCTTGTGTGAGCCCCCGTCAATTCCTTTGAGTTTTAGCCTTGCGACCGTACTCCCCAGGCGGTGCACTTATCAGTTTTCCTTCGACCTCCGCGGCGTCAGAGCCTCGGCGATCTAGTGCACATCGTTTAGGGCGTGGACTACCGGGGTATCTAATCCCGTTTGCTCCCCACGCTTTCGTGCCTCAGCGTCAGAATCGGCCCAGTCGCCTGTCTTCACCTTTGGCGTTCCTCTAGATATCTACGCATTTCACCGCTCCACCTAGAGTTCCAGCGACCTCTACCGACCTCAAGCCTCGCAGTCTACCGAGCAATTCCATGGTTGAGCCATGGGATTTCACAAAGCACTTGCGAGACCGCCTACGCACCCTTTAAGCCCAGTGACTCCGATTAACGCTTGAGACCTCTGTATTACCGCGGCTGCTGGCACAGAGTTAGCCGTCTCTTCCTCTGGGTATGCTCATTCTTTTGCTACACCCTGACAGGAGTTTACACCCCGAGGGGCTTCATCCTCCACGCGGCATCGCTCCGTCACGCTTTCGCGCATTGCGGAATATTCGTTACTGCAGCCTCCCGTAGGAGTCCGGGCAGTGTCTCAGTCCCGATGCGGCGGGCCGTGCTCTCACACCCGCTACCCGTCTTAGCCTTGGTGAGCCGTTACCTCACCAACTAGCTGATAGGATATTCCCCGCTCCCGGACCGGCAAGCCTTTGGCCGCCAGGCCATACGACCTAGAGGCGTTATCACGTATTAGTCCACCTTTCGGTGAATTATCCATGAGTCCGGGGTACGTTAGAAATATATTACTCGCCCTTTCGCCACTCTACTAGGGTTGCCCCGTTCGCGTTCGACTTGCATGTTTTAGCCATGCCGCCAGCGTTCAATCTGAGCCAGGATCAAACTCTTCAATTGTAGTTCGCTGCACCAACGGGTTGCCCCGCTGGGGTTGCGTTCCTTGAAGGTTTGCCTGACGACCCGGTTTTTTACCGGGCCGGTCGTGGAACGGTACTCAGGACCGTTCCTCCCAACCCCATCCGAAGATGGAGGAGGGATACTCAACTTCCATTTCTGAATTACTTCAGGCATCACAAGGATGTTGAGCCGGCTGCTCGTGGCAAAACGAACAACCGGTTTTAGTTACACGCCAACCGTCCTGTGACGGACAGCAGACGTGAGACCCATCCTCGCGGCGTACCCAACTGTTCACTTGTCAAAGATCAACCCACGGCCGGAGCGACCGTTTCCCGAACGCATTGATTCGGGCCGAACAGTGTATTAGTTTTTCAAGAACTGTCAACTCCACGGCTTCGCATGGAGTCGATTGTGGATAAAAAGGCCACTCATCGGCGACCCCAAACCCATCGGACACCGCAGATTATCGCCTGATTCTCGGCTCAGTCAAGGTCAAAGCAGGCATGTGCCGCCGATCTTCGGAAATGCTTCGCATGGTTCTTACACCCATGGGCACGGGCTGGGAATCGACTATCGGGCGTGTAAGGTCTCTACGTATCGCCATCGCCGATCTGTGACGTAAAGCATGTGATAATAATGCGATACGGTTATTTGTCGGCGATGGGCGGATCACCCCACACGCGGTAACAGCCACGCCAACGCCGTTTCGATCTGCCACAACGGCGCGTCGTGGTCGCCGTTTTCCATCTCCATGTAATAGAAATTCGAGCCAACCGGCATCGCCGCGGCCAGCGTGCGGGATTCGCTCACGGGGATAATCGCGTCGGCATTCCCGTGTGCGATGAAAACAGGCATGGTTAGCCGCGCAGCGTGCCGGACCGCGGAGTGTGCCGCCATTTTTGACTCTTCATTTCCATAACCCGTCTCGATCGCACGACGGATGTCCTGGATCGTGCCATGAGCGGGAAACCCCTCGCACCATCGGCGGTATGTAACCAGATCGGTCGCGGGGCACATCGCGATCGTCCCCGCAATCAACTCGGGGAAGAGCGAGGAGAAGATGACGTTGCTCGTCCCGCCCATCGATCCGCTGATCAGCAAAAACTTCTTCACGTCGTACCGTTCCCGCACCAGCGTCAGCAGGCTCTGCAAATCCGACGCGGCGGCGGGGCTCATCCACGCGTTGCCGCGCAGGTTCGGCGAGAGCACGCCGAAATCTTTTTCGAGGTAGCGGGGGAGCCAGTGCTGGCGGATGTCGGGTCGTGTGAAGAGTTGATCGCCGCTCGACCCGTGGCCGTGGATCTGCACGACCCACGTCGAGGCGCCGGGCGAACCGCGTTTGCCCGGCCGCGCCAGCGTCCAGTCGGTGGCGCCGTCGGTGTCGCTGGTGTAGGACAGCCGTTCGATGCCGTCCAATGAAAACTCGTTTGCGGGGGTGATGGAAGTGATGTGGATGGGCATGGTGGTCTTCCCCACGAACGGTTGGCGCTACCTCGGCGGCATAATAGCCGCCACCCAGGCGCCAATCGATGGAACGCAGACCACGACGCAAGCACAGCGACGAGTTCAAGCGCGGCGCGGTGGAGATGGTGACCAAGCAAGGC
>JAIOPN010000027.1 GCA_021413865.1 Planctomycetota bacterium | reverse complement strand
GGCAGGTCACGCCACGGCGCCCCGGTGCGGAGGTTCCAGAAGATGCCGTCGAGCATCAGCCTCGGATCGCTGGGCTTGCGTCCGGTTCTGGCGGTGCGTGGAGGAAGGAGCGGATGAACCAGTTCCCATTCCTGATCTGTCAGTTCGTGTCGTCGCATGAGGGCCGGCCTCCTTGCCGGCCTGCTCAACATCGGCGATTCACAGAGTTTTCAGACAGAGCCTAGCCGGCGGTGGCGTGATGGCGGTAGACTGCTCAAGATTGGTCGGCGATGATCGCGGCCCGGAAATACAGTTGGGAAATCAGTATAAATGGACCTGTCGCTGGTCATCGACAACCTCCTCAATGCACCCGTGCTCTTTTTTCTGCTCGGGGCCGCGGCGGCATGGGTTAAGTCCGACTTGGAAATCCCCAGCCCGATCCCCAAACTCTTGTCGCTCTATCTGCTCCTCAGCATTGGATTCCGGGGCGGGGTCGAGCTGGCGCACGGCGGCTTGTCGGCGGGCGTGCTGACGATGCTCGGGGTTTGTGTTGCGATGGCCCTGCTGGTGCCGCTATGGAGCTTCTTCATCGTCCGCCTGCGTCTGGATGCCGCCAATGCCGCCGCCATCGCCGCCACCTATGGCTCGGTCAGCGCCGTCACCTTTGTCACCGCAGTCAATTTTCTGCGCCAAAGCAACGTGCCGTTCGGTGGACACATGGTCGCCGCGATGGCGTTGATGGAATCGCCGGCCATCGTCGTGGGCATCGTGCTGGCCCGGATGAACGATCGCGACACCACGGGGCCGTCGTACTTACCCTGGGGCAAGGTTTTTCATGAGGCTTTTCTCAACGGCGCCGTCGTCCTCCTGCTGGGCAGCCTAGTCATCGGCGCGATCACTGCGAACAAGGACGCCAAGTCGTTGGCGGCTTTTGTGGATCACCCGTTCAAGGGCGTGCTCTGTCTCTTCCTTCTGGACATGGGCCTGGTCGCGGCGCGGCGGATGGGCGACCTGCGTCGGTCGGGGCTGTTCCTCGGGCTCTTTGCCGTCACCGCGCCGATGGCCCACGCCCTCATGGGCATTGGCCTGGCCAAGCTGATCGGCGCGGGGGCGGGCGATGCCCTGCTCTTGGCCGTGCTCTGCGGCAGCGCCAGTTATACATCGCAGTCCCCGCTGCGGTGCGATTGAGTCTGCCCAAGGCCAACCCCGGCCTTTTCGTCCCGATGGCGCTGGCGATCACCTTCCCGTTCAACGTCGTCCTGGGCATCCCGCTCTATATGAGCCTGATTCAGCGGTGCTGGACCTGACCCATGAAAAGTGTCAAACGATTCGAGATCATCATCGAGCGACTCCACGCCCGCGATGTAACCGATGCGCTTGAGCGCGCCGGCGTCACCGGATACAGCCTGCTGCGCGACGTGACCGGCACGGGCGATCGCGGAGACCGCGCCGGCGACGAACTGACGGACGTGTTTCGCAACTGCTGCGTCATCGTCGCCGTCCCGGTCGAGGCCGCCGACGAGGTCGTCGAGTCGATCCGCCCACTCCTCAAGGCTTACGGCGGTGTATGCCTGGTCAGCGACGCACTCTGGGTGAATCACTAACTGTCTGATCCAAGGGCCGCGTGGCAAAACTGGTGTTCGCCGGTGTCTGCTGTACATGGGCTGCCGCCCTCTGGGCAATCGCAGTTGAAACGGGTCCGTCGGTTTGAGTCTCGGCGGTAGGTCAACCGCACCCACCGGCCGAGGTCAGGTTCAGGAAGATCTTGCTGTCGTGCTCGCGGGCCTTAAATGTCTGAAGGCCAACGCAGACGAGCCTCCGCTGCGGGGAGCCATCGGTGATGTCGAAGCGCCCGTTGTGTCACGGGCACTCGATGAGCGTGCCTTTGACAAAGCCGCCGGCCAGGTGGGCCTTGCCGTGGGTGCAGGTGCCGCCTGTGGCGTAGAGCTTGCCGTCGGCCGTGCGGTAGATGGCGTAGGTCTTGCCTTTGTGATCGAAGCGCAACAGATCTTCGGATTTGAGGAAGCTGCTGGCGACAACCTCGATCCATCCGTCGATGAGTCTGCCCTTGGCCGTCCCGCTGATACACGATGGGCACGGGCTTGCCGGGGTAGAACTCCGCCGAGATGGACCGCAATGTGATGCCGCGCGGCAGGTCGAAGAGGTCGATCAGCACGTCGGGCGAGGCGTTGAGCCGGTAGCGGTTGCACAGTGTACGTTGTGCACCGGTGCAAGGAGGTTCTTCACGGGTCACGCCTCACCGGCCGCGATGGCCGACAAAACGCGCCAACCTGACCACCGCGCGAGTCATCATGATTGTCCAGCCGACGCAATAATCTCGCCGGGCCACGCTCGATGGGTTACGCTGTGCAAAATCGCTGACGGCGTTGGTCAGCAAAAGTCCAACTGGGAAATCCCAACATGAAACCCCGCTCCACCCGACACGGCGCATCTCTCAAGACGCAGTCCGCAATAGCGCGCCATTTCGTCAGTCTGCTCATCGCTATGTTGGTCCTGACTGGTTGTTCCTCCAAGCCTCCCATGATGGTGCAGGCTCCGAACCTCTATGTCGATAACGGCCAGAACCCATATGGCGATGTTCCGGCCCACTTCCAGTCGATTGACGCCCCGGTGATCTTCGCAACCGATCGCCAGTGGGAGGAGGTCAAAGGTGTCGAGGGGTACGGCTTCAAGCGCTCGCGCACCGTTTCCTACGGCCTGTGCACGGTGCGCCTGGGCGACGCCAATTCAACCTGGGCGGACCTGGTAGCCGCCAGCACGCAGCGCGAGCGGCCCAAGAATGTTCTCCTCACCCTCACGAACATCGAGCGCAAGGGCACGTACCCCGCCGCGCGGCCGATCATCCAGCAGGACGGCAAGTGGAGCATCGACCCTGTTGAGATTCAGGAACGGGCTGCAAACACCGAGCGGATCCACGCGCTGCTGCGCGAGCGGCTGGCGCTCACGCCGCGGAAGGAAGTATTCCTCTTCGTGCACGGCTACAACAACTCGTTCGCCTCCAGCGCGTTCCGAATAGCCCAGATGTGGCACTTCTTCGGTCGCCAGGGTGTTCCCGTGGTGTTCTCGTGGCCCGCAGGAAGCACGGGCATTCTGCAGGGCTACACGCGCGATCGCGAATCGGGTGAGTTCGCCAACGCGCACGTCAAGAGCTTTCTTCGCGACATCGCGTCCTGCCCGGAGGTTGAGAAGATCCACCTCATCGCCCACAGCCGCGGCACGGATATTCTCGTCACAGCCGTGCGCGAACTGCACAACGAGATTACCGCCGCCGGGAAGAACTCGCACACCGAGCTCAAGGTCGGTCAGGTCGTGCTTGCCGCACCCGACATCGATCTCGACGTGTTCATCGAACGAATCAGTTCGGACCGCGTCGGCCTCGTGGCTGATCAGGCCACGATCTATGTATCGCCCAATGACAAGGCGATCGGCATCTCGTCGTGGCTGTTTGGGAGCATCCGGCGTGTGGGGCAGGCGGGACTCGCTGACCTGAGCCCTGACTATGCCGCGGCATTCAGGCGGCATCCCTTCATCAACCTGATCGACATGCGTGCCAAGACCGACAAGCGAGGCCACGGGTACTTCCTGTCGAGCCCCGCAGCGCTATCCGACCTCATCCTCGTGGTGCGTGATGGTCGCAAGCCGGGCGCGGCGAACGGCCGGCCGCTGTACGACACCCCGGAGGGCTTCTGGCAGTTGCGTGACGGCTATCCGACAATGCCAAGCTCTTCGCCGAAGTGACCTTTCCCCGATTAGCAGACCAGAGTCTATCTCAGTCCCGGTGTTGATGCGTGCTGCTGGGGCAGGCCACGGAGCGTAGCGGAGTAGCCTGTCCCAGCAGCGGCCGGCGGCAAACCGTCGGCCCGGTCGCCGATACGGACAGGGGCATCGGCCGTGTGGACATCGAGTACGCCGGCAACGGCCTGGTCTATGCGATCTCGCACCCGTGGCCCAAAGAGGTGCTTCACTCGGAGCTGTTGCTACTGGACCTGCCGGGTAAGCGCATCGTAGCGCGGACGCGGCTGGACACCGTTGCGGTTTGGCCGCTGGAGGTCAGCTTCCAGCGCGACGACCGCTACCTATACGGTGCCACGAGACAGGGCATCTACCGCGTGCCGCTGGGCACGGTGCACATCGAGATGATCTGGTGCGACGAAAAGGACGGCCCTACTGCGGGCGGGGCGCTGCTCAACGGGTCCTATTACTTCGCCACGATCGAGCGGCTACGCTCAGTGGCGATCGGCGGGTGAACGCGGCGACAAACCCGCGTTGGCGGCGTTTATGCTGGTCTTGGCCGCGTGATCCTCTGCCGACTCGGGCCCAACCCTCTACGGGAGAAGGCGGGGGACGACGCGGACGACATGCCCGAATCGTCGTAGTTGAGATTGGAGCCGCCGGGGTTCGGGAGGTAGTCTGTTCCTCCGAGACCGGTGACCGCCACGGGCAGGAGGACGGCCGGAAGTGCCGGTCTCACTGGTTCCTAAACCTCAACCGTTCACCCCATGCCCTATCTCGCCAACACCGTACCCGACCCCGCCCTAATCGCCCAATGGGTCGAGCAATTCCACCGCGATGGCTTCCTCTTCCTCCCCAGCGTCCTCACGCCCGAGATCACCGCCGAACTCCGCGCCGATCTCCAGCGGGGCCTGGCCGAACAGGTCGGCAACGGCGGGACGGGCGAGGACCGCGTACTGCGTCGCATGTTTGAATTCAGCCCCGCCAACGTCCGGTTGTTCGACCTCGAACCCATCGTCACCTTTGCCGAAACCCTCGTCGCCGGCGATTGCCATGTCATCCACAACAACTCCTTCCAGACCCGCAGGGGAGGCCTCGCCTTCGGCTGGCACCAGGACGACGCTCCACACTATCTCGTCACTCACGGCGAACCACCCACCAACATCCGCCTCCCTGTTCTCTGGTTCACCGTCAATTACTACCTCACCGACGTTCCCTCCGTTGAGGACGGCGCGACACGCTTCATCCGCGGCTCACACATGATCGGCAAAACCTGCCCGACCGATCCGATGATTGAGGGCTACGGCGACCGCGTCTTCGACTGCGTCGGCCCCGCCGGCAGCGCCGTCATCTTCAACAACCAGACGTGGCATACAGGCCCACCCGTCAAAACCGACCGGGTCCGCCAAGTCACTCAGGTCACTTACGCCCGCCGCATGATCGGGCACAAATACTTCCCCTTCATGAACTACGTCATGCCCGAGCATGTTTACCGCGACGCCAACCCCCGCCTCAAACGCCTCCTGGGCTTCCTCCCAGCCGGCGCGTACGGCTGAGCCTGCTAGCCCTACGCGTTCCGAATTGGTATCCGACCGCACTCGCGTACTCTGGGGCAATCCCGATGGGGACGCAGGCTTTTTGTCGTGCGGCACCGGTTTCCCCATCGCCCGGGCTGTGGCGCACCGGTCGCCGGCCACGCCCCACCGATCGCCTCGCCCCCGTGGGCGGGGTCGAGGGGGATCACCACGGTGATGACGCTGATGTTGCTGTGGCGGACCTGGCGTCAACCGCCACGCAGACTCCTCCTCATCTCGCCCATCGTGTCGATAAGCCCGCCGACGTCCGCCACCGCCGCCCTCAACTGGCGAACGGACAGCTCCCCCTTCTGCCGCACGCGACCGTTCATCGCCGCCCTCGCCTTGCCCTCGGCGTTGTTGTCCTGTCGTTACGATGTCCATATATAAGGCCCAACCGCGTCGGTTCGTGCACCACCACCTTCGTGAAGCGCGCCCAATGACGACACTGGCGGAGTTCAACAAGCGTTTGGCCGAGGAGTCGGCGGCGGCCTACGGCGCGCACCGGTTTTCGGCGTTGTCGCGGGATTTCCGTGGGCGTTACTGGCGCGATGCCCGGGTGAAGGCCGGCCCGGGAGACGTGGCGATCGACGGCTCATGGACGTTGATGTTCAACGGCACATCCACGGCGGGGCAGTTGATGGCTGTGCACCTGGCCGAGTTCATGTCGGGGGTGATGGGGGTCACACTTGGAACGCCCGGGGGGGGCGCGGCGTCGAGGCGCGTGGTGCTGGAGGAGAGCGGAGGCGGCGACCCGGCGGTGGCGGAGAGCTTTACGATAGAGGTGGCCGGCGACCGCGTGCGCGTGGTGGGGGTGGACCCGGCCGGGCTGCGGGACGGCGTGGTGAAACTGGTGGACATGATGGGGTTTCGGTGTGGGCCCGTGCTGATGCTGGGGAGCGAGGTCTATCGGCCGCGCGTGCGGGTCAGGCTGGGGGCGACACCCTGGCTCGGGGCGGCGCGGGAGTCCGTGTTCCTGGGATACAACGCGGTGTGGGTGAGCGCGGGGTCCAACGGGGCGCTGGTCAGCACGACGGACAGCACGGCGATCCCTGAAATGGAGCGCTTCCGAGAGGCGGGCGCGGCGGAGGCGCTGCGGTCGAGCGTGTCGGCGGCCAAGCGATACGGGCTCAAGACATACCTGTGGCTGGGGACGCCCAAGTTTGCGGCCGACGATCCGGTCTTCCGGGAAGACGCGTCGATGCGCGGCGCGCTGACGTGGAAGGCGGATGGCCTGCATGTGTTATGCACGGAGCACCCGCGCGTGCGGCGGTATCTCGAGGAGTCGGCGCGGGCCCTGTTCCGCATCGCCGGCGGGCTGGACGGGTTGGTGCTGATCATCGGGGGCGAGGGTTTTTACCATTGTTTCATGCGGCCCTTCGGGGTGGAGAAGGGGCATACGAATTGCCCACGGTGCGAGGCGCTGGGCCCGGACCGGGTGGTGGCAAACCTCATCAACCGTCTGGCGAAAGCGGCGCGAGAGGTGAACCCGTCGGCCGAGGTGGTGGCGTGGCCCTATTCGGCGGAGCATGTCTGGTCGAGCGACCGTCTCCAGTCGGGGATGATCGCGCTGCTGGAGCCCGGCGCGGCGGTCTTCACGGAGATCGAGAAGGACGAGTACATCACCACCCCCGAGGGTGTGCGGAAGCACCTGTGGGATTACAGCCTGCACCTGATCGGCCCGGGGGGGCGTGCGAAAGGCCAGGCCGATGCGTGCCGGGCGCGGGGGATACCGATCTATATGAAGAGCGAGCCGGAGTTGATCTTCGAGGCGCCGCGGCTGCCGAACGTGCCCTGCATGGATCGCTGGGTGGCGCGGGCGGAGGCGCTGGCGACATGCGGGGACGGCGCGTGGGTGTTCCCGGCGTTTCGTCCGCTCTACGGCACGAGCGCGGCGGAGAGCTGCAAGCACGTATGGTGGAGTCCCGCGCCCCCGGCTGAAGAGATGATGGACCGACTGGCGGCGCGGATCGCGGGCCCCGAGGCGGGGCCGATGTTGCGCGAGGCGTGGCGGGCGTGCTCGGAGGCGATCGAGCACTCGCCGGAGTTGCCGCAGTACTACACGGGGCCGTATTACCTGGGGCCCGCGCACCCGATGTGTGCGGACGCGAGCGCGGCGCTGCCGCCCGTGTTCTACGGGCGATACCTGTTCCACGCCGAGATGACGCCGGAGGATGGATTGAAGGTGGAGCCGACGTTCTTCACGAGCGCACACGGTGATGTGCCGCGTTTCCTGGAGGCATACCGCCAGATGGAGGCGAAGCTCGCGAGGGCGGTGGCGGCATTGGACCGCGCCGAGCCACGGGTGCCCGCGCCGGCACGACTGATGTTCGATGCGGAGGCGTCGTCGATCCGGTGGTTTTACCGAACGGCGCGGGCGCATGCTAACTTCTACGAATCGTGCATGATCCGCGACCGTCTGCTCAAGGGTTCGACGCCTGTTGGGGGCGAGGAGCGTTCGACGCTGCTGGCCAGGTGGGAGAATGTGCTTCGGGACGAACTCGACAACGCACAGGCCGCGCTGCCGCTGATGGAGGCCGACGTGCGGCTGGACTGGTATTACGGCGGCGACCACAGCTTCCCACACGGCGCCGACATGATCCGGGCGAAGTGGGAGATTCTCCGTCACGAGATCGACGTGTTTCTCCCCGGGCTGATGCGCGCGTGAGGGTAACGCTGCCCAATGAAATCGCCCATTCGTGAGCGGCGTCGTTGCCCAACGCCGGTACGACCATCATGACAAACGAGGTATCCCAGTTTGCTAGATCGACATCGCTGTCGATCGGTACTTACACCGCCCTCACCGTCGGGAACCCATCCCACCGCGTCGTGTACCTCGGCGACCGTCGCTCGCACCGGCCCTTCCACGCGACGGTGCGGCCGGGCATCAGCTCAAACGCAGCGGCGGCGCCGATGCGGATGGCCAACGAGGGATGCAAGGCGGTAGCCTATACAGGGCGGCCTGCCTCGTTCAGCGGTCAAGGCCAATCGGAAATCGCCCGGGCAAGGCGCTGCTCCCACCGTTGCCCGACCGCCGGAGGAGCGTATGAACAGCCGACCTATAGACGTGAAAGTGAAAGTTGTTACGGGCGGCGCATCCAATAAGCCGTCCGATCAGTGCCGCCGGATGCTCGTTGGACCGGGTGTCAATCAGCCCGATCCGCACCCCGGTTACGCCGGGTTCGTCGGTTGGCAGTACCCGGTGCTCCTGCGCGACGGCACGCTCATCGTCAGCTTCACCACCGGCTACTGGCACGCTTCCCCGCCCACACCGATGCGGCTGGAGGAGAAGATGCTGGCCGAACTGACAAAAATAGGAATGCCGACCGATGTCGATGCCCCCACCGGCGGTCGGGCGATGCTTATCCGCTCGACCGACGGCGGGCGGACCTGGGGCCGGCCCGAAACGATCATCGATACACCGCTGGACGACCGTTCGCCGGCGATCCTTGAGCTGCCCGACGGCACCCTGCTCTGCTCTTTCTTCATGTGGTCCGGCGCGGACGTGCAGAGGGACGCCCAGGCCTGCCAAGTCGCGGTCGTCCGCTCTTTCGACAGAGGGCGGACATGGGAGCAGCGGCCGACCATGGTTCCCTCACCCTTCGCCGGCGCCGCCAGCGACGGCCCGCCCGTACGGCTGAGCGACGGCTCCGTCGTGTTGCCCATCTACGGTCCGCCCAAAGGCGGTGCGCACGATCAGGTCGCCGTGGTCCGTACGACCGACGCGGGCTTGACCTGGAAGACCCTCTCGGTCATCCGGGCGGACCACGCCATGGATGAGACGGGCTTGGCCGAGCTGACCGACGGCCGGCTGGTCATGATCATCCGCCCCGAGGGCGAGATCACCTGGAGCGAAGACGGCGGGCGGAGTTGGACTGATCCGGTGCCTTTCGGCATGCGCATGTTCGAGCCGGGTCTCAACCTCCTGCGCGACGGGATGCTTTTATGCACCCACGGGTCCTACGGCGCCGGTGGCTTTCGCGCCATCCTCAGCCGCGACGGCGGCCAGACCTGGTTCGCCCCGGCGCCGAATCACGGCTTTGCGATCGACCCCTCGGTCTATGGCTACGGCCGCGTGGCGGAATTGCCGGATGGTTCGCTCTTCGCGGTTTACCAGCACACCGGCGGGCACGCCCTCAAGGATGCCCAGACGCAGGCGATCTTGGGCATGAGGTTTCGCGTGCAGGGTGAGCGGATTGAGTTGATCGCCGACGAGCATGACCGGTCCTGACAACGCGGAGCGTGGGTGCCCGATCCCTCGGTGCATAGTTCCCCGGCATCCATGGTTCGCTCGTCGCCGTCTGCGCCCCAACCGATCGCCTCGCCCATGGTGCGGGGGGGGGGGCGAGGTGGTGATCATGCGGCGTGAATGCGGAGGATCATCGGCGCACGCGTTTGCTCACCCCGGCACCGACGAGAGGGACTCCGTGGAGTTCGACCAGCAGCTTGTGCTAGTCAAGATGTCTTGACTAGATGCCGAGGCTAGATAACAATCATTGACTAGCGAAAGCCGCCGGGCAGGAAAGGCTTCCCAGGCATGCCACGCAAGACAGGCGAATACCGGATCACGCGGGCCAACGAGGAAGCGGTCCGCGCCTTCATCCCGTACCCCCTCCCGCCGTCCCATCCGCCCCTGCGTCTGGACGGCGACACCGCCCGGGCGCTAGGCGAGGCGACGGCCTCGCTCGGCAAGCTAGAGCATTCCTATTCCGTCTGTAGCGTATACCCGCAGTGGCGGAAGCAGTTCATCGCGTCTGAAGCCGTCACGCGGTCCAGCACGCCCTGCATCGCCGACCACAGGGCCTCACCGGTCCGGCAGGCCAGCGAGCGCAG
>JAIOPN010000026.1 GCA_021413865.1 Planctomycetota bacterium | reverse complement strand
CTTCGAGTGGATCGAGGTGTTCTACAACCACCAGCGGAGACATTCGACGCTGGGCTACCTCAGCCCGGCACAATTCGAGCTACAGTACGCCACGCGTGCGGCGTAAATTCCCGCGCCAACCGTTCGTGGGGAAGACCAGTCCGATGGAACCATACCGAGATATAACAGGTCAACAACTAATGGTGCGAGTTTGGGTGGAGCATTATTTTCGAGCCAAGTCAGCCATGTTCCCGGGGCGGTCCACTGCGGATATAGCTTCGTCAGCTCCTTCAACCGCTGCTGAACTAGTTTCCGTCGAGTCGAAACCAGGCTCTTGCTCTTGAAGCGATGAAAAAGAATGGTTGCGAGGCAATCGCCTCCAATTGCAATCCTGGATCGAGAACCGGAGTGCTGAACCCATGCCCCATGAGCAAACATGGTTCCGCAAAGCCTGCACGGCATCTTGGGACGAGATTTGACAAGTACGACTGGTTGTTTTGGCGCCCATCCCCGCAACGCCCGATCAAGAGAAGTTTCGCCCGTGATTGCGAGAATGTTCTTCTTGAATGCGTCTCGTTTGCTCATCGCAGATCAAGTTCGTTGGATGTTTTGCCCCACCCGATCAATCACACGTCCAGATTCTTCACTTCCAGCGCGTGCGCCTCGATGTACGCCCTTCTCGGCTCGACCTCTTCCCCCATCAAAATCGTGAAGAGCTGTTCCGCCTGGCTCGCGGCGTCCCACGTCACGCGGAGCATCTCGCGGTTGGCGGGGTTCATCGTCGTGTCCCACAACTGGTCGGCGTCCATCTCGCCCAGGCCCTTGAACCGTTTGATCTCGATCCCCTGCTTGCCGTTGTCCAGGATCGTGTTGGCGATCTTCGAGACGTTCGGCACCGAGAGCACCTGCTCGTGACCCTTGGAGTCGCGGCAGATCACCTCGAACCGCGTGGGCAGCTTCTCGCCGCTGGGGGACTGCTCCTGCACGAGGCTGTAGTCGTCGATGAAGAGGCCAAACTCCTCGAGGCGGGCGAAGAGGCGTTCGAGTTCCTTGACCTCGTGCAGTTCCTTGCGGACGGCCGTGCGGCGCTTGCCCGCTGACGAGCCGTTGCCGCCGGGAGCGGCGGTTCCGGGGGTTGCGTGAGCCGCGGGCGTGGCCGGGGTTGCCGGGGCCGCGGCGGCGATCACCTGATCCAGGTCGGGGTCGATCGAATCGAGGTTGTGGTGCTGGCGGAAGGCGTCCTCCTGGGCGTCGGACCAGAAATAAAACTCCCCGCGCTCCACGCCCGGCGCCTGGACTCGGACGCGCGGGAGGCGGCGCTTGCCCTCCGGGTCGTTGTCGCGGAGGCGCAGGAAATCCTCGAACGCCACGCCGCGACGCTGCACGATCGTCGCCAGGTCGGCCAGTTGCATGAGCAGGTCGAACACCGTGCGCAGCTCCGCGCCGGTGAGCCGGCGCGTGGGCTTGTGCTCGTCGTCATAAAGAACCAGCGTCGTGCCGTCGAGGCCCAGCGAGGCCAGCGTGCCGCGCATGACGCGCTCGTTGAGGACGTACTCGACCTTCTTGTGCCGCGTGACCTGGTAGAGCGGCGGCTGAGCGATGTAGAGCCGGCTCTGGCGGATCAGCTCGGGCATCTGCCGGAAGAAGAAGGTGAGCAGGAGGGTGCGGATGTGCGAGCCGTCCACGTCGGCGTCGGTCATGATGATGATCTTGCCGTAGCGCAGCTTGCTGATGTCGAAGTCGTCCGTGCCGATGCCGCACGCCAGCGCCTGGATGATGATGCGGATTTCTTCAAAGCCTAGGATCTTGTCGAGCCGTGCCCGTTCGACGTTGAGGATTTTTCCCTTGAGCGGGAGGATCGCCTGGTAGCGGTGGTCGCGTCCGCCCTTGGCGGACCCACCGGCCGAGTCACCCTCGACGAGGTAGAGCTCGGAGGCCTCGACGTCCTTCGACGTGCAGTCGTAGAGCTTGCCGGGCAGGCCGCCGCCGTCGAGCGCGCCCTTGCGGCGGGTGAGCTCGCGGGCCTTGCGGGCCGCCTCACGCGCCTGGGCCGCCATCACACCCTTGAGGCAGATGCGTTTGGCGTCCGACGGGTGCTCCTCCAGCCACGACGCCAGGCTCGAGCCCATGACGGTGTTGACGAACGACTCGACCTCGGAGTTGCCCAGCTTGGTCTTGGTCTGGCCCTCGAACTGCGGGTCGGGCACGCGCACGGCGATGATCGCCGCCATCCCCTCACGCAGGTCCTCGCCGGTCGGCGTCAGGTCGTCCTTGAGGATGCCGTTGTTCTTCGCATATGTATTGAGCGTGCGGGTCAACGCCGTCTTGAAACCCGAGAGGTGCGTGCCGCCCTCGATGGTGTTGATGTTGTTGGCAAAGGTCAACAGCGTCTCGTTGTACGAGTCGTTGTGCTGGATCGCGACCTCGCAGGAGAGCATGCCCTTCTTGGGATCGTTCGGGTCGACGGGCAATTCCGCGCGGAAATGGATGGGCGGATCGATCAGGATGTTTTTGCCCTCGTTGAGGTTGCGGACGAAGCTGAGCAGACCGTCGGGGAACTGGAAGGTCTGCGACTTCGCGGTGCGTTCATCCTCGAGTGCGATGGAGAGCCCGGGGTTGAGGTACGCCAGTTCGCGCAGCCGGCCCGAGAGCGTCTCCCAGCGGAACTCTGTGTCGGGGAAGAGCTCGGAATCGGGCTTGAAGGTGACCTTGGTGCCGGTCTTGGTGCGCTCGCCGATGGTGTGGAGCGGCTCGACGGTGGCGCCGCGTTCGAAGGAGATCATGTGGAGCTTGCCGTCGCGCGCGACCTCGACCTCGAGCCATTCGGAGAGCGCGTTGACGACCGAGGCGCCCACGCCGTGCAGCCCGCCGGAGACCTTGTACGCGTCGTGGTCGAACTTGCCGCCGGCGTGGAGGACGGTGAGGACGATCTCGACGGTGGGCCTGCCGTTGAGATTGGGGTTGTCGTGCTTGTAGGGCTTGACCGGGATGCCGTTGCCGTCGTCGGTGACGGAGAGCGAGCCGTCGGCGTTGACCTTGACGTAGATAGCCGAGCAGCGGCCCGCCATGTGCTCGTCGATGGCGTTATCGACGATCTCCCACACCAGGTGGTGCAGGCCGCGCACGGTGGTGTCGCCGATGTACATGCCGGGGCGTTTGCGCACGGCCTCAAGGCCCTCGAGGACCTTGATGTTTTCTTCGTTGTAATCGCCCTGGGGCCTTGCGGCTGTGGTCTGATCCATAACGAGAACGCCCTTCCGTGGGTGTGGTCGAATGTGCCGAAAAACCGGTGCGCCGCGGGGCGACGCACATTCAAAAATTATATCCGTTACGCACGCACATAGCCACCGGGATGGGGCGTAAAAACAGGTCGATTTACCCTATTTTTCAAGGGGTTTTCGGGATGTTCCGCGGGAGCGGAAAAAGGGCCGACTCAGCGCGCCGGCGCGGGGGCGGGTTGCGGCACCGGGGCCTGTTGGGGGACAAGGTCCGGGCCGATCCCGGGGGTGTTTTCGGGGACGATTTCAGGGGTGTTCGGCACGTCCTGAGCGGGTTTCGCGGGCGGCGGAACCGTCACGCCCTCGCCCAATGCGGCGACGGGAACGGGCTGCTTACGTGACAGCGCGTCGAGCTTGGCCTTGAGGCGATCACCCAGGCCCACCAGGTCGAAGTCGTCCGACTCGTCCTGCTGGCCCGTGAGCCGTTCCTGCGCGCGATGCCACTTGGCCGCCGCCTCTTCGGTCTTGCCGTCGCGGTAAAGCGCGTCGCCCAGGTGGTCGAGGATGACGGGGTATTCATCCTGATCGGCGGTCGCGGCGCGGCGCAGCAAGAGCACCGCCTCACCAAATCGACCCAGCTTGTAGTTCACCCAACCCATCGAATCGAGAATCGCCGCGCTGTTGGGTTCGGCGTCCAATGCCAGTTTGATCATCTTGAAAGCGCGGTCGAGGTTGACGCCGCGGTTCGCCCATACGTAGCCCAGGCCGTTGTTCGTGTTGGGGTGGTCGGGGTGCCTGCGGAGCAGGTCCTCCATGATCTTTTCCGAGGCGGCCTGGTCGCCCCGGTGCTGCGCGATCAGGGAGCGGTAGTAGCCAAGCTCGGCGTCCTGCTCGGGGAACTTCTCGATCGCGGCGGTCAAGTCCCGGTCGGCCAGGTCATACTCTTTACGCCTGATCCGGAGTTTCGCCATGTTGATCGCCCGCTCCGGGCTTGGCGGCTGAAGCTCGAAGATGCGCAGGAAATACTCTTCGGTCTTCTCGCGGTTCCGGACCACGTCGCGGTAGTACCACGCCGCCACCACCAGCGTCTGCGTGTCCTTTGGGGTTGCCTCGACGCGCTTCTGGAGCATGGCCTCGGCCTCGGGGCGGCGGTTGGTCGCGTCCAGCAGGCTTAGCATGTCCCTCAACACCCCCGCATCGCCCGGGTAATCGACCAGCATCTGCCGGAGGACGCGCTCGGCCTGATCGAACTGACGCCCGCCGAGCAGTGACTCGGCACGCGCCAGCCTCGCCAACCGGCTCTGCGGCAGGTTCGTTACCAGCCGCCTCATCAGCCGGTCAACCTGTTCCTGCACGTCGGGCCGCACCCCGGGGATCGAGTAGAGACGGAACAGCGCCTCGTACACCGCCTCGCTCTGCGGCCCGCTGTCCAACGCGCCGAGCAGCGTCTGTTCGGCGGTAATCAGATCGCCAGACGCCTGCTGGAGCCCCGCCTTCTCGATGAGTAGCTCGGCGTTCAGCGGCTGGCGCGCGATCGCGGTGTTGATCAGTTGCATCGCCTCGGGTACGTGGCCCGTCTGCTGGAGCAGGCGTGCCCGCAGGATGATGACCCTGGGCTCGGTGCGGTCGCTCAGCGGGGCGAGCGTCTTGCCCGCGCCGTCGAGGTCGCCCTCCTCGATCTGGATGGAAGCCATCCCCACGCGCGGCGCGGCGAATCCCGCGTCCGCCTCGATCGAGCGGCGCAGCGCCGTCATGCCGTCGTCGAACCGCCCGACCTTGAGCAGGCAGCGCGCCAGGAGGAACTCGAGGGCCGCGCCCTGACCGGAGCCGGGGATGAGCGACTGCAAGCCCGCAATGAGCGCCGCCTGATCGCCCGCCGCCTCGGTCAGCGTGGCGCTGACGCGCTGGGCGGAATCGGGTGTCGCCTTGATGATGATCAGCGCGCCGCGCACGACGTCGGTGACGGCCTCGGGGACGGGCGGGTGCACGGTGAACACCCGCGCGGCCAGTTGCTCGAAAACGGCGTAATCCCCCGGCTTAGCCGCCAGGTGATCCAACCAGAACGCACGGCCCGGGGCGTCGCCCAGCAGGTCGCCCAGCGTCAACGCCAGCGTTACGGGGCGCGATTTGGATTCATACCAGGGCCTGAGGGCCGCGATGAGGCTCGCCGAGCCGCCGCCGTGCTCCGCCAGGTATCGCACCTGTTCGAGCATGGGCGGGGTGACGCCCTCGGTTTCGAGCCGCGCCAGCATCGTCTGCCGGGCGGCGTCGGCGTGCCCGAGCCGGAGGTGCGAGTAAACCAGCCGCGCGGAGAGCCCCGCGGGGTCGGTCTCGCCCTCTTCGGACGCCATGGCGTAGGCCTCGAGCGCCGACTCGGGATCGCTGAGTCGATTGAGCCCGTCGCCCACCGCCTGCCAGATCAGCCCGCGTTGGCGCGCGAGCACGGCAAGCTCCCGGACCATCCGCGTGGTGCGGCCCAGCGTCACCGGGTGATTGAGGTAGGCGGCGTATTGCTGGACCGCCGCCGAGTCGTAACCCTCGCGGTCCAGGGCTCCGGCCAATGAGATGTCGATCAGCGCCCAGATCGCCGGGTCGATCTCCGGATGCCGGGCCTGGAGCGACCGCGCCCGGGCGAAGGTCGCGATTGCCTGCGACCAGTGTTCCTGATCGATCGCGAAACGGCCCAGGAAAAAGAGCGATTCGGCGTCCTCGGGGTTCAGGCGGACCGCCTGCTCGAAGTAATACCCGCCCCGGACGCGGTTGCCCGAGAGCGTGTAGATCTGGCCGAGCAACTGAAGAACGTCGGGCGAGTTGGGGTAGAGCGCGTCGGTGGCACGGAGCTCATTGATCGCGTCGGCGCCGCGCATCTCGAGCCACGCCTGGCGGCCGCGGACGTAGCGCCGCTGCGCCTCGGGGGGCGGCTCACCGACTGCGGCCGTCGGCCTGTCGCCGGGCTGCGTCGCCGGCACGATGTACGCCGGCTGCGGGATCGAGGCGAGGATGGCGGGCAGTTCCATCTTCGCCCTCGCGAGGGATTCGCCGCTGCGCGGGGCGAGCAGCGCGGGGTCAACCCCCGGCGGCACCGGGACGTCAACCTTCGCCGTGACGCGGGGCGTCAGAACCCGCGCCGCTGCCGGCTGCGTTTCCGCGCCGGGCCGGGTGGCGCAGGAAATCGCCAGGCAGGCGAGAGCGACGACAACCGCCGCGCCGAGGAAACGGCGCGGGATTGAAAGTGGATTGAAACGGGGAGCGGTCACCTGGGTCCTCACTTGTCGTGCCTCGGGTTTGGACGCCCGGGTTCAGGGCCGCGGAAGATCAGGGCACGACCTTGTTCAGCGGGTAGGTGATGATACCCGTCGCCCCGGCGCGTGAGAGTTGCGGGACGAGTTCTCGCTCGATTTTTTCTTCGACGATCACCTCGACGGCGACCCACGCAGAATCCGCCAGGTCGTTCACGGTCGGCGACTTCTCGGCGGGCAGCACCTTGAGGATGTCCGCCAGCCGGTTGCGTGGGACGTTCATCTTCAGGCCGACCTTCTCACGCGCGGCGATCGCCCCCTTGAGCAGGAGCGCCAGATCCTCGATCTTGCGGCGCTTGGCTTCGCTGCGCCAGGAATCATGATTGGCGATGAGACGCGTCGTACTGGTCAAGATGGTGTCGATGACACGGAGCTTGTTGGCCTTGAGCGACGATCCAGTCTCGGTTACGTCCACAATCGCACTAACGAGCCTCGCCTTTACCTCGGTCGCACCCCATGAGAATTCAACTTTACGAACCGCGATGCCTCGCTGGTCAAAATAGGCCTTGGTCGTATTGACCAACTCCGTCGCGATAATGCCATTGCCCAATTCTTCGGGCTTGGTGATGTGGGATTCTTCAGGCACCGCTAATACCCAGCGAACTGGCGAAGAGGTCGCTTTGGAATAGGCTAGCTCACAGACCTCGTGAACTCGTGAGTCATTCTCGACGATCCAGTCATTCCCCGTGATGCCCAGGTCGATCACGCCGTCCTCGACGTAGCGGGACATCTCCTGGGCGCGGAACATGACGGCCTCGAGTTCGGGGTCGTCGATGGCGGGGAAGTAGGATCGCTCGGAGATGCGGATGTGGTAGCCGGCGCGCTGGAAGAGATCGACGGTGGAGTCCTGCAGGCTCCCTTTGGGGATGCCGATGCGGAGGAGCGCCTTGGAGGGATTGGTGGATAGCGTCGTCATGGGGGTTGTATGTTAGGCGTGAATCGCGGAGGACCGGCTTACTTCTTGGAGGGCTTCTTCTTGGGTTTCGCAGCGGCACGCGGCTTGGCCGGGGCCTTGGAGGATTTACGCGAGGCGCTGTCGGCCCAGGTCTGCATCGCCAGGTGCGTCTCGACGGCCTCGGCGGGCTTCACGTGGCGCTCGACGTACTCCGCGATCGCGGCCACGTCCGCCTCCGGGTCGGCGGCGCCCTCCTGCCGGAGCAGGTCCGCCATGCGGTCATCGATCGGGATCGCGTGGCCGCCGAAGCTCAGCAGGAAGACCTGTGCGGCGACGAACTGCGGCGTGCCCGGGAGGGTGTCCAGGTAGGTCCGGACCTGGCGCTTGGCCTTGTCTGTCAGGCTATCGAGCATCACCCCGTGCTCGCGCACGAAGACCTCCTGCAGCGCCTCGCGCAGACGCGCAGCTCGCTCCTCGGCGCGGGGGTAGTTCTCACCCATGAGGGCGACCAGCTCGTGCCCGTGGCTGACGCGCAGGTCGTTGTTGTCCACCATGACGGCCATAAGCCTGTTGTGGGCCTCGCGAGCGGATTTGCGCGGGGCGTTCCACTCGAGGAAGGCGACGACGAGCTGGGTGACCGGGTCGCGGGCCGGGGCGGGCTCGTCGGTGTGGCCGCGGCGGACCTTCTTGAGCAGGGCCGCGAGCTTGCGGGCGTAGACTGCTTCGTTCTTCACTTCTGGTGGTCCTCCACGTCGGGTGACGGTGTTCGCCGGGTGCGCCGGCGCGGTGCTGGCTTCTGCGGTTCGGACTCGGGCGCGTCGTTCACGTTATCGCCGTCGGTCGGCGGGGCCTTAGCGTTGGGGTCGCGCTCGACACCGCGCCGGATCGCATCGAGAACCCCGATCTCACGCTTGAGCGAGCTGTCGAGGCGGAACTCCAGGTGCGGGACGGTCTTGAGCGAGACCTCCTTGCAGACCAGCGAGTGGATGAACTTGGTGGCGTGCTTCAGGCCGTAGAGCGTGGTGCGCTCGTGCTCGGCGGGGAGGACGGAGACGTAAACATAGGCGTCGTGCATGTCGGGGCTGACGCTGATGCGGGTGACGCTGATCATGCCGCTGATGCGAGGGTCTGACAGACGGTGGGCGAGCACGACCGCGATGGCGCGCTTGAGCGTGGACTCGACCTGGAGCATGCGGTGGCCGCTCATGGTTGGTAACGTCCGGCGGCGTCAGGGCAGCCCGGAGAGGACCTCCGTGGTGTGGTCCGCCAGCACGCAGTCGCGCGCCACCCGGAGCTTGTTGAGGATGTGGTCCAGCACGCCCTGGCAGACCCGCGCGTCACTGGACGCAAGGGCGATGCCCAGCACGGCGCGGGTGCAGTCGTCCTGCAGATCGACCTCGGCGACCGAGACCATGTGCTCGCGGTGCAGCCGGTCCTTGAGGCTCGACACCACGCGGCGCTTGTCCTTGAGCGACTCGGCGCCGCTGATGTCCAATTCGACTTGTAGGATGCCGACGACCATGGTGCCTGGTGACTTATTTGAGCGGGTCGGTTGGTAATTTCAGGTTCCATCCGGGGCGGGCGCTCTCTTATTTCTCCAGCGTCCGCTTCACGGTGAGGGTGTTGTAGCTGACGATCCGGTCGCCGGGCTTGAGGTCCTCGAAGTTCTGGAGGCGGATGCCGCACTCCATGCCCGCGCGGACCTCCTTGACGTCGTCTTTGACGCGGCGGAGGCTCTCAACGTTCCGGTTTTCCGTCACCACGACGCTGTCGCGGATGACCCGGAGCTTGCCCGAACGCTGGATGACGCCGCTGAGGACGATGCAGCCGGCGATGGAGCCCAGCTTGGAGATGCGGAACACCTCGCGGACCTCGGCGACGCCCAGTTCTTCCTCACGCTTCTCGGGCTCCAACAGCCCCTCGAGCGACTTCTTAATGTCGTCCACGACCTCGTAGATGATGCGGTAGAGGCGGATGTCCACCCCGCGAGCCTCGGCGATCTCCTTGACCGCCGCCGGTGCGACGACGTGGAAGCCGATGACCACCGCGTCGGAAGCGTCCGCCAGGAGCACGTCGCTCTCCGTGATGCCGCCCACCGCGGCGTGCAGCACCTTGACGGTGACCTCCGCGTTGCCCTGCTCCGACAGGCTCTTCTTGAGCACGTCGATCGAGCCCTGCACGTCGGCCTTGAGCACGATGCGCAGGTCTTTGGTCGTCCCCGCCGCCATCTGCTGGGCAAAGTTGTCCAGCGTGACCTTGGTCTGGCTGGCGAGCTGCTTGTGACGCTCGGACTCGCGGCTCGTTGAGGCGATCTCCTCGGCCTTGCCCAGCGTGTCCACGATGTACATCTTGTCGCCGGCGTCGGGGATCATGTCGATGCCCGAGATCTCCAGCGGCGTCGCGGGGCCCGCCTCGGCGATCGAGTGGCCGTACTCGTCGGTCATATCACGCACGCGGCCGAATGCACGGCCGATGACCACGAAGTCACCAACCTTGATCCGGCCCTGCTGCACCAGCACGCGCGCCACGGGACCGCGGCCGGGCTTCATTTCGGATTCGATCACCGTGCCGCGGGCACGGCCGGCGTAGTCCGCCTTAAGGTCGAGCAGCGCGGCCTGGTAGTCGAGCATCTCGACAAGCTCGGTCACGCCCGTGCCCTTGGAGGCCGAGACACGGACCACTTCCGTGGTGCCGCCCCACTCCGTCGGGTTGAGCCCGTGCTCGGCGAGCTGACCGAAAATCTTGCGGACGTTGGCCTCGGTGGCCTCCGCCTTGTCGATCTTGTTGAGCGCGACAATGATCGGCACGCCGGCGGCGCGGGCGTGGTTGATTGACTCAATCGTCTGGGGCATCACGCCGTCGTCGGCCGCCACCACGAGGACGACCATGTCGGTCATCTTCGCGCCGCGGGATCGCATGGTCGTGAACGCCTCGTGGCCCGGCGTGTCCAGGAACACGGTCGTCTTGTCCTTGCCGTCCGTGCCCTTGACCGTGATGCGGTAAGCGCCCACGTGCTGGGTGATGCCGCCGGCCTCGTGCGCGGCGACGTCACTCTTGCGGATCTTGTCCAGCAGGCTCGTCTTGCCGTGGTCGACGTGGCCCATGACCGTCACCACCGGTGGGCGCGGCCGCAGGTCCGTCGCCTCGCGCGACTCGAACTCGGCGACGACCACCTGCTCGACGGTCTGCTGCTCGCGGACCACCAGCTCGATATTGTATTCCAGCGCGACTTCCTGCGCCATCTCCGCGCCGATCGCGGAGTTGATGGTCGCCATCACGCCCTTCTTGAACAGGTACTTGATGATGTCCGTCGCCTTGAGGCCGGTGGCGGCGGACATGGACTTGATCGTGATCGGCTCGATGACCTCGACCGCGCCGCCGGAGACCGCGGCGGTCTGCGCGATCTGGCCGGGGTGCGTCTTCTTGAGGTCGCGGCGGCGCTGCTTGAGGAAGCCCGTCGCGTGGTTCAGCCGTGCGTCGAGCTCCGCGATGTCCTGGTCCGTGAACTTGGTCGGCCCGACGGGCAACGCCTCGGCGGAACGGCCACGACGCGTGCTCAGCGAGCGACGCTTGCCCTTGGCGGGCGATTCTGCTTCCACCGGGCCCGCGCCCGGCGCGCCGGCGCCACGGCCGCGAACCGGCCCGCGTGAACGCGAAACACCCGAACCCTCCGACGTGGATGAACCCCCACCGGTCTGCGCCCCACCGCCGCCGCCCGGCTGTCCCATGGGGCGGCGCGGGCGCGGGGCCTGCAGGTTTTCGGGCTTCTCGATGCGGACGACTTTGGGGCCCTTGAGCACGGCCTGCGTCGGCTGGCCCAGTGCGGTGCCGACCTGACGCACCACCGACGGGCGCAGCGGGACATTGGGACGGCCGGCGGCCCTGACCTCGGGCGCGGGCGCAGCGGGTGCGGCCGGCGCGGAAGAGGCTGCGATCGACGGCGTCTCGCTCGGTGCGGCGGGCGCTTCGGTTTCGGAAACCGGCGGCCCGGAATCACCCGGCTCAATGGTGGTCTCGGGCGCGGCCTCGTGGCGCGGCGGCGCAGGGCTCACCGTCGCGTTCGGGCCGGGGGCGGGCTTCTTGCGGACTGGCTCTGGCTTGGCCTTGACCTCGGCGGCGGGCTCGGGGGCCTTGGGTTCAACCTTCTTGCGGCGCGCGACCTTCACGGCGTTGGAGTCAACCTTGGGCGCGGTCTCGACGGCGGTGCCGGCGTAGCCCGCGGCCGCGCCGGACTCTGCCGCCGCGCTCCCGCTGAACCACTCCTTCATCGTTGCCTCAAGGCCGATCTTCACCGGCGACATGTGGTTCGTAATGCCGGGGATACCCTCGGCGACACACTTGTCGACGATGATCTTGCTGTTGATCCCCAGCTCTTTGGCGATCTCGTGTACACGCCTCTGCTTTGCCAAGGCTCACTCCTTACACCGGGTCGCTCCGCCGCGTCACCGTGACGCGGCCTCACTACACCCGAACCGACATCCAAACCAGACCAAATCTCAGGCGTTGCCCTCGCCCGCGGCCGCTTCCGGCTCGGACGGGGGTGACGCGGGTTCCGCACTCTCACTTGCCGTCTTCTGCCGCTCTTCCAGCATCGAAATGATGCTCGAATCGCCGCCCGAACTCGCGGCAACCGCGCCGGCCTCGCCGGGAACGGGGTCCGCGGGGAGCACCTCGCCGAGCACCGCCGCGGCCTGACGGTCGCCGGGCGCAGCGCCCACGACCGCCACGCCAGCCGCCAGCGCCTCGCGCTTGCGACGCTCGTTCTCTTCCTTCTCCCTGGCCTGCTCCTCGGCGACGATCTTCGCCTTGTCCGAGCAGATCTTCAGCATCACCGCCGCCTGCTCCGGCGTGCACTCGAGCTGCTCCACCAGGTAGTTCGCGCCGACCTCCTCGACGTCGAACACGCTGATGATGCCCAGCACCGCCAGCTTGTCGATCTGCGTCTCGGAGATGCCCTCGATCGGCTTGAGCGTCTCGGCCATCGTGTCGATGCCGCGGTTGAACTCCGCCGGCGTCAGGATGTCCACGTCCCAGCCCGTCAGCCGGGCCGCCAGACGCACGTTCTGCCCGCGCTTGCCGATCGCGAGGCTCAGTTGATCTTCATTGACCACCACCGTCGCGCGTCCCAGCTCGAAGCAGAGGTAAACCTCGACCACCTCGGCGGGCTTGAGCGAGTTCTGGATCAGTATCTGGCTCGACTCATTCCAGCGCACGATGTCGATCTTCTCGCCGCCGAGCTCCTCGACGATGTTCTTGATGCGGCTGCCGCGCACGCCCACGCAGGCGCCCACCGCGTCCACCTTCGAGTCGATGCTCGAAACCGCGATCTTCGTGCGGTGGCCCGGCTCACGCGCCATTGCCTTGATCTCGATGATGCGCTCGGCGACCTCGGGGACCTCCACCTCGAACAGCCGGCGGATGAAGTCCACGTGCGCCCGGCTCAGGACGATCTTCACCTGGCTACCGACTTCTTTGACTTCCAAAATCAAACACCGCACCCGCTCGCCGGGCTGGTGCTGCTCGCCGGGGATCTGCTCGGAGCGCGGCATGAAGCCCTCCGCACGCCCCATCTGCACGATCAGCGCACCGCCCTCGTAGCGCTGCGCCATGCCCGTCGTCAGCTCCCCCATGCGGTCGATGAACTCGTTGTAGATGCTGGTGCGCTCGTCCTCGCGGAACCGCTGGATCATGACCTGCTTGGCCGTCTGCGCCGGGATGCGGCCCAGGCTCTCGAGCGGGATCTCCTCGCCGCCGCGCCAGATCGAAATCTTGCCGGTGATGCGGTCGACCTCGGAGGTGAACTCCTCGGTGTCCACGGCGTTGAAGTGCTTGCGCGCGGCGGAGATCATCGCCTGCTCGATATCCTTATAGAGCGATTCCTTGTCCACGTTGCGGTCACGGGAAATCGCGTCGATCAGTCGGAGTAGTTCTTGCGGGTTCATTGATGCGGTTCCTTATTCAGTTGTGCCGAGTCGAGTTGTTCCGATCCGAGCTTTGGTGCGGCTGTGCCGCGTTTTTTGAGTCGTCCCGCCCCGGATTCACCGGGGTGCATAAACAACAAGGCCACGTCGCCAAACAAGGCGTTCGTGGCCTGAGGTCGCCAACCCGGCTGACACGGCCCGTATAGGGACCGCGGCGGGACGGCCGATCGCACGTGCTCCAAAGCACTATGCCATCACCGGCACCTCCCAGACTTGAAGTCGACGGGACAACCCCGTGAGTCCCAAGCCCAAACCGGCGGCCGGTACGCCCGAACGATGATGGGTCACGCGTGTGCCCATCATTCGCCCTGGACGTTCGTGCCATGCTGTGAATGCGTTGGCATTCGACAACCTCAGGTCCCGCGCGGTGAGGCTTACACGCCCCAACACACGGGATTTAGTCGATCTACTCTAGATTCCCCAGACTTCCTGTCAAGTTTTCGCCCCCAACTCCTCCAGCAGCCGCTTCGTCACCTTCTTTCGATTCTGAAAGCCCATCGGCTCCATCAGCTCCACCAAGTCCGGCGGGAGCATGTGGGCGTATTCCGGGAGGGCGCGGTAGTTGACGCTCCAGGAGGCGTACGACGTGCAGTAGCGGGTGTAGAGCACCATGCGGGGCTCGGGCTGTTGCCAGTTCCGGCCGCCGTGGCGGAGGAGTTCGGTGAAGATGACCACGTCGCCGGCGCGGAGTTTGGGGGCGATGACCAACGGCTCGGGGGTGTCGACGGTGATCTCGTCGGGGTAGCGGAAGTTGGACTTGTGGCTGCCTGGGAGACAGACGAAGCCGTCGCCGGTGACGCTGTCGGAGACGCAGACACCGACGTTGAGGAAGGTGGCGAAGACGCGGTCGCCGGCGGCCTGGTAGTAGTTGGCGGGGTTGTGGATGCCGCCCTCGGAGCCGCTGTGCAGCGCGCCGGGCCCGCCGTTGGCGGGGTAAACCTGCAGGCTGGCGAGCAGGACCTGCGGGCAGTTGTCGGTGAGGGTGAGGACGACGCGCATGATCTCCTTATTAAGGAGGGCACGCTGGAAGACGGGATCGACGTACTCGACGTAGTTCAGGGCCCGGGTCTTGGTGGGGTCGAACGCCGGCTTGGCGTAGGTGGACATGGGTTTCGGTAATTTCTCGTCGGGGAGCGCCGCCCACTCGTTGCCGCGCTCCTTCATCCGCGCGATGTCGGCCGCGGGGACGGCCTTGGGCAGGACGATGTAGCCCATCATGTCGAAGTGCCATTTTTCGTAGGGGGTCATCATGGGGAGTTACTCGGGAGAGGTATGGGGGTTGGAGTGGAATAGGAGAACAAATAATCGATCGCCACGCAATCCTCGTGATTGGGGCCACGCCCGATCCTGCGTCCGCGAAGGGTCGGGGTCTTGGCGCCCACGAGACAGCAATACGGACCCCGATGACTCGCAGACTCGTCATCGGGCGTGGCTGGAGGCGGGAAAGTTGAATCCGCCGGACTCAGGGCGTAATCTGCCCCGTTCCGCCGTTGCCCGTGACCCGACCCCCCCATTACACAGACGAGCCCGACATGGCACGACTCTTCATCAAGCAGCGCGTCCTCACCCCCGGCCCGGTCGATGTCCCCCCCGCCGTCCTCCTGGAGATGGCGCAGCCGATCATCCACCATCGCACCAAGCAATTCCAGGCGATCTTCAAGGAGGTCTCCGAGCGGCTGCAGCGGCTCTTCCGCACGAAGAACCCGGTGCTGAGCATCGCGGGGTCGGGCACGACGGCGTTCGAGTCGGCGCAGACCTCGCTGGCGACGCCGGGCTCGAAGGTGGTCGTCGTGGCGGGCGGGAAGTTTGGCGAACGGTGGCAGGACATTTATGACCAATACGCCGCGACGCTCGGGCTAACCGTGGTGAAACTGAACGTCCCCTGGGGCCAGGCCGTCACCGCGGAGCAGATCAAGGCCGCGCTCGACGCCAACCCGGGCGTGAGCGTGGTGGCGCTCTGCCACTCGGAGACCTCGACGGCCACCGCGTGCGACATCAAGGCGATCGCCGAGGTGACGCGCAGGAGCGACGCGTTGCTGCTAGTCGATGGCATCACCTCCGTCGGTGCGATGCCCGTCGAGATGGACGCGTGGGGGATCGACTGCCTCGTGACCGGCTCGCAGAAGGCGATGATGCTGCCGCCGGGGCTGGGTTATGTCGGTCTCGGTGAACGGGCGCTGGCGCGGCTGGAGTCGTTCAAGCCCAAGGGGGCGTACGTGCTCGACCTGCGCCGCTGGCTCAAGTCGTGGCAGAAGAACGACGTCCCCTTCACGCCGCCGGTGAGCCTGATCCGCGGGCAACGGGTGGCGCTGGAGATGATCGAGGCCGAGGGGCTGGAGAACGTCTGGGCACGCAGCGCGACGCTGGCGTCGGCGACCCGCGCGGCGTTCCAAGCCATGGGGCTCGAGCTCATCAGCAAGTCGCCCAGCGGCTCGGTCACGGGCGCGTTCTACCCCGCGGGCGTGGACGACAAGAAGTTCCGTGCCGGCGTGCGCGACAAGCACGGCATCCACCTCGCCGGCGGGCAGTCCGGCCGCGGCGCGGAGTGGGAAGGAAAGTGCTTCCGCATCAGCCACATGGGCTACGTCGATGCGGGCGATACACTCGCCGCGCTCGCGGCCATCGAGGCGGAGCTGCGCGAATCCGGCGCGAAGATCGCCCCCGGCGCGGGTGTCGCGGCGGCGATGAAGGGTTTCGGGGTGTGATGAACGCTCCTCACGCTCACACGCCGATGTCCTCGTTCCACAGGTCGGGTTTCTCCGCGATGAAGGCACGCATCATCTCGATGCAGCGTGCGTCATCGACGACGGTGAGGCTCACGCCGCGCTCAGTGAACAACTCCTCCGCCCCCTTGAAATTGCGGTTCTCGCCGACGATGACGCGCGGGATGCGGTAGAGCAGGCTCGTGCCGGTGCACATGATGCAGGGGCTGAGGGTGGAGACGAGGGTGAGCCGGGGCCAGTCGCGGCGTCGGCCGGCGTGGCGGATGCAGGCGACCTCGGCGTGGGCCGTGGGGTCGCCGGTCTGGACGCGCAGGTTGTGGCCGCGTGCAACGATCTTCCCGGACTCGTCCGCCAGCACCGAGCCGATCGGCAGCCCGCCCTCGCGCAGCCCCGCCTCGGCTTCCTTGATCGCTTCGTCGAGCAGGTGTTGCACGTCCATGGTGAACCTCCGGGGTAACACGCGGCAAAGAAGATCATCGGGAAGATGAGGCCGATCCGATTTCAGATTCGAGGCCCCCGCTGGACTTTTCCCTCTCCACTCCCGACATTCTCCGCATGATCGGCTTTCTCGTCCTCTTCCTCGCGGCGGCCGCGCTGCTGGCGGCCATCGGCACGTGCTTCATCGTGCACCAACTGACGCACCCCCCGCGGCAGACCTACGCCGTCGCGCTCGCGCGGCAGATGCCCCTCAGCCCCGGCGAGATCGGGATGGAGTTCACTGAAGACGAGCTCAGGCTCAGCGACGGCCGCACGACCCCCGCGTGGATCATCAAGGGGCAGCACGAGGATGGGCCAACCGTCGTCATCACCCACGGCTGGGGCGACAGCCGCTACGGGGCATTGGGATGGGCGGTGCCGCTCGCCGCCTTCGCGGCGGAGCTGGTGGTGTACGACCTGCGCGGCATGGGCGAGTGCAAGACCCCCGCGAGCCATTTAGGAACGACGGAGATCGACGACCTCGTCGGTATCGTGGCGGAACTGCATCGAGATAAGCCCATCGTTCTGTTCGGCGCTTCGATCGGCGGGGGTATCTCGATCGGCGCCGCGGCACGGGCGGCGCAACAGGGACGGTCGGAGATCGTCGGCGTCATCGGCGACGGGGCGTACCGCCGCGGGATGGAGCCGATCCTGGGGTTCTTCCGCCTGCAACGCTGGCCGGTCATGCTGTTCTACCCCTTCATCGGTCTCTGGCTCGTGCTGCGCTACGCAACGCCTACGCAATTCGACCGCGCCCGACACGCGGCGGGGCTGCGCTGCCCGCTCCTGCTCCTCCACGGGACCGACGACCCGATCTGCCCGCTGGCCTCCGCGCGCGAAATCGCCGCCGCCGCGCCAAACGGCCGCATCGTCGAGTTTCCCGGCGGCGGCCACCTGGATGCGGCGGCCGCGGACCCGGAACGCTATAACTCGGCGCTGGCCGAGTTTTTTGGATCGCTCGAATCACCGAAGGAATCAATATGAACCTCGCGGGCATGATCGACCACAGCATCCTCAAGGCCGAGGCCATGCGGCCGGAGGTCCAGAAGTTCGTCGCCGAGGCGATCGAGCACCGCTTCGCGTCGGTCTGCATCAACGGCGTCTTCGTCGCGGACGTCGCCAAGGCGCTGGCGGGCAGCGGCGTGCTGACCTGCGGCGTGGTGGGCTTCCCGCTGGGGGGCATGAAATCGACGCTCAAGGCGATCGAGGCGACATCGCAGGTGAAGGATGGCGCGGCGGAGGTCGATTTCGTCGCCCACCTGCCCTACCTGATCCGCAAGGACGTAGCGTCGGCGAAGGCGGAGTTCCTGGAGATCGTACGGGCGGCGCGCTCGGCGAACCCGCGGGTGGTGATCAAGGTGATCATCGAGTCGGCGGTGCTGATGAAGGACGTGGAGTCCGCCGAGGCGGAGGCGAGGATCGAGGCGGCCTGCCTGGCGGCGCGGGAATCGGGCTGTGATTTCATCAAGACATCTACCGGCTTCCACCCCGCCGGCGGCGCGAGCGTGGAGGCGGTGAGGCTCATGAAGAAGCACTCGGGCGGACTCTACGTCAAGGCATCCGGCGGCATCCGGACGTACGACGACGCAAAGAAAATGATCGACGCCGGCGCGGACCGGATCGGCTGCTCTGCGAGCGTGGCGATCCTTGCGGGGACGAAGGGCGTATCAGGGGGATACTGACCGGTGCCAACAGTACGGCGATAAGTTGTATGCCCGTCAAGAAGGATTCACTTCTCGATCCGCCGTTGTTTCTCGTCATCACGACGTGGTTGATGGTGTGTGCGGCGATGGGGGCGGTGGTGGTTCTCGTGATGTACTTCACGTGGAGCCCCTTTGTGGTTGTGCCCTTCGCGCTGATCCCCGTCGGTCTGACGATGATAGTCCTCGTGGTCGGCCTGACGATGGTAGCCCTCGTGCAGGTTCGAGCGGTTTTTTACCGCAAGACATTCGCCTGCTCACTGATGGCGATATTCAGCGCCGTAGCGACGGTATTTTCGCTGGGGCTCGGCAAGAGTGCGGCTAGCTCATTGCAATACGGCTTATCCTCACCCACGCTCGTGTTCGTCTGCGGCGTTGCCGTGGTCGGACTTGTTGCCGTGATTCAGGCCTTTCTGTTCCTAGGTTGGCGTGACAGGCTGGTGTTGGTGATACCCACGCAACCCTACTGCCCAAAATGCCGGTACGATCTTACCGGCACCCTGATGGCCGCACGGCGGTCGTGCCCCGAGTGCGGAACTGACATCCCGGACGAGATCATCGCCAGATACACGGGCGAATCCACGCGGACAAAAGATGCAAACCATCAAAATTAGCAACGTCTCCATCGGCCCCGCTTCACCGCTGGCGATTATCGCCGGGCCATGCGTCGCCGAGTCGTACGACCTGTGCATGACCATCGGCACGGCCGTGCGCGACCGCTGCGCGGCGCTCGGGCTCGGCTACATCTTCAAGGCCAGCTTCGACAAGGCGAACCGCTCCTCGATCGGCAGCTTCCGCGGCATGGGGTTGCAGGAGGGTCTGTCGCTCATCGAGAAGGTCGGCAAGACGCTCGGCGTGCCGGTCACGACGGACATCCACGAATCCGACCAGGCGGCGGCGGCGGGGCAGGCGATTGACCTGTTGCAGATTCCGGCGTTCCTCTGCAGGCAGACGGACCTGCTCATCGCTGCGGCGGCGACCGGCCGGGCCGTGAACGTGAAGAAGGGCCAGTTCCTCTCGCCGCAGGAGATGACCAACGTCGTCACCAAGCTCACCGAGGGTTTCGCCGCGGGCAAGCACCCTCCGCGCCTCATGCTCACGGAGCGCGGCACGTTCTTCGGCTACAACCGACTGGTCAACGACTTCGTCGGCGTGGGCGACATGATGGAGATGGGCTGGCCGGTCTGTTTCGACGTGACGCACTCGACGCAGCAGCCTGGTGGGCAGGGGAAATCGTCCGGCGGCCGGCCGGAGCACGCCCCGCTGCTGGCGAAGGCGGCGGTCGCCGTGGGCGTGCAATGCCTTTTCCTCGAAACCCACCCGGACCCGGCCTCCGCGATGTCCGACGCGGCGACGATGCTGCCGCTGCCCAAGGCGTTGAGCCTGCTGGGCGAGCTGTCGCAACTGCACAAGTCGATGCGCGGCGCGTGACGCTCAGGCCTTTGGCGGGCCGTCGATCGGCGTGCCCTTGCGGGCGGCCTCTTCCTCGGCGTCACGCTTGATCTGGAGGTAGAACCAGACGGACGCGCCGTTGAGGATCATCCCGATCGGCGTGCCCAACAGGAACATGACCCAACTCATCACGTTTGCGCCGTCGCGCGTATCTTTTCTAGCGCCAACGAGGTGCAACAGGCTCCAGAAGGCAACGCCGAGCAGCAGACAGCCGACGGTCGCCATCAGCGGGATGGCGGTCTGTTTGAGGGTGTTGTCCTTTTTCTTCTTGCGAACAACGGTGGACCGCGGCCCGGCGGACGGGGTGAAAGTGGCGGTCGGTGTTTCGGGGAGGGCATCCTCGAACCCCGCGATGGGGATGTGGTCTTCCTCGGCGGCGTCGTCGTCGTCAAACTCGGCCGCGGCGAACTCCCCCGGCGGCGGGTTGGGCACGCCCTCCTCCGCCAATGCCTCGAGCGCGGCGCTGTCGGAGAGGCCGTCGGTCCGCTCCTGGTCCGCGGATTCCCCGTCGAGGGACGGGGTCTTGTCAGGGGGAGGGTTCTGGTTGGTGTCCGTCATCAGCCGTCTCCTGGCGACAGACGCATCTTAGCCTCACCACGCCGGATCACGAAACCCTGCCTCCCCGGCGTGCGTAGCAACTTCCGGAAGCACCGCCAGGAACTGCCCGCGAGGAACCACGCGCACCGATATTCATGGCTGACCCGCGATCAGACCTGTATCATTCAGCAACCACTTTCACGGGGCCTCACGATGCAAGCCATGGAACGGTCGATCGGCCGAGCAAGGGCACGCATCTATTTGCAGGACGTCCTCAACGACTTGGGCCTGTCGCTTGTCATCGCGCTCATCGCCGGGATGCTGTTGCTCACGATCGATCGGCTCCTGTCGCTGGGGCTGGGGTGGTGGGTCTATGCCCTGTTCGCCGTCACCGCGCTGGCCACGGCGCCCTGCACCGCCTGGGTGCGCCGGCCCAACGACGCGGCCACCGCGACGCTCATCGATCAACGGCTCAATCTCAAGGACCGGCTGGCCACGGCTCTCTACGCCCGCCGCATGGCGGATGATCCATTCGCCAAACAAGTGATCGACGAGGCGCAGAGCATCGCCGGGTCGCTCGACTTGGCCTCCGCCTTCAGGGCGCGGTGGAGCCGTGCGTGGGCGTGGCTCCCGCCGTTGGCGGCGGTGGCGGCGCTGCTGGCGGTCTTCCTCGCTCCGATGGACCTGCTGGGCCGCGAGCAGAAACGGGCGGACCAGCAACAGCAGGAGGCGGAGGCGAAGGCGGCGCAGGAGCAGGTGGTTCAGGCCGTCGCCGCCGTGCGCTCGCTCAAGGATCAGCAGCGGGACCCGACCGACCTCGAAACCGAAGAGGCGATGCACGAACTGGCGGCGTTGACGCAGCGCGAGCTTACCAACCCCGACATGCGCCGCGACGCCGCGGCGAAGCTGTCCAGGGTGCAGGACAAACTCGCCCAGGAGGCACAGCAGCAGGAATCACGGTTCAACACGATGCAGTCGATGCTCAGCCGCCTGGACGCCGGTGAGCCGGGCCCCGCGGACAAGTTCACCGATGCCCTCAGGCGCGGCGACCTCGCCGCCGCGCAGCAGGCGTCGGAGGAGATGGCCAGCAACCTGGACAAGATGTCGCCCGAGGATCGCGCCGCGCTGGAGCGTCAGCTCGACAATCTCGCCGAGCAATTGCAGCAGGCGGCGAAGCAGGCCGAACAACAGCAGCAGCAGGCCCAGCAGCAGACCGAGCAGACGCTCCAGAACGCGGGCCTGTCGAAGGAGCAGGTCCAGCAACTGGCGAAGCAGAACTTCAATCAACAGGCGGTCCAGCAGGCGTTGCAACAGAACGGCATGAACCAGCAGCAGGCGCAGCAGACGGCCCAGCAGCTGCAACAGCAGCAGCAACAGAAACAGAACTCCGGGCAGTGCCAGAACAGCGCCAAGGGGTTGTCGTCGTCGCTGAAGCAGATGAGCCAGTGCGCGGGCGGGCAATCGGGCTCGTCGGGCAAGTCCTCGCAACAGGGCCAGCAGAGCCAGCAAAACCAGAACTTCTCGCAATCCGCGCAGAACGCGAACTCGCAGCTGAATCAGATGTCGCAGATGCAGAACGCGATGCAGCAGCTGCGGCTCTCGCAGAGCCAGTTGGCGCAGGCCTCGTCGAAGCTGAGCGGGCAGCCAAACCCGGGGCAGGGCCGGCGGCAGGGCTCTCCCGGCGGCAACGGCGCGGGGCGCGGCGGGGATAAGGCCGGCCATGGCAGCGGCGGCGACCCGTTGGGCCTGCACCAGAACCAGCCGAGCACGCCCTACCAGACCGAGGCCAAGGGCGACATCGGCGAAGGCGACGGCAAGATCATCGCCTCCTGGATGGAGAACGGCGAGATGTCCAAGGGCGAGTCGAAGCTGACATTCGATAAAGCGGTCACCGAGGCCAAACACGACGCAGAGCAGGCCGTCACCGAAGACCGCGTGCCCCGCCGCTACCACGAAGCGATCAAGGAATACTTCAACCAGATGCCCCAGACGCCCGACAAGGTCGCGCCCAAAGCGCCACGGTGACAGGCCCATGAATGCCGCTGCGGTTTGACCAACCCGAGTACCTGTGGCTGCTTCTGCTGGCGGTTCCCGTCGTTTGGCTGGGGTTCCGCAGCCTCGCGACGCTCGACCCCGTGCGCCGCTGGACCGCCATCACACTCCGGGTGCTCGTGCTGACGCTCCTGGTCGTCATGCTCGCCGGCGTGCAGTCGGTGCGGTGGCACACGGACCTTACTGTCGTCGCGGTGCTCGACGAATCGGAATCCATCCTGCGTTTCGCCACGCCCCCCCCGCCGCCCGTGGGCACGACAACTGGTGACGCACCGCCGACGATCGATGAGTGGATGCGCTCCTGGGTGCTCGACGCGACGCACGACCACCACGTGGACGACAAGCTCGGCTGGATCGGGTTCGATGGCAGGCCCACCGTGCGTGCCATGCCCGGCGCCGTCTCACGCCTGGACAGCGGGGCCATCGACCAGCCCCGCGAGGGCACCGACACCGCCGCGGCCCTGCGGCTGGGGCTGGCGCTCTTCCCGCCCGACAGCGGCAAGCGGCTCCTCCTGGCCAGCGACGGCGACGACACCGGCCCGGGCGCGGAGACCGACAACGCCGACCTCCTCGCCGCCGCGCGCGAAGCCAAGGCCGCCGGCGTTCCCATCGACGTGCTCCCCATCGAATACCGCGTCGAACACGAGGCGATGGTCGAAGGGGTGTACGCCCCCACCGAGGCCCGCGAGGGACAGACCGTCGCCGTCCGCGTCGTCCTCAACGCCACCGAGCCCACGCCCGGCACGCTCCACCTGCGTCACGACGGCTACCCCATGGACCTCAACGGCAATGCACCGGGCAACGGCGCAGCAATCGCCGCGGCGGACTGGTCGTCGGACAACGAGCCGGGCAGGCATGGGCGGTGGGTCTGCGTCCGCATGATCGACGCGCCGATGGCCAGCGCGGGCGTGAACCGCTTCGAGGCCGTCTTCGAGCCGCTCAAACGGGAGGCCGTGCCCACCGACACCATGGCCGCCAACAACCGCGCCGAGACCTTCACGCTCGTGCACGGCAAGAGCCGCGTGCTCTTCGTTGACAACGTCGGCGGGGAGTCCGGCTCCGTCCTGCCCCGCGTGCTCCGCGACCGCGGCATCCAGATGGACGTCGTCTCGGGCTGGGAGGTGCCCGGCAACCTCGCCGACCTGCAGCGCTACGACGCCGTCGTGCTCCAGAACGTGCCCGCGGAGATGGTCGTCCCCGCGCAGCAAAAAATGATTGCCCGCTACGTCAGCGACATGGGCGGCGGCCTTGTCATGATCGGCGGGCCCGAGAGCTTCGGCGCGGGCGGATGGACCAACAGCCCGATCGATCGCATCCTCCCCGTCGAGTGCCAGATCCCCAGCCAGACGATACTCCCCGCGGGGGCGCTGGTCATCGTGATCGACCGCTCCGGTTCGATGACCGAGGGCGTGACGGGCACGACGGCGTCAAAGCTCGAACTCGCCCGCGAGGCCGCCATCCAGGCCATCACCACCCTTTACCCGGACGACATGGTCGGCGTCATCGTCTTCGACAGCGAACCCCACTGGATCGTCCCGCTCCGCGTGAACAGCAACCCCGGCGACTCCATCGCGACGGTGCGGCGGGTCGAATCGGCGGGCGGCACCGACATCTACCCCGCCCTCGTCGCCGCCACCAGCGCCCTCAAGACCGTCACCCCCGATCAGGCGGGCATCAAGCACATCATCCTGCTCACCGACGGCGAGAGCAACGATGGCGACTACATCGGCATCGTCAAGGAGATGGTCAGGCACGACATCAGCCTCTCCACCGTCGGCATCGGCAACGGCGTCAACGGCCAGCTCCTCTCGCAGCTCGCCCTCATGGCCGGCGGCAATTACCACCCCATCAGCGATCCCACCAAGCTCCCGCAGGTCTTCATCAAAGAGGCCCGCGTCGTCCGCAAGAACCTGGTCCGTGAAACCCCGTTCAAGCCCGGCCTCATCGCCACCGGCTCCCCCGTGATGGCGGGCATCGCGGCCGTGCCCCAGCTCAAGGGGCTGGTCCTCACCGGGCCCAAACGCGACCCGCGTGTCTTCATGCCCATCGTCGGGCCCGAGGGCGAGCCGGTTTTCGCCCACTGGCAGGTCGGCCTGGGCCGCACCGCCGCCTTCACCTCCGACGCCACCAACCGCTGGGCCACCGAGTGGATGGCCTGGGGCGGCTACAGCGATTTCTGGACACGCACCCTCCGCGCCGTCGCCAGGCCCTCCGCCTCACGCGAGTTCGATCTGCTCACGCACATCGACGGCGACCGCATGCGCGTCCGGCTCGACGCCGCGGCCGCCGCCCCCGACACGGCCGCCGGCGCCAAAAATCGCGCCGACTTCGACAATTTCCTCACCGTCTCCGGCAGCGTCCTCAACCCCGACGGCTCCGCCTCACAGGTGACGCTCCAGCAGACCGGCCCGGGCCTTTATGAGGCCCAAATTCCCGCGACAGCACAGGGCAATTACATCGTCAGCCTCTTCGCCCAGGCGCCCGACGGCACCCGCCGCGCGATCTTCGGCGGCGCCAGCAGGCCCCCCGGCGCGGAGCTGCGCCGCTTCTCCTCCAACCGGGCCGTGCTCGAAGAGGTCGCTCGCATCAGCGGCGGGCGCATCCTCGACCCCGCGCAGCCGCAGGCCGCCTCGCTCTTCGGCCGACAGAACATCACCCCCTCTCGCTCCATCCGCCCGCTCTGGTGGCCGCTGCTCTTCGTGCTCGTCGCCCTCTTCCTCCTCGACGTCGGCTGCCGTCGCATCGCGTGGGATGTGTTCGCCATCGCGCGGTGGGTGAACAACCACTACCTGGGAATCACCGACCGTTTCCGCACCCGCGAGGTCCAGGGCGAAGCCACGCTCGCCGCGCTCAAGGCCCGCGCAGCCCGTGTCGATCAACGCCTCGCCGCCACCCCAGCCCAACCCGCAGAGAGAACAACCCCCGTCCTCGAGCCGGCCATCGACGCCTCACGCAAGTTCGACGCCGACGAGATGATCATCCCCGTCGAAGAAATCAGCGAGGCGCTCGGCGGCGCGGCCGTGAGCGACACCCACGCACCGCCCACGCCCAAGCCGCGCGGGCTCGCCGAGCCCCAGGAAGCCACCACCAGCCGACTCCTAAACGCCAAACGCCGCGCCCAGCAGCGCGACCAGAACGATCAGGGCGACGCATAAACGCACCAAGAAAGGACCGACGCCATGACCACCAACGCCGCCACCCCGCAGGATGTCCTCGCCCAGGCCGACGCCTTCCGCAAGACCTATGACGCCGTGCGCGAGCAGATCGCCCGCGTGATCGTCGGCCAGAACGAGATCGTGGACGGAGTGCTCACCTGTCTTTTCGTGGGCGGCCACGTGCTGCTCGAGGGTGTGCCGGGCCTGGGCAAAACGCTGCTGATCCGCACACTGAGCCAGGCGCTCTCGCTCAAGTTCAGCCGCGTGCAGTTCACCCCCGACCTGATGCCCGCGGACATTACGGGTACGACGATCGTGGTCGAATCGCAGAGCCCCGACGGGCGGATCACCGGACGAGAGTTCCGCTTCCAGCCCGGGCCGATCTTCGCCCAGATCGTGCTCGCCGACGAGATCAACCGCGCCACGCCCAAAACGCAGTCCGCACTGCTCGAAGCGATGCAGGAACGGAGCGTCACCGTCGGCGGCCGGACGCACAAGATGGATGACCCCTTCTTTGTCATGGCCACGCAGAACCCCATCGAGCAGGAAGGCACCTACCCCCTGCCCGAGGCGCAGCTCGACCGCTTCTTCTTCAAGCTCCTGGTCGGCTATGCGGGCCGGACCGACATGCACTCCATCCTCGACCGCACCACCGGCGGCCAGACCACGGAGGTCAAGCCGGTCCTCGACGGCCCGGGCATCCTTATGTACCAGCAGCTCGTCCGCCGCGTGATCATCGCCCCGCACGTGCAGGACTACGCCGTGCGCGCCGTCATGGCGACGCACCCCGACGGCGAGTTCACTGCCGGCCTCGCGAAGCAATTCCTACGGTTCGGCGCTTCGCCGCGTGCGGCTCAAGCTCTCGTGCTGGGGGCGAAGGTCCGGGCACTGCTCGAGGGCCGCGCCCACGTCAGCGTGGACGACATCAGGAAGGTCATGCTCCCCGCGCTGCGGCACCGCGTCCTGCTGAACTTCGAGGGCCAGGCCGAGGGCATCACCACCGACATGGTCGTGAACGACATCATCGATGCGCTCCCCATGGATGCCGAAGGCGTCAAACGCTAATTCCGCGACAAGACGGACCGAACCATGCCCCTGCTCACCACACCCCTGCTCTCCGCGGACTTCATGGCGAAGCTCGATCGCCTCGATGTCATGTCGCGCAAGATCCTCACCGGCAAACTCCAGGGCGAGCGCCGCAGCAAGAAACGCGGGCAATCCGTCGAGTTCGCCGACTACCGCAACTACGTCGTCGGCGACGACCTCCGCCGTATCGACTGGAACCTCTTCGCCCGCCTCGACCGGTTTTTCCTCCGGCTGTTCATGGAGGAGGAAGACCTCTCGCTCACCGTCGTCCTCGACGTGACGCGTTCGATGGACTACGGTGATCCGAACAAGCTCGACTACGCCCGCAGGGTCGCCGCGGCGCTGGGGTATGTCGGGCTGGTCAACCACAACCGCGTTCACCTGTTCACCTTCGCCGACGCGCTGGTGGGCCGGCAGACGAACCTGCGCGGCAGGCGGCCGATCCCGCAATTGATGACCTTCCTCTCCGAGATCACGCCCGAGACCAGGCCGGGCAACCTCGCCGCGTCGTTGCGCTCACTCGCGCTGACGCAGACCGGCAAGGGCGTCGTCATCGTTGTCAGCGACATGCTCGACAAGGGCGACGTCTCCGCCGCGCTGCGGTACCTCACCAGCGACCGCTTCGACGTGTACATCCTCCAGGTTCTCGCCCCACAGGAGATCGACCCGGCGGCCGGTGGCGTCGTGGGCGACCTACGGCTCCGCGACACCGAGGACAGCGACATCACCGAGGTCTCCGTCAGCCCCGCCCTCCTCAAACGCTACAAGGCCAATCTCCAGGCGTACTGCGCCGCTCTCCGTGAGCAGTGCGCGCGGCGTGACATGACGTACCTGATGACCGACACAACCGTGCCCTTCGACACGCTGGTGCTGCGCTACCTGCGTGAACGCGGGCTGGTGGGATGAGCGCTATGACGTTCTTATCACCACTCATCGCCCTCATCACCGCTGGGATCGCCCTCCCGCTGCTGGTGGCGTTGTATTTCCTCAAGCTCCGCCGCAAAGAGCTGACGATCAGCTCGACGCTTCTGTGGCGGAAGGCGATCCAGGACCTTCAGGTCAACGCCCCGTTCCAGAAGCTGCGCAAGAGCCTGCTGCTCTTGCTGCAACTGCTCCTGCTCGCGGCACTGCTGTTTGCCATCGCCCGGCCGACGCTGCGCGACACCGCGAAGACCGGGCGGCGGGTGGTGATCCTCATCGACCGCTCCACCTCCATGAACGCGACTGACATCCGCCCCACCCGCCTGGACGAGGCCAAACGCCTGGCGCTGCGGATCGTGGATGAACTGGGCGAAGACACCCGGCCCGGCTCGGGCGGCCGGTCGAGCATCGGCGCGATGCTCGTGAGTTTTTCGCAACGGGCGCAGGTCATGCAGCCCTTCACGAACGACCTTTCCCTGCTGCGCTCGTCGATCCGCGCCATCGAAGGAACCGACGAGCCGGGGCGGCTGGAGGGCGCGCTGCGGTTGGTCGAGCCGTTCGCCGTCGGGTCGGCCGCGGACACCCCGCTGGTCGTTTACATCGTGAGCGACGGGCGCGTCGAAAAGCTGGGCGACCTCTCGCTGCGCGGGGCCGACGTGCGTTTCGTCCGCGTGGGCAAACAAGCCGTTGTGACGCCCGCCGGTGCGGGAACGGTCGCGGTCGCGGCGGATCCGGAGCAGTGGCCGGACAACCTGGCGATCGTCTCACTGGCGGCGCGGCGCGACTTCAAGAAGCCCGAGCAGGTGCAGGTCTTCGTGCGTCTGGCGAACTTCGGGGCCAAGCGCGTCTCGGCGGCGGTGACGCTGCGGGTGGATGGCCAGGCGTACCGCACGCTGGCGGTGGACGTGCCCCCCATCGACGCCGCCAGGGGCGAGGCGGGTTCGCAATCCGTGCAGTTCGACCTGGAACTCACCGGTTCCGCGCTTGTGGAGGTGACGCACGACCACGGCGACGATCTGCTGGCCGACAACTCGGCGGCGCTGCTCATCGTCCCGCCCCAGCGGCTGCGCGTGCTGCTCGTCACCGAGGGCGATGCGTTCATCGAGCAATCCATCCGCGCCCTGGGCGTTCGCAAACTGATCGCCATGACGCCCAAGCGTTACGAGGACCAGGACCCGCGCCGGCTGCGGCGCGGCACGGGCGGTGATGGCGACGAGGGCTTCGACGCGATCGTGTTCGACAGCTATTCGCCCAAAGAAGTGCCTGCGATCGACAGCCTCTACCTGGGCGGGGCACCGCCGCTGGAGGGCCTCAAGCTCGTGCCCGCGCGCAAAGACGACACGAAGGCGCAGCTCATCCTGGCGTGGAAGCGCGACCACGCGCTGACGCGTTACGTGTCGCTCGATGACGTGGTGATGTCGGAGCCGGGGCGTCTGGTGCTGCCCGAGACGGCCGAGGTGCTGGCGACGGCGCAGAGCGGCCCGGTGCTGGCGGTGGTGCAGTCGCGGGGCGTGCACCACGTGGTCGGGAGCTTCGACGTGCTCAAGACGAACTGGCCGATGCAGGTGAGCTTCCCTGTCTTCGTGAGCAACGCGGTGACGTGGCTGGCGCTGGGCGGGCAATCTGAGGCGGGCGTGAGCTTCCGGCCGGGCGAAGCGGCGTCGGTCCCGACGGCCGTCGGCGTGCGCGAGATGAGATACCGCGGCCCGGTCCCGCTGCGTGCCGAGCCGGTGGAGGGCCGCGCGGTGCTGCCGGTGTTCCAGCATGTCGGCGTTTACACGGCCGAAGACGCTAAGTCCGTTTCGCCGCCGTTCGATCGGCTGGCGGTGAACCTGACGGACACGACGGAGAGCGACCTGCGCCCCGCGGAACGGCTGGAGGTGGGCACGAGCGTGGTCAATGCGCAGCCGGGCGAGCTGGCGGTGCGGCGCGAGGTCTGGCCGTGGTTCGCGTGGGCGGCGCTGGCGCTGCTGATGATCGAGTGGGTGGTTTATACCCGGCGGATGCACTTATAAATGAAAAGGCCTAGGCGCCTGCCTACTGCCGCATGTCGGGCCGATACCTGCCGACGAGTTCGACCTTCAATTCACGGATGTCGAAATCGAGATGGGACTCGAGCTGCTGGATAACCTCGCGCGGGATGGCGTCGAGGAAGCGTTTTCCTAAATCTTCGGGGACGTCGGCGACGACGCCGGAGTTTTCATCACGGATGTGCAGGTGGTTGTGGACCGAGGCGTCGTAGCGCGCCGAGCCCGAGGGGGTGGCGATGCGCTGCGCCAGGCCCGCGCGGCAGAAGGCCTCGAGGGTGTTGTAAACGGTGGCGAGGCTGATGCTGTGGTCGCGCCGAGAAAGCTCCTGGAAGAGATGGTCGGCGGTGGGATGGGAATCGGTCGCCATGAGGGCGCCGTAGAGCACGCGTCGCTGCCGGGTGCAGCGCAGGTGATGCGTGGCGAATAATTCGCGGAGGTCGGGCTCTGGGTTGACCGGTTGATGTTCAGACATGCGTGGCGATCCGCTTTGCGATTCCCGCGGGGCCGAAGCCCTGATCACGCCCCGAGTTAGATGGACGGGGGATCATAGGCACCCCTCTATCCATTTGCCACAGTCAACCGGCATCCTCACGCCACCGTCACCGTCTTGTCGAGGTACACGTCCTGAATGGCGTTGAGCAGTTCGACGCCCTCCTTCATCGGCTTCTGGAACGCCTTTCGGCCCGAGATCAGGCCCATGCCGCCGGCTCGCTTGTTGATGACGGCGGTCTTGACCGCCTCGGCCAGATCGGTCGCCCCCTTCGATTCGCCACCCGAGTTGATCAGCGGGCTGCGGCCCATGTAACAGTTGGCGACCTGGTACCGCGTCAGCTCGATCGGGTGATCGCCGGGGGTCAGTTCGCTGTAAACCTTGTCGTGCGTCTTGCCGAACTTCAGCGCCTTGTACCCGCCGTTGTTGGTGGGCAGCTTCTGCTTGATGATGTCCGCCTGGATGGTCACGCCCAGGTGGTTCGCCTGGCCGGTCAGGTCGGCGGCGGTGTGGAAGTCCTTCTCGGCGGTCTTGAAGCCGGGGTTGCGGAGGTAGCACCAGAGCACGGTCACCATGCCCAGTTCGTGCGCCGCCTGGAAGGCCGCGGCCACCTCTTGGATCTGCCGCGTCGATTCGTCGCTGCCGAAATAGACCGTCGCGCCGACGGAGACCGCCCCCATGTCGAATGCCTGCTTCACCGAGCCGAACATGATCTGGTCGTACTTGTTGGGGTAGCTCAGGAACTCGTTGTGGTTGAGCTTGAGCATGAAGGGGATCTTGTGGGCGTATTTGCGCGAGACCGAGCCGAGCACGCCGAGCGTCGAGGCCACCGCGTTGCAGCCCCCCTCGATGGCGAGCTTGACGATGTTCTCGGGGTCGAAGTAGATCGGGTTGGGCGCGAAGGAGGCGCCGGCGGAGTGTTCGATGCCCTGATCGACGGGGAGGATGGAGACGTAGCCCGTGCCCGCGAGCCGGCCGTGGTTGAGGATCGCGTTGAAATTGCGAAGCACGGCGGGCACGCGGTCGGTTGCGGCTACGACGCGGTCCACGAAGTCCGGCCCGGGCAAGTGCAGCGTCTCCCGCTTGAAGCCCTTGGCGGTGTATGACAAAAGCGCGTCGGCCTCGGCGCCCAGAAGTCCGCGGATGTTCGTGCCCATGAATGTGCTCCCGGTGCGGCGGATAGCGGTGGCCGCGCCGCGTCATACCATACCGCGCCGTCATTGGCGCGCCGTAGGGGATGACCTACACTTGGGCCTTCCCCCACCCGGGCGGCCCGAGTCGCCCCGCCAGGACCCGCTTCCGTGCCATCCGACGGCTCCGATTCCAACCATACCAAGCCGCCCCCCGGGGCGGCGTCACCCTCGAACTGGCACCTCATCCGCTGGATGACGCGGCTGGGCCTCGCCCACCCGTGGCGCAGCGTCTGGGTTGTGCTGCTTAACCTGGTCATCACCCTCGCGGGGCTGATCGCCCTGAGCCTGGCGGGCCTGTCGGTGGACGTGGTGCGGAGCGTCATCGATCCGGCCGCCCCCCTGCCGCGCCGCTTCTTCGGCTGGAGCATGCCGCACGACTGGATGAACTACCGCGGCGTGGTCGTCATCGGCGTGGGGCTGATCTTCTTCGCCGTCGCCAGAACCTTCCTCCGTTACTACACCGCCATCGTCACCGCGCGGTTCATCCAGAACATCATGGTCGCGCTGCGCCGCCAGGTGTACGACAAGCTCCAGCGGCTGAGCTTCCGCTTCTTCGACTCCAACGAGACGGGCTCCATCATCAACCGCGCCACGAGCGACTGCGGCGCCGTCTCCGCCTTCGCCGAGATGGCGATGGTGCAGTCCCTCTCGCTGGTCATCAACCTGGTCCTCATGTTCGCCTACATGTGGAGCATCCACCCCGTGCTGGCGACGGTCGGGGGCATCGCAACCACGCCGCTGCTGCTGATCGCTTCCATCGTCTATTCGCGGGCCGTGCGGCCGACGCTGGTCGAGAACCGCAACATGTACGACCGGCTGATCCTCACCCTCTCGGAGAACATCCAGGCGCAGCACGTGGTCAAGGGCTTCTCGCGCGAGGAGGAGGAGATCGCCAAGTTCCGCCTCCGCAACGACGACTACCGCGTGCAGCAGCGGCGGATGTTCCGCCTCACCGCCGCCTACACGGTGATCTCCAGCATCCTGACGCAGGTCAACCTGATCGTGGTGCTGGGGCTGGGCGGCTACATCGTGATCGCCCACGCCGGCGAGCCGCAGCCCCCGATGACGGTCGGCTCGCTGATCGTGTTCGCCTCCCTGCTCCAGCAGTTCTCCGCCCAGGTGCTGGGCATCTCGGGCATGGCCTCCACGCTGCAGTCGAGCCTCACCTCCGCGGGGCGCGTGCTCGAGGTGCTCAACTCCAGGCCCGAGATCGAATCGAAGCCCGGCGCCCTGTGCCTCCCGCGGGCGCACGGCGAGATCGAGTTCCACGACGTGGGCTTCTCTTACAAGACCGGCGACAGGGTGCTTGACGGCGTGAGCCTGAAGGTCGAGCCGGGCATGTGCGTCGCCGTCCTGGGCGCCACCGGCGCGGGCAAGAGCACGCTCCTCTCCCTCATCCCGCGCTTCTACGACCCCACCCAGGGGCACATCACGCTCGACGGCATCGACCTGCGCGACCTCGACCTGGACGACCTGCGCCGCAACGTGGGCCTGGTGTTCCAGGAAAACTTCCTCTTCAGCAACACCGTCCGCTCGAACATCGCCTTCGGCAACCCCGACGCCACACACGAGCAGGTCGAGAAGGCCGCCACCATCGCCGCAGCGCACGGCTTCATCAAGGAGCTCCCGCAGGGCTACGACACCGTCATCAGCGAACAGGGGGCGAGCCTCTCGGGCGGGCAGCGGCAACGCCTGGCCATCGCCCGCGCCATCCTGCTTGAGCCGCCCGTGCTCCTGCTGGACGACGCCACCGCCGCGATCGACCCGGAGACGGAGCACGAGATTTTACAGGCGATGGACAACGCGATGCGCGGCCGGACGACCTTCGTCGTCGCGCACCGGCTGAGCACGCTGCGGCGGGCGGACTACGTCATCGTGCTGGAGAACGGCCGGATCGTGCAGAAGGGCACGCACGACGAGTTGATCCGGCGCGGCGGGCTTTACCGCACGGTGGCGAGCCTGCAGGTGGTGGACGCCGAGAGCAAACGGATCATCCGGGCGCGGCAGTGGGCCGAGGGGCTGGTGGATTCGCCGCTGGTGCCGCCGGGGGACGAGCCGTGACACAGACCGTCCAGTTCAAACCGATCAAGACGCTGGCGCACGTGCAGATGGAGGGGGAGACGCACGAGGCGCCGCTGCGGCTGTCGCTGTTCCGCCGGATTTTCAGCTACTCGGGGCCCTATCGTGCCGCGATGACCTGGCTGATCGTCAGCGTGGTCCTGCGCGGGCTGCAGGGGCCGGCGATGGTCTGGGCGTTGTCGGCGGTGGTCAATGGGCCGATCACGCGCGGGAGCATGAACGGGCTGTGGCTGGGTGTAGCGGGGTACACGGCCCTGATGCTCTTCACGGAGTTCACGTTCTACCACCGCCAGCACCTCTCGCTGATCCTGGGCGAGGGGGTGGTGCACGACCTGCGCGACGACATCTTCCGCCGCCTGCAGGCGCAGACGATGTCGTACTTTCACCGGACGAAGATCGGCCGGATCATCAGCCGGGTGGCCTCCGACGCCGAGGCCGTCCGCATGGGCATCCAGAACGCCGTTTTCGTCACGGCGGTCAACTTCGTGCAGATGGTCGGCGCGGCGGCGATCATGGCGTGGACGGACCGCACGCTCTTCCTCGTCGTGGTGGTGATGGCGCCGCTGTACGTCGGCACCTATCACCTCTTCAAGGCGCGGCTCAGCCACGCCCACCGCGCCGTGCAGGAGAGCTTCAGCCGGGTGACGGCGAACATCGCCGAGTCGATCGTGGGCATCCGCGTCACGCAGGGGTTCGTACGGCAGGACCTCAACGCCGAGATGTTCGGCAACCTCATCGCCGACCACGCCGACTACAACGTCGCCGTCGCCCGCGCCAGCGGCGCGTTCGCCCCCATCCTGGAAATGCTCAACCAGGTGGTCACCTCCGTGATCTTCATCGTCGGCGGCTACCTGGCCATCCACAGCGGCCACGGCAACGTCGGCACGCTCATCACCTTCTATTTCCTCACCTCGACCATGCTGCAGCCGCTGGCGTCCATCGGGAACCAGTACACCGTCGCCCTCACCGCCATGGCCGGCGCGGAGCGTGTCTTCCGCATGCTCGACACACCGCCAGATTTTGTCGATGCTCCCGACGCCCAGGACCCGCCGCCCATCACCGGCCGCGTGGAGTTCCGCGGCCTGGGCTTCGAGTACCGGCCCGGGACGCCCGTGCTCATCGACGTCAACTTCACCGCCGAGCCCGGCCAGACCGTCGCCCTCGTCGGTCACACAGGCAGCGGCAAGTCCACCATCATCAACCTCCTCTCCAAGTTCTACCCCCCCACCCGCGGCGCCCTGCTGATCGACGGCCACGACATCCTCAAGCTCCGGGGCCGGTCGCTCCGCAAGCAGATGGGCATCGTGCTTCAGAACAACTTCCTCTTCACCGGCACGGTCATGGAGAACCTGCGCGTCGGCAACGCGGAGGCGACCGACGAGCAGGTGATCGACGCGGCCCGGCAGCTCGACGTGCTGGACCTCATCAACGACCTGCCCGAGGGGTTCCAGACCGTCGTGGGCGAGCGCGGCGCGGGGCTGTCGCTGGGGCAGCGGCAGCTCATCTGCTTCACCCGCGCCCTAGTGGCCAACCCACACATCATGATCCTGGACGAGGCGACCAGCGCCGTGGACACGGTGACGGAGGTTCGCGTGCAGAAGGCGCTGTCGATCCTGCTCAAGGGGAGGACGAGCTTCGTCGTCGCGCACCGGCTGAGCACCATCCGCCACGCCGACGTGGTGCTCGTGCTGGACCACGGCCGGATTGTGGAGCGAGGGACGCACGATCAGTTGCTCGCCACCGGGGGCGTCTATGCGAACCTCTACCAGCAGTTCGCCAACGCCGGCGGGTCGAGGTGAGGCTGTTTTGCGGCGGATGGGCCGCTTGCATTTCGGGCCCTACCGGGGCATAATGCCCGACTCGAACGAACGAACCCTGATTTACCGGATGATCCGCGATGCCTAATTCACGCAGCGCCCGTAAAAACGTCCGCCAGAACACCTCCCGCCGCGCCCGCAACCGCTGGCGTTTCGACCGCATCCGCGAGGGTGTCGCCGAGTTCCGCGCGACCGTCCAGGGCGGCGACTTCGACAAGGCCGCCACCCAACTCCGCGGCCTTTTCAAGGTCATGGACCAGATCGCCAGCACCAACACCATCCACAAGAACACCGCCTCTCGCTACAAGTCCCGCCTCTCCATCGTCCTCAACAAGGCCAAGGCCGCCAAGACCAAGGCCGCCTGAGCCGACCGCCTGCAAAACCGAACATCAAGCATCCCGGAGCCCCACGGCCCCGGGATGTTTTGTTTTATGCCCCGGCCACCCCACCGGTATCATGATGGGGCGAGCATCCCTTCGGAGCCCCGCCATGACCACGCCGAAAACCAAGCGAACCTCCAAAGGCCCCCTCTCCCCGGTGCAGGTCGCTGACTTCAACCGTGACGGCTACCTCTTCGTGCCCGGCCTGCTCGCCCCCGACGAGACGCAGCTTCTCCTCGACACCGCCAAGCGCGACCACCACATGACACAGGGGGCCGTGCCGATCCTCGACGCCGCGGGCCGGCAGAGCAAGCTCACGCTTTGGAACCATCCCGGCGACGACCTCTACGGCGTCATCTCTCGCTCCGAGCGCGTCGTCAATGCCATGGAGCAACTCCTCGGCGGCGAGGTGTACCACTACCACTCCAAGATGATGCTCAAGGAGCCCAAGGTCGGCGGCGCGTGGGAGTGGCACCAGGATTACGGCTACTGGTACAACAACGGCTGCCTCTTCCCCGACATGGCGAGCTGCCTCATCGCCGTGGACCGCGCGACGAAGGAGAACGGCTGCCTCCAGGTCTTGCGTGGCTCGCACAAGATGGGGCGGATCGAGCATGGCCGGTTCGGCGACCAGACCGGCGCCGACCCGGCGCGCGTCGCTGAGGCGATGAAACGCTTCGGGCTTGTCTATTGCGAAATGGAGCCCGGCACCGCCCTCTTCTTCCACGCCAACACGCTGCACTGCTCCGCCCCCAACACCTCGGGCAACCCGCGCTGGTCGCTCATCTGCTGCTACAACGCCGCCAGCAATGACCCCTACAAAGAACACCACCACCCACGCTACACCCCGCTGAAAAAGGCCTCCGATGCGATGATCCGCAAGGTCGGAGGGAAAACCTACGACACGAAAAACCAGTTCTACCAGGCGGAAAAAGACGCGACGGTCGGCGTCGGTAAGAAATAACGGCACCACTCTCACGCATCACTCCGGAGGATCACCATGGAAACGCGTCAACTCGGCGGATCGGGCCTCATGGTCCCCGCCCTCTGTTTCGGCACCGGCACGTTTGGCGGCGGCAACGAGTTCTTCAAGGCCTGGGGCAGCAGCGGCGTTGAAGAGGCGACTCGCATCGTCGATGTCTGTCTCGAGGCCGGCCTCAACATGTTCGACTCCGCCGACATCTACTCCTCCGGCCTCGCCGAGGAAATCCTGGGCAAGGCCATCAAGGGCCGGCGCGACAAGCTCCTCATCTCCACCAAGGGAACCTTCCGCAGCGGCAAGGGCCCCAACGACGTGGGCTCCTCCCGGCAACACCTCAACGACGCCATCGAGGCGAGCCTCCGCCGCCTGGGCACCGACTACATCGACCTCTACCAACTCCACGGCTTCGACGCGCTCACGCCCGTAGAGGAAGCCCTCGCCACCCTCGACGGCTTCGTCCGTGCTGGGAAAATCCGCTACATCGGCTGCTCCAATTTCTCCGGCTGGCACCTGATGAAATCACTGGCGGCCTCGGAGCGGTACGGCCTCGTCCGCCACGTCGCCCACCAGGCGTACTACTCCCTCATCGGCCGTGAGTACGAGTGGGAGCTCATGCCGCTGGGCATCGATCAGAAGGTCGGCGCGGTCGTCTGGAGCCCGCTGGGCTGGGGCCGTCTGACCGGCAAGATACGACGCGGCCAACCCGTGCCGGAGGGAAGCCGGCTGCAATCCAAGGTCGTTATCGGCATGGGGCCACCGGTGGACAATGAATACCTCTACACCGTCGTCGATGCGTTGGACGGGATTGCAAAAGAAACCGGCAAGACCGTCCCGCAGGTCGCGCTCAACTGGCTCCTGCGCCGCCCCACCGTCTCCACGCTCGTCATCGGCGCACGGAACGAGGAGCAGCTCCGCCAGAACCTTGGCGCGGTGGGTTGGGCGCTCACGCCGGCCCAGGTCGCCAAGCTCGACGCCGCCAGCGTCAGGACGCTCGCCTACCCCTACTGGCACCAGCGCGGCTTCGCGGAAAGGAACCCGCCACCCGTGTGACTCCCCCCGAACGATCCACCGCTGTCTCGACACATTCCACACCCTCCCGGCGACGGTGGGAAATATCCCCGTGGTTTCTTGTGTCGTGGGGCCTTTTCTCGCTAGCGCACTTCGCAGTGTGCTGGATCGTGAACTTCATCGATTTCAGGAGCCGTGGCCTGTTCGGTCCGACCCCCTTGTGGATAATTGTTTTTAATTGGATATGGGGATTCCCCGTGCTGCTTACCGGGCTGCATCATTCAGGAATCGCGTGGATTGCCAACTCGATTTTCTATGGCCTCCTTGCAGACCTGGTTCTCAACAAGCGGGTCCCCGAATCGGTACTCGATCGTGAGGTGCTCTGCGATCGTTGCGGCTACGACCTTCGCGGCCATCTGGACCGCGAATCCATTGTTTGTCCTGAGTGCGGCCTGAGTCGGACGAAAACCACCGCACGTTGATTCAGGTAAGTTTCTAACTCACCGCGCCGACGCCGGCTTCCACGTCGCCGACGGCCGATCGTAGATGTCGCGCTGGTCGCTGATGGTCCAGCCGACGCGGCGGGCGTGGGGCCTGCGGACGCCGGCTAAACCGTTGAAGTGGTCCGCCAGTTCGGACCACGCGAACTCGTACTCCACGTCGATCGGCGTCTTGATCTTCCACGCCTTGGAGCGGTCGATTTTTTTGAGTGATGCGGCGATGTCCCGGCGGATGTTGGCGCGGACCTGATCCGTGGGGTAAAGCTCGCAGGTCGCCCAGCCGGTGCCGCGTTTGGTCGGGGTCGAGCCCGCGTGGGGGAAGAGTCGTTTGGCCTCGGCGCAGAGCGCCTCATCGCCCGAGACATACATCAGCGGGACGCCGCAGCCGCCGGCGTAGCAGGCGAACTGGCTCATCTCGCCGTGCTCCTGGCCGTTGATCCTCACGGCACAGATCCGCTTGGTCGCCTGCGTGTGGTCGGTGTAGCCATTGATCGTGCCCGCCATCGCGTGCTGACCGATCATGGCGACGGCGGCGACGCCTTCGTCAAGCCCCTCCCAGCGGAGCGGGTCCTGGCTGCCGAGCCACATTTTTTTGGCGCGCGGGTCGAGCATGCCCTCACGGAGCCCCTTGTTCCGGTTCCGGCCGTGGCCGTCGAGCACGCGCACCTCGGTGGCGCCGGCGTCGAAGCAGCCGGCAACGGCGGCGTTGAGGTCGCCGTGCAGGTGCTTCAAGCCGTCAAGATATTTCGGATCGTTGTCGTCAACCGCGCAGAACTGCTCCCAGTCGTTCACGCCGGACAGGCCTTCCATGTCGGTGCAAATCCAGATGATCATCGCGTTGCTCCCTGGGTCGAACGGCTCCGGGCCCACTCGCGGTAGCGCTCTACGAGTTTCTCACCCGGCCCGGAGGGGGTGTAGATGAGACGGCCGCTGAACCCCATGGGCGTGTCGAGCGGGTAGTCGTCGGCGGTCCACTTCCAGTCCCACGCGGGGTTCTGCACCGCCGAGTGGTAGGCGTGGCCGCCCGAGTTCACGCAGAAGAACTCCACGGCCGGGTCGTCGAACATGATCGCCAACGTGCGGTCGCCGATGAGCCCGTAAGCCAGCGGGAACGCCTGCTGCTCCACCGTGTAGGCATTCTGCTTGTGCTCGTAGCCGACGGTCTCGCCGATGATGATGTCGGGCTTTTCGCCCAACGTCGCCCACTCCCAGCGATCGGCGGTCCCACGCGGGTAGAAGAGCCGGACGTCGTCGTACGCGTTCATGTAGCAGGGCCAGGTGGCGACGAATCGCGATGGCCCCTTGTCGGGGCGGCGGCCGAAAACAAACTGGAACGAGAAGTCGATGCCATCCGGCTCGGCGGGCTGCAGTTCGAGGGTGTAGCGGAATTGCGTAACGGGCATCGGGTCGATCGTCAGGCGCACGCCCTCGCCGGCGCGTTCCATGCGGATCGGCCAGCCGCGGCCGAAGCCGTAGATGGAGCGTTCATCCACGGGGTCGTTCGTGATACCGGCGAACTGCACCCCCTGAAGATTCAGCCACGACACGAACGCGGCGACGATATTGCGCCGCTCGGCGTTGTCGTAGAACGTGCGGATGCCGTGGTAGCCCAGGTGGTGGGTGAAGGGGGTGTGGCGGAAGGTGGGGTTGAAGTAGGCCTTGTGGCCGGGCGGGACGGGCGGGGCGAGCAGGCCGGTGTTGTCGATGATTTTCGCGGTGAGGTCGCGCGTGCGGATCGTGATGCTGGGGTCTTCGCCCTCGGGGACGTAGGCGATCTGCGGGTATTGCATGACGCACCCTCCTGCAACCCGACGCGGGTCACGGCTTCTCGATGCGCTCGACGCCGTTCATATAAGGCCGCAGCGCCTTGGGCACGTTCACCGAGCCGTCCGCGTTCTGGTAGAGCTCGAGGATCGGGATCAGGATGCGCGGGCTGGCGACGACGGTGTTGTTGAGCGTGTGGCAGAACTTCACCTTGCCATCCCCGCCGCCCGCGCCGCCGGAGGTCTCGCGGTAGCGGAGGTTCAGACGGCGCGCCTGGAAGTCGTAGAAGCGTGACGCCGAGTGGGTCTCGCCCCAACTGTTGCGCGAGGGCATCCACGTCTCGATGTCGTATTTAGCAACCTGCCCCTGCCCCAGGTCGCCCGTGCAGACATAGACCACGCGGTATGGCAATTCGAGGGCCTGGAGCAGCGACTCAGCGTTGTCCAGGATCACGCCGTGCCACCGCTTGGATTCCTCGTCGTCGTTGCGGCAGATGACGACGTGCTCGACCTTGTCGAACTGGTGGATGCGGTAGAGCCCCGCGGTGTCCTTCCCGTAGGTGCCGGCCTCGCGGCGGAAACAGGGGCTCATCGCCACGTATTTCCGCGGCAGGGATTTCTCGTCGAGCACCTCGTCGCTGTGGTAGGCCGTCAAAGGCACCTCGGCCGTCCCCGCGAGGAACACGGGCGGGTCCTCGTTGGTCATGGCGTAGCTCTGCTCGCGGCCGAGCGGGAAATACCCCGTGCCGCGCATCGCCGACTCGCGCATCAGCACCGGCACGCTCATGGGCGTGAAGCCGCGCTGCATCATGAGGTCCATCGCCAGGCGGAGCACCGCCTGGTGCAGCATCGCCCCCTGGCCGACGAGGAAATAGCTGCGTGACCCGGCGAGCTTCACGCCGCGCTCGGTGTCGATGATACCCAGGGCCGTGCCGAGCGTGACGTGGTCCTTGAACTCGAAGTCGAACTTGCGGACGGCGCCCCAGCGGCGGAGCTCGACGTTGCCCGTGTCGTCCGTGCCGTGCGGCACGTCCTCCGCCGGCGGCTGGGGGACACGCAGCACGATCTCCTCGATCGACGGTTCCATCTCCGCAATCTTCGCCGCCAGCGCCTGCTCCTCCTGCTTGATCTGCGTCGGGCGCTCCTGCAACTGCTTCATTTGCGCGGAGAGCGCCGTCTTCTCCGCATCGGGGGCCTTTTTGATCTGCCCGGCGAGCTGGCCGATCTGCTTGCCGATCTGGTTTTTCTCGTGGGTGAGCTGCTGCTGTTTGGTGAGCATGGCGCGGTGCTCGGCGTCGAGGGCGAGGAGCCGGTCGATGTCCACGTCGATGCGCTTGCGTTGCGCGGCGAGGCGGTAGCGTTCGGGGTTCTCGCGCAGGTCTCTGAGGTCGATCATGGTCTGGTCGTCCGGGGTCCGTGGGCCGTGAGCGGGTTAGTGTAACGGATGATGAATCGCGGCATCCGGGGATGGATGATGAAATTCCGAGTAGGGATGTCGGGGAATCCGCCGTGAAACCGGCGGCACACCTACGGCCGGCGCGTGATCCACCGCCGCAGCCGCCGCTGGGCGTTGCGCAGCACTTTCGCCAGGGAAACGGACCACATGCGGTAGCGCAGCCGTTGCAACTGCGTGTCGGCCGGGGAGAGTTCCACCGCCTTGCTCAGCCAATACCGGGCGCGGCTCAGCCGGCCCTGGTCCAGGTAGGCGACGACCAGGTTGCGCATCGCCAGCGTGTTGCGCGGCGCGAGCCGCAGCGCCGCCCTGCAGTCGCGCACCCCCTCGTCCGTCCGGCGCGTCAACAGCCGCGCCACACCCCGGTAGAGGAACGCCGACGCCCGGCCGTCGTCGCCCAGCCACGACTGCTCGCCCTCGATCAGTGGCGAGAGCAGTTCCACCGCCGGCTGGGGCATCCGCAGCTCGATCAGCATCCTCGCCATGTCCAGCACCTGCATCGGCTCGTGACCGGTCAGGTCCAGCTCGGCGCGGAGGAGCGAACGGGCCTCTTCATCCTTGCCGCGCAGCTGCGCCACCCGCGCCAGTGCGAGGCGGACGCCCGTGCGGTCCGGATCGAGTCGCTTGGCCATTTCGAGGTCCGACGATGCGCCGTCGAGGTGCCCCGCCAGCAGCGACATCTCACCCAGGTGGTGGTACGCCGCCGCCACCGTCGGGTCGATCTCCAGCACGCGCCGCGCCTTCTCGCGCGACTCGGCGTGCCGGCCCATCTCCGCCAGGAGCTGCGCCGCCTGCAGGAGCGTGTCCACGTCGCCCGGGTCGTCGCGCAGCTGCTGGATGTAAAGCTCGTGCGCACGTTCGTGCTGCCCCTTGCGCCAGTGGCAGCGCGCCAGGTTCGCGCTGGCCTCGGGGAAGTGCGGGTCCATCTTCAGCACCCGCTGCCAACACCAGATCGCCCGATCCAGGTCGTCGCGGTGCGCCAGGCTGTGCGCCAGGTGGTCGTAGCAGAGCGGGCACTCCTCCACGACCTGCCGCGCCAGGTAGAACATCTCCTCGGCATGCTCATGCTCACCTAATCGCGCGTAGGCGAGGATGCGGTGGCAATACGCCGGCTCGTTGTCGGCATCGATCTTCGAGACCCGTTCCAGCACCTCGACCGCGCGGCGGTCGTTCCCGCTGCGGATCAGGTCCACGCCAAGGTGCAGCATCGTGTCGATGTCGTCGCCGCGCAGCTGCAGCACCTGCTCAAAACAGGTCACGGCCTCGTCGTAACGCTCAAGCGCGTCGAGGGTCAGGCCCATCCCGAAATGCCAATCGCTCTGGCTGGGGTCCAGCGATAGCGCGAGCTTCAGCTCGGCCAACGCCTTGTCCCACTGGCCCGCCTCGTAGAAGCGGTGGGCACGCTCGGCGTGAAACTCGGCTTGGAACCAGTCGCTCATGCGGGCCGCCCGTCTCCAACACCGACGCCGCCCTCCCGGGCATCCATACCGTTATCGGCCGGGTGATAAAACAACCTGTAGTGGCCGACACGCCTTACACCGATAATATATCCTTTAGGGTCAAGAACTTCTGCAGAAACCCCGGATGACGCCCCTCCGACGCCACGACCTCAGGATCAATCCGTGCCCCTCCGACGGCTAAATACGCCCGCCACCCTCCAGCACGCATCCCCGTGTGTTTCACGCCGTGCCGGCGCACGCCTGATCTCCCGTGCATTCCTGCTTGCCCTGTCTCTGGCATCGCCGCTGAACGCTCAACCCGCCACACAGCCCGCCGACACCATTACGCCTACAACGCTGCGCGACCTGCTCGTGGACACCCGGCTCGATGCCGCGCGGCGCCGTGAAGCGGCCATCTCGCTGCTGGCGACAGGCCCCATCGGTGTGGACCTTGTCGCCCGTGAGCTCAACCCCACGCGGGACCCCGAGACGCAGCTGTTCATCGCCCGTGCCGTGATCCTCAGCGACGCCGCGCCGCCCGAGTTGGCGCAGCCGATGCTCAACCTCCTGGCCGACGCCGACCCGATCCTGCTGCCCGAACTGTCGGCCGCGCTGAGCCGGTACAACGACCCTCGCGTGCTCGCCGCCCTGCTCGCCCCGGCGCAGAACGACAAGCTCCCCGCCGAGGCGCGGAGCGGGCCGGTCTTCGCCCTGGGCTACCACCCCCGCATCGAGGTCGCGCGGGTGCTGATGGAGTGCATCCAACCCAATCAACCCGCCCCGGTCCGCCGCGCCGCCTTCGAGGCGCTGGGCAACCTCACCGGCATCGACAGCCACGGCTCCGACCTGGCGCAGTGGCGGCGCTGGTGGGAGCAGCACCGCCGCCTCAACGAGGCGCAGTGGCTGGCGGAGGTCCTCCAAAACCAGACGCGCCGCCGGCTCGCCGACGAACGCCAGGCGCCGCGCCTCGCCGAGCGGCTGACCGAGCTCTACCGCCCGCTCTACCGCGTCACGCCCGCCGCCGACCGGCCGGTGCTGCTCGCCGCAATGCTCACCGACCCCCTCGAGCCCGTGCGCCTGCTGGGGGTCGAGCTCACGCTGCAGTGGCTCACCGACAACCCCGCGCAGGACAACAAGCCGATCCACGCCGGCCTGCGCGCCGCGCTGCTCTCCCGCCTCGACGACGCCTCACCCACCGTACGCCAGGGCGCGGCGCGGCTGCTCCGTGAGATGCGCGACGAGTCCGCCGCCGATGTCGTCGAGCAAAAGCTCGCCCGCGGCGAGGAGACCGACCCGGACGTGCTCAAAGCCTACCTTCAGGTGATGGCCCGCATGCCCCGCCGCGGCGCGGTGGGGGCGATCTCAGCAATGCTCCCCGACCCGATCCTGCGCAACGACGCCGCCGGCGCCCTGACCGAGGCAGTCACCGCCGGCCTCGTGGACCCGCCCGAGGCGGCCGTCATGACCAGGCGGCTCGACGAATTGACGCGCGGCCCGCAGCCGCCCGAACCCCGCGTGATCGACCTGCTCGGCAGGCTGGGCCACATCCTGGACTGGAACCGCGTCGCCATGTGGATGGACGCGGCGAGCCAGGACGTCCGCGAGGCCTCCGCCAAGGTCTGGGCACAGTCGGGGCAACCGCTGACGACGCTGATCGGCCGGGCGTCCGACCCGATCATCCGGCGCATCTTTGTCGATGCCGCCGGCCGGCGCGGACAAAGCGTCGAAGACTTCAACGCGCTGGTTGATCTGCGGCCCGCCGACGCCTCGCAACTGACGGCGTGGCAGCGGTCGGTCACGGCGATGGCGTCGCGTGTGCCGGCGCAGGCGGTCATCGACGCCGACGCCAAGCTCCAGAAGGCCGACGAAGACCCCGCCACGCGCGACCGCATCCTCTCAGCCGCCATCGACGCCGGGGCGGAGCAGCGTTCCGCGGATGACATGGCGAAGCTGCTGCTGGCTCGGGGGGAACTCCGGCTGTCACAGGGCGACGCCAACCAGGCGCTGGCGGACCTCAACGCCATCAAGGCGGATGACTTGGTCGACCCGGCGCTGCGCCGCAGGCACCGGCAGACGCTCTTCCGCACCCGCCTGGCGGCCGGTGAAGTGGACCCGGCCTTCTCGCTGGCGGGGCAGATATTGGGCGACAACCAGGTCGATGAGGCCGGACGCAACACGGTCATTGAAGAGCTGCTCACCGCCGCGCAGCGTCAGATCGCCACCGGCCAGCTCGACACGGCCCGCAACATCCTCGCCCGCCTGCAAACGCTCCTCAACGGCCGGCCCGTGACCGCCTTTGCCGCCCGAATCAGCGAGCTTGAAACCAAGGCCGGCGTCGCCGCCCCGGAGCCCACGCCGCCAGCCCCCACCTCTGCACCCGGTGAACCGATGACGCCCAAGGCCACGCCCGTCACGCCGACCCATTCTTCCGACCCCGCCACCACACCGTCAGCCACATCGCCCAAGCCGTCTCCGGACGAGCCGCGACCGTGAGGGAGCGGTTCTGCAATGCCGCCACTCCAGGAAAACCGCTCCCTCACGGTCGCGGCTCGTCCAGAGTGAACCGCTACGACCGGCCGATCCCCTAGCACGCCCATCGGCTATACTGCCCGATCCCACGCCAGGAACCGACCACATGAGCACCGTCATCACCGGTAAAGCGTTCGTCATGGGCGACGACATCGACACCGACCAGATCATCCCCGCCGAGTACCTCTCGTTTAACCCCTCGGACGAGGCTGAGCGGAAGTACTTCGGCATGTACGCGATGGCGGGCGTGCCGCCCAAGCAGTGCGGCCTGCCCAAGGGGAACATGCGGTTCGTCCCCGAGGGGCAGTTCAAGAGCCAGTACACCATCGTGATCGGCGGGCGGAACTTCGGCTGCGGCTCGTCGCGTGAGCACGCCCCGCTGGCGATCGCCGAGGCCGGCGCCAAGGTCGTCGTCGCCGAGTTCTACGCCCGCATCTTCTTCCGCAACTGCGTCAACGGCGGCTACCTCCTGCCCTGCGAATCCGTGCAGCGCCTCGTCGAAGAGATCAAGACCGACGACGACTGCTCCGTGGACATCGACAACGGCCTGCTGACCAACAACACGACGGGCAAGACCTACAAGCTCCGCCCGCTGGGCGACGTCAAGCCGATCGTCGATGCGGGTGGCGTCTTCGAGTACGCCCGCCGCTCGGGCATGCTTAAGCGGTAAGGCCCACCCTCGGCAGGCGTCGCCCGGTATCAGGCATTTTTGCAGGGGGTGCGCTGCCATGGGAAATATCATCGTCGGGATCATCTTCGTGATCGGCGGCCTCACCGGTAAGTTGGCACTGGTCGGAACGCAGAGCGGGGTCGCGCTCGCGGCGGTCGGTGCCGCGCTGATTGCGTGGGGCGCGTTCAGGGTCATTCAGCGCAGATCGCAATAACCAATCGCCCGCGGCTCTCCCAGGCGGGTCCGTGCGATCCACCATCGCGGCCCTGCTACAATCTCGCCCCATGGACGCGACCTACCTCCAATCCAAGCACCAGGCCGGCCTCCCGTACGACCAGTACGTCGCCACCGGCAACCCCGACCAGCAGGCGAACTGGAAGAAGTTCCACGACCAGGTCCAGTTGACCGACGCCCAGCGCGCCCTGGTCGGCTCGTTCGTCCGCAAGATCAACATCATCGGCCTGTCGGGCATCTGGTGCGGCGACTGCGTCCAGCAGTGCCCGCTGGTCGCCCGCATCGCCCAGGCGAACCCCGACAAGATCGACCTGCGGTTCGTCGACCGCGACGCCCACGCCGACCTACAGAAGGAGCTGCGCATCTGCGGGGGCAACCGCGTGCCGGTCTTCGCCTTCTGCGCCGAGGACTACGAGCTGGTCGGCTGGTACGGCGACCGCACGCTCTCCCGCTACCGCGCCATCGCCGCCCGCCAGTTGGGCCCGAGCTGCCCGATGCCCGGCGCGGCCGTCCCCGCCAGCGAGGTCGCCGCGACGCTCCAGGAATGGCTCGACGAGATCGAGCGTGCCCACCTGCTGCTGCGCCTGAGCGCCCGGCTGCGGCAGAAACACGCCGACTGACGCCGCGTGGGGCCTCCCGGAAACCCACAAAACAGCGTCGAACAGCCCACTTGCCGCGCTCGTACCATCCCGGTAGCATGCGAGGCTCGCAAGTTGGGGGCGGTAATTCGGCGGCGTCTGGCCGTGCGGATATTGGGAATCCGACCGCCGGCGCGCATGCAGGAGTTCATCGTGGCCAAGAAAAAGACCACCAAGAAGAGCGGTACCAGCGGCAAGGCGTCTTCTCTCAAGTCCAAGCCCAAGGCCACTGTGGTCAAGGGCAAGGGGAAGAGCAAGGCCAAGCCCGCGGTTGCGACCCCGACGCTCAAGCCCAGGACGACCGGCCTGAACCTCGCCCAGGGCACCGGGCTCAAGATCAAGCCCAAGTTGCCTATCGTTGCTTCCGACATCACCCCCGCCAAGCCCATCGCCAAGCCCGTTCCCAAGGCCGACAACGGCGAGGAGCACGACGAAGTCATCCTCACCGAGGACGACCTCCGCAAAGTCAAGACCGGCCTGACCAAGAAAGACCTCGACCACTACTGGTCCCTCCTGCTCGAAAAACGCAGCGAGATCCTCGGCGACGTTGAGTCCCTCCAGACCGACGCCAAGAACGACGGCGGCAACCTCTCCAACATGCCCCTCCACATGGCGGACGTCGGCTCGGACAACTACGAGCAGGAGTTCACGCTCGGCCTGGTCGAGTCCGAACGCAAGCTCCTCAAAGAGATCACCGACGCCATGCTCCGCATCAAGAGCGGCACCTACGGCGTTTGCCTCGCCAAGGGCGTCCCCATCAACCGCCCCCGCCTCGACGTCACCCCGTGGGCCAAGTACTGCATCGAGGCCGCACGCGAGATGGAACGCCGCGGCGGCCGCCGGTGAGCATCCGAACATCCTGATCCCCCAAATCGCACCGCACCGCTGCGCCGTCCGCGCCCGTGATGCGGTATGCTTTTGCTCCATGAAGATCACGGCGCTCGAAACCGTCCTCCTCACGGGCCCCTGCACCAACGACCGCTTCCTGCGTGAGGCGCGCGGCCTCCGCAGCGCGGCCTTCGTCCGCATCCTCACCGACACCGAGTTCGTCGGCATCGGCGAGACCTACGCAGGCTATTTCTGCCCCGAGGTTGTACCGTCCATCGTCGAGTTCTTCGCCCCAATCCTCGTCGGCCAGCGCGTGGGCGAAGACGCCGACCCCGCCGCGTGGATCGGCGAGATGTGGCGGCGCATGTACCACTGCGGCAACTTCTGGTGCCGCGTCGGCCTGGGCGCGATCGTGCTTACGGCGGTCGAGGCGGCGCTCTGGGACATGGCCGGCAAGGTCCGCCGCAAACCCGTGGTGGACCTGCTCGGCGGCGCGCGGCACAAAAACCTGAACTGCTACGCCACCGGCGGCCCGAGTAACTACCCCAAGGCCAGGCTCGCGGAAAAGGTGGACTACTACCTCGGGCTGGGCTTCCACGGCTTCAAGGTCGGCGCGGGCAAGCTCGAGGCCGGGAAATGGGACGACGGCGGGACGACGCCCGACGAGCACGCCGATTTCGAGGGCGACAAGATCGCTTTCCTCCGCAAGCACTGCGGGCCGAAGGTGGACATCCTAATCGACGGCCACATGGGCAACAGCCCCGCGGGCGTGTGGGACGTGAAAACGGCGATCGCCGTCGCCAAGGCGCTGGAGCCGCACAACATCTTCCTCCTTGAGGAGGCACTGCCCTACACCGATGCGGCGGGCTACGCCGAGCTCGCGGCGGCGACGAGCGTGCCGATCGCCGGTGGCGAATGCCTCTCGGCGATGCCCGAGTGGCTCGAATACCTGCGCCGCGACAGCTACGACATCGCCCAGCCGGACGCCTCGTACGTCGGCGGCATCGCCGAGTTCATGCGGATCGCCGGCGAGTTCCAGAAGCGGGGGAAGAAGATCGCCACCCACGCCTGGGGCGCGGGCGGCTCGCTGATGCAGAACGTGCACTGCGGCTTCGCGGCGGCGAACACATGCATCCTCGAAGTGCCCCCCGACTACGCCGGCCTGCACAGCGAGGTCGTCGGTGACTCCCTGGTGATGCGAGACGGCATGATCCTCCCCCCCACCACGCCCGGCTTGGGCATCCGCATCACCGACGAAATCCGTCGCAAGTTCCCCTTCGTGCCCGGCAGCGGGGAGTTCAATGAGGTGCCGGGGAAAGTACTGCTCAACTAAGCGCAAACTGATCCGCTACCATCTCGGCCATGAGCAGCAACCTGAAAGTCCTCATCACCGTCCCCCAATACGAGCCCACGCTGACCGAGCTGCGGCGCGAGCCCGGCGTCGAGTTCCTGTTCATGGATGAGCCCTCCGCGGGCGTCCACGGAGAGATCGAGAACAATTGGCCGATCGAAAAGCTGCGCGACATCGACGTGCTCTTCTGCTCGGGCATTGCCCCGAAAAATTTCCACGACGCCAAACAGGTTAAGTGGGTGCAGCTCGCCTCGGCCGGTTACGAGCAGTACATCCCGCTGGGCCTGCCGGCGAAGGGCATCCGGGCGAGCAACGCCCTGGGCACCTTCGATGTGCCCATCGGCGAGTGGTGCGCGGCCATGATCGTCAACCTGGCGCGCGACGTGCGCGGCATGATCCGCAACCAGGACAAGGCCGTCTGGGACCGCGCGGCCCGGTTCCAGCGCGAGGTGCGCGGCTCGACCGTCGGCTTCTGGGGCTACGGCGGGCTGGCGCGCGAGGCGGCGCGTCTCTGCAAGGCCATGAACATGACCGTCCACGCCCTCACCCGCAGCGGCGTGGCCAAACGCGAGGACAAGTACGTCGTGCCGGGCAGCGGCGACCCGGACGGCAAGCTGCCGGACCGCGTCTTCCGCATGGAGGATCGCGCAGAGTTCCTGCGCGGGCTGGATTTCCTGATCGTCGCCATGCCCATGACCAACGCCTCGCGCGGCGCGATCGGCGAGGAAGAATTACGAGCGCTCCCCCGCCACGCCTGCCTGCTCAACCCGGCGCGCGGGCCGTTGATCCAGGAGCAGGCGCTGCTCCGCGCTTTGCGTGAAGGCTGGATCGCCGCCGCCGCGCTGGACACGCACTACCACTACCCCCTGCCGCCCGACCACCCGCTCTGGGCGATGCCCAACGTCATCCTCACGCCGCACATCGCCGGCTCGGGGGACACGCAAACATACCCCAAGCGCGTGTGGGACATCTTCAGCCAGAACCTGATCCGCTTCCGTGACGGCCGGCCGCTCCTCAACGAACTCTCGCCCAAACAGCTCCAAGGGCTGTGATTCAGACCATGACCGACACAGCCGCACAATCTCCGCCGAGCCGCCCCGCCGGGCGCGACGCGCTCTCGGTCGCGTGGTTTGTCGGGCTGACCCTCGTCCTGCTGGCCGCCGACCTGTGGGTAAAAGAGTGGTCGTTCGCCCACGTCGCCGGCGTCCGGGTGACGCGCCTCGAACGCAGCGCGGTCGATCAACTCTTCTGGGCGGAATATCCGCACGAACCGATGGTGCTGATCCCGCACGTGCTGAGCCTGCGGCTGACGACCAACACCGGTGCGGTCTTCGGGCTAGGCAAAGGCTCACAGTGGCTCTTCGCGGCGGTGAGCATTGTGGCCCTGGTGGTCATCACGCGGGTGTTTTACCGCCTGCCGGCGCGGGCGTTCCTCTCGCACGCCGCCCTGGCGATGATCCTCTCGGGGGCCCTGGGGAACCTCTACGACCGCGTCATGTTCCACGCGGTGCGGGACATGTTCTATCTCTTCCCCGGCGTACGGCTGCCGTTCGGCTGGCACTGGCCGCACGGCGTTGACGAGGTCTACCCGTGGATCTTTAACCTCGCCGACGCGGCGCTGGTGGTCGGCGTGATCCTGATGATCCTGGTCATGTGGCGGAACGACAGGCGTCTAAAAACCGCCGGATCAGCCCCGCGTTAAGCGGCCCGTCGCCGCCACGCTCCGGGTGCCACTGCACGCCCAGGTAAAAGGCGCGGGCCGGGTCGTCCACCGCCTCGATCACACCGTCCGGCGCCGTCGCCACCAAGCGCAATCGTCCCGGGTCCGCCACCGCCTGGTGGTGCCACGAGACGACCGATGCGTCGGCCACGTCGCCCAGCACGGAATCCTTTGCCCGCACCACCACGGCGTGACGGTTGTCTTTCTGGTGCTGGGCCGCGCGGTCGCCGAGCGTGTCGGGGAGGTGTTGGTTGATCTTCCCGCCGGCGTGGAGCGACATGAGCTGCATGCCCAGGCAGACGCCCAGTGTGGGGCGGTTTTTGCGGCGGTCGAGCGCGGCGAGGAGCGAGAGATCAAATGTCTGCCGGCGCTGGGCCATGACCTTCGCCGCCGCGTGCGTCGGCGCGCCGAACGCCTCCGTCCGCGGGTCCGCCCCGCCGGTCATGAGGATGCCGTCGCACCGCCGGACGTACTCGTCGGCCAGTTCGGCCTCCTGCGGCAGGATCACCGGCACGCCCCCCGCCTCCGCCACGGCGCGGGCGTAAGCCACCGGCGACTCGTACCGATTGGAAGCATCGGCGTTGTCCTTGTTGTCGCTCGTGATGCCGATGAGGGGTGCGGGCATGGCCCCATTGTAGAGGCCACGCCCGATGCCGTGCATTCCGTACAATGTCCGCCTATGACCCACGCCTTCCAGAAATGCATCGACCCCGACTGCGGCGCGACTTACCCGGTGGAGGAGGTGCACGTCTCCTGCCCGGCCTGCGAGAAGAAGAAAAAATCCTCGCTGCTGGACATCCAATACGACTGGGCGAAGCTGCCGGTGCCCAAATCATTCGCGCACTTCGAGCACCGCTGGATGACCAAGGGCGAGAGCGGCCAGGGGGCGCTGGATTTCTCGGGCGTCTGGCGGTTCCGGGAGCTCATGCCCTTCTACAACTCCGAGGACCAGATCGTCACCGTCGGAGAGGGCCGCACCAACCTGCAGGACGCACGCCTGCTCGCGTCCCACATCGGCATCAAGCCCGGCAACCTCTTCCTGCAATACGAGGGGCTCAACCCGTCGGGCTCGTTCAAAGACAACGGCATGACCGCCGCCTTCACCCACGCCCGCATGATCGGCGCCAACCGCGTCGCCTGCGCCAGCACCGGCAACACCTCCGCCAGCCTCGCCATGTTCGCCTCGCTCAGCGAGATGACGGGCATCGTCTTCATCGGCTCGGGAAAAATCGCCTACGGGAAGCTCTCGCAGGCGCTGGACTACGGCGCCCGCACGCTCCAGATCGAGGGCGACTTCGACGCCTGCCTCCGCCGCGTCCGGCAGATCGCCGTGGAGCGCAAGGACCTTGGCATCTACCTGATGAACTCCGTCAACCCCTTCCGGCTCGAGGGGCAGAAGTCCATCATGTACCGCGTGCTCGAGGCGATGGACTGGCAGGTGCCCGACTGGATCGTCGTGCCCGGCGGGAACCTGGGGAACTGCTCCGCGTTCGGCAAGGCGTTCACCGAGCTGCGCGATCTGGGGCTGATCAAGAAAATCCCGCGCCTCGCCGTCATCCAGGCGCACGGCGCCAACCCGCTGCACCGACTCTACAACGAGATCGGCATCCGCTGGAATGGCGGGCGCTACGACGCCGCGAAGGTCAACGCCTTCTACCAGCAGATGGACGCCAGCGACGTCCACGCCCACACCATCGCCAGCGCGATCGAGATCGGCAGGCCCGTCAACCTGCCCAAGGCGCTGCGCTCCCTCGAGGCGATGAACGGCGTCGTACGCGAGGTGGACGACGAGACCATCCTCGAGCACAAGGCGATGGTCGGCCGCTACGGCTTCGGCTGCGAGCCCGCCAGCGCCGCGAGCGTCGCCGGGGCGCACATGCTCCTGCGCGAGGGCGTCATCTCCCCGGGCGAGCGCGTCGTCTGCATCCTCACCGGCCACGTCCTGAAAGACCCCGACGCCACCGTGAAATACCACACCGGCATCGACATGAAGAGTATCCAGGAGACCGCCCCGCGCTCTGAGCCGCACGGCAAGATGGCCTGCCGTCCCATCCAGGTGCCCGACGACCTCGACGCCATCATCCGCGCCATCGGCGCCCCCTCGCACAACACGATCGCGCCGCAAGGCAAAGAGCCCGCCTCCCTGAAAAACCTTCCCGTCAGCGAGTATTGAGCCGCTCGCGGCTTAGCGTGTCTTGATTGCCTCTCGCACCACCGCCGCCAGACGCGCCGCCAACTCCCCGCGCGGGACCCACTCCTCCCCCACCTCGCTCAACAGATACGCCCCCGCCTCCGGCCCACCCACCATCGCCAACGTGTTGGCAACTAAATACTCCGCCCCGCTCGCCCGCCGGCTCGCCTGCCCCACGCGGATCAATTCCTCCTTCGACAGCCCGACCTCCAACTTAAACTTCACCAGCAGCCCGCGGTACCCCCACGCCCCTCGGAACAGGTCCACGAGCTTCTCCGTCGGCTCGGCGAGCACCGCGATCCGCCGATGAGCGCTCGACACCTTCCCCTTCTGCACGTCGCGCACCACCCACACCTCCCGCGCACCATCCTTGGACGATGCATCGGCCTTTTTCTCGATCACCTCGTACACACGCTTGGGGCTGTAGTCCGACACCGCCGCGCTCATGAAGACCGCCGCGTAATCCCGCTTGGTCACCGCCGCCTGAAGTTCCGCCTTCAACTCGGCGTGCGTGGTGAAACCCGTCGCGTGGATCAGGTGCCTGCCCCCGCCGCCGCCGAGCAACTCATCGACGTGCGCCCGGTTGGCGGTGAGCAGGTCCACCTCGCCCACCTCGGCCAGGGCGCGGGCGATCGCCAGGCCGGTGTTCCCGGTGAAGATGTTGCCCCAGTCACGCACATCGTCGATGCGCTCACGCGTGCTGCCGGCGGTGACCAGGAACCGGGGTGGGGCGGCGTCGGGCATGCCACGATGATACGTCAACCAAGGGGGACGCTAAGCCGCGAGCGGCGGTGGATCAGGCGAAGAGACCGACGGGTTTGGCGTCTCGGCCGGGCAGCACCTTTGCCAGATTCGGGTTGCCCAGGTGGACGCGCACCGCCTCGGCCAGCACATCTCTGAAATCCATCGTGTGCAGCAGGTCGCGCCCCTCGTGGAGCTGGTCCGGCGCGAGGCCGGGCCACTTGGCCGTCACCACCTTGCGTGCCTTCCCGCCCGAGGCGCGGAGCACCGTACCGCCCATGGCGAACATGCAACTCGCCCAGCCGTGGTCCGTGCCCGACGTGCCGTTCTCCGCCGCGGTCCGGCCAAAGTCGCTGAGCGTGAGCACCAGCACGTCGTCCATGCGGTCGCCCAGGTCCTGCGCGAAGGCCGCCATCGCATCGCCCAGGCCCCCCGCGAGATTTGAGAACGGACCGTCGAGGCCGCCGTAGCTCTGGTACTGGTGCGTGTCCCACCCGTTGTAATCGACCTCGGCGACCTCCAGGCCGATGTCCGCCTTGACCATCCGCGCCACCTGGTGCAACCGTCGGGCGACCTCGGTATCCGGATATTTTGGTGACTTGTCGGGGCGCGACGCGACCTCCTGCAAGATGCGCAGCCCGTCGAGCGTCGCCCGGCCGGTCTGCGTCACCAAATCACGCGCCGGGCCCGCGTGCTCCTTCGGATCGACCTTGTAGGCGTGCTCCAGCGCCGAGACGACCGTATCGCCCCCGCTCGATTTCGGCATCGTGAGCTGGTCCAGCCCGCGCACGGCGTAAGCGTTCACCGGACCGCGCAAAATGCGTGGCAGCGTGTCGCCCACCGCCACGGCGCGCAGCGGGCCGTGGCCCTCCGATGTCTGCAGATGGCGGTTCAGCCAGCCGTCGGACCCCAGCGTGTTCCCCACCACGCCGGTCTCCCACACGTCCTGCTCCTCGAAGTGTGAACGGGTGTTTTTGTCGTAGCCCACGGCGTGCGCCGCGACGGCCAGGCCGGAGTCGAACAGCGGCGTCATCGCCTTCATGCGCGGGTGGAGCGCGAAGAAACCATCGAGATCGAGCCCGCCGTTGGCCTCCCCGGGCGGGCGGATCGCCAGGCCGCGGCGCATCTCGTAATAGTGCGACTCTTTCCAGGGGACGACGAGGTTGAGCCCGTCCGCCCCGCCGCGCAGGAAGATCACGACGAACGTCTTGCCGCGCGTCACCGGCTTCGCATCCACCGCCGGCGCGGCCGCGAGTGCCAGCGAGTCCAGCGGTGCCAGCCCGCAATAGGCCGCCAGCGCCCCGGTGGATTTCAGGAAAAACCGTCGTGTCAGTTTCATCGTCGAATCCTCATCCAACCCACCGGGTTTACCGCAGGCTAGCCTCGGGTAGCGCCCCGATGAATGCGCCCAAATCCATCACGCGCCGGTCCATGTCACCCTTCGAGGCGTCGAGCACGCGCAACGCCGCCTCGTTCGACTCGCCGGTGAGCGGCCGGCCCGTCAACCGCACGGCGATGATATCCACCACGTCCTGCAGCCACCGCGAGCGGTCGGCCCCCTCGCGCCACCGCCATGAGCCGGGCACGAGCGTCAGCAGCGGCCACTCCTGGTCTTTGGCCAGCCGCCACCGCTGGAGCATCGCGTTGGAATCGGCGTAGCGTTCGTCCTGCTCGGGGTAGCCGTTGGGGGTTACACAGTCGAACATCCCCATGCCGCTGCGCTGGAGGAAGTCGTACACCTGCCACCCGTCGTCGGAGCGGGTGGTGCGGGTAAGACGCAGGGCATAATCGATCGGCCGGGCCATCCGCTGGGCGTGATCGGCGGACCAGAAACCGGGGTGCTGGGCGATGGCCATGAGCGCCTCACGCATGTCGCCGCCGGTGCGGAGGAGCACCGCCGCAACATCGCTCACCATCGCCTCGGGTGCGGGGCAGGCGACATAGTGCTCGATGAGCTGGCGCGCGACGTGCGTGGCCGTCCCGGGGTGCGCTGCGAGGGTCTCCAGGGCGAGACGGACCTGGTCTTCACGGCCAGCGGGGCTGGAGCCGTCGAATTTCATGCCGATGACGCTGCGCGACCTGCCGTCGTTGAGCGTGGGGTCGAAACGGAAGACCGACGTGAGCGGGTAGCCCTGGCCGTTGAGCGCCGCCTCCTCGCTGACGGTCCAGCCGTTGAGCAGGCCGGCGAGCGTGGTGACGTCCTGCTGCGAATAGCCGGCGTGAACGCCCAGGGTGTGGAGTTCCATCACCTCACGCGCGTAATTCTCGTTGAGCCGGCCGGCGAAGCTGCGCTGCTGGTCGAGATAGACGAGCATGGCCGGACTGGAGGCCGAGGCCTCCAGCAGATCCACGAACGGGGCGACTCCTAATCGCAGGAACGCCGCGTGCTCATCCCACTTCCGCCACCCCTCGGTCTTGCGCACCCAGGTGGAGAAATGGTTCTCCGCCCACATCACGAACCGCGCCCGCACCGGGTTGGGCGTCAGTTCCAAGTGCTGGATGGCGCGCACGGCCACTTCGTACTCCCCCCCCGCGGCCGGCCACATCACCGCGCCGCGACCCAGCGCCGCACGCTCGCCCGGCTCATCCAGCGACGCGCCGAGCCTTGATTTGAGGTATTCCCGCTCGCCCATCGTCAGCACCGCCGCGAGCTCGCCCGCGTCGGGACCGTAGGCGAAACGGTCGAGCAGACGCACGGCCCGCTCGTACCGCCCCGGCGTGCTGGGGGGCGACGCCCGCACCACCACCGTGATCTCCTGCGAGTCCGACTGGTTGCCGGCGCGGTCGCGGGCACGCACCTTGATGCTGTGTTCCCCCTCGGGCAGTGCCCGGGTCAGCAGCGGAAACACGAGGCGTCCGAGCGCCGGGTCGCGATCGGGCTGCATCCCCAATCGCTTGCCGTCGATCACCAGGTCCACCCAATCAAGGCTGTCGTTGTCCGACGCCTCCGCGACGACCGCATCGACGCCGTACACCTCTTGCCCGCTCTTGTCGGGGTAGAGCACGCGTGCCGTCGGGGGCACGGCGTCGTTCTCGGGGGCGGGATCGCGCAGGCTCACCGCCTTGACGTACAGATTGCGGTCGCCCTTCTTCTCCAGGTAGAGGTCGTTCTCAAAGGCGACGATCAGCCGCTTAGGCCCGCGCGGCAGGTCGAACTCACCCAGCCTCGCGTCGTCCCACCATTTGTGGGTCTTCCACGTCGTAAGTTGTTTTTCCGGGACGTCGCCGGATTGCAGATAGACCGTCGCGACGGTGGGGCCGTCGTACTCGTCACCGCGTGCTTCGAGATACAACTCCTGCCGGCCTTCCAGGTCGTCAGGGAGGAGCAGCGTCGCGCGGCCGTTACTCGCAAAGAAACCAACGGGCTGCCCCTTGGGACGGTCCTTTTCGCTGAGTTTGCCCTCGAACGATGCGCCCCACGCCCCATCGGCGATGCCGTAGCGCAGATACCGCCGCGCCGGGGCTGCCTCCACGGCTGCGGGATCGACGCTGACCGTCTGCGCCGGCGTCGCGCCACCCGTGCCGTCGGCGAGCCGGGCGACCATCTGCACCGTGTTCTCACCGGCATGGAAATAACCGGGGTTCACGCGGAACCGCGGGTCGGGGGCACGCTGCGCCATGACCGGTTTGCCATTGATGACCAGCGAGACCGTGGGCGCACCCGCGCGGTCCGAGTCGCGGGACCACGTCACGCCCTCGATGAGCAGATCGCCGCGCAGGGGCATGCCGTGCAACGGACGCTGAAAGGCGATGCGCACGTCACCCTCGCCCGAGTCGTCGCCGTAACCGCCGCCACCCATCATGCTCGCCGCAGCAGGGGTCATCGACATCGTCATTGAGGGCGCGGACATGGACATCGCCATGGCACCGTCGGCGGGTTTGGCCGCAGCGCCGTCATCGACGCGCACGATTTCGTAGTGATCGAGGTAGAGATTGCGGTCGGCGTAGTCGGGGGCACTGAAGTCGTTGAGGAAACGCACGGACAAGACCTGCGCCCCCGCCTTGAGCGCGAACGGCCGGCCGACCGCCACGCGGTGCCAGCGGTAATCCACCAGCCGCGAGGCCGTCGCCGCGCGGTCGCCCTCGCCCAGCACCACGCCCAGCGACGGCAGTGCCCCCGCCGCCGGATCGCCCGAGGCGGTGACGATCACCTGATAAAGGCCCGGTTCCTTCACCTCGATCGGGAAGACCCAGGGCGGATCGGCGCTATAACAGGAGACGAATTTCCCGCCCGAGGCCTGCGGGCTGGAGCCGACGCGCGGGCGGCCGCCGTTGCCGCGCTTCCCGGGGCGGGGGGTGTCGAGCGTCGCCTCGCATTCGCCCTGGATCAGCGCTGCGTCGGAGGGGTGCAGGATGTTGAGCTGGATCGGCGTGCTCGCGGTGTTTCCGACGGCGGCCGTCAGCAGGGTAGCCCCCACGGGCATCGCGGCGACGTCGATCTCGAACCGCGCGGTGGACCACGGAGAACCGCCGGCGGGCGTTGTGCTCACGGGCTTGAGCACGAGACCGTGGGGCAGTTGCAGCACTACCTTGTCGGGGGTGAGGTCGGGGTCGCCCTGGTTCCACAGTTCCACACCGACCGTCACACGGCCCCAGACCGCCGCTCCGCTCGTGGGCCCGACGATGACCAGCCGCGCCGACGGCTTCGCCTCCGACGCCGGATCGGCGCGAACCGTCACGGCCAGCGTCTGCCCACCGAACGTAAGCTTCGCCTCCCCCGCCGCAACGCCGCGCACGCGCAGGTAGCCGAGCGCCTGCCTCTGCAGCACCGTGGCCGGGCGCAGAACCACCACCACCCGGGGATTGTCAGACGTTGTATCGAGGGTCGTGTCGCGCACCGCCGGTTGCGCGACGCGGAACGGGATCACCTGCGTGTGGTCAAGCCAGACCGTCGTCTGCGGCGCGACCAGGCTCACAGCCGGCGCGCCCTCTTCCGCGAGCGTGATGCTCGTCGTGATCAAAACCAGCATCACGGCGACCACAGGCAATACCCGCCGCACAATCACCGTCCGACTCCGCCGCCCGTCGCGAGGATTCATCACGCCGCCTTTCAGCTTTAACCCAACCGAGGACCGTGGATCGTAGCGGCCCGGATCGCCTCATCGTACCACCGCCGTGCTTGAATACCTCCGGGAAACATGCGAGCCTGTCCAAGCCTTGCGGGGTACCGGATTCACGTCACCGGAGTTTCCAATGGCCGTCAAAGCCGCCGACAACCCCTACGGCAGACAAGTCATAGGGCTTTACCGTTCCATCGTCCACCAGTCATTGCGGCAATCCCCGATGACGGTCTCGTCGCGCCGCGCCTTTCTCGCCTGGCAGCGCCGCGCCCGCGCCACGCTCCGCCGCATCCTCGGCTCCATGCCCGCAACACGTGCGCCGCTCCGCCCCCGCCGCGAAGTCGTCGAGACCACCGACCGCTACATCAAGGAACGCGTCGTTTACACCACCCGGCCCGGCGTCCAGGTCCCCGCCTGGCTCTTCACCCCGCGGAACGTGAAGCTCCCCGCGCCGGCCGTGCTCTGCCTCCACGGCCACAGCACCGGCGGCAAGGACGAGTGCATCGACCCCAAGTCGATCTACAACGCCTTCGCGCTCAGGCTCGCCGAGCGCGGCTGCGTCGTCCTCGCCCCCGACCAGATCGGCTTCGGCGAACGCAAGCTCCCCGACGGCCCGGTCAACTACCAGGTCCTTACCCACGGCCTGAACATGCTCGGCCACACGCTCATCGGCGTGCGCTACTACGACCTCGTCCGCGCCATCGACCTGCTCGAGACGCTCCCGGCGGTGGACAAGAAACGCATCGGCGTCATGGGGCTCTCCCTCGGCGGCGAGATGACCGCCTTCCTCTCCGCCCTCGACCCGCGCGTCCGCGCCGCCTGCGTCTGCGGGTACATCACCTCCCACCTGCACACCTTCCTCGACCGCCCGCACTGCACCTGCGGCCACCTGCGCGACCTGGCGCTGCACTTCGAGCACGCCGACATCGCCGCGCTCACCGCGCCGCGCCCGCTCTTCCTCGACTCGGGCACCGCCGACGACTCCTTCCCCACCGCCGACGCCCTGGCGAATGTGCGCGAGCTGCGCCGCATCTATACGCTCTTCAAGAAACCGAAATCGCACCTGGGCATTGAGGTCCACGACGGCGGCCACGTCATCAAGTGCGACAAGAGCATCCCCTGGATGCTCGACCGCCTGAACGAGAACGCCCCCGCACGGAGCAACCGATGACGCTCTCCATCGCACACGAAGCCGACCAGCTCCGCATCTTGCGCGACGGCAGACCGCTGACGAACTACCGCTTCGCCGCCGCCTTCTTCAAACCGCACTTCTGGCCCGTGATCGGCCCGTTGGGCGACCCTGTGACGCGCGCGTTCCCCAACACGGCCGACGCGCCCGATGAGATGCACGACCACCCGCATCACCGCGGCCTGCACTTCACGCACGGGGAGGTCGCGTACCCCGGCGAGCCGTTCACTGATTTCTGGGCAGAAGACGCCGGCATAAAACAGGGCCGCATCCTCCACCGCGCTTTCGACGCAGGGCCGAACTGCAACGGCGCGGAGGCCACCTTCGGAGCCGTCAACGATTGGCTCACGCCCGACGGCAAGCGGATGCTCACCGAACGGGCGCACTGGCGCATCACAGACCTGGGCGGCGGCGCGACCGCTTTCGCCCTGCGCTCCGCGCTCAGCCCGGTCCACCGGTCGATTTCATTCCTCGACACTAAAGAGGGCTCATTCGCCATCCGCGTCGCCACCAGTATGGACGAGCAGAAAGACGAAACCGGCCCCCGCTCCAAAGACCCACGCGGCGTTATCTCCAACAGCCTCGGGAAGGCCGGCGAGAAAGAGTGCTGGGGCAGGCCCGCCGACTGGGTGGACTACACCGGCCTCGTCAACGGCCGAAAGGTCGGCGTCGCCATGTTCGACCACCCCGACAACCGCCCGCGCGCCAAGTGGCATGTCCGCGGCTACGGCCTGTTCGCCGCCAACCCGTTCGGCTCGCGCTGCTTCAACCCCGAACACCCCGCCGCCGAACTCAAACTCGACCCGGGCCAGACCCTTACCCTCCGCTACGGCCTGCTCGTCCACCCCGGCGACGCGGGCAAGGAAAGGATCGCACACCACCACGCCGATTTCGTCCGCACCTGGTCCTGATCCCCCTATTCCAGCGGCTCCCACCATGCCCCCAAGCCTCTACGAAACCCCGATCCCCACCAAAAAATTCGACTCCCTCGACGGCTGGAGGCCCTTCGCGGCGTGGCTGCGCGAGCACACCCGCGTGAGCATGGGCCTGGCCCCCGAGCCGGCACGCACACCGCTCATGGCCCGCATCTTCGGCGGTGTCGAGACGCAGGGCATCCTGGCCGAAAAGGTCGCCTTCGAATCACTGCCCGGGTATTTCGTCACCGGGAATCTCTTCCGACCCGCAAAGGCCAAGAAGCGCCTCGCCGGCATCCTCTGCCCGCACGGCCACTGGCCCCAGGGACGCCTCCAGGACATCCCCGAGATCGGCAGCATCATCGCGCGCTGCCTCAACCTCGCCGCCATGGGCGCGGCCGTCTTCTCCTACGACATGGTCGGCTACGGCGACTCCTGCCAGCTCCCCCACGCCGCGCTCGACGACCCGCACTGGGGGCTCTCCCTCATGGGCCTACAGACGTGGAACAGCCTCCGCGCCCTGGATTTCCTGCTCACCCTGCCGCGCATCGACCGCAAGCGCATCGGCGTCACCGGCGCCTCCGGCGGCGGCACCCAGACGTTCATCCTCGCCGCCATCGACGACCGCATCACCATCTCCGCCCCCATCGTGATGGTCGCTGAATCCTTCCACGGCGGGTGCGTCTGCGAGAACGCCCCGCTGCTCCGCCTCGAATCCAATAACGTCGAGTTGGCACGGCTGGCCGCCCCACGGCCAATCTTCCTTGGCAGTTGCACCGGCGACTGGACGAAAAACGTGCCCGACCGCGAGTTGCCCCAGGTGCGCGGGGTGTACCAGCTCTTCGGCGCACAGAACAGCGTGGACGGCGTCCACCTCGACGCGGGGCACAACTACAACACCCAGATGCGTGAGGCCGTGTACCGCTTCTTCCACCAACACCTCGCGCTGGAGGGGGCGCTGCCCGTCCCCGAGCCGTTCATCCTACGGCCGTTCCTGCGCGACCAGCTCGTCTGGTGGGGCCGGCGCAAACCCGCCGCCATCGCGCCGGAGCGCTTCAAGGCGATGTGGCGCCGCCGCGCGGAGGCAGCCCTGCGGCCCATCCTCGCCTCGCCCAGCCGCACACGACGCGAGCTTGGCCCGCTGCTGCACCACGTCGTCGGCGACACGCCCGAGGCGCGGGCGAGGTTCACATCGCAACCCCCGGCCATGATCCGTGTGGAAATTCAGAGCGGACAGATGACCGTCCATCCCGTCGCCGCACCGCGTACCAGACCCGACTTGTACGCGACCACGTATCACCGCACGCCGCACGCACAGGCCGTCATGGAACTTCTGACCGCCATCGACGGCGCCCCAGGTGTGACCTGTCTCCACGGCCGCGGGCGAGCGGGCCCCTGGTGCCTCCTCGCGGCGGCGCTGAGCGATCGGCCTGTTACCGTCGAGGCGGACATGCGCGGATTCGACTCCGCGCGCGACGCGTCGTGGACGCGGTTCCTCGACATCCCCTCCATCGGGCAGCTCGGCGGCATGGCAACGATTGCCGCCGTGCTCGCGGGCCGTGTGACGCTCCGCGGCGCATCTCCGGCGGTCCAACGCCTCTTTCGACGTATGGGTTCGTAGCCAAGCCCGATGCGAGGTCTTCCGAAGCGTCGGGGTCTGTATTTCTTCGTAACCACGCCCTCTAAAATCAAGCGGTCTCTGTCCCCGCCGCCGTTCTTCGCCGATGATCCTGTGTCGCCCCGTGTATCACCGTTCCGGCACACCGCCATGGCCAACTTCACCGATCATCTCAAATATCTCAACTCGCAGGGCGACCGCCTGCGCGGCCTGGTGGAGTCCTGGGCGAACACCAACACGGCTGCGGACAACCTCGCGGGCCTTGCGCGCCAGGCCGAGCTTTTGCGTGATGCGTTCGCCCCACTGGGCGGCGAGACGACCCTGGTCGATCTGCCGCCCCACGAGCGCGTCGATGCCGCGGGCGGCACCGTATCCGTTCCCGTCGGCCACGCTCTGTCGGTGGTGAAACATCTGCACGCCCGGCCGCACGTGCTGCTCTGCATCCATATGGACACGGTCTATCCCACCTCCTCAACGTTCCAACGCGTCGAGCGCGTCACCTCCGATCGGCTGCGCGGCCCGGGCGTCACCGATGCCAAAGGCGGCATCGCCGTCATGCTCGCCGCACTCGAGACGCTCGAGCGCAGCCCGTTCGCGGGGAATCTCGGCTGGGAAGTGCTCATCACGCCCGACGAGGAGATAGGCTCGCCCTCTTCTCTTCCGCTGCTGCGCGAGGCGGCGAGCCGGAACGACCTTGGGTTGTTGTTCGAGCCGGCTTTGGATGAGGCTGGAACGCTCGCGGGCGACCGGCGCGGGTCGGGGAATTTTTCTCTGGTGGTGCGCGGGCGATCAGTACACGCGGGGCGGAATATCTCCGACGGCCGCAACGCCGTCATCGCCGCCGCGACCGCCGCGCGGATGCTCGACGCCTTGGGCCGCGAGCTGAAAGGCATCACGGTCAACGTCGCCCGCATCGAGGGGGGCTCGGCGGTCAACGTCGTGCCGGACCTGGCGATCGTCCGGTTCAACACGCGCGTGGACGACGCCGAATCGATGCAGCACGTCCGCCGCTGCATCGACGATATCGTCGCCGACATCTCAGCCCGCGACGGCTACACCGCCGCGCTGCATGGCGGCTTCAACTCCCCGCCCAAGACGCTCGCCTCCGCCATGCCGCTGCCTGATTACCTGGCCGATTGCGGCCGGCAGCTCGGCATCGACATCCGCTTCCTGCCCACCGGCGGCGTGTGTGACGGCAACAAGCTCGCCGCCGCCGGCCTGCCCAACATCGACACCCTGGGCGTGCGTGGCGGCGCGATCCACAGCAACGATGAGTTCCTCCTCACCGACAGCCTCGTGGAGCGTGCCAGGCTCAGCGCTCTGCTGCTCGTCAGGCTGGCCGCGGGCGACCTGCCCCCGCTACCGCGAAACGCCCGGAACCCCGAGCCGCCCTCCAGCCGATAAGAGAGGCACGGAGACCCGACCGTGAAACCGCTCGCCGCCGACAACTTCCGCAACGACCCGCGCCTCGCCGAGGCGCGGCGGCTGTTGCTCGACACAGCGGCGGATCATCAACGTCAACTCAACCGCCCTCGGCCCGGCGACCCCGAACGCAAAGTCACCTACGAACAGGCACTGGCCGACTTCACCAAGGTGCGCGGCGGCGGTCTCTACTTCCCTTACCTGGGCAGCGGCTTCGGCGCCGGTCCCCTCGTCGAACTCGCCGACGGCAGCGTGAAGTACGACATGATCTGCGGGATCGGCGTGCACCATCTTGGGCACGGCCACCCCGCGCTGGTCGCCGCTGCCTTCGACGCCGCCGCGAGCGACACGACCATGCAGGGCAATCTCCAACAAGACCTCGGGGCTCCACGCCTCGCCTTTCAGCTTGTCGGACTCGCACGGCGCAGGGGCGCGCGTCTCTCGCACTGCTTCCTGACCTCCAGCGGCGCGATGGCCAACGAGAACGCGCTGAAACTCGCTCTCTCGAATAAATCACCCGCCGACCGCGTGCTGGCGTTCGAGCATTGCTTCATGGGCCGCACACTCGCCCTGTCACAGGTCACCGACAACGCGAAATACCGCGTGGGCCTGCCCACCGTGCTCCATGTGGACTACGTGCCCTTTTTCGACACAGCGCGTCCGCGGGAGAGCACCGACGCCGCCCTCTCGGTGCTGCGCAGGCACCTGGCAGATCACCCCGGCAGGCACGGCGTGATGTGCATGGAACTCGTGCAGGGCGAGGGCGGGTATAACGTCGGGGACCGCGATTTCTTCGTTGCGCTGCTCGACGTGCTCAAGGAGCAGCGCGTCGGCGTGCTGGTCGATGAGGTGCAGACCTTCGGCCGGACGACCGAGCCTTTCGTGTTCCAGCACTTCGGCCTTGATGGCTACGTCGATCTCGTCACGGTCGGCAAAATGACACAGGCCTGCGCCACGCTCTTCACCGACGAGTTCACGCCCAAGCCCGGCCTCATCAGCCAGACTTTCACCGCCGCCACGTCTGCAATCCTCACGGGAAGCGTGGTCATCGAGCAGCTCGAAAAGAGCAACGTTTTCGGCGCCGACGGCCGCAATGTCCGGGTCAACCGCCGCTTCACCGATCGCCTCTCCGCCATTGCACAGCGTCACCCCGGCCGATTGTCCGGCCCCTTCGGCATCGGCGCGATGATCGCCTTCACCCCTTTCGATGGCGACGCCGAAACCGCCAAAAGGTGCGCCCAGTTATTGTTTGACGAGGGGGTGATCGGTTTCGTCGCCGGCTCCGACCCGACGCGGCTGCGATTCCTCCCACCGGTGCCGGTGCTGACCGACGACCAGATCGATTCCGTGTGCGACATTGTGGACCGCGCCCTGGCCCGTGCCGCCGCTCAACATGGCAAGGGATAAGCCCGCATGCTCGTGATCCGACCCATTACTTTGAGCGACCTCGATGCCCTGCTCGAGCTCGCCGGCCTCACCGGGTTCGGCCTCACCACGCTCCCACACGACCGCGACCTCCTGCGCAAACGCATCAAGGAATCCGAGCGCGCCTTTGAGCGTATGGATGAGGAGACCCCGCACGGCGAGGCCTACCTCTTCGTCATGGAGGACCTGCACAGCGGCCGCGTCGTCGGCACCTGCGGCGTCGCCTCCAAGGTCGGCGGTTTCGAGCCCTTCTACGCCTACCGCATCGAGACCTCGACGATAGAGTCCGAGATGCTCAAGGTGAAGAAAGAAGTGCGCACACTGCACCTGGTCGCCGAGCACAACGGCCCCAGCGAGATCGGCAGCCTCTTCCTCCACCCCGAGTACCGCAAGGGCGGCAGCGGCTGGCTCCTCTCACTCTCGCGTTTCCTCTTCATGGCGGAGCACCCGCGACACTTCGACCCCGTCGTGATCGCGGAGATGCGTGGCGTGCTGGACGAGCACGGCGGCTCGGCGTTCTGGGACGCCCTGGGACGACATTTCTTCGAGATCGACTACCCCAAGGCCGACTACCTGAGCATGCTCAACAAGCGGTTCATCGCCGACCTGATGCCGCGCCACCCGATCTATATCACGCTGCTCCCCCCAACGGCGCAGGCGGTGATCGGCCAGGTACACGAGCAGACCCGCCCCGCGCTCCGGATGCTCGAGGACGAGGGCTTCAGGTTCAACCAGATGGTGGACATCTTCGAGGCCGGCCCGGTCGTGAGCTGCCGGGTCGATCAGGTCCGTACGGTGCGTGAGAGCATCCGCGCCGTCGTGCGTGAGATCACCGACGACCTCCCCGACGCCGCCAGCGCGATCGTTTCAACGACGGATCACCGCATGCGCGCGTGCAAGACCGCGGTGACTCCGATCGGCGGGGACGGCGTGAAACTGACTTCTAACACGGCGCTGTCGCTGCACGTGAAGGTCGGCGACACCGTGCGATATATACCCGCGCGGGACAAGACCCCGCGCCCCGGCGGGTCGTGACATGGGCCATTCACCCGGAATTTATATCGACGGCAAGCGACGCGACGCCTCGGGCGACGCGTTCACTTCACACGATCCCGCAACAGGCGACTTCGTGTGGGAGGGCCGCGCCGCATCGGCCGACGACGTTGCGGAAGCGGTGGCGGCGGCGCGCCGTGCTTTCGACGGCTGGGCGGGCACCCCGCTCGAACAGCGGGCCGAATATCTGCGCCGATTCGCGGCACGGCTCGAGTCAGACAAGGCGGCGCTCGCAAGCACCATCAGCCGTGAAACCGGCAAGCCGCTCTGGGAATCGCTGACCGAGGTGGCGGCGATGATCGGCAAGGTCCCCCTCTCCGAACTCGCCTTCAAACAGCGATGTGGTGGCGAGAAGATGGACCTGGGCGGGGCGCGCGGCGCGACGCGTTTCCGGCCGCACGGCATCGTCGCGGTGTTCGGCCCGTTCAATCTTCCCGGCCACCTTCCCAACGGCCACATCATCCCCGCTCTGCTTGCCGGCAACACCGTCGTCCTCAAGCCCAGCGAACTCGCCCCCGGCGTTGCCCGGCACATCATTGAGGCATGGGATTCCGTCGGCCTCCCACCGGGGGTGATCAACCTCGTGCAGGGTGGGCGTAACACGGGGGTAGCGCTTCTGGCGCAGACAGACATCGACGGCGTCTGCTTCACCGGCAGCACGGCGGGCGGCCTCTGGATCCGCAAGATGCTCGCCGAGCGGCCACGCGTCATCACCGCCCTGGAGATGGGCGGCAACAACCCGCTGATCGTTCATGGCGTGGCCGACGCCGAGGCGGCGGCGGTCGCCACGATCCAGTCGGCGTATATCACGTCGGGGCAGCGCTGCTCCTGCGCGCGGAGGCTCATCGTGCCCGCGGGCGACGCGGGCGATCGGTTCGTGCGACAGCTAATCAAGGCAATCGGCCGCGTGCGGATCGGGGCGTGGAGCGATTCGCCCGAGCCGTTCATGGGGCCGGTGATTTCCTCGCCGGCCGCGGGCCGATTGCTGGAGGCACAACAGAAATTGCGGAACGGCGGCGGGCAATCGCTCGTCGAGATGACACGGCTGCCGCGCGGCGGCGCGTTCCTCTCCCCGGGGCTGATCGACGTGACGCGCGTGACCGGCCGTGAGGATGCGGAGCACTTCGGACCACTGCTCATGTTGATCCGCGTGCCGGATTTTGACGCCGCCATCGACGAGGCGAACCGCACGTCGTTCGGCCTGTCGGCGGGCCTGTTCTGTGACAGGCGTGAGCTGTACGACCAGTTCGCCGACCGCGTGCGTGCCGGGGTGATCCACTGGAACCGCCAGCTCACCAACGCGTCGAGCCGGCTGCCGTTCGGCGGCCTCGGGCAGTCGGGCAACCACAGGCCCTCCGGGTTTCTCGCGGCGGACTATTGCTCCTACGCCCAGGCGACAATCGAGCTCGACCGCCTCACGCCGGCGAAACAACCGATCCCCGGGCTCGACCCATGAACGACCCCGATGCCATCGAGGTGAACTTCGACGGCCTGGTCGGGCCGACGCACAACTACGCCGGCCTGGCGCTGGGCAACACCGCCTCCACGCGCCACCGCGGCGCGACCTCCAGCCCGAGGCACGCCGCCCTCGAAGCACTGGCGAAGATGAAGATGCTGATGGACCTGGGGGTACAGCAGGCGGTGCTCCCGCCGCAGGACCGGCCGGACGTATCACTGCTGCGTCGGCTGGGCTTTGCGGGATCGGACAGCGACGTGCTCGCGGCCGCGCGGCGTGACGCGCTGCGCCTGCTCGCCGCCGCCGCCAGCGCCTCATCGATGTGGGCCGCCAATGCCGGCACGGTCTCGCCCTCAGCGGACAGCGGCGACGGGCGGCTGCACCTCACCCCCGCCAACCTTCTCCACAACCTGCACCGCGCCATCGAGGCCCCGACGACCACGGCCGCGTTCCGCGCGATATTCCATGATGAATCACTCTTCGCCGTTCACGATCCGCTGCCCGCCGCGCACGCGTTGTGCGATGAGGGTGCGGCCAACCATACGCGGTTGTGCAATCAGCACGGGTCCGCGGGCATCGAGCTGTTCGTTTACGACCGGCTCGGCATCGACGACGCCGACGCGCCGGCGACGCGGTTCCCACGCCGCCAGACCCGCGAGGCGTGCGAGGCCGTCGTTCGGTGTCACCGGCTCGACCCGGCGCGGACGGTCTTTGCCCGCCAGAACCCGGACGCCATCGACGCCGGTGTGTTCCACAACGACGTCATCGCGGTCGGCCACCGCAACGTGCTCCTCCTCCACGCCCGCGCGTTCGTGGATCAGGGCACGGTGATCGACGAACTCCGCAGACGCTTCACGGCCACGTGCGGCGGGGAGCTGCACGTCATCCAGATCGGGGACGATGAGATCGGCGTGGAAGAGGCGGTGCGTTCATACCTGTTCAACAGCCAACTTGTCACGCTCCCCGATGGGTCGATGGCGATCATCGCGCCGTCGGAGTGCGGCGAAACGCCCCGGGCGCGCGCGGTGTTCGAGCGCATCACCGCCGGCGGGCCGATCCGCTCTTTCCGGCTCGTGAATGTCCGCCAGAGCATGAGGAACGGCGGCGGCCCTGCGTGCCTGCGGCTGCGCGTGGTGATGACCGCGCGAGAGCGTGCGGCGGCGCACCAAGGGGTGTTCCTCACCGACACGTTGTACGCCGCGCTGACCGGGTGGGTGAACCGGCACTACCGCGAGGAGTTGAATCCCGAGGAGTTGGCGGACCCGCGACTGCTGGAGGAGTCGCGTGCGGCGCTGGACCAGTTAGCGGAGATTCTCGGATTAGGGCGCCTATACGCGTTTCAGCATTAGCGACGGTTCGTGCTCTCGAAGATTTTGTCCGCCGAGCGCGCGATGAAGCCGCCGAAGAGCCGACCGTCTGGCATGGGGTAGCGGCGGGCGAACTCGTAGTAGCAGCCGGGGATGGTGTGCGAACCGTCGTTGAAGCGCACGTCCACCTTGTCGGCCAGGGTCGATGATTGTTCGAGCAGGTCTGCGGGCGTGCCCTTGATCTCACCGCCGCTGGTGTTCAGCGCGAACCCTTTTGATTTCAGGAAAACGTTCAGTGACTGGAGCGTGGGGTGTTTCTTGAGTGCGTTGACCAGGACGGTGAAGTGGTTGGCGCGAAAGCCGAACGCCGCGAGCCAGCCGGCGTACTCACTTTCGTCCGCCAGCGCCCGGTAATCCGGGAAGCCCAGGCTCCACGGCCGGCCGGATACGGGGAAATCCGGGCTGGCGGGCAGCGTGGGCGGTAGTTCCTCAAGCAGGGCCGACACGCGCTGCCGCAGCCCGGCGCTGCACTCCTCGATCCGCAGCTCGCTGATGAAGACCCTGGGCATCGTGGCGTCGGCGTGCTCGTAGTGGCGGGCGTCGAGCTTTTTCTCCGGGAACTCATAGGAGTCCGCCGCGCGATAGCCCATCGCCGTGAACGCCGAGGCGAGCCGGTCAATGTTGACGCGCGGGTCGTTGAAGGTGCGGAGCGCGATGTGATCGTTAACGACCCGCTCGCCCTCGGCGGTGAGCAGGCGGTGGATCGCACCCGCCTGCGGGTTGAGCGACGCGTAATCCTCCCACAGCCGGTCCAACAACGTCATCGTCGGGCTCATCGGTGGGCTCCTGCGTGAGATGTCACCCTTATCGTAGTCGGTAGATGCCGCGGCTGGTGATTAATTTGAATGGCGACAGACTTGCGACCCTCGCCTGAGTCGTTTCTGATGGGCGGGCGGTTCTGTTCCACCGAGGGGTATTTCGTCATGACTGACCAGAATATTGCGGAGCTGCGCGCTGATTATGCGCGGCGCGTGTCGGAGGGCGAAGGTTATGTGCCCGGCCAGACGCACGACCAACTCGGCGGCTCCCCCGCAGAACGTGAGTTCCGGGCCTCTATCGAGCGTCGCAAGGACGACATCCTTGCCCGCCGCGCGCCCGTGGCCCACCCGGTCACGCTCACGGACGAGCAGGTCGAGATCGCACGCCGTAACATCAAGACCGCTCCCTGGGCCAGGCAGCGCTTCGACGACCTCATGGCCATCGCGGAGCACGTCGCCGCCCAGCCCGCGGGCTACGTCGAGGCGATGATCTCTGAACTCACACCGACCAGCCCTTACGGCTTCACCTGCCCTGCGTGCGTAGGGACGCTCTCGCAGGAAGGCTCGGGCTTCCCGCTCTTCGAGTGGGACCACAAGCGGCCGGATGAAATCCGCTGCAAGGCGTGCGGCCAGCGCTACCCCGACGCGCGGTACCCGGAGGAGGGGGTGCTCATCCTCCCACGCAGCGGGCAGACGATCACGTACTATCTCACCCCCGCCGAGCGCGCCGACCGGGGCGACCGCAGCGGCGCGCTCGCGTACAAGTGGGTCGAGAAGCCGACGCTGGTGAGCTTCGAGGGCATCCTGCGCGAGATGCGGGCGAAGTTCATGCTCGGCGCGGCGAACCGGCTTGGCATCGCGTACCGCATGACGGGCGAGGCGCGTTTCGCCCTGCGCGGCGTGGAGATTCTGGCGCGGCTCGCCCACGCGATGCCACGCTGGCTCTACCACGACGCCTACTCGACCTTCGCGGATTGCGACCCGATCTACGCCGCGTGGCACGACATGGCCCTGCCGCTGCACTGGAAGCGCAACCCCTACGGCCAGGCGTATGCGGGCCCGGCGTTCGAGACCGGCCCGGTCGATGACCAGCCCGATTGCGCCAAGATGCTCGCTTATTTTTTCTGCGCCGGCCGGTGTCACCCCAGCGCCGACACAAGCCTGATCAACCCCGTCGCGGGGGCCTACGACCTCCTGCACGACGCGACAGACGCCGACGGCCGATCGCTCTGGACCCCCGAGCTGCGCCGCAAATTGGAGCGTGACCTGATCCTCGAGTGGATCATGACCGGCGAGCCGTTCGTCGGCGGCGCGGACAGGGCCGACTGCATCAACAACAAGGGACCTTATGTCTATCACCCCATGGCGCAGGTGGCGCGCTGCATGGGCATCGCAGATTTCGCGGACGTAGCGCTGCGCGGCTACGAGGCGCTGCGCGACAAATCGTTCCTCTCCGACGGGTTCAGCCACGAAAGCCCGGCCTACACCGTCATGTTCATCTCCGGCATGGTCTGGATCCCCGAGACGCTGCACGGCTTCGCGTGGCCGGCGGGCTTCAAGGACCGCAGCGGTGTGATCGACGTCTTCAAGACCGACGCACGCCTCCGCCGCATCCTGCGCACGCAGGTCGAGCAGCTCCGACCCGATGGGCGGTATCTCCCACTTGCCGACTCGCCCGTGAACGGCGCGCCATCACTGCATGTTTTCGAGATCGCCATGCGGCGCTGCCCTGGGCTGGTCGATGGCTGCCTGCCCGCCGTCCTGCGCGCCATCGCCACGCCGGCCGACAACTCCAACGGCCCGCGCACCGGCCCGGCGCTGAGGCCCAGCGAGTACACCCTCTTCAACCTCCCCGCCGAGCGCGCCGAACTCGACCTGCCCCTGCCGCTCTCCGACACGCTCTTCCCCGATTGGTTGACCGCGGTGCTCCGCAACGGCAGCGGCCCGCGCTCCGACACGCTCGCGTTCACCTTCAGCCCGCCGGGCATCCACCGCCAAACCGACAACCTGCACATCTACTTCGCCGCGCAGGGGCGAGACCTGCTGGGCGACCAGGGCTACGTCTGCGACACGCCGATGAACCACTGGATCCACGCCATCCACAGCCACAACCTCGTCATCGTGGACGGCGGGGAGCAGGTCTTCTGGAAGGGCTGGGGGCGCGACGAGAGCGACGCGGTGCGGCGGCCCGGCCTGCGGCGAATGGCGTCAACGCCGTTCGCCTCGGTCGTCGAGGCTTACTCCGACGCCTACCCGCAGTGCCCCGTTTATCGCAGATTCATCGCGCTGGTGAAAACACCCGGCGGCGGGAGCTTCGTCATCGACATCTTCCGCGTCACCGGCGGCAGACAGCATGTCTATCGCCTCTCCTCCGAAGTCGGCGCCAGCAACGCGCCGGGGCACGCCCTAACGTTCGAGGGTATCGCCATGCCGCCGCTGCCCCCCTACCCCGACTTTGGCAAGAGTATTGTCCATGAACATATTTTCGGCTTGCGCGACTCACAGCGCGTCGCCGCGCCGGCCCAGCCGTGGTCCGCGACGTGGAGTGAAACCGGCTTCGCCTTCCGCACGCACGTGCTGTGCAACGCCGACACGGCGGAAGTCTCCAACGGCCCGGGGCAGGAGACGCTCAGCCAATCCGGGAGACGGTTGCGGTTCCTCGATCTGGTGCGCGGAGGCGAAAACGTCTCCAGCACATTCGTCACGGTCCACGAAGCCCCGGATCAAAACGGCAAACTGCAAGGACTCAAACCGCGCCGGCTCGCCATCCCCGTAAGCGCCGGACCCGACGCCGTCGCCATCGAGATCGAATCACCCCACGGCCGGTATCTATTTCTCAATCAGTTCGCCCACCCCGCCACCGTCGCCGGTGTCGAGTTCCACGGCGACACGGCATTGCTGCTGCACACAAAAAATGGCGCGAAAGCCCTGACCATCGCCGCGAAACGATGCCGCTGGGAGGGCGGCGGTTTCGCCGACGGACCCGATCAATGGACCGGCCGCGTGATCGAGGCGGGGAACGACTCCATCACGGCCGACGCCCCGCCGCCGGCCGGCTTCCCAACGGTGCGGCCGGACGTGAAATGCTGGTTCGTCACCGGCGACGGCCCGTCGCCCACGGGCTACGAGGTGGACGCGATCGACGGACGTCGCATCGCCTCCACGCGCTTCCCGATCCGACCGATGCAACGGTTCACGCTCCCGGCGGTGCGGCTGATCGAGTAATACATGCTTCAAGTATCAAGGCCCGCCCCGCCTCTCACCGCACGATCGTCACCCGCACAACCCACACGCTGTTGGTCGTCGGCCGCGTCTTCCCGTTCGCGACCTCCGTCGTGCCCGCGGGGATTTCCGACCAGCCCCAGGGGATGCGGTCGTAGATGTAGAGCAGGTTGCGATCGTCGAGCGCAACCACTTCGGTGTAGGACGAAGATCGCCCCTGGATGCCGATGACCTCGCCGGTGGGGACGAGCGCGTCGTGGTGGTCCCACATGCTCAGGCGCTGCCAGTTCTCGCCCGTGCCGGTCGCATCAAACCAGATGTGCGGCCCGGGCCGGCCGCCCGCCAGCACCACCATGCCGTCCGTCAGCACCGCCAGACCCGGCTGGACGGAAAACGTGACGGTCATGTCGCGCGGCGTGGACCACGTCCGCCCCTCGTCGCTGCTCCACGTCGCACCGTAGGACCACATCGCCCCCACCCGGAACATGATGAGCAGCCGACCGTCGCGCAGCCGGCAGAGCGCCGACTCGCACGGCCCCTCCCACCCGTTGAAGCGGTGCTCCGGCCCGGCGACGATCGGGCCAACGGTCCAGTTCACCCCGTCGCGCGAGCTGGCGGCGACGAGCGAGTATTTCTCGTCACCCTCGAACGTGCCGTACAGCGTCGTGAGATGCGAGCCATCCTTGAGGCGGACGGCCTGGCCGTTGAACACAAACCCGCACGCGCCGTTGTCCAGGAGTTTGTTGCCGCGCGGCCAGCCTGTGACGGTCACGCCCGACGCGACGGTCTCCAGCGTGCGAGAGCCCTTCTTAAGGCGGGTGAAGGGCGCGCCCATGCCGCCCTCGCGCGTGTTGAGGTAGTACGGGAGAAAAATCCGGTCGCCGTTGTCGAGCGTGACGGCCACGTCGCCGTAGGGGTGCACGCCGGCGGGCGACCAGGTCAGGCCGTCGTCCTCGGAGAAGGCGATCTCGGCCGTGGATTGGGCGACGTGGGCGTCGGCGTAGTTGTTCATCGTCGCCATCAGCGCCTTGCCGTCGAGCCGAGCGACTGTCGGGAACCAGTAGTACCCCGTGCTGCGGCCGACAAGGACCGGGGCGGAGAGTTGGGCCTTGAAACCGTGCATCTCGTAGGTGCGGCCCACGGGCCAGTTGTTCGACATATCACACTCCAAGAAGGAATCGCTGAATACAACACCGTTCGAGCGGGAGAGCATACCGCCGAACGCGTGTGCGCACCCTGCCGCAACTACGGACGAGCCACGACAGTGAGGGAGTGGTCTTTTCTAAATATCGCACGCACACAGACCGCTCCCTCACTGTCGCGGCTCGTCCACAGCGCAAGTTTCCGGCCAGAACCTAATATCGAAGGACTATGCCGAACCACCCCCAAGCCGCCCGTGAACTGGGCGTCCCCGTCAAGGCCGTCTTCCACACCGCGCTGCACCCCTACCGCGACGCCGCCGGTGTCCCCTCGCTCTTCGCCGTGATGAGCCAGCACGTCGGCGGGATGATCATCGCCGAGATCAACCTGACGACCGGCGCGTGCAGGCAGTGGAACGCCGACATCCCCGGCGCTGAGGGCGGCATCTCGTTGCGTTCGCCGCGCGACGGCACGGTCTATGTCGCCACCGCGGGCCACCTGCTCCGCCTGACGATGGCACGGCGGGAACTCGAGGTGCTCGGCAAGGTGGATGCCTTCGCCGACACGCACGCCGTACAGCTCGACGAGGGGCCCGACGGCGTGGTCTGGATGGGCAGCTTTCCCCGCGCGAGCCTCGCCAGCTACGACCCCGCCACCGGCAAGATCACCGACCACGGCCGGATGGACGAGACAGACATGTACTTCTACCCCCGCGCCGGTTCCGACGGCACGGTGGCCGGCCTGGTGCGCATGTGCTTCCCGCACGTCGTCGCGTGGGACCGCGCCGCGGGCCGCGGCGTGACGGTGGGCCCAACGGTCAACGCCGAGCATGGCCACGACCAGATCGCCCTCGTGAAAGCCGCCGACGGCCTGCTCTACATCGACTCGGTCAAGGGCAAGTTCCGCCTCCGCGGCGCCACAGCCGAGCCGATCGACGCCGTGCCGACCGAGGGCGTCGTGCACGCGGGCTGGGGCGGCCGACACGCCCCGAAGCAGTACGGCTTCAAGGCGCACTTCACCGACCCCGCCGTCTGCCGCAAACTCCGCGTCGCCTTCGATGGCGGCGAGACGCGCGACCTCACCCTCAACTGGCGCGGCGACGGCACCTCCATCTACAAGCTCCACCTCGGTCCCGACGGCCTGCTCTACGGTTCCTCCATCCTCCCCGAGCACATCTTCACCTGCGAGACCGGCCACACGCCCGGCACACAGCCCGGTGACAAACTCACCAACCACGGCCCGTGCAGCCTCTCCACCGGCGAGGCCTACACCATGGGCAACCTCGACGGCAAGCTCTTCATCTGCTCCTACCCAAACGCCCGCCTCTCCGTTTACGACCCGAAAAAGCCCTATGTCTTCACCGGCGAGGATGAAGCCTCCAACCCGCGCGACGTGGGCCGGATCGATCCCGTCGCCTGCCGCCCGCTGGCGATGGTCGCCGGGCCGCTGGGCCGTGTCTGGATCGGCAGCGTCCCGGACTACGGCATGTGGGGCGGCACGCTCACCTCCTACGACCCCAAGACGGGCAAAAAAACCACGCACCGCCACCTCATGCAGGATTGCAGCGTCGTCTCCCTGGCGTGGCTCCCCGCGCTCAACCGCATGCTCGTCGGCACCACCGTCTGGGCCGGCTCGGGCGCCAAACCGCGCGTCCGCACCGGCGGATTCGTCCTGTGGGACATCGAAAAGGAACACGCCGACTGGACCGAAACCTTCGGCCTCGACCCGATCAACGGCGTGTACGACCTGAAGGTCAACGACGACGGGACCGTCTACGCCCTCTGCTTCCTCGATGCCACGAAGTTCGAGAAGCCCGACGACGACCGCCCCGTCAAACCCGAACTGACGCTGCTCGACATCGCGGGCCGGCGTCTGCTCAAGCGTGCCCCGCTGCCGGAGTCGGTCGGCCGCCCCCTGGAGTGGGCGCTGCAGCGCGGCCCGGACGGCGCGACCTACGGCGCGGGCAAGAAGGCGCTCTACCGCATCAAGCCCGGCACGGTCGAGATCGAACACGCGTGGGACGCACAGGACGGCACAATCGACGCCGCGGGGCCGATCGTTAGGAACCGGTTTTTCTTCGCGAGCCACCACCGGGTGCGATGTGTTGATATTTGATAAGCCGCCCCACCACCCCCACTCCTGAGTCCGCGAACAACGGGGCCTCGTAGGGTGTCGCTTCAGCGCACCCTCCGCATGCGACCGCCAAGGATGATCGTGGTGCACTGAATCGCACCCTGCGGAACTCAGCCTTTTGCACCCGCAACATCCGCGATACGCTGGAGTTTCTGGGCGATCTCTGCCGTGCCAATTTCGATCAAGTTATCTTTAGCGTTACAACCGTCCTTCTTGGTTGAGTCTGTCAGTCGATCAGACCACATCTGCTTCCAAGCCGCCGCGGCGTTGGCGTGGCCCGCAGCCGTAAGGAAACTCCAAGTCACATACAGCCGGCCGTCCGCGTACACCCACAGAAAGTGCACGTTCGTACCCGCCAGATAGATCTTATAGGTGGCGTTGACGGGCCCGCTGCTATCAAAACGTGGCTCTACCGCTTCCATGGAACGGATCAAATCCAGCAGTTCCACTTGGGCGTCTCGCAACTCTGCTGAACCCCGCTCTTCAGCCTGGGCGATAAAGCGTTCTTCGGACCATACCTGTTTGTCGGTGTTCCGCTTGGCAATCGTGCTGCCGGCGGCTGCGCGCAGCCCTGGGGGCATCGCTTTGCCATATTGCCGTTCAACATGTTGGGCGTAGTGCGCCAACATTATCTTCGCATCCTCATCTTTGGACGACGGTAATATCTCTCGTACGAGCTCTGCGTATTGGCTGTAACGTAATACAGCAAAACTCGGCTCATTCAGGGCAATGCCAATCGTGGAAAGGCGGTCGGGACAGAGCAAAACGTGGTACAGCCCTTTGCCGTTCTGTTTCTTGCCGGCAAGCTCATTTTGTTTTTCCAACTGGCCTGACCGGAGGGCGGAAGCATTCACCTTGTTCTCGATGACCAATAAGCTCGACGTAAATTCCACCACCAGATCGGGGTAGCTGTCGGCGTCCAGCTTGAACTGGCGTTTTTTTCGTAAGACCTGTTCTTCAAATGGATGGGGCCACAGCAATCGCACAATCCTGGCGGCGAAATCCGCTACGCCATGAGTTGCAGTCGGATCGCAAAGCCATTCCAAGACGCGATCGTGCGGCTCCTCTTTCCGAGGAAGCGCAACCAAGTCAAAAACATTAAAAGCGGTTGACGCAGCCATCGAAAACATTCTCGCTAGCGAGTTGCCGTAAAAAGTCTTATCCGATTGCCTTGCCCGCGTGTCTTGTTTTCCAATTGAGAGTGAAAGAGGGGTCAAGGTTATCCATTGGTAGCAGTCGGCGTTTTTCTGACGTGGTGTTTCGTCTAACGCAAGCGACAAAGGCACATCGGTTATCCATGCAAGGGACAGCATGCGAGCGGAGTCAGGGGTTGTCAACGGGCGATACTGGGCGTGGCGTCTGGCCTTCTCCACACCCACCGTTGAACCTCCCCGCCGTCTCGTTACGCTGGTGTGCTTGTCCGTGACGATCCCACGCCCCCGCGCATGAGACGACATCAAATGAAAACCCCCGACTTCAAACGCCCCTTCCCCGCGCTCACGCCCACCCAGCGGCTGCACCTGGAGGTGTACGGCTACGTCGTGATCGAGCAGGCCATCTCCGCCGACCTCACGGTGCGGCTGCGGGCCAAGACCTACGAGATCGAGGAGGAGTTCCGCCGCACCGGGACCTTTAAGGACCGCAGCAAGGCGATGTTCGGCTCGTCACGCGAGTACTTCCGCATCGACAACCTTCCGCACGTGGACCCGAGCTACCTCGAGTACGTCGCGCATCCGTACCTCGTGGGCATGGCCGAGGAGATCATCGGTGGCGAGGCGCGGCTCGAGCAGTCGGACGTTCACATCCGCCGCCCGCCGGCCAACAAAGCGGAGCAGGGCTACGGCTTCCACCGCGGGGCGGGCACCCACTTCACCTGGCGCGGCAACGAGGGGCTCTTCCATTGCCACTTCGTCAAGACGCTGACCAACCTCACCGACCTGGGGCCCGACGACGGCGGCACGACGGTGATTGCGGGCAGCCACAAGCTCGCCCACATGGACGCGGCCGAGGTCATCAAGGCGGCGCAGGACGACCCGCGGCTGATCCACTGGGTCGTCGCCCCCGCCGGCTCGACGCTGCTCTTTTATGAGGCGACGCTGCACAGCTCGGGCATCATCCGCTCCGACAACGACCGCGTGCTGATCATCGGCGGCTACACGCCGACGATGTTCCAGACGTGGCAGGGCTACGAGCCGGAACCGGACTTCGTCGCCCAGGCCCCGTCGGAACTCCGCCCCCTGCTGACGGGCGATAAGCGCTACGGCTGGCCCAGCCGGACGCGCAGGCTCGCGGACCCGGCGGCGGAGCGGCTGTAGAGGAGAGCTTCTGGACGAGCCGCGACCGTAAGGGAGCGATTTGGACCATCTCTAAAAAAAGAGAGAAAGACCGCTCACTGACGTGCGCGGCTCGTCCGGAACCGCCGCTACGCCGTCTTGCGCCTTGTCATCACGCTGACCACCACCAGCACCGCGAACGCCAGCGGGATGGTGACGATACCGGGCTGGCTGAAGGGGACGATGGAGTCCTCGACAGGCTTGTCGTAAACATATTTATATGCCTCCGCGCTCAGCAGCACCCAGGCGAGGGAGGTGGTCATGCCGACGATGATGGAGGCTGTGATGCCCTGCTTTGTCGTCCCCTTCCAGAACAGGAGCATGATGATCGCGGGCAGGTTGGCGCTGGCGGCGATGTTGAACGCCCAGCCGACGAGGAAGCTGACGTTGAGTTTCTCAAAAGCGATACCCAGCGCCATGGCGATGACGCCGACGACGATGGCCGCCATCTTGCCCGCCCTCACCTTGGCGTGGTCGTCCCATTGGCGTTTGAGCACGTTCTCCATGATGTCGTGCGCCACCGCGCCGCTGGCGGCCATGATGAGGCCCGAGACGGTGCCCAGCACGGTGGTGAAGGCGATGGCGCTGATGATGGCGAAGGGCAGCTCGCCGAAGCTCTTGGCCAGGAGCGGCGCGGACATGTTGTTGTTGGTCACGTCGAGCGTGCCGCGCGTCATGGCCCCCAAGCCCAGGTAGAGCGTGAGGATGTAGAAAAACCCGATCGAGGCGATGCCCACGACGGTGCTCTTGCGGGCGTCGGCCTGGTTCTTCACCGTGTAATAGCGGATCAGGATGTGCGGCAGCGACGCGGTGCCGCAGAAGAGCGCGAGCATGAGGGAGATGAAATCGAGCTTCCCATAGATGTAGGCCGTCTTCGCCTTCTCATACGCCGCGACGGCGGCGGGGTTTGTGGAGGTAATCGGCGCGGGCCACTTGAGGCGGACCTTGGAGAAGGTCGGGCTTGAGCCGGGGATCAGCAGATCGCGGCCGTAGGCAATCGTGGGGAAATAGATCGTCGTCTCCGCCTTCGTCGGGCCGGGCTCGCCCGGCGTGTTGATGGTCTCTTCAATTTTCTCCGAGCCCCACGTCACGACCTGGGCCCCCTGAAACTCCCTGAAATACGCGAACGGCCCGACCGGGCCGGTCTCCGTTTTGCCGCCTGCGAGGCGATAGACGTTGCCCACCGGGAGCAGGTCAGCCTCACCCTTGCCGTGGCCCTGCGGCACGCCGTTGATGAACTTCGCGACCGATCCGTCGGGTTGAGTCTTGACGGTGAGCACCTGGGTTTCGACCAGGGTCGTTCCTGCGGCGTCCATCTTACGCCAGACCTCCACCGATGATGCGCCGGCACCATCAATCCGCTCTCTCCGGACGTAAGGCTTGTCCTTCCATGCGCCGTCGGCATCGAGCAGCCGATCACCGACGGCGATGATTTCACCTGCCGGCGCGACCCGGAACAGCTTCACCGGCTTGCCGGCGATCATTGGCTGGGTCGTCAGCCCCTGCGCCAGGATGGCGACGGTGAGAATCGCGCAAAAGACCACGAGCATCGAGCCCTTGATGAACTGCACCCACGTGGTCGAGACCATGCCGGCGGTGGTGACGATGAGCGTGACGATCACGCCGACGAAGAGAACTCCCGTGCGGTGGGAGAAGCCCAGGAGCGGCTTGATGAGCACGCCGGCGCCGACCATCTGCGGGATGAGGTAGAAGATGCTGACCACCAGCGTGGAGACCGCGGCGGCCAGCTTGATGCCGCGCGAGTTGAACCGGCTGTCGAGTGCGTCGGCGAAGGTGAACCGCCCGAGCCGCTTGATCGGCTCGGCGATGACGAAGAGCGCGACGACCCAGCCAGCGAGGTAGCCGATGGAGTAGAGGAAGCCGTCGTAGCCGTAGAACGCGATCATCCCGCAGATGCCCAGGAACGACGCGGCGGAGAGGTAGTCACCGGCGAATGCCACGCCGTTGACGAACCAGTGCACGCCGCCGTGCGCCGCGTAATAGCCCTTCGCCGACTTCGCCTTCCTGCCCAGATAGAAACTCAGCGTCAACACCACCGTGACGAAGGAGGCGAAGACGAGGATGGCGGTGAGCGAGGCTTCGTAAATCACTGGGTGGCCCGCGTGGGTTAGCGACGCCTGCCGTTGGGACGGCAGAGGTACATGTAGATCGCCGCGAGAAACAAGGCCCCGACGATCAGACCCATGCCGTAGAGGATGGCGAGGTTGACGCCGCCGAAGGGTGTCTGGCCCATGCTCCGCGGCGCGAAAGCGCTCAGGAGCATGAAGCCGGCGTAGAACACGAAGTAGATGCAGAAAAGGATCAGGCCGTTGCGGCTGTTGCGCGAGATGTTGTCCGGGTGGTCCTCGTGGTGCGAAGGCAGCGTCGAGGGCTCATCTGGCGGGGGGACGGGATTCGTCACGCAATTCCTCCGCTGGCAAATCATCCGGACAAAAGTGAATCTACGGGTGCGGCCAGGGAGAAGCAAACCCCGATCTTGCATCTATGACAAGGTGACTGAAGTCCGCATGCACGTGGGGTGCAAGCGAGGTCGTTCCTCGTACGTATAATCAGTCTGACCCCGCAAGGTCGAGGTCGGCCAATCTTGTCGCGTCGGAGCGGCAACTCACGTAGGTGGCGCTGAGTCTTCGAGGCCCACCATCTTCAACACCCGAACACGCAGACGGTGGGCTTCGCGGACTCAGCACACCGTACCAATTCCCACCCGGGAATCTCACGCCAGCGCGAGGTACACGCCGCCGAACGCCACCGCAAGGCCGGCGTAACGCAGCCACACCCGCGACGAGACACGCACGGCCAACAACCCCGCGCCCAGACCGGCCGCGTGAAGCAGCGCTGTCGTCGCCACGAATCCAACGCCGTACACCAGGCCCGACGCCGTCTCAGGCATTTCCGAGCCGTGTGCGTGGCCGTGGAAGATCGCCATCACGCCCACGACCGTCGTCACCGCGCCCAGCGGCAGCGCGAACGCCGCCGCGACCATCACGCCGAGGATAACCACCGAGGCGAGGATCGCCGGCTCGACATAAGGCAGCCCCACGCCGGCCATACCCAGGGCCCCGCCGAGGACCATCGCCGACACGAAGCTCAGCGGCAACGCCCAGCGGGCGCGCCCGCCCATCTGCGCCGCGAGCAGGCCGACGGCCAGCATCGCCAGCACGTGGTCGAGCCCGGTCAGCGGGTGCAGCAGGCCGTGCTCCCAGCCGGTTGTGCCGTGGCCGGGGTGAGCCATCACCATCGCGGGCGCGGCGAGCAGGAGGAGCGTTCCGATTGTGATTGATTTGCGGGTGTTCATGGGTGTTCCTCAAGAGGAGTGTGCGCGGGCATGGTACCGCGACGGGTGCGATCTGGCGAGAGTCACACCCCCGGCGGCACAAACAGATTGCACACCGGGCTCTTCTCGTCCCACATGCCCAGCTCGCGGAGCATCAGGTGGGCCATGAGCCGGTGGCCCATGTCGTTGGGGTGGATCGCGTCGCTCATCAGGTACCAGAGCGATCGGCCCTGCCAGAGCGCGGGGTGGTCGATGAGCAGGCAGCCGAACTCAGCGGCGAGCCGGCGGACCACTTCAGAGAAAGCCGGCAGCGACGCGGCCCGCGCCGTGTCGTTGGGCAGGATCGGATTGGGCACATGCAGCACGATCGCCCTGTTCGGGTCGGCACGCAGCCGCGTGAGCGTGCTGCGGTACTTTTCCTCGAAATCGGGCAGCGCCTTCTCGCCCATCACGCAATCGTTCATCCCGAAATTGAGCGAGACCATGTCCGGCGCGTACTGCATCAGGCACCAGTCGATGTCCGCCCAGAGCTGGCGGATGGTCCACCCGCTGATGCCGGTCTTGATGACGTGGTCACGCCCGCGCCCCATCTCGTAGCGCAGCCGCTCGGAGAAATGCTCGGTGTAGTCGCGTGCCCCGAAGGTGTGCAGCGCCCCGTGCGTGATGCTGTCGCCGGCGAAGACCCAGCGCACGGGGGAGGGGGAGACGAGCAGGTCACGGACGAGGGTGAGGTCGTTGGAGTCGGTCATGACGGGAGTTTATACCAGCGACGAGAAGCTGGTCATTCCCTCTCCCCTTGGGGAGAGGGTGGCGAGTCCGCGAGCCGGGTGAGGGGTAACCCGCCAGCCACGGCTGCACGGATTCTCGCGAAGGATTTCCTGGCTCTCGGTCATTAGCAGAAGGCCGGGCGCTCACCCCTCACCCGCCGCGAAGACGCGGCACCCTCTCCCCCAAGGGGCGAGGGGAACACCCCGCGCGCCTCGATGCTGCTATCATGCCCGGTCCATCAACCGCCGGCCCCCGCGCCGCGCGGCCGGAGCTTTTGACCCCATGAATCAGCCTAATTCCAACGCCAACCCCAACGCCCCGCTCACCAAGACGATGGACAACATCGTCGCCCTCTGCCGCCGCAAGGGCTTCGTCTTCCAGTCCTCCGAGATCTACGGCGGGATCAACGGCTTCTGGGACTACGGCCCGCTGGGCGTCGAGCTCAAACGCAACCTCAAGGAGGCGTGGTGGCACGACATCGTCCGCTGCCCCGGCCGCGGCCCGGACGGGAAAATCATCGACATGGTCGGCGTCGATTGCACCATCATCATGAACCCGAAGGTGTGGGTCGCGAGCGGACACGCGGCGGGGTTTGCAGATCCGATGGTGGATTGTCGAGCGTGTAAATCGAGATTCCGCGCCGATCACTTGCTCGACCTACTTAAAGAGAGCAAATGGGTGGAGTCCTTAGTGCTCGCGGTTTCAGAAAATCAAGCTAGCAATGTGAACTTTGATGTTGCATGGGTCAATCGCTGGGCGGTCAACAAGGGAAAGAAACTCGCGCCCAATCTGTACATTGTGAAAAACCCGGTGATGAATCTCCCGGCTTATTCCCCCGATTCCGGCCAGCAAGGGTTACCTATGAACTGGCTCCTACATTTGGTTGCCGGTTCGCACGCCGCAGGCAAGCCGATACTTCCTTGCCCTGACTGTGGAGGCGAACTTACTGAGCCCCGCCAGTTCAATCTGATGTTTCAGACTTATGTCGGCGCAGTGCAGAGCGAAGACTCGATGGCCTACCTCCGCCCCGAAACCGCTCAAGGCATCTTCGCCAACTTCAAAAACGTCACCGACACCTCGCGCGTCAAGGTTCCCTTCGGCATCGCCCAGACCGGCAAGGCGTTCCGCAACGAGGTCACCCCCCGGAACTTCACATTCCGGTCCCGCGAGTTCGAGCAGATGGAGATCGAGTTCTTCATCCGGCCCGACACCGCCAAGGAGTGGTACGCCTACTGGCGCGACGCCCGCTTCAACTGGTGGAAGTCGATCGGCCTGGCGGGCGAGAACCTCCAGCTCCGCGAGCACGACAAGGACGAGCTGGCCCACTACGCCAAGGAGGGCGCGGGCACCAGCGACATCGAATACCGCTTCCCCTTCACCGCCCCCGGCTTCGGCGAGCTCGAAGGCGTCGCGCACCGCACCGATTTCGACCTCCGCCAGCACGCCGAGCACTCGGGCCTGGGTGACAAGCTCAAATATTTCGACCAGGAGCTGCAGGTCAAGATGCAGGGCCAGGGCGTGGCCAAAGAAGAGATCGCGGCCAAGTCGAAATATTTCCCGCACGTGATCGAGCCCTCGGCCGGCGCCGACCGCGGCACCCTCGCGCTGCTCTGCGAGGCGTTCACGCCCGACCCGTCGCGCCCCAGCGGCGTGGTCATGAAATTCAAACCGCGTCTCGCCCCGATCAAGGCGGGGATTTATCCCCTGGTGAACAAGGACGGCATGCCCGAGGTCGCCGAGAAGCTCTACATGGAGCTGCGCGGCAGATACGCCGTGGAATACGACGAGAAGCAGGCGATCGGCAAGCGCTACGCCCGCATGGACGAGAGCGGCACACCCTTCTGTTTCACCATCGACGGCGACACGCTCAAGGACCAGACCGTCACCGTCCGCCACCGCGACACGCTCCAGCAGGAGCGGATCGGCTTGGACAAGGTCGGCGCGTTCCTCGCCGAGAAGATCGGCGGCTGAGAACCACACCCCCCCAGATCATCCGCGCCCGGGAGTCCCGGGGCTGTTCTGTCGGATCATTCCACGATTTCAAGTAAGACCAAGGAGAGGCCATGGCCGGAAAGTACAAGATCACCGAAGAGCACTACCAGCAACTGCTCGAAGACGGCTACATCATCCTGCGCGGCTACATCTCCGACGAGGAGCTGCCCGCCCTGCAGGCGGCGCAGCGGCGCGTGCTGAAAACCTGGGACCAGGTGAAGGAGAACCCGCCCGCGGACGGCTCGGCGTTCGTCCCCTACCCGCCGCCGGACGTGACGATGGCGAAGCTTTATCTCGACCCGCAGCTCATCGCCCTGGGCCGGCGGTACCTCAAGACGCCCGACATCGTCGCGCGCGTCGGCTACATGCTCGCCCGCTACCCCGGCTTTAAGTCCGGCGATACCGGCCACATCGACAACGGCAACAACTCCCTGCTCCCCATGACCGAAACCCACCGCGAGTTCGGCCAGATCGGTTTCTGGATCCACCTCGACGAGGTCACCGAGGAGCAGGCGCCGCTGCTGCTGGTGAAGAAGAAATACGGCCGGAGCCTGGAACACGCCGAGCCCGTCGTCGGCCCGCCCGGGACAATCGCGGTGTTCGGTAATTACGCGTGGCACGCCTCCAGCCCGTTCAAGGGCAAGGAGGGCCAGCGGTTCACCTGGGGCCTGGGGCTCGGCCGCGCGGACCATATCTGGGAAGGCCTGATCCACTACACGTCGATCGGGCAGAACGAGATTTTCCGCCAGGTCATCAGCTCCCTCACCCCCGAGGAGCGCACGCTCTTCCGCTTCCCGAAACCCGGCCATCACTACTACACGAAGCAAACCCTCGCGGCGCTGGAGGCGCAGTACCCGGGCTTCAACGCGAGCGGCGCGTATTACCCGGCGGATTGACCTCGATTCACTCTTTCCCATAGCCCCCGGCTCGGCCGGGGGGTTCTTCGTTGGATCGACGTACTCGCGGTAATTTGCAGTTGTCGGTGATCGCTCGCGGACCCCCCCGGCCGAGCCGGGGGCTATGGGAAAGGCACGATGAAAACCGACATCCTCATCGTCGGCGGCGGCACGGGTGGATGCGCGGCGGCCATGTCCGCGGCGTCGCTCGGGTTCCGCGTCGTCATCACGGAAGAAATGCCCTGGCTCGGCGGGCAGCTCACGTCGCAGGCCGTGCCGTCGGATGAGCACCCATGGATCGAGTGGCACGGCTGCACCGCCCGCTACCGCCGCTTCCGTGAGGCCCTCCGCCAGCACTACCGCGACCACTACCCGCTCCTCCCCGCCGCGCGAGACAACCCGCACCTCAACCCCGGCGGCGGGAGCGTCTCACGCATTACCTGCGAGCCCCGCGCGGCCGTGGCCGCCATCGGAAACATGCTCGCCTTCGACCGCATGCGCGGCCGCGTCACCGTGCTCTACCACCGCAGACCTGTCGGCGCGGAGGTGCGGGGTGACGTTGTGCGATCGGTGGAACTGCTGAACACGCAGACCGGCGGATGCGAAACGATCGAGGCACGCTACATCCTCGACGCGACGGAGCTGGGCGAACTGCTACCCCTCTGCGGGGCGGAATACGTGACGGGTTCCGAGTCGCGCGGGCAGACCGGCGAAGCGCATGCGCCCGAAAAGGCCGACCCGCAGAACATGCAGGCGATCACGTGGTGCTTCCCGCTGGCGTTCGACCCCACGCCCGGCGCGAACCACGCCGGCGATCCCCCCGCCGAGTACCGGAAGTGGCACGACTACGTGCCCGCCGTCACGCCCCCCTGGGCCGGGCGTCTGCTTGCGCACGACGACATCCACCCCATCACGCTCAAGCCGCGCCGCGTGAACCTCTTCCCCGACAAGCCCGGCGCCCCCTGCTGGTGGCGGTACCGCAAGATCGTCACCCGCGACCACTACCCCGCCGACCTCGCGCCGCACGAGGTCACGCTCGTGAACTGGCCGCTCAACGATTACTTCCAGGGCTCCATCATCGACCAGCCCGCGGAGGTCGTCGCGCAGCGCCTCCGCTCCGCCAAGCAGCTCTCGCTGAGCCTGTTGCACTGGCTCCAAACCGAGTGCCCACGCCCCGAGGACGGCGGAACCGGATATCCCGGCCTCTACATCCCCGCCGGCCTCATGGGCTCCGACGACGGCCTCGCACTCGCGCCCTACATCCGCGAGTCCCGCCGCATCCGCGCCCTCTTCACCGTCACCGAAAACCACGTCGGCACCGAGGCACGCGGCGGCCATGACATCCGCTCCCTCAAACCCCGCCCCGCCAGCTTCAACGCCAGCCCCCGCGCCGAGCGTTTCCCCGATTCCGTCGGCGTCGGCTGCTACCGCATCGACCTCCACCCCAGCACCGGCGGCGACAATTACGTGGACATCTCCTCGCTCCCCTTCCAGATACCCCTCGGCTCGCTCCTCCCCGTCCGCCTCCGCAACCTCCTGCCGGCCTGCAAGAACCTCGGCGTCACCCACATCACCAACGGCTGCTACCGCCTCCACCCCGTCGAGTGGAACATCGGCGAGTCCGCCGGCCTGCTCGCCGCCTTCTGCCTCTCACGCAACACCGAGCCGTACACCGTGCGTGCGACACCCGACCTGCTCAAAGAATTTCAGTCGCTGCTCATCCACCAAGGCGTCGAGCTCGAGTGGCCAGAGGAACACCCGGTGTAATCCCGCGTCTCAACGGAGCGCCGCCGCATACCGCTCCACTCCCATCGGCCCATTGGCCGACATGTAATCCTCGCCCATCCAGCAGGCGAACGACGTGACCCATTGCATCCCGCGCGACGCGTACACGGCGATGTCGCGGCGCAGCAAATCAGCGTCGGGCACGACACTCTTCGCCGGCTTCCTGTAGTTGGACCAGTACGACACGTCGATCCAATATTCGAGCACCTTGGCCGTGTTCGCCGGGAAGACACGCAGCAGTTCGTCGAGCGCCGCCACCTGCCGCCGGTTGCGGTCGCATTTTGCATCGTCCAGCGGCCGCGTGAAATTACGACGGTACGGGGCGAACTCAAGGAAGACCCCCTCCGCCGGCTTCACGCGGTGCGGGTCCGGCGCGGGGAGCGTGGTCATGTACGCGGCGTAAGCGGTCGTCGCCATTGCGTCGACGCTGCACAGGCCATCCAGAAACGCATTTATGAGGATGAGGTCTTGATCCGAAGGCGACCAAGCGACGCAGCCCGGCGCGTTGCACCACTCCTGCGCCCCGTCGTGGGCATAGAGGTGGTGCCGGTGCGTCGTGGGGGGCAGGCGGCGCGCCACCTCGGCGGCCGCGGCGCGGGCGAGGTCGAGCACGCCCTGCTCGCACACCGAAGGGTTCCCGCCCTCGTCGCGCTGGCCAAGGATGTCCATCGCGAAATATTCGGGGTGTTGGCCGAACAGTTCCTTCGTCATGAACGAGCCGACGAAGTGCAGTTCGAACTCCAGGTCGATGGACCGCCGGTCCAACTCCTTGCGCAGCCGATCGCCGCTGGGCGACTCCATGAACGCGACAAGCGAGCGGAAGTCCGAGTGCAGCCCGAGCACATTCAGGCCGACGCGCTCCATAAGATCGGGCCACCCGGGCCACGAGAGGTCGGTGGGACTAAGGATGATGCCGCGGTGCGCGATGGCCATGGCCATCAGTTTAGCGGGCGGTAGCGGCGAGACGACGACGCTACAATCATGCCCTTATGCCAAACTCCCCCGACCACAAGTCGTACGCGGCGGAAGACCCCGCCATCTCTGGTTACGTGGAGCGTGTCTTCGGCGCCGAAGATGAAGTCCTGGCGGACATCCGCCGCCGCGCCGCCGCCGCCGGCCTGCCCGCCATCCACGTCTCGCCCTTCGACGGCCGGCACATGGAGGTCATCGCCCGCGCCGCCGGGGCGAAGAAGATCGTCGAGATCGGCACCCTCGCCGGTTACTCGGGCGTGAACCTCGCCCGCGCCCTCCCCGCCGACGGCGTGCTGCACACCTTCGAGTTCGAGCCCAAACACGCCGAGGTGGCGAAGGAATCCTTCCGCCGCGCCGGCGTGAACAGGCTCGTCGAAATCCACGTCGGCGCCGCGCTGGAAAAACTGCCCCACATTGAGAACGTCGGCCCGTTCGACCTGGTCTTCATCGATGCGGACAAGGAGAACTACCCGAACTACCTCGCGTGGGCGGCGAAACACCTGCGCGTCGGCGGCGTGGTGCTCGTCGACAACGCCTTCGCCTGGGGCCTGCTCACGCTCCCGGAAAACGACGAGAAGCTCAAGGACACCGGCCGGCGCTCCGCCCGCACCGCCATCGACTCGACCAACCGCGCCCTCAACGCCGCGCCCGGGTTTTGGCGCTCCACCATGCTCCCCACCGGCGAGGGGCTGGCCATGGGCGTCAAGACCCGCGCCTAACCCACGAGCCCATCCATGCCCCGACCCATCACGCTCAACACGCACTACTACCAGCAGTTCGACGCCGATCTTTCGCGCGACGTGTCCGCCGAGGGCTACGGCGGGTGGAAGCAGACGAAGCTGACCTTCGACCTGACCTGCACCGCGCTGGTCGTGATGCACGCGTGGGACTGCGGCACACCCGAGCAATTCCCCGGCTGGTACCGCTGCGTGGAATACATCCCGCGCGCCAACAAAATCGCGAGCGAGGTCTTCCCGCCGATCCTCAAAGCCGCCCGCGCGGCAAAGATGACGCTCTACCACGTTGTGGGCGGCGGCGACGTGTACAAGAAGATGCCCGGATTCAGGCGCGCCCAGTCGCTGGCGGCACCGCGGCACTCGCCCGAGCGCGTGGATGTCGCCGACCCCTTCATGGACAAAATCTCCGAGTTCCGCGGGGACAACGTTTTCGTCGGCAAGCAGAACCGTGAGGACGTGAACGCCGGGTTCGAGGACCTGCAATTCATGCCGCAGGCCGTGCCGATGGGCGACGAGGGCATCGCCGAGCACGACGACCACCTGCACGCCCTGGCGAAGGCGGACGGGATCAACCACCTGATCTACATCGGCTTTGCGATCAACTGGTGCCTGCTCAAGTCGCCCGGCGGCATGGTGGACATGTCGCGGCGCGGCTACACCTGCTCGACCATCCGGCAGGCGACCACCGCCGTGGAGAATGCGGAGTCCGCCCGCTTCGAGATGGCCAAGCACCTCGCGCTCTGGCGCGTCGCGCTGGCGTTCGGCTTCGTGTTCGACGACCACGAGGTCATCCGCACCCTGGACGGCATGCGATGACCCAACGCCGCTGCGGACAGACAGGCCCGCTCATCTCCCCGCTCACGCTCGGCCTGATGGTCCGTGATTGCAAACCCGGCGAGGCCTTCGACTCCGTCCGCCGCACGGTGCTGCGGGCCGTCGAGTTGGGTATCACCAGCATCGACATGGCCACGGGCTACGGCGGCGGCGCGGTGGAGCAGGCGTTCGGTGATATCCTCGCCAACGACCTGAACGGCAAGCGCGATTCGCTCTTCATCGCCACCAAGGCCGGCTGGGCGGACGGGTCACGCAAGACGCTCACCGAGAGCCTCGAACGCAGTCTCAAGCAACTCCGCGTCGGCCACGTCGATCTCTACTACCACCACGCCCCCGACGAAAAGACGCCCTTCGACGAGACCGTCGCCGCGATGGAATCGCTCGTGCGGCACGGCATGACACGCTATGTCGGTGTATCGAACTACTCCCTCGAGCAGACGGTCCGCATCGCCCCGCTCTTCCAACAGGCGGGCGTGCCGCTGATCGCCCACCAGTGCAACTACAACATGCTCAACCGCTGGGTCGAAGACGGCCTGCTCGCCGCCCTGCCCGGCCTGGGCATGAGCGCCTGTGTCTTCAGCGCCCTGAACCAGGGCCTGCTCTCCGACGCCGGCGCGAATGGCCCGCGGGCCGGCAGCCGCGCGGCGAAGTCGCTCGATGCCATTGTGAATGGCGTGCCGACCGGTGAACCGGCGTACGGCAGATACCCGGCGGGCGACGTGCGCACGCACGTGCTGACGATGCTGCGCGAACTCAGCCGGATCGCGAAAGATCGCGGGCAATCGCTCGAACAGCTCGCGCTCGCGTGGGTGTTGCGTCACGATGCCGTTGCCACCGCGCTGGTCGGTCTGTCGAGCGTGGAGCAGGTCGAGGCCGCCGCCGCCACGATGGCACACCCGGATTTCACCGATGAAGAGCGCCTTCGGATCAACGCCGTCCTCCCGCCGCGTTTCGGCATGCGGTGAATCACGCCGTTTCACTTCTTGCTTGCGTAAACCTTCTTCGCCAGCGCCAGCTTCTTCCGGCAGATCGCCTGGCAATCCTCGATCCGTTTGACGTACAGGTCGAACAGGTGGCGGACCCATTCGTTGAACGCGTCGCCGTGGTAACGTTTGCCGAAGTGGGCGATCACCTTTTTGCGCATCGCCTCGATATCGCGCAGCGTCTGCTTCTGCTCGGCGATACGGCGCTGCCACTCGGACTCTACGGGCCGAATATTGGCGTGGAAGAAATCGACCTCTTCGATGTTGTACGAGGCACGGCGTTGCAGTTCGAGCACACGGGCCATCATCGCCGTGCCGTCCCACTCGAAGCTGTGCTCCTTCACCTTTGGCGACAGGGCCTCCATCTCGGCAGCGATCTTGCCCTCCAGCCGCCAGTCCTCGCGCGACCGGCCGAGCGTCTTGATGATCCGCTCCACCGTTTTCGGCGGGATCCCCGGCCAGAAAGGCCTGGGTGAGTTGCCCATCGAGCGCGACAGCTCGGCGATCTGCGGCCACTGCAAATCAATGGAGAAGTTCGGCGGGCACCACGACGTGCCGCGAGCCCACGAGGTGCCGATCTGCCCGAGCTGCTTCGTGCGGTGGATCGCCTTGCTCCAGCCGCGGATGTTCCGCATGCAGGCGTTGTAGGGCGGGAGCACGGAGAGGTTCGAGCTGACGCGCAGCGCGCTGACGGGCAGGCAGGTCATACCCTCCTTCGTCCACAGATCGATGTGGAAGTTGCGCCGGTAGAGCCGGCCATTGCGGTAGGGCTCAAGCACCTTCTTGATGTGCGCGGGGTAGTCCTCGACGAACTGCGTGCCCGCGCCGATCGACGGCGCCGCGGGGTTCTCCGGCTCATCGAGCCACTCACGGCTATACCGCACACCCTTCAGCCGCGCGACCGGCAGCTCGTCTCCCGCCGCCGTGTTGTAATCCCACGTGCCGAAAATCACGCGCCCCGCGAACTCCTTGAATGCGCCGGGGTGGAAATCATCCTCCAACATGTCCGTCCAGATGTACGCCTTCTTCCCCGCCGACTCGACCACCGGCAGCAGCACGCGCAGGTGTTCAAGAAAAACCTCCTGCACCGTGCGGCCTAATCGCTTGGCGGTGTGGCGGATCGCGTGCGCCTCGTCCATGCCCAGGTGAATGAACCGGCTGCCCGGGTGGCCCTCGACGATCTGCCGCAGCATCTCCTTGATCAGCGATACCGCATTGCGGTCGGTCACATTGATGGTGCTGGGGTAGGCCTTGTCCTCGGCGAACTTGCGGTATTTCTTCCACCCCAGCACGTACTCGAGGTGGCCCATGCACTGCTGCAGCGGGATCACCTCGATGCCGTTCATCTCCGCGAGGTCGAGGAATTTTCGCAAGGTCGTGCGCGACCAAACGGTCTTTCTGTCGTAGGCGATATCGATGCCCTTGAACGGGAAGATGTCCTCGTACTCGACGAGCACCGCGTTCACCCCCTGCCCCGCAAGATCGCCCAGGAGCTGCGGGATATACGAGGGCTTGAACATCGTCCCCTTGAGGTCGAGGTGGACGCCGACGACGTACCGGCTCTTCTTGCTCATGGTTTACTCGCGGGTGTGGTGCTCTCTCGTTCAGCGTGATGCGTAGAAACGTCGGGACTCTCGTAATTTCTTCCGGCAGATCGCCCGGCCGTCGCGGATGCGTTTGACGTGGAGATCAAACAGGTCGCGGACCCATTCCTCGAAGGCATCGCCGTGGTAGCAGCGGGAAAAGTGCGATTTCACCCGGCGGCGCAGCGCCTCGCTGTCGCGCAGCGTGCCCGCCTGTTCGTCGAGCCTCCGCTGCCACTCGCTGTCCACCGGCCGGTTGTTGGCGTCGAAGAAATCGACCTCGAGGATGTTGTACTCCGCGCGGCGCTGCCACTGCATCACCCGGGCCATCAGGGCGATGCTCTCCCACTCGTAACGGTGGCCCGCCGCGCCCTTCAACCTCGGCGCGAGCCGGTCCATCTCGTTCGCCATCACCCCCTCGAGCCGCCAGTCGGCGCGTGACCGGCCGAGCGTCTTGATAATGCGATCGGCCGTTTTCGCGGGGATGCCCTTGAAATAGAGCCCCGGCTTCGCCCCCATCGCGCGGGCCATCTCGTCGATCAACGGCCAGGTCAAGTCGATGCTGAACCCCGGCGGGCACCACGATGTCCCCCGCGCCCAAGACGTGCCGACAAGCCCAAGCTGTTTCGTGCGTTTGATCGCCCGGCCCCAGGCACGGATGTTTTCCGTCTGCTTGATGTAGAGCGGCAACGTGGCGAGGTTCGTCGAACAACGGATCGCCGTCGCCCCGAGCACGCGGAATCCGAGCTTAGTCCAGAGGTCCGCCTGAAACATGGAGGTGAACACCGGGCGCTGGGAGCCGTGCAGGTAGGGTTGCACCAGCCTGCGCACCGCCTTGGGAATATCCTCGATGAATGTTGTCCCCGCGCCGAGCGTCGGCGCCTCCGGTGCGTCGGCCGCGTCGAGCCACGCCCGGCTCGCACGGAAGCCCGTGATCCGCCCGGCGCCGATCGTCTCCCCGGCCGAGCCGTAGTCCCACGGGCAGAGCACCACCCGATCGCGGAACTTTTCAAACAGCTTCAGCGACCGCTCGTTCATGTAGTCCTCGAGCATGTCGGACCAGATGATCGGCGTCTTCCCGTAGGCCTCACAGATATCGCAGAGTTTTGAGAGATGATGGAGGAACATTTCGACGACGTCGCGCTTGTTCGCCTTGCAATAGGCCACCAGCGCATGCGCCTCGTCCATGCCCAGGTGGACGTACCGGCTTTCGGGGTGAGCGGCGATCACCTGTCGCAGCATCTCGTGGATCAGCCCCACCGCCTTGGGGTTCGTCACGTCCACCGTGCTGGGGTATTTCAGGTCGAGCGCGAACTTCCGGTAGCGTCGCCAGCGGAAGACGTATTCAAAATGGCCCAGACACTGCTGCAGCGGGATCACTTCGATGTGGTTCTTAGCCGCCTCGGCGAGAAACCGCTTGAGCGTCGCCCGCGACCAGACGACCGAGTCGTCCCACGCGAGGTCGATCCCGTTGAAGGGGAAAATATCCTCATATTCGACGAGCACCGCGTTCACCCCGCGCCCGGAGAGGTCGGCGAGGAGTTGCGGGATGTACGCCGGCCTGAACATCACGCCCTTGAGGTCGAGATGCACGCCGATGAGCGTCTGTCCGTCGCGAGATCGTGGCATGGCCGGCGCGTTCCGATTGAGGAAGCGGGAGGCTACGACGATGCTGCGCGGGCGTCAATGATGAAGGAGAACGTGCGGTTCACCGCGCCCCGACCGCTTCGACCTGTCGCGCCATATCCAGCGCCTTGGCGACCTCGATCGGCCACGTGCCCGCGACGGTCGAGCCGTACTCCTTGAGCCCACCGCTGGCCTTGGGGCCGGTCAGGAACGGGTTGTAGTCACGACCATCGGCGAGGATCCTGTCGCCGTACGAGGTGCCCGCGGCGACGCTCTCATGGAGGAAATGGTACGCGAAACCGGCACGGTCCTTGTCGGTGTGATTGGCGGCGGTCGAGTGCGGCGTGCCGTAGCAGAAGAAGACCACGCCCCCCGCCTTCACCTCGCAGACCTGCGCGTGCGTCTCGTCGGGGTAGCAGCGGATGTGGTGGTCGCTCATCGGGTCGCGCTCGTGGGGCAGTTCCTCGCGAAACATGTTGGGGATAACACGGAGCGTCCCGTTGGCGACGGTCGCGTCGTGCACGGCGATCCACATGGCGGTGCCCTTGAGCGGGTCGGCGATCTTGAAGTAGGCGTTGTCCTGGTGCCAGTTGGTGCCCATGCCGTCGCCGGCGGGCTTGAGGAAGATCTGGTCGAGGTGGAGAAGGAACGGGTCGCCGATCAGCCCGCTGACCGCCTCGACGACCTTGGGGTCAAACGGGAGGGCGCGGAAGAAATTGCTGATCTTGTAGGTCGGGCATATCTGGAGGTTGCGCTGCTTGCTGGAGTGCGTCTTGCCGTCGCCGTCGGTGGCGACGTTGCGGAATTTGTCCTCACGCTTGAACCGCTCCACCTCCGCCTGCATGGCGTGAACCTCGGGCGTGGAGAAAAGATCGGGCACAACGAGGTAGCCCTGCGTGCGGAATTGTTCGATCTGTTGGGGCGTGAGGGGCATGGCTAGGTTCCGTGTGTCGCCGCTGTGGCGGCGTGTTTGATTCTAGCAGCACAATACGGCGGTCACTCGTAGATGAACTCCACAGGCAACTGCACGTCCGGGTGCAGGCTCTTGCGCACTGGGCAGGTCTCGGCGGCGTTTTCGAGCCGCTTGCGGTCGTCGACCGAGAGCGTTGCGGAGAGCGGGCGCGGGACGGTAATCGTCGCACGCAGCGCACCGATCCGGCGGACGGGCTGCTGGATCATCTCCTTGAAGACGCGCACGCGGGTGCCCGACAAGTCCCACGCGTGGCGCTCGGCGACCTTGCCCATGATGGTGATCATGCACGCCCCCAGCGCGGCGGCGACGAGGTCCGTCGGGGAAAAGGCCGAGCCTTTCCCGCCATTGTCCACGGGGGCGTCGGTGGCGATGGCCGCGCCGGAGGGGCCGTGCGTGGCGCGGGTGTGGAGTTGGCCCTCGTAAACAAGATCAATCTGGACGCTCATGGTTGGCTCTCGTGATGTCATTCAGGCTAAAGGAATGATAGGACGATCCCGCGCCGCTCACACCGCCGCAGCGCAGTCCAGCACCGGATCGAGACGCCAGAGGTCGAGCCTGGAAAGCGTGGCGGGGCCATTCGACGCCAGCGCCACGCCGAGCGCGTCGTTGCGCGTCGGATACACACGACCGGTGAGGCAGGCCCGGTCGTTGGCGAAGACCTCGATAATCGAGCGGTCGACGAAGACGCGCAGCCGCAGGGGTTCGCCGGCCTCGATCGAGAGTGGGGCCTCGCGCCGATCGCGCTGCGTCGTGGCGTCGAGACTCCCGCGCGTCATGTCGAGGGTGAGACGGCGGGTCACGGGGCTCCATGTGATGCGCGTCTGCTCGGAGCCGTCGGGCGAGCGGCGGACGGCGAGCCCCGTCTCGCCGCGCGGCGGGTCGAAGACGGCCTCGATCTCGATCGTGTCGTCCGCGTGCAAGGCGAGCGTGTGATCGCCGGACCAAGGCACACTCACCCACGTGCGGTGGTCGCCCGGCCCGGCGAGGCGCAGCGAGCGGACCTCCTCGGCCGGGGCGTAACGCAGGGCGCCGTCGTCGCCGAGCGTCAGCACGCGCGGCAGCGTCTGCGCGCAGGCCCAACCGGACGCGGCCTGTGCGGAAATCGGGCGTGTCTCGCGCAGCCAGCCGAACATGATCCCCCTACCCTTCGCGTCGGTGAAGACCTGCGGGGCGTAGAGCGAGCCGCCGGCGTCGATCTCGCCGCGCAGGCGCGGAGAGAAACGCTTGTCGCGATAGTCGCCCACGAGGTACACCGACTTGCCCGAGGGCAGCCCGGCAATGAGCAGGACGTGCTTGCCGTCTAACTCGAAAAAGTTCGGGCACTCCCACATCTCGCCCTCGTTGGCGTCGCCCTCGCAGAGCGTGTGCAGGTATTCCCAGTTCACCAGGTCCGTCGAGCGGTAGAGCAATACACAACCGCGCGGCAGAGGCCCGCGCGGGGCGGAGCGGAGGCCCGAACCCACGGCCATGTGCCAGCCATCCGCCTCACGCCAAACGTAGGGGTCGCGGAAGCCGGTCAACTCGCCGATGCGTGGCGGCGCGGGGATGACAGGGTTGCCCGCGTGCTTGGTCCATGTGCGCAGGTCGGGGTCATTCGGGTCGTCGGCGAAGGCGAGGCACTGCACCTCTGGGCTTATGCCGGTGTAGAGCGCCGCGGGCCGGCCGTCGAAATCGACGCAGCAGCCCGAGAAGACGCCGTCCTTGTCGTAACCGCCGGGGGTGGGCGCGATGGCGGGCGGGAGGTGTTTCCAGCGGACCATGTCATCGCTGACGGCGTGGCCCCAGTGCATGTCGCCCCACACGGCGGCGTTGGGGTTGTGCTGGTAGAAAATGTGATATCGGCCGCGGAACTGGATCAACCCGTTGGGGTCGTTCATCCAGTTCTTGGGCGGCATGAAGTGGTAGCCGGGCCGGTGTGGGTCGCGCGGTGCGATGGTCATGGCGGGGAATCGTACAGGATGGCGGGGGCGTCTTCCCCCTCTCCCCTCCGGGGAGAGGGGGGCGAGTCCGCGAGCCGGGTGAGGGACGGACACCAGTCGCTGCGCCGTTTGCTGTCACGGAAACGTCTTCAAATTTGGACGGCACCCCTCACCCGCCGCGAAGACGCGGCACCCTCATCCCGCAAGGGGAGAGGGAAAGATTCACTCCAGCGCGTACTCTTGCGTCACCACCGCCTTGATGACCTTGTCCACGCTTGAAGTGTCATTGACGCCCGAGCCCGAGACGTCGGTCGAGTGAGCCGGCGTGATCTGGAACACGCCCTGACTCGCCGATCGCAGCGGGCCCAGCCGGCTGCCCGAACCTTTCACCAGGCTCTCGGCACGGGCGCGGGCGTTGGCGACGGCCTCGGCGATCATCTCGAGCTTGGCTTCGTCGAGTTTGGTATAGAGATAGGAAGGCGATTCGCCCTCCAACTCAATGCCCTCGCGGATCAGGTCCGCCGACCCGCTGGCGACCTTCGCGACCAGGGAGACGTCCTTCGTGGTGATGGTGAAGTATTGGCGCACGGCATAGAACTCGATCGTGTTGGTCATCCGGCCGTCCTTGTCGCGGACGAACTGCTGCATGATGCTGACGGGCGCGGCCCAGACGTCCTCCTTCTTGAAGCCGTGGCCCGCGAGGTATTCAAGCAGCCGGGCGCGGCCCTTTTCGAGGTCGGCGTAAGCGGCGGTCAACTCGGGCTTGCGGGCGGAGATCGCCGTGCCCCATTTCGCCAGGTCCGACGTGATCGGCCGTTCGGCGAAACCCTTGACCGTGATCGTCTGGTCACGCAGCCTGACCTTCTCGAAGCTGCGGCGTGCGAGGTTGGTGGAGACGACCACACTGACCGGAAGCGTCAGGCCAAACACGACGAGCAGGAAGAAATTGACGCGCGCGTTGGACATGTGAAAACCCCTGTGCCCGGACGGGCAATAAACCGCTCGAATCCGCGATGTGATGGTAACACCGAGGCAGCGGGCGGATCACCCGCCGCCGATCACTGCCTGAATTCGCCGTCGATCTCGTCGGGCACGTCGTCGTCATCCCCCTCGTTGGCCCAGTCGGGGTTGTTGCCGCCGTTCTTCTCGAAGTCGGCGACGCCGCCGGAGGCTAGCGTGGGCTCGGAGGCCGCATCCCTGGCCATCTGCTCCTTCATCGCCTCCCACTCCTCGAGCGTGATCGCCACCTCGCGGGCCTGGCTGCCCTTGTACTCGCCGAGGATGCCCGCCATCGCCATCGCCTCGATCAGCCGGCTGGCACGCGAGTAGCCGATCGTCAGCCGCCGCTGCAGCAGGCTCACGCTGCCGCGCTTGGTCTGGAGCACCACGCCCACCGCGTCGGCGAAGAGCGGGTCCCGCGCCGCCTCCTGGTCCACGTCCCCGCCGCCCGGGCCCTTGAGCTGCACCAACTGCGGCTCGAAGTTCTGCTCGGCGATCTCCTTGAGGAACTTCACGGTGCGGCGGATCTCCATGTCGTCCACCAGCGTGCCCTGCGCCCGCGTGAGCTTGCTCGACCGCGGCGAGAGGAAGAGCATGTCGCCCTGGCCCAGCAAAAGCTCGGCCCCCTTCTGGTCGAGCACGATGCGCGAGTCCATCCCCGACGCCACCTTGAACGAGACGCGGCAGGGCATGTTCGACTTGATCAGGCCGGTCACCACGTTCGCCTGCGGCCGCTGCGTGGCGAGGATGAGGTGCATGCCCACCGCGCGGGCCTTCTGCGCGATGCGGACGATGAACCCCTCGACCTCCTTGTTGGTGATCATCAGGTCGGCCAGCTCGTCGATGACGAACACCATGTAATAAAGCTTCTTGGGGATGCGGGCCTCTTCATCCTCGTTGGCCGGGTTGAAGCGCTCCTTGATCTCCTCCCACGAGAGGCTGTTGTAGCTCGACACGTCGCGCACACCCGCCTCGGCGAGCAGCTCGTAACGCTCGTCCATCTTCGTGACGGCCCACTCCAGGATCGCGGCGGCCTTGCTCATCTCCGTCACCACCGGGCACATCAGGTGCGGGATGTCCTTGAACTGGCTCATCTCCACCATCTTCGGATCGACCAGCACCATCTTCAGCTCGTCGGGCCGCTTGGTGAGCAGGAAGCTCATGATGATCGAGTTCATGCAGACGCTCTTGCCCGAGCCGGTCGTGCCGGCGATGAGCATATGCGGCATCTTCGCCAAGTCTTCGATGAGCGGGTTGCCGCTGGCGTCCTTGCCCAGGAACATGGGCAGGCCCATCTTGCTCACGACGTCGTTGTTCGCCCCCATCAGCTCCTTGAGCCGGACCTTTTCCTTGAGGATGTTGGGCACCTCGATGCCGACCGTGTCCTTACCGACCATGTTGGGGACGATGCGGATGTTGTGCGACTTGAGCGACCGCGCCAGGTCGGAGGAGACCGCCGAGAGCACGGAGACCTTCGTCCCCGCCGCCAGCCGGACCTCGTAGAGCGTGATGACCGGGCCCGAGTCGATGCCCACGACCTCGCCGTCGATGTTGTATTGACGCAGAGCCTCTTCGAGCTGGATCGCCTGGTCTCGGACGACGCGCTCCATCTCCTCGGTGAAGTTCGACTCCGGTTCAATCAACACGTCCACGCCCGGGAAGCGGTAGCCCGACAGGTCAATCTCTCGCGCGGGGAGCGTTTTGCCGGGCGCACGCGGGGCGAGGTTGATCGGCATCGCCTTGATCTTCGCACGCAGCGCGTCGGGGTCGAACTGGCGCTTCTCGGCGACATAGGCCCCGGGGGCGTCGGCCGCTGCACCCTCCTCGTCGTTCGCGTCATCCTCCGAAGAAGCCGCCGCCGTATCCGCGTCGTCGTCATCCTCATCCAACTCTGCGGTCACTTCCATATTGGTCGTGTCGTCGCCGGGCTTCACGAAATGCTCGTCGGGGCTGATGTGGCGGGCCACCGGACGGACCGCGTCCTCATCCACGGGACCGTCATCGTCCAGTTCCTCCACATCCACGCCGCCGCGCCGGGCATCCGCCGCCGCGCCGGTCCCCGTGTCTTCACGCCGTGTCCAGCCCGACAGCCCGGGGAACCGCCCGACCAGCACCGGCTTGGGCACGTTCACCCTCGGCATCGCGCGGTAGGCACGCACCAACTGGTTCGGGATGGCCATCACGATGTGGTCCGCCGCCAGCACCGCCGCGACCACGAAGAACAGCCCGAGGATGATCAGCGTCCCCATCGTGTGGAACCGCGACGTCAGTTCGGAGTTCACCCAGAGCGCGATCAGCCCCCCGCTGCCCTCGGGCCTGCCCATCACGGCGGGCATCGAGAGCCCGACGATCGCGCTGCCGATCACCGTCATAAGCACCACGCCGACCAGCCGCAGGGAGAACTGCGTGATCGGCTTCTTCATCGCCGCCGACGCCAGCACCGCCAGCCAGCCGGCCATGAAGATCCAGATGCCCGGCCCGACCATCAGGTAGGCCTGGTGCGCGATCACCGCCCCGACCGGCCCGATCCAGTTCGCTGGGTTGGCGTTGTGCGGCGCGATCGCGTGCCCCGGCCAGTCTGCCGGGTCGTAGCTCGCCAGCGCCAGCACGATCATCACCCACGCCGCCGCCAGCACCAGCCACCCAATGAATCGGACGGCCGTGTGAGGCTCGACCTGGGTATTCAGCACGCTCGTGGTCTTGGTCTTCTTGGCCATGTTGAGGCGGTCCCGATTTAGGCGTCCGAGGCGCACCGATAAACAGGCACGCAGATCGCGCCGATGGCCCATAAGATCGGCCAAGCAAGGCTGTTGGGGAGAAAGTTTTGGGGTGGGAGGATGCAGACACGCAGGCAGGGTGCCACACTGCATCCCGATAGGGTGCGGTGTGTCTTGTCTGCCTGCGTTTCCCTCGCGGGATGTGTAGAATACGCGGGTGAAGTTCCGGGACGTAGTCAAGCTGATCGAGGCCGAAGGATGGCGGTTTCTCCGACAAAAGGGCAGCCACGCACACTACGTTCATCCCGTGCGACCGGGCGTGGTCACCCTCGCCGGCAAGCCGTCGGACGACGTTCCCAAGGGCACGCTGAACAGCATCCTCAAGCAGGCCGGTCTGAAGGGACGCATGTCATGAAAAAGTACGCCGTGGTCATTGAGGAAACCAAGACCGGCTACGCCGCCTACGCCCCCGACCTCCCCGGCCTGGGCGTCACCGGCAAAACAGTCGCCGGGGTCGCACGGCTCATCCGCGAGGGCATTGAGGCCCACATCGAAATCCTCCGCGAGCGCGGCGAACCGGTACCCAAGCCCAGAACCCGTTGCCGGTATGTCGAGGCGGCGTGAACGCGCCCCCGGCTGCCTCTCCGCTCCAGCGTGGCGACGGACAGTAACCGTGGGTAGAGCGGTGCCTTCGCCGCGCAACCCATGGACAGCGATCGTTTATTTTTCTTCCGTCCCGTCGGTCCTAGCAGATGCGTGTTCCACTGCTGCATTCAAATGTGGCGCCAGCGCTTTTTCTAGCCTGATCATTGCATCCATCATGTCCCGCTGTGTCGCAGGCCATTGGTCTCTTGGTGAGTGAATCCCGCCGGGCACGGAGTCATCAAATAATCTTGAAGCTCGTTTACTGTCGAGTCGTTCCCAACCAATCGATTTCCCATAGACCCTCTCGATCTCTTCTTTTTTTGAATGGAGGTAATCGAATATCGCCTTATTGAACGTGACATCATCACGATTGATGTAGAACTCTACCCCAGCAACATCCAGCCATACCAAGTAGGTGTAACGTAGTCCGCTAGGACCCGCAGAGGCCGTGATGTAATACGCGTCGACCGGAGTTTTTCCTTCAAATCGGGGCGTTGCGGTAGCGGCCTGCGGTAAGAATTCAATCCAGAATGCCCGTCTCAACACATGACGATCCGATCCCTCCGCTCTCGCTGCCTGATCCTTCGCCTTGACCCGTTCGATGTAGTCCTCCGCCTCGGGCAGCGGAATAACTTGTTGTGCGTCGACAATAGTTTCTGATCCGTTGTCGTACGGCTTCAATCTTACGCAACGCATGTCAAGGCCTTGCTCATTGAGCCACAGGACGCTCGTAGTGAGTTCTTTGGAAAAATCCGCTGCCACCAAGATTATTTGAACCTTGCCTGCAAATTTCTCTTCGCTTGGCTCGTTCCACTTCAAGAACTCAAGCAATTTGTTCTTTGCACTCTGCCCAACTGCTGTCTTGCCCAAGAATGCCTGATAGACCTCGACGGCCTGCGCGAAAGTCATGCTTGATACCATCGCGGCATAACGAATCGCTTGTAGGTCCATGTGGCCACCTTCATCGTCACGCTTGAGCTCGATGACGATGAGATTGGCGTCATGGTCAACCGCGAGGAGGTCGATGCGCCGTTTTGAAACCTCCCAATAGTCGAACTCTTCCGCGATGATCAGGACATCGTCAGCGACAACACCGATGTTGTTCCTGAGCAATCGTTGCAAGTCGGTGCGTTCTTTGACACCCCTGTGAGCGAACGATGTGTCGGGTAGTTTAACGATGGAGTCTTTAGTGAGTCGGAATACGGCCATGAGATAGATCATACTTGCCGACGCATGGCTGGACATCTTCTGCCCACGCAACGGCCTCCCCCGCCCCATCTGGGGCCGGGTGCCACTGGTCGGCGTCTTCGCAGACCAGTGCTCTTTGGACGATCGGGTGATCAATGCCCCCGGCGGACACACCGCACCCTTGTATGTTGGATTTATCCGGTTCTACTGTTGCTTGCCGTGCCCGCGTGGCGACGAGCGCAGCGAGGAGTCACGCGGGCACGACCGCCGACGGGCGACCGGACGCACCCGGGTCTTCACGACCGATCCGTAGCAAGGTCCCTGCCGGCAGC
>JAIOPN010000025.1 GCA_021413865.1 Planctomycetota bacterium | reverse complement strand
GCTGCACATGGAGATCATCCGCGAACGTCTGGAGCGCGAGTACGGCCTCACGCTCGTCGCGACCGCGCCGAACGTCGAGTACGTGGTGCACCTCACCGACGGCAGCAACGAGGTCATCGACAACCCGAGCGCGATGCCGATGCCGCAGCGCATCGAGCGCATCGAGGAACCGTTCGTCAAGATCACGATCCTCACGCCGACCGACTACATCGGCACGCTCATGGAGCTGTCGCAGAACCGGCGCGGCGAGCTGGTCCGGATGGACTACATGAGCGAGGATCGCGTCGAGATCGTGTACCAGATCCCGCTCGCGGAGATCGTCATGGACTTCTTCGACGCGATGAAGTCGCGCACGAAGGGCTACGCGTCGCTCGATTACGAGACGTCGGGTTACCGCCCGAGCGCGCTCGTGAAGGTCGACGTGTTGTTGAACGCGACGCCGGTCGACGCGTTCTCGAGCATCGTGCACAAGGACAAGTCGTTCGAGTACGGCCGCAAGATGACGCAGAAGCTGCGCGAGCTCATCCCGCGCCAACTGTTCGATGTGCCGATCCAGGCATCGGTCGGTGGTCGCATCATCGCTCGCGAGACGGTGAAGGCGAAGCGCAAGGACGTCCTCGCGAAGTGCTACGGTGGCGACATCACCCGTAAGCGCAAGCTGCTGGAGAAGCAGAAAGAGGGCAAGCGGCGTATGAAGCGCGTGGGCACGGTGGATATCCCGCAGGGGGCGTTCCTGGCGGTGCTGGATACCGGGGAGTAAGCCCTCCTCGATTTTTTACATTTCACGCCAATCCCGAATCCCGAATCCGCGAAGGGTTGGGGCCTTGTATTGACGTAATTCCGGACGCTAAGCCGTAAGCGGCAGGATATCGGGCCATCTGTGACGATCCGGTAATCACGTGATTTGAGGGAGCGGAAGAAATGTTGTCCCGCCGGGTAGCCGGCGGGGCGGTCATATCGTTTGCTTCACCCCATGCCTGCTGGAACAAACAAAGGAAGACGTTTCCCGCGGTGATCAAAGTTGATCGAGGTTCGTTAAGTCGGGCCGCCGTGTTGACGATGAGAAGAGCCGGTGGCGAGTCCGACGCAGATTCCTCGATTTGGGCCCAAGGAGGGGGATCGGCGGAGCGAGCCACGCGGGAAGAGACGGGACGATGTATTGAAGTCGATTTCTGTAAAGGTTATTCGGGTTCGTGTGGAACCCGAGCACAGAAGGGTTGAAGGGTCTGTCAAACGAGGAGAATTTCCATGAAGGCTCGTATCCGTAAGTCTCAAGGTTTTACGCTTGTCGAAATCCTGATCGTCGTGGTCATCCTTGGCATCCTTGCCGCGATCGTGATCCCGCAGTTCACGAACGCCAGCGAGACCGCCAAGGCCAGCAGCCTGCAGTCTCAGCTGCAGACGATCCGCAGCCAGCTCGAACTGGCTCAGATCCAGCACCAGGGCACGTACCCCCCGCTGATCGCTGACTCCCGCGGTTGGGGCCTGCTGACCACCGAGACCGAGCAGTCTTCCTCCTACACCGCCGGCGACTCCAGCGGCAACGAGGTTGGTCCCTACCTGCAGCAGTCTCCGGCGAATCCGTTCACGGCTAACACCACGGCCACTTCGGTCGCGGCCGCCGCCGCGGCGGGTGTGGGTTGGGTTTACAGCCCCACCACCGGTCAGTTCCGCGCCTGCCTGCCCGCTGCCAAGGCCACGGACCTGAACCTGACGAACACCAACGACGTCGTGACCTACTAAATCCAGTCACGAGCATCGACGGCCCAACTCAAGCCACCCCGGACATCCACGGGGTGGCTTGTTTTTTTGGGGGGCCTTCTCCCAGTGGGCTGGGAAGGGCCGGATATCTCACGCGGCGCTTCAGTCAGGCCCCGGGATCACCGATGTGACAACAGTTGCCCACGCGCCGTTGATAACCACGGGCGTGCATCAGAGGAGCTCGAACCATGCGATCACTGCGATATCTCAACACGATGCTGACCATCCTGGCTGTGCTGCTGGCGCTCCAGCTCTGGACCACCTGGACCGGAACCCCCGCCGCGGATTCCGTGTCCGTAGCGCACGCCGAGGCGCGTGGCGGAGGCATCCCCGACGAGGGCGCCCAGCGCAAGGAAATGATCGACCTGCTCAAACGCCTCACGCAGCAGATGGACGAGCTCAAGGGCACGCTCACGTCGGGCGAGGTCCGCGTCAAGCTGGAGAACGCCCCAGGTAAGTAACCGGTCGGTCAACGGTCCTGGGAGGGATCGGGAGCAATCATGCACGGTTCGCCTACATCACGGCGCGGGTTCACGCTGATCGAAGTGTTGATCGTGGTGGCGATCATCGGGATCGCCGGCGCGGTCATCGTGCCGCAGATGCTCAAGGCCGGCACCCTGCAGATCCAGGCCGCCGGGCGGATGATCATCTCCGACCTGCTCATCGCCCAGAACGAGGCAGTCGCCAAGCAGGCGCCGCGCCGCGTTGTCTTTGACGTCAACGCCAACCGCTACTCCATCACGGACGGGAACGGCAACGCCATCCCCGCGCTGTGGCGCACCGGCGGCGACAACTCCGCCAACTACGCCGTCGATCTGACCCAGGACGGCCGGTTCAACGGCGTGCGGCTCTCCAAGGCCAGCTTCAACAACACCGCGTCCATCCAGTTCGACGCCCTGGGCGGCCCCGACAACGGCGGCACCGTCGAGCTGACCTCGGGCAACACGCATTACCGGATCACCGTCGCGCCCTTCACCGGGCGTGTGACCATCGTGCCCTTCTAAACGGAGGCAGTCTCTTGTCGTCACTGTGGTTCAACAAACCGCGATCACCCATCGGGCTCGACCTGGGCGCCCAGAGCATCAAGCTCGTGCAGTTTGAGTACGCCGGCGCCGGATACCGGTTGACGGCGGCCGCCTGCCGCGCCATCCCCGCCGACGCGCCCGCCTCGGGCCCCGAGCGGACCGACGCCCTGGCGGCCCTCATCAGCCAGACCCTCAAAACAGGCGGGTTTCACGGCAAGAACGTCGTGAGCTGCATGCCCGCCACCACCCTCCAATACAAGAACCTGCGGCTCCCCAAGATGCCGCCCGACGAACTCCGCGCCGCGATCGAGTGGGAGGCCACCGACCGCCTGAAGATGTCGCCCGAAACCGTGAGCATCCAGTTCTACAACGCCGGCGAGGTGCGTCAGGGCGAGGAACTCCGCCAGGAGATCATCGTCCTGGCCGCGACGCACGCCGACATCGACGAACACCTGGAGTTGCTGCGTAAGTGTGAGCTAAGCCCGGTGGCGATCGATGCGGTTCCCTCGGCCCTGGCGCGAAGCCTGGGGTCGAAGATCGTTGAAGACGAGGACGCCGCCGCGACCGTGATCGTGGACGTGGGCTACGCGTCAAGCAAGGTGCTCGTGCTGCGTCAGGGCCGCGTGCTGTTCTTCAAGTTGATCGACATCGGCGGCAAGAAGCTCGACGCGACCGTGGCCGAGCACCTGCACATCCCCATCGCCGACGCCTCCGACCTGCGTCGCCGGCTGCAGCAGGCGGTGCACGACGAGGCCGCGGGGACTGCGCAGGAAACCCCACTGTTTGGTTCGACCCGGCGTGAGACGCTCGAACGGGCCGTCTTCGAGGCCCTCCGCGCCACCGCCGGCGAACTGGCGAAAGAAATCGGCCTTTGCCTCCGCTACTACAGCGTGACATTCCGCGGCCGCCGGCCCGAGTCGGCGCTGCTGGTCGGCGGCGAGGCGTACGAGACGCAACTGGCCAAGATCCTCACCGAGGGCGCGGGCGTGGAGATGATCCCCGCCAAGCCGCTCGAAGGCATCGAGGTCCCGGCGGACGGCGAGTTGTCCAGCCGGAACGGCGTGCACAGCGAGTGGGCCGTCGCCCTCGGTCTCGCCATGCGGCGGGACGAGAAGGCCGCCCGGAGGGGTGCGGCATGAACGACATCAATTTCCTGCCTCTGACGTATGTACGGGTCCAGACGCGCCACCGCCGGGTGTACCGCGAGGCCATCCTCGTCGCCCTGACCATGGTCAGCATCGGCGGGTGGTACGCCAGTTCGCGCGGCAGCCTCAGCGAGGTCGAGGCATACGCCGGCACTCTCGACAACCAGGCCAGTGTCCTGCGCGAGCAGGTCACGCAGGTGATCAAACTGGACGGCGAGCGTAAATCACTCGAATCCAAGGTCGAGCTCAGGCGTCAGCTCGAGGCGCCGCTGGAGACGACAACGATCGTCTCGACGGTCGGCCGGCTGATGCCCCAGTCGATCGCGCTGCGCAGCCTGAGCCTCGAGGGCCAGCGCCCCACGCCCGGCGCCCCGGCTTCCCGCTCCGCCGGCCGCGGCGGTGCGCAGGAAGATCGCCCCGCGCAGGCCGCGCCCACTCCGCCCGAAACACTCAGCATCGTCCTGATCGGCCTGGCGCCGACCGACAGCGCCGTGACCGGTTTTGTGGGCCGCCTCTCGTCTCACGGCCTGTTCGAGCGCGTCAAGCTGCTCTACAGCCGTTCGCTGCGCGTCGGCGACGTGATCGCCCGCGAGTTCCGCATCGAGATGGAGGTTCCCTTCGACCGCCAGTACACGCCCAACGCACAGACCCAGGGGGTGGCCAATGCAGATTGAACGCGACCAGGTACGCACCCTCGCCGCCACGGGCATCCTCTGCGCGGCCTTCGTCGTCGCCATGTGGCTGCCCCACGCGATGAAGGAACGCGACCTCAGGGCACGCATCGAGAAATCGCGGCAGGCGATCGAGCAGGACCGCGCCAAGACCACCGTGATCTCCGACCTGTCGGCACGCGTGGCGGGCCTGAAACACGAAGTCGATGCTTCCAAGCGGTACGTCGCCGCGGAGAGCGAGGTCCCCTCGATGCTGCGGGACCTGAGCCGGGAGCTGGAAGCCCGCAAGGTCACCGAGCAGGAGATCCAGACGCAGGCCGTGGTCGAGTGCGCGGACTTCCGCGTCCTGCCCGTCTCCCTACGGTTCAAGGGGTCGATCGAATCGGTGATGGGGTTCCTGAACAAGATCGAGTCGATGCGGCAGGTGTTGCGCGTCTCCAGGTTTGAATTGACGCACGACGCGGAGCCGGCCTCGACGCTGTTGACGGCGCGGGTGGAACTCAGTGCGTTCTACGCGCCGGCGGAGGCTCAGACGCGATGAGTGAGAAATGGAACAACATGGTTCAGCAGTTGACGGCGGACAAGAAAAAGCTGTCGCTGCTGGTGTGCATGCTGGCGCTGGGGCTGCTGCTGTGGGGGCGGTTCCTGCTGAACAAGGTCCCGCGTACGGCTGTCGCGGAGCCCTCCGTGGTTGCCGCCGCAGCGGTGCTGCCCGCCCCGTCGGAGGCGGACGCCTCGCTGGCCCCGCGACGGGCCGTGCAGGTGGATTTGTATCGGACCCTGGACCGCAACGTGTTCGACCTGGACACGCGGGGGTACGCCTTGGCGCCCCGGCCCGAGTCCGAGACGCAAGTTACAGAAAAGTCGGGACCTAAACCGGTCGATGAAAACGAGCATGCAAGGGTCATACGCGAAGCAGCTCGTGCCCTCACGCTTCAAACAACGATGCTCGGGGATCGTCCCCGGGCGGTCATTAACGGACAGGTTTTGTACCCCGGCGACAAGTTCCGGGGCTTCGTACTGAGTTCGGTGCATGCACGGCACGTCATCCTGGAAAGAGACGGCGTGCAGGTGCAACTGGAAATGTAAGGGAAACCTCGGAGGACGGGCCACGGGCCCAAGGAGCAAGGCATGCGTTTCATGACTCACAAACAGCGTCTGATCTCGGCCGTTTTTTTTTGCTCAACAGGGTTGGTTTATGCCGGCCCGGTAGTTGGGGCGGACAATGACAACACCAGCCCGGCGCACCCCGCGCCGGACATGCACGCCGAGCAGCCCGCCACCCAGCCGGCGGCCGACGCAGCCACCGAGAAGCCCGCCGCCGATAAGGCCGGGGGCATCTTCGAGAAGCCGGCCGTCACCGTCGTCAAGAACGACAAGCTCCCCGACGGCCAGAGCGTCTCGGTCGGCTCCTTCGGCCAGATCGACCTCCACGTCAAAGAGCTCGACCTGACCCAAGTCCTCCAGCTCCTCTCCATCCAGTCGCAGCGCAACATCGTTGCCACGCGCAACGTCTCGGGCGCCGTCTCCGCCGACCTCTACGGTGTGGATTTCTACGAGGCCCTGGACGCCATCCTTCACCCCAACGGTTTTGGCTACAAGGAGAAGGGCAACTTCATCTACGTCTATACCGCCGCCGAGATGAAGGCCATCCAGGACGCCGAGCGTAAGCTCGTCCACCACGTCACCCGCCTGAACTACATCAGCGCGGCCGACGCCTCCAAGTTCCTCGCGCCGCTGCTCTCGCCCGCCGGCTCCATCGCCGTCTCGGCCGAGACCACCGCGGGCTTCGAGGCCAGCATCTCCGACGGCGGCGCCAACACCTCGGCGCACGTGGACACGCTGATCATCCGTGACTACCAGGAAAACCTGGATCAGATCATGGCCACGGTCAAGGAGCTCGACACCCGGCCCAAGCAGGTCATGGTCGAGGCCTCCATCCTCAAGGCCAAGCTCACCGAGGATAACGCCTGGGGTGTTGACATGACCATCCTCGCCGACTTCGCCTTCGACGGCTTCGCGGGCGGCCCGCTGAGCCTCATCGACGGCCTGCTCGCCGGCACCGGCCCCAGCGGCAACGGCGGCGGTGGTGTCAGCAACGTCGGCCAGACCGGCGACGGCGGCAGTGGCCTCCGTGTCGGCATCATCTCCGACCACATCTCCGCCTTCATCAAGGCGCTCGACTCGGTCACCGACACCACGGTGCTTGCCAACCCCAAGCTCCTGGTCCTCAACCGTCAGAAGGCCAACCTCCTGATCGGTGAAAAGCTCGGCTACCTCAGTTCGACCGCCAACTCGACCTCGACCACCCAGACCGTCGAGTTCCTCGAGGTCGGTACGCAGCTCAGCCTGCGTCCCTTCATCAGCGACGACGGCTACATCCGCATGGAACTCCGCCCCTCGATCTCCGACGGCAGCACCCGCACCGTCGGCGGCTCGGGCGGCAGCTCCCCGGTCATCATCCCCGACGAGACCACGCAGGAGCTCACGACCAACGTCATGGTCCGCAGCGGCCAGACCGTCGTGCTCGGCGGCCTCTTCAAGGAAGACACCACGGTTTCCCGTCGGCAGGTCCCGTACCTGGGTGACGTTCCTGTGCTCGGCGCCGCCTTCAAGGGCCATGACGACACCGTCGAACGCAACGAGGTCATCTTCCTGGTCACCCCGACCATCATGAAGGACGAGGCCCTGTACGCCGCGAGCGACACGGTCAAGAACGGCGTGGAACTGGCCCGCGTCGGCGCCCGCGAGGCGCTGCTGCCCTGGTCCCGCTCCAAGCTGAGCGCCGCCCACATGCGTGACGCGATCAAGTACTACGAGGCCGGCGACCGCGACAAGGCTCTCTGGGCCACCAACATGGTCCTCACGCTCGACCCCACCACCGTCGAGGCGATGGAACTGCGTGAGAAGATCACCGGCGAGCACACATACTGGCCCGACCGCGGGATCATGGACACGACCATCGAGAACATGGTCAAGGAAAACGTCAAGCACAAGAAGACCGATGCGGGCGACGCGGCCCCGGCCGAGCAGGCCAAGCCGGCCGCCGCTCAGTCGCAGAACGACGCCGCCAAGGCCCAGACTTCTCAGGCCACGCAGACTGAGGGGCAGGCCGCCAAGGCTCAGGCTCAAGCGGTCCAGGCTCAGCAGGCACAGCCGGCTCAGGTGACGGCCCAGGCTGAACAGGCCGCCGCAACCGAGACCAAGAGTGAGACGACGGCCGCGGCCGCACCGGCCGAGCAGCCGGCGACCCAGCCCGCCGCCAACGCGGCCAAGCCCGAGCCCGCCGCTCAGCAGCAGGCCCAGGACCAGACCGCCACGCAGACGACCGGCGATGCCGCCCAGTCGGCCTCCAATCAGGCCGGCCAGGAGCAGTCGAAGGCCCAGAGCGAAGCACAGAACGACAACGCCTCCGCGGTGGTGAACACCGAGGAGCAGCAAACCCCCGGTCAATGAGACCGGGGCGGACCAGTCGGTGGGGAGGAATGAAGGGAGCGGACGCACATGCGATTGCAAATGACTTCGGCTTGGAAACCGGTGCTGGCAGCGGGTCTGCTGGTGATGGGCTTGGCGGGTTGTGAGGGCGGCGGGCGTAAGAACCACGACAAGGCGGTCAATGCCGCCAACACAAAGTGGCACTCCCTCCGCTCGAACATGATGCTCAAGCTCGGGCAGCAGCAGTTCGACACCGGCGACCTCGACGAGGCCGAGAAGACCACCGCCGACGCGATCGGCATCGACTCCAAGAACGCCAAGCTCTATGTGCTGGCGGGTCGGATCGCGCTGGAACGCGGCCAACTCGAGCGCGCCTACCAGCGGCTCCAGCTGGCCAGCGAGTTCGACCCCAAGCTCCCCGATGCCCCCTATTTCCAGGCCATCGTGCTTCAGCGGTGGCAGCGGTACGGGGACGCGCTGGCCGGCTACCAGAAGGCCAGCGAGCTCCAGCCCGACAACGCCTCCTTCGTGCTCGCCACCTGCGAGATGTTCGTGGCGCTCAACCGCACGGACGAGGCGACGGACCTGCTCAAATCCAAGGTAACTTACTTCGATCAGAACGCCGGCATCCGCGTGGCGCTGGCGCAGCTGGCGATGATGCACAAGAAGCCCGCCGAGGCGGTGGATTACCTGCAGCAGGCAAGCCTGCTCCAGCCCGACGACAAGCAGATTATTGAGAACCTGGCGCTGGCGCAGATCGCCGCGGGTCAGACCAGCAAGGCGATCGCGGTCCTCGAGAAGCTTTGCGCGGACCCCAAGAACGCCGACCGGCGTGACCTGCTCCGAACGCTCGCCAACGCCTATCAGCACGACGGCCGGGCCGCCGATGCGCGCAGGACCTACGTCCGTCTGACGCAGACCGACCCGTCGGATTCTGAATCATGGATCAAGCTTGGCGAGTTGGCGTGGTCGCAGGGCGACCTGGCCGGCGCGTTGCTTGCGGCCAACCGCTCCATCGCCCTGGCGCCCAAGCGGCCCGAGGGCTATGTCCTGGCGGGTCTGGCGCTTCAGAAGCGCGACCGCCTCGACGAGGCGCTGCGGATGTTCGACCGTGCCGCCGAGGTCGCCCCGAACAGCGCCGAGCCGGTGCTGCTGCGCGGCATGGCGCTGCAGCACGCGGGGCGGAACAAGGACGCGGTCCAGGCCTACACCGAGGCCCTGCGTCGCGAGCCAAAGGATACACGCGCCCAGCAGCTGCTGGCCGCCGTTTCGGATTCTTCCGAGAGTCGTTGAATGAGGTAGCACCGTGACGGTTCGGGGAACCAGGGCCCCGGCCGGATCACGAGGAGAGGATTGAACGGAGGCGGAATTGAGCTTCGGGAAATGGACCAGTCTCGCGATGGGAGCCCTCTGCGCTGCCCTTGTGGGGGCGGTGTTGATGATCCTGCCGACGCTCGGCGTCGGGGGTTCGGGTACGCTCGCCGCTGAGGTCGCCGCCGCAGCGGCCGCCGGCCTGGGCGCCGCGTGCATCCACCGCGCCTTCGTCGGGGTGTGGCGCGACGACGCGCGGGCGCTGGCGGGCTACGCCGAGACGCTCTCGCGCACCGACGCACGCCCCGGGTCGTTCAAGAGCAAAACCGAGCTGGACGAACTGACGCGCGGCATCGAGAACGCGGTCGGTTCACTGCGGAAACGCGTCGAACAGCTCGTGACGCAACGGCGTGAGCTGGAGGTGGAGGCCCGCCTGGCCGAGGCCGAGCGACGCCACGCCGAGGCCATCCTCAATTCGATCAACGACGCCGTCGTCGTCACGGACGCGTTTAACGAGGTCGCCCTGGCCAACGACGCGGCCGCGCGCGTGCTGTCGTTTGACCTGCGCCACTCGCTCCGCAAGCCCGTGGACCGTGTGATGCACGACGCCACGTTGATCAAGCTCATCAAGGACACCCGCGAGGGCGGCGACCCGACGCTGCGGCGGCACGTCGAGCACCGGCTGGGCGGCAACGGCCAGGCGGCGACCTTCGACGTGACCCTCGCTTGCGTCATGGACGACAAGCGCCAGGACGCCGCGCCCGAGCGCGTCGGTGTGGTCACGATCCTCCGCGACATCACCCGTGAAAAAGAGATCAGCGAGATGAAGAGCGACTTCGTCGCCAACGTCTCGCACGAGCTCCGCACGCCGCTGTCGAGCATCAAGGCGTACATGGAGATGCTCGTGGACGGCGAGGCGCAGGACGAGGAGACCCGCCTGGAGTTCTATAACATCATCCAGGGCGAGGCGAACCGCCTGTCGCGCCTCATCGACAACATCCTCAACATCAGCCGCATCGAGTCCGGCGTGGTCAAGGTGCAGCGCGAGCAGGTCTCGCTCTCCGCCCTGGTCAAGGACGTGCTCGACGTCATGCAGCCCCAGGCCCGCGCCAAGCAGATCGAGCTGGTCGAGGCCCCGTGCCCGGCGGTGTTCCAGGTCTTCGCCGACAAGGACATGATCTGCCAGGCGCTGCTCAACCTCGTGGGCAACGCCGTGAAATACACGCTCCCGGGCGGCAAGGTCACCGTCGCGATGGACGTGGACGGCTCGGCGCGGATGGTCAGCGTCTCCATCAGCGACACCGGCGTGGGCATACCTCCCGCCGACGTCCCGCACCTGTTCGAGAAGTTCTACCGCGTCGCGGACCACAAGAAGCTCGCCAAGGGCACCGGCCTGGGGCTGAACCTTGTGAAGCACATCATCGAGATGGTCCACGGCGGGAAAGTAAGCGTCACCAGCGAGATCGGCAGGGGGAGCACCTTCAGCTTCACGCTCCCCATCGCCGAGAGCGAGGCCTGAACACAACGGAGTCCACCATGAGCCCGCAAAAACCGCGAATCCTGGTCGTCGATGACGAGACGCACATCCTCCACGTCGTGAGCCTCAAGCTGCAGAACGCCGGCTACGAGATCATCACCGCCGAGGATGGCGAGCAGGGCCTCGAGATGGCGCTCGAGCACCACCCCGACCTGATCATCACCGACTTCCAGATGCCCTACATGACGGGCCTGGAGCTCTGTAAGAAGCTCAAGGAGCACGAGTCCACCCGCGCCACGCCGGCGCTCATGCTCACAGCACGCGGCTTCAGCCTCGCGCCCGATCACCTGAACCAGACCAACATCGCCGGTGTCCTCACCAAGCCCTTCAGCCCGCGTGAGATCCTCTCCCGCGTCGTCGAGCTGATCGGCGGGCACACCGTCACGGAGAGCAAGACAGGAACGTGAGCACGCAAACGGGCCAACTCGAACGACCGAAGCCGGCGGGCCGGCTCCACGAGCGCGTGGAGTCCCTTGGCGTCCCGCTGGTGTGGGTCGAGCCCGAAGGTGCGGTTGCACCGTTGGGCGAGTGCCGCTGGCTTGAGCGGGTTGTGATCGCGTCACAGCCGTTCGCGGCCGCGGTGCGTCAGGCCTGGCCCGCGCTGTCGGCCGGCTCCAGCGAGGCCGTCCCTATTTGGCCCGGCCTCTGGCTCGTCCCCATGCCCACCGAGCGCCGCCGCCGCGCCTCCAGCGACCGCTTCCAGAGCCGGCTTATGGCCGCGCTGCTCACCGCGCCCGAGTTCCTGGATTCCGATCAGTTCCGCCTCGTCTGCTCCGCCCAGCAGCTCGACGCGCAAGCCGCCCGCTCCCGCGTGGACCCCGCCGCGCTCTACACCGACGCCGAGGTCCGCCGTCTGGCACACACCCTGGTTTGGATGCAGCAGGACTCAATGGAGATCGCCCGCCGCAACGGCGAGCTGCAGTCCATGAGCCGCCAGCTCGGCGATTCCTACGAGGAACTCAGCCTCCTCTACAAGCTCTCCACCGGCATGACCGTCAACCAGCCGCCCGCGCAGTACCTCACCGAGGCCTGCCGTGAACTGCAGGAGGTCGGCGGCTTCCGCTGGATGGCGCTGCAACTGGTGGACGACCCCGACCGGCTGCACAAGCTCACCGGCAGCGTCTTCGCCTCCGGCCCGGTCGGCTGTGAGGGCGACGCGCTGCGCCAGATCGGTCGTCAGCTCATGACCCAGGTCGGCGACAACACCGGCCCGCGTATCATCGACGACACCACCACCGTCGGCATCCCCGAGCTGCCCGCGCTCTCGCGCCAGCTCCTGGTCGTTCCGCTCGTCCGCGAGCACAAGTTCTTCGGCGTGCTCATCGGCGGCGACAAGCTCGACGACACCCACATCAGCTCCGTGGACGCCAAGCTCTGCAATTCCCTGGCCATCGGCCTGACCATCTTCCTCGAGAACGCGATGCTGTACGAGGACATGCAGGCCATGTTCATGGGCACCCTGCACGCCCTGACCAACTCCATCGACGCCAAGGACAGCTACACCCACGGTCACTCCGAGCGCGTCGCGCTGGTCTCGCGCCAGCTCGCCCGCGCCGCCGGCCTGCCCGAGGAGACCTGCGAACGCGTCTATATCTCCGCACTCGTCCACGACGTTGGCAAGATCGGCGTGCCCGAGGCCGTCCTCACCAAACCCGGCCACCTTACCAGCGAGGAGTTCGCCCTCATCAAGATGCACCCGGAGATCGGGGCCCACATCCTGCGCGACATCCGCCAGATGCAGGACCTCATCCCCGGCGTGCTCTACCACCACGAGCGCTGGTCCGGCGGCGGTTACCCGACAGGCGTCGCCGGCGAGCAGATCCCGCTCTTCGGCAGGCTCATCTGCCTGGCGGACTCGTTCGACGCCATGAGCTCCAACCGCACCTACCGCCAGGCGCTCACGCTCGAGCAGGTCCTGCACGAGATCCGCCGTTGCGCCGGCACGCAGTTCGACCCCGTCCTCGCCGAGCTCTTCGTGAAGCTCGATTTCACCGAGTTTTTCAAGATGATCGAGCACCACCAGAGCATCGCGGCCGGCCACGCACAACAGAGGGGTAACACGCCGTGAAACTCACCCACGAAAACTACGACCAGCTCAGCGTTCTGACCCTGCGCGGCGACATGACCGCCGAGGCGACCGAAGAGGTCCGCCGCTCGGCGCAGGCGCGCTTCGGGGAGAACGTGCACGACTTTGTGATCGACCTGTCCGGGGTGGAGTTCGTGGATTCCAAGGGGCTTGAGACCCTGCTGTGGCTCCAGGAGCAGTGCGGTGAGCGGCTGGGCCAGGTCCGCCTGGCGGCGCCGGCCGACAACGTCCGCAAGATCCTCGAGATCACGCGGCTCTCCCCGCGTTTCGACACCCACGCCGACGTGGATTCGGCGATTAAGAGCCTGAGGTAAGCCATGAGCACTCGAACCGAGACAAACACCCCCAGGGCCGACGCCGCGCCCCGAACGGATAAGCCGATCCGCGTGGGCGATCTGCTGCTCGAGAAGGGGGTCATCACCCAGGAACAGCTCACTCAGGCGCTGGCGGATCAAAAGGAACGCGGCCACAAGAAGCTGCTGGGCGAGATCATCGTCGAGCTTAAGTTCGCCTCGGAGGAGCAGGTCCTGGAGGTCATCGCCGGCGCCTACGGCGTGCCCTTCGCGCGCGTCAGCCCCAAGATCGCCGACGCCAAGATCATCGAGGTTCTCACCCGCGAGTTCCTCGAGAAGAACTGTGTGCTACCGCTCTTCCTTGTCAACGGGAAGCTCACGGTCGCCGTGCACGAGCCCTCCAACGTCTTCCTCATCGAGGAGATCGAGAAGGCCGCCAACTGCCCGGTGCAGGTTGTCGCCGCTACCGCCAAAGACATCCGCGCCACCCTGCAGGCGCACCTGCCCAACGCCAATGTCTTCGTCATCGATGAGATGGTCGAGGAGATGAAGGGTGAAGACCTCACGTTGGTCGAGAAGCAGATCACCGACCTGAGCAACGCCGAGGAGAGCGCCAACCAGTCGCCCGTCATCAAGCTCGTCAACTACCTTATCCACGGCTCGGTCCAGGACGGCGCCAGCGACATCCACATCGAGTGCGGCGACGGCTACCTGCGCGTCCGCTACCGCGTGGACGGCTCGCTCTACGAGAAGATGCGGCCGCCTTACCAGATGCACGCGGCCGTCGTCAGCCGCATCAAGATCATGGCCGGGCTGGACATCTCCGAGCGCCGCGTCCCCCAGGACGGCGGCTTCACCGTCATGGTCAACAAGCGGCCCATCGACCTGCGCGTCTCGACCATGCCCGGCAAGTTCGGCGAGAAGGTCGTCATGCGCATCATCGACAACCGCAACTCGATGACCGGCTTGGAGAAGATGGGCTTCAACTTCGCCATGCTCGAACGCCTCCGCCAGACGATCCGCCAGCCCAACGGCATCGTGCTCGTCACCGGTCCCACCGGCAGCGGTAAGTCCACGACGCTCTACGGCATGCTCAGCGAGCTGGCGGACGACACCGTCAACATCTGCACCGTCGAGGACCCGGTCGAGTACAACCTGCCGGGTATCAACCAGTTCCAGGTCAACGAAAAGGCGGGCTTCACCTTCGCCGGTGCTCTGCGATCCCTCCTGCGCCAGGACCCGGACATCATCATGCTCGGCGAGGTCCGCGACCAGGAGACCGCAAAGATCGCCACGCAGGCCGCCCTCACGGGCCACCTCCTGCTCTCCACCCTGCACACCAACGACTCGACCAGCGCCGTGACGCGGCTCTACAACATCGGCGTCGAGCCCTACCTCGTCGCCGCCTCCATCCGCGGCGTGCTGGCGCAGCGTCTGCTCCGCAAGGTCTGCTCCAACTGCAAGGAGCAGGTCGAGATGACCGCCCCGATCAAGCGGACGCTCGAGAAGCTGAGCAACGGCGCCGCGCCGATCGAAACGCTCTACAAGGGTGCCGGCTGCGCCAAGTGCCGCAACACCGGCTACGCGGGCCGCGTCGGTATTTTCGAGCTGTTCGTGCCCGACGACGAGACGCTGGACGTGATCAGCCGCGGCGGGAGCCTGCAGGAGATCCGCCGGCTCGCCAAGGCCAACGGCTTTGTCACGCTGCAGCAGGACGGCCTGGAGAAACTCAAGGCGGGCATCACCACGCTAGAGGAATTGTTCAGCGCGACGGCGACGGGATAACGGAGACGGGAACAAGAGACGCACGGGCGATCGGTGGAGGCACCGGCCGTCCGTGGGGCGACGATCCAGGGATTAGCGAGACATGGCACGATTTGCATACCAGGCCAGGGACGGACGCGGCGAACTCGCCACGGGCGTGGTCAACGCGGCCAACCTCCAGGAAGCCAGCCAGATGCTGCGCGCGGAGGGCAAGTTCATTGTGCGCCTCAAGGCCGAGTCGGCGGGCAGCGGCGGCGGGGGGGGGAACGCCCCTTCGACCACCATCGGGGTCTCCGCTTCATCCGGTGGTGCTGGTGGGACCGAGCGTCTCATCCAGGGCCGCGTCAAGCGCGATTCGGTGATCGAGTTCGCCAACCAGCTCTCCGTCATGGTGCAGACCGGCGTGCCCCTGAGCGACGCGCTGCAGTGCTGCATGCAGCAGGCGCCCAACGACGGCTTCAAGTTCGTCCTCAACGAGGTCACCAAGCAGGTACAGGCCGGCGGCGAGTTCTCTGCCGCGATGCGCAAATTCCCCTCCATCTTCCCGCCCATCATGACCAGCCTCATCCGCGCCAGCGAGGTCAGTGGCACCATGGGCGGCATGCTCGACCGCGTGGCCGTCTATCTCTCCAAGGAGCAGCAGACCGTCAAGCAGGTCCGCGGCGCGATGATGTACCCGCTCTTCATGATGACCATGGCGATCGGCGTCACCATCTTCCTGCTCGCCTTCGTGCTCCCCAAGTTCGCGAAGATCTACGAGAGCCGCGGCGCCGCGCTGCCCGCGCCGACGCGCCTCCTGCTGGCGACCAGCAACGGCCTGGTTGACTACTGGTACGCGTGGGTCATCCTTGCCGTCGCCCTGGGCGTGAGCGGTTTCCTCTTTTTCCGCGCCACCGCCGGCCGCCGGTTCCTCGACTATCTCAAGCTCAACATGCCCGTTCTACGCGGTGTTTTCACCCAGCTCTACATCAGCCGCGCCTGCCGCACCATGGGCACCATGATCAGCGCCGGCGTCTCCATGCTCGACATGGTGGCCATCGTCAAGCAGGTCACCAACAACGTCTTCTTCGAGGAGTTGTGGGACAAAGTGGATCACCGCCTCCGCCAGGGCTCGCAACTCTCCGACCCGCTCTATCAGTCGGCGTTGATACCGCGCTCGGTGTCGCAGATGGTGTTCAGCGGCGAGAAGTCCGGCCGGCTGGGCGTGGTGCTCTCCAAGGTCGCCGAGTACACCGAGGTCGAGTTCGACCGCACCGTCAAGGGTGCGACGCAGTTCATCGAGCCGTTGATGGTGGCGACCATGGGCCTGGTGATCGGCTTCGTTGCGATCTCGCTCCTGCTCCCGATCTTCAGCGTCGGCAAGGTCGTCGCGGGCAAGTGATGCCGCCGCTCACGGCTTAGCGCCCTATGATGGCTCCTCCCCCGGAGGATCGCCTTCATGCGGGTCTTGCTTTGCCCCATCGGCAGCAGCGGCGACGTCCACCCCTTCGTCGGGATAGGTCTGGCGCTCAAGTCGCGCGGCCACGAGGTTGTCGTCATCGTGAACGGCCAGTTCGAGCCGCTCATCCGCCGCGTCGGGCTGGCCTACGAGCCGCTGGGCACGGGCGAGGAGTTCCGGGAGGCCATCCGCGACCCCATGCTCTGGCACGCCAGCAAGGGGCCTTCCACCGTGCTCGCATGGGTCGTCAAGGGGATGCGGCGACAGTACGAGGCGATCCAACGCCTGCACCGCCCGGGGGAGACCATCCTCATCAACTCCGCGCTGGGGTTCGGCGCCCGCATCGCGCACGACAAGCTCGCCATTCCCCTCGCGACCCTGCACCTCCAGCCCGCCATCTTCCGCAGCGTCAACGAGACCCCCGTGCTCCCCGCGGGCAACCTGCCACGCCGGGCACCGGCCTTCCTCAAGCGGTTCATCTACTGGGTCGCCGACGCCGTCATGCTCGACCCGCTTCTCGAACGGCCGGTGAACGACTTCCGCTGCGAACTCGGCCTGCCGCCGATCCGTCACCCGGCGCGAGATTACTGGCACTCCCCGCAGCTCACGCTCGGCATGTTCCCCGACTGGTTCGCCCCCATTCAGCCCGATTGGCCCGCCTCGGTCCGGCTCACGGGCTTCCCACTCTACGACGAGCGCGGCGCGTCCGATCCGCTGCCGGGATTGGAAGAGTTCCTGCAACAGCACGGCCCGCCGATTGTTTTCACGCCCGGCTCGGCGAACGTCCACGCCGGTGATTTCTTCGCCGCCGCCGTCGGCGCGTGCAAGGTGATGAACCGCCCGGGCCTGCTGCTCACACGCTTCCCCGAACAGATTCCCCACAATCTGCCCGCGACGGTGCGCCATTTCGATTTCGTCCCGCTGAGCCAGTTGCTCCCGCGCTCGGCGGCGCTCGTCCACCACGGTGGGGTTGGCACCATGTCGCAGGCGATGGCCGCGGGCGTCCCCCAACTCATCATGCCGCTCTCCCACGACCAGCCTGACAACGCCGCGCGAATCAGGCGATTGGGCATCGGTGATTCGCTGTCGCCCAAACAGTTCACCGCTCGGCGCGTCGCGGATCGATTGACGCCGCTGCTCACGGATGCCGGGGTCGCAGCCGCCTGCCGCGGCGTAGCGGATCGGTTGCGCGCGATGGACGCGCTGGGGATGACGTGTGATTTGATCGAAAAAGTGGTGGGGCAGGCGTCCCGCCTGCCTCTTGAAAAATGACCAAAAGCAGAAGGCAGGCGGGACGCCTGCCCCACCCGAATAAGCCGTTCACCCGGCGGCGAGGTCGAAGCAGAGCATGCGGTGCCGATCGCGTTTGTGGTCGAAGTGGCCGAACGCGTACATCCAGCGGTTGGGGGAAAGCGGGACAAAGCAGCCGTTCATCGCGTTGTAGTAGTTGTCGAACCCCTCGCCCTCTGGCGTCTGCTGGAGGAAGCGCACGGTCTGCCACGTGTCGCCGTGGTCGGTGCTGCGGACGATGTGCAAGCCGTTCAGCGCCGGGTCCTCGGGCCTGATCCACGCGGTGGTCTCGGGGTGGTGAGGGATGCGGACGCAAAAGAGGAGCGACCCGTCGGGCAGCGCGATGCCGCCGTGCGATGCGCCGGTGCCGGGGAGATTGGTGAGCGCGGGGGTGGACCACGTTTCACCGCCGTCGCGGGAGACGGAGCGGAAGTAATACGTCTCCCTGCCCTCTGCGTCCGCGGCGCCGAGCTTTTCTCGGCCGCGGATGAGGCTCACGAGCGTGCCGTCGGGGGCCTCGAAGAGCGTCTGCTCGTTGAAGCCCGCGGGGACCGCCGGGTTGTTGCGGATGAGGTGGTCGCGCACGCAGCCGATGTGGCGGAAGCGCCAGGTTACGCCGTCGTCGTCGCTGAGGATGACGCCGCAGCCCCAGTTGTCCCCCTTGCTCTGCGCCCCCCACAGGGCGAGCACGACGCGGCCCGTACGGGTGACGATCCCGGGTTCGAGGAACTGCTCGCCCATGAACGTGCCGGTGGGGAAGCGCGTCCAGGTCATCTCGCTCCGGCTGGATTCCTGCCGGCCGATGAGGGCGTCGCAGGGCCGCCAGGCGACGTCTTCGATGTAGTGCTCGTGGTTGCCGTCCTCGCGGATGCCCCTGGGCAGGTAATGGCCGCAACCCAGAAGCGTGCCGCGCGGCGTGACGCCCGTGAGGTTGACGGTCTGGTGCGCGTCGGGGAACCCCGGCGGTAGCGGCGGGCCGAAACCAACGGGGGCGGACCACGTCCGACCGAGGTCGTCGCTGGTGGTCAGCCGCATCGACTCGCCCTTGACGGCGTCGCTGGCGCGGATGAAAAGCAGTGTGAGCCGGCCGTCACGGTACGCCGCCGAGCCGTAGCTGGCGCGGTAGCCCTTCTGTCGCTGGCGGTCGAAGAGCACGCGGTAGTTGCTGACGGTGACGATGGATTGACGCGGGGGAGTCTCAGCCATTGGCGAAAACCTTGCGGGTGCGGGCGCGGTTGGGGAGCGTGATGCGGTTGCCGGTGTGGACGCTCTCGATGCCCGCGCAGCCGATCTCGTGCACGATTGCCCACTGGTCGTCGCAGCAGTCGGGCGGTGGCCCGCCGTCGAGGTGGCGGGCGATCTGGTCGTAGGCGACGGTGAAGACGCTGATCTCCGGGGGAAAGCCCAGGGCGTTGAGGTCGATGGCCTTGCCCTCTTTGTCCCGGGCATAGGGGGGCAGGTAGATGCCGGCGCGGGCGTAGCCCTTGTCGCCGAAGACATCGACGTAGAACCCGCCGTACTCGCCGTCGCCGCTCTGGATGGCGGTGACGCCGTTGGCCATCTCGATGACCATGCTCCGCATCTCCGGCTCGGGCTCGAAGCCCGGCGGCACCTCGGCCTTGGGCACCACCCCGCGGGCGAAGACGGCGGTGGGGCAGTAGCCGGCGAACTGGCAGACCTGGTCCGTCGTGTGGCTGGCGAAGGAGAGGAACGTGTTGTGGACGTATCCCACCACGCGCTGGACCTTGCCGATCAACCCCTGGTCGATCAACTCCTTCATCCGCATCACCTTGGGCGACCAGTGGCGTGAGTACGACACGACGATCGGAATGCGCTTGCTCTTGGAGAGGGCGAGCAATTGGTCCATTTCCTGGAGCGAACAGGTCGGCGGTTTTTCCAGGAAGATCGCACGCGGCGGGTTGGCGTGGTTGAGGACCTGTGTGGTCACGGCAAAGTGGTGCGGCCCGCGGACGCAGACGGCCACGATATCCGGCCGGCGCGCGGCGAGCATCGCGTCCACGCTCTCGGCGTAGTGCAGCTCGGGGAACGACGACCCCCAGCGGTCACGGAACTTCTGCGTGACCTCCTTGGACAGGTCGCAGACGCAGTCGAGCCGGACATGCTTGCTGTGCCGCACACCGCCGACGTGGCAGTAGGGGGCGGCGTTGTCGGGCGTACTGTACATCGCCGCGATGTTGCCCAGGCCGATGACTCCAACGGTGTGCATGGGGTATTCCTATTTTGGAAATCAGGAAAGCGTGACGGCCCCGGTCGCCGCCCATTCACTGCCGCGCAGGAGCAGGCGTTGAAAAGTGGGATTTTCAAAGGCGATCATGCTCGCCCCCTTGTAGGCGCCAAGGGGGTCGCCCTTCCAGACGTGGCCGAGGATGTGGTGATAGACGCGGCCCTTGCCGTAGGGGATGACAACGGCGACGGGCTCGGCGGCGCCGGTGCCGCCCTTGTCGGCGGAGGAGTGCGCGGTGGCCAGGACGTGGACCGGGGCGTGGTGCATGTGGACGAGCCGGTGGTACAACTCGTCCCACTGCGCGTAATCATTCAGGCCTCGCGTGATCGGGTGGTTCTTGTCCTTGATGGCGACGTTGAACTCGTGGAACTCGCCGTGGCCGGTGCCGTCGCGCCAGAGCAGGGCCGCCATTTTCTCGAACTCGGTCCAGCCCGGGAAGGCGTTGTCCGCGGCGTGCAGCACGACCAGCCCCGTGCCCCCGGCGACGGCCTTCTCGAAGTTGGCGCGGGCGGCGTCGGACCACGCCGGGCCGTTGTAGTCCATGAACAGCAGGCGGTATTTGGAGAGTTCGGCCGCGTTCTCCAGCGCCGCCGACGGGCTCTCGGTCAGCGTGACGGCGAAACGACCGGAGCGTTCCAGCAGGTCGCGGACGAAGGGGGCGGATCGCTCCCAGTCGTGGTTGTTGACGCCGGTGAGCAGGAGGGTGGGGATGCGGTCCATGCGAGGGCTCCCAGGGGAGCGGGGATTGTTACAGATATGGCGGGGGATGTCACCGTGGACCCGGGTTATGGTTGCACCCGGTACTCGTAGGCGTTGGCGATCCAATCGGGCAGCATGAAGCGGCTCATGTTCACGATGATCTCGCCGGTGATGCGGTCCTCGTGGGCGTAGAAGTTGGAGAGCATCATGCTCGGCGACTCGTCGGGCTTTTTGTCGTCGATCACGAAGATCGAATCGCGGATCAGGCGCAGGCCCGTCGGCTCCACGCGGCCGATCACGATCGGGTACCGCGGAGAGTTGGCGCGGCAGTTGATCGGGGAGATGTTGCCGATCCAGTAAACATTTCCATTGGAGTGGCGCAGCAGCATCGACATGCTGCTGGGGGAGTAAAAGGGGGTGCCGTCGTCGAAGGTCCAGGGTTCGACCGGCGCCCACGTGGAGCCCTCGTCGCGCGAGACTGTGCACCAGCGGTAGGAGGGGATGGCGTGGTCGGGGTCCTTCGAGCCGCCGTTGCTGCCGCGCAGGATCATGAGGATGCGCCCGTCGGGGAACTGGGCGAGCGTCGGCTCGACGCAGCCGCGCGTCGAGCGCGTCGGGTCGCCTTTGATGTAAGACGACAGGCCCCAGGTGATGCGCAGGTCCTTCGCACCGGCGGATTCATCGTTCCATTTGCCGATGAGCACGGCCGCGTCGTGGTAGGTGTATCCACCGCCGGGGTTGATGTATTCCCCGTCCGGTCCGACGGGGCAGACCTGCGCCGGCACGAGCACCCGGCCGCCCCTGGTGCGGATCGTCTCGCTCCCCCTGTCGCCGAGCATCATGCTGTTTTTGCCGACGGTGACGCCCTCAAAGGGATGAGCGGCGTCGAATTTCTCCGGCGGGCCGTGCTGGATGCAGGGATTGTCGACAGAGAAGGTGCGCCCGCCGTCGAGCGAGACGCGGTAACGCAGGTAGTAGTTCCGCATACCGTCGGCGAGCGCGTCGTCCGCGGGCAGGATGCCCTCGACGAGCATGTTGAGGAATCGGCCGTTCACGGGATCGACCCAGCCGGGCATGATGGTCAGGCGGTACATGCCCTTGTCGGTACGGTCCACGATCCGTCGCTGCTCAAACGGGGACCACGTCTTGCCGTTGTCGGCGGAGAACGCCTCTTCGGTGGAGTCGAAGAGGTCGCTGCGCGTCTCGATGGAGCGGCGGAGGGTTTTGGCCACGCCGGCGTGGGTGTTGTAGAAAGTCTCGGCGTAAACGGATGAGCCGCTGCCCGGGGTCTCACAGAGGACTGTTTTGCTGGTCAGGTGCATGGCAAACTCTGCATCGTAACGATGGGTTACACATCCAACTCGTCCGCCTCGTCCGCCCGCTCCATGATGAAGTGGAACCGTGCCGCCGGGTCCTTGCCCATCAAGCCGGCGAACACGCGGTCGGTCTCCAGCACGTCGGCGATCTCGACGCGGAGCAGGCGGCGCGTCTTGGGGTTGAGCGTCGTCTCCCAGAGCACCTTGGGCATCATCTCGCCCAGCCCCTTGAAGCGGGTGATCTCGGGCTTGGACCGGCCGTCCGCCTTCTGCAGGACGCGGGCCTTGTGCGCCTCATCCAGCGCCCAGTGGGATTCCTTGCCGATATCGATGCGGTAGAGCGGCGGCTGGGCGAGAAAGACCCTCCCGGCCTCGATCAGCCCTCGCATGTGGCGAAAGATGAACGTGAGCAGCAGGGTCGTGATGTGGTTGCCGTCGGAGTCGGCGTCGGCGAGCAGGATGATCCGACCGTAACGCAGCCGCGCCACGTCCAGTTCCTTGCCGATCCCGCAGCCGAAGGCGATGAGCAGGTCGGAGAGCTCCTTGTTTTCCAGCACCTTGGCGGTGCCCATGCCCTCGGTGTTGAGCACCTTGCCGCGCAGGGGGAGGATCGCCTGCGTGTTGCGGTCACGGCCCTGCTTGGCGCTGCCGCCGGCGGAGTCGCCCTCGACGATGAAGAGCTCCGTCTCCAACGTGCGGTTGGAGGTGCAGTCGCTGAGCTTGCCCGGGAGCGTGGCGCGGCCCGAGGTGGCGCTCTTGCGGATGACGGCCTGGCTCGCCGCGCGCGACGCCTCTCGCGCCCGCGCCGAGAGGATGATCCGCCCCACGATCCCCTCGGCCGTGCTCTTGTTGTGATTGAGCCAGTGTTCCAGCCCCGGCCGCACCGCGGAATCGATCAGGTTCTGCGCCTCCGGGTTGTTGAGCCGGTCTTTCGTTTGGCCTTGGAACTGCGGCTCGGCGATGAAGATGCTCAGCACGCCGATCATGCCCTCGCGGATGTCGTCGGCGGTGAGGGTGACGCCTTTGGGCGTGAGGTTGTGAGTCTCGATGAAGTTGCGGATCGCCTTGCCCACGCCGGCGCGCAGGCCGTTTTCGTGCGTGCCGCCGGAGCTTGTGGGGATGCCGTTGACGTAGCTGCGCAGGTGCTCCTCGGTCGCCTCGGTCCAGTGCAGGGCCAGCTCGATCCTCTCGCCGTTCTCACGCGAGAAGGTGAACGGCGCCTCGTGGATCGGCTTGGCGGCGCGCTCGGTGAGGATTTTTCGCAGGTACTCGATCAGCCCCTCTTCGTGGTGGTAACTGAACTTCTGCTTGTTGACCCGGTCGTCGAAGGAGACCTTCAGCCCCTTGTGGATGTAGCTGGCGACCTCGAGCCGTTCACGGATGAGATTGGGGTCGTACTCGGTCTTGGGGAAGATCGTCGGGTCGGGGTGGAAGTAGATGGTGGTGCCCGAGCCGCGTGCCGCATCGAGTTTTTTTACCGGGCCCTGTGGCTTGCCCTGCTTGAAACGCTGCTCCCAGACGTAGCCGTCGCGCTTGATGGTGGCGATGAGGTCCTTGGAGAGGGCGTTGACGACCGAGGCGCCCACGCCGTGCAGCCCGCCGGCGGTCTTGTAGTTTCCCGCCTCGAATTTTCCGCCCGCGTGGAGCGTGCAGAGGATGACCTCGAGCGCGGACTTCTTGGTCTTGGGGTGGATATCGACGGGGATGCCGCGGCCGTTGTCGGAGACGGTGATCGACTTGCCGTCCTCGTGGAGCGTGACCTCGATGGACGTGGCGTGGCCGTTCATCGCCTCGTCAACGGAGTTGTCGAGGATCTCCCAGACCAGGTGGTGCAACCCCGCGGAGCCAACGCCTCCGATGTACATCCCCGGCCGCTTGCGCACGGGGTCGAGGCCCTCGAGAACGGTGATGTCTTTGGCGGTGTAGGTGGTGGTCATTTAGGTTCTGTCCTGACGGCATGAAGCTGCCGGTCCTGCAACCGCGAGAAAACGAGCTGTGCCGCGATGGAGCCGATCAATGCCAGCGACATGTCCTGCTGTGCGTCCCATATGTCGCCCTGGCTGCCCAGAAAGTCCGCCGCCGCCTGGCCCCCGAAGGTCACCGCGTAACGCCACTCGAATAGTTCGTACAGCGCGCTGATCGCCAGGGCCACGCTCGCGCAGAGCGTGAAGAGCCATTTCCCCGCGCGGAGCGGCGAGGTGCGGATGAGCAACTCCCGCGCCAGCATCGCGGGCACCACACCCTGGAAAAAGTGACCGACTCGGTCGAAGTCGTTGCGCGACAGGTTGAACGTGTCCCTCGCCCAATTCCCGATCGGCACTTCCGCATAGGTGTAATGCCCGCCGACCATCAGGATCAGCGCGAAGAGCCAGACAAGCGTGTAACTGACCGTCGTAAACCGGAATCGTGGATAGATGGCGACGAAGACGGCTCCGCCGATCATCGCCGGCAGGGTTTCCATGAGCCAATTGAACCGCCCGTGCGGCGCGACGGCCGACCAGACCAACACCGCGGCCGCGCTGAGCAGCAGCGCCAGGTGCAGTTTCCGGGTGGTGTCTGGTGCACCCTTGGTCGTCATGGTTGCGAGGTCCTCCACGAGCCGACTGGCTTGGCGGGTTATGACTCATCGCCGTCGTCCAGCAAGACGGGCAGCCCCGCGTCGCCCGTGATCACGCGCACGAACTGCCCGGTCTTCATCACCTCACGGCCCTTGCCGCCGCGGCCGACCGTATCGTATTTCCCGAGGCTTACCGTCTGTTCGGCGCCGCGCGTCGTCTCGAGCTTGAGGATGTCGCGGTCGCCGGTCGCCAGGGTGAAGCCCAGCACGGCGTCCTCCTCCTTCTGCAGCTTGATGAGGATCACCCCCTTGCCCGGGCCGGCAAGGAAGTTGATCTCATCGACCTTGCAGAGCATCGCGTGCGCCTGCCGGGTGGCGGCGATGATGACCTCGTTGCCGTGCGTGATCTCGACGCCGACCACCTGCGCCGGGTCGGAGGGCCGCGCGAAGCGCCGGCCCGCGCGTGTGCTGATCTCGACGAACGGCTCGACGGAGAACCGCAGGGCGTAGCCGTCGCTCGTCACCGCGACGGCGTGCGTCGGCGGCGGCAGGGGGCCGCCATCCTTGTCGGTGCCGGGCGATTTGATGTCCGTCGTGCCGCGCGGGTCCATGCTCATCGCGGCGACGACCTTCTCGCCGTCCTTGAACTTGAACAGGCTCTGGATCGGCTCGCCGTAGCCCGTGGTGGCGGGCACGTCGATGATCCGGCACGTGTACGCCGTGCCGAAGTTCGTGAAGAAGCATGCCGTCGCCCTCGTGCTCCCCGGCAGCACCGCCAGCACGGAGTCGCCCTCGCGCAGCCGCGTGGAGGTAAGGTCCTTCACCTCTTTCTGCCGCTTCACCCAGCCGTCGCGCGAGACGATGACGACGTTGTCCTCCTCGACGATGAAGTCCTCGGCGGTGTATTCCTTCTCGTCGCCCACGTCCTCGATGACGGTGCGCCGCTTGTAGGCCTCCTCCTTCGCGTAATTGGACTGGATCTCCTCGATCTCGCCTCGCACCATTTTCCAGCGGCCCTCCTCGTCGCCCAGCAGCCGCTTGATCTCGCGGGCGCGCTTACGCTTCTCCTCCAGTTCTTTCTGGATGATGAGGATCTCCAGGCGCGCCAGCCGGTAGAGCTTCAATTCGAGGATCGCGTCGGTCTGCTCGGCGTCCAGCTCGAACCGTTTGATGATCTTGTCCGCCGCGTCGGCCTTGCCGTCGGACTTGCGGATGATCTTGATGATCTCGTCCAGCGCGTCGAAGACCTTCTCGAAGCCTTCGAGGATGTGGATGCGCTTCTGGAGCTGGCCCAGCTCGTGCTCGAGCCGCTTGGTCACGACTTCGAGTCGGAACTGCAAGAAGTGCCAGAGGATTTCACGCAGGCCCAACCGCTCGGGTCGGCCGACCTCCGGGTTCTCCGTCGGCACCAGGCAGGTCATGTTGACGGCGAAGTTCGTCTGTAGCGCGGTGTGCTTGAAGAGGTACGCCATCACCATCTGGTCGTCGGCGTCCTTCTTCAATTCAAGCTCGATCCGCACGTCGTCGGTGGACTGGTCGCGCACGTCAACCAGCGGCGGCAGCTTGCGCGCGATCACGACCTGCGCGATCTCCTCGACGAGCGTCGATTTATTGATGGCGTAGGGAATGCTCGTGATGATGATCGTCTTGCCCCCGCGTGAGGTCGGCCCGGGCTTCCACGTGGCGCGGACCCGGATCGAGCCCGTGCCCTCCTTGTAGATCTGCTTGATCTCGCTCTTGGGGTTGAGGATGTGGGCCCCGGTGGGGAAATCCGGGCCCTTGACGTAGGTGCACAACTGGTGCGTGGTCAGCTCCGGGTCGTCGAGCAGTTTGAGCAGCGCGGTGCAGAGCTCGCCCAGGTTGTGCGGGGGGATGTTGGTCGCCATGCCCACGGCGATGCCCGTCGCGCCGTTGAGCAGGAGGTTCGGGATGCGTGCGGGCAGGACGACGGGCTCGGTGCGCGTGCCGTCGTAGTTGGGCCGGAGGTGGACGGTCTCCTGCTCGAGCTCGGCGAGCACCTCGTCGGCGATGCGGGTGAGGCGGCACTCGGTGTAGCGCATGGCGGCGGCGTTGTCGCCGTCGAGCGAGCCGAAGTTGCCCGAGCCGTCCACGAGCGGGACGCGCAGCGAGAACGGCTGGGCCATGCGAACGAGCGTGTCGTAGATCGCCGTGTCGCCGTGCGGGTGGTAGTTGCCCATCACGTCGCCGACGATCTTGGCGCACTTGCGGTGCTTGGCGTCGAAGGTGAGGCCCTGCTGCCACATGGTGTAGAGGATGCGGCGCTGCACGGGCTTGAGGCCGTCGCGGACGTCGGGCAGGGCGCGGCTGGTGATGACGGAGAGGGCGTAGTTGAGGTACCGCGACTGCGCCGCCTCGTGCAGGCGGACGACGGTTGGATCGCCGGGCTCGGGCGCCAACGCGACCGCGGACCCGTCGGCGGGGGGGGGCGAGCCGGCGTCGAAGAGATTGGTGTCGTCGGACTTTTTACGTTTGGACAAAGCGGTGCCCTCCATGGCACGGGATCAACATATGCCGAAAACCGCCGTGAAACAAGCCGCTCCAACGATCGGCGTGTCGCGGCGATACACTGGAGAAATGAAGGTCCTCGGAATCGACCCCGGCCTGCGCATCACCGGCTACGGCGTCGTCGAGCTGCGCAAAGGCTCGATCGAGCCGACGCTCATCGACGGCGGCTACTTCAAGCTCTCCGCCAAGGCGTCGCTCGAAGACCGGCTGGACCAGCTCCACCGCGAGCTCGACGCACTCATCCAAGAGGTCAAGCCCGGGCGCATGGCGGTCGAGAAACTCTACTCCCACTACAACCACCCGCGTACCGCGATCCTGATGGCCCACGCACGCGGGGTGATCCTGTTGTGCGCCCGCCAGCGCGACATCGCCGTGGACCACCTGCCCTCAACGGCGGTGAAAAAGGCGGTCACAGGCCACGGCCACGCATCGAAGGAGCAGATGCAGCGCGCCGTGCAGGCGCAGTGTCGGTTGAAAGAACCGCCCAGCCCGCCGGACGTGGCGGACGCGATCGCGATCGCGCTGACGTGCGCGCGCCGCATCGCGGTGGATCGGTTGTGACGGCTACACGCGGATGAGTGTTACGCGCCCAGCACCTGCAACACGCCGCGCATGAAGTCGGGGAGATCGTCGGGTTTTCGGCTGGTGACGTGGTGGCCGTCGATGACCACGGATTTGTCCGAGTAGATCGCGCCGGCGTTGATCAGGTCGTCCTTGATGCCCGGGGAGCCGGTGACCTTCACGCCCTTGTACACACCGGCGGAAATGGGAATCCACCCGCCGTGGCAGATGGCGGCGACGAGTTTCTTCGCCTTGTGGAAGTCGCGGACGAGGTCGAGGACCTTCTTGTCACGGCGGAGCTTGTCGGGCATCCACCCACCGGGGATGACGATGCCGTGAAAATCCGTCGCCTCCATCTCGGCGATGTCGATGTCGCTGACGCAGGGGTAGCCGTTTTTGCCCGAGTATTTCACGCCGGCCGCGGGACCGGCAACGGTGACGTGGATGCCCGCCTCGATCAGCCGCAGCTTCGGGTACCACAACTCCAAATCCTCGAAGTCGTCGCCGCAGAGGATCAGGACGCGTTTTTCCTTCGACTTGGCCATGACGGGGTTCCTTGGGTGTTACACGGGGACGACTTCGGGGGCGCGGGTGCGGGAATAGACGAGTGGGTTTTGTTTCTCGTCGTTCATCAGGTCGCCGAGCTTCAGGCGGCCGAAATGTTCGCGGGTGAGGATGTTCTGCACGCCGTTGAAGGTGGCGCCGTCGGGCATGAAGGCGCAGGTCATGGCTCGCCGCCAGCCGGGGGTCATGTTGGCGTGGGCACCGTGGGCGGTCAGGCCGTTATGGAACGAGCAGGAGCCCGCCTTCATCGGGGCGGCAACGGATTTGATCGTGGCCCACTGGGGGTAGATCTTGAACAGCTCGTTCATGTTCTGGCCGATGCCCGAGTTCTGGTACGTCGCGGTCTTGTGCGTGCCGGGGAGGAAGTAGAGGCAGCCGTTGTCGTAGGTGGCATCGTCGAGGGCGACCCAGATGCTGATGGAGTGGCGCGAGGAGAAGGACCAATAGGGATTGTCCAGGTGCCACGCGGTGGGGTTGGCCCAAGGGGCCTTGATGAGGGTCTGGTCGTGCCAGACGCGGATGCCGTCGATGCCCTCCAGATCGCAGCACATCTTTCCGATGGCGGGGTTGAGGATGAGGTTTTTCCAGCGTGGGTTGTCCTGCCAGAGGTTGACACGCTGGATGAAGACGCGGCTGTAGTAGTCTTCGCCTCTATCGGCGCCGGCCGCGCTGGCGTGGCCGAGGATGCGCTGCTCGCCCCGCAACTTGAGCGATTCGTCGAGCGCGGCCCGCCATTCCTCGATCTCGGCCGGCGAGAGGAAGTTCTCGTGGGTGACGAAGCCGTTCTCGCGGTAGTGGGTGATCTGCTGGGGGGTGAGGTCTGTACGCATGGGGGTTCTCGCGTCAGCAATGCGGTGGGTCCATCAGTATAAGGTCGGGGCGTGTGGCGGGGTTTGGTACACTTTCCCGCTCGGATTTCGAGGAGCGGGTGTGCCGATGGCGGTGCGGCGTGAAACCATTGAATACAGGAGCAGCGCCGACGGCACCGGGCCGCTGTACGCGGATGTCGCGTTCATCGATGACGGCGTGCGTCGCCCGCTGCTGGCCGTGATGCACGGCTACGGCGGCAGCCGCGGGGCGGTGTCGCTCGATGTGGACGAACTGGCCGCGCAGGGCGTTGTCGCTGTCGCACCGGACATGCGCGGCCGTGGGGGGAGCGGGGGCGAATGGGATTCCGGCGGGCTGGACATACACGACATCGTCGACGCGCTTTTGGCGGCGGTGAAACAATTTCCCGACCAGATCGACGCCGCCAACATCAACATCGTCGGCTACTCGGGCGGCGGGGGGAACGCCATCGCCGCCGGCTGCCGGTTCCCCGACTTGTTCAACACAAGCGTGAGTTTTTTCGGCATCCCGGATTACGGCGGGTGGTACGAGAGCAGGGGAAGGCCCGACTGCAATGAGTGGATGGAGGCGGCGATCGGCACGCCCACGCGGTTCCCCGCGAGGTTCGAGGCCCGCAACATGATCCCGGCGGCGGGGAACGCGACGCGCACGAAGTGGTGGCTCTTCTGGGACATCCAGGAGAAGGATTGCCCGGCTCATTTCGTTGACAAATGGATGGCGGTTTGCGGCCGCGCGGGCGGGGCGTTCGTGCGTGCCCACGTCACCCGTCCGGGGGACGCCAAACGCTGGGTGCATAACTACCGATCCAACAACCGCGATCTCACGGCCGCTGATCCGCTGTTTTTACCGGATGTTTTCACCCGGCCGGAGTCCGGGGTGCTCTCGCTGCCGGTGCGTGGAGAACTGGTGGTCCCGGGTTATGTGGTCACCAGGCGGTTCAGTGTGTTTCTGGGCGACGGGACCGAGGGGATGGCGCGGGTGCGATACCGGCTGGACGGTCCCCGTCCTGTGGTCGAGGTGATCGACAACCCCCGAGGCACGCAGGTGAATATCAGTTACGATTCCCTGACCGCCGCCCTGCCGTGAGCCGGGCGGCGACTTTCGTCACGCAACGCATTGCATCACAATAAAAGGTCAACAAGGAGAAGAGCCATGAAGGGCAACGCCGAGAAACAAGTTTATGCCGCGCTCGACAAGTTCAAGATCGAGCTGCCGAGTTGGGGCTTCGCCGACACGGGGACGCGGTTCGGCAAGTTCTTCCAGGACGCCTCGGCGGTGGACCTGGGCGACAAGCTGCACGACGCGGGCCTCGTGCACAAGCTCACGGCAAGCTGCCCGACCGTGGCCGTCCACGTGCTCTGGGACTTCAAGGCCGGCGTGAGCCCGAAGGAGACCGCCAAGCTCGCCAAGAAGCACGGCATCAAGATCGGCGCGATCAACCCCAACGTCTTCCAGGACCAGTGCTATAAGTTCGGCTCGTTCTGCTCGCCGTGGAAGAAGGCCCGCGAGCAGGCGATGTCGCACTGCCTCGACAGCATCAAGATCGGCAAGGAGGTCGGCTCGACGCTGCTCTCCATGTGGCTCGCCGATGGCACGAATTACCCGGGGCAGGACTCGATCGCCAACCGCTGGGCGATGCTCAAGGCCGCCTACCGCAAGCTGCACGACGCCATGCCGCGGGGCATGCAACTGCTCGTGGAGTACAAGCCCTTCGAGCCGGCGTTTTATCACACCGACATCCCCGACTGGGGCGCGTCCTACATCCTCGCCAAGCACTCGGGCAAGAATGCCAAGGTGCTCGTTGATACGGGCCACCACCTGCAGGGGTGCAACATCGAGCAGATCGTGACGCTTCTCCTGCACGAGGACATGCTCGGCGGGTTCCACTTCAACGACCGTAAATACGCCGACGACGATCTCACCATCTCGTCGATCGATCCTTACGCCGTCTTCCGCATCTTCGACCAGATCGAGCAGTTCATGTTCGATACGGGCAAGGACCCGAAGCTGGCGTACATGGTGGACCAGTGCCACAATCTCAAGCCCAAGCTCGAGGCGATGGTGCAGACGGTGATGATGGCGCAGGACCTTTACGCGAAGGCGGCGATCGTGGACCGCAAGAAGCTCGCCGAGGCGCAGAAGCAGGCGGACGTGACCAAGGCGGAGCGCGTGCTGCGTGACGCGTACGAGACGGACGTGCGGCCGATCGTCGAGCAGTGGCGCAAGAAGAACGGCATCCCCCGCAACCCGCTCAAGGAGCTGCGCGACAGCGGCATCATCGAGCAGCTCGGCAAGGAGCGCAACGCCAAACGCAAGGCGCTGGGCATCAGCCGCGGCGGGAGCTTTGCATAAATTTCATAGCGGGGGGGCTCTGGTGGGGCAGGCGTCTCGCCTGCCACCGGCCTTCCCAGGCCGGTCGAATTCCAGAGAAGAAAGAGACAGGCGGGACGCCTGCCCCACCTGACTTGGAGAAGAACAAGCCATGGTCACGGAACGCGACATATACTTCTTTGATCTGCGCGGCTACATCATCGTGCGCGGCGCTCTGAGCGCCGACGAGGTCAGGGCGTGCAACGACACGCTCGACGCCATCCCGCCCTTCAAGCCCGGCGAGTGGTACGGCGCGTTGCACGGGCACACCTACGGCACGCGTGACGGCACGAGCTACCAGCAGATATACGAGGCCGGCGAGCCCTTCGAGCGCCTGATCGACCACCCCTCCTGGTACGACAAGGTCCGCAAGTTCCTCGGCGGCGAGACCGGTTTCGACGCCAAGCACGGCCCGATGTTCATCGACGAAAACTTCGTCAATTTCCGAGGCCCCGGCGAGGCGATCGGCCTGCACTCGGGCGGCAACGAGCGCATCAAGCGCAACCAATACCGCGTCCTCAACGGCGAGTTCATGTGCTGTCAGGTCAACGTCATCACCGCCCTGACCGACATAGGCCCGGGCGACGGCGGCACCATGATCATCCCCGGCAGCCACAAACAGAACTTTCGCCACCCCGACATCGCCAACTACTCCATGAAGGCCGGCGGCGCCTCGGGCGATGATTGTGAGGGGGCGATCGAGGTCTTCATGATGGCGGGCGACGCCCTGATCTTCTCCGACGCCATGTGCCACGGCTCGGCCAAGCGCATCAACCCCGGCCAGCGGCGCGTCTGCGTTTATCGCTACGGCCCGTCGTGGGGCTTCTTCCGCCACGGCTACAGGCCCACGCCCGAGCTCCTCCAACGGCTCACCCCCCAGCGCCGCGCCATCGTCTGGCCCCACGAGCCCTTCAAGCGCGAGCCCAACCTGATGCCGGGTTTCACCGGCGTCCACGCCGACGAGGGCGCGGGCAAGGCGACCACCGGATTGGGCGGCTGAGCCGGCAGGGGACCCGCGGGACCAAGCGCGAACATGCCCACCGACAAACGCCCCAACATCCTGCTCATCATGACCGATCAGCAGCGCGGTGATTGCCTCTCGATCGACGGCCACCCCGCGCTGCTCACGCCGAACATGGACCACCTGGCCTGGTCAGGCACCCGCTTCTCGCGCGCTTACTCGACCTGCCCTTCGTGCATCCCCGCGCGGCGGGCGCTCATGAGCGGGCAGCACCCGGCGACCAACGGCATGGTGGGCTACCGCGAGGGCATCGACTGGAACCCCGCCGCGACCCTGCCGGGCGAGTTGGAGAAGGCCGGCTACCAGACCGCGATCGTCGGCCGGACCATGCACCTCTACCCGATCGAGAAGGGTTTCGGATTCCAGACACGGACAATGCAGGAGGGCCGCGGCGGTCACGTCGATGCCTATCAGCAGGCGTTGCGCGGCCGCAACCCCTACGGCGGCGACCAGGACTACCACGTCTTTGGCATGACGCGCAGCCACGGCATCACCGCCAACGGCTGGACAGCCCGCCCCTGGCACCTGGACGAGTCGCTCCACCCCACCACGTGGACCGTCACCGAGGCCCTCAAGTTCCTGCGCCGGCGCGACACTACCAGGCCCTTCTTCCTCGTGGTCTCCTTCATCGCCCCGCACCCGCCGCTGGTCCCGCCGGGGTTCTACATGGAGCGCTACCTCAGGATGGACCTGCCCGCGCCGGCCATCGGCGACTGGGCCGTCCCGCCGCCCAACGGCGGTCTGGGCCTGGCCGTGGACTCGCACAGGGTGAACCTCAGGGGCGAGGCGCTGCGCTCGGCGCAGGCGGGGTACTACGGCCTCATCAACCACGTCGATGACCAGCTCTGCCGCCTCTTCATGGAGATGAACGCCGCGCGGGATCTGGCCAACACCGTCACCGCCCTCACCAGCGACCACGGCGAGATGCTCGGCGACCACTACCTCTTCCGTAAATGCTTCCCCTTCGAGGGCTCGGCGCGGATTCCCCTGATGATGTCCGGTCCGCGCGATCTGGGCTTCAGGCCCGAGCAACTGTGCGACCGGCCCGTCTGCCTCGAAGACCTCATGCCCACGTTCCTGGAACTTGCCGGTCATGAGACGCCCCCCTCGGTCGAGGGCAGGAGCCTCGTCCCCTGGCTGCGCGGCGATCGGCCCGGTGATTGGCGCGAATACCTCCACGGCGAGCACGCGACCTGCTATCACAAAGAGCAGGCCAATCACTACCTCACCGACGGCCGCGAAAAATATGTCTGGATGACCGAGTTGGGCACGGAACTGCTGTTCGACCTGAAGAACGACCCCGGGGAGCTGCGTAACCTCGCCGCGCAGCCGGCACACGCCCAGCGGACGGCTGCGTGGCGTGGCCGGCTCATCGAACAGCTCCGCAACCGCCCCGAGGGGTTCACCGACGGCTCCAGGCTCATCTCAGCCCGGCCCTACGACGCCTGCCTCCCGCACGCCCGCGGCGGCTCGCCCAACCCATGACCCCGCCACGCTGGAACATCCCGCACGCCGCCCCCGTCATCGCCCCCGGCCAATTGCACGGCGACCTCGACGCCCGCCGCGCGAGCGCCGCCCACGTCATTCAACTCGGCGACCGATTCCGCATGGTCTATTGGGGCGGAGGCAAGGACGGCAAGAACCGCATCCTCGCCGCCGAGTCCCCGTTGGACCGCCCCAACGACTGGTCCCCGCTGGGCGTTGTCATCGGCCCGCAGCCCGAGACGGTCCACAACTCCGTCGGCCCGAGCTTCCCATTCCTCCTGCCCGTGGACGAGCGACGCTGGATGCTCTACTTCTGTGCATGGGGTCATCAGCCCGGTAAGCGTCTGCCCAACACCTCGGGCGCGGCGATCTCGGACGATGCGGGCAAAACCTGGCGCTACCACGACGCCAACCCGATGATCCCCCTCGACCGGCCCTACGACGCACAGGGCACCGGCAGCCTCTGGGTGATCCGCGAGAACGGCACGTTCCGCATGTGGTACACCGCCATCGCCGAATGCTTCAACAGGCCCGTCGGCGTCGCCTCCGGCCACGGCGAGAGCATCCCGCGCATCGGCCTCGCTTACGCGGAGTCCGGCGACGGCCTGCATTGGACCAAGCCCTTCGATCAATGGGTCGTCGCCCCGCGTGCCTTCGGCGTCGAGCCTTACGAGTACATCACCTCCAAACCGGCAATCATCGTCTGCGACGCGCCCGGCACGCCGCGCTACACCCTCTGGCTCAACACCTTCGGCACCGCCTACCGCGTCCACCGCCTCACCAGCGACAACGGCACCGACTGGAACTGGTCACCGCGCGTCGGCCCCGAGGGCGAGTTGGGCGTCGGCGCACCCGGCTCATTCGACGACCACCAACGCTCCTACCCCACGATGCTCCGCCATGGCCGCGAGCTGCGCTGCTGGTACACCGGGAACAGCTTCGGCGACACCGGCATGGGCTACGCCGTTGCCGCGCCGGATTGAGTAGGCTATTAGCCCGGCTTTCACTCCCCCGGAGACACCGCCATGGCCTTCAAGTTCTGCGACTCGATGATCCACCGCTACCGCACCGAGGGGTACGTGATCTTCCGGCAGGTCCTGCCCGTCTCGCTGGTCCGCGACCTCCGTCACGCTACCGCCACGGCGCAGGAGCAGGCCCGCAAGAAAAGCGGCCAGCAGGCGCAGCGGCTCCAACCGTTGAGCAGCTACGACATCGACCCCAAGCCCTTTGCGGATTACGCCAACCTCGCGCCGCTCGTCGATGCCATCTCCAAAATCCTCACGCCGCGGCACAAACTCGGGAAGGGCGACTCGTATCAGTGCGGCCTGCTCCTCGAACCCGCCGAGTTGCCCTGGTGCACCGCCTGGCACCGCGACATCCGCGAGACGCACGAGGTGCCCGACGTCGAGGAGTTCCGCCGCATCACCACCGACCCGCTCTGGTTCAACCAGATCAACTGCCCGCTCTACGAGGACAACTGCACGTGGTACGTCCCCGGCAGCTACCTGCGGCAGTTCGACCTGGATGGCGAGACGAAGGCCTCTACCGCCAAGACCTGCGACGAGAAGGACGGCTACCTCCAACGCGAGCGGAGCTGCCTCGAGTACACGCAGGCCATGCCGCACTGCATCCGCGCCTCGATGGACGCGGGCGATTTCATGCTCTACCACCCCAACGGCTGGCACATCGGAAACTACCTCCCGGATCGAAAGCGCGTCACGATCCATGATTTCGCCCCCACGCCCGAATTGATCGACTGGTACGACCGCTGGGGCAAGAGCCGCGAGGCCGCGCAAAAGAAACGCGACGCGGAGAAGGAAGCCGTCGCGGCGAAATGAAGCATTTCTTCCCATAGCCCCGGCTCCGCCGGGGGCTATGGGACGGAGACGTGACCGTTCCCCATCACATCGAAATCCCCCCGCGAGTAATTTCATGACCACGACCGAACTCCACGTCTCCTCACGCGGCAGCGACGCCAACCCCGGCACCGCCGACAAACCCTTCGCCACCCCCGAGCGTGCGCGCGACGAGCTGCGCCGCCGCAAAACAAGCGGCGGGGGGGTCGTGGTGATCCACGGCGGGGTTTACCACCGCGACCACACCTTCGAACTGACCGCCGAGGACTCCGGCACGGCGGGGAGCCCGATCGTCTATCGCGCGGCGGTGGGGGAGCAGCCCCGCTTCATCGGTGGCCGCGTGATCCCGCAATTCACGAGGGTCACCGACGCCGACGTGCTTGCCCGCCTTCAGCCCGCCGCGCGCGACAACGTCGTGCAGGCAGACCTCAAATCCGTCGGCGTCGGGGAACTGGGCGCGATGCAGTCGCGTGGCTTCAGCCGGAAGATCGTGCCCTCGCATATCGAATTGTTTTTCAATGCCGAGCCCATGACCCTCGCCCGCTGGCCCAACACCGGCGAGTTCATCCGCATCACCGACTTCCCGCGCGGCACCGGCAAGGATGACGGCCACGGCACGAAGATGGGCCCCATTGAGGGCGGCTTCTTCTACGACAGCCTCCGCCCGCGCCGCTGGAAAGAAGACGACGACATCTGGGTCCACGGCTACTGGGCCTACGACTGGGCCAACAGCTACGAGCGCATCGCCTCCATCGACAAGGAGGCCGGCTTCGTCAAGACCGACCCACCGCACGCGCTCTACGGCATCCACACCGGCCAGCGCATCTACTTCCTCAATGTTCTCGAAGAGCTCGATTCTCCCGGTGAATACTACGTGGACCGTCAGCGCGGCCTGCTCTACTTCTGGCCCCCCTCCGATCCCTCAAAGGCGGAGGTGACGCTCTCGCTGCTCGACACGCCGATGGTCTCGATGGATGGCGTGTCGCACGTCATATTGCAGGGGGTCACGCTCGAATGCACGCGCGGCCACGCCGTCACCATCAAGGAGGGCTCACACGGACTCATCGCCGGCTGCACCATCCGCAACACCGGTAACTACGGCGTCTGGGTCGAGGGCGGCACGCACCACGGCGTGCAGTCCTGCGACATCTACAACACCGGGGATGGCGGCGTCAGCCTCACCGGCGGCGACCACAAGACCCTTATCCCGTGCCACCACTTCGTGGACAACTGCCGCTTCCACCACCAGGCACGCTGGTCGCGCTGCTACTACCCGGCCGTCATCATGACCGGCGTGGGCACGCGCGTGACCCACAATCTCATCCACGACCACCCGCACTGCGCCATCCTCTTCTCGGGCAACGACCACCTGATGGAGTTCAACCACATCCACCACACATGCCACGAGACCGGCGACGTCGGGGCGATCTACACCGGCCGCGACTGGAGCTTCCAGGGCAACGTCATCCGCCACAACTACATGCACGACATCAACGGCCCGGGCCACCTGGGCGCCATGGCCGTCTATCTCGACGACTGCGTGAGCGGCATCAGCGTGATCGGCAACATTATCGTCAACACGCAGATCGGCACGCTGCTGGGCGGCGGGCGCGACTGCGTCATCGACAACAACATCTACATCAACGCCGGCTTCGCCGTCCACGTGGACAACCGCGGCGTCTCGCCCGCACCGGTCTGGCAGAACATGGTGAACGGCTTCATGAAGGATCGGTTGATGGACGTGAAGCACCACGAACCGCCCTATTCCGTACGCTTCCCGCAGTTGAAGACCCTCGACAAGTACCTCGCCGCCGGCAAGGGCGTGCCGCCGGAGAACAACCCGGTCGAACGCAACCTGTTCGTGAGCGGCGTGGGCATCAAGCACGGGTGGACCTCTGACGGCACAGCGGTCGCCGACCGCGATAACTGGACCGGCCAGCCGGGATTTGTTGACGAGAAACACCCGGAGAAGGCGGGCTTCGCCCTCCGCCCCGACGCCCCGGCACTCAGGACCGGTTTTCAACCGATCCCGTTCGAGAAGATCGGCCTGTACCGCGACGAATACCGCACGACGGTGGATTGATGCCCCGCTCAGCGGCTGTCGCGCAGCGATGCTCTTGCGCGCCCAACCGCCCACACGATCACCGACGCCCATATCAAACTGTTCCCCACCAGGAGCAGGATCGCCGCCAGCAGCCCCGCGAACCGAACGTCCGCCAGCGCGTTGCGAGCCGGTTCGATCAGCGTCCCCAGCGGGAACGTCAACGCCTCCCACGACAGCTCGATCCAGAGCGGCGGTTCGGGCGATTCGTGCAGCATCATCGCGGCTCCCAGCGACAGCGTGACGCCCAGGTGCACGATGAAAATGAGTAGCCGGGGCAGCGCCCGGCCGTCACTGAAATGCATGCGTGCAGGATAACACGGGGCGTGGCGCAGACGTTTCCCTGCTTAGCGGCTGTCGCGCAGCGACGCGTTTGCTTCGCCTACTTGCCGCCCAACCCCGGTATCCAATTCGTCCCCGCCAGCGGCACGCGCGCCATGGCCGCCGCCTCGACGGTCAGCGCGACCAGGTCCTCGGGCTCCATGTGGTGCACGTTCGACTTGCCACAGGCGCGAGCGAGCGTGGCCAGCTCCATGGAGAGGACGTTGAAGTAGTTTTTCAGCCGGTGCGCCCCCTCGGCCGGGTCGAGGCGGAGCGCCAGGTCGTCGTTCTGCGTGGTGACGCCAACGGGGCACTTGCCGGTGTGGCAGTGGTGGCACGTGCCGGGCCGGACGCCCAGGGCGAGGTAGTCCTTCGTGACATCCCTGTGTTTTTTGCCATCAAGGGCGTAGCTGCCGTTGCAGCCCAGGGCCATGAGCACGCCCTGGCCGATGGCGACCGCGTCGGCGCCCAGGGCGATCGCCTTGGCGACGTCCGCGCCGGTGCGGATGCCGCCCGAAATGATGAGCTGCACCTTGCCGACCATGTCCATCTCTTCCAGGGCGTCCACCGCCTGGCGCACGGCCGCGATTGTGGGGATGCCGGCGTGCTCGATGAAGACCTGCTGCGTCGCCGCCGTGCCCCCCTGCATGCCGTCGATCACGATCACGTCGGCGCCGGCCTTGACCGCGAGTTTCACGTCGTTCTTCACCCGCGTCGCACCGAACTTGATGAAGATCGGCACGCGCCAGCCGGTGATCTCGCGCAGCTCGTTGATCTTGATGGTCAGGTCGTCGGGCCCGGTCCAGTCCGGATGCCGGCACGCCGAGCGCTGGTCGATGCCCTCGGGGAGCGTGCGCATCCTGGCGACTCGGGCGGAGATTTTCTGCCCCAGCAACATGCCGCCGCCGCCGGGTTTCGCGCCCTGGCCGATCACGACCTCGATGGCGTCCGCCTTGCGCAGGTCGTCGGGGTTGAAGCCGTAGCGAGAGGGCAGGCACTGGTAGATGAGCGTCTTGGAGGACTCGCGCTCTTCGGCCGTCATCCCACCGTCGCCGGTCGTCGTCGAGGTGCCCAGCGCCGTCGCCGCCCGGCCGATCGCCTCTTTCGCCCGGCCCGAGAGCGCGCCGAAGCTCATCCCCGCCACCATGATCGGGATCTTCAGCTCGATCGGCTTCTTGGCGAACCGCGTGCCCAGCACCGTTTTCGTGACACACTTCTCGCGGTAGCCCTCCAGCGGGTAACGCGAGAGCGAGGCGGTGAGGAACACAAGGTCGTCGAACGTCGGCATCTTCCGCTTGGCGCCCAGCCCGCGGATGTCGTACAGCCCGCGCTCGGCGGCCTGGTGGATGTACTCCAGCACGTGCCGGTTGTACGAGTAGCTCTCCTCCGTGGAGACCTGCAACGGAACGGTCCTGGGCTTTTGTTTTGCCATGTCGAAAAACCTGCGTGAGTCGCTTCGGCCGGGATCAATAATCGTCCTGGTGGTCCGAGTTCCAGTGGTACAGCTTCCGCGCCGAGGCGATGCGCTTGAAATCTTTGGGGTTGAGATCGATCCCCGCCTTGCCCAGCAGGTCCGTCAACTTCGCGTGGTCGGTTTTGCCCAGCGCCTCCTCACGCGCGTCGGCCCCGAGCGAGTGCACCTTCCCGCGTACGTAGATCACCGCCTCGTAGAGCGAATCACCCAGCGCCGGCCCCGCGTCGCCGCAGACGACCAGCGTGCCCGCCTGCGCCATGAACGCCGAGACGTGCCCGACCGACCCGCCCACGACGATATCGACCCCCTTCATCGAGATGCCGCAGCGCGAGGAGGCGTCACCCTCGACGACGACGAGACCGCCGTGCCCGCTGGCGGCCGCGCACTCGGAGGCGTTGCCCTTCACGCGGACGGAGCCGGACATGATGTTCTCGCCGACGGACCAGCCGACCGAGCCGTGGATGGTGACGCGGGCGCGTTTGTTCATGCCGGCGATGTAGTAGCCCGCGTGGCCCAGGATGTCCACGTCGATGTCCGCGTCCAGCCCAACGGCCAGGTTGTGCTGCCCGTCGGGATTGGCGATCTCGACGCGCGCCCCGTCCCGGACCCGGTGATGGAGATACTCATTGATCTCGCGGACCGAGAGCTTCTCCTGGTCGAGCCGGACGACCTGCTGTTGTTTCTCACGAGAGCGTGTCAGGCTTGCCACGAGTAGATCTCCTCGGGGAGCGGCTCGAAGATGTTCGCCGACTTCACCCCCGGCAGGTGCGCCAGGCTGCGGAACTCGCTGGCGATGGCGACGTATTCATCCGTCTCCGCGACCACAGCAGGCTTGCAGGCAAACGCGTCGCGCACCAGCGTCATCGAGTCGCCGGTGGCGATCAGGAGCGTGTAGAACCCATCCAACTCGGCGAAGGCGGTGTGCAGGGCCGCGTTGAGCGGCTCGCCCTGCGCCAGACGCCACTCGATGAACCGGCACGCCGCCTCGGTGTCGTTGTCGGTCTCGAAACGCATCCCGCGCCGCTCGAGCATCCGCCGTAATTGATACGGGTTTGAGAGCGATCCGTTATGGACGAGGCAGAAGTCCTCGCCAGCCGTGAACGGGTGCGCATGCGCGGGCGACACCGCCGACTCCGTCGCCATCCGCGTGTGGGCGATCGAGTGGCTGCCGCTCAGCTCCGCGAAGCCGTACCGTTTGGCGATCTCGGTCGGGTGGCCCTCATCTTTATAGATGTCGATCGACCGGCCGACCGAGAGCAGGTGCGGCGTCGGGTCGCACTCCGCCAGCCACGCACGCATTGCCCCCGGGGCAACATCGGAAACGAACACCGCGTGGTTCTCGACCGCGGTCAATTCGACCGTCGCGCCGGTCTGGTCGCGGAAGCGGTCCGCGAGCTTTTTCCAGTTGAACTGGCGATCGGGGACGAAGAGGTTGAACCTGCGTAACCCCTGCGCCACCGGTGTGCCATAAACCGCAAGTCCGGCGGAGTCCGGTCCGCGGTCGGCCATGCAGGTGAACATGGGCAGCAGCAATCGGCCCAGTTCCTTGCGCTGCGCGGGTTTCTTGATCAGCAGTCCGACGATGCCGCACATGGGCGATTCTCCCGAGAACGATTTCACACGGCGTGGACGGTCATGATAGCGGGGCGGGCGGTGCTTTCTTGCCCCCTCTCCCTCCGGGAGAGGGCGGGGTGAGGGGATCACCGGCTGGTGGGGTCGCGACAATCCGGAAAACCCATCCGGCCGTTAGTCCCCTCACCCGTCGGCGAAGACGCCGCCACCCTCTCCCGGGGTGAGAGGGAATCAGATCAATAAAACTCCAGGTACCGTTCGACCTCCCAATCGCTCACGTGCCGGTGGTACTCCACCCACTCCATCTGCTTGAGCCTGATGAACTCCTTGATGAACGGCTCGCCGAGCGTCTTGGCGAAGAGCGGATCGGCCTCCAGCGCGGCGAGGGCCTCGTGCAGGCTCTGCGGCAGCACGCCGATGCCCATTTTCCGCAGGTCTTCCTCGGGGGTCGTGTAGTGGTTGAAATTGTGCGGGTCGCCCGGGTCGAGCTTGTGTTCGATGCCGTCGAGCCCCGCGGCGATGGCGGCGGCGGTGGCGAGGTAGGGATTCGCCGCCGAGTCGCAGAGGCGTAGCTCCAGCCGGCCGTAGGGGACGCGGACCATGCTGGTGCGGTTGTTGTCGCCGTAGCTGATGAACGCCGGCGCCCAGGTCGCACCCGAGAGAGATCGGCCGACGACCAGCCGCTTGTAGGAGTTCACGCACGGGGCGCAGAGCGCCGCCAGCGCCCGGGCGTGTTTCAAGAGACCGCCGAGGAAGTGGTACGCCATCTTCGACAGGCCCAGGCCGTTCTTGTCCGAATCGTCGTTGAAGAGGTTCTTCCCCTTCTTGTCCGTGATGGAGATGTGCATGTGCATGCCCGAGCCGGTGCGGTTGGACATGGGCTTGGGCATGAAGGTGCAGACCAGCCCGAGGGAGCGGGCGATCTCGCCGGCGGCCATGCGGAAGAAGACCAGGCGGTCCGCGGTGGTCAGGCCGTCGGAATAGGTGAAGTTGATCTCGAACTGGCCGTTAGCATCCTCGTGATCGACCTGATAAACGTCGATGCCGACCGCGAGCAGTGAATCGACGAGCTTCTCGATGAATGCGCTGGAGCGGGAGAGCCCCTTGTAGTCGTAGCAGGGTTTGTCGAGCACGTCGGATGAATCCGCCGGCGCGATCTTCCCCTCGGCCGTGCGCGCCAGGAGCATGAACTCGGGCTCCAGGCCGGTGTTGAACGTCCAGCCCTTTTCCGCCAGCCGGTCGAGCTGCTTCTTGAGGATGTACCGCGTGTCGAAGTGCCAAGGCTTGCGCTTGACCGTCCCGTTGCAGACGATGCGTGCGAAGCCCGGCTGGTAAGGCACGAGGTGCAGCGTGCCGATGTCGCCCACGGCCATGTAGTCCGGATCGTGCGGCTCCTGCCCGATGCCCCAGAGCGCGAAGCCGGCGAAGCCCGCGCCGTCATTGAGGATGTCCTCGAAGTGGCTGGCGGGCACCGCCTTGGCTTTGGCGACGCCGTGGATGTCCACGATCTGCGCCAGCACGAACTTCACGTTGTTCTTCTCCAGGAACGCCTTGGCGTTCTGGACCTCGACCTCCTGTGCCGTCCGGGTGCGGGCCATGTCTCATCTCCTGGGTTTTCGGAACAAATCAAAATGACCGAAAAAAGACTCTTTCCCACCGCTTAGCGGGCGCCTCGGAGGGGCCCTCTTTACTTAGAGATCGGGGAAATAACACGCCGCCCCCACCGCGCCGCCTTCGGACGCGCTCAGAACATCCAGCAGCGTCTCCCACAGGTATTCGCCGTACGTCCCGTCCAGCCAGAGTTGGAACAGGTCGATGCTGTTGAGCGTGCGCGGCAGGATGGAGCAGGAGACGCCCGCGATGCGCGTGAAGACCATCGTGCCCGGATCGCGCTCGCGGAAGCTATACCCGCAGGTCTGTTCGAGCACGTCAATCGCCCCCGTTCCCGAGAGCAGGAACGACGCGTCGGCGCGGTTGACGGGGTGGACGCCCGGCCGCGCGTGGCCGAACGCACCGGTGATCGCGCGGAGGCGTGCCACGTCGTTGCCCGCCGGCCCGTCCTCGAGGAAGAACTCCGCCGACCCCGTGCGTGCCGCAACACCCGCGGAGCCGAGCGGCGTCGCTCCGTAAATGGTGTCGGGCATGGCGATGCCCTGTTCCCCCAGCAACCACAGCGCCCCCGGGCCTTTCAGGGTGACGCGGGGCAGCGCCGACACGTCGCACAACGCCCCTTTTTTCGCCGTCTGCGATTCGACGGCCGGATCGCCCAGGTGCAGCGCGATCGGCATGCCCGCCAAGTCGCGCCACGCCGGGTGGTGGTGCGACTCCAGCAACCCATGGATGGGGCCGCGGCGGTGGGGCAGGTGCAGCATCGTCATATACGCGTCTCCATACGTCCGCCAAACCGTCACATCTTCTGCCGTGCCGCGTGCGGGTCGTAGAACGGCGCCTTCACCACACGCGCGGCCACCATCTCGCCATCATCGATGCGGATCGAGAACGGCGTGCCCACCGCCGCCTTCTCCGCGGGCATGAACGCCAAACCGATCGGTTCGTGCAGCGTCGGGCTTATCGCGATCGACGTGACGCGCCCGATGATCTTGCCGTGGTCGATGACGAGGTGGCATTCCTTGGGCATGTTGCCGTGATAACCGGCACCGAGCGAGAAGGCGACGAGCCGCCGCGCGATCGGCCGCTTCTTAATGATCCGCAGGCTGCGCTGCCCGATGAAAAACGGTTTATCGTCCTTGATCGCCCACTCCATCCCCGCCTCGAACGGGTTGGTCAGGCCGTCCGTGTCCTGCGAGACGATGGCGTGCCCCTTCTCCAGCCGCAGGACGCGCTGCGCCTCGACGCCGAACGGCCGGATGCCGAACGCGCCGCCGGCCGACACCAGCGCATCCCAGGCGTGCTTTGCACAATTTGCGGGCACATGCACCTCGTAACCGAGCTCGCCGACGAACCCCACACGCAAGAACCGTGCCGGAACGTCCGCCAATGTCCCTTCGCGCATACCCATGTAGGGGAAGGCCGTCTCGGAGGCGTCGATGTCCGTCAGCGGCTGGAGCACCCGTCGTGCAAACGGCCCGGCCAGGTTCATCCCGCCGTACAAGCCCGTCGCATTCACCAGCGTGAGGTTCATGCCCCACACGATGGCGTAGCGCTGCATCTCGCGGTAAACGCTGGCGGCGGCGCTGGTCGTCGTCGTGGCATAGAAACGGTCTTCGCCCAGCCGCGCGACGACGCCGTCGTCGATCACCACGCCCGATTCGTCGCACATCAGCGCGTAGCGCGTCGAGCCGACCTTGAGGTTCGTGAACCTGCCGGTGTAGATGCGTTCGAGGAACGCGCCCGCGTCGGGGCCGGAGATTTCAATCTTGCCCAGCGTGCCGACGTCGATCATGCCGACCTGGTGGCGCACGGCCTCGACCTCGGTGGTGATGCACTCCTCGCGCGACCGCCCCGGCCGTGCGTAGTAGGCGGGCCGCTGCCAATCCCCCGCGAGCATGAAGACCGCGCCGTGGGATTCATGGAAGCTGTGCATCGGCGTGTGGCGGTGGGGGTGGAAGCCGCGGCCGGCCAGCGCGTCCATCCGCACCGGGTGCCAGAAGGGGCGTGAGGTCGGCACGCCCGTTTCGCCAACGGATTGCTTGCGCAGCCTCGCCAGCACGCGCACCGTGTTGGCGTTGGCGATCTTGCCTTGGGACGGGCCCATGCCGAACGTCGTGTAGCGCTTGAGCAACTCGATGTTGTCGAAGCCCTCGGTCTCGGCGTTGACCAGGTCCTTCAACTGCACGTCCTCATCCAGGTCGATGAACGCCTTGCCCTTGGGGTGATAGAAGATCGGATAGGGGTGCGTGGAGCGCGGGCCGCGTCGCGCCTCGGGGAGCGTGGAGGGTGACGACAGGCCCAGATATTTCGCCGCCGAGAGACCGGCCCGCTCGCCGTCGATCAGTTTTTGGTCCAGCGCGAAGACACCGTTCACCCGGCCTGCCGCGAAGACTCCCGCGGGCATTGTCTCGGGGACGAACTGCTCGAACTCGTCCGAATATTTCATCCGCCCGCCCGCCTGGTAGAGCAGCCCGTCCGCCCCGGCCCAGCCGACGCTCATCGCGATTCCGTCACAAGCGATGGTGAGCCCATCGTCTGTGTCCAGTTCGCCCTGCTTATCCAGCGGGCAGACCACCGCCGCCTTAATGCCGACCAGCCCGTCACGCGGGACGGCCTCGTACACCGCTTGGCCGTGGTGGATCGTGATGTGCGCCGCTTTCACGCGCTCGTCGAGGTCGGAGGGCTCGCCGTCGGGTCGCAGGTCCACGATTCCCGCGACGTGGATGCCGATGGAGGCGAAGTCCAGCGCCGCGCGGTAGCCGTCCGCGTTGGCGGTCACAACCAGCGGGGACTCGAACGGCCTGACCGAGTAGCGCCGCAGCAGCCGCTGCGCCCCGGAGGCGAGCATCACGCCGGGCAGGTCGTTGTGGCGGAAGACCGAGGGCTGCTCCGCCGCGCCCTGCGCGAAGACCACTGCGCGGGTGCGCATCTTGGTCATCTTGCCGCCGTCCACCAGCGCGACCCAGTGGTCGGCGTAATACCCGGCCGCCAGCGTGTTGCAGCGGATGGAGAGGTTCGGCAGTGAGGCTGCGGCTTTCAGAAGCTCATCGAGCCGTCCCTGCGCCGCGGGTTCCGAGCCGTACGCGTAAGAGAGCGTGCCGCCCGGTCGGGCATTTTCATCGACGCACACCACGCTCGCCCCGGCGCGCGCCGCCGCGATCGCCGCGGACAAGCCGGAGGGCCCCGCGCCGATCACCAGCACGTCGCACCAGTCGTAGCGCTTGGGGGTGCGGTTGCGCTTGTGGTTGCCGTCGATCTTGCCGAGCCCCGCCGCGCTGCGGAGCTGCCGCTCCCAGAACGGGAACAAACTCATCGGCCGGTGGAAGGTCTTGTAGTAGAAGCCCACGGGGAGGAAGCGCGAGAAGGCGTCCATGATGCGCAGCCGGTCGTTCGCCAGCCCGCCGACGGTGTTGACCGCGCGGTACTCCGCCCCGTCGCGCACGGCCGTCACGTCGGCGCGGATATTCGTGTCCGTGCCGTCCTCGAACATGGCGTTCACATCGTGGTTCGCCAGCGAGTGGACCCCACGAGGCCGGTGGTACTTGAAGCTCCGGCCGAGCATCAGCGCGCCGCCCGCGTGCAGTGCGCTGGAGACCGTGTCCCCCGCGAACCCCTCGCACGCCGCCCCCTCGAACGTGAACCGCACCGGCGATCCGCGATCGATCCACTCCCCGAATTGCGGCGGCAGTCGCTTGCTCTCGCTCACGGCGTCGCCCCCTTCCCGGCGCGGGGCGGATTGGCGCGGTCGAACAGGTAGGTCTTCAACACCACGTCCTTCACGTTGTCCCGCTCCGCGATGAACCACGTGCCGCTGGGCGCGTGGTACCACCACTCACGGCTCAGCCCCGGCTCGCCGCTGCGGTTGAAAATGTAGTCCGCCCACTGGGCGTCACTCGCCGCCGGCTCGTCGGGCATCGGCCGGTATTCCCCGCCGTACACGAACTCCTGCACGGGCCGCGGGCCGTTGATGGGACAGGTCATGATCTTCATCGTGCGAACCTTCAGCAATGCAACTCAGTGGCCCACCGACGCCGCGCCCTTTTCGCCCACCAGCGTGTAATCGCCGAAGCGCGAGAGGTTGAACGGCCGGATCAGGTGGTGGTCGTCGTCCTGCGCAACGGTGTATGCCATCGTCGTCCCGCACACCGCCGTGGCCTTAAAGCCCCACGTGCCCCAACCGGTGTCGAGGTAGAAGCCCTTGATCGGCGTGGTGCCCATGATCGGCGAGTAGTCCGGCGTCATGTCACTCATCCCCGCCCACTGCCGATTGACCTTCACGTTTCCGAGGAACGGGAAGAGGTCCAGCAGGTGATCGACGAGCCCCTCCACGAAGTCCAGCGTCGAGCGCTCCGAGTGCAGCTCATAAGGATCGAGCGACGCCCCCATGACCAGCTCGCCGCGCGAGGATTGCGACACGTAGATATGCAGGCTCGCCGAGACGACGATCTGGTCGAGCCACGGCTTGAGCGGCTCGGTCACACACGCCTGCAGCGGTTGGATGACGATCGGCGTGCGGATGCCGACCATCTTCGTGATGCGGGGCGTGTACCCCGCGACGGCCGAGAGCACCCGCCGCGCCTTGATCGGCCCGCGCGAGGTCTGCACACCGGTCACCTGCCCGTCCACAATGTCGATGCCCGTCACCGCGGTCTTCTGGAAGATCTCCACCCCGCGCCGGCAGGCCTCCCGCGCGTAGCCCCACGCCACCGCGTCGTGCCGGATGATCGACCCCGGCGGGTGCCAGAGCGCCCCGACGACCGGCGCGTGCCCGCCGCAGGAGAGGTCCATATAGGGACACAGCTTCGAGATCTCGCGCGGCCCGATCACCTCGCTGTTCACGTCCAGGTGTTTGTTCACCTCGGCCCGCCAGCGCATGGTCCGCAGCGAGGCGTCGGAGTGCGCGAGCGTGAAGTGCCCGCGCTCGGTGTAGAAAAGGTTGAGGTCCAGCTCCGTCGAGAGCTGCGAGAAGAGCCGGACCGATTCCTTGTAGAACTCGACACCCTCGGGCGTGAGGTAGTTGGAGCGGACGATCGCGGTGTTCCGCCCCGTGTTGCCGCCGCCGATGTACCCCTTGTCGAGCACGGCGATGTTGGTCATGCCGTAGTCTTTGGCCAGGTGGTACGCCGCCGCCAGCCCGTGCCCGCCCGCCCCGATGATGACCAGGTCGTAGGTGTCCCGCATCTTCTCGGGCGTGCGGAACATCCGCGGCTCGGCGTATTTGCCCGACAACCCGAACTTGAGCAGCTTCAGCGGCAAGGCGTTCCTTTCAGCGGCGAGTCACAATCATCACTGGAAAACCACCGTCTTGTTCTCGTGGATCAACACCCGGTCCTGGATGTGCAGCCGCAGGCCGCGCGACAGCACCGTCTTCTCGACGTCACGCCCCAGGCGGATCAAGTCCTCGATCGTGTCCCCGTGGTCCACGCGGATCACGTCCTGCTCGATGATCGGGCCCGCGTCGAGCTCCGGCGTCACGTAGTGGCAGGACGCGCCGATCAGCTTCACCCCGCGCTCATACGCCTGGTGATACGGCTTGGCGCCCGCGAACGAGGGCAGAAAGCTGTGGTGGATGTTGATGATCCCCCCCGGCCTCTTGTCGCACATCCAGCCCGGCAATATCTGCATGTACCGCGCCAGCACGACGGTCTTCGCCCCGTGCTTCTCCAGGATCGCGTCAACCTGTTTGAACCCCGCGTCGCGATCCGTCTGCTCGATCGCCACGCAGTGGAACGGCACCTGGTGCCACTCCACGAACGAGCGCAGGTCCTCGTGGTTCGACACCACGCAGCGCAGGTCGAAATCCAGCTCCCCCGTCCGCCACCGGTGCAGCAGGTCCGACAGGCAGTGGTCCTGCTTGCTCACCAGGATCGCCACCTTCTTCTTTGCCAGCGAGTCGGCGATCTGCCACACCATGCCGAACTCGTCGGCGATCACCCTGAACCGCCGGCGGAACTCCTCGATGTCAAACGGCAGCGACTCGGCGAGCACCTCGTGACGCATGAAAAACCACCCCGATTGCGGGTCGGCGTGGTGGCTCGCCTCGGTGATCCACCCCTTCTGCGAGGCGATGAACGTCGAGACCGCCGCCACGATGCCCACGCGGTCCGGGCACGAGATCGTCAGGATGTAGCGTCGCCCTTGCATCGCCGCGTTTCCAACGGGAAGCGAAGGGCGGGATTATACGGCAACGCGGGGGCGGCAGGCGTGCGCGTTCGCATAGCCCCGGGATTCGCCGAATCGAGGTCGCGAATGATCAATAGTTTTTCTCGAATGCACGGTAACACGCGCAGCTTTACTTATGCTCCTCCCTAAGAATGGGGTTGGTCTTCCCCACGAACGGTTGGCGCTACCTCGGCGGCATAATAGCCGCCACCCAGGCGCCAATCGATGGAACGCAGACCACGACGCAAGCACAGCGACGAGTTCAAGCGCGGCGCGGTGGAGATGGTGACCAAGCAA
>JAIOPN010000022.1 GCA_021413865.1 Planctomycetota bacterium | reverse complement strand
CTGCGCTCGCTGGCCTGCCGGACCGGTGAGGCCCTGTGGTCGGCGATGCAGGGCGTGCTGGACCGCGTGACGGCTTCAGACGCGATGAACTGCTTCCGCCACTGCGGGTATACGCTACAGACGGAATAGGAATGCTCTAGCCCCAGCCACCCATCGCGAATGGCTTGTGGTTGTGGGTGACGGGAATGGTGCGTTGCGCTCCGCTCCACACACCCTACAAGATTCCGCGCATCACGTGATCGTGAGGGTGGTGGTCACGACGGCGGAATAGGCGAAGTCATCGTCGATGGCGACGGCGAAGAAGCGGTTGACGCCCAGGGGCAGCTTGCTCGTGGAGACGTGGCCCGCGTAGGTGCTGCCGGTGCGGGTGCCCCTGGCCACGCGCTTGTCGGCGCTGTCGAGGATGCCGTTGTTGTTGGTGTCGTGGTAGAACTCGACGGACTTGATGGTGCCGCCAAGGGTGTCGGCGACGGTGATGGCGCTGAGGGTGAGGGTGGCGCCGCGTGCGATGCTCGCCGGTCCCGCGAGGGCGGCGATGGTGGGGGGCGGGTTGACGATGATCTCTTTGACGGCGGCGGTGCTGGTCGCGCCGTCGAGGTCCACCGCGCGTGCGAAGAACTTGAGCGGACCGGTGGCCTGGTTGCCGGGGATGACGTACGCGGCGGCCCATCCCTTCTTGCTGGAGAAGTCTCGGCCGATGAGCGTATCGGTGGCGGGATCGAAGAGGCCGTCGCCGTTGTCCTTGTAGAACTCGACGACCTTGACCGAGCCGTGCGGGTCGCTCACGCCGCCGGCGGCCAGGCTGATGCCCGCGCTGCGGTTGACGACGGCGGGTTTGATGGTCAGGGAGGAAAGATTCGGCGCGGTGTTGTCGGGGTTGGGCGTGACCGTGACGACCACCGACTTGGTGGTGACCGCGCCCAGGTTGTCGGTCACCTTGGCGATGAAGCGGGTCTCGCCGGCGGGGATATTCGTCGAGGAGATCGTCCGGCTGTAGGTGCTGGTGCCGGTCTGGCGCGACGCCTTGCCCAGCGAGGGGTTGACGCCGTTGATCTGGTTGGTGCCGTCGAGGTCGAGGAAGAACTCGACGCTCTTGATGGAGCCGTCGTCCACGACGTCGGCGAGGGTGAGGGTGAGTGAGCCGGGGCGGGCGACGGGTGGGTTGCCGGAGAAAACGCCCAGGGTCGGCGGCGCGTTGACCTGGGAGATAAGCGAGGCGGCGGTGCTGGTCTGCCCGGTGTTGTCCGTGGCGCGGGCGAAGTAGCGCGCCTGCCCGGTGGCGATCAGGCTGGTGGAGTTGGTGACGAGCGACCAGCCGCTGGACTTGTTGTTGTCCTGCCCGAGTTTGAGGTCGGTGCCGACGTCGAGGACGCCGTTGTTGTTGGTGTCGTAGTAGAACTCGACGAGGGTGACGGTGCCGTCGGCGTCGGCGGGCTTGGCGGTCAGGGTGAGGTAGGCGCCGGGCTGGACGAGCGGGACGGGCTTGGCGGTGAGCGAGGAGACGGTGGGGGGCTTGTTGACGATGAGTTTGAAGGTCGCGGTCCCGGTGGAGGTCGCCTCGCCGTCGGAGGCGCGGAAGACGAAGCCGCTGAGCGTGCCGTCGGCGTCGAGGGCGGGGGTCCAGACGACGGACTCTCCCGGGCCGATGGTCGTCGTGCCCGGCACCACGGGCTGCCCGCCCTTGGTGAGCGTGCCCGAGACCACCTGGTCGATGCGGAAGCGGATGGTGTCGCCGTTGGCGTCGGCCTCGTTGGAGTAGTTGGCGAGCGTCTCGTACGAGATCGTCGCGGGTGTGTTGCGCTGGATCGTCCCGAGCGTCTGGATCTTGCTGAGCGTGGGCGGGGTGTTGGTGACGGCCACGAGCGTGGTCACTGGGTCGGAGGACTGGTTGAGATTGTCCACGGCGCGGGCGAAGAAGTGGGCGTCCCCGGTGGGCAGCCCGGCGGTGGTGGTGGTGAGCGTCCATGCGCCCGAGGCCAGCGTGCCGATGCCGAGCTTGGTGTCGGCACCGGGATCGAGCGTGCCGTTGCTGTTCGAGTCGATGAAGAACTCGACGCGGTCGATGGTGCCGGGGGAGGCGTCGGCGACGCCGGTGGCGGTGAGCGTGACGCTCTTGCCGCGGGCCACGCCGGTGAGCGAGGGGGTGAGCGCGGCGATGGTCGGCGGGTTGCTCGCCGCGCCGACGGTGATGTCGAAGGAGGTCTGCGTGAGCGCGCCGGCGCGGTCGGTGGCGACGACGGTGATGGTGGCGGTGCCGGTCTGGTTGAGACCGAAGTCCAGCAGGAGCGTGCCGTCGTCGAGGATGCTGGTCTTGACCAAGCCGGTGTTGCTGCTGCTGGCGGTGAAGGCGAGCTCGGTTGTTTCGCGGATGGAATTGATCAGGACCACGTTGTTGTCGCCGGCCTGGACCGGGGGCGTGTTGCGGAGGGGGAACTGGCTGCCGATGTCGGGGTTGAGTGCGTCGGCGTTAAAGACCGGCAGCGCGGCGATGGCGTCCACGACCGTCATGCCCGATCCGAGCACCTGGCCGAAGACGGTGTAGCCACCGTTGTTGCTCGAACCAAGGCCGGTCGTGTTGTCCTCGGTGTTGATGTACCACTGGTTGGTCGCGCTATTGGGGGAGGAGTTCCTGGCCCAGCCGATGGTGCCTCGCACGTTGGGACGCGTGTCGGAATATTCACCCACGACCGTTGGCCCGATGGGCAGCGTCTCGAAAGTGGGGTAGTCGTACCCGCCGCCCTGGATCAGCCCCGTGCCCGTGTCCACCCGGCTGATCAGTGTGTTGTCGTAGCTGCTGAAGCGCGTCGTATTACTGTTGGGCAGCAGCGCGTTGTTGGCGTGGTTGAGGAACTGGGCCACGCTCAGCGGCGCCGCGGACTTCGACCCGTTGGCCACGTTGTACAGTTCGGCGTAGAACGCCCCCATCACGGTATCGAACTTCACCACCTTGCCCGTCACGGTCGGGTCGTCGAAGTGCGGTACGAGATCAATGCTCGATGTGGCCTGGTTGACGGACGCCTGGAGGTTGCTGAAGGGCGAGGTCAGCACGGCCGAAAGGAGGTCGCGCGATTCGAGGGACTCCAGACCGACCCACGCTGGCGGACGACGCTTCTTGGCCATGTCAACGGGCCCTTCACCGCTCGCAACAATTTTCGGGGGCCGACGTTACCGCGGGTCGGCGAAGGCGAGGTAGGCAAGAATATCCGCGCCTTGGGGGTGGGTCAAAAGATTTTGGGCAAAAGCGGCTAAATTGACGCCCCGATCCCGGGTGGTGCTGACGATGGGGCAGTTGGACGAGCCGCGACCGTGAGGGAGCGGCTCCGCGAGAATCGTGACTCCAGAAAACCACTCCCTCACGGTCGTGGCTCGTCCAAGGGTGGATTTAGGGGGTTGGCAAACTGAATAAGGTCTTGTTATACTGTTCGGCTCGCTCCACAGGGAAGCGGGGCGAAGGAGTCTGCTCATGGCCAAGAAAGAAATCACCGTTGTCTTCAAGATCCAGGCGCCCGGCGGGTCCGCGACCCCCGCGCCGCCCATCGGCCCGGCCCTGGGCCAGAACGGCGTCAACCCCGGCCAGTTTATCTCGCAGTTCAACGAGCGCACCAAGGCCCTCAAGGGCAAGGTCGTCGGCTGCGTGATCACGGTCTATAAGGACCGCAGCTTCTCCTTCGAGGTCAAGCAGCCCCCCGCGGCCGTGCTCATCCTCGACGCCGCCAAGGTCGAGAAGGGCTCGGGCGTCCCCAACAAGGACAAGGTCGGCAAGATCACCAAGGCGCAGCTCCAGGCGATCGCCGCCGAGAAGATGAAAGAGATGACCGCCTCCTCCGTCGAGTCCGCGATGCGCACCATCGCCGGCACCGCCCGCTCCATGGGCGTCACGGTCGAAGGCTTCTGAGATTGTTAGGGGCCCACCACGAGCCCTGAATCGTGGGAGACCCGCCGCCGCCGACACTGATCGCGCACGGCTGTCGAAAGGTTCGAGACATGGCTCACGGCAAACGCTTCCGCGCCGACATCGAGGGTTGGGACCGCGAGAAGGCCTACCCCCTCACCGACGCGGTCACCCGCATCAAGGGCTTCAAGAAAACCAAGTTCGATCAGTCGATCGAGATCTGCATGCACCTTGGCATCGACGCCAAGCAGGCGGATCAGGCCCTGCGCGGCGCGATCGCGCTGCCGCACGGCATCGGCGCGAGCAAGCGCGTGGTCGCCTTCTGCAAGGACGACATGACCGCCAAGGCCAAGGCCGCGGGCGCCATGGAGGCCGGCGGCGAGGAGCTCGTCAAGAAGATCGAGGGCGGCTGGATGGATTTCGACGTCGCCATCGCCACGCCCGACATGATGCGTGTGGTCTCCAAGCTCGGCAAGGTGCTGGGCCCCAAGGGCCTGATGCCCTCGCCCAAGAGCGGCACGGTGACGCCGGAGCTCGAGCGTGCGGTGCGTGAATACGCGGCCGGCAAGGTCGAGTTCCGCAACGACGCGGGCGGCAACGTCCAGGCGGTCATCGGCAAGCAGAGCTTCGACGAGAAGCAGATCATCGACAACGCCCAGGCGTTCATCGACAACATCGTCCGCATGCGGCCCGCCGCCGCCCGCGGCCACTACGTCAAGAAGATCACGCTCTCGGGCACCATGACGCCCGGCGTCCAGGTGGAGCACGTCGCCGTCGCCCAGGCCACCGCCTGATCCCTCCCAAACGGACCGCGTCGCAAGACCCGAACAGAAAAACAGCCCGAGTAACAAGCCATGAGCAAGCCAGTCAAGAACCTGATCACCGACGTTTACCGCAAGAAGTTCGCCAACCTCGACGGCGCCGTGCTCGTCGATATCCGCGGCCTGACCAGCAACGACAACAACAACCTCCGTGCCGGCCTGCTCTCCAAGAAGGTCAGGGTCACGGTCGTCAAGAACTCGCTGGCCCTCAAGGCGTTCAAGGGGACCAACCTTGAAAACCTCAACTCGCTGATCGAGGGCCCCAGCGCGATGGTGTACAGCGCCGAGAGCGTTGTCACCGTCGCCCGCGAGGTCATCGAGGCGATCAAGACGCTCGAGACCGTCAAGGTCAAGGGCGCGATCATGGACGGCCAGGTCTTCTCCGCCGACCAGGTCAAGGCGCTGGCGAAGTACCCGACCAAGATCGAGGCGCAGGGCCAGGTCGTCACCCTGCTCTTGAGCCCCGCGAAAAAGATCGCCGGCCAGTTGGTCGCGCCGGGCCGCAAGCTCGCGTCGCTCATCAAGGCCATCGAGGAACGCAAAGAGAAGACCGGCGACGCCCCGATCGCGGCGCTGGCCTGATTTACGGTTTACTAAAAATCTGCTCGACGGGCCCTTCGGGGTTAAACGGGACGTGTGTCCCGCCTCTCGGGCGAGTGTCTCAAGTGTAAGGAAGGTGTTTCATGGGCGAAGTAGCAGCAGCAATCAAGGAACTGGGTGACAAGCTCGTCGGTCTGACCCTCAAGGAGGCCGTCGATCTCGGTGGCTACCTGAAGGATACCTACGGCATCGAGCCCGCCGCCGGCGCGGCCGTCGCCGTTGCGGGTCCCGCCGCCGCCGCGGCAGCCGTCGAGGAGAAGACGAACTTCGACGTCGTCCTCAAGGCCGCCGGCGACAAGAAGATCCAGGTCATCAAGGTCGTCCGCGAGGCGACCGGCCTGGGCCTGAAGGAAGCCAAGGACCTCGTGGACGGGGCCCCGAAGACCGTGAAGGAAGGCCTCCCCAAGGCCGACGCCGAGAAGCTCGCCGCCGCTCTCAAGGAGCAGGGCGCCGACGTCGAGCTCAAGTAAGACGACCGTTCAGACATCCAAATACCGCAACGCCCAGGTGCAAGCCTGGGCGTTGTTGTTTTAGGGCGGCCGCTTTGTTGGGTGCCACACTGCATCCCGAAGGGTGCGGTGTGTCTTCTCCGCGACCGACGTAGTTCATGCCGATCCGTGCCGAGATCGGATGTCCTCTGTTCTCCGCACACCGCACCCTTCGGGATGCAGCGTGGCACCCGATAAGAACCCGGGCCCGCCCCTCGCGGCTTAGCACGCCCGTCCCGCTACAATCCCCCGGCAAGGACGCGATGCCCCTCGACCCACTCCACATCCTCGCCCCCGATGGCCCCATCGCCCGCAGGCTGGACGGGCGCTACGAGCAGCGCCCCGAGCAGACGCGCATGCTCGAGTCCGTGCGCGCCGCGCTGGCGAGCGGCCACCACCTCATCGCCGAGGCGGGCACGGGCGTCGGGAAATCGTTCGCCTACCTGCTCCCCGCCATCGAGCGCATCGTCAACAGCCCGCCGGAAAACCGCGAGCGTGTGATCATCTCGACGCACACCATCGCGCTGCAGGAGCAGCTCATCGCCAAGGACATCCCGCTTTTGCAGGCGGTGATGGAGGACGAGTTCTCCGCCGTGCTGGTCAAGGGGCGGGGCAACTACGTCTCGCTGCGCCGCCTGGCGATGACCTCGCAGCGGCAGGACCAGCTCTTCGTCGAGCCGGAGATGATCCGCTCGCTGCACACGATCGAGGACTGGGCCTACAAGACCGACGACGGCTCGCTGGCGACGCTGCCGCCATTGGAACGCTCCTCCGTGTGGGACAAGGCGCAGAGCGACGCGGGCAACTGCATGGGCCGGCGCTGCCCGACGTATGAAAAATGTTTCTACCAGCGCGCCCGCCGGCGGATGGAGAACGGCGACCTGCTGATCGTCAACCACGCGCTCTTCTTCGCCGACCTGGCGCTGCGGGCGCAGGGCGTGGGCTTCCTCCCGCCGTACGACCACGTCATCCTCGACGAGGCGCACACCATCGAGGACGTCGCCAGCGAGCACTTCGGCATCACCTGTTCGGAGTCGCAGGTGCGGTTCCTGCTGCACAGCCTGCTGGCGGAGCGCACCGGGCGCGGGTTCCTGCCCTCGCTGGAGCACCGGCTGAGCGACGACGCGCAGGGCGTGCTCAACAAGGCCATCCACGCGGTGGAGGACGCGATGCGCGCCGCCGAGGCGTTCTTCGATCAACTGGTGAATTACCACCTGACGCGCGGCCGGAGCAACGGGCGGATCAACGACCCCAACGTGGTGGAGAACGGCCTCTCCCCGGCGCTGGACGACCTGGTGATCCTGCTCAAGGTCGTGCGCGACAACGCGACGGAGGAGGCGGACCGCTTCGAGGTCTCGGGCTACGCCGGCCGGTGCGAGGGGGCGGCCGCGTCGCTGCGTGCGATCGTCGAGCAGACGCAGCCCGAGAGCGTGTACTGGGTCGAGGTCGGCGAGAAGGGGCGGACGCGGCGCGTGAAGATGTGCTGCTCCCCGATCGACGTGGGCCCGCTGCTGCGCGAACGGCTGTTCAACGCCCGCAGCGCCCGCGACAAGCCCATCGGCGTCGTGCTCACCTCCGCCACGCTCGCCACCGCCGCGACCGGCCACGCGCCGGCGCAGCCCGCCCGCGCCGCGGCGGCGGAGCACCGCGCCTTCGCCCACCTCGAATCCCGCATCGGCTGCGACGACGCCGTCACGCTCCTGCTCGGCTCGCCGTTCGATTATTCCACGCAGGCGGAGCTGCTCATCGAGAAGTCGCTCCCCGAGCCCTCGGACCCGTCGCACTTCGAGCGCATGACGCCGCGGTTGCTCGATCACCTGGACCGCTCCGACGGCGGGGCGTTCGTGCTCTTCACCAGCTACGACCTGCTCAAGCGCACCGCCGACTGGCTCAAGCCGTTCATGGAGGCGCGGGGCATCCCGATGCTCGTGCAGAGCGACGGCACGCAGCGCACCGCGCTGCTGGAGCGCTTCCGCGGCGACCGCCGCAGCGTGCTCCTGGGCACCGACTCCTTCTGGCAGGGGGTGGACGTGCAGGGCGAGGCGCTGCGCAACGTGGTCATCACGCGGCTGCCCTTCGCGGTGCCCGACCGCCCGCTCATCGAGGCGCGGATGGACCGCATCAAGGCGCGGGGCGGGAACCCCTTCGCGGAGTACTCGCTGCCCGAGGCGATATTGAAATTCAAGCAGGGGTTCGGCCGGCTGATCCGCTCGCGCACGGACCACGGCACGGTCGTCGTGCTCGACAGCCGCATCCTCACCAAGAGCTACGGCAAACACTTCATCGCCGCGCTGCCCAACCTGCCGGTGAGGCACGTCACGGGGGCGTCGCCGGCGGGCTCGCCGCCGTAACCACACGCTCCGTCCCATAGCCCCCGGCTCGGCCAGGGGGGTTCTTGTTGGATGCACGAACTTGCGGCGCGCAGGGTGTTGGTGATCTCTCGCGGAACCCCCCCCGGCGGAGCCGGGGGCTATGGGAAATCACCGCCGGGTAAATGTACTTACGCCGGGTAAATGTACCTATCCCTTTTCCACTTCTAAAGCGCAATCGCCGCCGCCAATACAGCTACCACCAGAGTTCCTATGAGGTGCAGTACCAGCCACCCTTTATCCAGAGATCCCTGCACGGCAGCCGTAATTCCAGCAAAGCATGCAATTAGAAAACAAACAGCGGCCAAAATACCTGACACACCAATTACTCCCATCGTAACTCCCATTCCCCAGTCCGCTCCTGCGCCAGGAGGTGGATTTAGCCTGTCGACGACCGAGATTATTACAGCACCGCCGAGCAAGGATGCTAGTGACAGCAAGAAACATCCAAAGAATAATCGTCTCATTATCATGGATTAATATAAGTTATGGTTTGGCCCACTTCTCAAGCTCGTAACCGTAATCAGCCGAGGACATCTCAGTAATTCTCATTCCGGTAATACGGGCTGCTCGCCGCATCGCTTTGTCCGAAGTTATAGCGCCGATACGATCTTCAAATCCCCGATTGTCCCACGGTCCGCCGCCAATAGCGCCGTGACTTGCTATCACTCCTACCTCCTTAAAGTCCGTTACTGCGGGATTCTCGGGGCCTTGTCCTACCCTTCGGAAGCTTTCGCGAGGAAGAAAAGGGGATAAGTACATATATTTAGGCCGGGGGGGAGAGGGTATCACGGGCGCGTCGCGGGCTGGGAGGCCGGCTCTTCTTCCGCCTGAATCTCCGCCGGGGCGCCGCCGCCGAGTCTGCGGCGTTCGAGCAAATACCAGTTGCGCAGCACGTCGATCTGGAACTGCTGCACCTCCGTGTCGGCCCAGAGCCAGAGGTCCAGCGGGGCGTCTTTGGGCAGGTAGTGTTTGAAGACGCGCCACCAGCGTTTGTGGATGAAGAGGTCGGTCAGGTCCATGCGCGGCTCGCCGCGCGGGTTGAGCAGGTACTCGAAGGCCGCGTGGTCCCGCTTGTGGAGCATCGCCAGCAGGATCGTGGTGCCGGGCAGGTCGCTGCGCGTGAGGAGGTTGTGCACCTTGGCGTTGTCGAGGTCGGGGTTGCGGCCCTGCATCCAGAGGGCGAGCAGGAGCACCTGCTTGACGAGCCAGTCGTCCTCGATCTCGCCGCGCCTGGGGAGCAGGTCGAACTCCGCGGCGGGGTCCGGGGCGTCGTTGGAGCGGCCGCGCGGCCGCGCACCGGTGAGGCCGGCGAGCACCGCACCGGAGCGCAGCTCGTTGTCGTCGAAACTCAGGAGCAGGCGGCGCGCCAGCGATTCATTCTCCTTGGCGTTCAGCCTGGTCGCGGCGACGAGGCAGGCCTGGTCGCGCAGCACGGCGTCGTCGGAGCCGAAGACGTCGTCGAGCAGCGCGGGGGAAAAAGAGGCGGACTGCCGTTCGACGACGGCGAGGCGGTAGATGCCGGGTGAATCGGGGTAGAGCGGCGGTGGCTTGGCGGAGGCGTTGGTCGATTCCGCGGCGGCCAGCGCGGCGAAGGCGGCGCGCTGGTCGGCGTCGGCGGGGATGGCGTCGCTGGGCTTGAAGGTGAGCGGCGTGCCCAATCGGTAGGCCGCCGCGACGGCGAGCGGCGCGAGCGCAGGGTCGTTGGGGTATGCCTTGGCGGCCGCCTGCTCGGCGATGCGCTGGATGTCGAGCATCGCGCCGCTGGCGCGGGCCGGGTCGGTGATGGCGCCGCTGGCCAGCACGGCGCGCCAGAGCAGCGCGGCGTCCTCTTCGCTGAGCGAGCCGTCGATCGGCTTGTGCAGGATGGCGAGCAGGGCGTCGGCGGCGTCCGGGCTGCGGCTGTAGGCCAGGGCGAAGACCGCCTCGGCGCGGAGCGCGGCGGGCGTGCTTGCGTCGCGCGCCGCCTCGAGCGCGGGGCCGGCGGCGGTCGGGCTCGCGCGCGTCACCGCCCAGAACATGGGCAGCGCCGCGCGCGGGGCGGTCTTGCGCCAGTCGGACTTGAGGCCGTCGGGCACGCCCATCAGGCCCAGGAAAATCCACGCCTGCCGCGCGATCTCGGCGTTGGCGTCGCCGGTGGCCCGGGCGACGATGCCGCGCAGCACGGGGGACTTCCGCTCGCCGGCCCAGAGCTCGGCGGCGGCGATCATCGCGTTGTAGCGCACGTCCTCCTTTTCGTCGCCGATCAGGCGTTCGAGCATGGCGATGACCCGGGGCTCGCCGGGCATGTCCGCCAGGTCGGCCATGCGCTGCGCGGCGATGATGCGCGCCTTGGCGTCCTTGTCCGCCGCGATCACCTCCAGCCAGCGCAGCCAGGGCCCGGGCGGGATCAGCGGCCGACGCCATTTGCCCATGCGGTCGAAGAGCAGCATCACGCTCGCGAAGTGCGGGTCGCGGAGGCGATCCATGCGGTTGATCGCGCCTTGCAGCACGGAGGGGTCGTTGGCGCCGGCGCGGTAAACGTAGTTCAGCGCCAGCTCGCGCTGCGCGGGGATGTCGGAGTCGAGGTTGTTGAGCGTGCGCCAGCGGACCAGGTAGGGCTTGGCGAACCAGGAGGCGACGAGCAGGATCAGCGCCAGCAGGGTCATGCTGAGCATCAGGCGTCGCCAGGATGGGATGAATCGTCGGGCCATAAGGGAAGGGTATCGGGTTGGGGGGTGGTTGTCAGTTGCGCGCGGGGTTCTGTCCCATAGCCCCCGGCTCGGCCGGGGGGTTCTTCGTTGGATGTACGAACTTGCGGCGCGTGCGGGGTGTTTGGCGATCGCTCGGGGAACCCCCCGGCGGAGCCGGGGGCTATGGGATGCAGACGCACGAGAAGGGCGAATGTTTCCGGACGCTGGCGGGCAAGTCGCACCCTTGATCGGGCCGATGATGTTGGCAGGGCATCGAACCCCCGCGTTCGGCGGGCGTAAGGTTATAGACCCGAATCAGAGGATCAACATGAGATTTAATCCATCGCGGACGACGTGCGGGGCGCTGCTGGTGTTGACGGCCATGTTCACGACGGCGTGCGAGGGCGTGTGGCAGGCCAGGAGCGACGGGCCGACCACGTCGCAGACGCGGCGTGAGTACGAGTGGGTCCCCAACGCGGCGCTGGCGCGGCAGGACACGTCGCCGATCCTCAACGGGCGGTACGTGTTCGTGCCCGGCGCGGACCGGCTGCTGGTGATCAGCCAGATCACGTCGTGGGCGGACCGCCCGCCCAAGGGGAAGGAAGAGGAGTACAAGGACAGGCCGCTGCCGCAGAAGGATCGGCAGATGGAGCGGGTGTGGATCACGATCCCGTTCGACGCGCAGGTGGGCCAGGAGCTGAAGCTCGAGGACATCGAGGATAAGTTCCTCGCGGGCTACGACCGGGGCGACATCGAGCGTGGGATGTTCATCGAGGCGGACCGGCTGCGTGGGTTCGTGCGGGTCATGGAAATCCGGCCGACGGAGGTGGTGGTGAACCTGGAGATGCTCGTCGAGTGCAAGGGCCCGACGTGGTCGGTACACGACGTGCTGACCGTGCCGATCCGGCCCGACGGGCTGAGGGCCGGCAGGGCGACGACCGACCGCGTGACGAAGCTGGGGCACACGAGCGTGTCGATCGCGCCGCCGGCGGCGGTTTCATCGCCATCGCCTTCACCCACTCCGGTGCCCGCCGCCGTTGCGCCCAAGGCGGACGCGGCCGCGGCCCCCGTCGCGCCCGTGGCGGTGGACCCGAACGAGGACCCCCGGCTGATCGGCAAGTGGGAGGGGCTGACCAACAACTACAACATCAAGTACCAGTTCGGCGCGGACGGCCGGTTCTACTCCGCCACGACGCCGCGCACGGGGGAGAAGAAGATCGCCATCGTCGCGGGCGGGCGGTACGAGCTGCGCGGGGACACCATCATCCTCCGCATCGACACCTACACCTCCAGCGGCCGCGACCTGCGGAGCCTGCTGCAGAACAACACGATGGTGCTCCGGCACACCTACGACGGCGACGCGCTGACGCTCTCGGGCGACCTGGAGCAGGGCCACGGCCCGATCAAGGCGCGGCTGGAGAAGGGGCACTACGACGATTTGAAGGCGCTGTCGCCGTGAGGGCGGCGGTATGTGTGAAAGCAATAAAGCCCAGGCATGGCCATGCCGGGGATTTTTTTGTTTTGAATATCGCGGGGTAACGCGCGGCGGCGTCTTCACCCATAGCCCCCGGCTCCGCCGGGGGGTTCCGCGAGCGATCACCAAATACCCTGTACGCACCGCAAGTTCGTGCGTCCCACAAGAACCCCCCGGCGGAGCCGGGGGCTATGGGCGGAGATTACCCCTTGCTCCAGAACTTCCCGCCGTACACCGCGCGGTCGCCGAGCTGGTCGGCGATGCGGAGGAGCTGGTTGTATTTCGCGTTGCGGTCGGAGCGGCAGGGGGCGCCGGTCTTGATCTGGCCGCAGTTGGTGGCCACCGCGATGTCGGCGATCGTCGCGTCCTCCGTCTCGCCGCTGCGGTGGCTGAGCACGGCGGAGTAGCCGCTGCGCATCGCCAGGTTCACGGCCTCGAAGGTCTCGCTCAGCGTGCCGATCTGGTTGACCTTCACGAGGATCGCGTTGGCGGTGCCGGTGTCGATGCCCTTCTTGAGGAACTTGGGGTTGGTGACGAAGAGGTCGTCGCCGACGAGCTGCACCTTGTCGCCGATCTTGTCGGTGAGCTTCTTCCAGCCGGCCCAGTCGTTCTCCGCCAGGCCGTCCTCGAGGGAGCGGACGGGGTATTTCTTCGCCCAGTCGGCCCACATGGAGATCATGTCGTCGCTGGAGAGGATTTCCTTGGAGCTCTTGAAGAACTTGTAGCCCTTCTTGCCGTCGGCGGCGGCCTCGTTCCAGAGCTCGCTGGTGGCGGGGTCGAGGGCGACGAAGATCTGCTCGCCCCACTTGTAGCCGGTCTTCTTCACGGCGGTCTCGATGATCTGCAGGGCCTCCTCGTTGCTCTTGAGATTCGGCGCGAAGCCGCCCTCGTCGCCGACGGCGGTGGAGAGGCCCTTGTCGTGCAGGACTTTTTTCAGGGCGTGATAAATCTCGACGCCGGCGCGGAGGGCGTCGGAGAAGTTGTCGAAGCCCCAGGGCTGGATCATGAACTCCTGGAAGTCCACGGTGTTGTCGGCGTGCTTGCCGCCGTTGAGGATGTTCATCATGGGCACGGGGAGGGTGCGTGCCGCTGATCCGCCCAGGTAGCGGTAGAGCGGGAGGCCCGAGGCCTGCGCGGCGGCGTGGGCGATCGCCATGGAGACGCCCAGCAGCGCGTTGGCGCCGAGCTTGCCCTTGTTCTCGCTGGCGTCGAGCTCGATCATGGCGGCGTCGAGCTGTTCCTGGTCGCGCGCGTCTTGGCCCATGAGGGCGGGGGCGATGAGGGTGTTGACGTTGTGGACGGCCTTGAGGACGCCCTTGCCGGCGTACTGCTTCTTGTCACCGTCGCGGAGCTCGACGGCCTCGTGCTCGCCGGTGCTGGCGCCGCTGGGGACCATGGCCCGGCCGAACGCGCCGCCGGAGAGGCCGACCTCGACCTCGATGGTGGGGTTGCCGCGGCTGTCGAGGACCTGGCGTGCGTGGAGGGATTCAATCTCGTAGCTCATGGTGTGGGGCCTGTATATGGGGGTGCGCGAAAAATCCCGCCCCAGTTGGAGCGGGGCAAAATGCGGAGGGCGGGTTGCCGTCGGGGGATCAGAACTTCTTGCGGACGGTGACCGAACGGCCGGCGCGGCGCTTGGCGTTGATGGTCTTGCGGCCGTTCTTGGTCTTCATGCGGGCGCGGAAGCCGTGCTTGCGGGCGCGCTTGACGAGGCTGCGGCGTTTTTCGTAATGGGTGGGCATATCGTGTTCCGTTGCGTCCCGCGGGGCTTCCGGGGGTCTGGCGTGCGTGGGCCGGTCACTTCACCTCGACCAGCAGGGTCTGGTACACGGGGTTCCCGCGTGCATCCAGGCCGCGCAGCGTGACGGCGTGGTGGCCGGTGGAAAGACCCGTGATTGTAATGGTGAACGCCTCGGATGTCGAATCGAAGATCAGGCCGTCGGGCAGGGCGGGCTTCCACCCCTTCTCCCCGTCCACGGCGTAGTGCAGGGCGCGGATGGTCGAGAGGGCGTCGGTGATCTTGCCGGTGACGGTGGCGGTCTGCTTCTCGACGGCGGCCTTGAGGCCTTCGAATTGCGGGGGGGTGTTGTCGATGACGACCGGGTCGGTCTGCCGCGTGGCGGTGAGGGCCATGTCGGCGGGGTTGTCGGTGGCGTCGGAGGCGGTGACGCGGACGACGTACCTGCCGTCGGGCACGCGGCGGGTCTGCCACTCGTAGCTGTTGGTGGTCAGGTCCTTTTCCATGGGGAGCCAGACCTTGGCGCCGGCGGGCTGGTAGTCGAGCTTGTAGGAGAGGGCGTCGTTGTTGGGGTCGGAGGCTTCCCACTCGACGTTGAGGGAGGGGGTGGGCTCGGGCTCGTTGTCGGCGCCGCCGGCGTTCCCGCCGCCCATGGCCATGGGGCGTGACGGGCGCGGCATGGCGGGTCCGCGCGCCCCGGCGGGGCTCTGCTGCGCCCCGCCGGGCGAGCTGGCGCCCGAGCCGTCGGGGTAGGAGGCGTGGATGGAGGCGACCACGGGCTTGAGATTGGGGACGATGTGGCTGATCTCGACGCTGTTGACGACGGCCGAGGAGGTCCCGCCGCCGGTGAAGGTGAGCTGATACTGGAGGAACCGCGCGGGGGGCGAGGTGATGGCCAGGTCGCGCGGCTCGGCGTGGCTGTCGCCGGGGGCGGGGTCGAGCTTCACCGGCTCGCTCCAGGCGGACCATGCGGCGACGTCCGGGTCCTGGGCGTTGCCGCTGCGGGTCTGGACGGTCACGCTCGTGCCCTGGGGCACGTCGAGCGTGACGTGCAGCCGGCCCCAGAGGCTGATCTGCTCGCTGTCGAGCACGGGGCTGGTGTACTTGCCCATCTTGGAGAAGCCCGCGTCCATGCGGACGAGCGTGGCGGGGTTGGCGGTGCCCAGGAGGATGGTGCCGTCCGCGTCGGCGAGCATCGAGGGGATCTGCTGCGCCTCGAGGTCGGCGATGATGATGGTCTCGCCCGCGGCGGGATCGACGCGGAAGATTTTCCCCTCGTTGCCGGTGGCGACCAGCAGCTTGCCGTCGATGTTGAGCAGCTTGAGGATCATCACCGACTCACGGAAGACCTCGCGGACGAAGCCGTCGGGGGAGATGCGATAGACGGCGTTGCCCTCCTTGGGGCCGGCGCCGGGGGGCCTGATGCCGGGTATGCGCGGGCCGGTCTGCTGGGCGGCGGCGGCGCGGGCCGCCGACCTGCGGGTGGGCATGGGGGATGCGGCGAGTGCACCGGACTTGCGCGCCGATTCGAGGCGCTGGCGGATGACTTCGCGGAGGCGGTCGTGCGCTTCCTTGGTCGGTTCCTCGCCGGTGGTCTTGGCCTGCTCGGCTAGCTGTTGTACCGCCATGCGGTCGGCCAGCGCGTCGAGGTCGGCGTTCGAGGGGAGGGCGACGTGCGGAGTGGCGGCGCCGGGCATCGGCTCTTCTTCTTCGTCGCCGATGTCGCTCGACTCGGGGGCGTTGGGGTCGGGCTTGACGGGGGGCAGCATGACGGGCTCGCCGTCGTCCACCGCGTCGCCTTTGGCGTTGGGGTTCTTGGGGTCGGGCTTGGGGGGGAGCTGGGGGATGTCGCCGGGCTCGGGCGGCGCGACCTTGCCCTTGGCGGGGGGCTCGATGGTCTCGGGTCGTCCGGGCGAGGAGGACTCGGCCTCGGAGAGGCGGCCGGGCCGCGCCTGGTCGGCGTCGGAGGTGCCGGCGAAGACCTCGCCGTCGGGCGTCACCAGGAGCGTGCCGATCTCGGGCTCGCTGGCGTCGTAGAGCACGAAGACGTCGGTCGCCTTGCCGTCGTTGACGGTCACGCGGTAGATCAGGCCGTCCGTGTCGGTGCCGGCGTAGAGACGGCCCTTGCCGTCGTGGGCCAGGCAGAGCAGGTTCGCCTGTGCGGAATGGAGCAGTTCTGTAATGCCCGGGAGCTTGAGCGCCTCGGGCCTGGACTCGGCCTCCTCTTTTTCTTTGTCCTTCTTCGCGTCCTTCCCGTCCTTCGCGTCGTCCTTCTTCGCCTCGTCGGGCTTGGTGGTGCTCTCGGCGGGTTTGGTGGCGGCGTCGTTCTTTTTACCGTCCTTCTTGGCGGTGTCGCCGAGAACGACCTTGCCCAGATCGACGCGGAGCAGACGCCCCTCGGTGCCGGTGGCGAGGTAAACGATCTTGCCCTCGACGGCCATGTCCCAGACGTAGCGGATGCCCGGCAGTTGGGCGACGGTCTTGACCTTGTCGCCGTCGAGCACGGCCAGACGCGTGTCGGTCCCGCTGATGGCCAGCAGCAGCTTGCCGTCGGCGGTGGTGTCGAGGGAGAAGACCTGCTCGCCGTCGAAGGAGGCGACGGGTTCGATCTTGTCGCCGCGTCGGCGGAGGAGCTTGCCCTCGGGGCCGGAGGCGAGGAAGAGGTCCTTGCCGACGGCCTGCATGTCGTAGATGACCGACGCCTGCTCGGGCATCTTGCCGATGGTGTGCGTGCCGGCGGAGAGCTTCACGTCGCCTAGGTTGGTGACGACGGTGTTGTCGTGCTTGCCGGGCTCGAAGTCGGCCTCGGTGGTGTGGACCCAGCGCGCGGGCTGGACCGCGAGGCTGGGCGAGACGGCCAGCACGCCGGCGGCCAGGACGGCCGACGACAGGAGCAGACGCTGCACGGCGGTGGGCGAGAGTCTCATGCGATACCCCTGAACGGTCGCGGCGCGTCCACGTCAGCGTGAACGGTCGGCGAGTGATTTACGGACGGTGACGGTGAAGCCCAGCGCGCCCTCGACGACGGAGTCGTTGGGCTCGATACGTTCGAGCGTCTCGGCGAACTCGGTGGACTGCGTGGAGGTCGGGGCGGAGAGCAGGGCGCGGCGGCTGGAGGGGAGGCGGGGCAGCTCCTGGCGGCCGATCGCCAGGCCCTGGTCGTGGAGCTGGAGCACGGTGTAGATGGCGTCGGCGCGGGTGGAGAGGATGCGCTGGAGGGTGGCGATCTGCTCGTCCACGCTGGTGGGCTGGAGCAGGTGGGGGTGGGAGTTGAACATGGCCGCGAGGTATTCGGAGGCGCCGGAGACCTGGATGGTGTAGTCGCCGTCGTCCAGGGCGCGGGGCAGGGGGAAGGAGAGCCTGCGCTCGAAGGCGGGCTTGCCGTAGGGCTGGAGCTTGAGGGTGATGCCGACCTTGTCGCCGGGGGCGACCTCGTTGTTGTCGAGGCGGGCGGAGACGAGGGTGACGACCCTGGTGCCCGGCTCGACGCGGATGTCCAGGTCCGCCGACTCCATGACCACGCGGTCGAAGGGGTTGCCGTTGAGCATGAGCAGCGGCATGTAGAGGTCCATGACGTACTCGCGGCCGCCGCCGCCGGAGCTGAGGCTGTTGAACTCCAGCCGCCTGCCGCCGGCGAAGGTGACGGCGCCGGTCATGTGGGCGGTGGATTCGCTCGGCGCGCTCTGCGCGGCCGTGGAGCTCTGGAGCGCGAGGATGGCGGTGAGCATCGGCGTCAACTCACGGTGGTTGACGACCTGGTAGTTGTAGGTGCGGCGCGGCTGGGCGGGCATGGAGACGGCGACGCGGACCGGGGCGGTGGTGAAGTGGATGCCGGGCCTGCCGACGACGGCGGAGTTCTCGTCGCGGACGATGGTGCCCTGGATGATGCCGCTGCCGCCGAGCTTGAAGCTGGAGATGATCGAGGGCATGACGAAGGTGACGAAGCCTGTGGCCATGGGGACGGCCGAGTCGCCCTGGCCGAACATCGCGTGGCCGAAGGCGAGCACGCGGCCGTCGGGGAGCACGTCGGTGACGGTGCCCGAGGCGCTCAGGTCGGCGTCGCCCCAGCCCAGGGGGATGGCCAGCACGCTGCCGGGGGCGAGCTGGATGTTCTTGATGTCCAGTCCCGGGGGCGGGGTGCCCGCCTGCATCGGGCCGGTGGCAAAGGTGGCGGCGAAGCCCATGCGCTCCAGCAGCGGGCCGAAAATCCTGGCGGCGGCCGGCGAGCCGACGCTCAGCGGGATCATCATCGGCCTGGCGGTGCCGGTGAGCGCGGGCGTGCGCACTTCATAGGAGGGGCGTGGTTGAGAATCGGCGGCGGGCCGCTCCTTCTCGCCGGGGCGCGCCGGCTGCTCGAACATCCGGGCCATCATGCGGGCGCGGTAGCTGTTCGACGGCCTGACATCCTGGAACTCGGGGGAGGCGAGCATTTCCTTGATCGACGGCGTCGCGGGGGCGGATGGGGCGGTGCTTTCGGAGACCTTGTCGCCCTCGGGGGCGCGGCTGCCCACGCCCATCATGTTGGCGATCGGTTGCACGCCGGCGTAGCAGTTTTTGGATGTCTCGAAACCGTAGGCGAACGCGCCGATGAGACGGCCGCCCTTGCCCATGACCTGCGGCTCGCCCTCGGCCCAGAGGTAGATCGGCGAGCCGCTCATGCCGTGCACAGGCCCGCTCTCCTGCAGCCGGTCCTCCGGGCAGCGGATCCAGACCACGTCGCCGCCGGGGTTGAAGTTGCGCATCACGTTGACGACCTCGACGGCGAAGGGCTCGATGACGACGCCGCGGAAGACCGACAGGCCGTAGCCTTTCATGCCCGGGCGCACCTCTTCGACCGACATGGTGGGCGTCGCCTTGGCGGGCGGCTCGGCGCGCGCGACGCCTGCGACCGCCGCGGCAAAGAGCGCGAGGGCGAGCATCGGGAGGCGTCGGATGGAGCGGTGAAATCGGGGGGAGGGATCAGCGGCGGGGGCGCTTCTCATGGGGGAAGCGTAATCAGGAGAATCCGCATTGACAAGCACGGGGACGGTTTGGATACTCGGTCTGCGCTGCATATTGTGCATCCGCTGAAGCAGTTTGATCCGCCGCCTTGTTCACGGACCATGATCGTCCGGTTGATTCCGGTGGGTTTGATACGTCAACGGGCGATCCCGAGTTTATGGCCGAACAAGAAAAAACCGACACCCTCGTTCAGCGCGTCGCCCAGCTCATGGGCTACCACTTCACCAACGAACAAATCATCACCGAGGCGCTCACGCACGCCTCCAGCGCCGACCACCGCCTGCGCAGCAACGAGCGCATGGAGTTCCTGGGGGACGCGATCCTGGGCTACGTCGTCTGCGGCTACATCTTCAAGCAGTACCCCGAGCTGATGGAGGGGGAGCTGACGAAGATCAAGAGCGCGGTGGTGAGCCGTAAGGTCTGCGCGAAGATCAGCCAGGACATCGGGCTGGTGAGCGTGCTGACGCTGGGCAAGGGGATGACGACCCGCCCGGGGCTGCCGCCCAGCGTGATCGCGGCGGTGCTGGAGGCGATCATCGCGGCCATATATCTGGATGGCGGGATCGAGCCGGCGCGGACATTCATCCTCAAGCACATGGTCCCGTACATCGACGACGCGGCGATCTCGGCGCACCAGCAGAACTTCAAGAGCGTGCTCCAGCAGCACGCGCAGCGGAACCTGCCGTCGCACCCGCAGTACACGGTGCTGGACGAGAAGGGGCCGGACCACTCGAAGTGTTTCGAGGTCTGCGTGGAGATGGACGGCCGGCGGTTCCCCTCGACGTGGGCGAACTCCAAGAAGGAAGCGGAGCAACACGCGGCGCTGCTGGCGCTGAAAGAGCTGGGCCTTGCGGAAGTGGACGCGGCGGGGAAGGTGACGCTGCGCAACCCGCCGGAGACGGCAAAGTAGGGACACGCCTCCGTCTGGTGGGGCAGGCGTCCCGCCTGTCGCCGGCCTTCCGAGGCCGGGGCTGGATTCAAGAAAAAAAGCAGAGAAGCAAGAGGCAGGCGGGACGCCTGCCCCACCGGGCAAAATCCTTTTCGCCTCACCTCACAAACTTCATCACCTCGTCCACGTTTTTCTTCCCGCCGATGATCAGCGGGGTGCGCTGGTGCAGGCTCGTGGGCTGGATGTCGAGCACCCGGCCCCTGCCGTCGGTCGCGGCGCCGCCCGCCTGCTCGGCGATGAACGCCAGCGGGTTGGCCTCGTACATCAACCGCAGCTTGCCCTCGGGGTTTTTCTTCGTCGGCGGGTAGAGGAAGACGCCGCCCTTGAGAAGGATGCGGTGGAAGTCCGCGACGAGCGAGCCGATGTAGCGCATGCTGCACTGCCCGCCCTTGTGGTCCTTGGCCCACCCGAGGTACTTGCCATACCCCTCGGGGAAGGTGTGCAGGTAGGCCTCGTTGCAGGAGTACTGGTTGGCGTACTCGGGCATCTTCACGTTTTCCTTCACGAGCAGGTAGGCCCCGAACTGCGGGTCGAGGGTGAACATGTGCACGCCGTGGCCGACGGTGTAAACCATCACGGTGCTGGAGCCATAGACGACGTAGCCGGCGGCGAGCTGTTTGTAGCCGGGCTGGAGCACGCCCTGGGTGACGCTCTTCTCGCCGGGGATGCGTTCGAGGATGGTGAAGATGGTGCCGACGGAGACGTTGGTGTCGATGTTGGATGAGCCGTCGAGCGGGTCGAACATGACGATGTACTTGCCGCCCTTGCCCAGTTCCTGGATGACCTTGGGGTCGTTGTCCTCTTCGGAGGCGACGATGCCGACGTTGCCGCGGTAGCCGAGGGTGCGCTTGAGGGTGTCGTTGGCGATGAGGTCGAGCTTCTGGACGATCTCGCCCTGGACGTTGGTCTGGTTGTGTCCGTCGGCGGAGTGCGCCTCGCCGATGATGTCGATCAGGCCGGCGCGGCGGACGTAGGAGGAGATGATCTTGGTCGAGAGGGTGATGGCGCTGAGCAGCCAGGAGAACTCGCCGGAGGCCTTGATGTGCTCGGCCTGGCTGGAGATGACGTGCTGCTGCATCGTGACAAAGCCGCCGTCCTTGCGAATCGCCATGGTGAGAGTCCTTATATCCGTCTGGTCAACTGCTGTTTATTGAATTGAACCACGGAGGCGCGGAGAGACACGGAGATAGCGGAGAAGGCAAAAAGCAATCTCATATTCAATGTCTTGGTCTTCTCCGCTTTCTCCTCTTCCCTCCGCGTCTCCGTGGTTGTTTTGGGTTGACAAGAACCCCGGTCACTTCCCGTTCTTGCGCCACCAGTCGATCGTGGTGCGGAGGCCTTCCTCGAAACCGGTTTTGGCGTGCCAGCCGAGCATCTTCGCCGCGCGGGCGGTGTCGAGGCAGCGGCGCGGCTGGCCGTCGGGCTTGCTCGCGTCCCACTCGATACGGCCCTTGAAGCCGCACAAGCCCGCGATCAGCTCGACGAGGTTCTTGATCGTGATCTCGCGCCCTGTCCCGAGGTTGATCGGGTCGGGCGTCGCCAATTTCTCGGCGGCGAGGACGATGCCCTCGGCGGCGTCGTCCACATAGAGGAACTCGCGCGACGCCGAGCCGGTGCCCCAGCAGGTGATGTGGTCGGCCTTGGCGAGCCGCGCCTCCTCGCACTTGCGGATCAGGGCGGGGATGACGTGCGAGGTGTGCGGGTCGAAGTTGTCGCGCGGGCCGTAGAGGTTGACGGGGACGACGACGGCGGAGTCGAGAGCGAACTCGCGCTTGTAGCCGTCGAGCATGACGAAGAGCGCCTTCTTGGCGACGCCGTAGGGGGCGTTGGTCTCCTCGGGGTATCCATTCCAGAGGTCGTCCTCGTTGAAGGGGACGGGGGTGAACTTCGGGTAGGCGCAGACGGTGCCGGTGTGGATGAATTTCTTGAGGCCGCGCCGGCGTCCGTGCTCGATGAGGTGAAGCCCCATGGCCATGTTGGCGAAGAAAAAGCGCCCGGGGTGGTCGCGGTTGGCGCCGATGCCGCCGACCTCGGCCGCGAGGTGGATCACGACGGTAGGCTTGACGGTTTCGTAGAGCCGCTCGGCGTCCGCCTCGCGCGTCAGGTCGTACTCTTTGCGTCGGGGGACGATGATCGACTCCGCCGGCACGCCGCGTTCGCGCAGGATTCGGCAGACCGAGACGCCCAGGAACCCCGCGCCGCCGGTGACGACGATCCGCTCTTTGGTGAGGTCCATCATGGTGGGGATATTATCGTCGAGATCGCGAGGCGGGGTGACTTCTGGGCCCCCTCCTCCTCCGGGGGAGGGCTGGGGTGAGGGCGTCTTCGATCGAAGATCATCCGCGTGATGGTGTGCGATTTGCGGCCGTCGAACGCCCTCACCCCTGCCCTCTTCCGGGAGGAGAGGGGGTTACATCGCCCCGAGCCACGCCCGATGACGAGTCCGCGAGTCGTCGGGGGCCGTATCGGGTCGCCGAAGACCCCGACGCTTCGGAAGACCTCAGCATCGGGCGTGGCTCAAGAGTCGATGGGCGCATGGGGCGTACGGGTTACAATCCGCCCCCATGAAAGAATCCATGAAGACCGCCAAGCTCGTCGCGATTATCGTGCTGGTGCTGCTGCTGGGCATCGTGGTCGTGCAGAACCGCGGGACGGTGACGACGCACTTCCTGCTGGTGACGGTCCAGATGCCGCAGATCCTGCTGCTCCTGCTCACCGCGGGGGCTGGGTTCGTACTGGGGCTGCTGGTGGCGCTGGGGAGAAAGTTTCGGAGGTAGCAACGAAAAGCCGCATGCGGTTTGCATGCGGCTTAGCGTTCCTCCGTCGGCACCGAGACCTTATGCCCCGCGTCGATGAGCGTGCGCTCGCGTTGCGCCAAATCGAGATCGTGCTCGACCATCATGCGGACCAGGCCGTCGAGATCGACCCTGGGCTGCCAGCCGAACTTCGCGCGGGCCTTCGACGGGTCGCCCAACAGCAGGTCCACCTCTGCCGGGCGGAAGTAGCGCGGGTCGATCTCGACGAAGTCGTTGTAGTTCATGTTCAGCAGGCCGAACGCCTTCTCGCAGAACTCGCGGACGGCGTACGTCTTGCCGGTGGCGATCACGTAATCGTCCGCCTTGTCCTGCTGGAGCATCATCCACATCGCCTCGACGTAATCGCCGGCGAAGCCCCAGTCGCGCTTGGCGTCGAGGTTGCCCAGGTAGAGCTTCTTCTGCAGGCCGCACTTGATGCGGCCGATGGCGCGGGTGATCTTGCGGGTGACGAAGGTCTCGCCTCGGCGGGGGGACTCATGGTTGAAGAGGATGCCGCAGGAGGCGTGCAGGCCGTAGGACTCGCGGTAGTTGACGGTGATCCAGTGGGCGTAAACCTTGGCGGCGCCGTAGGGCGAGCGCGGGTAGAAGGGGGTCTCTTCGTTCTGCGGGGTGTGGACGACCTTGCCGTACTGCTCAGAACTGGAGGCCTGGTAGTAGCGGATCTGGTATCCGGAGTTTTCCTGGTAGTCGCGGATGGCCTCCAGGAGCTTGAGCGCGCCGACGCCGGTGGCGTCGGCGGTGTAGATCGGCTGATCGAAGCTGACGCGGACGTGGGACTGGGCGCCCAGGTTGTAGACCTCGGTGGGCTTGACCTGGTGGACGATGCGTGACAGGCCGTTGGCGTCGGTGAGGTCGGCGTAGTGCAGGCGGAGGCGTGCGCCGGACTCGTGGGGGTCGCGGTAGAGGTGGTCGATGCGTGAGGTGTTGAAGGTGCTGGACCGCCGCACCAGGCCGTGGACGTCGTAGCCCTTGCCCAGGAGCAGCTCGGCCAGGTAGGAGCCGTCCTGCCCGGTGATGCCGGTGATGAGTGCACGTTTGGGGTTGATCGCCAAGGGGGTCTCCGGGGGATCGTGTACGAGAATATCGGCCTTACAAGTATGGGGACTGAATGGGATGCCGGCGGGTTATCGTAGCGTGTTTCCCGCCCATAGCCCCCGGCGAGCCGGGGGCTATGGGCGGATGTGCCGTATGATGTCGCCCCACCCGCAGGAGATTTCACATGGCCAAAACCAAACCCCCCGTCCCGCCCGCGTCCAAGGCGTTCGTCGAGGTCGGCGACGCCGCCCCCGAACTCGCGGCAATGGACCAGGCGGGCAAGACGCACTCCGTCAAGGAGTACCGCGGCAAGTGGGTCGTCCTCTATTTCTACCCCAAGGACGACACCCCCGGCTGCACCACCGAGGCGTGCGGCTTCCGCGACGGGCACAAGGCGTTCGCCAAGGCCAACGCCGTCGTGCTGGGCGTCAGCCCGGACGACGAGAAGGCGCACAAGAAGTTCGCCGACAAGTTCAGCCTGCCCTTCCCGCTGCTGGCGGATGCCGAGAAGCGCATCATCCAGGCGTACGGCGTGTGGCGGGAGAAGTCGATGTACGGCCGGAAGTACATGGGCGTCGAACGCACGACCTACCTCATCGACCCCAAGGGCAAGGTCGCGCACCGGTGGGAAAAGGTGAAGGTGACCGACCACGACGCGGAGGTGCTGAAGAAGATCGCGGAGTTGAGTTGAGCGACGGTTTTCAAAATGGTGGGGCGGGCGTCCCGCCTGCCGCGGGCCTTCCGAGGCCGGGTCTGAATTCAGAGGAAGAGACAGGCGGGACGCCTGCCCCACCGGACTGCCGCAGGTGTGGGCAGCGGGCGGGCACCCTGCTGGGAAACCGGGCGGGGCGGTAGCGTGGCATCGCCGGAATCGACCGTGCGGGCGGTGGCACGGGGTTTGCCAATATTCATCAAGAATTCACGCCGCCCCGGCGGATGGATCGCGGGGATCGTGGTAAAATGGGAACCAACAGGGGAGCAGTCACCGTAATAGTCGGATCGTTCCACCGGGCGCGACGCGCCACGGCATTCTGAAACTTAGTCCGAGACAGGGGATTCTCCAATGGCCAAGCAGAGCAGCACCACGGCAAAGTCCACCAAGAAAGCATCCGCAACCCCGAGCAGCCCCGCCCCGGCGGCGGCCCCGACCGCAGCGCCACGCAGCGCCGCGGCGGCCCCCGTTTTCAAGCCCCGGCCGACGCACGACGAGATCGCCCGTCGTGCCTACGAGGTCTGGGTCCGCAAGGGCCGGCCCGTCGGCCGCGACCTGGAAAACTGGAACGACGCCGAACGCGAGCTGGGGCTGCGGAAGTAATCCGTGTTGCCCCTCTCCCACCGGGAGAGGGTGGCGGCGTCTTCGACGCCGGGTGAGGGAACCTTCGGCCACGAGGGTCTCGCGCGTTCGTGTGACCAATCCGGCCGGTGATCCCCTCACCCCGGCCCTCTCCCGGGGGGGCTTTGCACAAAAAGTCTTTTCCGGGTGCCACACATCATCGTCTTCGTGATGTGTGTCTTCGATTTCACTGTGAAATTGGGGGTCCATGAAGACACACCGCACCTAAGAAGGATGCAGTGTGGCACCCGGGGGATTTTTTGTGCAAAGCCCCCGGAGGGAGAGGGGGACTCATCACCCCGTCACCCGGTAGATCACGTACCGCTTCCCGCGCGTCACCACCTCGTGCGCGGGCAGCTCCCGTTCCGCTTTTTCACGCCACTGCACCGGCACCACCACGAACTGGCCCGGGGGCACGGCGGTGAACCCCACGCCCCCCTTGAGCGGCACGCACCGCGCCTCGGTGCTGAACATGATCGTGCAGCGCGTGTCCTTGTCGTCGTGGGTGTTCTCGTACAGATAGACCACCGGCGGCGTGCGTGCGGGGCCGGCTTCACGCACCGCCGCGTTGATGACCGGCGCGGCGTCGGTGATCTCGGGCATATAGACCATTCCGGTCCGCAGGCCCGCCGCCAGCAGCACAACCGCGGCGATCACCGAAACCCACCCCATGTTGGGCAGCAGCCACCGCCGCCACACCCCGCGCAGCGGCGAGCGGTAGAGGCCGATCGCCGCGAGGATTGCCAGGGCGGGCATCCAGGGCAGGAGGTAGCGGTCGTATTTCCGGGTGACCAGGTGGATCGCCAGGCCGTACACGAGCAGCCAGGCCGTGAACAGGGCGGTGGTCGTGTCGCGTGGCGGGGCGTGCCACGCGGGGCCCGCCGCGCGGGCGCGGCGCGTCTTGAGCATCGCCCACGCCCCGATCAGCGTGAACGGCAGCCAGGGCCAGTAGAGCAGGAGCAGCTCGTGCGCGTAGCCCCAGATCGGCTCGGCCTTGAAGCTCGATCCGTCGAAGCGCGAGGCGATCTCCCGGCCGAAGTAGGCCGCGATGAACTCATCCCCCCAGCGCAGGTATTGCTGGATGTGCCATGGCAGGGCGATCGCCAGCGCCAGGAGGAGCGCCGCCAGCCAGCGCGGGTTGAAGAGGATGTCACGCCGGCGCAGCCACGCCGATGTCACGGCGACGATCATCGGCCCGGTGAAAACGACCGGCCCCTTGAGCATGAACCCCAGCCCGATCGCCGCGCCCATGAGCAGCCAGTCGCGCCAGCGCGTCCGCATCGATCCGAGCATGCCCGCGCCGGCCAGCAGGCAGAGCAGGAAGAAAAACGCCACCCCCGCGTCGGGCCTGAAGCCCACCGCCCAGCGCATGAACGGGAACGACGCCGCCAGCACCATCCCCGCCGTCGCCGATACCGTGGGCGTGAAGCGCTTCCGCGCCAGCAGGTACGTCACCGCCACGCACCCCAGCGCGAACGCCACCGACACCGCCCGCGCCGCCAGCGGCTCGAACCCGAACACGCGGAACGACGCCGCCGCCAGCCAGAACAGCAGCGGGGGCTTGTTGAAGTAGGACTTCTGCCCCCAGTCGAAATAGAGGTTGAGGTAGTCGCCGCTGACCACCATGTGCTTGGCGATCCAGCCATAGACCGCGCTGTCGTTGCGCAGGTCCCCCTTGCCCACGCCCAGGGCGTACACCGCCAGGGCGAAGAGCGCCATCGACACCACGGGCTTGCGCAGCCATGTCGTTATGCGGCGTATCACGGGGCGGATGGTATCCGCTCGGCGCGGGGATTGGTTGAATCCGGCCGGGGGGCTGGTGGGGCGGGCGTCCCGCCTGCCGCCGGCCTTCCGAGGCCGGGTCTGGATTCAATTCAAAGATGAAGAGAAGAGACAGGCGGGACGCCTGCCCCACCAGATTCGCTATCCTCATCTCCCGTGACCACCCCGCGCAGCGTCATCACCATCGGCAACTTCGACGGCGTCCACGCCGGCCACCGCGCGATCATCGCGCACGCCGCCGGCGTCGCGCGGCGGCTCGACGCACCCATCCTCGCCATGTGCTTCGACCCGCACCCGGCCACCATCCTCCGCCCCGGCGCGGAGCCGCCGCGCCTCATGAGCCTGGCGCAGAAGACCGAAGCGCTGAAGCACGCCGGCGCCGACCGCGTCGCCGTCCTCGTGCCCACGCCGGAATTGCTCGCGCTGACGCCGGAGGATTTCATCCGCCGCGTCGTCGCCGAGCGCAAACCCGTCGCCTTCGTCGAGGGCCCGGACTTCCGCTTCGGCAAGGACCGCCGGGGAGACAACGACCTGCTCGCCGCGCTCGGGCGTGAGCTGGGCTTCGAGTCGCACGTCGTCGGCCGTGTGCTCATGCCGCTGCACGACCAGTTGCTCACGCCGGTGAGCAGCTCGATCGTGCGCTGGCTCGTGGAGCAGGGCCGGGTCGCCGACGTGACGCGCTGCATGCGTCAGCCCTTCGCCATCGACGCCCCGGTGATCCCCGGCGAGAAGCGTGGCCGGACCATCGGCGTGCCCACCGCCAACCTCGACCCCGCCGCGCTGGTCGGCCGCGTCACGCCCGCCGACGGCGTTTACGCCGGCACCGCCGCCGCCCCCGACGGCTCGCGCTTCGCCGCCGCCATCTCCGTGGGTGTGAAACCGACCTTTGAAAAAACCCAGCGCACCATCGAGGCCCACCTGCTCGATTTCCAGGGCGATCTCTACCATCAGCCGATCGTCCTGCGCTTCCACCGCTGGCTGCGCGACCAGCAATCGTTCCCGACGCTCGACGCCCTCAAAGGCCAGCTCGCGCGGGACATCGAGCAGGTCCGGCAGTGGCAATTGCTGGGTTTGCTCGACGATCTTGCCGACAATACACCGGTGGTGATGGCGTGATTCCCATAGCCCCCGGCTCCGCCGGGGGGCTCCGCGAGCGATCGTCAAAACACCCTGCACGCACCGCGAGTCCGTACATCCAACAAGAACCCCCCCCGCGGAGCCGGGGGCTATGGGGCAGAAACCCACGAACATGCACGACTACACCTCCACCGCCGACCTCGCCGCCGTCGCCAAGCGTCTCGCCGACGCCAAGCGCCCGCTCATCACCACGCACGCCAAGCCCGACGGCGACGCGTTCGGCTCCGTCATCGCGATGGCGCGGGGCCTGCGCAACCTCGGCCGTGAGCCGCACGCCGTCTTCATGCCCCCCGTCCCCGCCAACTTCCGCCAGCTCAAGGGGGGCGACGCCTACACGCTCTACAACCAGGGCCACGACGTGCTCCCCTTCGAGCCCGACCTGGTCGTCATCCTCGACACCGGCGCCTGGGCGCAGCTCTCGCCGATGCGCGCCTACATCGAGAAACGCCTCGACCGCACGCTCATCATCGACCACCACCTCACCGGCGACGTGCCCGCGGCGATGCGCTACATCGACGGCAAGGGGGCCGCCTGCTGCGAGGTCGTCGCCGACGTGCTCGACAAAATCTTGCCCCCGCCCGCGCCGGGGCAGAGCGGAAAAATCTACGACACCACCGTGGCCGAGGCGCTCTTCGTCGGCCTCGCGGCGGACACCGGCTGGTTCCGCTTCTCCAACACCCGCCCGCAGACGCACGACCTGGCGGCACGCCTCCTGCGCCTGGGCGCGGACCACGCGGCGCTCTACCAGCAGCTCGAGCAGACCGATCGCCCGGAGAAGCTGCAGTTGATGGTGCGGGCGCTGTCGAGCCTGCGTTTGATCGCCGGCGGGCGCGCGGCCGTCATGGTGCTGCGCGGCGAGGACTTCGCGCAGACCGCCGCGCTGGTCGAGGAGACGGAGCGCTTCGTCGATATTCCGCAGGTGGTCGGCTCGGTGCAGGTCGTGGTGATGATCTCGGAACCCCCGAAGACCGGCGAGAAGGGGGGCGGCCCGATCCGCGTGAGCTTCCGCAGCAAGCCCGGGCCGCACGCGATCAACGTGACGAAGCTCGCCCACCCCTTCGGCGGCGGCGGCCACGCCCGCGCCGCAGGGGCGAAGATCGACGCCCCGCTCGAGCAGGTCGTCGAGCGCGTCAGCGCGGCGGTCGAGGCGGCGCTGACGCCGGGCGCGTGAGGGATTGCCTGTTGCATTTGCCCAGTGGGGCAGGCGTCCCGCCTGTCTCTTTTTTTTTTCTTCATCTTTGAATTGAGTCCAGACCCGGCCTCGGAAGGCCGGCGACAGGCGGGACGCCTGCCCCACTGGGAAAGAGCAAGCCGCAACCCTCTTCCCAACCACCAATAGCGCCCCGCGACCGCTCCGCAAAGCCCGGGCATGTCCATGCCTGGGCTTTCCCCCGGAAACCGCATTTCCACCCCCATCCCTGTGGAAAACCTGTTTCAATCATGACGGTACTTGCCCCCCTGCGCCAAGTGGGTCAAATGCTCGCGAAACCGTAACATTGCGTTAAAACGCTGTTTATGGCGGGAGCAAAAAAATCTACTAGATTTGGTAAAGAAAACCGTTGCGACCACAAGATATAGTGGTAGACTCCCCAATGCGGGTTTTACGAAGGTCTAACAGAGCCCAACACCCCGCGGACAGCGAAAATTCTCGAGTGAGCCTATGATTGTTAGGGGATTTATAGGGTGTTCGGCGGGTGCGGCGAATCCGGGGGGACGGGGAGCATGTCGGTCGGCGGGTCGGGTCGGTGATGTGTTAGATGTGCGTTCGGTGGCGTCGTTCCGTGGAGCAGCCTGACTGATTGGCGAGCATGGCCGTTCGCTGTGGAGAGCCGGACGCTCACCGTGGCGGCTATCGCGTGGGATTGCGTGACTTTTCTTCCAGGCCGAAGACCAAAGCGAGGGAAACATGAGCGTTCTTTGCGACACCCAGATCCGTGAACTCGTCCCCATCGAGCCCTTCGAGGAAAACATCAAGCGCGCCGGCAAGGTCTCCTTCGGCGTCTCCTCCTACGGCTACGACGTCCGCGTCGGCACACTCTTCAAGATCTTCACCAACGCCCCCGCGCACGGCGGCTCCTCCATCGTCGATCCCAAACACTTCGACGACAGCTCCTTCATCACCGTCGATACCCAGGCCACGGGGCGCGACCACATCATCGTCCCGCCCAACTCCTTCGCCCTGGCGGAGACCGTCGAGGAGTTCCGCATCCCGCGCGACGTGCTGGCCATCTGCGTCGGCAAGTCCACCTACGCCCGCTGCGGCATCATCGTCAACGTCACCCCCCTGGAGCCCGAGTGGCGGGGCAAGGTCACCATCGAGATCAGCAACACCACGCCGCTCCCCGCCAAGATCTACGCCAACGAGGGCATCGCCCAGATGATCTTCCTCAAGGCCGACCGGGTCTGCGCCGTGAGCTACGCGGACAAGAACGGGAAGTACCAGAACCAGAAGGGGCTTGTGCTGCCGAAGGTGGATTGAGATTCGATTGGAACCCAGGAACGGCCTGTGCAGACTTGCTTAGACAACCCGACCTATCAGCACATTACGCCAAGGCTTTTGTTGCGCGGATTTGGTCGCGGCACCAAACGAGATAGAAAAATCTATCGTTTTGATAAGACAACTCTGCAAGCCGAACTAACGACGGTTGATGCCGTGGGTGCTGAGTGCGGGTATTACGATTCAATAATTCATGGGGCCGGAGCATCTGGCGCGGACGGGGTGCTAACGCAGAGCGAGAGTGATGTTGGGCAGGTATTGAGTAAGATCAAACAGACTTCAAGCTTGGCGAACTTAAGCGAAGATGAAAAAACGTCTCTGGCGAGCTATGTCGCCTGCCACATTGCACGCACTCCGATTACCAAAGCTGATATTCAGGGTTTTGTTACGGCGGCAGATCCATCGACACCTAGCAGCACGATTGATTTTGTTACTCAATCCCTGTTTGCAGGCTACTTGAAGGGTGAAGCATGGCGAAATCTGATGCCGCCGCTTCGCGAAAAGAAATGGGTGTTGGTTGAAACCCCTAGAAGCTATCCATTTTGGCTTAGCGATTCGTGGATTTCATTTTTTAATAAGGAAGAGCTTCGCAAAGGAAACGGACGGATTAATTGCGGGCTTAAGGTGCGGGGCACTGAGTTGATCTGTCCAATTAGTTCTACGCTTTCGTTGTGGCTGATGTGCCCCCGATCGTCCGTATCTGACGATTATTTACGCGAAATTATGTGGGATGGGAGCGGCCGGGCGGCACAGGTTAAAGCAACACGAGTAAATATCTTTCGAGCATTCCAGTTGCATGGATCGGAAAGATTTCTTTACGCCGAAATCAACAATTTTGATTGGGCGATACGGCTTCTGAGTGGAGCTCCGCGACTACAAGAGCCTTGCCGCAATTTGCTGTTCCCTCGAGCAAAGCCACACGGCTAAATCGGTAATAGTGTAATTCTCCCCGCCGGTACGGACGCTGACGGGCATTCATTCAAGGGTCGACCAGTACACGCAGAAGCGAAGAAACAGGGGAACGCATGAAGATCGCACGCAAATTCACCACCGCAGGCAAAGACGTCTTCTCCACCGTCGAGTGGACGAAGAAATCCAGCAAGATTTCCAACCTCGACGGCTCGACCGTCTTCAAGATGGACGACGCGGAGGTGCCCGCCTCCTGGTCGCAGCTCGCGACCGACATCATGGTCTCGAAGTACTTCCGCAAGGCGGGCGTACCGCAGGTGGACAAGGCCACCGGCAAGGCGCTTAAGAACGAGAAGGGCGAGGTCGTCACCGGGCCGGAGAAGTCGGCGCGGCAGGTGATCCACCGCCTCGCCGGCTGCTGGCGGCACTGGGGCGAGACGCACGGCTACTTCGACACCGCCGAGGACGCGCAGGCGTTCTACGACGAGCTCTCCTACATGCTGCTCACGCAGATGTGCGCCCCCAACAGCCCGCAGTGGTTCAACACCGGGCTGAACTTCGCGTACGGCATCACGGGCCCGGCGCAGGGCCACTGGATCGTCGACGCCGCCACCGGCGAGGTGAAGCTGGCCGACGACGCCTACACCCACCCGCAGCCGCACGCCTGCTTCATCCAGTCCGTCGAGGACGACCTGGTCAACCAGGGCGGCATCATGGACCTCTGGGTGCGCGAGGCGCGCCTCTTCAAGTACGGCTCGGGCACGGGCACCAACTTCTCCCACCTGCGCGGCGAGAACGAGGCGCTCTCGGGCGGCGGGCGTTCCTCGGGCCTGATGAGCTGGCTGAAGATCGGCGACCGCGCCGCCGGCGCGATCAAGTCCGGCGGCACCACCCGCCGCGCCGCCAAGATGGTCTGCCTCGACCTCGACCACCCGGACATCGAGTCCTTCGTCAACTGGAAGGTGCGCGAGGAGATCAAGGTGGCCGCGCTGGTCGAGGGCATGAAGCACCTGAGCCAGGAGCAGCAGGACACCGCCCAGCGGTTGGGCCTGAGCCTCGACTACGACTTCAACGGCGAAAGCTACCTCACCGTCAGCGGGCAGAACTCCAACAACTCCGTCCGCATCAACAACACGTTCTTCAAGCGGCTGGACGAGGGGGGCGACTGGGACCTGACCAATCGCACCAACGGCAAGGTCGCCAAGACCATCCCGGCGCGCGGGCTCTGGGACCAGATTTCTTACGCCGCGTGGCGCTCGGCGGACCCGGGCGTGCAGTTCGACACGACCATCAACGAGTGGCACACCTGCCCCGCGTCCGGCCGGATCAACGCGAGCAACCCCTGCTCCGAGTACATGTTCCTCGACAACACCGCCTGCAACCTCGCCTCGCTCAACCTGCTCAAGTTCTACGACCCCGCGACCCGTGCCTTCGACACCGACGGCTACGAGCACGGCATCCGCCTCTGGACGATCGTCCTAGAGATCAGCGTGCTCATGGCGGCGTTCCCCTCGAAGGAGATCGCCCGGCTGAGCTACGAGTACCGCACGCTGGGCCTGGGCTACGCCAACATCGGCGCCATGCTCATGATCGCGGGCATCCCGTATGACAGTGAAGACGCCCGCGCGTTGTGCGGGGCGCTGACGGCCATCCTCACCGGCAGGTCTTATGCGACCAGTGCCGAGATGGCGGCGCAGCTCGGGCCGTTCCCGGGCTATTACAAGAACCGCGAGTCGATGCTCCGCGTGATCCGCAACCACCGCCGGGCGGCGTACGGCGTCTCGCGCGAGGCGGAGGTCGCCCGCAAGCACGCGCTGGGCAATTACGAGGGCATCGAGACCCCGCCCGTGCCGATTGATGCACGCTACATCGAGAAACCCAGCGGCAAGACCGGCCACCTTGCCAACGCCGCCGACCTGCTCCGCCAAGCCCGCATCGACTGGGACGAGGCGCTCTCGCTTGGCTCGCAGCACGGCTTCCGCAACGCACAGACCACCGTCATCGCGCCCACCGGCACGATCGGCCTGCTCATGGACTGCGACACCACCGGCGTCGAGCCGGACTTCGCCCTGGTGAAGTTCAAGAAGCTCGCCGGCGGCGGGTATTTCAAGATCGCCAACCAGTCCGTCGAGCCCGCGCTGGTCGCGCTGGGCTACGACGCGACGCAGGTGCGCGACATCCTGCGTTACATCCTGGGCACGCTCACGCTCGATGCCGTCGTGCCCGGCACCACGCAGACCTTCGCCGACTTCCTCAAGGCCAAGGGGCTCGAAGAGGCGGACCTCAAGAAGATCACCGCCGCGCTGCCGACGGTGTTTGAGCTGCCGCACGCCTTCACGGCGTGGACGCTGGGCGAGGCCGCGATCGCCAAGCTCGGCCTGACCGCCGCGTCGAAGAAGCCCGGCTTCAATCTCCTCAAGGCGCTGGGCCTGAAGAAGAAGCAGATCACCGCGATCGGGGCCGTCGTCTGCGGCACGCAGACCGTCGAGGGGGCCCCGCACCTCAGGGACGAGCACCTCTCCGTGTTCGATTGTGCGAACACCTGCGGCCCGACCGGGCAGCGGTTCATCGCCCCCGAGGGGCACATCCGCATGATGGCGGCCGCGCAGCCGTTCATCACCGGCGCGATCAGCAAGACGATCAACCTGCCCAACAACGCCACGGTGGACGATATCAAGGCGTGCTACCGCCTCTCGTGGGAATTGGCGCTCAAGGCCAACGCCCTGTACCGCGACGGCTGCAAGCTCAGCCAGCCGCTGAACACCAAGGTGGAAGACAGCGGAGAGGAGGACGAAGAGGGAATCGAGGCGGGAAAATCCGAGGTGGTCAGCCAGGTGATCTCCGCGGCTGCGCTGGCGGCGAGTGCGCCGAGTGACCCGGCGACCGCCGCGGCCCACGAGCAGGTCGTCGAACGCGTGGTCGAGCGCGTGGTCCACCGCCCGATGCGCCGCCGGCTGCCCGACACGCGCAGCTCCATCACCCACAAGTTCAACATCGCCGGCCACGAGGGGTACCTCACCGTCGGTCTCTATGAGGACCGCCAGCCCGGCGAGCTCTTCATCACCATGGCCAAGGAAGGCTCCACCATCGGCGGCGTCATGGACTCGCTGGGCACCGCGATCTCCATCGCGCTGCAATACGGCGTGCCCGTCGAGGCGCTGGTCAACAAGTTCACCCACCAGCGCTTCGAGCCCGCGGGCATGACGCACAACCCGGAGATCCCCTTCGCCAAGTCGCTGGTCGATTACATCTTCCGCTGGATGGGCATGGAGTTCATCCCCGGCTACCGCGCCGCCAACGCCCCGCAACGCGAACCCAAGGCGTCGGCCGTCACCGAGGAGGCTCCGGCCGCTCGCGGTTTGGCGTCCGCTCCGGCTCCAACTGAACCCATCACCAAAGAGGCCGCCCCGGAGCCGGTGATCGCTACTACGCCTAAAACCCCCGAGCCGGTGATCGTCGCCAAGACGCCCGAGCCCGCGGCCAAGGCCAAGTCTGACCGCGGCTTCTTCAAGCCCGCCGCCGCTGCTGAAACATCAAGCGACGGTTCCGTGAGCCTGGGCGGGGCGGTCATCGCCGCCAACACCGCGTCGGCGGCCACGGCCCCGGCAACCGCGAACGCCGCCCTCGCCAGCGCCATGCGTGAGATGCAGGCCGACGCCCCGGCGTGCGACGTCTGCGGCACCATCACCGTCCGCAGCGGCACCTGCTACAAGTGCCTGAACTGCGGCAACTCGATGGGGTGCAGCTGATCGTCTTTATGAAAGCTCTTTCTCCTCCGCTCCGTCGGCGTCACCCCACGCCGACGGGGCATTTCAGGAAGGTCGGACGGAAAAAGGTTGGGATGTTACGGAGGACGTCAACGGAATGACGCGAGCCTCCCCGGCGGACCGCGAAAACGGCCCGCCGTCAGGCAAGCACCGGCCAGGCCGGCCAAAAAGTCCGCTTCCTTCCCCCTCCTCCCCGCGGGACCCCACCACCCGCGGGGAATTTTATTTAAGCGGGGCGGTAGGATGTTGAGGGACGGTCCATCTGGAACAAAATGACGCCTATGTGTACTTTCAGACGATACCTGAAACCCACGCCTGGAACAGCATTGCCTCCGATTTTGCTCGTGCTGCTTGCCGTTCTCGATCCCCTGATACTTCGACTCACGCTGTTTGCATTGTTGGCAATACCGCTCAGGCCGGTCATTGATGCGCTCGGGTGGGTATACCGAGACAAACCCATGTTTCTCACCTACCCGGCTTCACTCCTCGCGGCGGTTGTGTGGGCGCCGCCGCTCTACGTGGTTCTGTGCGCCATGAGATTTTTGTGGAGAGGGCGTGCCTCATCTTTGGCTGAGTAGATAGCGAGTAGGGTGGTCCGAGGTTAGGGTGCGTGGGCATCATGCGGCGCATCACTCCCGTTATGTAACCCTAGTTGGCCGTCACCATGCGCCCATCAGCCACCGGACCCTTCGCACTCGTCGCCCTGATCGTTGCGATTATCGCTGCCTTCGTGGCGGGGATGTTCATGTCGCTCTTCGGGCCGACGCCTGCTGGGCGTGCCGGCTTTTCTCGCCATGTTCTTGGTGGCGGTGCTATTCCGCAGGCAATACAAAGATCGCAACTTCAGGGGCTCTCGGTGGCTTATCCCGGCGTCGCACGGTATCGATTCCTCGTTCGTGCGGCGATAGCCGTGTGCGTCGTTGTGTATGCAATTGCGTTTATCGCCAGGTTCTTTGTCTCTGGCGCGCCGGCCGGGGTTGCCGACGGCACGATCCCGGTTTTTGAACAACAGCCGCCATACCGCCTCAATAACCACGGGGAGCACACCGTCGTCTCCCGATCTACGTACCTAGTCATCGGCTCGAGCGACGTTATTGCTTGGCACATATTCGGCGTGCTGTTCACTTTGATGCAGCTTCACTTGGCACTATTCGGCAACCACCGCCCCCCGGAACCGAAGCTGCGGAAGCTGCCGGCTAATCGGCGAGCAGGATAGCGAGTAGCGTCTGTGTTGCAGGTGATCGCCCGCGGACCCTCCCGGCCGAGCCGGGGGCTATGGGAAAGCGTAAAGCCGCGGGCTGTCAGCCCGCGGCTTTGCGGTTCTCGCCGTAGCGCACGGCCCAGCAGCTCGCGCATTTGAGCACGCGATCCCACACCGGGCCGTACCGCGCCGCCAGTCGTGTCTCCTCGGGCGTGGCGGGGCGGTTGCCGGGGCTTTGCCGCACGCCGTTCAACCACACGGCCGCCGTCCGCGCGTCGCGCACCTCAGCTTGAGTCGCCAGCGGCATGAGCAGCACCCGCGCCCGCCGGCCGCAGGCGGGGCAGAGCATTTCGTGCCGCACCAGGCTCGCGTGCCGACGTAACCGTTCGATCACCACCGCCTGCTCCCAGCCTTCGTTCAGCCCAAGCACCTTCCAGCGCGTCGTCCCGTGGTTGGGGTTCCCGCGCAGCCCGGCGTCGCGCCCGATCTCGACGCCGGGCGCGGCGACCGCCCGCTCCTCCGCGCTGCCGGGGCGCTCTTTTGCCGCCCGCTTCCTCTGCCGCCACCCCACGCCGCCGACCACGAACAGCGCCGCGCCTCCAGTAGTGGTCCCATGTGAAATGTCAGAGCATCCGGTGGGGCGGGCGTCTCGTCTGTCTTTTGCTTCACTGCATTCTGAATAGGGACCCGGCCTCGGAAGGCCGGCGGCGGGCGGGACGCGCGCCCCACCCAATTCAAAAGGGGCCACCTCCCGGCTCGCGCGTGTGCGATTGCCCAGACGTTTCTCCCGCCACCGCCCCGCGCGCGTGCCGGGCCCGGGCGACATCGCGTTGGATTTCGCGCTGCGGAAGTCCCCGACGAGCACCCGGGGCGGCCGCCCGCGCAGCGACGCCTCGAGCACCGACGCCCGCACGACCGCCACGCCACGTGCCTCGACGATTTTGTCCGCCGCGCGGACCCGCCGCATCACCGCCCACCGCCAGACCTCGCCCACCAGCAGTTCGACGCACGCCGACCGGTCCACCCGTCCGGCCCGGTTCACCCATGAGGGTTTGCGGTCGAGCGTCTCGAGTTCGGGTGGTGCGATCGCATCCATGAAGCACACGCCTCCCTACAGGGGTGGAGCGTCGGGTTTGTGCGCACAATTCCGGCGCAGAAAAGAAGCCCCGCATTGGCATGGCGGGGCTGCGGGTGGATTGAGAAATCGAGCCCTGACCGCACGCGAGCGTTGTCAGGCGGAGGCGGCCCGGACGGGCTCGCCGCACTCGGGGCACATACCCGAGAGGTTGCCGGTGAGGTTGTAGCTGCATTTGCGGCAGCGCGGCTCGCGGGAGAACTGGTTCCGCAGCTCGTTGCGCCGGCCGATGATGTGCAGGGGGACGAGGAACGCGACGAGGCCGATGAGGATCACGCCGTTGATCCAGAGGTTGTCGTCCATGCCGTAAACGATGCCGACGTCGTACGCCATGTCGATGGCCGTGCCAGAGAGGGTCCAGCCGAGAAGGCGGCGGTCGGTGAGGGCTGCGCAGTAGGCGCCGATGAGGTACCAGATTCCCAAGCGCTCGGCGATGAGCAGGCTCCACGCCTGGTACATGGTTTTCCCGCCGCCGGTCACGCCGGGGACGAAGGCCAGCACAAACGCGCACGCCCCGATGATGACCGCGCCGACGCCCGCCCGCAGCAGAGCCAGGCCGGCGACACGCCAGTAGCTCATGGGCATGTAGTCGGTCACGCGGTAGCGGAACGCCTGGATGAAGGCGAAATAGGTGACAGGTTTGATGATGAGCAGGGTGGCGACGCTGAGCAGAAAGCCGTTGGAGATGTAGGGTCCGCAGGCGAGCGTGTGCATGGCAAGGTCCACTGATGAAAAAAGATGGACGCAGAGGTGACGGGGAGATTGTAATCGCCCGGCGCGGCCGGGGGAAGCCCCGTCATGCCAATGCGGGGCTTCTTTGATCGACAGCCCGCCACGCCGCGGGCTGTCAGCCCGCGGCGTGGCGGGGGCGTCAAAAGAATCCCCGCAGGAACGCCGCCGCGTCATCCGAGATGCCCGCGATCTTGTTCGTCGCCTGGCGGTAGAACTTGAAGTTGAGTTCCGTCTCGGGCCGGCCATCGTTCCAGTTGGAGAAGGTTCTAAGCTCTCCGCGCCCCAGGCGGCGCTTCACGAGTGCGGTGCGTCGGATGGTGACACTGACGCGCGGCGTCTGCCGGGCGATCCCGGGTTTCCTCGCGACCGCCTTGGCCGACGTGACGACCCCGCTGGCGATGAGGCCCGACCCGCCCTCGTTCTCGCTCGCGAAGATGAAGACCACGTCGCCCAGGGTGATGCGTTTGCCGCCGTACATCGTCTTCTGGGCGCGGAAGGTGAAAGTTTTCGCCCGCGGGTCGTTTACTTCGGCTTTGATCGCGAACATGTTGCTTCTCGCCTCGTCGCGGCGCATGGTCAGCCGGGTGCCACTGGCCGGGCGTACTCGACCGACCAGTGCCTGCGAAGGGGGGAGCCTCAAAGAGCACTGGTCGATGAGCACATCGACCGTGGCATCCGGCTCCAGCGCCGGGTTATCACGCCGGCCGGCCGAGGTCGGGATACGTCGACTTGATCCACCTCTGCGACCGTTCGGTAAACCCGTCGTACTCGATCCGCAGCAGCGCACGGAGCTTCTGCTCGACATCTCCGCCGAACCCCTGCATGCTGAGCCGGAGGACCGCCTCTTCGAGTAGCCATTGGTACTTACCGTACTGCGGCGAGGACGACCCGCTAAGCTCGGCCACGCGCGCGTAGGGGAAGATCAACGCGCGCGGCCAGTGCGGATCGCCGACCAGCACGAAGTGCTGGTCGTCACCGATGGCCCACGACAACGCGCCGGTGGCGACGATGACCCCGCCCCATATCACCGCGGCGCCCGCGAGCCCCTCGGGGTGGTGCCCCGCCTCGTAGTCGATGAAGTCCAGCGCGTCGATGTCGTCACGGCTTCCGTCAAACGGGCGATGCGGCACGTCCTTCAACTCCGCCCACATCGCCCGGTACGCGCGTCGCGTGGCCTCGATCGAGTCAAGCTCCGTCGATGTCGGGGAACGGATGTGCATTACAGGGAGATAAGTAGGGCCGATCAGTGTCCGAGCCGGCGCCGCGCCGGCCCGACCGCGAGTGAATCATACCGCTGCCGGGGTCGGCTCCAACGGCGGGTTAGTGAGCCTAGAACAGACGCGGGAACAGCATCGGCGCTACGAAAATTCCAATCAGAACAACGACAAAGGCGCAGAGTGCCGCCATTCCCCACGCCACGGCGAGAGCAGCATAGTCGGCTGCTCGCGCACGTTCACCGCGACGTACGCTTGACCGCGCCATGATCGAATAAACTAAGGCGACGATGCCTAACGGCCAAAACACGAAAAAGGCGAAGATGGACCGATCAAGATAGGTATTGATCGGTTCGTCCGAGGATTCGTGAATGTCCATCGCCATGGCTCGCTAACACTGTTTATGTGATCTGCACGTCAAATACTGCGGCGACGATCTGTGGCCATCGTAGTCGGCAACATTGCCTGGAACAAGAGTTTTGGGTCCTCCCGGGATTTGCATGGGTGATTTCAGCAGCTACAACGCCTGCTCCCCCGGAGCAGCGCCTTGCGCGACACCGAACTTTATCAGCAGATTTTGGGCATCAACACCCCGTGGAATGTCGAACGGGTTGAACTCGTG
>JAIOPN010000024.1 GCA_021413865.1 Planctomycetota bacterium | reverse complement strand
CACACCGACCCGGCCACCTACAACATCTACAAGCGCAACGAGCATCTCTCCCGCCCCTGGGCCATCCCCGGCACCGTGGGTCTGGAACACCGCATCGGCGGCCTTGAGAAACAGCATGTCACCGGCGCCGTCTCCTACGACGACAACAACCACCAGATCATGACCGACCTGCGCCGCATGAAGGTTGAAAAGGTCGCCGACGATATCCCGGACCTCGAAATCGTCGGTGATAAAGACGGCGGTGACCTCCTCTTGGTCGGCTGGGGCGGCACCTACGGCTCCATCCTCACCGCGGTCGAACACGCCCGCGAGCAAGGCAAGAGCGTTTCCTGCATCCATCTGCGCCACCTCTCCCCCATGCCCAAAAATCTGGGTGCCATCCTGAAGAAATTCAAGAAGGTCATCATCCCCGAACTCAACACCGGGCAACTGCGCCTGATCCTCCGCGCCAAGTTCCTCGTCGACGCCCGCGGCGTCAACAAGGTCTCCGGCAAGCCCTTCCTGGTCGAAGAACTCAACGCCGCCATCAACATCATGCTCGACGGCAAATGGGGCGACCACGACTTCCTCACCCCCCACAACCACACCACCCGCGTCGAAGACCAGATCGTCGATCCCTTCGGCGGCGGGCCCAAGAAAGCCGCCGCGGCCGAGGGTTAACCCCCTCCATCCCGGTCACCCTTACTTTTTGAGTCGCGCAGTTCACCCGGTAATACCTCTCCGGCCCCAAATTAACGACCACCCGGCCGGCCTAAGATAAAGATACGAAAACAAGGACGCTTCCCATGGCAACTCCTCTTCCAGTCCTCACCCCCAAAGACTACGCCTCAGATCAGGACGTACGCTGGTGCCCAGGTTGTGGCGACTACGCCATCCTCACCCAGGTCCGCCGCGTCATGGCCAAAATCCAGGCCCAACGCCACAACACCGTGTTCGTCTCGGGCATCGGCTGCTCCAGCCGTTTCCCCTACTACATGAACACCTACGGCTTCCACACCATCCACGGCCGCGCCCCCGCGGTCGCCTCCGGTGTCAAAATCGCCAACCCCGACCTCAACGTATGGATGGTCACCGGCGACGGCGACGGCCTCTCCATCGGCGGTAACCACCTCATCCACTTCCTCCGCCGCAACTTCAACGTCAAAGTGATGCTGTTCAACAACCGCATCTACGGCCTCACCAAAGGCCAGTACTCCCCCACCTCAGAAGAAGGCAAGAAGACCAAGACCAGCCCCAACGGCTCCATTGAGCTTCCCCTCTCCCCCCTCTCCATCGCCCTCGCCGCCGAAGCTGGCTTTGTCGCCCGCTCCGTCGATATCGACAAGGATCTCCCCAACGTCCTCGAACGCGCTGCCCATCACAAAGGCACCACCTTTGTTGAGATCTACCAGGACTGCAACATCTTCAACCACAAGGCGTTCGAGTACACCACCGACAAGGACACCAAGGAGGAGAACATCCTCCGCCTTGAGCACGGCAAACCGATGATCTTCGGTAAGGCTCGTGACAAGGGCATTATCCTCCGCAACCACAAGCCCGAGGTGGTCAAGGTCGGCGACGGCGGCGTGAAGCCCGATGATCTGCTTTTCCACGACGAGGCCGATGAGAACCTCGCGTTCCTCCTGAGCCGCATGAGCCACACCGACAACTTCCCCGAGCCCGTCGGCGTGTTCTATCAGGCCAAGGACGACTGCTACGAGGACCTGCTCGCGCAACAGCTCACCGACGCCGTCAAGGCCCGCGGCGAGGGCACGCTGGACTCCCTCTTCAACGCCGGCGAGACCTACACCGTCACCGCCTAACGCCGCTCGCAGCCCCGATCGCCCACGCCACGTCCGCCGCCTGGCGGTTCGCGGCGATGTCATGCACGCGCACAATCTTCACCCCCCGCATCACGCCGATCGCCGTTGCCGCGCAGGTCGCGCCGATCAGCTCCGTTGGCTCCGGCGGTGCACCGCCCGGGGGTGTGCAGATCGAGCCCATGAAGCGCTTGCGGCTGCACCCCAGCAGGACAGGCAGATCGTGCGACGCGAGCCGCGAGAGGTTCGCCAGCAGCGTGAGGTTGTGCTCTTTTGTTTTGCCAAACCCGATGCCCGGGTCGAGCACGATCTGCGACCGTTTCACGCCGCACCGCTCCGCCGCCGCCGCGCGGGAGAGGAGAAACGACTCGACCTCCGCGGTCACGTCGCCGTAGGCGGGGTTTTGCTGCATGGTCTGCGGCGTGCCCTTCATGTGCATAAGCACGATCGCCGCGCCGCGCCGCGCCGCCAGATCGAGCATTTGCTCACCATCTCCGTTGCGCGGGTCGCGCCCGGCGAAGACGTCGTTGATGATCGACGCTCCGGCATTCAACGCGGCCTCGGCCACCTCGACCAGCGAGGTGTCCACGCTGATCACCGCCGGCGAACCCGCCTTCTTCAATTCCTCCGCGAGCCGCGTGATCACGCCCACGACGCGGCGACATTGTTCGGTGCCTTCCACCGGCTGCGCGCCGGGCCGCGTCGATTCCCCGCCCACGTCGATCAGGTCCGTCCCCTGGGCGATCATCTCCATCGCCCGCGCCACCGCCGCCGATGTGTCGCCGTAGCTCCCGCCGTCGGAAAAACTGTCCGGCGTCACGTTCAGGATGCCCATGACGCGCGGCCGGTCCAGCGGCATCCGCCGGCCATCGGGGAAAGTGAGTTCAAGGGTCATGGTTTCACCTGCCTGCATCTCTCACTCTACCGCCTACACCACCCGCGCGGCCTTGGCGCGGTCGATCTCCGCCGCCAACGATAGCATCTTCCCACGCAGCTCGTCCGCGAGCTCCTGGTGTGATTTCGTCTTGTCGGCCTTGTACGGCACCCCGAACACCACCGTCGATCGGCTGGGGCGCAGGAAGTGCCGCCACATGCTGTGCACCATCGGCGTGCCGTCGATCCAGACCGGTACGACGTACGCCCCGCTCCGCGCCGCGATCAGGCCGATCCCCGCCGCGAAGGGCTGGAGCTGCCGCAGCTCGCGCTGCAGACCGCCCTCGGGGAAGATGCCGATTACCTGATCCTCCCCCAGCACACGCAGCATCTGGCGCAGGTTCGATAGGTCCTTGCCGTCCTGGTTCACGGTGATGGGCTTGATGGCGTCCCACATCGGCTTGAGGAGCGGGAACTTGTACGAGCCGATCATCACCCAGCGGACCATCCGCGTGCAGCCCGTCTGCATGAGGAAGGGGTCGAGGCCCGTCGTGTGGTTGGCGGCGAGGATCACGGGGCCGCTCATCGGCAGTTGCGCGCGGCCGATCCAGTGCACGCGGTGCCACACGAGCGCGTAAGCGCGCACGAAGTGATAGAACACGTTGGCCACGCGCGACGGCATGGGCCCGCGCGTCATCTCCGCCCACAACCCCCGCAGCGCCACCAGCGCCAGCACCGCCGCCGTCACCATGAGCGCGGGGATCATCACCGTGTCCGCATCGGGGGTCCGCCAGATGAAGAAGTTCACCACCACGGCCGAGCCGGTGCTGAGCAGCTCACGCACCCCGAAGACGCGCCCGCGGATGAAGTCGGCGGCGATGGACTGGATCAGCGTCGTGGTCACGATCATCGCGGCGTTACCGAAGAACCCCACGGCAAACGAGAGCACGAGCCCTATGTTGTATGAACGGTTGGCCGCCAGCACCGCCATAAAAACCGCCGTGAGCAGCAGGCAGAACATGGCGAACCAGGACGACTCGCGCCGCGTGTTGATCCACGCCACCCACAGGCTCGAGCAGAGCATGCCCGCGCCGATCGCCGCGATCATGTACGGCGCCTTGGTGATGACCTCGTCCGGGGCGATCCCCAGTTTTTGTTTGCACATCGCCGTCACCGCGGCGATCAGGATGTTCGCCCCCGCCCAGAACAGGATGTTGAGCCCGACGAGTTCGCGGATGCGCCGGTGCGACCACGTGTAGGTCACGGCCTCCAGCATGCGCTGCCACTGACCCAGGGGCTCGGCCTGCACGGCGCGGCGGGAAGGGCGCAGCTTCATGAACAGGAAAAACGTGCCGGTGATGCCGAACGTAACCGCCCCGACGAGCATAGCCGCCTTGACCGACCGCGCCACGACCGGCCCGCCGATCAGCAACCCGATCAGCGACGCGATCACCGCCATCCCCAGGACGATCGCGTTGGCGGGCTGCAATTGCTGCGTGGGCACGATCTGCGGGATCGTCGCGGCCCGGGTCGGGCTGAAGATCGCCGCCATGGAGCCCACGGCCGCGATGATGAGATACACCTTCCAGTGGTACTCGGCGGGGATCGCGCCGGCCGCGCCCGTGGGGGCCATCAGCATCGCCGCCAGCAGGATCACCGCGCGCGCCGCGTCGCAGCCGAACAGGATGAACCGCCGCGGCAGCGTGTCCGCCAGCCACCCGCCGATGCCGCTGAGCACGATATAGGGCAGGAAAAACCAGAAGGAGATCGCCGCCTGGATGCTCGACCCCTGGGCGCCCACGAGGTTGATTCCCAGCATCGACCACGCCGCGAGCTGGATCATGCGGTCGCCGAAGCCGCTCGCGGCCGTGCTCGTCCACATCAGCGTGAAGCTGAGGTTCCGCCACAGGGGCGTGGAGCGTCGCTCTTCGGGGGGCACTTGCAGTTGGCTCATTGGTCGCACAGCGTACCACCCACGTGAAAGTTTTCAGTGATCTGAAGCCAAGCCCGAGGTTGAGGTCTTCCGAAACGCCGGGGCCTGGATTCCATCTTTTGCATCTCCGATTGTTTTGCTGTTAGATCAAGCGAACATCATGCCGACCCCGCCACGCCAACCCGATGACCCCGACGCCGCCGGTCTCCCGCCGGGGGTGGAACTGCCCGACCCGGTGCGTTACCGCGCCGATCAGCTCCGTGGGCTGCTGTTGAGCAACGTCGTCGCGCTGGCGGTGCTGCTGGTGCTGGTCGCCCTGATGCCCAATTTCCGGGCGCTGCCCGCGGGGTGCGCGACCGTGGTGGCGGTGGTGGCGGTGTTCAACCTGCTACGCTGGCTCGACGCCCGTCGGGCGCTGCGCAGCCACGAGGCCGCCATGCGTTCAGACACGCAGGACCCACCGGATTTCCCGGACCAGCCATGATCGACACCCACTGCCACCTGACCTACGACCCGCTGATGACGCAGATCGAGGACGTGATGCGCCGCGCCGCCGAGGCGGGCGTGGACCGCATGATCACCGTCGGCACGTCGCCCCAGGACGCCGCCCTCGCCGCGGACCTCGCCGCCCAGCGCCCGCAGGTCTTCGCGACCGCGGGCCTGCACCCGAACTATTCCGATCAATGGCCCGATACCGCGGCGCTCACGGCCGCCCTGCGCGAGGCCATCGCACGCCCCAAGGTCGTCGCACTGGGCGAGATGGGCCTGGACCGCCATCACGCCGACCCGCCCATCGACGTGCAGCGCCGCGCCTTCGACGTGCAGCTCAACCTGATGCGTGAGACGAGGCTGCCGGGGATCATCCACAACCGGGAGGCCACCGCCGACACGCTCGCGGTGCTTCGTGACGCGGGGATCGTCCCCTCGCGTTTCGTGTTCCACTGCTTTACTGGGAGCGACGCGGAACTGGATGCCATCCTCGAGTTCGGCGCGTGGGTGAGTTTCACCGGCGTGGTGACGTTCAAGAACTCTGCAACGCTGCTCGCCTCGTCGGCGCGCGTTCCGATCGATCGCGTCATGATCGAGACCGACGCGCCCTACCTGACCCCCGCGCCTCACCGCAAGGTGAAAGTCAACGAGCCGGGCTACGTCGTCTTCACCGCCCGCGCGATGGCGGCGCAGCGCAACATGGGCGAGACGGATTTCGTCTCGGCGGTGGACGCCAACGCGCAAAGATTTTTCGGGCTGCCATGAGCGAGATGTATATGTCGTCGCGTCGGCCGAACTCAGGCCGCGATGCCGCGCACGCCCAGATAGTCGGAGAGGCGGCGGCGGTTGTCGGCGTCACTGAAGCGGTCGATGACCAGGCCCATGCGGACCGGCCCGGGTTCATCGACGTCGTCGTGCATCCGCACGACGTGGCCGTTGCCGCTGAAAGTCGTATGCGAGGCGCCGGGCAGCATGGCGCGGAACTCGATGCGCGTGCCCGGGGCCAGGCCACGGTCCAGTTCAAGCCTCATACCGGTGGAACTGATGTCGTAGATGTAGCCGGTCCAGCAGAAGCGTTCCTTGCCCTCGGGGCGGACGCGGACGAGCGTGTACATGGCGGGGAGTTTGACGCGGGGGCTTTGGCGTGAGTCGGCCGAGGGTTTGGACTTTGCGGACATGTTTTTAGCCTCCCAAAACGAACCCCGGCGGTACGCACAGCACTCCGTGCCGGACCCCATTTTTATCGTCGCTCCCGGGCGGCGGGTTTAAAAGCTTTGCCGCACAAATCGTGGGTTTCATACAAGTTTTTGTGGATGAGGCGGCACCACCTTCAGCAGCCGCACGATCGGAAGGGGGGAGTACCGTCATTGATGCACGATCCCTCAACGGGCCGATAAATCCTTCGCAGGCATGATCTAAGCCCCGATCCGGACCCCGCGATGTTTATCACGCCCCCGGCAAATCCCTCCCCAAACACGCCCACAGGCCCCCGCACGCTCATCATCGGCACCGCCCTGAGTGTGCAGCAATGGGTCCACGCCCTGACGATCCTCGACCCGCCGCCGGTCATGGTGGGATGCGTCCTGCCCAGGGCCTCGTTGACCGCTGCGCACCCGCCCACAACCATTCTCGGTGACATCGACGAACTCGAACGCGTGCTTGCCGGGGTGGCCGTCGATCAGGTCATCGTGAGCCTGCCGCTGGTGATGGCGGAGCAGGCCCGGCGCGTCGGCGAAACATTGGACCGCCTGGGCGTCACGTGGCGCTCCGTGCAGACGCTCTCCGATCAACTGGCCGGACGCACGCCGCCGCCGCGCATCCATACGAACGTCGGCCCATCGGGGGAGCGGGTGAATCTCACCGCCTCGATCGGCGGGCCGTGCGTCGATCCCGTGCTCCTGCTCAACCGCCGGTCGCACTCGCTCGACGAGGGGGCGATCCGCCGCACGCTGGGCGGCCGCGTGGTGCTGATCACGGGCTCGGGCGGCTCGATCGGGTCGGAACTGGCAAAAATCGTGGCACGCTTCGCGCCCTCGCGGCTCGTGCTCGTCGAGCGGTCGGAGAATGCTCTGTTCGAGATCGACCGGCAGATCGCGCGGACGCACCCCACGCTGCCGCGCTCGGCGGTGCTGCACGACGTGACCAACGCGCCGCGCACCCAGGCGGTGGTGATGGCCCACAAGCCCGCCGTCATCTTCCACGCGGCGGCCCACAAGCACGTGCCCATGATGGAGGACCACCCCTCCGACGCGGTGGAGAACAACTTCTTCGGCACACGCTCGATCGCCGACGCCGCCGCGGCCAATGCGGTTGATCGCTTCGTGATGATCTCCACCGATAAGGCCGTGAACCCCAGCTCGGTGATGGGGGCGACCAAGCGGCTGGCGGAGCTCTACATCCAGTACCTCAACCGCCGCAGCGACACGAACTACTCGATGGTGCGGTTCGGCAATGTGCTGGGCTCGGCGTGCAGCGTGCTGCCGATCTGGGCGCAGCAGATCATGCAGGGCCACGCCGTCACCGTGACGCACCCGGATATGTCCCGTTATTTCATGACCATCCCCGAGGCCGCGGGTCTCGTGCTCCAGTCGGCGGCGCTGTCGAACTCAGACGGCGGCGGCGGGGGCGAGGTCTTCCTGCTCGACATGGGCGAGCCGATCCGCATCCTCGACCTGGCGCGTCGGTTCATCCGGCTGCAGGGCCTCGAGCCAGACGCGGACGTGCCCATCGAGTTCACGGGGATCCGCCCCGGCGAAAAACTGTTCGAGGAACTGGCCTACGGCGGCGAGGACATGATTCCCACCCCGCATCGCTCGGTCCGCATCTGGCGCACCACGCCCCCCGAGGCCGCGCGGATGCGCGAGATCATCGCCCTGTTCGACCGCCTGCGCAGCGGCGACGGTTCGTGGGGCCATCCCTGGCAGCACACCCCGCGCGAGGCGATCCTCGCCGCGCTGCGCGACGCCGTGCCGGAGATGGTCGCCCCGGCGTCATCGCCGACGAGCGGCGTCGCGAAGGTTGCCTAACGGAGCATGTGCGTCAGCACAACTCCTATGCGGATGGCGGTGTTCACACGATGAGCGCCAAGACTGAAAGCAGCCCGGGGCACTCCGACATTCCAATGATGAATGGACGACGGCGATGGGTATTTTGGGCCATCGCTATCGGATTCTGCTTGGCATGCACCGTCTGCGTCCGAATGTGGGTGACGACGCCGCCAAACGAATCACTACCGGGTGAAGCACGGGAATTCGACGATCTCTTAGTCAACGCGGATGCCCGTTGGCAATTTCTCTTCGAAGCCGGCGGCAAGATCATCGTCCTCGATATCAGTGGTCGAACAATGACAACGCTGTTGGACTTGCCGCGCGTGACGGGCTCGACAAACGCCAAAATTCTGGGTGATGTGATCTTGTCCCCGGATTCACGCCGTGCCCTAGTGAGTTGGTTCGTGCAGCCGCATTCGGAGCCGGCCAACACGCATCTTCTGCTGCTGGACCTTCAAAGCGGGGCGGTACAAGACGTGTCGATCCCGGAAGATAAGTTCGGCCTCGACGGGGTGGTCGGTAATGAAAGCGTGTGCAACTGGCTGGATGAGCGGAGTTTCCTCGTGTCGCTCACCTTCTATCCTGAAAAGGACGCTTCCGAGTACCGCAAGCGACTCTTGCGGTATCGGGTGGACGAGCTAGCCGCTCCTCAGCCTGCGGACTTGGGCTACAACCGTTTCGTTTACGTGCAGCCCGCGAACGGACATCCCCCGATGTTTGCCGATGCGCATATAGAACAGGCACGCTGGCGTGTTCTCGTGGCTACGGCCGATGGTTTCCGTGCCGCCAGTGCCCAGGAGACCGCATATTTTCGCGATGCCTACTTAAAACGAACGCCGAACGGCCCTCGTGAAATGAAGGTCAAGCTTTATTTCATTACCGAGAGCGATTTGAAATTCGATCTCTATCAGGACGGTCGATGGGTACGTCGTTCCGGAGAAGAAATTGAGCGTACGCCTGCTTGGGACCCGCGTCTTCGGTTTTACACGTGGTACGAATACGGGTCGTCCTACACAACCTTCATGATGGATGAGCACGGCCATTATCGCCGATGGGCTAGGGGCCACTACATCGGCAAAGTTCCCCGCGGCATGCTCACGGGGGATCAGCGGCGCTGAAAATGGCGGTTGTTTGGGGCGACAGATACGGTTGGTCCACGCCGCAGACGCTGGCGCGGAGGTTGGTACGCGACATTTCCGTGTCAAAACATCTTCAGCTATTCACGGTCTGGAGCTGATCCGCGCTGTGCCAATCCGCGCCCGTGCGGACGACGCGGCGATAGAGGGTGTCGCGCTCGACGGGCTCGAAGCCGGCCTCGCGGACGGCGCGGCGGAGGGTGGAGACGGTTACCTCCTGGTGCGTGTCGGAGCCGCCGACTTTCGTGATGTCGTACCAGACCACGGTGCCGTCGATGTCGTCCACGCCGAACTGGAGCGAGAGCTGGCTGAGCTCGAGCGTCTGCATGATCCAGAACGCTTTGATGTGCGGGAAATTGTCGAGCATGAGGCGGGAGACGGCGAGCATCTTCAGGTCGTCCAGGCCGGTGGGGCCGGGCAGGTGCTCGAGCTCGGAGTCGTCGGGGATGAAGGGCAGGGGGATGACGGTTTGGAACCGGCCGGGGTGGTTCTCGCGGATGGCGGTGTCCTGCGCATCGCGGAGCATGATGAAGTGGTTGACGCGATCCTCGGGTGACTCGATGTGGCCGTAGAGGATGGTGGCGTTGGACATGAGGCCCAGCTTGTGCGCCTCGTGGTGGACGAGCAGCCACATGTCGGAGCGGATCTTCCCCTTGAAGGCCTCGTCGTGGACGCGGTCGTCGAAGACCTCGGCGCCGCCGCCGGGCAGCGAGCCCAGGCCGGCCTCCTTGAGGTCCGAGAGCACGCCGGCGATGTCGCGGGCGCGCTTGGAGATGCGCGCCAGGTGGACGATCTCCACGGCGGTGAACGCCTTGATGTGCAGCCTGGGCGCCGCGGCGCGGATGGCGCGGAGCATGTCGGTGTAGTAGGCGAACGGCAGGTAGGGGTGCAGCCCGCCGACGATGTGCATCTCGGTCGCCCCGCCCGCGGCGGCCTCGGCGGCGGACTTGGCGATGTGCTCGACGCTGAATTCGTAGGCCCCCTCGTCGCGTGTGCCGTCGGGCTGCTGCTTGCGGTAGAAGGAGCAGAACTTGCAGGAGAGGGCGCAGACGTTGGAGTAGTTGAGGTGGCGGTTGACGTTGTAATAAGCGGTGTTGCCGTGCAGGCGGCGGCGCACGGTGTCGGCGAGCTGGCCGATCGCCCAGATGTCGCGGGACTTCAGGAGCGTCAGGCCGTCGTTGAACGACAGACGCTCACCGGCGTGGACCTTGTCCGCGATGGGTTGGAGGGCGGCTTCCATGCGGGGAATGATAGGTGGAAAAAGAGCCGGACGCTAAGCCGCGAGCGGCTAAGATACGCGGATGCGGATCGTGGGACACGGCATCGACATGGTGGAGACGGCCCGGGTGGCGAAGATGCTCGAAGAGCACGGCGACCGGTTTCTAGAACGCTGCTTCACCGCCGGCGAGCGCGCCTACGCGGACGACCGGAAGCGCTCGATCGAGCACCTCTCCGGGCGCTTCGCGGCCAAAGAGGCGATCCTGAAGGTGCTGGGCACCGGCTGGCGCGGCGGGATCGCGTGGACGGACGCCGAGGTCGTGCGCGAGTCGTCGGGCCGCCCCAGCGTGAGGCTGCACGGCGAGTGCCTGCGCGTGGCGCAGGAACTGGGGATCGACCAGTGGTGGGTGAGCATCAGCCACATCGGCACGCACGCGATCGCCAGCGCGATTGGGGTGGCGACGCGTTGCGAATAAGATATGAGTGCGGGCGGGAGAATCGGGTTTCGTGAGGGATCGGGGCCGACCTGGACTTGATAGGATTGCGATCATGATTCGACGCCGCCGCAACCTGATGCCGCCGTATGAAGTGATGGGGAGTGCCGGACACAAGGGCGCCGCAGCCGCGCCCGGGCCGGCCCCCGCAGCGCCGACGCTGGTCTCTCGCGCCCCGACGGCGCCGCCGCCCCGTGCCGGTGACGCACCACCGACGCAGGCATGGCACAAGGGGGCGCCGATCATCCTCAGGCTGCCGCGCGGCGTGGTGGCGTTTGCGTGCGTGGTGGCGCTGGGCGTGGTGATCCTGGCTTATTTCGTCGGCTACTCGATCGGGTATCGCACCGCGAAGACGGGCGAAGATGAGAGCGTGCGTGACCAGCAGGCGGCGCTTGCCGCGGCGACCGGCGGCAATGGCGCCACGCCCGCTACCGCCACGCCTTCAAATCGTGTCGGCGCAGCTCCCTCCATCGGCACACGCACGACAACACCCCCTCCGCAGCCCGCACCCGCCACGGTCGCATCCACCGAGCGACGCAAGGATGCGACGAATTACTTCATTCTGACCACCGGCGGGAATCGCCAGGAATTGGACCGGCTGGCCCAGTTCCTCGCGGCCAACGGGGTTGATGTCGAGGTCATTCCGGCGCATAATGGCCGGTCTTTTCAGGTCGTGGCCCTCAAGGGCTTCGCACCCGAACAGTTGGCCAGCGCCGCGCGACGTGATTACGAGAAGGAATTGCGCCGCCTGGGCCGGTTGTGGAAATCGCAGAACAAGGGCGCCACCGACCTGGCGGACATGTACCCGACGAAATACGAGGCCGACACCGGCCGACGCACCAAGACAGGGAATACACCATGAGCATGGACCGAAGCCTCAAGACCGCCGCCTCGCTGAGCCGCCACCGCAACGTGCTGTCGCGCGCCGAACGCATCGCCAAGTTGGCGGAGCGCGGCAAGTTCGACACGACCAGCGGGACGCCGCTGGGCCTGCTGAAGGTCGGCAACCGCAAGGCCAAGGCAGGCGGCAAGGCCGCCGCCAAGCCCGCCGACGCCGCAGCCGCGGCGGCGGCACCCGCCGCCGGCGCACCCGCCGCGAAGGGCGCAGCCCCCGCCAAGGGCGCAGCCCCCGCCAAGGGCGCCGCACCCGCCAAGGCAGCCGCTCCCGCCGCCAAGGGCGCCGCGAAGAAGTAATTGATTGCGATCCCCGTGGGTCATCAGACGCCGCGCCGTGGCATCCGCGAACGGCTGTCGGCGTGAACCGATCACCCTCGGCTATCTGTCGTAGTTTGTTTTGTTCACGGCGCGACGCGTCCGGGTAACGGTTCTTGACCATGTTCACCCCCGATCGTTTCATTACCGATCGTCTCCACGCCATCGACGCCTCGGGCATCCGCCGCGTCTTCGATCTGGCCGCCAAGCTCAAGGACCCGATCAATCTCTCGATCGGTCAGCCGCACTTCGACGTGCCCGACGTGGTGAAGGATGCCGCGATCGACGCCATCCGCCGTGGCATGAACCGCTACACGGTCACGCAGGGCGCCGCAGAGTTGTTCAACAAGGTCACGCGGGTGGTCGGGGAGGAGTTCCCGGGGTGGAAGTCCGCGGGCTTCGGCACTCTCGTCACGTCCGGCGTCTCGGGCGGGCTGATGCTCGCGATCATGACCTGCGTCGGACCGGGCGACGAGGTCATCATCCCCGACCCGTACTTCGTCATGTACCGCCACCTCGTCACCCTCGCGGGCGGCAAGGCGGTCTATGTCGATACCTACCCCGATTTCCAGACCACCGCCGAGCGGATCGCGCCGCACATCACCCCGCGCACGAAGATGATCCTCTTCAACTCCCCCTCGAACCCGACGGGCGTTGTGGCGGGGGAGGACGTCTGCCGCGACCTGGTCGCGCTGGCGGAGATGCACAACGTGCTGCTGCTGTCCGATGAGATCTACGACGAGTTCTGCTACGAGAAGGTCCACCGCGCCGACGGCCGGATGCGCTGCCCGTCGCCGGCGTCGTTCTCGCCCAACCTGCTGCTGCTCCGCGGGTTCTCCAAGACCTACGGCATGACCGGCTGGCGGCTGGGCTACGCCGTCGGGCCAAAGGCGATCATCGAGCAGATGACCAAGCTCCAGCAATACTCCTTCGTCTGTGCCCCGTCGATGGCGCAGGTCGCAGGCGTCTTGGCGTTGGACATGGACATGTCGCAATTTGTCGAGCAGTACCGCCGCAAGCGAGACCGCGTCGTCGAGCGGTTGCGCGGTGCTTATGAGGTGACAACCCCCGGCGGTGCGTTCTACGCCTTCCCGAAGGTGCCCGATCGGCTGGGGCTCAGCGCGTCGCAGTTCGTCGATAAGGCCGTCGCACGCGGGCTGCTGATCATCCCCGGTTCCGTTTTCAGTTCACGCGACACGCACTTCCGCATCAGCTACGCCTGCGACGAGAAGATGCTCGACCGCGGCCTCGACCTGCTGCTCGAACTTGCCAAGGCCTAACCGTGCGGCTTGGCGTCTTCTCTTCTCCCTTCCTCAACTCACCACGTCCCCATTCTGGTTCACCTGAAACGGCCGGCCGCACTCCGGGCACTCACGGCGATCACCCAGGCTGTGGAGGTCGTACCCGCACGCCTTGCACTGGTTGATCGCTCGGGTCGCCCGTCGCGCCGCGAACACCAGCAGCCACACGACAAGCGTCAACGGGATGAGGGTGAACACACCGAACACGACGATGAAGAGCAAGTCCACCACGCCTGATGGTATCCCCGTCAAGCCGCTCGCGGCTTATCGCTACTCTTTATCTTCACCCGATCACCGTCGTTGTCGCGGCGGGCAGGTGGATTGTCGCGCCGCTGTCGGTGCGGACGATCAGGCCGTCGTACGGGTCCAGGTCGATGACGTGGCCGTGGATGCGTCGGCCGTCCGACTCCCACTCCATGCGGCGTGACGGGATCGTGCACCGCCGTTTCCACTCGGCGACAAGCTCCGCGTGGGGTGACGCAGCGAGTGCCGCGCCAATGTGACCGACGCACCCCGCCAGGACGCGCAGGCGATCGACCCGGTGGCCGAGTATCACGAGGCTGGTGAGCCGGTCACGCAGGGCGGGGTCGCTCACGTCGCCGGGTTCCACGGAGACGTTGACCCCGACGCCGATGATCGCCGCGTGGATCGGTGTGCCGTTGTTGCCGCTCCGCGAGAATGTCTCGACGAGGATTCCCGCGAGTTTACGCCCGTCGCACATGACGTCGTTGGGCCACTTAATGCGTGCGTCGATCGGCGAGGGCCGCGTGACCGCCTCGGCCGCTCGCGCCACGGCGACGGCGGTGGCGAACATGTGGTGGTCCACCGACACGCGCCCATCGCCCGGCGCGGCGATATTGACCATCGTGAACGTCACGGCCTTGCCCGGCGGCGCGACCCACCGCCTTCCCAATCGCCCACGGCCGGCGGTCTGCTCGTCTGCGACGATAACCGCGCCGTGCGCCGCGCGTCCCAGCGATTCAACCAGAGCGCGGGCGCGGTCCTGCGTGCTGCCCGTGGTGCGGTACACCTCGACGCGCCGCGGCTGTTCACCTGCGGCGAGCGGGCAACGCCAGCGGAGGTAATCCTCCCACGCGCCCAGCCCGGTTTCGAGCAGCGTCAGGCCGTGCTGGGGGTGCTCCTCGATGACGCAGCCGGCGTCGGCGAGCCTGCGGAGCTCTTGCAGCAGTTCCATGCCACGCAGGCCGATTGCTGCGGTCAGCGACTCGCGGGCGATGGGTTCCGTTCTGTGGAGCAGCGCGTCGAGCAGCGGGGCGTGGATGATGGCCGATCCGCTCATGCGTCGATGTCCAATCCCAGGTCGAGCGCCGGCGCCGAGTGTGTTAGCGCGCCGACCGAGATGCGGTCCACGCCGGTCTTGGCGAAGCCGCGCACGCTTTTCAGCCGGACGCCGCCACTCACCTCGAGCTCGATGTGCGGGGCGGTACGGTCACGGAGCTCCACGGCCCGGCGGATCGTCGGCACGTCCATGTTGTCCAGCAGCACGATGTCCGGTCCGGTGGTCAGCACCTCGCGCAGCTGCGCGAGCGTGTCCACCTCGATCATCACGAACTTGGGCGGTGGGGCGCAGAGCCTCGCCTGCACCACCATGGAGCGCAGCGCCGACGCCAGTTTCCCCAGCGGCACATGCGCGAGGTGGTTGTCCTTCACCAGCACGGCATCGAAAAGCCCCATGCGGTGCGAACACCCGCCGCCACAGGCAACGGCGTATTTTTCCAGCTCCCGCAGCCCCGGGTGGGTCTTGCGGGTGTCGTAGATTTTCGCCTTCGTCCCGGCGACCTCGTCCACGAAGCGGCGGGTCGCGGAGGCGATGCCCGAGAGGTGCGTGCAGAAGTTCAGGGCGACCCGCTCGATGGCGAGGATGGAGCGGAGCGGGCCGGAGAAGCGGGCGACGTCGGCACCGGGGCCGAGCGGTGAGCCGTCGTTCAGAAAGGATTCAACGCGGACGTTGGGGTCGTAGGTGCCAGCGATGTCGGTGAGCAGGGCGGCGCCGCTGAGCACGCCGACGGCCCGTGATCGCATCACCGCCGATCCGGCGCGGGACTCGGGCACGAGGAGGCGTGAGGTGATGTCGTCGTGGCGCGGGCCGAGGTCTTCGTTGCGTGACTCACGGATGATCTGGGTGAGCCGGTCGTAGGTGATGAAATCAGAAAGCCGGGGGGCGGGCAGTGTCACGTGGGGTTTGGCGGGAGCGGGGATTGATTTATTTTGGCCATCGTCTCTGAGAACGAACCACGCGATGCCGCGGGATGGTGCAATTTTGGGCGCGTCGGCGTTCGTGATCGGCTTTACCTCGCGCAGCGTGACGAAGGTGGCGTAGCGGCTGTCGCGCTTCAGTTGCCAGAAGGCATCGTCGCCGCGGACGGACTTGTTGTGCTTGCGTTTGAGGGCGTCAACCTTTGTCGGCGTGAGGTCCTCGTGGAACTCGACGCGGTCCGCGACGGCGGTCGCCATGAACGGCCCGCCGGAGGCCTTGAAGTAGATGCGGTCGCCGGGGGCGATCGCGCAGTAGGGCGGGCGCGGCGAGAGGGTCAGGCGTGACTCGATGGTCTTCTTGCCGCCGAGGATCAGGCGGATGTAGTGCGGCAACAGGATGGCGACGTGGGCGGTCATGGCTGGCGGCGGATTGTAGGCGGATGATCCGGCATTACGCCGAGTGGAACAGCAGGCCCCAAAGCCTGGAGTCGAACATGGAATAGAGCCAGAAGGCCTTACAGAGCAGGTCGAGTGCGGCAATCCCGGTAGCGACATACATGATGGCGGCGAAGGGTTTCTCGGGGACGCGGTGGTGCATCCATGCGCCCATCAGGGTGCCGATGGGGATAAGAGGGATGAACCAGACGGAGTCGTGCAGGGTGCTGGCGTTGATGAGCGTTTGCCCGTCGGCCATGGGCAGGAAGAGGTACGTCGGGAGCTTGAGCGTGTTGCCGATGATGAAATAGAGCAGCAGGGTGCCGACGAGCTTGCGTTTTTCGAGCTTTTCCTGGAGGAGATAGACGGTGACGAGCGGGCCTGCGCCGTTGTTGAGCGTGGAGATGATGCCCGAGATGCAGCCGACCGCTGTCGCGGAGGCGGGGTGCGGCGGGAACATGGGAATCTCTCGCCCCAGCAGACGGATGACCTGCATCAGGACGACGATGAGGCAGAAGCCGCCGATGATGCCGTTGGTGGTGCGGTCGAAGGACTCGGGGCGCTGGCCGCTCATGAGCCAGAGAATGATGGTGCCGATGGCGATGCCGATGACGATGCCCGGCAGGAGCCAGCGGAGCTTGCCCCAGTCGTAGTGGCCGATGTGGTGCAGGTTGCTGAAGATGTCGCAGGCGATGAGGATCGGCAGGACCATGCCCAGCATGTGCGGCCCGCCGACGACCAGGGCCATGACCGGGATCGCCAGCACGCCCACGCCGCCGCCGAAGCCGGCCTTGCTGATGCCGACGATGAGCACGGCACTGCCGACGCAGAAGTAGTACCACCACGGTGCGATGCCTGCGGGAATGACGGGCGCGATGGAGTGCCAGAACTCGGTCATGGGCCGGGAGTATAGAGGGTCTTACCGGCGCCGTCGCGCCGGCAGCGCGGCCGGGTGATGTGGTAGGCTGATCCTAAGGAGGTTGCCGATGGAACTGAGCGAGCAGCAGAAACGGTTCTTCGACACGTTTGGGTATCTCGTATTTCCCGGGGCGATGGCCGCCGAGATGCCTTGGATCATGGAGGAGTTTGAGGCCGTACTTGCCCGCCGCGACATCCGCTTTGACTCGGGCAGCGGCAAGGTGATCGTCCCGTTCATCGATCAGAGCGAGCGGCTCGCGACCTTGCTGGACCACCCGGTGGTCAACGGCATTCTCACCGGGGTCCTGGGGGAGGGGTTCAATTACCTTTCCGGTGACGGGCGGTACTACAGCGGCGACACCGGCTGGCACCGGGACGGGGGATGGCCGCGGGAACGCTTCGTGAAACTGGCGTTTTACCTCGACCCGCTGCGCCGCGACAGCGGCGCGCTCCGCGTCATCCCCGGTTCACACAACATCACGGGAGAGCGCGGCGGGGTTGGCGGCGACGCCGGTCGTTCGACGGAGCTCTGGGGCATCGACGCCCGCGATGTCCCCTGCGTCGCCCTGGAATCCAACCCCGGCGACCTGGTCGTTTTCAATCACAATCTTTACCACGCCTCCTTCGGCGGGAAGACCGGCAGGCGCATGTTCACCCTCAACTGCGGTCAACGCGCCGCCGCCCCGGCGGAATTTGAGGCGTTGAAGACCTACATCGCCGGTCATTTATCGAGTTGGGGGCCGGAGCCTTTTGGCGGGGCGATGCTCCGCACCGCGACGCCCGAACGCATGGGGCATCTGCAACAGGTGTTGGACAACGCCTCGCACCTGCCGGGTCTCTATGCGGAGAGGCAGAAAAAGAAGTCCGTGTAGGCGAGCGGTTGTACCTATTCGAGATAGGTGTAACCCTTCAGCCCGCTCTCGTAGAAGCGGAGCAGCACGCGTGACTCATCGAGCGTGAGCTTCTTGTCGCGCAGGGCACGCTCGACGCTCTTGCGCATGGAGCGCATCAGGTCGTCGGCGGAGAACTGCACGTACTGGAGCACCTCGCGGACGGTATCGCCCTCGATCACCTCGTCGATGCTCGCCTGGCCGTCCTCGCCGATGGTGACGTGGACGGCGTTGGTGTCGCCGAAGAGGTTGTGGAGGTCACCCAGGATTTCCTGGTACGCGCCCACGAGGAACGCGGCGAGGTAGTAGTCCTCGTTGTTCTTGTAGGGGTGCAGCTCGAGGACGGGCTTGACGTCGCGGCGGTCGATGAAGCGATCCACCTTGCCGTCGGAGTCGCAGGTGATGTCGGCGAGGATGCCGCGGCAGGTCGGGTCTTCGGCCAGCCTGTGGATCGGCATGATGGGGAAGAGCTGGTCGATCGCCCAGGAGTCGGGCATGGACTGGAAGATCGAGTAGTTGCAGAAGTAGGTGTCGGAGAGCATCGCCTCCAGGCCGTCGAACTCCTCGGGGACGTACTCCAGCCCCCGGATCGTGCGCAGGACTTTTGAGCAGAGGCCGAAGAAGAGCTTCTCGGCGAGGCTGCGGTGCTCCAGCGAGCAGAAGCCGGAGTTGAAGAGGTTGAGCGTCTCCTCTTTGGCGAGCTGGGCGTCGTGGTAGTATTCGGTGAAGTTGCTGTCGTTGATGCTGTGGTAGATCTCGAAGAGGTTGAGCACGGGCGAGGGCATGTGCTCGCGGTCGGCGGGGGCGAGCGTGGCGGGGAGGGTGAAGCGGTCGAAGCCCGACCAGCCCAGCACGTTGAAGACCAGGACACTGTGGTAGGCGACCATCGCGCGGCCGGACTCGCTGATGATGGTCGGGTGGTCCACGCCCGCCTGGTCGCAGATTTCCTTGATGTGGTAAACGACGTCGTTGGCGTATTCCTGGAGGGAGTAGTTGATCGAGGACTCGAAGTTGGTCTTTGAGCCGTCGTAGTCCACGCCCAGGCCGCCGCCGACGTCGATGTAGTGCAGCCCCGCGCCCATGCGCTGGAGTTCGACGTACACACGGACGAGCTCGATAATCGCCGCCTTCACGTTGCGGATGTTATTGATCTGGCTCCCCAGGTGGAAGTGGAGCATGTTGAGGCAGTCGCCCATGTCGTTGGCGCGGAGGAACTCGAGGGCGTCGACGACCTCGGAGACGAAGAGGCCGAACTTCGAGCGGACGCCGCCGGACTCCTGCCACCGGCCCGCGCCGCGCGCCGCCAGCTTCACGCGGACGCCGATGGAGGGCTTGACGTTGTGCAGCTTGGCGTACTTGGCGATCAGCTCCAACTCACTGAACTTTTCCACGACGGGGATGATGTTCATCCCGATCTTGGTGGCGAGGATGACGGCCTCGATGAACTCGTCATCCTTGAAGCCGTTGCAGATGATGGGGGTGTTCTCGTCCTCGACGAGCGCCATGACGGCGAGCAGCTCGGGCTTGGAGCCCGCCTCCAGGCCGAAGCCGAAGGGCTTGCCGAAGTCGAGGATCTCCTCGACGACGTGGCGCTGCTGGTTGACCTTGACGGGGTAAACGCAGCGGTAGCCGCCCTTGTACTCGTTGTCGCGGATGGCGTTGTTGAACGCGGTGCCGACCTGCACGACGCGGTCTTTGAGGATGTCGGTGAAGCGGATGAGCAGGGGGAGCTGGATGTCGCGCTGCTTGAGCTCATCGACGAGTTTCTTGAGGTCGATGTTCTTGAGCGGGTCCTTGGTGGGGTGGACGGCGACGTTGCCCTCGTCGTTCACGGAGAAGTAGCCCTGCCCCCAGCGGTCGATGCCGTAGAGCCCGGCGGAATCTCGGACGGTCCACGCGCGGCCGTTGCGGTGTGTGGTGGGGCGGGGGTCCGAGGGGGCGCCGTTCTCGACGCCGGGACTGACACGCGTCATTCGCTGCTCCTTCGCCTTCTTCTCTCGTTCTCGTCGGCGTCGCCCGGCCGTAACTACGGAACTCCAACGGTGCGCCGTTTCTCTGTTCGATGATGATAGCCGAATCAGCGGCGCGGGGAATGCCCGCGAGCTAATCCATCACAAACATCTCACTCGCCCCGCCAGACCCGGAGCAGGTATCTCGCCACGAACGGGACGATGAAGACCGCCAGCAGCAGCGCGGCATACTGGAAGGCGTTGTTGTAGATGAGGCTCCGCCGGTCGGGCGGCGGGGCCGTCGCTACGACAGGCTTGGGCGAGAGCGAACGGGCGGGGTCGAGGTTGATCACGGGCACCCCCGTGGTCCACGTTTCGGACTCCGGGTCGTAAACGGTGGAGTCGAGCTTCGCATCGGAGATGCTGTTTGGAACCTCGGCGTTGTCTTCCTTGGCGAGCATGTGCGAGGTGGAGGCGATGTCGTCGAGTGACATCAGGCCGTTGGCGTGGCCCGAGCCCGGCAGGCCGAACATTTCTTCGAGTTGCCTGGGTTCGGGTCTTACATGGTTGAATTCGACCGCGCCGGCGGGGGAGAGTGGCACGACCCGGGGGTTCCACGGAGAGGGATCAATCTCGGCGGCGGTCCCCGGCGTATGCGTAGCCGAGACGAGGGGCCAGCCTCTGTATTCTGGTGCAGCAACGGGGGGTGGTGTTGGGTTCGGCGCGGTCAGCAGCGGGTCATTGGATTGTGCAGCCACGGGCGACGCCGAGAGGAGAAGCAGTCGCGCGACCGCCAAGGCCGCTGGCAGTCGATGAGTGCGCGACACATATCCCATGAAACTAAGCGGGGGAAGGCCTTCAAAAGCGTCCCCCGCGTTTCCCGATTGGCCCATGCAATACGGATGGTACATCCGGCATTGGGCTTCAAGCAATGAAAAAAACCGCCGCCGCAGTTCGTCGCATCGCGCGGATGCCTCGGCGGTGGGCCAAAGACCTGTCAGCGGCTGGGTACGGCAGGGGCATCGAGGCGGTTGCGGCGACGCTGCGCGGTGTCCATCTGTTCGCCGGTGGGGCTTTTGCCGCTGGTCATCATGTCGATGAAGCAGTCGAAGAGGTAGCGGGCGTCGTGCGGTCCCGGCGCTGCCTCGGGGTGGTACTGCACCGCGAAGATGGGGTCGCTCTTGTGGCGGAAGCCTTCGAGCGTGCGGTCGTTGAGGTTGATGTGCGTCGGTTCGCCGCCGACCTTCGCCAGCGAATCGGCGTCCACCGCGAAGCCATGGTTCTGGCTGGTGATCTCGACCTTCTGCGTCTGGAGGTTCTGCACGGGCTGGTTGCCGCCGCGGTGGCCGAACTTGAGCTTGTAGGTCGTCGCCCCCATCGCCAGGCCGAGCAACTGGTGCCCGAGGCAGATGCCGAAGATCGGCAGCTTGCCCAGCGTCTCCTTGAGGAGCTTGATGGTGGGCGTGACGGCGGCGGGGTCGCCCGGGCCGTTGGAGATGAACAGGCCGTCGGGCTTGTGCTCAATGACCTGCGCCGCGGTGGCGTCGTAGGGCAGCACGGTGACGTCGCATCCGGACTGCACGAGGTTGCGGAGGATGTTGAGCTTGGCGCCGCAGTCGATGGCGACGACACGGAACCGTTTGGCCGGCGCGGGCACCGGGCCCTGAATCGGCGCCCAGTTGCTCAGGTCCTCGCTCCACCGCTTCGACGTCTTGCACGACACGTCGGCGACGATGTTGCGGTTGACCAGCCCCGGGGCGCTGCGGGCCATCTTTACAAGATCGGCGTCGGACCGCGCGGGGTCGGTCGAGAGGATGCCGTTGAGCGCCCCCTGCGTGCGCAGCTTGCGAGTCAGCGCGCGGGTGTCGATCCCGGTGATGCCGGTGACCTTCTGCGAGGCGAGCCATTCCTCGAGTTTGTGGGCGGAGCGGTAGTTGCTGGCGACGTTCGACAACTCGCGCACGACAAACCCGGAGACCCAGATGCGGGAGGACTCCATGTCCGCGTCGCTGACGCCGTAGTTGCCGATGAGCGGGTAGGTCATCGTCACGATCTGGCCGAAGTAGGAGGGATCGGTGAGGATTTCCTGGTAGCCCGAGAGCGAGGTGTTGAAGCAGACCTCGCCGTCGATGGATCGTGGCGAGAGGTCGCCGAAGGCGTGGCCGTGGAAGACGCTGCCGTCCTCGAGGGCGAGCCGGGCGACGATGCGGTGGGATGGGGTCTGGCTCATCGGGGCGGATTATAGGAAGTGATGCGGGACGATGCGACCGCTACCGTAAAGCGACGGTTACCATGATGCCATGACCTACCGCACCTCCCACCCGCCCTACATGATCGGCTACTCCGATATGCGCTGCGACGACCCGCGCGGGCAGTTCTACAACTGGAACACTATGCGGGCGATGATCGTCAATGGCGACGGCACGGGGCGGCGCGAGCTGGCCGCCTCGACGCTCACCACGCCGTGGTCCTGGACCCAGCTCGCGGGCTGGTCGTCCGACGGAGCGCAGGCGATCGTTCACGCCTCCATGGAGACGCCGGAGAATTACGCGTGGGAGCGGGCCAACAAGACCTTCCGCATGACCGAGGGCTGGCTGCTGGACTCCTGCCTCGTCGATCTGGCGAGCGGGGAGGTCGAGAACCTCACCGCCGTCGAGCGCGTGAGCATCTACAACACCGGTTTGTTCTTCTGGCCGGGCAACCCGAATCGTCTGGGCTTCCAGGCCATGATCGGTTCGGTCTCGCACCCGTATTCCATGGACCGCGACGGCCGGAACAAGCGAGACCTGAGCACCGGTGACGACGGTTTCACCTACGGCTACTCCGCCTCCCCCGACGGCAAGCGCATCACCTATCACAAGAACTACCAGGTTTTCATCGCCGACGCGGATGGCGGCAATGCCCTGCGCATCGACAACGGCCACCCGTTCCATTTCTGCCCGTACTGGTCCCCCGACGGAAAGTGGATCGCGTTCCTCTCCGGCACGCATTACGACAACCACCCGCACCTGGTCGCCGCCGATGGCTCGGGCCTGCGCAAGCTCGGCGACCGCGGCGGCTACGCCGGTGTCATCGAGATGCTCGACCACCCCGACTTCCACAGTGCCAGCAGCAGTGCGCACACATGGTCGCCTGATTCACGCTGGGTCTATTACCCCGCCAACATCACCGGCGCGACCGAGCTGGTCCGCGTCTCTATCGACGGCAAAATCGAGCAAGTCACCCACGAGAAGCCCGGCACGCACGCGCACCACGTCTCCGTCTCGCCCGACGGCCACTGGATTGTGTACGGCTCCACGCGCGACGGGGCACGCTCGCTCTACGTCGCCCGCGCCGATGGGTCTGATCCGCGTCCGATCACCGAACCAGTCCCCGGCCGCGCGACGTGCCATGCGCGGTGGCGGCCGGTGGCGGGCGCGGCCCGCCCTACCTGAAGAGATTCACTTGGCACGCACGGGTGTGAACCCTACAGTTGTGGACCTATGGAAACCAAGCCTTTGACAGCGGAATCGGTGGACCCGTTGGCCGTGCCCGACACACGGGGGCGGTTCGGGTCGTTCGGCGGGGTGTACGTACCCGAGACGCTCTACGCCGCGCTGGCGCAGGTGTCGGCGGAGTATGAGAAGGCGAAGAAAGACCCCGCGTTCCAGGCGAAGCTCGACGGGATGCTGCGCGACTACGTCGGCCGATCGACGCCGCTCTATTTCGCGGCGCGGCTGACGGAGACCGCCGGTGGGGCACGCATCTTCCTCAAGCGTGAAGACCTTTCGCACACCGGGGCGCACAAGATCAACAACTCGTTGGGCCAGGCCTTGCTGGCGATCCGCATGGGCAAGCGCCGCCTCATCGCTGAGACCGGCGCGGGGCAGCACGGCGTCGCCACCGCCACCGCAGCGGCCGTGTTTGGCCTGGAGTGCGACGTCTTCATGGGCACCGAGGACATGCGCCGCCAGCGCCCCAACGTCCTGCGCATGAACATGCTCGGCGCCCGCGTCGTGCCCGTCGAGTCCGGCTCGCGCACGCTCAAGGACGCCACCAACGCCGCCATGCGCGACTGGATGGAGTCCAGCCCGCACACGCACTACATCATCGGTTCGGTCGTCGGCCCGCACCCGTTCCCGATGATGGTGCGTGATTTTCAGTCCGTCATCGGCCGCGAGTGCCGTGCGCAATGTCTCGAACAGATCGGCCGGCTGCCGGACTACGTTGTCGCCTGTGTCGGCGGCGGGTCCAACGCGGCGGGGATTTTCTACCCGTTCGTGGGCGACGCGGCGGTGAAGCTCGTGGGCGTCGAGGCGGGCGGGAAGTCGAGCACGCCCGGCGAGCACGCGGCCTCGATCACCATGGGCCGGCCCGGCGTGCTGCACGGCTCGATGAGCTATGTATTGCAGGACGACGACGGCCAGACCGCGGACGTCCACTCCATCTCGGCCGGCCTGGACTACCCCGGCGTCGGTCCCGAGCACGCCTTCTGGCACGACTCCCGCCGTGTGCAGTACACCTCGATCACCGACAAGCTCGCGCTCGAGGCCTTCACCACGCTCACGCGCCGCGAGGGGATTATCCCGGCGCTGGAATCGAGCCACGCCGTGGCGCATGCGCTGCAACTGGCGGCGTCGCTGCCCAAGGACCGCGTCGTCGTCATCAACCTTTCGGGCCGCGGCGACAAGGACCTCGACGAGGCCAAGCGGCTGCTCGGGCTTTGAGCGGGGCACGGCCTCGCTTGATCTTTGTGCCCACGCATGTTCACCTGTCCCGACATCGCTCGGGACAGCGGCATGGTTCCCCCTATTTCTTTCCATCGCCATGACTCGATCATCACTCATCGTCCTTATGGCGTGGACGTCGATGAACAGGGTTGGTTGTGGGAGGGCGTCGCGGGCGGGCGGCTGGCGGGGCACAACGTGCGCACCGGCGCATTTCGCATCCTCACCGTACCTGAGTTCGATGGCCGACCGGTTTACTCGACCTACGCCTGGCACGGGAAACTCGTGCTCCAGATGGGGCAGGGGGGTGATTATCTCGTGCTCGATCCGGACACCGGCCGGTGCGTGCGCAGGTCGATCCCCGGGTCGAACCCGATCCTCTGGTACGGCGCGAAGCTCCCCGGCGATAAGGTTCTTTTCTGCGACCGCGGCAACCGGCAGGCATTGATCCTCGACGCACCGGAGGCAAGCCCGCGTGCGGTTCCATTTCCTTATGAGGGGGATTTTGGCAGTCTCTCGCCCGCCTCGGATGGGATCGGGTACGTCACGCTGGCGGACCCCGCACGGCTCGCCCGCTTCGACATCGCTTCCGAGCGGTTCATTGATGAGGCGCCGATGCCCTGGCCCGAGGCCGGTGCTTCGGGACGGTTCGAGCATGGCGGCGTGATCTACTTCGCCGATTCCGCCGGCGGCCGGCTGCTGCCGTATGAGATGCGATCGCGCCGCTGGCTCGACCCGATCCCCACGCCCGATCACGGGAAAATCTACGGCTTCATCGGCATCGGACTTTTTGCCGATGGGCTGGCGTACTTCAGCCTCTCCACCTACGCCCACCGCTCACAGCTCGACCTCAAGACCGGCAAGATCATCATGCCGCCGCCCGGGGCCAGGCTCACCGTGGACGGCCGGCCGCTGCGATTCATGGAACGCATGCTCGTCTTCGATCCCGTGACGCGCCGCTTCGATTACCTCACCGCCCCCGCCCAGCCCGACGGCGTGCCGCTGCTCTGCTACACGTGGACCGACGGTAAACATTTCGCCGTCACCGGTTGTCTGCCGCCTTTCGCGGCAGATGGCGGCGCGGGCCCCGAGCCCGGCCCGTGGATCGTCCTGCAAAGCCCGCCCATCACACACCGAGAGCCCAAGCCATGATGATCAGCCCGGACCTTATCGCCCGTGCCCGCGCCAACGTGAAGAAGTACGACTGGGCGGCGCAGGTCGAGCGTGACGCCGTCGCCGCCGCGGCCCCGTGGATGGCGATGAGCGACGACGAGTTGTGGGGCGTCATGTTCGGGCCGACGCTCACGCGTTCGTGGATGGTCTGGTCGAGCGGGTATTGCCCGGCGTGCAAGCAGGGCGTGCCGATGTACAACTGGAAGATCGATGCGGTCAACATCCGTTGGAAGGTGAAGTGCCCGCACTGCGCCGTGTTCTTCCCGACCAATGATTTCTGGAAGTTTTACGCTTCGGGGCTCGACGAGCATGCAGTGTTTGATCACGCCCGCGCCGATCGCTCGCTGCTGTTCAACGCGGACCATCCCGACCCCAAGGACCCGCTCCATCGGTTCGGCGTGGACGACGGGAACGGTTTTGTCGATGGAGACAAACGCTGGCGGTTCATCGCGGCCTACCTGATCTACGGCCACTGGAAACAGCTAACGCTCCGGGGCATCACCGCGCTGTCGCAGGCCTACGCGCTCACCGGCGACAAGGCCTGCGCCCGCAAGGCGGCGATCATGCTCGACCGCGTGGCCGACCTGCACCCCGGATTCGACCACCGCCGGCAATCGTGGGTCTATGAACAGACGGGTGACGACATCGGGTGCGACGGCTTCGTCTCCACGTGGCACGACTGCTGCGAGGAGACGCGCGAGATGGGGCTGGCGTTCGGTCTCATCCGCGACGCTCTCGACGACCCGGCACTGGTCTCTTTCCTTGCCGACAAGGCCAAGCGATTCTCACCCGTGATGCCCAAGTCCAGCGGGCAGGATATCCGCCGCAACATCGAGGCCCGCATCCTCCGCGAGGCCTTGGCGAACCCGCAGAAGATCCGCTCCAACTACCCTCGTGCAGAGATATGCAAGGCCATCCTCCACACCGAGCTCGACACCGACGACGACCGCGCCAAGGCCCAAGGCATCATCGATGAGATGGTCGCCCAGTCGGTGAAGGTGGACGGCGTCACGGGTGAGAAGGGGTTGGCCGGCTACTCGGCCTTCGTCATCCAGGGGCTGGCGGTTTTTCTCGCCCAGTTGGAGAACGCGCGGCCCGGCACGCTCGCCAAACTCATCGCCAAGCACCCCGGCCTGGCGCGCACGTACCGCTTCCACATCGACACCTGGTACGCGCGGAACTACTACCCGCAGATCGGCGACACCGGCGCCTTCGCCGCGCGGCACACGCAATACGCCGGCGTGCATTTCGGCCGTATGGCCTCGCTCACGCCCTCGATGTTCACGCTCTTCTGGAGGCTGTATGAGGTCACGAACGACGCGGGCTATGTGCAGGTGCTCGCGCACGCCAACGAGGGGAAGCTCGACGGCCTGCCGCATGACCTTTTCACCGATGACCCCGACGCCTTCCGCCGGCGCGTGGCGCAGGTGCTCAAGGAGCACGGCGAGTACACCGAGCCCGGCAGCGTCAACCTCAAGGAGTGGCACCTGGCGATGCTCCGCTCCGGCGCGGGGGCCAACGCCCGCGCCCTCTGGATCGACTACGACACAGGCGGCAACCACAGCCACTCCGACGGCATGAACATCGGCCTCTTTGCCCGGGGTTTGGACCTCATGCCGGAGTTGGGATACCCGCCCGTGCAATTCGGCGGGTGGGGCTCGGATCGTGCGCTGTGGTACTGCATGACCGGCGCCCACAACACCGTACTCGTGGACGGCAGGGACCAGGGCCTGCGCTACCAAAAGACCAACGACGGCAAGGCGGTGCTCTGGGACACAGGTCGGGCGTGCAAGGCGGTGCGCGCGAGCGATCCGGCGCTGGCCGGTGATTTCGCCGGGCCGCGTCAGTTCGAACGCACATTGGCGATGGTTGATATCTCGCCCGAGGATTTTTACGTCGTCGATATCTTCCGCGTGGTCGGCGGCAGTGACCACGTCAAGCTCCAGCACAGCCACTTCGGCATGCTGGAGACCTCGGGGTTGAAGACTGTTCCGTGCGAGACGCCGTTCACCGAGAAGCGGTTCCAGATGCGTCAATTCAGGATTGATCCAAAGCCGGGCGTGGGCTGGACCGCGCAGTGGCGTGTGGAGGACCGGCACAAATACCTGCCCGCGGGGACGGACGTGCGTCTGCGTTATACCGACATGACCGAGGAAGCTTCCGCCTACACGTGCGAGATGTGGCTGGTCTGCGGGGTCTTCAATACCAACGAGGAAACATGGATACCCCGCATCATGGCCCGTCGCCAGGCGTCGGGAGGCGGTGAGCCTCTAGCCTCGACATTTGTGTCCGTGGTGGAGCCGGGCGGCGTGGAGTCTCGCATCCGGTCGATCCGCAGGCTCGCGGTTCTTGACGGAACGGGCAAGCCGCGGCCGGGGAGCGATGTGGCGGTGGAGGTCGTTCTCGCCGACGGCCGGCGTGACCTGATCGTGTCGTTGGATGTGGAGGACCCCCTCAAACGAGGCCCGGGTGCCGGGAGTGCGGCGGCGGTCAAGGATGGTTGGGATGCCGAGACACGCGATGAACTCACGTTCATCCGCCGCGGGGCGGGAGCGGAAGAGGTTCGCTTCAACGGCCGCGACGGCCGGTGATGTGTCACGGCTCGACGTGCAGCACGCGGTTGAGCACCGCCGGCCCGCCGGTTTCGCGCAGGCCGACGCGGACGCCCTTTTCTCGCACGGCGGCATCGGCCCCCTCGAAGCGGAAGCGGCGCACGACGCTCTGCCCGGGCTTCAGGCTGGGCACTAGCCGTTCCTGCCGCGGGTAGCCCAAGAGCTGGGCGAAGACATAGAGGGAGATCGGCTCGGCGCCGGTGTTGGTGATGAGCTGCGTCACCACCGCGTCGGTCTTGGTCGAGGTCTTGTTGTATTGGAGCGCGAGCGTGGCGTCGCTGCGCACGTTCTTGAGCCCCAGGTCCACCGGCGCTGAGAGGTCCACGACGTAGTGCTGGTCGGCCATGAAATCGAAACGGGCGATGATGCGCTTGGCGCCGGCGACCTCGGAGATCGGGAACGTGAGTTGCACCGGTAACTGGAGGCTCTGCTGCGCCGAGATGGAGAACGTGTGGACCTTGGGTTGGATGCGCCACGTTGACGGCTGGGTGATGGTGAAGCTGCCGGTGAGCGTGACGGGCCAGGGGTTGGTGATGGTGATCGTGCGGGTGTGCAGCTCCTGCGTGGACTCGATGGCGCTGGGCGTGACAGTGAAGGCGGAGCGGAACAGCGCGAGCTTGGGGTCGATGCCCGTGAAGAAGACGGGGGCGCTGGTGAGCTTCCATTGATGCCGGTTGTTTTTCGAGGGAACCTCGGAGCTGTTGCCGAACATGTCGGTCGCCACCGGGTTGAGGCCGAGCGTCATGTCGATGACGGCCTCGTCATCGGACGCGTAGCGGTTCCACGCGACGAGCATGCCGCCGGCGGGGCCGTCGAAGATCATGCACTCCACGCCGTCGGCGATGGGCATCTGGCCGATGCAACGCCTGCCCGCGAGCAGCGCGGCCACATTCGAGAACACCCCCAGCGCCGGGTCGGGCATGAGTGCAAGCTGGCTGTCGCGGCTGACGGCCCAGGGGCGGTCCAGCGCCAGCGCCGGTGCGTGCCTGCCCCACGCGAAGACCATGCGCTGGGCGAGGTCCGTGAGCCTGCGTTCGTGGGTGAGCTGGTCGGCGGGGTAGAGCCGCAGGTCGAGTCGGACGGGTTCGTTGTCCTTGGCGGGGAGCCATTCCTCGAGGTACTCGGGGATGGCGCGCGGCTTGACGGAGTAGGGGAGTTCGATGGCGTAGCCCGCGCCGTGGATGTCGGGCCTTTTGGCCTGATCGATGCGCCAAGGCAGCGTGATGCGCGGCGAGGGGGCGTATTCCTGCATCTCCTGCCGCATCCGTGCGGTCAGGTCCTTGAGGTTGGGCATGAAAAACAGGTCCGCCTGTGAGGTGGAGCCCATCTGCCACGACGTAACGGCCTGCCCCTGCCGCAGCAGGACCGGCGAGAGATAGGGCAGCCACTTCTCCACGGGCAGGGCGGCCATCGGCAGGGGGCTGTCGCGGTCCAGGTCAAGCGCGTGGAGCATCTCATCGGGCGGCGGGGAGATGCTCAGCGAAAGCATCTGGCGGTGGAGCGCCATGCCGTTGAGCAGGCGGTCCAGGCGTGACAGCCGGTCCTCCATGGTCGCCACTTTCGTGGACCTGTCCCATGCGCTGAGGACGACCGAGCGGATGCCCGTCTTGTCCAGCACCTCGGGGATCATGTCCATCTCGTCGTTACGCGTGTTTTCAGCGGTGACGACGAAGCGGTCGGTGTCCGTGTCGCCGGGGCCCGACGCACGGGGCAGCCAGAGCAGGGAGCCGATGGAGTGCGCGATGACCTTCTCTTTCCCGCTCTCGTTCTCGCGCACGTAAAGCTCGGTCATGTACCAGCCCAGGGCCGGCAGGGGGGGCGTCCAGTTCCACGCGTGCGGCGTGCCCTGCCCCATGGACTGCCGCTCGGAGGCGACCTTGCGGCCCGTGTGGTCGTAGAGGGTTAGTTCCACGGTGATCGGCCTGACCGTCAGGTCGCGCACGCGCACCGTCATCCTGGGACGATCGGGGAAGCGGATCAGGTTCGTCGGGCTCTGTGTGGTCAGCGTCGCGCGGGGGAGCTGCCAGACGCCGATGTCGTCGAACCACGCCCCGCCGCGGGCCTCCTGGTAGTTGATCTGGTGGTGACCCAGGGGCGAGTCGGGCGACGGCGCGGGCTGGAGGAGCATGACCTCGATGCCCAGCCACGCCGCGTCCTCAAAATCACCGGGCAGCCGGAGGTTCACGGAGGTCCACTGGCCGCTGGTCGAGATCGGGGGCGTGATGACAGCGGAGGATTCGATCCGGCCGCCCTGCTCGTTGACGAAGTAGGCCACCACGCGCGCCGACGCGTATTTGAGCTCCGTGGTGCGGACGTTGGCGTGGATGAAGTAGTCGCTGTGCGGGACGACCGGGATGGTGCCCATGCCCAGGAATGCGCCGGCGCTGCCGCCCTCCAGGCCCAGGTAGAGGCTCTGGCTCCCGCTGGTGTGCTGGCGGTTGTCGAAGCGGACGTCCATGTTGTGCACCGGGAAGCCCGCCCGGGTGGTCAGGTCCTTGTGCAGGGGGATGCGGTTGAAGTTGGGGTCGGAGGTCTCGGCGGGGCGTCCGATGGCGTACCAGTTCATCGGGAGCTCTTCCCAGTTGCCCTCGCTGCGCTCCTCGAAGTTGAAGAAGTGGCAGAGGCGTTCCTGGCCGAACTGGGCTCGGGCGGCGGGGGCGAGCGCGAGGCAGAGCACCGCCGTGAGTAGGCAAAGAAATCGCGGCAGCCGGTGGGGGGCCCGGTTGGGGGTCATACCGTATGGTTATCGGGTCGCGCGAGGGCGGGGCTGAAATGATGCGGGTCGGCGTTAGCCGTCGGGTTCACCCGACGTGCTTTGCTGTCCGGAGAGAGCGTCGGGCGAGCCCGACGGCTAACGCCTCAGAGGCTCGCCAGACGCTGGGCGCGGTCCTGGTCGATCAGGGCGGTGATGAGGTCGTCGAGGTTGCCGCTGAGCAGGTCCTGGAGGGGGAACTGCCGGTTCAGGCGGTGATCGACGACGATGCTCTCCTTCCAGCGGAAGGTGCGGATGCGTTCTGAGCGGTCGCCCGAGCCGATCATCATGGAGCGTTGCGCCGCCCGCTGGGCGTCCTTCTGCCGCTGGTGGTGGTCGTACACCCGCGCCCGCAGGAGCTGCCACGCCCGCTGCCGGTTCTGCTGCTGGCTCTTGGATTCCTGCATCCGCACCTCGATGCCGGTGGGGATGTGGATCAGGTGCACCGCGGTGGCGACCTTGTTCACGTTCTGCCCGCCGGGGCCCTGGGCCGTGGTCACGTCCACCTTCACGTCGGAGTCGGGGATGTCGATCTGCACCTTCTCCGGCTCGGGCAGCACGGCCACGGTCGCGGTCGAGGTGTGGATACGCCCCTGCGTCTCCGTGTCGGGCACACGCTTCACGCAGTGCACCCCGCTTTCGTAGCCCAACCACTGCCAGACGCCCGGCCCCTGCACGTTGGCGACGACGTTCCGCACGCCCCCCTGGTCGCCCGGCGAGAACTCCATCGTCGTGAATTCCCATTTCTTGATCACCGCGAGCCGCTGGTACATTTCGAGAAGGTCGCCCGCCCAGAGCGCCGCCTCCGCGCCGCCGGTGCCGGCACGGATTTCCAGGATCACCGACCCGACCGCGCGGTCGTCGGCCGTGACCAGGTCGCCGGCGATCCGGTCCAGCAACGCCGCCGCCCGCGACTCCAGCGACGGCAGTTCCTGCTGGGCGAGTTCCACGAGCTCGGCGTCGCCGCCGTCGGCGATGATCTGCCGGTGCTCGGCGATCTGCTTCGCCAGCGACGTGTACTCCCGGTATCGCGACACAAGGTCTTCGAGCGCCGCCCGCTTGATGGACAACCCGCGCACCCGCTGGTGGTCCGCGGTGACGGCGGGGTCGGTGAGTTGGCGCTCGATCGCCTCGAACTCGGCGGCGATGCGGTCGAGCGCCGCGATCAGGTTGGCGTTGGGCTGGGTCATCTGCCGTGGCCGTCAGTGGCAATCAGGGCCGGGCGGAACGGGGCGCGCATAAAAAACCGCGGCACGCGGGTGCGCACCGCGGTCAGGGGTTGTCACGAAGCTAGGCCTTCTTGGGCGCGCCGCCGAAGTAGTTGCCGGCGAACTTCTTCTGGAACCGCTCGACGCGGCCGGCGGTGTCCACGAACTTCTGCTTGCCGGTGAAGAAGGGGTGCGAGGCGCTGGAGATATCCACCTTGATCAGGGGGTACTCCTTGCCGTCGGTCCACTTGATCTTGTCGTTGCTCTTGACGGTGGAGCGGGTGAGGAACGAGAAGTTCGCCGCCACGTCCTGGAAGATCACGAAACGATACTCGGGGTGGATGTCTTTTTTCATGGCTATGCCCTTCGCGCGTGGGGGATAAACGCCCTGTAGCGAGTCGGGTATGATAACGCCCCGGTCCTGTTCCGGCAAGGCGGTGGGATGGTGGACATTTATCTCAATGGAGCGATGGTCCCCCCCGACGGGGCGCTGGTCCGGGCGGAGGACGCCGGCCTGCAGCACGCGGTGGGCCTGTTCGAGACCATGGCCGCGCTCAACGGGCGTGTTTTCCGGCTTGAAGCACACCTTGATCGCATGCAGCGGAGCGCCGTGGAACTCGGCTTGGCGCGGAGCCTGGACGTTGGGGCGCTGGCGCAGGCCGTGCGCCAGACGCTGGAGCACAACAAACTGACCGCCGCCCGGGTGAGGCTGACGGTGACGCCGGGTGGGGTCTCGCTGCTCCGCCGCGACGCCGAGGCCGCGCCCGTAGAGCCGACCGTGCTGGTCGTCGCGCACGAGCCGGTGCAATACGACCCGGCCTATTTCGAGAAGGGCATCATGGTCCGTGTCGCCGGGCCGCTGGCCAACCCGTTCGACCCAATGTCGGGGCACAAGACGCTCGCCTACTGGTCCCGGCTCCGGTCGCTGCGGCAGGCGGCGGGCCTGGGCGCGGCCGAGGCGCTCTGGCTCAGCGTGACCAACCACCTGGCCTCCGGCGCGGTGAGCAACATTTTCCTGGTCCGCAACGGCGAACTGCAGACCCCGATCGCACGCGGCGAAGAGGTCAAGGACGGCCTGCCCGCGCCGGTGCTGCCGGGCATCACCCGCGCGGCCGTCATCGAACTGGCGTTGGGCATGGGCGTCACGGTGCACCGCCGCATGCTCGGCGTGGCGGACCTGCTTGACGCCGACGAGGTCTTCCTCACCAATTCAGGCTGGCACGTGCTGCCGGTGACCAGCGTCGAGAAGAAAACCATCGGCGACGGCCGCGTGGGTGAAACGACCACCCAGTTGCGCACGGCGTTATTGGAACTCATAGACCGTGAGACCCGCACGGCCCAGACACCGGCATAAGAACGAATACCGGGGTAGAATGACGGGAATCTTGGCTTTTAGGAAGACCCATCATGTCATTCATCACCCCCGCCCAGTGGCAGCAATACGACCGCGACGGCTTCCTCTTCCTGGGCAAGCTCATCAACGACGACGAACTCACTGCGCTGCAGCGCCGCATCGACGAGATCATGCTGGGCAAGGCCCGTCTGAACTACGACCGCATGCTCATGCAACTCGACAGCGAGTCGGGCAAGTACGAGGACGCCGGCCCGCAGACCAAGGGCCACAAGGGCGAGACCCTCAACTATCGCAAGATACAGGACCTCGAATACGACCCGGTCTTCCTGGCGTTCATGCAGCGGCCGGTCTTCCGCGACATCTGCACCCACGTCTACGGCGCCGGGACGCCCATCGCCTGCATGCGGGCCATGTTCTTCAACAAGCCCTCCCACCGCGGCACCAAGCTCCCCTGGCACCAGGACCGCTGGACCAACTTCGACCGTGACCCGCTCGTCACCATCTGGTCCGCCCTCGACCCCGCGACCCGCCAGAACGGCTGCGTGGAACTCATCCCCGGCTCGCACCGCCGCGTCATCAACCCGTCGCACGGCTCGGGCTTTCTCACCCCCGAACAGATGGTCGAGCACTGCCAGCAGGAGAAGGCGGTCTACCTCGAGCTCAAGGCCGGCGAGGTGGCGCTGCTCCACAACTGGACGCTGCACAGCTCGGACGTGAACCGCAGCGAGACCTCCCGCCGTGCGTTCAGCATCTGTTATATGGATGCCAACACCAAGGCCAAGGGGGGCGAGAAATACCCTGTCATCTTCGGCGACGGGGCGCTCCGGCCCGAGGAACTCGGCATCGCCGCATCGACCGTGTGATTTTCTGCGGTGGGTCGATCTGAATTGGTGTCTGGGGCCGGGTGCCACTGGTCTGCCGTCTTCGGCAGACCAGTGCCGCCGGGGGGTACCGGTCAAGAGCACTGGTCGATGAGGACAGCGACCAGTGGCACCCGGCTATTCCGACGGGGTTTGCGACAGAGCAGGATTAAGTACATTTATTTTACCCGTACTTGAAGAACCAAGTACGTATCCTGGATCAAAACGGAATCCCTTTGACGGAGTGGGTGAATGAAGCTCCATGATATCAGAGTGTTGAACGAGCTTGTCGTGCAGTTGCAGGAACTGGATGCTCAGGGCAAGGCAGAATGCGCAATCTCCGCGGAGTCGGGTTTGGATGAAGCCATACTTTTCGGAACCCCCGAGGGGTTGATCGCTTTGGCCACCGTGCTTTTGCGGCTTGCTCGTGCGGGCATATCTGGAGAGCCAGTTGATGGGATGGTGCCGGGTGAAGACGGGATTGGCGCGACGGATGCGATTAGAAGGCTGTTCTTTGAGTTTGGAAATGTGTGGCCAGTGTGTGCTATGGTTGCCCCAGACCACGGCCGCTATGAGGAGCTTAAGAAGCAGCTATTGGGCGCGGAGTAGATGCCAAAGACGGAGTCTCCCAGGCAATCTGTACGACCTCCGGGCCAGCACGGGCAACTGCCCCGAGTGCGGCGCGACGATTCCGGCAAAGGCCGCATAATTCAAAAGGGACCGATACCTGATTTTCACGACCTGTTTGACCCCACCCGGCGATCCTGCCGATAATGATGACGATGAAACGTTCCCTCGCCAATGGCATCCCCCCGACGGCCCTCCTGGTCGTGGCGGTGGCGTTGTCACTGGCGGCGTCGGCGGACGTGTCGCTCGGGGCGGTGGTGCTCCACGCCGGTTCGCGCGTCGAGTCCGTTGAGTCCACCGACCGCAGGGCCGTGACCCAGTGGCTCGATTCGCTCACCCGCATGGCCCGCGAGATGCGCGGCCAGGCGATGGCGGTTCTTCCCTCCGGCACGAATCTCCCCATCGTTACGCAGACCGCGGTTTCCTCCCGCGTGGGCTCCGGCTTGATGGCGTTTTCACCGGTGGCCTTTGGCCGGTGGAACCACGTCGACCTGCCCCCTCCATTCATTCTCTGACACATCGGCCGTCGTCCCGCGTGGACCGAACGGGGTTACCCCCACGGTTTTGTTTGCGGGCTTAGGCCGTGTCCGCGGTGTTCGTGCCGCCGGCGCGGTCCCGGTTTTCAGAATCCAGTCATAGTCCCGATCCGCAGTCGATCGCTATTGCCCCCGGCAGAAACGGAATCGCCATGGTTCTTTCCTATATCGCCAAGTCCGTCACCAAGGTTTTCGGCACCCGCAACGACCGCCTGATCAAAGCGTATCGCCGCCGCGTGGTCCAGATCAATTCGCTCGAGCCCGAGATGCGCCGCCTGACCGACGCGCAGCTCCGCGAGAAGACCGCCGAGTACCGCGAGCGGATCGCCAAGGGCGAGCGGATGGCGAACCTCCAGCCTTATGTCATGGCCGTGGCGCGCGAGGCGATGGACCGCTCGGTGGGTATCCGCAACATCTTCAACCCCGCCGCCGGTTTCGACTCCACCAAGCTGCCCGCGGAGCTCCGCCCGTTGTACGACGAGGTCGCCCGCCGCGCCGCCGCGATGGAGCCGATCGAGGAACTGGGCTGCAGCGTGCCGGTGCCGGGCTGGATGCGCGTCGAGATTCCCCTCGAACTGTACGAAGTGGTGCGGGTGCTCTACCCGGTGAGCCGGCCGCCGTTCCGCGCCCGGCCGTTCGACGTGCAGCTCATCGGCGGCATGGTGCTGGGCGAGGGCCGCATCGCGGAGATGAAGACCGGTGAGGGCAAGACGATCGTCGGCCCGCTGGCGTGCTACACCGCCTGCGTCGAGAGCCTGCAGTGCTACGTCGTCACCGTGAACGACTACCTTGTGCAGCGCGACCGCGACTGGGTCTTCCCGTTCTACTACCACCTGGGCCTGACCGTCGGCGCGATCCACCCGTACCACATGCAGCCGCCCGAGATCAAGCAGAAGGCCTACGCCTGCAACGTGGTGTACGGCACCAACAGCGAGTTCGGCTTCGACTACCTGCGCGACAACATGAAGCTCACCACCGCCGAGCAGGTGCAGAAGAACCGCGACTTCTGCATCATCGACGAGGTGGACTCCATCCTCATCGACGAGGCGCGCACGCCGCTGATCATCTCCGGCCCCGCGCACGACGACGCGCCGCGCTACGACCTGGCGGACCAACTCGCCCGCCACCTCATGACCAGGCAGCGCGAGTGGGACACCGGCGACAAGAAGGTCCAGGAAACGATCATGCGGATCAAGGGCCTGGAGGGGGACATACGCAACGCGCGGGACAAGGACAAAATCCCCGCCATGCGCGAGGAGATGAAGAGCCTGCAGGCGAAGCTGCCCGAGCTCGAGGCGGCGCGAGACAAGTACGTCCGCTACTACGAGGTCGAGCGCGAGAAGAAGGCGGCGCACCTGACGCACGAGGGCGTGGCCGAGGCGCAGAAGATCGCCAACATCGGCTCGTTCTACGTCGGCAGCAACATGGACATGCCGCACCTGCTGGAGAACTCCCTCCGCGCCCACGCCGTGTACCAGCGCGACAAGGACTACGTCGTGCAGCCCGGCGCCGAGTCGCGCGAGCTGGAGGTCATCATCGTGGACGAGTTCACCGGCCGTCTGATGATCGGCCGGCAGTGGTCCGACGGCCTGCACCAGGCGGTCGAGGCGAAAGAAAAGGTCAAGATCAAGCAGGAGACGCAGACCCTCGCGACCGTCACCATCCAGAACTTCTTCAAGCTCTTCAAGCGGTTGGCGGGCATGACCGGCACGGCGCTGACCGAATCGACGGAGTTCAACGAGATCTACTCCCTCGACGTGGTGAGCATCCCGACCAACGTGCCGGTCGTCCGCACCGACCGAGACGACCTGGTCTTCCTCTCGCAGAAGGACAAGTGGAACGCGATCCTGGACGAGATCAAGCAGATGAACGACGTGGGGCGTCCCGTGCTGGTCGGCACCACCAGCGTTGAGAACAGCGAGATGCTCTCGGCGCTGCTGGCGAAGAAGCACGGCATCAAACACGAGGTGCTCAACGCCAAGCAGCACGAGCGCGAGGCGCAGATCGTCGCCCACGCCGGCGAGCTGGGCGCCGTGATGATCGCGACGAACATGGCCGGCCGCGGCACGGACATCAAGCTCTCCCCCGTTGACCGCGAGGTGCTGGTCCGCCACTGGCAGCAGCACAACCTGCTCCCCAGCGACGCCCGCGCCGACATGCCCGACGAGGAGCTCATCCGCCGTTCCCTCCGCCACCAGGCTCGCGTCGCGCTGGGGCTGGGCGCCAAGGAGGCCGAGGCGCTGAGCGACGAGGAGGCCCGCCTCCGCCTGCTGCGCCACTGGGTCGGCGGGCACGTGCCGGTGGAGCCCGAGAAGATCAGCACGATGTCCGCCGAGCAGTGCGTGGCGGAGCTCGACGCCGTCCCCGGCTTCCTTCTGCACAAGCTCCAGACGTGGAAGCACGTCGAGGAGATGGGCGGGCTGCACATCGTCGGCACCGAGCGGCACGAGGCCCGTCGCATCGACAACCAGCTCCGCGGCCGCGCCGGCCGCCAGGGCGACCGCGGGTCGTCGCGTTTCTTCATCTCGCTGGAAGACGACCTGATGAAGATGTTCGCCGGCAAGACGACGCTGACCGCGCTGTCGAAGCTGGGCATGAAAGAGGGCGACGCCATCGAGCACCGCTGGATCACCGGAAGCGTCGGCCGCGCCCAGCGCAAGGTCGAAGAACGCAACTACGAGATACGCAAGAACCTGCTCGAGTACGACGAGGTGATGGAGCACCAGCGCAACGCGTTCTACGGCCTGCGCCAGGACGTGCTCGAGGGCCGCAACGTGGACCGCATCATCTTCGAGTACATCGAGGACTGCGTGCAGGACGCCATCGCCCTGTACCTGGACCCGGAGTACGTCCCCTCGCAGATCGCCGAGTGGTGCCGGGCGCAGATGGATGTGAACATCGAGACCCACAAGCTCCGCAGCGACGACCTGCACGAGCTCCAGCACGTGGTGCGCAGCGCCGCGAGCGACGACACCAAGCAGACCGTCGAGCTGACCACCGGCGAGTACATGTCCAACGACATCCCGCCCGAGGAGTGGGACCTGCAGGGGCTTTCCTCCTGGGCGATGACGCGGTTCAAGGTGGACCTGAAGGCGGCCAGGCTCCGCACGATGAATACCGAGGAGGTCAAGCGCCTGCTCACCGATGCGGCGCTCGACTTGATCGGTCAGAAAGACCTGTCGGAGCTGGCCAAGTTCCTCGACAAGCTCTACGGGCAGCGCGACCTGGCCGAATGGGTCAGGCAGAAGTTCGACATCGAGATCAAGCCCGAGGAGATGGAGATCAACACCGGCGAGCCCCTCGCCGAGTGGCGGCAGCGCGTGGGGAACCTGATCATCAACAAGGCACACGAGAGCTACCACCGCCGTGAGGTGGTTTACCCGGTGGAGTTCATCATCGACATGGCCTTCCAGGCGGCGCAGCAGAACGGCCCCTGGGCGGCGCAGCAGCTCGCCGGCTGGGCGAACCAGCGGTACGACCTGGGCTGGACACCCGAGGGGGTGACGAAGATGTCGGGCGTTGAACTGACGACGCAACTGACCGCCGCGTCCGAACGGTGGTGGGACGGCGGCGGGCTCGACGCGCTGGTGGACAAGGCGCTGGCCGAGCACACGGACACGGAGAAACTGGCGGAGTGGGCGTCGCAGCGGTTTGCCACGAAGATCGAGCCGGCCGAGCTGGCTGATCCGGCCGCGCGTCGCGAGGCGCTCCTCAAGGCCGGCCGCATGCTGCTCCGCACGGAGTTGTCACAACTGGAGCGATTCGTGCTGCTGCAATTCCTCGATCAGGCGTGGAAGGAACACCTCTACGCGATGGACCAGCTCCGTGACGCGGTGGGCCTGCGCGGCTATGCGGAAAAAGACCCTCGCATCGAGTACAAGCGCGAGGGGGCGAACTACTTCAGGCAGATGCAGCAGAACGTGCGTGACCATGTGGCGGAGACGGTTTTCCGGGCCAGGCTGACCCCGCAGGTGCAGATGCGGAACGTGTACGGTTCGCAGAAGGCGCAGCAGGCGCCTGCGGCGTCCGCCATCGCGGCGCCGGCGTCTGACGAGCAGCGGGAGAACCTCGACGCCACCGAGCGCGCCGGGGGCGGCGAGGACGCGGCCGCGATGTCGCGCAAGCAACGCCGCGCCGCCGAGGCGCGGGGTGATGAGGAAGAGGGCGACGATAAATCCAAACGGCCGCAGTTCAAGGAGCGGAAGAAAAAGAAGCGGTGATCGGGCCGCATTCCGCCATTCGCTATTCGTTCCCTCCCCGCGATATACTGGCCGGGCCAAACGGCACGGAGTGCGATTGTGATGAGGCGGATCAGGTTTAGGTTGATGGGTGCGGTCATCGGCGCGGGCCTGGGTCTATGGGCCGCGGGCTGGAGTTCATCGTTGGTCGCCGCGCCCGGGCACGACGTGCCGGAACCGGCAACTTCCACGGCAGCCCAGGCCACGGCTCCGGCTGCGGGCCACACAGCGCAGGTCACGGAGACCTCTGACGCCGTGTCCGGGCAATCGCCCGCCATGTCGAGATCCCACCCGGCCGAGGCGCGGCCGTCGGGCAAGGCACACGGCGAAGAAGGGGAATCTAGCGAGGGTCACGACAGCGGCGCTCACGCCGCCTCGCAGCTCGTCCCCGAATTGCGGGACATCCCGTTCTTGCAGCCCGTCCTGATCGCGGTCGCCGGGCTGTTCATCGCCGCCATCGTCCTGGGCATCCCCGCGCTGAAGCTCAAGAGCCCGGAGCCGCCCGACCCGGCCGCCAGCGACCACGGCCACGACGACCATGCCGCGCACGATGCGCACGGCCACGCCGCGCCGGCCCACGACAGCCACGCCAAGCACTGACCGCGCGTCGTTTCGTGAACGCGGCGCGGGCATCCTGAGTTTAAAGCAATTCCGCGATCACGCTGTCGGCGACGAAGATGCCGGCCCGTGTCAGACGCAGGCGGTCGCCCGACCATTCGAGCATGCCCATCTCGGTCAGCTCGCGTAGCCGCGCGGCGCGCGGGTCGCTCTCGGGCAGCCGTGCGGTCAGCCACGCCCGCTCGACGCCGTCACGCAGCCGCAGCCGCAGCATGAGTTCCTCGCCCGTGCGGCGTGCCTCGGGCAGGTGCTCTTCATCCACGATCGGAGGCTCCGGGGCCATGGCGAGGTAACGCCCCAGGTGCGGCTGGTTTTTCCAGCGGTGGCCGTCGATGTGGCTCGCAGCGCCGGGGCCGACGCCGATCCAGTTGCGGTTGGTCCAGTAGGCGAGGTTGTGTTGGCAGCGGCGGTTTTTCCTGGCAAAGTTCGACACCTCGTACTGCTCGAATCCCGCGGCGGCCAATCGGTCCATCACCACGGCGTACATGTCGCGCTCAACCTCCTCGGCGATGGGCTCGAACTGGCGCATCTTGAGCCGCTGGGTCATGGCGGTGTTGGGCTCGTAGGTCAGGCCGTAGCAGCTCACGTGATCCGGCGACATCGCCAGCAGTGCGTCCAGGTCGGTGTTCAGCAGTGCGGTCGTCTCCCCCGGGATGGCGAAGATGAGATCGAGATTGATATTGGCGATCCCCGCGCCGCGGACGACGCCCACCGCCCGCCCGACGCTCGCGGGCTCGTGCCAGCGTTCCAGGGTCTTGAGCAGCGCCGGTTGGAACGATTGAGCCCCGAGGCTCACGCGGTTGACCCCGCCCTGGACCAGAACATCCATTAGCTCGGGCGTCACGGTTTCCGGGTTGGCCTCGACGGTGAACTCCACGACCGTTCGCCTGTCCACCACGCCCCACAGGGTTTCGAGCAGCCGCGACCAGAGCGCGGTGCGTAAAAGCGTGGGCGTGCCGCCGCCGACAAAGATCGTCACGGGCTGGAGTTCCACCTGCCCTGCGCGGTGGCGCAGCTCGGCGATAAGCCTGTCGGTGAAGACCTCCTGCCGGTCGCCCGAGGCGCTGTCGTCCACGATGCTGTAGAAGTCGCAATAGTGACATTTATGGAAGCAGAAGGGGATGTGGAGGTAGAGCGCATGGATTGTGGGGCGGGCGCGGCCGGGTGTGTCTTGAAGCAAGGTAGGCCCGCCGCTAGACTTGAAGTTAGATGGGGGGGCCTGGTGTATGGGAAGGGACCGATTCATGGATGTATCGCTGGTGATGTTCAAGGCCGACGGTACGCGTCGCGATTTTGCGATGGCGAAAGACCGCATGGTCATCGGCCGGACGAGCCAATGCGACCTGCGCATCCCGCTCTCGAGCGTTTCGCGTCAGCATTGCGAGCTGCGCGTGGTTGACGGGCGGCTCAAGCTGCGCGACCTGGGCTCGAGCAACGGCACCTATCACAATAGCACGCGGGTCCAGGAAGCGGTGCTTCAGCCCGGCGACGAGGTGGTCATCGGCCCGGTCGTGTTCAAGCTGATCATCGACGGCAAGCCGGAACGGGTCGATGCGGTGCGCACGGTGCTGGAGAGCCACGTCACCCAGCGCCCACGGCAGCCCGAGCCTGCGGCCGCCCCCGCGCCCAAGCCCGCCAAGGCGCCGCCCGCCCCGGCCGCTGGCGCCGCAGCACCCGCCACCCCGCAGCCCGGGCCGGTCGCGCCCCCCGGACAGGACAGCCCCACGGTTGACCTGGATGACCCGATCGCCGCTCTCGAAGCGCTCGCCGAGGCGGAAAGCGACATTTCCGCCGCACAGTCCGAGGGCAGTTCGATCATCGACCTCGCCGACGACGATGAGGACGACGAGCCGGGCACGCACTGACGCCGCGGCCGCCATTTCCAATCCGATATCCCGCGTCGCACGACTACTTGATCATGTAGCCCATGCTCGAGAAGAGGGCGAGCACGTCGCTCTTAGATTCCTTGATGGCCAGGGATATGGCGGTGTCGCCCGCCACGGTCTTGACCTTGGGGTCTCCTCCGCGTTCGAGCAGCAGACGGGTGAGTTCGATACGACCCGTGAAGGCGGCCCAGTGCAGCGCGGTCCACTTGCGGTTGTCGGCGGCCGCGATATTAGCGCCGGCGGAGACGAGCATCTCGGCGATGCGGGGCTGTCCGTGCGCGGCGGCCATGATCAGCGGCGTCTCGCCGGTGGCCGCGACCGCGTTGATGTCCGCACGGGCCTTGATGAGATTCTCGACCACGGCCGGGTGGCCCTGGAGGGAGGCCAGGTGGAGCGGGGTCAGGTGCGTATCGGTTTCCTGCGCATTCACGCCGGCGCTGTGATCGAGTAGTTCCCCCGCGACGTCATCGTGCCCCTCCATTGCCGCCAGGTGCAACGGCGTCTCGCCGTTACGCATCGTTGCGTTCACCTCGGCCCCCCGGGCCAGGAGCAGCCGGACCATCTGCATGTCGCCCTGCGCGGAGGCGATGTGGAGGGGGCGCATCAGCGTGTCGCTGGTGGCCGCCTCGATGTCACCGCCGCGCTTGAGCAGAAAATCGACGAGACGGGGCTGGTTGCTCGCCACCGCCAGGTAGAGCGGCGTCGCGCCACCGCGGTTGCGCACATTGATGGCCGCCCCCTCGTTGAGCAGCATCTCGCAGATCGTCACGTTGCCCTTGCTCGCGGCGTAGAGCAGCGGCGTCATGCCCGCGGTGTCGGTGGCGTTCACGTCCGCGCCCCGGCCCAGCAGTAGTTCCACCGCCGTTGAGCGGCCTTGGGAAGCGGCCTGGATCAGGGCGGTGGTGTTCTCCCGGCCGATGGCGTTGGGGCTGGCGCCGCGGTTGAGCAGCATCTCGACGATGACCTTGTTGCCCTGGGCGGCGGCGATCATGAGCGGCGTGAAATCGTTGGGCCCGCGGGCGTCGACCTCTTCCCCCGCGCGCAGGTTCAACTGGACCTGCTCGGCCGAGCCTTCCAACGCCGCCTGGTGGATGGACATCCTGGGCTTGGCGTCACGCGCGAGGACCGTGGCCGGGAGTTTGGACGGCGGCGCGGGGGAGGGCGGGGGGGTGGAATCACCGCAGCCCGTCAGCGAGGCGGCGAGGAGTGCAAGCCCGGTCATCCTGATGGTCCTGCGCATAATGCATGTTAGGAGGCTGGGCATGGTTTACGTTTTATCGGCGATTTCTCCGGGGTCCATGTATCCGCGGGAAAACTCGGACGCGTCCGCCCCCGCCTTGGACGCCGTGAACCCGCCGTCCACGGGCATGATCGAACCGGTCACGAACCCCGAGAGGTCGGACGCCAGGTAGAGCGCCATGTAGGCCACGTCGTCCGGCTCGCCCAAGCGCGGGACGGCGTGGTAGGAACGGGCCTTGGTGACGGCGGCGGGGTCGTTCTTGTACCAGCCCATCTGGCACTCGGTGATGATGTAGCCCGGGCTGATCACGTTCACGCGGATGTTGTGCTTCCCGTATTCAGCCGCCATCGAGCGGGTGAGTGAGATGATCCCACCCTTGGCGGCGGTGTAGCTGTCGAAGCCCGGCTCGGAGAGCAGCGCGTCGATGCTCGTCACATTGATGATCGAGCCGCGCCCCTTGGCCATCATCGTCGGTAGCGCGTACTTTGAGCAGAGGTACACTCCCTTCAGGCAGATGTCGATCATCCGGTCCCACACCGCCTCCTCCAACTCGTGGACCGGGCGGTCTTTTTCATTGCACAGCACCGTGGCGGCGGCGTTGTTGTAGAGCACGTCTATCGTGCCCCAGCGGCTCACGGCGGCCTTGCACATCGCGTCGGCGTCCTTGGCGCTGGAGACATCTGTTTTGATGAACGCGGCCTCGCCGCCGGAGGCGACGATGGAATCAACCACGGCACGCCCGGTGGTTTCGTTCACGTCCGCGACGAGGACCTTCGCACCGTGGTGCGCGAACAGCACCGCCGCGGCCTTGCCCATCCCCGAGCCGGCGCCGGTGATGATCGCGACGCGGCCGCGCAGCAGGGCGTTCATGTCGATCTTGCTGTGGTCCATGTCGGCTACTTTCTATTGCGTTTTCCGGGCGGTTTGACGGCAGTGCGTGCCGGCGGGGTTTTAGGGTCTTCCGCCGTGCGCGGGATGAGGTATCGCTTGACTACCGCCTCGTTCAGGTCGATGCCCAGCCCGGGTTTTTCCGGCAGGGCCATGCGGCCATCACGCACCGGCGGCTCAAAGTCCACCAGGTCGCGGCGCAGCGGCGAGTCGTACAGCCGACCGGAGAGGTACTCGAAGTACGGGGCATTGATCGTGCTCGCCTGAAAGTGCGCCCCGCACGCGGCGGTGATGCCGGTCTTCCACCCGTGAGGCACAACCTGCACGCCGTACATCTCCGCCATCTGGGCGATCCGGCGTATCTCGGTCAACCCGCCGCAGCGGTTGATGTTGGGCTGGAGCACGTCCACCTTGCCGACCTCGATCCACTCGCGGCACTCGAAGCGTGTGGCGGCGGCCTCCGCTCCACCGATGCGGGTAGCGCAGTGGTCGGCGAGTTTTGCGTGGCCGAGCAGGTCGTCGTGCTGGAGCGTCGCCTCGGCGAAGAAGATGTCGCACGCCTCGACGCGGTCAAGCACCCACTGCGCGGCGCGCCAGTCGTGCCACCGGTAGCCGAAGTCCACCATCATGGTGATGTCGGGCCCGAGCATGCCGCGGCCCTCCTTGATGAGCGCGACGAGTTCGCGGTCGTCCGCGAGGTCCTCAAAGAGAACCTCCATCTTGACGGCGCGGAAGCCCATCTTGATCGCGGTCTCGAACTGCTCGCCGATGCGCTGCATGACATGCCGGATCGTCCGGCCGTTGGGCATGCCGGGGAAGATGGTGGCGTAGGGCGTGAGGGACGCGCGGCGGGCGCCGCCCATCAGCTTGTAAACGGGGGTGTTGATTTTCTTGGCGACCAGGTCGTGCAGCGCGGTATCGACGGCGGAGAGGGCGTGGATGCCCAGGCCGCGGCGCCCGGGCCAGAAGGTCGCATCGTACATCGCGTGCCACAGGCCGGTGATCTCCACCGGGTCGCGGCCGATGAGCAGGCGCGGGATGTTGAGGCTCCAGAGGTGCGCGTTGGGCATCTCGAGGAAGGAGCGGACGACGGTGGCGGGGGCGTCGCACTCGCCGATGCCGGTCACGCCATCGTCATCGGTGACGCGCACGACGATGGTGTCCGCCGAGCCGTCGAGGTCCCAACTCGCGTCGGCGGGTATGGCCACGGGGAACAACTCGACGTTGGCGATGCGCGACATGCCCGGCTCCCGAGGGGATGCGGGTATGGTCGCCCCACGGCGGGGATGAGGCAAGAGCCGTCGCACATGTGTGCGGTTTTATCGCGGATGGTATGTGGGGAGGGGGAGGGGCGGGAGAGGGGCGGGAGAGGTCAGACCGTCTTGGCGTCATTGGCTGCGTCGGTCTTGACCGGGGCGGTCTCGGGGATGTGCACCTTTGTGCCGCACTTACGGCAACGCACAACTTTGCCGCGGGCCGCCACGGGGGCGGTGAGCAATGCCCGGCACTTAAGGTTTGGGCAAACCATGCGAACGACTTCGGTTGCCATCTGCGTTTCTCCGTGGACGGGGGAGGGACTCTCTCATGGTTGCTATCGACGCAATAAGCCGGCTACTTGACCCAGCCATTGCAGACGGAATCGGTCGTATAACGTGACCCGTGTTGTTCGGATTTAGGTGTTGTCGGCCGCGCCGCCCGCGACCGCGCCGACTTTCAACTGCACCTTGCGGAAGGCCGGCCCCTTGTGGGCGGTGATGATCCGCTCCTGCAACCCCTCGCGCAGAAGGCGGTCCAGCTCGTAAAGCCGGGAGCTCGAATCGACCACCACGCGCAGCACGCCCTTGCTGAAGGACTCCAGCCGTGTGTGCGCCGCCAGTTCGGCGGGCACCAGTTCCATCCAGACCGGCGCGATCGTCGCCAGTTGCTTGTAGGGCTTCTCGATCTCGCGCTTGAACTGCCCGGGCAGGAAGTCGCCGAGCATCTTGGCACGCTCGGGTTTGTTGCGCCATTCGCGCAGGTGGTCCAGGTGCTTCTGTCGGGGGTCTTTTTCAGCCATGGGTCACCTGAATCGCGCCGAGAAAACCGCCCGCCGTCCCGCCGCCGGATCGTCGCTAGAATGCCGCCGCATGAACATCATCCTCATCGGTTATCGTGGCTGCGGCAAGACCTCGATCGGTAAGAGCCTCGCGGCCAAGCTGTGGAAGACCTTTATCGACGTGGACGACGAGATATGCAAGAGGTTCAACAATAAGACGGTCGCCCAGATCTGGACCGACGAGGGGGAGCCGGCCTACCGCAAGGTCGAGGTCGAGGTCACGCGTGAACTGGTCGCCAGGCCGAACATGGTGATCGGTCTGGGCGGCGGCACGCTGATGCAGGCCGGGGCACGCGAGGCCGTCGAGCAGGCCCCCAACACCGTTCGCGTCTATCTCAGGTGTGCCCCGGAAGAGTTGCACAAGCGCATCAGCGGCGACGCCAAGAGCGCCGCAACCCGGCCGGCGCTGACGAAGTTCGGCGGGGGGATTGATGAGATCAAGCACATGCTCGCCGAGCGCGGTCCGGTGTACGAGGCCGTCGCCGACAAGGTGTTGGATGTGAGCCACCTCCCCATCGACGGGGCGGTGAAATACCTTCTGGCCCACTGCGTCTAGGGCTGCTCCTGGACGAGCCGCGACCGTCTGGGAGCGGTCTTTCTTTGAGCCGTCCCAGAACCGCTCCCTGACGGTCGCGGCTCGTCCAGAGTGAATACTTACTCACTCGTCCCAAACAACCGGTCCCCCGCGTCACCCAGTCCCGGCAGGATGTACCCGCGATCATCCAACTCCCGATCCTGCGACACAGCAAAAATGCGCAGGTCCGGGTGCTCGCGCACCACCCGCTCCACGCCCTCGGGCGCCGCCACCAGGCAGATCAGTCGGATATCTTTGCACTTGCGGTTTTTCAGCAGCGTGACGGCCGCCATCGCGCTGCCGCCGGTCGCCAGCATCGGGTCCACCAGCAGCACAGGCCCGCCGGCGACGTTGAGCGGGAGCTTTTCGTAGTACCCCACGGGGTTGAGCTGGGTCTCGTCGCGGAACATGCCGATGTGCCCCGTGCCCGCGTCGGGGAGGTAGCGCGTCATGCCCTCGGCCATGCCCAGGCCGGCGCGCAGGATCGGGACGATCGTCAGCGGCAGCCGCACCCGCACGCCCCTGAACTCCTCGAGCGGCGTGTTCACAGCGAGCGGATCAACCGCCAGGTCGCGCGTCGCCTCGTAGGCCATCAGCCCGCCGATCGCCCCCAGCAGCTCACGGAACCGCGCGTGGCCGGTGCGCTTGTCGCGCGCCTCGGTGAGCATGTGGCGGAGGATGGGGTGGTCGATGACCTGAAAAGCGGCCGGGCTGGTGGGGCGTTTGGCCATGGTGATGGGTTGTTGTCGGGTGGGGCGGAGTCGGGAGAGGTGGGAGGAACGCATCGAAGAAAAGCGCGGCTGATTCGGCGCAGAAAAATGGCCGGGCGAGGACCAATAATTTAAGAAAAATATCGGGTATTGCGGTTCACTCGCTCGGCCTTCTCTCTTCGCACCAGATTGTTGCGCTGCTCTTGGTCGCGGGCCTCCTTTCCGGATTCGTCCGTCCGGGTGAATTGTGCCAACGACAAACCCCCAAGTCAAGTCTTTTTGCGCATTTTCACACCGACCGGTTTCCTCTTCGTCCCACCCGTAGGCATCATCAATCCCCTGAGTGCCTCGATATTTACGGTGTCCCACGGCCGGCCGTCGGGGGCCACGTCCTTGGGCGTCTCCAGAATCTTGGGCACGTTTGTGAACCTCTCGTCATTCATCAATACGCCGAACGCTTCCAGCGAAACGTGGCCACGCCCGATGTGCTCGTGGCGATCGACCCGGCTGCCGCGCGGCGTCTTGGAGTCGTTCATGTGCACCGCCCGGACGAGTCTGATGCCGACCACCGCGTCGAGTTCGTCGAGCGTCGCCCGCATGCCCGCCGCGCTGGTCAGGTCGTAGCCGGCCTCGATCATGTGGGCCGTGTCGAGGCAGACCGTGAGGCGCTCCGGCTCGCGCACGCCGTCGACGATCGTCTTGATGTGCTCGAAGCGGTAGCCCAGATTCGACCCCTGGCCGGCGGTGACTTCCATACAGGTCACCGTGCGCAGGCCCGGGAGGTCTGCGTGAAGTTGATCCATCGCCGTGACCACCCGCGCCAGCCCGGCGTCGTCGCCCTCGCCCATGTGCGAGCCGGGGTGCGTCACCAGGTAGGGGATGCCCAGCGCCTCGCACCTTTCGAGTTCGTCGCGGAACAGCCGGAGCGATTTTTCGCGCGGCTCCGCCCCGGGGTTGGCGAGGTTGATGAGATAGCTGTCGTGCGAGACGGCGGTGGTGATGCCCGTCTCGCGCTGAACATCGAACCACTCGCGGACCTGTTCCCCGGTGAGCGGCGGGGAGGACCACTGCCGCTGGTTTTTGGTGAAGACCTGCACGCAGTCGAGGTTGAGCGCGCGGGCCTCACGCAGTGCGAGGTGGAGTCCGCCGGCGATGGATAGATGGCTCCCGAACATCTCGGTCATGGTAACGCGTACAACCCGACGGCGTCGGGCAGGCCGGGCTCGGCAGTCCAATGCTCGGTGAGGCGGCGAAGGCGTTCGGGAGCGAGCGCGTCGTCGAGGCCGATCGTGGCTTGCAGGCGGGCGACCTCACCCCAGTGGACCCAGACGTGTGTGAAGCCCGCATCCTTCAACGCCAGCGTCACGGCGGCGGGGTCGTCCCCGACGCGCTGGATGATGGCGGTAAGCGGGTTCGTGTCGAACGCCGTCGCATAGTCCACCGGTCGGCGCAGGTAGAGCAGGGGCGAAACGTCGGCGACGAGCAGCGTGCGCGTTCCTGTCGGGAGTCGGTTGATCGGGTGATCGCCGACCAGTGCCGTGCCGAGCGTCATCTGGTCAAGCTGCTCGGGACTCGGGAGGGAATCGGTGACTTGCCACGGGGGCAGCGCGGCGATCGTCTGGCTGTAAAAAATGGAGAAGCTCGACGCCGTGACGATCGCGGCGGTCAGCACGGCCGTGTATCGCCCAAGCAGATGGATGAGCGGCTTTGCCGACGCCATCCCCGCGCCCAATGCTAGTCCGGTGAGCGTCACCACGGGAATTGCCGCCGGCAGGAGGAACCGGCTCTGCAGGTGGGTTGCGGTCATCCAGAAAACGACCTGGATCACAAGCGTGACCGCCATCGCCGCCGCGAGGAAGCGTGTCGTACGCCGCCACAACCCGACGACAAGACCGATGCCCGCGAGGACGGCCGGAAGAGGGAAGCCCCACTCGCGGTCGAACAGGGTGATGTCGTGTGTCGGCGTCGAGGCGTCGCGCGGCGTGCCGCCGATCGCGCCGAAGCCGGGGTTACAGACGCCGCGCCTCGCCAGTTCATACAGCCGGTGTCCGACGCCGCCCTCCGCCGTGACGGCGCGGCGCCACCGCGTTACCTGTCCCTCGTTCCAGTGCGCACGGCCGAGTGTTTCAGCGGCGAAAGGGAAAACAGGGTTGCCCGTCCGCGCTGTGTTCCGGACGAGGTAGGGGGAGAGCGTGAGCAATCCCGCCAGTGCCGCCACGCCAGCCGCCCTCAATGCACGCCGCACCCGTATCGCACGCGGAGCATTTTGCGTGTTGTGCGCGGCCCCCGTGCCCCACACCATGATCAACCCGACGGGGACGGCGAACATCACCCCGGAGGTGAGCTTGCAGAGCGTCGCCGCGCCCGCGAGGAACCCCGCCAGTGCCGCGACCCGGTTTGGCTTGTCGTTCGGCGAGAGCGCTACCAGCAATGCCGTAGCACCCAGCCCGAGTGTCGCGGCATCGTTGTACGCCATCGATCCGGTGATGACCGTCCACGGAAGCGCAAGCAGCAGCGCCGCCGACCACCCGCCCGCGGCCGAGCCGACGGCCCGTGCCACCATCACCCCGACCGCCGCCGCCGCCAGCAGGGCGAAGGAGACGTGCAGCAGTTGCGAGGCGTAGATCGCCGTGGCATTCATCCCGCCCGTCAGCGTGCCGAGCATCGTGTAGCCCGCTTCCATCAGCGAGGGGAGGTAGCCGAACACGTTGTGCCGCAGCTCGATCATCCGGCCCGCCTGCAGCCACTCGTGCGGGAGTTGGAGGTGGTAGCTCGTCACGTCGTAGCCATGCGCTTCGACGGACCAGAGCACGCCCGGCGGGCATGCCACCGCGATGAGCAGCAGGCCGAGCGCGGGGGCCAGTGCGATCGCCGTAAGCGGGAGTTGCAATGAAGCGGGCCGGGCGATTTTGTTTTGTTTGTTGTGTTGAATCCACACGGGCACTAACCACGCCGCGCCGAGCCCGAGCAACACCCAAGACAGGGCCGCGTACAACCCGACGAGCCACGCCGTCAGCCAACTAAGCACGAGGAGCACGCCCGCTCCCGCGCCGGCCTGCACGACTAATCCCGCGCCGCCGCCGATCGCCGGTGCGAGCAGCCGTCGCACGAGCCAGCCCCAACCTATCGCGGCCAACCAGAACAGCGCCACCCACGGGCCGGCCGTCGCCAGCACATACACCGGGCCGGCAAAAGTCTCCGCATTCCCGCCCCGCACGCCGCGCTGCTGCGCCACCCACATCGACGCCAACACCACCAGCCAACCGACGATGACCGCAACCCACGCGCGCGGCCGCGATATGCGTTCTTCATCCACGCTCGGCACTCGTGGGTTCATGCGGTGACGATCAGGAACGCGACCGCTCGGGTGTCGCCGCGGTGCCGGTTGTCGGAGCCGGGGGCGTATCGGGCTCGACAGGCGGGGCGACCTTCTCGCCATCAACCGGCGGCCCGGGCCGTGATTCCTCCTTCAGGTCGAACAACCGCCGCAGCGCCGCCGCGTAAAACCCCAGCGGCGCCTCGGGGCTGCTCTGGTCCAACTGGCTCAGCGGCAGGTGCAGGATCTTGTTGATCAGCCGGTTGGTGTGCTCTTCCAGGATCGCGGGCATCTCGTCCGGTGCAGCGGCGGACATCTTGCGTGCCGTGCGCTCGTGCTCCAGCCGGCCCAGGTCGTGCAGCCGCTGGCGCAGCGCCTTGATCAGCCGCCCGACGTCCCGGTTCTGCACCTCGGCGTAGCAGGACCGCACCTCCTCGAACAGGATCGCCTCGCACTCGCGCACCTGCTCGGAGCGCTGGTTTACGTTGGCGGCGACCACGCCCTGCAGGTCGTCGATGTTGTACAGGTACACGTTGTTCAGCCCGCCGACGCGCGGGTCCACGTCGCGCGGCACCGCGATGTCGATGATAAACAACGGCCGGAACCGCCGCTTCCGCAGCAGCGGCTTGAACCGCTCGGCGGTGATGATCGGCTTCTGCGAGCCGGTGCTGGTCAGCACGATATCCGCCTCGACGAGCAATTCATCCAACGCCTCGAACGGCCTGACGCCCGCAGACGTCGCCGGTAATTTCAGACGCTCGATCAGCGATTGCGCCCGCTGCGGCGTGCGGTTGGTCACCCAGAGCTTCGCCGGCCTGAGCGACGCCAGGTGCCGCAGCGTCAGCTTGGCCATGTCGCCCGCACCGATGCCGACCACCGTCTTGTCGTCGAACCGCTCGAAAATCCGCTGCGCGAAATCGACCGCCACGGAGCCGACGGAGACGCGCCCGGTGTCGATCCCGGTTTTGCTCCGCGCCTCCTTCGACACAGCGATCGCCTGCTGGAACACCTTGTGCAGCACCGGGCCGACCGTCTCGCTATTTTGCGCCTGCTCGTAGGCGCGCTTGACCTGTCCGACGATCTGTGACTCGCCCAGCACCATCGAATCCAGCCCGGCGCAGACCCTGAACAGGTGGGCGACCGCCTGCTCGTTCTCGCGCAGGATGACCGACGCCGCCAGCGCGGCGCGGTCGGCGCCGCAGTAGCCCGAGAGGAAGTCGGTGAGTTGCTCTGCGGTCGGTGGCTCGTGCGCCGGGCGGGCGAGGTAAACCTCGGTGCGGTTGCAGGTGGAGAGGATGACCAGTTCACTCGCCGGGTGCGCGGCACGCAGGCGGGTGAGGGCGGCGGCCATGCGTTCGCCGGTGATGGTCAGTTGCTCTCGCAACCCGACCGGCGCGGTGCGGTGGTTGACGCCGAGCATGATGATCTTCATCGGGGCGTCTCCGATGAAGGGGCCCGCGTCGGCCGTGCGTCGTCGCGCGCATTAGGCAGCGCGGTGACCACGCCGTAGGTCGCAAGCAGCAGCACGAGGCCGAAGATCGAGAGCCACGCCGCGCGGGCGCCGCGGAACGCCGAGCCGAAGCGGACGTTCATGACGACGGCGTAAACCGCCCACGCAAGCACGGCCAGCAGCACCTTGGGTGAGTGCCACCAACCGGGGCCCAGCCGCGAGGCCGCGCCGCCGCCGGTCTGGATGACCAACCCGGCGAGAAGCCCGAGCGTGAGCAGGGCGAAGCCGATCGTCGCGGTGCGGATGATGAGGCTTTCGAGCGATTCGAGGTTCGCCAGCCGGCCGGTGTCCGCGATGTTCTGCTTGCTGCGCAGGCGGTGCTGCACGTAGAGAAATGTGCCGCCCGCGATCGCGGCGACCGCCGACGAGAGCGTGCCCATGTACACGCCCGCCAGGTGGACGGCCATCCATACTGGGTGCAGCGTGTTGAGGTCGAACGCGCGGTAGGTCCACGCGCTGGCGCAGACCGACCAGGCGAGGATGACGGTCAGGAGCGGGAGGCCGAACGCGTCCAAGCCGCCCAGCCGCGGCCGCTGCTGGAGAAAAAGGATCACGACGCCAAATAGCAATCCGATCAGCACGAGGCCGTCCACATGCGCCTCGAGCGGCTGCCAGCCCGGCCCCATCTGGATTTTGCGGTAGAGAAAAACCGCCAGAAGACCCAGGGAGCAGGCGGTGATCAGCAACTGTTCGGCGCGGGTCGCGATGCGGCCGCTGCTGCGTGCGAACAGCCGGCGCAGGGCGAGGCCGGACGCCGCCAAAGAAAGCAGCGTGAGGACGACGAGGGCGGCGGTGATGAGGGGGTTGTCCATCGGGGTTACGCCGGGTCGTCGAGGTTCTGCGAAATCGGCGATTTGAGCAAGTCCTCGCACCGCGCGAGCAGGGCCTGTGTACCGTCCCGCTTGAGAACCGCCAGGGCGTCGGCGTCCGCCAGCCGGGCGAGCCGGGCGGTGCGTTGGGCGGTGTCCTTGAACCCCGCCTGCACCTTGGAGCGGTAGGGGGAGACCAGTTCGATCAGCCGGGGCCAGTCGGGGTCCAGCGCGTCGGACATCTGCCGGCGGATCAGGGCCGACGCCGTGGCGGAGCCGCCGCTGGTGTGCACCGCGAGCGTGATCGGGCCGTGGTGGGCGTGGGCGGGGATGGAGATGTCCCCGGACTCCGGGTCGTCGGCGCGGTTGACCAGCACCCCGACGCGGCGCGCCTCGTCGGCGGCGAGGCGGTTCACGGCCGGGTCGTCGGTCGCGACCACCACCAGGACCGCGCCGGCCAAGTCGCCGTTTCGGTAGGGGCGTTGTTCAAGTTTGACTTTCAATGAAACGAGATCGGGATCGATGGTCGGCGCGATGACGGTGACATCCCCACCGGCGTCGAGCAGGGCGGCGGCGCGGCGCCGCGCGACACGGCCCCCGCCGATCACCACGCAACGCCGACCACTGATCCGCAACATGACGGGCAGGTCGGGCATCCCGGTATTGTAAGAGGGTGTGCGGAAAGGGGGCGCACGCCCGGACAGGACTACCCCGCTAAGATGAGGGCATGTCCGGTCTCTGGGACACCCACAAACAGGCCAACCGCCGCGCCGCCGAGCCCCTTGCCGTGCGGATGCGGCCGCGCACCCTCGACGAGTTCGCGGGCCAGCAGCATTTCCTGGGTGAGGGCAAGCTGCTCCGCCGCATGCTGGCGGCGGACCGGCTCACGAGTGTGATCTTCTACGGCCCGCCGGGGACGGGCAAAACGACTCTCGCGGAACTGATCGCCTCGACGACGCGGAGGCGCTTCGAGCGAGCCAACGCGGCGGCCGTCGGCGTGCGCGAGGTGCGTGAGGTACTCGACGAGGCCCGCAAACGCCTCGAGGCCGACGGCCAGCGCACGATCTTCTTCCTCGACGAGATCCACCGCTTCACCCGCGCCCAGCAGGACGTGCTGCTGGGTGACGTGGAGCGCGGCATCGTGACACTGATCGGCGCGACCACGGAGAACCCGTTCTTCGCGATCAACTCGCCGCTGGTCAGCCGGTCGCAGATTTTCCAGTTCCAGCCGCTGACCGAGGAGGACATCAAGCGAATCCTCACGGGTGCCGTCGCCGACCCGGATCGCGGTTACGGCAAGCTAAAACTCACGGTCACCGATGAGGCGATGGCGCTCTGGGCCAAGATCAGCGACGGTGACGCGCGGCGGGCGCTGACTGCCCTGGAGATCGCGGTGCTCAGCAGCGGGCAGGCGGCGACGAAGCCGGGTGAGGAACTCCCCGCCGCGCCGATTGTCATCGACCTGGACGCCGCCGAGCAGTCGATCCAGCGCAAGGCCGTGGTTTACGACGGCACCGGCGACGAGCACTACGACGCGGCGTCGGCGTTCATCAAGTCGATGCGGGGCAGCGACCCGGACGCGTCGATCTACTGGCTCGCCAAAATGCTGGAGGCGGGGGAGGACCCGCGGTTCATCGCCCGGCGGATCGCCATCCTCGCCAGCGAGGACATCGGCAACGCCGACCCGCGTGCCATCAGCGTCGCCGCCGCGGCGTTCGACATCACCGAGCGGATCGGCATGCCCGAGTGCCAGCTCACGCTCGCCCAGGCCGTGATCTACATGGCCACCGCGCCCAAGAGCAACTCCGCCACCGTCGCGATCGGCGCCGCCATGAGCGACGTAAAAAACGACCGCACCGTGCCCGTGCCGCGCCACCTGCGCGACGGCCACTACGCCGGGGCGAAAAAGCTGGGCAACGCCACCGGCTACAAGTACGCCCACGACAGCCCCACGGGGTACGTCGAGCAGGACTACCTGGGGGTGGACAAGACCTACTACACGCCGAGCAACCGCGGCTATGAGCAGCGCATCGCGGAATACCTGGCCTGGATCAGGCAGCAGCGCGAGGGCGGTGGGAAGCAGGGCCCCGCGGGCAACGGCGGGTGACGCGGCGACCTACCATTGAAGGCCCGGGAGGCGTCCCCGTGTTTGAAGCCAAACGCGGCCGATAACCGATATTTTTACCAGCGCAGAGACTCCGCGCTGGTTCGGCGTCCATCACGGCGGATTTCCCAGGAGAAGCAGGCATGGTTTTGGCGTCCCAGATGGCCCGTGATTCAAGCCGCAGAGCGTCCGGTCCGCGTGAGAACAAACGCAAGGCGTGGCCGTGGGTCACCACCGGGCTGGTGCTGGTTGCCGCGGCGGTGGGGTACGTCTGGTACCAGACGGCCATGTCCGGCTCGTCCCTGCCCGCTACCGCAAAAGCGGCTTCGGGTTTCGACCCTTCCGCCGTCCACCCGCAAGCCAAAGCCGACCCCACGCCCGTGCTGCGCTTCGGCGTGAACACCCCGTCCGTTGCCACGCCCCCGGCACCGGCCGCGCAGCCGGTCGTGTCGCCGCCACCTGCGCCATCTTCGCCCCCGGTGGCCGCGCCGGGCGCCCCCGTTCTGCCCACCGCATCACCAGCCCTGACGATCGCCACCGCGCCCGGCTCGCCATTGGAGCAGGGGATGAAACTCGTCGAGCAGGGAAAACTTCTCGATGGCCGTCGGGCTCTTAGCGACCTGCTCTACGGCGGGTCGATCGCGCCCGCCGATGCCCAGGCCATCCGCGACACGCTCGCCAGTGTAAACCGCAAGCTTATCTTTTCGCCCGAGGTCATCCCGGGCGACACGGTGAGCGAGTACTACGTGATCCAGCCGGGCGACCGGCTCACCAAGATCGCGTGGCAGCACAAGGTCACGCACCAGTTCCTCGAACTCATCAACAACGTCAACCCCAACCGTATCAACGCGGGCCAGCGCATCAAGCTGGTCAACGGCCCGTTCCACGTCGTCGTCAACAAGTCTGATTATCGCCTGGACGTCTTCGTCAACGACAACGCCGGCAAGAAGACCTACGTCCGCAGCTTCCGTGTCGGCCTGGGTGAGGCGGACTCGACCCCCGTCGGCTCGTGGATCATCCGCCCCGGCGGCAAGGCAACCGACTCGGGCTGGACCAACCCGCGCACCGGCGAGACCTTCGCGCCCCGCGACCCGAAAAACCCGATCGGGAAATACTGGCTCGCCCTACAGGGCACGGACGAGAAGACCAAGTCCCTCCGCGGCTACGGCATCCACGGCACCATCGACCCCGCCTCCATCGGCCACCAGGCCTCCATGGGCTGCGTCCGCATGGGCGACGCCGACATCGAGCTGGTTTACCGCATGCTCGTGGACGGGCAGAGCACGGTGCTGATCCAGCCGTGAGATGCATCTGAATTAGTGAGGCTTCACAGCGAGCTGCCCTCGCGGCTCTCGTTTTCGCTGGGCGTGGCGGGCAGGTGCAGGCCGCACTCCTGCTTAATGCCCATGAACCGGCCGTCACGCTCGCTCTGGCCCGCGCCCACCGGTGCGGTCGAGTGCGTGTCGCCGATGCTCGCGTAGCCCTTTTCCACCAGCGGGTGGTAGGGGAGCTTGTGGAAGGCGAGGTATTCCCCGACCTGCCGCCGGGTCCAGTTCAGGATCGGGTGCACGGGGTAAACGCCGTACTGCTTGTTCAGCGACTCGACGGTCCGCAGCGATTTGCGGTGATCCGTCTGCTCGGCCCGGACACCCGAGAGCCACGCCTTGGCGCCCAGTTCCCGGCAGGCGCGCTGCTGGGGCTCGATCTTGGTGAACTGGGCGTAGAGTTTCTCGTCCGTCGTCCAGAGCGGGCCATACACCGTCTCCATCCGCGCGGCGGTGATGCTGGCGTTGTACACCTTCAGGTTCAGCTTGAGCCGGTCGGTCAGCTCCTGGGCGAACTTGTAGGTCTCCGGGAAGAGAAAGCCGGTGTCGAGCAGGATGACGGGGATGTCGGGGATCACGCTTGTCGCCAGGTGCAGGAGCACCGCCGACTGCGCCCCGAAGCTGGAGGTCATCACCAGGCCGACGCCGAACTGCTCCGATGCCCACTTGATGATCTTCACCGCGTCGGCGCCGGCGAGGCGCTGATTGACGGCGTCGAGGTCGAAGGGCGGGTTGGCGGTGGTGACGCCGGACAAGGTCGATACTCCATGACGCCGGCCATCCGGCTGGTGCGGCATTATAGGGATATCGGTTGTCGCGGGGCCGCCGGTTTGCCCGCGGCGCTCGCAGGCGACAGAATCCCGTTATGACACGAGCCTTCATCGGCATCGGCAGCAACGTGGGCGACCGTCACGCCCACGTGTCTATGGTCCGCGACGCGCTGCCGAAGCTTCCCGGCACCGCCCTCGTCGCCTTCAGCCCGGTTTACGAGACAGACCCGGTGGGCCCGATGCCGCAGGAGAAATACCTCAACGCCGCGGCGCTCCTCGAGACCACGCTACCGCCCGCCGACCTGCTCCGCGAGCTCCGCGCCATCGAGGCCCGCACCGGCCGTCCCCCCGTCGCCCAGCGCGTCCACTGGGGGCCACGCACCCTCGACCTGGACATCCTCCTCTACGGCGATCAGGTGATCTGCAACGACGAGCTGACCATCCCTCACCCACGCCTGCACGAGCGATGGTTCGTCCTCAAACCCATGGCCGACCTCGACCCCGCGGCGATCCACCCGCTCCTGCACAAGACGATCGGCGAACTCCTGGCGGCGGTGGAAGCCAAACCAGCGTGAAATCCTACCTGGTGGGGCGGGCGTCCCGCCTTCCGCCGGATTGCAGCACATTTCGGCTACAATCATCGGTTCGCCACAGTTACGCCGTGCACCCATGACCGCCACGCTGATGATCAACGAGGTCTTCCACTCCATCCAGGGCGAGAGCACCTGGTCGGGGCTGCCCTGCGTCTTCGTCCGGCTGATGGGCTGCCACCTGCGCTGCGGCTACTGCGACACCGAATATGCCTTCCACAAGGGCAAGCGCCGCACGATCGACGGGCTCGTCGCCGAGGTCGAGTCGCACGCCACGCCGCTCGTCGAGGTCACCGGCGGGGAACCGCTGCTGCAGCCCGATGTCCACGAGCTGATGCGCCGCCTCTGCGACGCGGGCAAGACGGTTCTGCTGGAGACCAGCGGGGCGTGCGATATCTCCCCGTGCGACCCGCGCGTGATCCGCATCATGGACCTCAAAACCCCCGGCAGCGGGGAGGCGGGCCGCAACCTCTGGTCCAATCTCGACCACCTCACCCCGCGCGACGAGGTGAAGATCGTCGTCTGCGATCGCACGGATTATGAGTGGGCGAAAGACGTGATTACCAAGCATCGCCTGCACGAGCGCGTGCGGGCCGTGCTGCTCGCGGCCGTCGCCCCGGTCGCCCCGGGCCTGGAAATCGCGGGCTCCCCGGGCCTCGCCCTGCGCGACCTGGCGGAGTGGGTTCTCGCCGACCATCTACCTGTCCGGATGCAGACGCAATTGCACAAGCTCATTTGGGACCCGCTGACGCGCGGGGTGTGAGGTTTCTCTGGCGTTCGGCCGGGAACCATTTCAAATTGAGATATCCAACATAGCGGCTCTGGACCCGGGGAGGCACGGGACGCAGTGTTTCAGCCTCAAATCACCATCGAGGACCATCGCTATGAAATTTGCGACCGTGGAAACGTGTAAAAATCCGTCGGCGTTCGGCTTTGTTTGAAAGCCCGTCACCAGGCTGATGCTGGGTGTACTCGTCTCAATGGTTGGCTATCGCCATCGCAACGCGGGCGCTCGGCTTGGTGCGGGCTTTGGGGGCCGCGAGGACGGGCAGGTCCACGGGCAGGCGCAGTTCCTTTTCGGCGCAGAGCCAGTGGTCCATGGCGTGGCCACAGGGTTTGCCCTGCGTGACATAGATTTCGTAGGCGCGTCTGGCGATCTCCTCGTGGTTCGGCTGGTGCTGTTCCTTGAAGTGCGGGGCGGGGGTCGTCGTCATGGCTATGCCTCCTCAATATGAAATTGATTGATCCGGTGAGCACTCGATGCGCGTACGGGTAACGGCGCGGAAGCCGCAGCCGCTGAGCACGAAGCAGGCGAAACGGCGCAGGTCCGCGCTGCTCAGCGGGACGCGGGCCTCCCAAGTGCCAGACTCGCTCCGCTGCATGGGTACCCCCGGCAGTTGCCAGCGGTTGAAATCGCCGGCGATGAAGACCTCTTCGTCGCCGGTATCGTCCATCTTGACCACCCAGAGGCGTGGGAACGGCCAGCCTGCCGCCGCTGGTTCGAGAGATGTTGCTACTGCCGTCATTCCGTGCTCCTTTCGGACCTGCCTGGTCCTGATAAGGCCCCTGAATTGCCACGGCCTGAAGATAGCGCTTTTGTCGTATCCAGGAATTGGAAGTTGCCCGTAGGTATTTGTTCTGATGGGAGCGTTCCCTACGGGCAAATACGCATTCACGCCGCGACGAGCCACGCCTAGCCTGTCGTTCAGTGAAATCCGCTGTGGACGACACGAAAGAACGCTCTATCTCGAAAGGGGAAGTCATGCTGCCGATCCTGCGAAGAAACAACCGGAGTGCCTGGGAGAATCCGCTCGACCTGCTGGACCGTGAGTTCAACCGCGCCGTCGGCCGCGCCTTTGAGGGCAACGGGGGCGACTGGGCGACGGGGTACCCGGTGGACATCACCGAGGACGACAACAACATCCTGGTCGAGGCGGAGATGCCCGGCTTCAAGCGGGAGGAGATCAGTGTCACGCTCGAGGGCGGGATCCTCTCGATCACCGGCGAACGCAAGGCCCAGGAACGCAAGGGGCAGGAACACCTGACCGAGCGGCGGTACCTGAAGGTGGCCCGGAGCTTCACGCTGCCCACGAGCATCGACGAGTCCAAGATCGACGCGAAGCTCGAAGAGGGCGTCCTGAAGCTGCGGCTGCCCAAGACCGAGGCGGTCAAGCCGCACCGCATCGCGGTCAAGTAGCTCGCTTGGGGGAGAGGTTGGGGAGGAGGGGAGAGGGTTGGGGGAGTCGAAGGGGGATGCGAGGGGAGGGGGTTCTGCCCGACTCCGCGCCCGCCTGTCCGGAACGACGTGATCCGGAAGGCGGGCCGGGGTTTGGGTGGTTTTATTGCTGCAGGGCTACAATGAATTCGTCCCCAGGCCGGATGGCCCCGTTCCTTAACCGACCTTCTCCCTTGTCGGGCAGATTTATAGAGGGTCGCCTAACCAATATGACCATCCATGCACCCGGTCCGCCGTTCATTGAACGTGTGACCGCGGCGGAGATGGTTCATGTGTTTTTCAGCCACGGCCAGTTTCGGCCTCTCGGGGCTGCTCCTGGTCACCGGCGGTTATTGCCTCCAGCGGTCGGCACGCGGCAACAGGTCGTTCGTGCCTCTGGCGGTGGTACCAATAGGCTTCGGCGTCCAGCAGTTCTTTGAGGGGTGCGTCTGGCTGGCGTTGGGGCGTGCCGAACCCGGCCTGGTCAAGCCGTTCGCACTGGCCTATTTGTTCTTTGCGCTACTGTTCTGGCCGGTCTGGATCCCGCTGAGCGCGGCGCTCACCGAGCGCCGGCCGAGGGCGCGCCGGTTCATGTGGTGCGCCACATGGCTCGGGCTGCTCGGCGGGCTGGTGCTTTACGCGCCGTTCCTGACGCACCCTGGCTTCTTCGATGTCACGCTCATCGATCATTCCATCCACTACACCATCGAACAATCGCCGGCCCTCGGACACGTTCCGGGCGTCCCCTGGCTCCACGACGCCTTCCCCTGGATATGGCAGGTGCTCTACATCCTCCTGGTATCGACTCCGCTGCTGGCTTCCTCCGAGAGGCGGTTGGCGGATTTCGGCTTCGCCGTGCTTCTCTCGGCCGTGGTGAGCCACATCTTTTTCTCCTACGCGTTTGAGTCTGTGTGGTGTTATTTCGCCGCGGTCATGGCGTTTTATCTGGTCCTGGTTTTCTGGAGGATGCCCAGATTGGCCGTGGATGGAGCCCCGGCGATTCGTCCGGCTTGGGGCGGACGGAGTTCGCGCGTGGGATAGGACCGGGGCGCGGGAGGAGGTTCAACGTCCATCCCAACGCCGAGCCGCGAGAACGGGGCGGGCACGAATCATCTCTCAATCCGCGTCGGTGGGCGTCTTTGCAGCCCCGCCCCTGATCGCCAGGCTTTTGCGCACCGGCATAATCATCTGCACGAGCTGGGCGACCGAATCCGCCTCCATCTTTTCCATCAGGCGGGCGCGGTGCACGTCGATGGTCTTGGGGCTGGTGCCCAGATCGGTCGCGATGTTCTTGGTCATCCTCCCGTTCACCACCAGCCAGAGCACCTCGCGCTCGCGGTCGGTCAGGCGGGCGTATTTGTGGAGGACGGCCTCGTTCCGCGCCCGCACACGCTGAGCCTTGGCCTCGGCGTGCTTGCGCTGGGTGATGTCTTCGATCAGCTTGATGAAGTGGTGCGGCTTGTCCGCGGAGCCATCGGACATGGTGAAGAGGACCCGCGCCCAGGCCTGTTCGCCGTCCTTGCGGACGTAGCGTTTCTCGTACTCGATCACGCCGCCGCCGCCGTTGGTGATGCTGCGCGTGTGTTCCAGCGTCATTTCCACGTCCTGCGGGTGCGTGATCTTGATGTAGGGAGTCCCGCGCAGCTCGGCGTTGGAATAGCCCAGCATTTTCTCGCACGCGGCGTTGGCTTCGAGGATCGCGCTGTTCCCGTCGATCATCATGATCCCGATGCCGGCGTTCTCGAAGACCGAGCGGAAGCGTGCCTCGGCCTCGCGCAACGCCGTTTCGGTCACCAACCGCGCCGTAATATCGCGGATGATCGCCGTGAAGTGCTTCTTCCCCTCGACCTCCACCTGCGAGATGGAGGCCTCGATCGGGAACTCGCTCCCGTCGGCGCGCAGCGCCGCCAGCGGCCGTTGAGTGCTCATGCTCCGGGCGGATGCTTTCGTGGCGGCGAACTTCTCGATGTACCGGCTGTGGGCGGCGCGGAACCGCTCGGGGATGAACCTGTTCAGGAGTTGGCCGATCGCCTCCTTGGCCGGGCAGGCAAACATTCTCTCGGCACCAGCGTTGAAGAGCGTGACCCGCTGCGCCGCATCGACCGTGACGATCGCGTCCATTGCGGATGCGATGATGCTGGCCAGTTCCTCCCGGCTTTCCTTGATGGTTGAGACATCAGGTGCCAGAACAGCGGTGGCCGCACCTTTCGACGGAGCGGGTACGGTCTTACGCGGGGGCTTGCGCCTCTTGGCTGCGTCGCGGGTTGTCTTGGCCATGGAAGGAGCCTTCTTGAGGGTGGCTAGCTCCATCCCTGAATTGTAATCCCCGCCCCAATCGGGCGACGTGACGTGAGTAGTGTAGTCCCCTTTTAGGTCTTCCCATCCGACGAATACGCGATTTCGAGGGGGGGGCTAAGTGATCATATTTACAGGTGTTACAACAGCCATATTGAATCTACACGGCGATTTGTACGGGTGCAAAACTCCGTCCGCACATAACCGACTCGCCACAATCGCGTTCTTCAACCGCCGGCTCAGGCCGCTAAATCCATCACCCTCGGGTGGGCGAGCTTGAGGAAATCGATGGTGTCCATGCGGACGGCCTGCTCGTGATTGCCTGCGTTGAAGGTGATCCGGCGGTCGCGGCAGAGTTCAGCGTCCACCACCATGGGCACGCCGTACAGATGGCCGAACGGCGGCTCCGCGCCGATCTCGCAGTCCGGGCAGAGTTCCTCCAGCGCTTCCTCCTCCGCCAGCGTCACCTCGCCTGCACCGAAGGTGTTGGCGACCTTGGCCATGTCGACAATGCGGTCCGCGGGGACGACGGCGAGGGTCAGCCGGCCATCGATCACCAGGAGCACGCTCTTGGCAAAACTATGGCCCGGCGTGCCGGTGTCCGCAGCGGTCTGCTGGGCGCTGTAGTCGGGGGCGTGGTCAATCACTTCGTAAGCGACGCCGCGTTGATCAAGAAAAGGTCCGAGACGGTTTCCGATGAGGCACATGAGAGCCTCCTTTCATGGTTCGGGGAAAGAGTTCCTGCTCGTCACCGGGAATAAGAATAGTGCCGGCACAACCGCGGGCCATCAGAAGTTCCTTGTAGGAAGAATCCCCTACGGGCGTGCGGGCCGAGCGTCGAAACGACGGCGGCGGCGTGCACGGGGCCGTGCCCAATCGTGGATCGATGTCTTGCGTGTGTGTGATCGTGCAGCGAGTTAGCGGGGCCGGAATCGAACCGGGCCGTAGGGGATTTTGCCTATGCAAAAAGCGCGAACCCGGCGGCGTTTCATGCGTTAGTACCAGTGGGGAGACCGGAACGCAGGGCCAAGAGAACAGAGCCCAGAACCGAGATACGAGAGCGTTCCGGAGACCGAGTCGGCAGCCGCACGAGGCCGAGTGGTACTGGTGACCGCCCGGCGGAGTGCGGCTGGTTTTTTATACCCCATTTGAGTGTCCCGCCCGGGCTGACTCCCGCCAATTCCGCCCATTCGAGGCCTTGCTCCACCCGTCAGGAAATTCCGTAGGGGAATCTCCCGATGTGCGGGGTCGTGCCAAGCCTGAAACTGGGTTCGGACGAACGGTAACACCCGTCACCACCTCGAAAGGGGAAACCATGTCGAGCAAACGAGTCTTCTTCAACGCGGCGGCACGTGAGAAGATCCTGCGTGGGGCCAGTGCGCTGGCGGACGCGGTGCGCGTCACGCTGGGGCCCAAGTCCAAGTGCGTGTTGATCGAGAAGAAATGGGGCGCGCCGATCGTCTGCAACGACGGCGTGACCATCGCCAAGGAGTTTGAACTCAAGGACCCGGAGGAAAACCTCGGCGCACGGATGATCCGCGAGGCCGCCGAGCGGACCGGCGAGTCGGTCGGCGACGGGACGAGCACGTCGACGATCCTGGCGCACGCCATTTTCGCCGAGGGCCTGCGCAACGTCGCGGCCGGGGCGAGCGCGATCGACCTGAAACGCGGGCTGGAGCGCGGCCTCAAGGTCGCCGTCGAGGCGATCCGCAAGCTCTCCCGCCCGGTCGAGACCCGCAAGGAAAAGGCGCAGGTCGCCAGCATCTCGGCGCACAACGACCCGGTGATTGGCGAGATGGTCGCGGACGCCGTCGAAAAGGTGGGGCGCGAGGGTGTCGTGTCGGTCGAGGAGGCCAAGGGCACGCAAACGTCGCTCGAAGTCGTGGAGGGCATGCAGTTCGACCGCGGCTACCTCTCGCCTTACTTCATCAACGATGCCGAGGCGATGAAGATCATCCTCGAAGACCCGGCCATCCTGCTGGTCGAGAAGAAGGTCAGCACGCTCAAGGACATCCTCCCGCTGCTGGAGCAGAGCGCCCAGACACGTCGGCCGCTGCTGATCGTCGCGGAAGATGTGGACGGCGACGCCCTGGCGGGGCTGGTGGTCAACAAGATCCGCGGCGTGCTCTCCTGCGCGGCGGTGAAGGCGCCGGGCTACGGCGACCGTCGCAAGGCCGTCATGGAGGACATCGCCCTGCTCACCGGTGGGCAATTCTTCGCCGAGGAACTGGGCGCCAAGATCGAGGACGTCAAGCTCGAATCCCTGGGCAGGGCGCGGCGGGTGGTCATCGATCGCGAGAACACCACCATCATCGGCGGCGCGGGCGATAAGGCCGCCATCCAGGGACGCTGCCACGACCTCCGCCGGCAGATCGAACAGACCACCTCCGATTACGACAAGGAGAAGCTACAGGAACGGCTTGCCAAGCTCAGCGGGGGCGTGGCGGTGGTCCGCGTCGGGGCGCCCTCGGAGTCGGAGATGAAGAGCCACAAGGAGGCGTTCGAGGACGCGATCAGCGCCACCAAGGCCGCGATGGCCGAGGGCATTCTGCCCGGCGGGGGCTGGGCGCTGCTGCGTGCGATCAAAGCCGTGGAGGCCGAGGAGGCCCACTGCGACGGCGACGAGCGGACCGGCCTGCGTATCCTGAAGCGAGCGCTGGAAGCCCCCACGCGGCAGATCGCCGAGAACTCGGCGGCCGACGGCGGCGTGATCGTCGCCGCCATGCGCGAGGCCACGGGGAACTACGGCTTCGACGCCGCGCGCAGCCAGTATGTGGACTTGATGACCGCGGGCATTGTCGATCCCACCAAGGTCGTGCGCATTGCGTTGGAGAACGCCGTCTCGGTGGCGAGCGTGCTGCTGCTAACCGAAGCAACCCTGACCGAGACGCCCGAGCCCAGGCGCGCCGCCGCCCGTGCGGGGGGCATGCCGGGTGAATAGCTCAGCCGGAACGATTGGCGCTGGGCACAACCACGACGGGGCAGGTCGCCCGCTTGAGCACGGCCAGCGTTGTGCTGCCAACGAACACGCGTTGCAGCACCCCCAGGCCGTGCGAGCCGATGACGATCAGGTCCGCCTTTCGCTTGTCCGCCTCGGCCAGGATGTGCTCGACAGGCAGGCCCTCGTAGATTAGCGCGGTCATTGCGACGCCCATCTCTTTGTGCTGTTCACAGAGTGCGTCGAGTTGCGTCCGCGCCGCCAGCAGGCGCTCGCCTGCGACTTGTGCCGTCATGGGGTTGTAGCCATCAAATCCGCCGATCATGGGGACGAACGACACAACATGGAGCAGGAAGACCTCGCCCCGGCCAGGCCCAGCCAGACCCCGGGCAATCCGGATCACATCCTCCGTCACCGGGGAGAAGTCGATGCAGGCAATAACGGTTTTCAGTGGAGTCCTCCTGCCCTTGCCCCCGGACAGGATGTCGCGTTACCGTTGTCGAACCGTTGCTTGCGGCCCCCCCGCGGGGGCTTGCTGCTCTCGGTCAGCGCATCCCACATGCGGTTGAGCACGCACTCCACGACGTCATCACGGTCATAGAAGCCCGTGAGCAACCGTTTTCTGGCTCGCTTCACGACGGCCGGGCGGCACTGAGCGTCGCCTGCCGTGGTGTCTGGGCTGAAACCAGCGGCCTCGCGAGTCGTCCCATCAGTCATAAGCAACGTATGCATGTGGACTCCTTTCCGTGGTGCGACGGATCCTCCCGCCGTTGGGTCTCGTGCAACCGGCACCGTGCTGGCTGCTGAACCTCACAAGAAGCATCCACCATGTTCTCGCGTCGCGGTATTGGATGTTCCCCGTAGGGAGTTTTACTGATGCCGCCCGGTGTTCATCGTTGCCTCCGCCAGGACCAGTAGGGGTAATTACTTACAGACAAATCCGGATTCAGACGTGGAGGCATTGCGTTTACGCTCCGATCATCGACCGGTTTGGACGAACGGAAGAATCCACGGGGTCCGTGTCATGAAAAACATCATCGCCTGCGTTGATTTCTCGAAAACCACCTCGGCCGTAGTGGAAACGGCGGCCGCGCTGGCTACCACCTTGCGGACCAAGCTCTACCTGCTTACCGCCGTCGTCATCGAGAACGGCATCGGCTACGAAAGCATGGTGTTCACCGGGGAGACGCACGCCCAAAAGACCCATAAGGCCCGCACCAAACTCAACGAACTGCGAGAGCCGTTGCTGGAGCACGGGCTCGACGTGGCAACCATCCTCATTGAGGGCTCGGCCAGCAGCGTCAGGGCAATTGTCGATGAGAGCAAGCGCATCGACGCGGGGCTGATCGTGATCGGCTCGCAAGGCCACGGCTTGCTGCACCGCATTTTCGTGGGTAGCACGGCGCGGGGCGTCTTGCACCAGACGGCGTGCTCGGTGGTGCTCGTACCTGGCCGTTCGTTCGATGAAGGGTGCGGCGGCAGCCTGCGCCGTATCGAGGCGGGCACCCGCGCTCTTGCCACAATGCGCAACAGATGAGAACTGCGGGGGCAGGCCAGCCATGAACGACAGGCGAATACCGCGTGGATTCAAGGATCGTGCCGAGGCCGGGCGTGCTCTGGCGCGCAAGCTCACCCGTTACGCCAAGAGGCCAGACGTCTTGGTGCTGGCCTTGCCGCGCGGGGGCGTGCCAGTGGCTTACGAGGTAGCCGCCGCGCTGGACCTCCCCATGGACGTCTTCGTGGTCCGCAAGCTCGGTGTGCCGGGGCAAAGCGAGCTTGCGATGGGGGCCATCGCAAGCGGGGGCACGCTGGTGCTTAACGAGGATGTCGTGGAAGCGCTGGGCATCACGCAAGAATCGATCAGGGCGGTACAAGCGAGCGAGCAGCAGGAACTGACACGGCGCGAGCGTCTCTATCGCGATGACCAACCCGCGCCGCAGGTTCGGGATCGCATAGTCATCCTGATCGACGATGGCCTGGCGACGGGCGCGACCATGCAGGCCGCGGTTGACGCCCTTCGCCTCCGCGGTCCGGCGCGGATTGTGGTTGCCGCCCCCGTGGCATCGCCCCAGGCCTGCGACCACTTCGGCAGGGTGGCCGACGAGTGTGTCTGTGTGCTCGCCCCTGAATACTTCGGCGGGGTCGGCCGGTGGTACGAATCTTTTGAGCAGACCAGTGATGAAGAAGTGCGCCAAGCGCTTGCTCGGCTGGCCAAGCGCCGCAGTCAGTCGGCTTTAGCGGAACCCTCCGCGTCGTGACCACCGTCGAGAGGAGTTCAGCATATGTCGTCTTCACCAATCAACCTGAAGCCGATGCCTGTCGTGATCGACGTGGACCACGCCTCTGCGCGTGGCGAGTTGACGATCCCGACGGGTGCCAGCGGCATCGTGCTCTTCGCCCACGGGAGCGGCAGCAGCCGGCACAGCCCGCGCAACAAATATGTCGCCGGCGTGCTCCAGAGGGCCGGCCTGGCGACGCTTCTGATGGACCTGCTCACGTCAGCCGAGGAGCGCGAGGATGAGCGGACCGCAGTGCTGCGATTCGATATCGACCTGCTGGCTGAACGCGTCTGTCTGGCTGTTGACTGGCTCGGCTCGGAACCGGCAACGTCGCGGATGAAGATCGGCCTTTTTGGCGCGAGCACAGGCGCCGCCGCTGCACTGGTTGCGGCCGCTCGGAAGCGTGATCGGATCAGCGCGGTTGTGTCACGGGGGGGCCGGGCGGACCTTGCCGGCGCCGCGCTGCCGCTGGTGACCGCCCCTGTTCTACTGATCGTGGGGGGCGATGACCAGGCGGTGCTTGATCTCAACCTGCGTGCCAAGGCCCACATGAAGTGTCGCGCCGGTCTCGAGGTTGTTCCCGGGGCGACGCATTTGTTTGAGGAGCCCGGCACATTGGAGAGGGTCGCGGACCTGGCACGTGATTGGTTCACCCACTATCTCGGCGTTCATGACCGCGAATCGACGTGAGTCCGCTGGGGCTGCTCGACACCCATTTTCATTCACCGTGTTTTATGGCGGTGCGCGATAGCCATATCGTTTGCACTCGGGCACATGCAGCGGTGGAGTCCACCCATAGGGAGAAGTCCCTACGGGTAAATGTCAATATCGACGCCTCTTATTTCTCCGTAAATTAATTCCTGTGTTGAGAGGCGACGGCCGCAAAGCTGTCTTTGAATCATCCATGGAGGCATGTACATGTCACAATCACTCGCCCACAAGACCAGAATCTCTTTGCCGTTACCCACACCATTCTTTGAGGCCTTGGAGCCGCGGGTTCTTCTCAACGCCGACCTAGCCATCTCGTGGGTTCAGATCCCAACCGCCGGCGAATATCTCCAGCGCGACAAGCTCCAGGCGGTCGTCGCCATTACCAACAACGGGCCGGACAAACTCGTCGCCAGTGGCACGCTCCAGGTGTATGCCTCCCTCAACGGCACGCTGGAAAAAGGCGACGACATCCTCTTGGGCAGCATCCACTCCGGGGGCTCGCTCAACGCCGGTGAGACCGTCCACGACCTGGGAATCAAGCTGACCATCCCCACGACGATGAACCCCGGCATCTATCGCCTGATCACCACGGTGGTACCCTCGGGCACGATCACGGGTGACGACCCCTCCAACAACATCGCGGTCACTCCCGGACCGATCGTCACCCTGCCCGCGGTCTTCGGGAAAGTGGGCAATCGCAACAATGTGAAACTCGTGATCTTCGACGATGTCGCTGACACGTCGGTTACGCTCTCATTGACTGGCGGCGCCACCGGCACCCTTGTTCCTAACGGAGACCTGGCCGATGTCGTCATCACCAACAGCAACCCCGCGTCGGTGTTGACGGTTCGCACGCTGCACAACGCCATCGTCCCCGTGCAGAACGTCGCGGCGGACGGTTCACTCAAGACGATCGACGCGCCCAAGGTGGACCTGAAGGGAAACATGACGGTCGTCGGTGCGCTGGGCTCGCTCACGCTCCACGACGTGGCGGACGGGCATACGCTCTCGATCGGGCCCGCGTCGAGCTCTCTCGTCGCCACGACGATCAAGCTCAACGACGTCGCCGAGGCATCGCTCACCACGCAGATGCCCATCAAGTCGCTGACGGTCGCGAACTGGCTCGATACCGACGCAACACCCGACGTGATTACGGCGCCTGCGATCGCGTCGCTGAAATCCACCGGCGACTTCGAGGCAGGCCTGACGATCACCGGCGGCAACCCGGCCGCGGTCTCGCTCGGCTCAGCCAAGATCACCGGTGACCTCAACGAGGCGACGTGGAACATCAACGCCGGCCGCGTCACCACCATCCAGGTCGGCGGCGCGGCGGAGGAGTGGACCCTCAACTCCGCCGGCCGGATCAACACCCTCACGCTCGGCAGCGCGGTTGATGCCGCTATCACCGCGCTCTCCGTGGGCACCATGACCGTTACTCACGACATCACCACGAGCACCATCCTATTCACCCAGGCGGCGCCATCGCCCGACGTCCCGGCCACGGGCGTGGACAAACTGACCATTCGAGGAACGGCGGACCACACCACTATTAACAGCCGCAGTTCCATCGGCACCGTGTCGATCGGCGCGATGGCGGTCAGCAGCCTCTACGCCGACATCAATGGCCCCACGCTGCCCGACTCCGCCGACGACTTCGCCTCCCACGCCTCGATCAAGTCGATGACGATCGCCGGTATCAAGGGCTCGCTGCTGCCCGCATTCACCGGCTCGAGCATCGCAGCGTGGACGATCAAAAAGATCACGCTCAGGGCCGTCGATGTCGCCGGCGTCCCCGCGCCCTTCGGCGTCGCGGGCAATTCGATCCCGTCCTACGCACGATCGGACGCGGCCGATCCGCTCAAGCGAAAGTTCAAATCCCTGACCCCCGCCGTGCTGCCCAACCCGGCGAGCCTACTGATCGATGGAAACTTCGTCATCCGGTTGATCGGATGAATCACGGACATGTATCAGAGGTGGCCATGCCCGTCGATCAGCACAAGGTGAAGAAATGGAACAAGCCGTGGCATTCATGATCGGGGTCAGCGCCCTGATCCTGGGCATCTCCTACCTCGCCCGCTGGCAGGACTGGTCACTGTGGCTAAGGCACCTCCGCAAGCAGGGAACGCCGGCCGCGCTGCTGATGGGTTACCTGCACCTGGTCCTTGGAACCTTCATCGTCGCCTTCCACTGGAAGTGGGAAGGCCTGCCACTCTTGCTTACCCTCTTGGGCGTCAAGGCGATCCTGGAGGGCATCGCCTACACGCTCCTGCCCAATTGCCTGATGGCGATGCTCGCCTGGTACGAACCCCATCACCGCCTGCTGCTCCGCATTGCGGGGGTCGTGTCCATAATCATCGCTTTGGTCGTTCTAGCTGAGTGGCGTGATGCCTACCGCGGTAACGTGCCCGCCCGCGATTCCGCTGTTGCTCGCAGCTTCGGTCAGTAGGGGTAAGTACTTACGGACATTTCCGCATTCGCGCGAGCATCGATGGGGTCTATTATTGCGGTCGGTAAGGAGGATCTTAGCGACCGAGAACCCCCTCTTACGAGCACACATCATGAAAAACATTGTTGCCTGTGTCGATTTCTCGAAAACCACATCGGCCGTGATTGAAACGGCGGCCGCGCTGGCAACCGCCCTGCGGACGAAGCTCTACCTCCTGAACGTGGTCGTGGTGGAGAACGGCATCGGCTACGAGACCGTGGTGTTCGCCGGGGAGACGCCCGCGCAAAAGACCCACAAGGCCCGCGCCAAACTCAACGAGCTGCGCGAGCCGTTGCTGGAGCACGGACTCGACGTGGCAACCATCCTCATCGAGGGCTCGGCCAGCAGCATCAAGGCCATCACTGACGAGAGCAAACGCATCGATGCGGGGCTGATCGTCATCGGCTCGCACGGCCACGGGGCGCTGCATCGCATGCTCGTAGGCTCCACCGCCGAGGGCGTCTTGCACAAGGCCCTGTGCCCGGTGGTGGTGGTTCCGGGCCGTTCCTCCGAAGAAAATAGCCCCGCCATAGTCCACGCCAAAGCGGGATCACGTGCCCGTTGAAAATCGGCGCTCGCGTGAAGGAGGCAGCCATGGCTGACACTTCAAACCATCCCGACAAGCAGGAAATCTTCCGCAGGGTCTGGAGGCATTGCCGCGAGGAGAGTTGTCACCCCCAGTGCGGCGGCGACTGTTCCGTCTGCCGCCCGCGGGAATGGGTTGTGTCGCGCATCCTCGGCCTCGTGGAGGCCGAGGGCGATAAGTCGATCCGGGCCTTGACGCCCAGCATCCGCCGGGTCGTCGAGGAAAGCCGGTTCGTCACCGAGGCGGGCGACCCGGCGATGAGCGCCCAGCCGCTCCCGCCCCTGGAACGCCAGGTTGAGTTGGTGATCCGCACGCTTGAACAGATGAAGCAGTCCAGCCAGACCTCGTAGCCGGGCATGTAACCGGAAGAAGGGCAACCGATGACCCAGGTGCAAGCAACCCAGTACATCCGCCGGTTCGAAGAGATCAGCATCGCCGACGTCCCCGTCGTCGGCGGCAAGAACGCCTCGCTGGGTGAGATGTACCGCGAGCTGACATCCAAGGGCGTGCGCGTCCCTGATGGTTTCGCGCTGACCGCCGACGCGTACCGCCATTTTTTGCGCGAGTCGGGGCTGGATGAAGCGATCCCCCGCGTGCTCGCCGGCCTGGACACGCAGAACATCGAGGACCTCCAGCGCCGCGGCCGGCGCGTGCGCGACATGGTCCTCGCCGCTTCGATCCCGGCGGACCTGCGGGGTATCATCGTGAAGGAATACGACCGTCTGGGCCGCGAGACCGGCGGCCAGGCCGATGTCGCCGTGCGCTCCAGCGCCACCACCGAGGACCTCCCCGGCGCCAGCTTCGCCGGCCAGCAGGAGACGTTCCTCCACGTGCGCGGCCACGAGATGCTCCTAGACGTCTGCCGGCGCTGCTTCGCCTCGCTCTTCACAGACCGGGCGATCTCGTACCGCCATGACCAGGGGTTTGAGGACGCGCAGGTGGCGCTCTCGATCGGCGTGCAACGCATGGTCCGATCGGACCTCGCTTCTTCGGGCGTGATGTTCACGATCGACACCGAGACCGGTTTCCGCGACGTGGTGCTCATCAACGCCGCCTACGGCCTGGGCGAGAACATCGTGCAGGGCTCCATCAACCCCGACGAGTTCTACGTCTTCAAGCCCACCCTCAAGCAGGGCTTCCGGCCGATCCTCCACAAGGTGCTGGGCACCAAGGAGCTCAAGCTCATCTACGACGTGGGCGCCACGAAGATGACGCGGAACGTCCCCGTGCCCCCGGAAGACCGTGCCAGGTTCGCCGCCAGCGATGACGAGGTGTTGCAGCTCTCGCGATGGGCCTGCCTGATCGAGGAGCATTACAGCGCCAAGGCCGGCCACCCGCAGCCGATGGACATCGAGTGGGCCAAGGACGGGCTGACCGGCGAGGTCTTTATCATCCAGGCGCGGCCCGAGACGGTGCAGTCGCAGAAGCGGATCGATCAACTCGAGACCTACACGCTCAAGGGCAAGTCACGCGTGCTGGTCACCGGGCGCAGCGTCGGCGGCAAGATCGGGAGCGGCAAAGCGCACGTCATCAAGAGCGCCGCCGACCTGAACCAGTTCCGCGACGGCGAGGTGCTGGTCACCGACAAGACCGATCCGGACTGGGAGCCGACGATGAAGCGGGCGGCCGGCATCGTCACCAATCGCGGCGGCCGGACCTGCCACGCCGCCATCATCAGCCGCGAGATGGGCCTGCCCGCCATCGTCGGCACCGAGCACGGCACCGAATCCATCCGCGACGGCCAGGAGGTCACCGTCTGCTGTGCCGGCGGCGAGGTCGGTTCGGTGTACGAAGGGCTGCTGCCGTTCGACGCGAAAAAGATCGACCTGGGCCGCATCGACCGGCCACGCACAAAGATCATGATGAACGTCGGCAACCCGGAGGAGGCGTTCCGCCTCTCCATGCTGCCCAACGACGGCGTGGGGCTGGCGCGCGAGGAGTTCATCATCTCCGGCTACATCCGCATCCATCCCAAGGCGCTGATCGATTATCACCAGCTCAAGAACCCCGCGGTCAAGGCGGAGATCGACCGCCTCACCGCCGGCTATGACGACAAGCCCGGCTTCTTCGTGGACAAGCTCGCGCAGGGCGTCGCGATGATCGCCGCCGCGTTCTATCCCAGAGATGTCATTGTCCGGCTGAGCGACTTCAAGACCAACGAATACGCCGACCTTCTGGGCGGCAAGGCCTACGAGCCCGTCGAGGAGAACCCGATGCTCGGGTTTCGCGGTGCGTCGCGCTATTACCACCCGGCCTACCGCGACGCGTTCGCCCTCGAGTGCCGCGCCATGAAGAAGGTCCGCGACGACATGGGCTTGACCAACCTGAAGATCATGGTGCCCTTCTGCCGCACCGTCGAGGAGGGCCGCCGTGTCGTCGCCGAGATGGCTCAAAACGGCCTGACCCGCGGCGAAAACGGCCTGGAGCTCTACGTCATGTGCGAGATCCCCAGCAACGTCATCTGCGCCCGCGAGTTCGCCGAGGTCTTCGACGGATTCTCGATCGGCTCCAACGACCTGACCCAACTCATCCTCGGCGTTGACCGTGATTCCCAGGTCGTCGCGCCGCTCTTCGACGAGCGCAACCCCGCCGTCATGCGCATGATCGCCCAGGTCATCCAGGTCGCCAAAGAAACCGGCCGCAAGATCGGCATCTGCGGCCAGGCGCCCAGCGACTACCCGGACTTCGCGCGGTTCCTCGTCGAGCAGGGCATCGACAGCATCTCGCTCAACCCCGACGCCGTCCTCGCCACCACGCTCAAGGTGCTGGAGACCGAGCGGAGCGGACGATAAGGCGGCGGATTCAACGATGGCTGACACGGCGAAGTATCGACGGTCTCTGGGGTTATTTGATTTGGTCAGCCTCGGCGTCGGCGGGACGGTGACGCTGACGATCTGGCTGGTGATCTCACTGGGTGGTGTACCGTCCAAAAGGTAGAGCACTCACCGCATCGCCCGATACACCGCTGCCAAATCTTCGAATACCACATCCGGCTTGAACGGGCTGCGCGTGGCCTGTTCGCGGGTCGAGACGCCGGTGAGCACCAGCGCCGTCTTCATGCCCGCGGTGACGCCGCCTTTGATGTCCGATTCGAGGTTGTCGCCGATGATCAGGCAGCGCTCCGGCCTGACGCTCACGCGGTGGCAGAGGGACTCGAAAAACCACGCGCCGGGTTTACCCGTGTGGTGCCAGCGGTCCGCCGGCACGTCGGCCCCGTAGCCGAACAACGCCCCCCAACTCCCCGAGCCGAACTCCACCGCGCCGCCCTGGATCGGGAAGACGCGGTCGGCACAACCGACGACCAGGTGTGCCCCGGCACGCAGCAGGTTCAGACCGACTAGGGCACGCTCGAAGTCGAACGGCACGTTGTTCTCCCGCGTGTGTGTGCCAACGGCCACCACGTCGCACGGGTCGGCGATGCGCTCGACGAACGTGGCCCGGCCTTTGAGTTCGACCTCCAGGGCGCTGCCCGCGAAGTTGAAGATGCGCGGCTTGGGCCAGCGTGACGTGATCCAGTCCGCCATCGAATGGCAGGCGGTGTGGATCGCGCCCGGCGGAAAGGCGAGGCCCATTTTTTGCAGGCGGGTGGCGAGTTCTTCCGGCGTGTTCGCGCCGTTGTTGGTCACGCAGATGACGCGGCGGCCCTCGGCGAGCAGGCGCGTGACCGTCTCGGGCGAGCCGGGCAGGGCGTGGTGCTCCCGGTAGAGCGTGCCGTCCATGTCGAGCAGCAGGGCGTCGAAGTCGTCGAGTCGCATGGAAGGATATTAGTGGTTAGCCGTCGGGCTCGCCCGACGCTTCCGTGTCACCGGCACCGAACTGGTGTTCCCGCGCATCGCCAACTAAACTTGCTCACGATGAAGGTCTCCCTGTTCGTCACGTGCCTCACCGAATCCTTCTTCCCACGCACCGCCATTGCCGTGGTGAAGGTGCTGGAGCACCTGGGTTGCGAGGTCGATTTCCCCCAGGCCCAGACCTGTTGCGGCCAGCCCATGTACAACAACGGGTTCCACGACCAGACGCGCGACCTGGCGCGGCGGATGATCCAGATTTTCGAGCACTCGGATTACGTCGTCACCCCCTCTGGCTCCTGCGCGGCGATGGTCCGCGACTACTACCCCGAGCTGTTTCACGGCGACCACGCCTGGGAGCACGACGCGCAGAAGTTCGCCGGCAAGACCTACGAGTTCATCGAGTTCCTCGTCAATGTGCTCAAGGTCGATCTCGCTTCGCTGGGCGCGAAGTGGGAGGGCAAGGCGACGTATCACTATTCCTGCCACCTGCGCGGCATCGGCATCACCGACGAGGCGGTGCGGGTGATGAAGCAGATCGGCGGGCTGGAGTACGTCCCGCTGGCGAAGGCGGAGCAGTGCTGCGGCTTCGGCGGCACGTTCGCGATGAAGTACCCGCAGATTTCCGGGTCGATGGTGCGTGACAAGGTGGCCTGCATCGCGGCGACGGGTGCGCCTGTCGTGGTCAGCAACGACGCGGGCTGCACGATGAACATCGCCGGCTCCTGCCGCCGCGAAGGGGCGGGCGTGGCGTTCAAGAGCCTCGCCGAGATCATCGCCGAGTCGCTCGGCCTGATGGAGCGCGAGGAGCACTACCTCAACCCGCAGGGGCAAAAGCCCAATCCCGCGGGGCCCGGCGCCGGCCCGTTTGTGAAGGCGTAAACAGTGGCAGACACACCCACACCCCCGCCCATCGACACCAGGGACGTCCGCGTCCACACCGGCCCGACCGACGGCTCGGCGTTCACCGGCCGTCTCCAGGGCGGCGACGGCGACATCACCGAGATCCACGAGGTCCACCCGCTCCACGTCCAACTGCCCTACAACCTCAAGCCCCGCGCCGACAAGGCCACCGCCAACCCGCAGCTCCAGAAGTTCGTCAACCACGCCACGCTGAGCAAGGACTACTCCCGCCGCACGGTCTGCCTCGACGCGTTCGGCGCCAACTACGACCGCATGCGCGAGCTGGGCGGGGCGATCAAGCAGCACACGCTCGATCACCTCGACTATTACCTCGAGCAGTTCCTCGCCGCGTGTGAGGCCAACGGCACGCAGGTCCACTTCGCCACCGATCCCGCGGAGGCCAACGCGATCTGCCTCGACCTCGCCAAGCGCAACGGCGTAAAGCTCTGCGTTAAGAGCAAGTCGATGGTCACCGAGGAGACGCACCTGGTCCCCGAGATGGAGGCCATCGGCGTCGAGACGGTCGAGACCGACCTGGGCGAGTTCATCCTGCAGCTCGACAAGGACGACCCGTCGCACATCGTGCAGCCGATGATCCACAAAGACCGCGCCGCGACGGCCCGGGCGTTCACGCGCGAGCTGGGCGCGCCGTACAACGAGACCCCCGAGTTTATCGCCCAGTTCGCCCGTAACTATCTCCGCGACAAGTACCGCAAGGCCGACATGGGCATCAGCGGGGGCAACTTCATCGTCGCGCGCACCGGCACGCTCATCATCTGCACCAACGAGGGCAACGGCCGGTTCTGCACCAGCGCCCCGCGCATCCACGTCGCCTTCGTCGGCATCGAGAAGCTCGTACCCGACCTGGAGCACGCCGGCGTGCTGCTCAAGCTGCTCGCACGCAGCTCCGCGGGCCAGCCGTTGACGTGCTACACGAGCATCATGACCGGCCCGAAGCGCGAGGCCGACCCGGACGGCCCGGAGCAGATGCACATTATCCTGGTGGACAACGGCCGGATCGAGGTGCTCAAGCCCGAGACGCGAGAGATGCTCCGCTGCATCCGCTGCGCCGCCTGCCTCAACGCCTGCCCGGTGTACCGCAAGATCGGCGGCCACGCGTACGGCTCGGTTTACTCCGGCCCGATCGGCGCGATCCTCACGCCCATGCTCAAGGGCCTGGCCAACTACAAGGACCTGCCGCACGCCTCCTCGCTCTGCGGCGCGTGCTACGAGGCCTGCCCGGTCAAGATCAACATCCCCAAGTACCTCATCCAGCTCCGCCGCGACATGATCAGCGGCGGCATCACCGGGTGGCACGACCGCCTGTTCTACAAGATGTGGGCGCTCTCGCTGCGCCACCCGTTGACCTTCCGACTGGCCAACTGGTTCCAGAAGATCATGTTCCGCCTGCTGGCGCGGAAATCCGGCACGCTCAAGGCGGGCGATCCTTACGCCGCGCGAGGCTGGCTCGGCAGCGTCCCCGGCCCCGTGCGCGGCTGGACCAGCCAGCGTGACATGCCCACGCCGCCGGCGCAGGATTTCCGGCACTGGTGGGGGCAGCGCAAACACAAAGAGCCATCCAAGAATGTCCACTGACCACGACAACCCAACCCTCGGCACCCCGCGCGAAGAGTTCCTCGGGCGCGTGCGCACCGCGCTGGGACGGAGCGTGACGGCCAAGCCGCCGCAGCCGCCGAAGGTGGACGAATCCATCGCTCGGCTAGCGCGGCCGAGCGACGACCTGGTCAAGATGTTTATCCAGCGGGCGAACCTCGTGGGCATGAAAGCCCGCGCGATCCGCGCCGAGGCCTTGACCCGCGAGGTGCTGGCCTGCCTCGCCGAGGTGAAGGCCAAGCGCATCGTGGTGAGCGTCGGCACGATCCCACAGGCGCTGGGCCTGAAGGAATCAATGCGCAAGGCCGGGCACGAGGTCGTCGAGTGGCAGAACCACAAGGGGTTGGACGTGCAGTTCGACACCGACGCGGGGGTGACGGACGTACACGCCGCGCTGGCGGAGACGGGCACGATGGTCGTGTCGAGCGACGCGGGGCACAGCCGCGGCCTCTCGCTCGTACCGCCGGTGCACGTGGGCATCGTCCGCAAGAGCGACATCCTGCCGGACATGCTGGACTACTGGGCGCGGTTCCGCGGTGTCGAGCCGGGCAAACTCCCGGCCAACACGGTCTTCATCACCGGCCCGAGCAAGACGGCGGACATCGAGGGCGTGCTGGTCACGGGTGTGCACGGGCCGGGCGTGGTCTTTGTGCTGATCGTTGAAGACGCCTGATTCAACCAGGGGGCCGACGCGGTGTGCGGTCACTCGCGCAGGCCGTCGAGCACAAATACAAAGAGCAGGTTCTCAACTTTGTCGTTGTTGTCGGTGCCCCCGACAACAACGCGCCGGCCGTCGGGCAGGCGTGGCCCCAGGCAGAGCCCCTCGAGATTCTGTGCGGGGCCGGTCCAGAGCAGGTGCTTGTGCGCTGGTGTGGCAGAAGTGTCATCAAAATCAACGAGGAAGATGCGAGTCTCGAGCGATGGCACGGGGCCGATGAAGCCGTACGACCGCTCGAGCGTGATGAGTCGGCCGTCATTGAGCGCGATGAGGTCGCTCAGGCCGTTGCCGCACTGTTGATTTTGCGGGCCGCCGGCGTGGGCGGGGTCGGTGAGGTAAAAAAATTGCCGCGTCGGTCGAAAAGTTGAACCGTCGCGGTCGTAGCGGAAGAGGCGGACGGTGGTGCCGCGGGTGTTGTCTGACATCGGGCCGTCGATGGTGAGGGCCTGCTCGTTGGCGGTCCAGAGCGTGCGGCCGTCGGCGGTGATGGCGAGCGATTCGAGGCCGAAGTTGCTGCGGCGGCTCGCCAACTCGGGCGGGATCGTGAGCGTGTCGAGCAGCCTGCCGTCGGCGAGGGAGTAGCGCGTGACCTGCGGGAACTCCTCGGGTTTGGCCGCGGGCGGCGGCGTGTGTTTCCCCTCGTCGGAGACCCAGACGCTGCCGGGGTCGGTCGGATCGAGGGCGATCCCTTCGTTGTCGCGTTTGCGTGCGAGCGTCACGCCGCCGGTCACGTTGACCGACTCGATACGGCCCTCGTCGTCGAAGTGGATGCTCAGCCGCACGAGCTTGTCGGAGTTGTCCATCACGGCGAGGAACCGCCCATCCCCGAGCCACGTCACGCCGCTGATGCCGGTGACGTGGAACTCCTTGCCGTGCTGATCGATCGTGGAGGTCGGCAGCGCGACGCGGTCGCGCAGTGTGAGTGAGAGGCTGTTCTGCGTTGCGGGCTCGGTGGTCGGCGTCGTCGCGTGATGGGCACAGCCCATCAGCGTGAGCATCGCTGCACAGAGGCAGAGGAAACGGGTCATGGCGATGGTATGGGCGGGGGCGGACCTGAATCCATGAGCGGCCGGGTTCAGATCATGCCCTCCCAGTTGGCGGGGCAGAGGAGCACAGGCATGTCGGCGATGCGGATGATGTTGTTGGGCACGTCGCCGGCGATGAGGCGCTTGAGCGGGCCCTTGGGGGTCAGGCCCAGCACGATCATCGTGCAGCCGCGGGCCTTGGCGGTGTTGAGGATCGCCTTGGGCACGTCGTCTGAGAAGAGCATGAGGCTCTCGGCCTTCACGCCGGCGTTACGCAGCTCCTCGGTGAGCAGACGCAGGGTCTGCTCGCCGCGCTGCTTGGCGTCGGACTCGCTGTCGTCTTCGTCGAGCGACTGGGTCACATGCGCGACGACCGCCTCGGCGTCCAGCCGTTTGGCCAGGTCGGCGATCGGCGCGGCCAGCTTCTCACTGGCCCACGGGGAACTGACGGCGATTAGCAGCTTGCTCCGGCTCAATCACGGGCTCCTAAAACGGCAAGACCGGGCATGATAACAAGTCCGGTGCGTAGCGTGTGGTGCGCGGGTCCGGAGCAACGAAACTCTTCCCCACGCACGACGAACCAGGCACGACGACCCTCCTACAATGGTTCTCCGCCGCACCACGACGCCTCCACCGGGACTCTTCCATATGCCGCACCCCAAACCCGCGACGCTCGGTCAACTCAAGGCCACATCCTACCGCTACCGCACCGTCAAGCAGGAGCTGCGCGAGAACCTCGTGCAGCGGCTGCGCGACGGGCGGGAGCTTTTTCCGGGCATCCTCGGCTACCGCCAGACCGTGATCCCGCAGGTGGTCAATGCGATCCTGTCACGGCACGACATGCTCTTCCTGGGGCTGCGCGGCCAGGCCAAGACGCGTATGTTGCGGATGTTGCCCGAACTGATGGACGAGTGGGTGCCGGTGCTGGCGGGGCTGGAAATCCCGGACGACCCGCTCGAGCCCTCGACCACGATGGGTCGGCGGCTCGTGCAGGCGCAGGGCTACGACGCCCAGGTGCGCTGGATGCACCGCTCGGAGCGGTATCACGAAAAACTCGCGACACCCGACGTGACCATCGCCGACCTGATCGGCGAGATCGACATCGTCAAGCACGCCGAGGGGCGATACCTGAGCGATGAGAGCACGATGCACTTCGGCCTGATCCCGCGCACCAACCGCGGCCTCTTCGCCATCAACGAACTGCCCGACCTCGCCCCGCGCATCCAGGTCGGTCTGTTCAACGTGCTCGAGGAGCGCGACGTGCAGATCCGCGGCTACCCGATCCGCCTGAACCTCGACGTCTGCCTGGTCTTCACCGCCAACCCGGAGGACTACACCAACCGCGGCCGGATCGTCACGCCGCTCAAGGACCGCATCGGCTCGGTGATCCGCACGCACTACCCGGCGACCGTCGAGGAGGCGATGAGCATCACCCGCGCCAACGCCTGGCTCGACCGCGACCCCGCCGCTTCCGGCGCGACGGCCCGCACGCGCTCGCAGGGCGGCGCGGCCGGCCTGCCGAAGGTGACGGTGCCCGACTATCTCCACCGCGTGATCGAGGAGGCGGTGACGCTCGCCCGCAAGAGCCCGCACATTAACCAGGCGTCGGGCGTGAGCGTCCGCATGAGCATCGCCTGCGCGGAGAATCTCGTCTCCAGCGGTGAGCGACGGGGGATCATCACGGGCGAGGAGCGGGTGGTGGCACGGGTGTGCGACCTGGCGCACCTGGTGGCGAGCTGCCGCGGCAAGCTGGAGTTGATGCTGGCTGAGGACGGGCAGAACACCGACGACAAGCTCGTCGTCTCGCTGTTCGGTGAGGCGGTGAAGGGGGTGTTCGCCAAGGTCGCCGATCTGGATGATTACGAGGAGATCGCCGAGCAGTTCAAGGAGGGCCTGACGCTGGCTGTGGGGGATGACGTTGCCGCGATGGAACAGGTCGCCAACATGAAGCACGTCACGGGGCTGGTAAAGGCGGCGGGCGAACTGGCGAAAAAACTGGGCCTCGACCCCAAAGACGAGCATCAACTGGCCTCCGCGGGCGAGTTCCTGCTCGAGGCTCTCTACGTCAACAACCGGCTCTCGAAGCACGCCGGCGCCAAGGGGACGAGTTACCGGGGGTGAATTTTTGCTCGGCCTCTATCTGATCCCCTCTCCCTCCGGGAGAGGGTTAGGGTGAGGGCGACAGATAACAACAAGTGTGATTCTCGGATCAACTGTTGACCAAAGACGCCCTCACCCCAGCCCTCTCCCGGAGGGAGAGGGGGCTAATAAGCAGCCTGGAAATGACAACCCCCGCACGCCTGCGCGCCGGGGGTTGTGGGAATCAAGCGGATTGAGTTTTTCGCGGGGCGAGCGATCAGGCTTCCAGCTTGCGCAGGCTCAGGCCCATGTCGGTGAGCTTGTTCTTGATCTCGAGCAGGCTGGTCATGCCGAAGTTCTTCACGCCCATTAGCTCCGCCTCGGTGCGCATGCACAGGTCGGCCAGCGACTGCACGTTGAGCAGCGCCAGCGCCTTGCGGGCGCGGACGGAGAGGTTCAGCTCGGCGACGTTGCGGTTGAGCGCCTCGTCGTCGGAGCCGGAGTTGGTCTTGAGCTGGTCGTAAACGGCCTTCTTGGCGGCGTTGTCGCGGACGTCCAGCGCCTGGCCAAGACGCAGGCCACGCTGGGCGAGCATGCGCTTGATCTCGTCGAGGCTCGCCTCGCCGAAGTTCTTGAAGTTGCGCAGCTCGGCCTCGGTCACGCGGAGCAGGTCCGCCAGGGTGCGGATGTTCATCTTCCGCAGCGCGTTGCGGGCACGGACGGAGAGGTCGAAGTCGGTGACGGGGGTTTCCAGCAGGGCGCTGTTGCGTTCCAGCGCGACGCCGGGCTCTTCCTCGATCACCATGCCGCGGCTGGCGATGACGTCTTTGAGATACAGCCGGGCGCGGGCGTGGTTGGGCTCGGTGGCGAGGACCTGGCGGATGCAGCGCTCGGCCTGGGCGTACATGCCCTTGTCCTCGTACATGATCGCCAGGTTGATGAGCACGTTGAGCCGCGGGGTGGGCAGCTGCGACGCCTGCTCGTACAGGTGCAGCGCCTCGTCCTCCTCGCCGACCAGGTCGAGGCAGTACGCCAGGCGGAAGCAGACCTCATCATCGTCGGGGTCCGCCGCGTAGGCGGCCTCGTAGGCTTCGATCGCCTGGTGGCGGTCACCACGCTGCTCGGCCTTCAGGGCGGTGTCAAAGTACTTCCGCGCGGTCTGGCTATCGCGGACTTTACCGTCGCCGTCGAGTAATGCGCTGCCGGTCGATTGGACCATGGATGTCAAGCTCCACACGGTTCTGAGGGGGGAACCCGGATCGGGTGTACCTAGCCCTCCAAGATTACCGCAAATGCCGCCGCCGATCAACTGGGCGCGGTGTGGGGTAGTGGTATACTTTGAATTAAGCCTTTTTTGAAGCGGCAGGCTTGTAGTCGGCCAACCGCCTGGCGTTGGGGCAACTGGCAACGGACCTCAAAAGCAACGAGATCGCGGCCATCCCTGCATTGCTCAAGCTGCTGAGCCTGCGTGGCGCGACGGTGACGATCGACGCGCTGGGCTGCCACATCCAGATCGCCGGGCAGATCGTCGAGCAAGAGGGCGACTACGTGTTGGCGGTCAAAGACAATCAGGCCACGCTTCGTCAAGAGGTGCAACGGGTCATCGACGAGGTCCGCACCGCCCCCCGGCACTCCCTGGAACCGTAGAACCTCGGCCGGTGGATTACCACGAGACGATTGAAACGGGCTATGGCCGGATCGATCCCGCCGGGTCTGGTGCACCGACCGCGTGGACTGGATGCACGAACAGGACCGCTGGCCCGCCCTGGCCGCGCGGGTGAGGGTGGAATCCCGGTAAACAGTCGGCGACAAAACGATCTGGAAACGGCGGCACTACATCAGCAGCCTCGCGGGCGTCCGCGCCAAGCGGATGGCCCACGTGATTCGGCAGCACTGGGGGATCGAGAATGGCCTGCACTAGGTGCTGGACATGTCGTTCGATGAAGACCGCTGCAAGATGCGTCAAGACAACGCGGCCCGAAACATGGCCCTGCTGTGGAAGATCGCATTGAACCCGCTACAGGCTTGACAACGGCTTGCTCATGGATGGCACCCTGCTGGGCGGGTTCGACGTGGTGTGATCTGAATGGCTAAAAGCTCACCATAACGGCGGCGCGCCGAGCTGGCGGCGCAGCAACCCGATCTGCCCGCCGTGCAGCATCTCGTGCCGTGAAATCCATGTCAGCGATTCGGCTTTCGTCTTGACGAAGCCGTGCGGCTTGAGCACCTCGGCGTCGAGGTCGGCCTCGCTCAGCCGCGGCAGCTCGCTCAGCAGTTGCAGGTGGACACGCTCGAACGTCTCCGCGATCTCGGCGATCGGCGGGTATGACGCGGCATCGGCGCTGGCGGTGGAGCCACGCCCGAAGCGTGCGAGAAATGCGGGGCCGACGATCTTCTCGTCCGCCGCCGTGACGGGCCTGATGCGCTCGATGCCCAGGCGATACTCCGCCATCGTCAGGTGGCCGACCTGCCACGCGATGTTCGAAACGCCCGCCGGCGGGATGCGGAACCAGTCCGTTTGCGGCGTCTGGCCCAGGATACGTAGCGTGTAACTGCGGGCGATCTCGATCTGTTCAATGGCAAAAGAAAGGCGCGACATGGCGTGCTCCCGAGGGATAAGCGTGGTGTGGGGCGGCGGCGTGCGCGGCGATCACCGCCGGGTCTGGATGTCTTCGAAGATGATGCGTCCCTCGATATGGCGGGCGAAGAACGCGTCGATCTGCTTGATCCCGGTGAGCCGGCGGATGTAGTCGGCGGATTTCACCAGGTCGATGACCTGTTGGGATTCGAGGTATTGCTCGGGCAGGATGAGCCGCTGGGAGTAGAAGGCGCAGCCCTGGTGGGCGATGAGGACGACGCGCTTGAGGCCGTGCACGTCCACGAGGAACTTCAACTCGTCGAGGATGCCCTGCTCCTCCATGTGGGCCTCGGTGTGGCCCGCGAGGCAGGCGGGGCCGCCCGGCAGCGCGAGCCGGTCGTAGCGAGGCAGGCCCAGGCCGTTCTGGAGGAAGTCGTCGAACTGCTCGCCAACACGGCCGTCGCTGCAATAGACGGCGGCGGCGTGGATGCGGGCGGACTCGTACGGGATGCGTGATTCATACTTGGGCATCGGTCACCCCATGTGCTTGACCATCTCTTTGGCGAACTCGCTGCACTTGATCTCTTTGGCCCCGTCCATCTGGCGGGCGAAGTCGTACGTCACCGTCTTGGCGCGGATGGCGCTGTCCATGCCCTTGAGGATCAGGTCGGCGGCCTCGTTCCACCCCAGGTGGCGGAACATCATCTCGCCGCTGAGGATGACCGAGCCGGGGTTGACCTTGTCCTGGTTGGCGTACTTGGGGGCGGTGCCGTGGGTCGCCTCGAAGATGGCGTGGCCGGAGATGTAGTTGATGTTGGCGCCCGGCGCGATGCCGATGCCGCCGATCTGCGCCGCCAGCGCGTCGCTCAGGTAGTCGCCGTTGAGGTTGAGCGTGGCGATCACGTCGAAGTCCTCGGGCCGGGTGAGCACCTGCTGGAGCGTGATGTCGGCGATGGAGTCCTTGATCACGATGCCCGACGGCAGCTTGACCCACGGGCCCTTGTCGATCACCACGCCGCCGAACTCCCTGACCGCCAGCTCGTAGCCCCAGTCGCGGAAGCCGCCCTCGGTGAACTTCATGATGTTGCCCTTGTGCACGAGCGTGACGCTCTTCTGCTTGTGCTCAATGGCGTACGTGATGGCGGCGCGGACCAGCCGCTCGGTGCCCTCCTTGGAAACCGGCTTCACGCCAAACCCGGCGGAGTCGGGGAACCGCACCTTGGCGAACTGCTTGGGGAAGTTTTCCTTGAGGAGCTTCTTGAACTTCTCGGCATCCTCGCTGCCGGCCTGGAACTCGATGCCGGCGTAGATGTCCTCGGTGTTCTCGCGGAAGATCGTCATCTCGACCTTCTCGGGGTGCTTCACCGGCGAGGGCACGCCGGTGAAATAGTGCACCGGGCGGAGGCAGACGTAAAGGTCGAGCATCTGGCGGAGGGCGACGTTGAGCGAGCGGATGCCGCCGCCGACCGGCGTGGTGAGCGGGCCCTTGATGCCGACGATGAACTCCTTGAACGCCGCCACCGTCTCGTCGGGCAGCCAGTTCTTGGTGAGGTTGAACGCCTTCTCGCCGGCGAGGACTTCCTTCCACGCGATCTGGCGCTTGCCCTTGTAGGCCTTCTTGACCGCCTCGTCGAAGACGAACTGCGACGCCTTCCAGATGTCCGGCCCGGTACCGTCGCCCTCGATGAAGGGGATGATCGGGTGATTGGGGACGTTGAGCTTGCCGTCCTTGAGCGTAATGGGCTGGCCCTGAACGGCGGGAGTGGCGGTCGCGGTGGTCATGGCGTGAGACTCCGAGTGAGGTCGCCTGGGCCACGCGGCCCGTGGGCGGTTTGCAGCCCGATGATTATGGGGATTTATCGCCGATGCTCAAATGCGGCTATCCGAACCTCGGGTGCCACACTGCATCCCGCGAGGGTGCGGTGTGTTTGTCGCCGCGGACAAAGACGCCTGTGACGCGGGCCGATACAGACCCGTCGCGCCGGTCCATTCAATGTTGTCCGCCGGGTGCCACTGGTCGATGTACTCATCGACCAGTGCTCTTGAACGTGGCAGTGAAACATGGCCCCGGGTAGTGTCTTTGGAGTTCGAGCGCTTTGAGGCGAGGCCCCCACCACGGAACGGTTTAGCGTTAGGCCACAGCATACGCCATGAACATTACGGCATCATCTAGGTGGCTGTTCCTGGTCACCGGCATCTATGCGCTGGTTTGCGCTCCAGCTATTCTTCTCGCAGAGCATTTCGATTGGCCAGAGTCTCCATTTAATGTGTCGCAGTTCTTTTCGGTATTGCTGTGTTTGCCAGCGAGTTTGATTTTCCTTTGGAGCACGAGAGGTTCACGATTCGGAGGTCAGAGATGGTTGGCAGCGATTGCTGTTTTACTCTGCAGTCTCTGGTTGATGTTCGTTGCCTATGTAGTTCTGACTTTCGATTTGAGTGCGATGGATTGATTATGACGACTTTGTGGCCTAACCATGCGATGCAGCGAACTCGGCGGGGTCTGTACTTGTGTGATGGTCCCCGAAACCCCCGACCCTTCGCAGACTCAGGGATCGGGCTTGGCTGAAATCACGGGGATTTAACTGCGTCTCGCACGACGGGAACGAGGCGTGTAGGCTTTGCCTCCATGCCCAAACCCTACACCGTCGCCGCCTATTACTTCCCCAACTACCACGTCGATCCGCGCAACGAGAAGGTGCACGGCACGGGGTGGACCGAGTGGGAACTCGTCAAACGCGCCGAACCCAGGTTCCCCGGCCACCGGCAGCCGCGCGTCCCGGCGTGGGGATACGAGGACGAGTCCGACCCCGCCGCGATGGCGAAGAAGATCAACGCCGCGGCCGACCACGGCGTCGATGCGTTCATCTTCGACTGGTACTACTATAACGACGGCCCGTTCATCGAGCGCCCGCTCGACAAGACGTTCCTCAACGCCCCCAACGTCTCACGCCTCAAGTTCGCCCTCATGTGGGCCAACCACGACTGGATCGACATCCACCCCGCCAAGGCACGCACCGCCGCGCCGCTGCTCTACCCCGGCGCCGTCACCAGCGAGACCTTCGACCGCATCACCGACCTGGTGATCGATCGATACTTCAAGCATCCGTCCTATTGGAAGATCGACGGCAAGCCTTATTTTTCGGTGTACGAACTGTTCCGCCTCGTGCAGGGTTTCGGCGGCATCGGCGGGACGCGCGCGGCGCTGGACCGGTTCCGCGCCAAGGCGGTCGCGGCGGGTCTGCCGGGCGTGCACATGAACGCGGTGCTCTGGGGCACGTCGCTGCTGCCGGGCGAGACGGGCGTAAAAAATCCGCGTGAGCTGCTGGATAAGCTCGGCTTCGACAGCATCGGGTCGTATGTCTGGGTCCATCACGTCGCCACGCCGTTCCCGACCGCGGACTACGGGGCGATCGCGGAGCAATCCATCGCGCACTGGCACAAGACGATCAGCGAGCACCACCTGCCGTACCATCCGAACGTCACTGTGGGCTGGGACGCCAGTCCACGCACCGTGCAGAGCGATCGTTTCGAAAACCTGGGCTACCCGTTCATGGGCATCTACGAGAAGAACACCCCCGAGGCGTTTCGCAAAGCGTTGGCCGCTGCCAAACAATTCCTTGATCAGAACGTCAAGCAAGGGCCCAAGGTCTGCTCGATCAACGCGTGGAACGAATGGACGGAGGGCAGCTACCTCGAACCCGACACGACGCACGGCATGGCATACCTGGAGGCGATCCGCGACGTGTTCGGCCCGAAGTAGGGTGGGCTGAGTCCGCGAAGCCCACCGTCTTCGCATCCGATCTCCCAAGAGTGGTGGGCTTCGCGGACTCAGCACCACCCTACGCGGAGTCACCGGCAATTATTGACTCCCCCCGATTCTGCCGATATATTTCCCGACATGGCAGCGATTTTGTCCAACCCTTCCGTCGCCCAGAGCCCCCGACTTTCGGGGCTTCTGCTTAGCCTTGCGCGACGACTCGGATAGGACGAACCGCCCTTACGGTGATTCAAGACCCTGTCCGAGTCGAACTCGGGCAGGGTTTTTTTGTTGGATAATCGAGCTACACCGACCTGATTTTTGACTCTGGACTCTGGACTCTGGACTAAGGATTTTCCCATGACCACCGCCGAACCGACGAACATCCGCATCTTCGACACCACCCTGCGCGACGGCGAGCAATCGCCCGGGGCGAGCCTGAACCTCCAGGAGAAGCTGGAGATCGCGCGGCAGCTCGAGGCGATGGGTGTGGACATCATCGAGGCCGGCTTCCCGATCACCAGCCAGGGGGACTTCGAGGCGGTGCACGCGATCGCGCAGGAACTGCAGCGCGCGACGGTGGCGGGGCTGTCGCGCTGCGTTCCGCGTGACATCGACCGCGCCGGCGAGGCCGTGAAGGGCGCCAAGCACTCGCGCATCCACGTCTTCTGCGCCACCTCCAAGATCCACCTCCAGTTCAAGTTCAAGAAGGCGATCGAGGAGATCATCAAGATGTCGGTGGACTCGGTGAAGCGCGCCCGGCAGTTCACAAATGACGTCGAGTTCAGCCCGGAGGACGGCTCGCGCACGGAGCTCTCGGTGCTGGTGGACATCACCGCCGCCGTCGTCGAGGCGGGGGCGACGACCGTGAACATCCCCGACACCGTGGGCTACGCGGTGCCGGCGGAGTACGGGCACATCTTCAAGTATGTGCGTGAGAAACTGCCGATGCTCGACCAGCGGGGCGTCGTCCTCTCCTCGCACTGCCACAACGACCTGGGCCTGGCCGTCGCTAACTCGCTGGCGGCGGTGCAGAACGGCGCCCGGCAGGTCGAGTGCACGATCAACGGCATCGGCGAGCGCGCGGGCAACGCGGCCCTGGAGGAGATCGTCATGGCGCTGCGCACGCGCGGCGACTATTACGGCGGCTACAAGACCAACATCAACACGAAGAAGATATTCCCGTTGTCGCGCATGGTCTCCTCCCTGACCGGCCTGCACGTGCAGCGGAACAAGGCGATCGTCGGCGAGAACGCCTTCGCCCACGAGTCGGGCATCCACCAGGATGGCATGCTCAAGAACCGCAACACCTACGAGATCATGGACCCGCGCGAGATCGGCCTGCCGGAGAACAAGTTAGTCCTGGGCAAGCACTCGGGCCGGCACGCGTTCAAGGAGCGCGTGGCGTTCCTGGGCTTCACCATCGGCGACGCCGTGCTGGAGAAGGCGTTCACCGAGTTCAAGGCGCTGGCCGACAAGAAGAAGGACGTGTACGACGAGGACATCGAGGCGATCCTCGACCAGGAGCTGGAGCAGGGGCGCAAGCTGTGGGAGCTGGTGCGGTTCCAGGTGACGTCGGGTACCGGCGTGCTGGCGACCGCGGCGGTGGTGCTGCGCGACTCGGCGGGCACGGAGAAGATGGAGGCCGCCGTCGGCGACGGCCCGATCGACGCGGTCTATTCCGCCATCCAGCGCATCACCGGCGTGACGGTCGAGCTGCTCGACTACAAGACCCGCGCCGTGACAGCCGGCAAGGACGCGCAGGGCGAGGTGACCATCGAGCTGCGACACCGCGAGCGCAAGATGAAGGGCCGCGGCGTGAGCACCGACGTGATCGAGGCGGCGGCGCGGGCGTACCTGGCGGCGATCAACCGGATCAAGACGGCGAACGAGGCGCCGGCGAGCGGCGAAGCGCCGGCGCAGCCGTAGGCCCGCGAGAATGAATATGGGTGCGTTATGAAATCCACCGTGGATGAAATCCGGCGCCGCTTCGACAACGACGTCGAGCGGTTCAGCAACCTCGACACCGGCCAGACGGCAACAATGGACGCGCCGCTGGTGATGTCGCTCGTCACGCAGGCGGCCGCGGCGGTCACGCCAGGGGCGCGGGACCTGCTCGACCTCGGCTGCGGGGCGGGGAACTACAGCCTCAAGATGTTGCAGGGACGGGCGGGGTTGAACGTGACGCTCGTTGACCTGAGCCGGCCCATGCTCGACCGTGCCGTGCAGCGCGTTTCGGCGGGGACGGCTGGACGCGTGACGGCGATGCAGGGCGACGTGCGCGATTTAGACCTGGGCGCAGAACAATTCGACGTCGTGCTCGCGGCGATGGTCCTGCACCACCTGCGCGGCGACGAGGAATGGTCGGCCGTTTTCGAGAAGATTCGCCGCTGCCTCCGCCCGGGCGGGTCGTTCTGGATCGCAGACCACATCGAGCACGACGACCCGGCGGTCAGCGCGTTGATGCGGCGGCGGTGGGGGGAGTACCTCGCGGGCCTGGGCGGCGAGGCGTACCGTGACAAGGTTTTCGCGTACACGGAGGCCGAGGACACGCCCCGGCCGCTGATGTTTCAGCTTGATCTGCTGCGTCGCTGCGGCTTTGGCCGGGTGGAGGTTTTGCACAAGAACACCTGTTTTGCAGCGTTTGGCGGTGTGCGGACGGTGTGAAGTGGCGGAAGGTCGCGGGGTGCCTAAGATTGAACCCGTAACCGTGGGGTGTCCGATAATGCCACCATTGGAGAGCCCCGCGAGTCGAAGGGGCCGGGTGGCGGGAGGCAGACCGGTTTGAGTGCAAAGGCATCTTCCGATTCATCCGGCGTGAAGCATTTCGTGCTCGACACGAACGTGCTCCTTCACAACCCCGCCAGCATTTTCATGTTCGCCGACAACGAGGTGGTCATCCCCTTCGCGGTGATCGAGGAGCTGGACAAGTTCAAGAAGGGCAGCGACGACGTGGGCCGGAATGCCCGCGAGGTCATCCGCCACCTCGACCGCCTCCGCAACCAGGGCAAGCTCAGCCACGGCGTGAAATGGAACGGCCACGGCGGGACCATCCGCGTGGACTTCTCCGCCGGCGACCGGCCGCCGGTGCTCTCCGAGGATTCCCCCGACAACCGCATCATCGGCGTCGCCTGGGCGCTCAACAAATCCGGCAAGCGCACCATCTTCATCTCCAAGGACATCAACCTCCGCATCAAGTCCGACGCGCTGGGCCTGACCACCGAGGACTTCGAGGCGCAGAAGGTCGATGCCGACACGCTCTATCCCGGCAACGTCTCCATCGCCGTGCCCGGCGAGATCATCGACCTGCTCTACGAGGAAAAGCAGCTCGAGTTGGAGAAGCTCAAGCCGCACCTCTTCGCGAAGGACGCCGAGGGCAAAACCGCCGCGGTACCGCTCTACGCGAATGAGTTCGTTCAGCTCCGCGACGCGCTCGACGAGTCGCACACCGGCCTGGCGCGGCTGCTGGGGGACACAGAGCACCTCATCCCCATCCACGGCCCGCGCAAGGCGGTCTTCGGCATCATGGCACGCAACGTCCAGCAGACCATGGCCCTCGACCTGCTGCTCGATGACGACATCAAACTCGTCACGCTCCTGGGCACGGCGGGCACCGGCAAGACCCTGCTCGCCATCGCCGCGGGCATGGCCAAGGTCTTCAACGAGGAACGCTACGACAAGCTCCTGGTCGCAAGACCCATCATGCCCATGGGCCGCGACATCGGTTATCTGCCTGGCGACAAGGATGAAAAACTCTCCGCCTGGATGCAGCCCATCTTTGACAACCTGGGCTATCTCCTCTCCACCCGCGGCGCCAACGCCCCCCAGCACGCCGAGAGCCACTCCTCCGAGCAGCGCATCAAGAGCCTGATGGACTCGGGCCAGCTCGAGCTCGAACCGCTCACCTACATCCGCGGACGCAGCATCCCGCACCAGTTCATCATCGTGGACGAGACGCAGAACCTCACGCCCCACGAGGTCAAGACCATCGTCTCCCGCGTCGGCGAGGGAACCAAGATCATCCTCACCGGCGACATCCGCCAGATCGACAACCCCTACCTCGACTCCGCCTCCAACGGTTTGTCTTACATGGTGGACCGGCTCAAGGGTCAGAACATCGTCGGGCACATGACGCTCAGCAAGAGCGAGCGCTCCGAACTGGCCTCCCTCGCCGCGGAAAAGCTCTGAACCGATTTTCCGCGTATCGCCGTCCCTCGCAATTCTCTTGAACTCGCGGGTCGTTCAACACGTCTCACCCTTATAATCACTTGTTGGCCAATTTAGGGGTGACCCATGCTGCAGATCGACCCTCCCACGCGGCCGCCTCGTCGTGCCCGCCGGCTGCTCATCGCCGCGGGCGTGCTCGTGGTGCTTCTCGCCGTGCTCTTCGCGCTCGTGCCCAGGCTCCTCTCCACCTCCGCTGGGCGGGCCTACATCCTGTCGAAAGTCAACGGCGGCATCGCCGGCCGCGTGAAGGTGGACAGCCTGAGCCTCGCGTGGGGGAGCGGGCAGACCGTCACGGGCTTTGAACTCCTCGATCCCGATGGCGCAACCGTCCTCACCGCCAAAACCATTGAGCTGCCCGACGCCTCGCTCTGGTCGTTCTTGACGGGGAGCCGCGCCGTCGGTCTGGTGCGCGTCAACGACCCCAGGCTCACCCTCGTGCAGGATACACGCGGCCTGAACCTGGCCCGCGCGATCGCCGGTCCCGGTGCCGCACAGCCTCGCCCCCCTAAACCCGCCACGCCCGCGGCGACGCAGCCGGCCGCCGCGCCCATTTCCATCCCCGCGAATCTGGCATTGAAGATCGAGCTCGTCGGAGGCGTCATCACCTACGCCGCCCCCAACCTGCCCGCCGTCGAGGTTTCCTCGCTCGCGCTCACCGCCGACCTGACCAACCCGGCGAACCTCACCGCCACCATCGCCTCACGCACCCGTGTCGGCGAGCAATCCGGCGAGCTGAACGGCCGGCTCGCCGTGACCGACGCATTCGATCGCGCCGGCCAGTCCGTCGCCGACAAGGGCTCCATCGACGTCACGCTCGACGCCAAGGGAATCCCGGTCTCCCTACTCGACACCCTCGCATCACAGAACGGCCGGCTCGCCGCCCTCGCCGGCGCGACCGCCACGGGAAGCGTCACGGCCAAGGGTGCTTTCCACGAGCCCGAGGTCGCCCTCTCCTTCAAGGCCGATCGCGCGTCGCTCCAGGGCGGGTTCACGGCGGGGCGGTCGCGGTTGGCCGTTCACAGCCCGATCGTGCTTGCGTTGCGGGTCACGCCCGAATCGTGGGCCGCGTTGGGCAAGGGGCAGGACCCGGCGCACACAGCCCGGCTCACCGAGCCGTTCGACTTGACGTTCCGTGTCGATCGTTTTTCCGTCCCACGTAGCGGCTCGCATTTCGCGTTGGGGGATGCCGCCGTTACGGTCATCGGTGAGATCGGTCCTGCTGTCATGGACGCGCCCGGGGTTGGACGGCTGGCGCTCCGCAACACCAAGCTGCACATCGAGGGCGAGGCGCTCGCCAAGGCCGTTCAGGGCGGCCTCCACTTCGACGCCGAGCAGGGCGGGCAGGCCGGCGCCGCGGACCTGTCGTTCAACATCAAAAACCTCCTCGGCAACTCCAATGAGATCAACCTCAAAGGCTTGGTCGCCAGCTTGAACGGGCAGATCAAGGCGTTGCCGTTGGCGGTCATCGATCAGTTGACCGCGAGCGACGGCCTGCTCGTCGAGGCGATCGGCCCCACGCTCGACGCGACCCTCTCCTCCGAACTCTCGCCCGCGGCGCAGGGCCAGTCCATCTCCGGGCCGTTCCGGCTCATCGCGACGGGCCGGGGCCTCCAGGCGGACCTGAGCGGCGAGGTCACGCCGCGCCTGCTCCGCGTGCAGGACGGCGGACGTGTCACGCTCACGCTCACCCCCGCGCTGGTCGCGCTGCTGACCCACGCAAAACCGGGCGACACCGCCGCGCCGCGGCTGACCGCGCCCTCCGTCGTGCAGGTCGAGGTGCGCAATTTCTCCATGCCCATCGCCGGCGGCGCGATCGACGCACACGGCGCGACGTTCAACATCCAGACGTCGGTTGATCGGATCGCCCTGGCGGGCATGGGCATCCCGGGCGGCGCCGAAGTCTCCAAGGTCTCGATCGGCCTCAAGGCCGATCGGCTCGACAAGGCCACCACCATCGAGCTCTCCAGCCTCGTCAACCACGACGCCAAGCCCGGCACGTTCACGGCCCGCGCCGTCGTCCGTGACATCGTCGATCGCCGCGGGGCGATCTACCGCTCCCACGCCTCCGTGGATTACGACGTGGAGGGCAAGGGGCTCTCGACCGCGCTGGTGGACGGCCTGCTGGGCCGCGACGGCGTTCTCGTCCTGTTGATGGGCCCGCTCACCGATGCACGCGCGAACGGCTCGATCCTCCCCTCTAACGCGGCGCGCGGCCGCGACTACAGCGCCAAGTTCACTGTTCGTTCTTCGACCCTCTCGTTCGACGCCGATGCGGCGATCACCCCCTCGCAGATCACGCTCCAGCGCGGCGGCGTGCTGACGCTGCGGCTGGACCCAACCACAGCCGATTCCCTGCTCCGGCGGTTCTCCGGTACCGGTCCCGTGACCGTCGCTGCGACGACCGCGCCCGCCGCTTCCGCGAGCGCCGTGTCCGCGCTTGGCCTGGCCGTGCCCGCCAACCTCCGCGTCAATATCTCCAGCCTCGACATCCCGCGCGGCGAGGGTGCGGACCGCGCCCAGACCCGCGTCGGCATGTCGGGCTCCATCGATCAACTCGCGCTCTCGGGCACGGACACACCTGTCTCGCTCCGCGACGTCAGCTTCACCCTGGCCGATGGCGTACTCGCCAACCCAGTACAACTCACCGTCAACGGCAAACTCGTCACGCCCCAGAGCGAAGGCTCGGTCAAAACCGTCGCCACCGTCACCAACGCCATGGCGGACCAGCGCCGCCTCGACCTCTCCGTGCAGGCGACGTCGCTGCCGATGGCGCCGCTGGACGCACTGACCGGGCAACGCGGCCGCGTCGTGGCGCTCATGGGGCCGACCCTGGGCGAGGTGAATCTCACACTGCAGGGCACCGCCGCGGCTATGACGTACTCGGCGCGCGTCAATGCCCAGCGTCTCAAGGCCGACCTCGCCGGTTCTTACGAGCAGGGTCGTCGCGTCACCGTCAAGGACGGCTCCTCCGTCGATCTGACGCTCACGCCCGAGGGCTTCGCCGCGTGGACCGCCCCGGAGCAGGGCGCGCCGCCGCTGGCGTTGGATAACCCCACCCACGTTTTGCTGACTGTGAAGCAGACGGACGTGAACTACACCCCGGCCGACCCCAAGGCAGGGCGACACGAGGCGACGCTCGACCCCGCCAACGCGAAGATCAACGCCTCGGTCAGCGTGGCCTCAGCCACCTTCGTCCGCCCCGACAGGCAGACGATCCGCCTGCGCGACCTGACCGGCTCGGTGGAGTCCGCCGACCTCTCCAAACTCCTGGACATCCAGTTCCAGACTCGGATCGATGATTCTTCAGCGACGCAGGCCGCCGGCGTCACCACCTCTTCCACGCAGGTGCGCGGGCTCGGGATGACCAAGGGCAAGCCCGACCTGAGCAGGTGCGGCTTCACCACGCACACCGTCACGCAGGCATTCCCCGTTGACCTGCTCGACGCGCTGCTCAAGCAGGAGGGCAAGCTCCAGTCGCTCTTTGGCAAGTCGGTCACGTTCACCCTCGACGGCGCGCGCGAGACCGGCGCCGACGGCACCCTCGATCTCACCCTCGAAAGCGCCAACGCCAAGGCCGCCCTGCGCGGCACCATCGATCCCAAGATGGTTTTCCGCCTCCGTGAGGACGCCACCGCCGCCCTCAAGGTCACGCCCGAGCTGGCGCACACCTACCTGGCGGCGCTGAACCCGATGCTCAACGACGTGAAATCCAGCGACCAGCCGATGAAGCTCACCGTGTTCAAGGACGGCTTCCTCGTCCCGCTGGACAACGCGAAGCTCTCGACGATCACCGTGAAGGGCCGGCTGGAGATCGGCACGCTCATCATGACGCGCAACGAGATGGCCGGCGGGCTGACCTTCGCGCTGCGGGCGTTGGGCAGCCCGATCAAGGACCAGCCCGAGTTCCCCGCGGCGTTCACGCCGCTGGAGTTCCGCATCGCCGACGGCGTGATCACGTCGAACGACCTCTGGATGGACACCGGCGAGTTGCTGCTGGGCACGCAGGCGCGCATCTCGGAACGGCCCAAGGCCAAGGGGCTTTACGCCGACGTGCTCATCGCCATCCCCTCCGAGACGATGGCCCTGGTGCCGGGCGTCGCCGGGAACATCCCCGCCGATGCCCTGTACGAGCTGACCGCCAATGGCCCGACGTCGAAGATCAAGCCCGATTACGGGGCCTTCCTGACCGGCGCAGTGGCGCCGATCGTCGCGCGATCGTCGAAGGACAAAAACGCCGCCATCGCCGCACAGGGCTTGGAACTGGCGGGTGGCCTGTTCGGCAAGGACAAGAAGAAAACCGCCGACGCGGCGTGGGCCGACAAGGCGTGGCCCAACCGCCCCAAGGTCAAGCGCGCCGAGACGCCCGCCGCCGCGCCCGCGCAGCCCGCGGCCGTGGCCCCGGGCCAACCCGTGGCCCCGTCGTCCGCTCAGCCCACCGCGCCTGCTCCGGGCAAGACCACTCAGGCGCAACCCACCGACACATCCCAGAAGTCCGGTGGGCTCGGCGGCCTGCTCGATGAGGTCCTGCGTCAGAAGCAGGAGAGCGACCAGCGAAAGAAGGATGAGAAGGCCCAAAAGAAGGCCGCGACCAAATCCAAGTAACACCGCGCCCTGCGCGGGGATCAGGGGTGACATGAAACGTGTGATCGTGGATCGGTTCGGTGGGCCCGAGACGCTGCGCGTGGTCGAGGAGCCGACGACCGAGCCCGGCCCGGGCCAGCTGCGCGTGCGCGTCACGAGCATCGGCATGAACCACGCCGAGCTCATGGCCCGGCGGGGGGACTACAAGATCGTCTCGGGCAGCCCGCCCTTTACGCCCGGCCTCGAGTGCGGCGGCGTCATCGACGCCATCGGCGCCGGCGTCACCCAGCGCCGCGTCGGCGATCGCGTCACCCTCGGCCTCGACACGCCCCGGCGTTTCCGCGGCGCCGACAGCGGCGGCACCTATCGCAGCCACTACATCTGCGATGCCGCCGGCGTCCTGCCAGCGCCGGATGCGATCCCAGATGAGCAGCTCGGCGCGGTTTGGCTCCCGTACCTCACGGCGTGGGGCTGTCTCATCTGGAAGCAGGGCCTCCAGCCAGGGCAGTTCGTCGGCATCCCCGCCGCGTCGAGCAGTGTGGGCCTCGCCGCGGCGCAGGTGGTCAAGCAGGCCGGCGGCATCGCCATCGGCCTGACCTCAAGCCCCGACAAGGTGGACGCGATCAAGGCGTTGCCCACAGCGCGGTTCGATCACCTCGTGGTCACCACCGACCGGCCCTGGCACGAGGACTTGAAGAAAATCACCGGCGGGCACGGCGTGGACGTTTACCTCGACCCCGTCGCGGCCGGGGAGTACCTCGACACGGAGATCCGCACCCTCGCCAACAATGGCACGATCTGGCTCTACGGCCTGCTGGGAAAACCCGGCCCGGTCAATATGGCGCCGCTCCTCCGCAAGAGCGCCGCCATCCGCGGCTGGATGGTCTCCGAACTCGCCACCGTGGACCACGCCACGCTGCTGAACGCCTGCGGCAAGGTGCTCGACGGCTTCGCCGCCGGCGCGTACCGCCAGCACGTCGGCGGGCGATTCAAACTGGACGACGTGCGGGAGGCGCACGTGGCGATGGAGCGGGGCAGGCACATCGGGAAGCTTGTGCTCATTCCGTGACCGGTTGGAGAGAGATGGGTAGCGGGTTGTCTGGAAATTGGGTGCCACTGGTCGCGTCTTCGAGACCGGTGTCTTTCCCGTGAAGCTGCAATGGTCTGCCGAAGACGGCCGACCAGTGGCACCCATCTTCAACCAAATTGGTCACAGCAGCCCACAATCGCATCACGGGCTAGGCAGCGGGATCGTTTCGCCCGGGGCAAACGCGCGTTTACCCGTGATGCAGTCCGTGATCAGCGCGGCGACGTCGTCGGGGTCGAGCGTCTTGTGGCGGGGGAGCATTTTCTCACTGAACAAACCGCGCAGCATCGGGGTCTCGATCGCCCCGGGCGCGATGCACACGGCCCGGACACCGATCGCCGCGCCCTCGCGGCCGGTGATGAGCGTGAACATGTTGAGCGCCGCCTTCGCCGGGGCGTAGAGCGCGAAGCCCGGGAATGGGTCGAGGCTCGCAAGTGATGAGACGTTGACGATCACGCCGCTCTTTTGCCCGCGGAACGCCTCCCACGCGGCCGACGTGAGGTACATGACGTACGACAGGTTCGTGTCGATCGTCTTACGCCACTCCTGGGGCGTGATCTTTTCGATGGGGCATATCTGCGCATAACCCGCGGCGTTGACGAGGGCGTCGATCCGGCCGAACACCGCGAGCGATTGCTTGACGACGCTCTGGCACGCCGTGGATTCGGAGACATCGGCGGTGATCACGAGCGTCTTGATCTTCCCGCCCGAGGCGTCGCACACCAGGCCCGCGGTTTCCTCGAGCGTCTCACGCCGTCTTGCGACCAGCGCCACGTCATACCCCGCGCCCGCCAGGTGCACCGCCGCCGCGCGCCCCACGCCGCTGCCCGCGCCGGTCACGATCGCCGCCCTGCGTTCCGCCATGATGGTCGCTCCTTGGTGCACCCGCCGGCCTATGCCGATGCCCTATACTCACCCCATGAAACCCGCCGGCTCGATACGCATCTTCACCATCTTGGGCATCAACGTCTATCTCCACTGGACGTGGGTGGCGTGGCTGATCATCCGCACGAGGATGGACGGCAGCTACCGCTCCCCGGCGTGGAGCGTCGCCGAGTTCCTGGCGCTGTTCGGCATCGTGCTGCTGCACGAGTTCGGTCACGCGCTGGCGACGCGCTCCGTCGGCGGCCGCGCCGAGCGGATCGTGCTCTGGCCGCTGGGGGGTGTGGCGTTTGTCGATCCGCCGCCCAGGCCCGGTGCCGTGCTCTGGAGCATCGCCGCGGGACCGCTGGTCAACGTGCTCCTCATGCCGGTGTTGTTTGTTTTCGCCGCGTGGATGGGCGTCTGGTCAGGTCCCACGCACGGGGTGCTGCCCTTCCCGGATCACCTCAATGCGTTAGCCGACCCGCAGCGGTTTGCGTTCTACATCCTGTTCATCAACTTCATATTGCTCGTGTTTAATATGCTCCCGGTCTACCCCCTGGACGGCGGGCAGATACTCCAGGCATTGCTCTGGTTCCCGCTCGGCAGGCCGCTGAGCCTGCGCATCGCCGCGGGGATCGGCCTGCTCGCGGCGGCCACGGGGTTTGTCTGGGCGATGATGCAGGGTGAGACCTACATGATGGTCATGGCGGGGTTCCTGGGGTGGCAGGCGTTCAACGGCTGGCGCGTGGCGAACATGATGGCGATGCGCGAACGCTACGAACGCGACATGCTTGCTGGCGGCCCGCCTCCCGTCTGATCACCCCGATCGACGCGGTTAGAATGTCACGCATCAACGGCGCGCCTTACCCGTTTTGGATGACAGCCGTGGAATCACACCAGGGAAAACTCTTGATCGCCTCGCCGAGCCTGCTGGACCCGAACTTCCACAGGACGGTGACGCTGCTCGTGGAGCACGACGAGAACGGCGCGCTGGGGCTGGTGCTGAACCGGCCAACGCAGATCTCCGTCATGGACCTCTGGAGCAAGGTGAGCGAGGGCGGCTGCCCGTACCGCGGGCTGATCTACCACGGCGGGCCGTGCCCCGGCGCGATCTTCGCGCTGCACACCGACGCCGACTGCTCGCAGGCCGAGCTGCCCGACGGCGTCCACTTCACCGCCGACCGCGAGCACCTGAACAGGCTGATGGGCAGCGCGGAGGAGCCGATCCGGTTTTTCCTGGGCTACGCCGGCTGGGGCGCGGGGCAGATGGAGTCGGAGTTCGCGCAGGAGTCGTGGATGACGCTGGAGGCGGACCGCGCCCGTGTGTTCGGGACGTCGCCGCGTGCGTGGGTGGACCTGCTGCGGAAGATCGAGCCCCTCCAGGCGGCCCAGATCATGCGGCGTGAACTGATGGACGCCGACCCCTCGATGAATTGACGCACCGCCTCACGGCTCGCGCTTGGGCTGGCGGTAGATGTCGAGGTAGAACTCGAGGATGTCCTTGCCGAACGCGTTTTTCGTGCGCGTGTGGTGGAACCCGAACTTCTCGAAGAGCGCCTGGGCGCTGGCCTCGAAGTGGGTGTCGAGCACGACCTTGAGCATGCCGTGATGCCTGATGTGGGAGAGCGCGGTCTCGACGAGCCGTGCGGCGATCGGGGTCTGCTGCAGGTCTTTCTGCACGCGGAGGCGGCGGATCTCCGCCGTCTGCCCGTCGCACGCCACACCGATCATGCCGACCACGCGGCCCTTTTCCTCGGCGACCCAGAGGTGGTTGGCCGGCTCGGAGAAATAGGCGTCGTGGATGTTCTCGATGTCCATGCCCGTGTCGTTGGGGGCGATCTGGCCGGAGAGGTGCCCGTCCGTGTAGAGCCGCTCGACCGCCGCGTGGTCCCCGTCGCGGTAGGTGCGCACGTGGATCTCGGGTTGCGTCTCGTTGGGATTGGCTTGTGACATCAATCGGTCCCGGTCAAGACCCGCGATCTTAGCGAACCCTCGCCCGCGAGTCATCAGGGCATTACGCCAGGGTATGCACGCTCAGGCTGTCGGCGTCGGTGTCGAGCAGGGCGACCGTGTGCTGCGCGGTCCGGAACAACGCCCCGGGGTTGATGACCCGCGTCGCGCCCCGGCGTTCGTCGGTGACGCGGTGGGTGTGGCCGTGGCATAGGTAACGCACCTTCCGACCGATCGCGTCCGACAAGGCCCGGCCGTCGTCGCCGTGGGTGAACACGAGTTCCCCGCCTTCAAACGACACGACGCCCACGGGGTCGTCGATGTTCAGCCCGATCGCCCGCCCGTGCGCCGCCAGGTCTTCACGGTCGAAATCGACGTTGCCAAACACGACGCGGACAAGCAGGGGCTGGTCCGAGCCCGGCCGCGCGACGACCAGGGCGTCGAGCACGGTGGGGGAGCCGATGTCGCCCATGTGCAGGATCAGGTCCGCCTGCTGCGACACGAGCAGGCCGACAGCGCGTCGGGTGATGCCGACCTGGCCGTGTGAATCCGAGAGCAGACCGATGCGCGGCACGGAGCGATTCCTGTGGGTGTCTGTGCGGCGGGTGTGGCCCGCGAGCCCCCGATCGAGTGTAGCGGCAATATGCCGGCCGGATTGCCCGGCGGGGCCGCGAGCCGCTATGCTTTCGCGGCATGGCCGACATTCTCGCTCAAATCGTGGCCGAGAAGCGTGTCGAGGTCGAACGCGCCCGGCAGGCGGAGCCGTTGGAGGAGATCACGCGCCGGGCCCGGGACACCGAGACGCCGCGGAACTTCTTTTCCGCCGTGACCCGTCCGCGGGGCGAGCTGCGCGTCATCGCCGAGGTGAAGAAGGCCAGCCCGTCGGCGGGGGTGATCCGCGCGGACTTCGACCCGGTCGCGATCGCCCGCGCCTATTCAGACGCCGGCGCGGCGGCGATCAGTTGCCTGACCGACGCCAAGTATTTCCAGGGGTCGCTGGAGTACATCGCCCGGATCAAGGCGGCGGTGCCCCTGCCCGTGCTGCGCAAGGACTTCATCATCGACGCCTACCAGGTGCACCAGGCCCGCGCCGCCGGCGCGGACGCGATCCTGCTCATCGCTGAATGTCTCGAGGAGGCGGAACTGATCGACCTCTTAATCCTGGCGACGGAACTGAAGCTCACGACGCTTGTCGAGGTGCACGATGTGGAGAACCTGCTGAAGGTCCGGCCGTATATCGGCTTCCCGCACCCGGCCTACACGCTGCTGGGCATCAACAACCGCGACCTCAAGTCGATGACCACCGACCTGGGCCACACCATCCGCCTGCTCGACCTGGTCGAGAACCGCGACACCCTCGTGAGCGAGTCGGGCATCCGCACCCCGGCGGATGTGAAACGCCTGCGCGACAACGGCATCAACCGCATCCTCGTCGGCGAACACCTCATGCGCCAGCCGGATGTCGGCGCGGCGCTGCGTGAGCTCATCACGGGCGGGGCGTGAGCGCGATCACATGTAAAGGTCTTTCACGTCGATCCTCCGCATCCGCAGCCGGTCGAGGACCATCTTCGTCGTCTTCCCGCCCGAGCAGTACGCCAGCAGGAGGGCGTCGTCGGCGAAATAGATCGCGGCATAGCAGAAGCCGTGCTCGGGTGAGGATTCCAGCAGCTTGTGGTGCTTCCACGTTTTGCCCTCGTCCCTGCTGATCGCGGAGACCAGCGGCGTGCGGCCCCACGAGATCGGCTTGGCCTTGTGGGTCTTGAACCGGCCCGAGTGGTCGTTCCAGACTGCTAGCAGGTGGCCGGTCGAAGGTATGCGTTTGACGGACATCGGGCTGCAGGGCGACACGAATTGGGACGGCTGGACCTCGGACCACGTCACGCCGCCGTCTCCGCTGAACGACTGCCATTGACGCCCGTTCGATCCGTCGATCCCGAACGCGCCGGCGCGGCACCACGACCAGATTCGCCCGTCCTTCATCTCGATGACGCCCGGCTCCTGAAGCCCCTGGCCGTTGGGGAAGCACTCGTAGTAGTCCGTGAGCGACTCGAACCACGTCGCGCCGCCGTCGTCGCTGAAGAAAAAGGTGATGAGCGCCGCCTGCGCGAAAGAGCCGTGCTGCTTCTCGCCCGGTTTCCTCAACCGCGATTTCATGCGTGAGCGGTGCAGCGCGGCGGGCACGATGAGCCGGCCGGTGGAGAGCTGGATCATGCGGTCGTTGTTCACGACGTAGTAACCGGGCACGACCGTGATACAGGCCGGCTTGCCGAAGGTTTTGCCGCCGTCTTCGCTGAAGCGGACCCACGGCATGCAGAGAGCCTCGTTGTGCAGTTCCTCCGCCTGTGCGCCGCGTTTCTTCACCCAGGGGGCCCAGTCCTTGCGGAGGGTGAGCATGGCGATGCGGCCATCGTGCAGGCGGAGCAGGGAGACGCTCATCACGTTGAGCGAGCCCTCCTGTTTGACGAGGACCTTGTCGGAGGCGGACCATGTTCTACCGGCGTCGGAGGAGTACCGGGCGGCGATGTGGGCGTGGCCGGCGTCCTGCGCGTCGGCGCCGTACTTCGTGTAGGCGAAGAGCAGTCGGCCGTCGTCGAGGGTGACGAACGCCCCCTCGCTGTTGCGTGCGTTCCCCGCGCGCGGCGGGAGTTCGAGCACGACCTTATTCGACATGGATCAGTTCCTGGCGCCGGCGGGCTGGGCAGAGAGCACGGAACCCGCCGCCGTCCTGATTCGCTCGATAAGCGCGTCGGTCTCGGCGTCGGAGCGGTCGGCGTTGTTGCCGATCATGATCGCGCGGTTGAGGATGTCCAGCGAGCGCGGGCACATGTCCTTCGAGTAGGTCATGCGGCACTCCCTGTTCTCGGCGAGTTTGAAGGGGTCCAGCGCCGGGTGGTGGGCGCCGCGTTTGTTGAGGATTTGGTCCCACTCGGTGTAGGTGTGACGGCCGGTGCGGCCGCAGATGCCCGCGCCCAGGGCGGCGGCGATGGCGTTGGCGGCCTCTGCGGTGGGGGCGAGAAGAATGTTGGTCGTGCCGCACTCCCAGTCAAGGCTGTTGGTCTTGGCGGGGGTCAGGCCGCAGCCGGCGACGCCGCGGAGCACGCGCTTCTTCTGGGCCCGGAGCTTCGTGATGATGCCGTCGATGCGGTCGAGCTGGGCGTTCATCAGCGCACCCTCGAATTCCGAAGCGCGGGCGCCGCTGGCGGCGAAGGGGGCAACGTCCTGCTCCTTGCCGGTCCAGAAGAACCCGCAGCAGTCGATCATGCAGCGGGCGCGCTGGCTGACACGCTCGTCGTTGGTCACGACAGCGCCGCCCTCACCGCAGGTCATGTTCTTGAAGAAGTTGAAGCTGAAGGCCCCGGCGTGGCCGATCGAGCCGGCCATCCTGCCCTCGTAACCGCCGCCGACCATCTGGCAGGCGTCCTCGATGACGAACAGGTTGCGTGACTTGGCGATCTCCATGATCGCGTTCATGTCGCACGCCAGACCCCACATGTGCACGGGGATGACGGCCTTCGTCCGCGGGCCGATCGCTTCTTTCAGCGACTTGGGGCATAGCGTGATGGAGTCGTCGATGTCGGCGATCACGGGGATCGCGCCGACGGCCAGGACGGAGATGGCGGTGGCCATGTAGGTGTGGGCGGGGACGATGACCTCGTCCCCCGGGCCGATGCCCAGGCCCGCCAGCGCGGCGGTGATGGCGTTGGTGCCGCTGGAGCACAGGTGCACGAACTTCACGCCCAGGACGCGGGCGTAGCGCTGCTCGAATGTGTAGCACTCCCCGCCCTCGTGGTAGCGGAAGAGCTTGCCGCTGTGGATGACACGGGCGACGGCGTCTGCTTCTTCTTGTCCGACTTTCAGCATGGCTATCTCCTGTTCATGGCGGCTGCGGCCACGGGGCGAGCGGCGCTGATGTACGCGCCGATGTTTTCGACGGTGTCGATCCAGATGCCGTTGGACTTGTCGGCGCAGAACCTGCACACGGCGTCCAGGACGTCGGCTCGAACGGTCTGCGGGGCCTTGTCGCCGACGGCGTGGCCGGCGAGGATCAGCCACGTGCCTGTCTCCTGCGCGCCGCGCACGTGGTTCATGACGGCGTCGAGCCGCTTGCAGTCCATGTCGATGCCGGCGGCGTAGGCCAGGTCGCAGAAGCCGGGGTCGTTGGGGGCTTCGTTATTGAAACCACGGCCGACGAGGAAGCGGTCGGCGATGAGCGGGACGTAGCTCTTCTGGTCCGCCCCGCGGCCGACGAACGTCTGCCCGCAGGGGTAGGCGAAGGTGCGGGGCCGCTGGCCGAAGATTTCGTTGAGGCTCTTGCTGGCGGCGTCGATGTCGAGGGCCATCGTGTGGAGCGTGAAGTTCTCCAGGGCGCTGCCGCGGCTCCACTGGAAGTTGCCGCTGCAGGGGTGTGTGGTCGAGTGGTTGCCGATCTCGTGCCCGGCCGTGGCGAGGGCACGCCAGTTATCGAGGCGGCGCATCATGGTGTTGAGGGTGACGTAGAAAGTCCCCTTGATGCCGTGGCTGTCGAGGATGGGGCCGCCGCGGTCGATCTGGCAGGTGCGTGCGTCGTCGAACGTGAGGCTGACCGCGGCGCGGATGCCCTCGGGCCAGCGGAACGGTTGGTCGGGCGGGAGCGGTGGGGGGGTGGGCATGAGCGATGCATCATACCCGGTGGGTGGTGGAGAAGGCGTCTGACGCCACACCTCCAGCAGGGCGCGTCGGGCCGGGCCCATCTGCCGCAGGGTCACGGGGTGCTCAGCCATGCCGCGTGGGCGTGCCCAGAGCCAGCCGCCGTGGCTCGACACGTGCTTGTGCAGGTCGTGGGCGTCATAGTTGCCGTCGGCCAGGAAGAGGGACCCCGGCGGGACGGGCACCGCCTGGCCGATGAGCATCCCGGCCACATGCGTCTCATGGGCGTTCAAGGGCGTGGCGCTCCAGCCCGCCAGGAAGCGGTCCTGGGTGGCCAGGGCGTGGAGCTTGTAGCCCTTCTCCACGCGTCCCACGCCCCAGCCCTGGCGTGCATCGGGGTCGCGTGAGAAGTTGCCCACCGGCAGGGGCAGGCCGTCGAGGAAGTTGATCCCGGCGAGCCTGCGGTCGCGGCTGAGCAGGTCGCGGAGGGCCTGGAGTTGGCGTTGGAACAGCTGGGTCTTGACACGCCGGCAGAACTGGCTGACCGAAGTCAGGCGGCGCGGATGGACTTTTTTTGTAAGTGAGCCTGAGTTCCTGCAACGCCGTGCAGATCGCCGACAGCGAGCACCTGACGCCCAGCCGCTCACGCAGTTCCATCAGTGTTGCATCGGGTGTTTCTTCCACCAGCGTCCGCAGACGCTGGCGATCGAAGGCCCGGGGCCGATGCCCGCCGCGTCGAGGAACGATGTCGCCACGCTCACTCCGGTGCTGTTTGAGACGCCGCACCCACGCCGGGCTGACCGAGTACTTGATCGCCACCTGCTTGGTGGCAAGGCCCGCGTCACAGTCACCCATCACCCGCTCACGCAGGTCCATCGAGTAAGCCTTCATGCTCAGACATGGTCTTCCCCACGAACGGTTGGCGCGGGAATTTACGCCGCACGCGTGGCGTACTGTAGCTCGAATTGTGCCGGGCTGAGGTAGCCCAGCGTCGAATGTCTCCGCTGGTGGTTGTAGAACACCTCGATCCACTCGAAGATCGCCCGCCGGGCCTGGGCACGATCGGTGAACGCTTTGTCGCCCACCAGTTCCCGCTTGAGCGTGGCGAAGAAGCTCTCAGCCACCGCGTTGTCGTAGCAGTTGCCCGTTCGGCTCATGCTCGGCTCGATCCCGTGCGCATCGAGCACCGCGCGGAAGACGCCGCTGGCGTACTGCACGCCCCGGTCGCTGTGGAACAACAAGCCCTGCCCACGCCACGAGCCCGCCCCCGGAATGCGCCGCCGCAACGCCTGGGTCCAACGCCCCGATCGTCAGGCCCGCCTTCAGCTCCGCTGACGTGGCGTGGCCCACGACCTTCCGCGAGAACAGGTCGATCACGATCGCTAGGAACGGCCAGCCCTTCCGCGTCGGGATGTAGGTGATGTCCGCCACGTACCCGGTGTACGCCGTCGCTTTTTTTAGGATGTCGCGCTCCAGCCGCAGTTCCTCGATCGCCTTCTGCGCCGCGCGGAGCTGCACCCGCAAAGCCTTGGGGTCGTTCGACTCCGGCTCATCCATCAGCCCGCCACGCTGCGTCCGCCAGTCGGGCGCCAGCCGGTCCAGCCAGCTCCGCAGCAGCGTGTCGTGCAGGTTCAGCGCCTTGGCCGCCTTGCCGATCGTGTAGCCTTGCTTGGTCACCATCTCCACCGCGCCGCGCTTGAACTCGTCGCTGTGCTTGCGTCGTGGTCTGCGTTCCATCGATTGGCGCCTGGGTGGCGGCTATTATGCCGCCGAGGTAGCGCCAACCGTTCGTGGGGAAGACCA
>JAIOPN010000011.1 GCA_021413865.1 Planctomycetota bacterium | reverse complement strand
TCCAGCGTCGGCCTGGATCACCTGCCCATGCACGCCCGCCGTCTCCACCGCGTGAAGGTCTGGGTCGCCATCCTGCTGATCATCCTCACAGACCTGCAGGTCCGTGATTACAACGCATCACAGGCCGCGTGATGAATAATGCTGCCGAGCCGGGGGCTATGGGATGAAACTCAAAACCCCGCTCCGCGATCTGGTACCTTGCCCGCATGGCCGGTCGCTTCCAAATCGTGGGTCTTGGCGAGGCGCTGTTCGACGTCTTCCCCGACGCGCAGGTGCTGGGCGGCGCGCCGCTGAACGTGGCGGTGCACGCCCATCAACTCGCCGCGCCGCGCGGCGGGGCGGGCATCGTCGTCAGCCGCGTCGGGCAGGACGCGCTGGGCGACCAGGTCATCGCCGAGCTGCAGCGCCGCGGCATGACCACCGAGCATGTGCAGCGTGACCCGGACCGGGACACGGGCAAGGTCTATGTCGGCTCCGACGCGCGGGGCCAGCCGACGTTCGAGATCGCGTCGGACGTGGCGTGGGACTGGGTCCAGTTCGACTTCGACGCCGAGGAGGTCGCGCAGCGCTGCGAGGCCGTCTGCTTCGGCACCCTCGCCCAGCGCAACGCGCAGAGCCGCAACACCATCTACCGCTTCCTCGACACCGCGCGGCGTGCCTTCCGCATGTTCGACGTGAACCTCCGGCAGAACTTCTACGACCGCGCGATCGTGCAGCGGAGCTGCGAATCCTCCAACATCGTGAAGCTCAACGACCAGGAGCTCCCCGTGGTGGCCAAGCTGCTGGCGCTGCCCGGCGATGGGCCCGAGAAACAGATCGCCGCGCTGATCAAGCGCTACGCACTTAGGATGGTCGTGCTCACGCGCGGAGCGGCGGGGACGGTGATCCACACGCCGACCGACCGCGTGCAGGGCGAACCGGTGAGCTACCCGTCCGCGCCCGGCGCGGATGCGGTCGGCGCGGGCGACGCCTGCGCCGCCGCGATCCTGCTGGGCCTGGTGCAGCGCTGGCCGCTGGAGAAGGTCGTCGCGCTGGCGAACCACGCCGGCGCGTTCGTCGCCTCCCAGCCCGGCGCCACGCCGGCGCTGCCCGAGTCGATCCTTAAAATGGTGGGGTGAGCCGGTAAAGCCGCACCCGATTTCATCCTCCGCGATTTGTCTTACGACTTCCGCCGCAGGCCGCGCGTGAGCCTTGCGAAGAGCCCGCCGGTCGAGCCACCGGGGACGCCTTCCGCGCCCTCGCCGGTTCCGCCGCCTCCGCCTGAAACCTTGGATGCCGTGAGCTTGCCCTTTTTCAGGTTGAAGCCGCACTGCACGCAGAGCACCGCGCCGGGTTTCAGCGTCGCCTTGCAGGAGGGGCAGGTGTTGCCCGCGGGCGTCGCGGGCGGCGCCTCCGCTGCCGGGGGCGGCACTTCCTCGGCCGCGCGGATGTCGATCATGTCCCCCGCCGGCGGAACGCCGCCGCCGCCAAGGTCCAGGTCGAGATCAAAATCATCATCCAGCGGCAGCGAGGATGACGAGGATGTCCCCGCCGCGATCGACGACCCGCCCGCCACGGGCGAACCCGACTTTGACGCTGTCACCGACGACGTCGAGTCATTGCTGGAGGGCCCGGCCTCATCGGCGGGCGGCTTCGGTGCTGCGGGGGCCTTGGGCTTGCCGTGGCTCTTCATCGCGGCGCGCACCGCCTTGCCCTTGCCGGGCCCGGTGTCGGGGAAGAGCATCACGCCGTCGCACTTGCAGCGCACCTTCTTGCCCGCCAGTTCCGGCAGCCAGCGGTACGCCTGAGCACAATCGGCGCAAACAATCTTGCCGTGGGGGCTTGAAGACATGCAGACACACCCTCAACTAAACGAAAGGAGCGATGGATAATAGCCCACCGGGCCGTACAAGTGTTGCCGTTCGGCGGGGCGGTGGGAAATACTTGCGTTTTATCGTTGATCGCGCCAAATAGGGAGAGGCTGAGCGGTGCAGCCGTGAATTGTGCAGACGTAAGTACTTGCGCCATGCAATCGGCGGCTTGATGAATAATGCTGCGAGCCGGGGGCTATGGGATGGGGTCCAAAAGGGACCACGATCCACTCCTAACGATCCGATTCCGCGCAGGCCGGGGCTTTACAATCGGCGTCCGGGATAGAAAATAGAAGGTTCCTCCGCCACACCGAGTACGGCACGATGCAATTGATGACCTGGACGGTTGCGCGACTTGGCAGCCGATTCAGTTTGGTGTTCGAGCCCTACCGCCGCAGGATCATGCACTCGGCGCTGGGGCGGTTCCTGGACGAGCCGGTCGATCTCATGGTCGGCCTGATCGAGCCGGACGGCACCGAGCGGGTGCTCCCCTTCACCACGCGCGGCAAAGCCCTTCACAACACCGAGCAGTTCGAGCGGCTCAACTCCATCACCTTCCGCGGCTTCTCCGAGACCTACCGCCTCCGCTTCGAGTTCAACATCCACGCGGTCTTCTACCCGCAGGACGAAGAACTCTGCGTGATGCCCGCCTTCTACCTGGAGATGCGCGCCAACCCCGTGGAGCGGGTGCGCTGGTTCAAGCCCGCGGGCAAGACGCCCAAGAAGGTCAAGCTGTTCATCCGCCTGCAGCGCGGCAACACGCGCATCGCGGCGGCGGCCGGCGCCAACGGCGAGGGCTCGCGCATCGACCTGGAATACGACAACCGGCTGCAGGCGAAGGTGGACGACGCCTTCGAGCCCTACGTCCCGCTCCCCGACCCGGGCCGGACGGTGAAGGTGCGCGAGCGGATCGTCAGCCTGAACCCCGGCGTCGTGCCCGACGCCGACGGCGCGGGGCTCACGCTCGAGCTCCCCGTCACCGAGCAGGACAGCGGCATCAAGTGGCGGCTGGTCTGGGGCGCGCACGTCGAGGAGCCGATCCTCGACCTCTCCTCCCCCGCCGGCTCGACGGTCGGCCGGTTCCGCTACAACCGCTATTGGCGCAACATCGACGAGGTGATGCAGGCCGCCGTCTCCGAGCGCGACGACCGCCTGGCGCTGTCGCGCCGCATGGAAAAGCTGATCGACCAGGCGCCGCTCTACACCGCCCAGCGCCACCTCATCAGCCAGAGCTTCCACGCCTACCTCGCCAACACCTTCTGGTGCGACCTGGACGACGGGCACGAGTGGTTCAGCGTCTGGGACGGCGGGTGCTTCTTCCACTCGACGGTGGACGTGGAATACAACGTCTCGCTCTTCTACCTGACGCTCTGGCCCCGCCTCCTGGGCCTGGAGCTGAACCAGTGGCCCGGCTTCGAGAAAAAGCACAACGCCTCGGGCGGCTCGATCCTCAGCCACGACATGGGCATCGGCAACCGCGTCGGCAGGCAGGCCTACCCCCACGACATGCCCGTCGAGGAGAACTGCAACTACCTGCTCATGCTCCAGGCCTACGCCCACTGGACCGGCGACCTCTCCATCGCCAAGACGCACGGCGACTTCATCGAACGCCTCGCCAAGTACGTGCTCTGGACCGACCGCGACGGCTCGGGCTTCCCCTCCGAGGGCACCGCCAACACCATCGACGACGCCAGCCCCGCCACGCAGTACGCCCGCAAGCAGACCTACCTCGCCGTCAAGCGGATCACCGCCCTGCAGGCCGCCGCCGACATCCTCGCCCGGCTGGGCCGAACCGCCACCGCCGCCGAGTGCACCCGCATCACCGAGCGCGACGCGGGCAAGATCGAAAAGAAAGCCTGGCTCGGCGACCACTTCGCCGTCTGCGTCGATCCCTCCACCGCCGGCATCAAGGACGCACGCACCGGCAAGCAGCTCCCCTACGAAGAAATGCCCGGCTGGGACGCCTACTCCATCTACACCGCCAACGGCCTGCTCCTCCCGCTGGTCACCGGCCAGCCCTGCCCCTTCGACACCGAGCCCCTCGCCACCGACCTGGTCAACGCCTCGCGGGAAACCCTCGGCCGCTACGGCTGCGGGCACACCTCCTACGAAGTCGAGAACACCTGGGTCAGCCAGAACATCTGGCGCGACCACCTGGCGAATTACCTGGGCGCCCACATCCCCAGATACTCCCAGCAATACTGGGACATGCAGGTGATGTCGAACACCGGCGACCAGAGCCTGGGCTGCATCGACTCCTACATCGGCAACAACCTGTCGTTCTACCCCCGCGCCGTCGCCAGCATGGGCTGGTTCATCTCCGAGCCCCGCGTCGTCATCGACCGCCTCGCCCCCAACGGCACACGCATCAGCGTCGAGCCCGACACCACCCACCCCCAGCGCTGGCCCCTGCTCGCTCTGGCGGACTGGAAGGCCGGCAAGGTCCCCGTCTGCGTCGTGGACGCCAACGGCCGGGTCAATATCGAATCCGAGATCGACCCCGTCATCGTCCGCGGCAGCGGGGCGAAGTCCGGCGTGATCGGGTGATCTTGCCAGTGGTGCCGCGCCGCAACCGGGCGCGGCCGTGTTCCTTGTCAAGCATTTTTGATGGGGTCCAGCTGATCTCTTGTGAGGTTCTCCCTGATCACGGCGTTGAGTAACGTCAGGAGCTTATGCATGGCGGCAACGATGCCGACCTTGTTGGGCTTTCCTGCGGCCTTGAGGCATTGTGCTCCGCTCCTACGATTTCGCATGAAGGGGTGTAGTTTTGACGAGGAACACAGTCGCTATGAGGACGCCGGGGGGGTTACGGCTCCACCGGCCCGCGCCACGCGCCGCCGCCGTAACCCGTCACATAAATCCGCGACGCGTCGCGCGGATCGAAGTGCACCCGGTGCGCGCTGCAGAACGGGTAATCCTCGAACGGCTTCCACGTCAGCCCCGCGTCCCTGCTCAGCCAGAGCGGGCAGGCCGCGCCGTCGTTGTAGTTGAGCGTCAGGTAAACCCAGTCGGGGTTTTTCGGGTGGAGCGTCGCGCCGAAGTGGCGCGAGCTCTTGCGCGCCATGAGTCTCCACGACTTCCCGCCGTCGGTGGTCTTGAGCAGCCCGCCCTCGCCCTCCCGGCCGGGCGGGTCGCAGTCGCTCAGGTAGATCACGTTGCTGTCGCGCGGGTCGGTTTCAAAATCCGTCAGCCAGCGCAGGTCCACGCCGGCCGTGATCTTGTGCCAACTCTGCGCGTCGTCCGTCGAGCGGTAGAGCCCGACGCCCTCGGGGATCAGCGCCCCGTCGCGCAGCAGCCCGGTGACGAGGCAGTGCAGCGTCCCGTCGCCGTGCAGGCGGACGCGGACGGCGCGCATGTTGACGCCCGGCGTGCCCAGTCCCTTGGAGACATCGCGCCAGGTCTTGCCCGAGTCGTCGGAGCGGAACACGCCGCGCTCCCAGATCGTGGTGTAGAGCCGGCGTGCATCCTTCGGGCTGCGCGGGTCGAGGAGGATGGACGTCACGGGTAGTTCCACCTTGCCAGGGAACGACCAGTCGTAGAGCTCGGTCGCCGAGCCGCCGGGCAGGCCTTCGGTCTGGCCGCGCCAGGTCGCGCCGAAGTCTTCGGAATAGCCGACGCAGCCGGGCCCGGGGCGGTAGTGGTCGCCGATGATGATGTTGTTGTTGGGGATGTCGTGGACGGAGGAGAAGGCGGCCCAGACGCGGCCGGGCACGTCGGGGTCGAACGCCATTTCATAAGTATTCGCCCCGGTGTCGCGGGCCCAGGTCCAGGTGGCGCCGGCGTCGGTCGAGATGGCCATGCCCAGGTCGGTGTAGGCGATGTAGTGGCGGTTGGGTTGATGGGGGTCGAAGTAGTAGTGCCAGGTGGTCGTGTTGGTCAGGCCGTTGGTGATCCAGCGGTGTCGGCGGATCGGCGCGGTGGGCGGGGGGTTCTCGGGAGCGGGGCGGGTCTCGCCGGCGGTCCATGTCTTGCCGCCGTCACGGGTGATGAAGATCGAGCAGTAGTGGTTGAAAAGGAGGTGCTCGGGGTTCTTCGGGTCGATCGCGGCGGCGCAGGTCGTCCAGCCCCAGATCGACGTGGGGAGGAAATAAACCGTCACGTAGTTGCTGGGCATGTTGAAGCGCGGGTCGGTCTTGTCGCAGAAGGCGATCGGCCGCCACTGCTCGCCGGCGTCGTCGCTGCGGTACACGGTGTCGGCGGCGGAGTAGCAGGGCTTGACGGCGTACACCGTGCGCGGCCGTACGTCGCTGACCAGCAGCGTGTGCAGCACGCCCTCGTAGCCTTCCCGGACCGGCATGTCGGCGAGCTTCGACCACGTCTGGCCGCGGTCGGTGGAGCGGAAGATTTCACCGCCCCCGGCGGATGCGGCGGCGTCGAGCCATGTATAGAGGATGCAGGTGTTCGTCTTGGCCTGCGACCCGCCGGCGAAGGCCATGATCGGCTTGGCGGGGAGAACACCGGCACAGGGCGACCACGCCGCTCCGCCGTCCGCCGAGTGGTACACCTTCTCCGAGGTCGCGGCGAAGCAGCGTCGCGCGGCGGCGGGGCTGGTGCGGTCGAAGTGGATCGCGATCGCCTGGCCGGTGAAGCCGGTGCATGCGGTCCAGTTCTCGCCGCCGTCTGTGGAGCGGAACATGGCGGTGGTCGTGGCGGCGAGCATGTGCGCGGGTTGGTCCGGGTCGATGGCGATCTGCCGCAGGTCGCCGGGCAGGCCCGTGCCGATCGGCGTCCAGTGCGCCCCGCGGTCGCGGCTGACGCGCAGCGTGGCGGCGTAGGAGAAGGCGGCGAAGACGACAGCCGGGTCGGCGGGGTGGAAGGCCGGGGCGCAGAAGGGGCAGCCGGTGAGCTCGCGCCAGTGGAGCATCTCCCAGTTCGCCCCGCCGTCGGTGGTGCGGTAGGCGCCGCTCATGTCGCAGTTGATGAGGATGAGGTCCGGGTCGTGCGGCGAGATGGCGGGCGTCTCGGTGCCGCCGCCCCCGGAGAGGCCCAGGGCGGTCCAGCGCGAGGGGACGGGTGGGGTGTTCATGGCGGAGATAATACGGTTATCCATGTAACGGATTGTTCTGAATCCGGTGGGGCAGGCGTCCCGCCTGCCTCTTGCTTCTCTGCATTTTGATTGCACACCCGGCCTCGGAAGGCCGGCGGCAGGCGGGACGCCTGCCCCACCGGACACAATTCAAATCGACCCGCTACTACCCGGTATCCGCACCGGGACCTGCCTGGTTGACTTCCACGCACCGACGGGCTAATCTCAATTTTGGGTACTCAAAATGACGATCATGTATGGATCGAATTATCAGTTGATACCATCCAGAATCAGAAACGAGACCGCCCATGGGCATTCTTGACCTCAGCCGCCGCAAGCTCCTCAAGGCCGTCGCCCTGGGCACGGGCGGGGCTTTTGCCCTGGGCAAGACGCTGCCGACCGCCAAGGCGTGCATGGAGTGCATCACCGACAAGCTCGACGGGAGGTTCCCCATCGGCAAGACGCTGGTCTTGGGGGACGCGGTCGTGCCCGTCGGGTACGAGGCGTTGTCGGCCGCCAAGCCCTACGTCGCGGCGCCGCCGGGCGCGATGGACCCGATGAAGTACCTCACGGCCTTCGACTACGGCCGGGCCACGTCGCTTTCGGATGGCCGGTCGCGCCGCGAGTACTCCCTCTGGGCCGAGGACATGGAGCTCGAGGTCGCCCCGGGCATCAAGTTCCCGGCGTGGACCTACAACGGCTTCCTCCCCGGGCCCACGCTCCGCGCCACCGAGGGGGACCGGGTCGTCATCCACTTCGAGAACCGCACCAACCGCTCGCACACCATCCACCTGCACGGCGTCCACCCCGCGAACATGGACGGCGTCTTCGAGGTGGTCCCCGCCGGCAAAAACTTCACCTACGACTTCACCGCCGAGCCCTTCGGCGTCTTCCCGTACCACTGCCACATGATGCCGCTCCGCAAGCACATCTCACGCGGCATGTACGGCACGCTCATCGTCGATCCACGCACCCCCCGGCCGCCCGCCACCGAGATGATCATGGTGATGCACGGCCTGGACGTGGACTTCGACATGGCCAACGACTTCTACGCCGTCAACGGCTACGCCAACTACTACGCCGAGCACCCCATCAACATCAGGGTCGGCGAGAAGGTGCGCATCTACCTGACCAACATGACCGAGTTCGACCTGGTCAACAATTTCCACCTGCACGCCAACATGTTCGACTACTACCCCAACGGCACGATGCTCGCCCCGGCGGAGCACACCGACACGGTGAACCTCTGCCAGGGGCAGCGCGGCATCATCGAGTTCCAGTACAAGTTCCCCGGCATGTACATGTTCCACGCCCACACCTCCGAGTTCGCCGAGCTCGGGTGGATGGGGTTTTTCAACGTGAAGGCGTGAGAAGACCGGTTCCATGAGCGACGCCCCGAAAAAAGCCTCCAGGACCCTTATCGCCATCAGCGCGGTCGCCCCGCTGATCCTGCTGGGCGCGCTGGTCTATTGGTTCTTCCACGGCGGGAGCAGCCTGATCGAGCGCCACGTCCCGCCCGTCGAGGAGGTGAGCATCCAGCGCGTGGAGTTCACGCCCGGCGAGATCAAGCTCACCATCCGCAACACCGGCCCGCTGGCGGTGGACATGACCGTGGCCACCGTCGATGAGGCGATCTGGAAGGCCGAGTTCAGCCCCGGCCGCCACCTCGAACGGTTGCAGGAGGCGACCGTGCGGCTCCCCTTCGACTGGGTCGAGGGTGACCCGTACATCATCACGCTCTTCACCTCCAACGGCCTGTCGTTCACCAAGGAGGTCGCCGTCGCCGCCCCGACGCCCAGGCCCACCGCCCGCTTGTTCTGGGTCTTCGCGGTGATGGGCGCTTACGTGGGCATCCTGCCGGTGATGATCGGCGTGCTCTGGCTGCCATTCCTCCGCCAGCTCTCGGGCGGGTGGACCCATTTCCTCCTGAGCCTGACCATCGGGTTGCTGGTTTTCCTCGGGGTCGAGGCCGCCAGCGACAGCCTCGAGCTTGCGCACAAATTGCCGGGTGTTTTCTCCGGCGTGGCGCTCGTGGCCATCGGCTTCCTGCTGGCGTTCATGGTCATCACCGCCGTGGACCGCGCCGCCCGCGCCCGCGTGAAGGCCCGCGGCGGCGACACCGCGCTGATTCTCTCCTACACCGTGGCCTTCGGCATCGGCGTGCACAACCTGGGCGAGGGCCTGGCCATCGGCGCCGCCTACGCCTCCGGCGAGATCGCCCTGGGTGCGCTGCTGCTGCTGGGCTTCACAATCCACAACACCACCGAGGGGCTGGCCATCGTCGCCCCGCTCACGCGCTCCAGGGTGAGCCTGCTCCACCTGGCGCTGCTGGGTCTGCTCGGCGGGGCGCCGGCGATCATCGGCTGCTGGGTCGGCGGGTTCACCTACTCCGAGTTCTGGGCCGTCTTCTTCCTCGCCGTCGGCGCCGGGGCGATCTTCCAGGTCGTCTGGTCGATCGGCCGCGCCATGATGAAAACCCCCGATGGCGACCCCTTCACCGCCCGCAACGCCGCCGGCTTTATGACCGGCATGCTGCTGATGTACGCCACCGCGATGCTGGTCGCCGCGTAAGCCATGAAACACGAGAACCAATCCATGAGCCTGAAAACGAAAAAGCATGTCCTGATCCTCGCGGCCTCCGTTATTGTCGTCGGCCTCCTGACATGGAGCGGCCTGGCGCTGGGCATCGGCCCCGCGTCTGAAGGCGCGCCGCGCCGCATCACGCTGATCGCGAAGGACGTTGTCTTCCAGCTCCCCGACCAGCCCGGCCAAGCCAACCCCGTCCTCCGCCTCAAGAAGGGCCAGACTGTGATGCTCACCCTCCGCAACGACGAGCCCGAGCGCGTGCTGCACTGCTTCACCATCGGCGGCTTCGAGGTTAAGACCTCCCGCGACCTGGCGGCCGGCGAGTCCGAGACCCTCGTCTTCACCCCAGACACCCGCGGCACCTTCGCCTACGCCTGCCTGATGCACCCCTCGATGGCCGGCCAGGTTGTGGTGGAGTAAAAATCGGGTAGCGGTGTCTATTGAATTTCATCCCATAGCCCCCGGCTCCGCCGGGGGGGGTTCTTCGTTGGGTCAACGCATTGACGGTGCATGTGTGGTGTTCGGTGATCGCTCGCGGAACCCCCCGGCGGAGCCGGGGGCTATGGGTTGAGGCGGGCCGCGCGCACTTGCACCCCACGGCACAGGGGTACACTGTCCGCATGAGCAAGCACCGCGTCATCGACATCGCCAGCGAGGGGCCCGAGGAGGAGCGGCTCAACCTCTCGCTCCGCCCGACGCGGCTGGAGGATTACGTCGGCCAGCCCCGGCTCATCGAGAAGCTCCGCATCACGCTCGCGGCCGTGAAGGCGCGGCGCGAGCCGATGGAGCACGTCCTCCTGCACGGCCCGCCGGGCCTGGGCAAGACCACACTCGCCCACATCGTCGCGCAGGAGATGCAGACGCACGTCGTCGTCACCTCCGGCCCGGCCGTCACCCGGCCCACCGACCTGGTCGGCACACTCACCAAGCTCCAGCAGGGGGACATCCTCTTCATCGACGAGATCCACCGCATCTCGCCCGTGGTGGAGGAGTACATCTACCCGGCGATGGAGGATTTCAAGATCGACGTGACGGTCGATTCGGGCATGCACGCCAAGATCATCACGCTGCCGCTCAAGCCCTTTACTCTGATCGGCGCGACGACCCGCGCGGGGCTGATCTCCGGGCCGATGCGTTCGCGGTTCGGCATCACGCACAACCTGGAGTTCTACGGTGAGGCGGACCTGCTGCTCATCCTGGAGCGCAGCGCGCGGCTGCTGGGGGTGGGGGAGAAGGGCGAGAAGAAGGAAGGTCCATCGTCCGGGCTGCGCGGCGCGCTGGCGATCATCGCCCACCGCTCGCGCGGCACGCCGCGCATCGCCAACCGGCTGCTCCGGCGGGTGCGTGACTTCGCCCAGGTGAAGGCCAACGGCCGGCTGACGACGGCCACCGTGGACGAGGCGCTGAAGCTCGAGGGCGTGGACGGCCTGGGCCTGGACGAGCTGGACCGCAAATACCTGCGTGTGATCGGCGAGGTTTACCGCGGCGGGCCGGTGGGGCTGGAGGCGGTGGCGGCGACGCTCGGGGAAGACTCCGGCACGCTGGAAGATGTCGTCGAACCTTATCTGTTGCAGATCGGTTTCCTCGCCCGCACCCGGCGCGGCAGGCAGCTCACGCAGCGCGGCGGGGAGCACGTGGGCCTGCGCGTCGCGCCGGTGGACGAGGGAGAATTGTTCGAGGCGGACGAGACGAAGGCGTGAAGTCTTTTCCCTCTCCCCCGGGAGAGGGGGCAAGAGAAAAAAAGCCCAGGCATGGCCATGCCTGGGCTTTGGGGTTATCCAAAGATAAACCGACTCAGAGCAGCAGCTCCGCGATCTGCACCGCGTTGAGCGCCGCCCCCTTGCGGAGCTGGTCGCCGCAGACGAAGAGCGCCAGCCCGTGCTGGCCCGAGCCGTTGAGGCTGATGTCCTGGCGGATGCGGCCCACGAGGATGTCGTCCTTGTGGCTGGCGTCCAGCGGCGTGGGGAAGCGGTTGCTCTCGCGGTCGTCGATGAGCGTCACGCCCGGGGCCTTGCCCAGCAGCTCGCGGGCCTTCTTCTCGTCGAGGGCCTCGGCGAACTCCAGGTAGATGCTCTCGGCGTGGGCGCGCATCACCGGCACGCGCACGCACGTCGCCGCGATGTGCACCGACTTGTCGCCCCAGATCTTGTGCGCCTCGTTCACCATCTTCATCTCCTCCTGGTTGTACCCGTTGGGGTACATGTCGGAGTTGTGGCTGAAGAGGTTGAAGGCGTACTGGTGCTTGAAGATTTTCGGCTGCGCGGGACGCCCGGCGAGCACGTCGCGGGTCTGCGTCTCCAGCTCCTGCATCGCGGCATACCCGGCGCCGCTGGCGGCCTGGTAGGTCGAGACGAGCATGCGCTTCACGTGCGCCACGCGGTGCAGCGGCGTCACCGGCACGAGCATGATGATCGTCGAGCAGTTGGGGTTGGCGATGATGCCCGCCTTCCCGCCGCCGCCCTGGCCCGGCGCGGCCCTGCCGATCGCCCAGCCCTTGAGCGCCTCGGGGTTCACCTCGGGCACCACCAGCGGGATGTTCTCGGTCATGCGGAACGCGGAGGAGTTGTCCACCACGGTCGCGCCGGCCTCGCTGGCGATCGGGCCGAACTTCTTGGAGATCGACCCGCCCGCCGAGAAGAGCGCCACGTCCACGCCCTTGAAGGACGTTTCGGTCAGCTCCTCGATCTTGTACGTCTTGCCCTTGAACTCCTGCGTCTTGCCGGCGGACCGGGCGCTCGCCAGGAGCTTGAGGTTGCTGAAGGGGAAGTTCCGCTGTTCGAGGACGGCGAGGAACTCCTGACCGACCGCGCCGGTAACTCCGACGACGGCCACGTGCGGGGCGCTTGAGCGCGAGCTGCTCACGGCTGTTTCCTTTCCTTCGACACGGCCCACCCGGGCGCAGTCGAGCCTGGCATTATACCCAATCCCGAGCCGTTTCGTCGGCGGTCTCGGGCAGGCGGACGGGTAGGTAGTGGTCCCTTTTGAATTTCCGCCCATAGCCCCCGGCTCTGCCGGGGGGTTCCGCGAGCGATTTCCATACACAGGACATCTTCCGTCCGTGCGGTCATCCAACGAAGAACCCCCCGGCGGAGCCGGGGGCTATGGGAAGAGGCAGAAAATTCAAAAGGGACCACTACCGACGGGTACGGGAATAGCCGTATTTTGGGGGAGCGGGGGGGGTAGTATGTCTCGTGGCGACCATACGACGGGGAAACCAGCATGCACCAGCAGACGCGACGGGTCCCGGGCGGCCGGTGGGCGGGCGTGTGCCTAGCGGCGCTGGCGTTGTGGCTCGTGGCGGCGTTGCTGTCCGTACCGGTTCTGGCTCAGGCCACACGGCCGGCGGGGTTCGACGCGGCACGGGTTAGGACGCTGTTCGACAAGGCCAAGTCCGCCGCCGAGGGTATCGCAGATACGGGGAAGCAGCGGGAAGCGTATGTCTCCGTCGCCACCGCGCGGGTGAAGGCCGGTGATCTCGCCGGGGCCCGCGCCACGGCCGACGCCATCGGGGATGGGCGAGAGAAGGCGTCGGTGTATTACGACATCGCCCAGGCGCAGATGAAGGCGGGTGACGTGGCGGGGGCGAAGGCCACCGCCGACGCGCTCGCGGGGTCGTCGGGGAATGCGTCCATCCATCGCGCCATCGCCAAGGTGCAGGCGGCGGCGGGGGATACCACCGGTGCGGGGAAGACGGCCGGCGCCATCGCGGGCGAAAAAGCCAGGGCCGAGACGTTTGGCGACATCGCGCAGGCGCAGGTGGAGGCGGGCGACACGGCCGGGGCGAGAAAAACAGCCGACAGCATCAGCGACGAGGAGACCAGGATCGCCGCATATATTTCCGTCGCCCAGGCGCAGGCAAAAGCGGGCAGACGCGCCGAGGCCGGTGAAACCCTGGCCGTGGCCAAGACGACGGCGGATGCCATGCGGGCGGACCTGATGGCTCAGATGTTCGCGTATTGCCACGTCGCGGTGGCGCAGGCACAGACGGGCGATATGACGGGGGCTCTGGCAACGGCCCAGCTTATTGCCGCCAGTTCCTACAAGGAAGATACGTATCGCTCCATCGCGCGGCTGCAGGTGAAGGCGGGCGACGCGGCCGGCGCGAGAAAGACCGCCGACGCCGAATGGGACGCGTACGCGAGGGCGGCGACGTATTGCGACATCGCCCAGGCGCAGATCGACGCGGGCGATATGGCCGGGGCCGGGGAAACTCTGGCCGGCGCTACGAAGGCCGCCAACGCCGTCACGGAGGAGAAGTGGCGGTGGGAGGCGCTTTCTGCCGTCGCGCAGGTGCGTGCGAAGATGGATCGCCCTGTTGTCGTTGAACCGGCGAATATCGGCGACGTGCCCCGGGCCAAAGCGGCGGCCGATGCGATGGAGGAATGGAAGAAGGCGGGCGCGTACCACGACATCGCCAAAGCGCAACTGATGGGCGGCGACACGGCCGGGGCCAGGGCCACCGCCGACGCCATCGCGGATGCACACACCCGGGAATGGGCATATAGCGACATCACGACGGCGCAGGCGGAGGCAGGCGATGTGATCGGGGCGAAAAAAACAGCCGACGCCATCGCGGATGCCGACGCCAGGTGGTCTGCATATGGCTCCATCGCCAAAGCGCAGGCGAAAGCCGGCCACGTGGCCGAGGCCAAAAAAACCGCCGACGCGATCACGGACGCGGACGATAGGGCGTCCGCATACAGCATCATCGCGAAGGCACAGGCGCGGGCGGGCGACACGGTCGGCGCGAGGGAAATGGCCGACGGCATCACGAACGTGTACCGGAAGGCGAACGCGTTACTCACGATTGCCGAGGCGCAGGTGAAGGCGGGGAATAAAACCGGGGCGAGGGAAACACTGATCGCGGCGCGGGCCGCGACCGATGGCATGAAGGAGGAACCGGGAGAGGCGGACTGCATGCCGCTGCTGCTGGAGGGCGGGATGCCCAAGACGCACACTTATCTCTCCATCGTCCACCTGCAGGCGGAGGTGGGCGACGTGGCCGAGGCGAAAATAACGACCGACGCCATGGTGGATTCGTGGCCGAAGCGGGCCGCTTACAGCGCGATCGCCAAAGCGATGGCGAAGGCCGGGGATTTTTCGGGGGCGGAGGCGTTGATCGCGGCGATCAAAGACCCCGCGAATCGGGTGACGGCTTATCTGGACATGGCGGAGGCGCTCACGCCCGAGCGCGGGCCGGGTTCGAGGTGAGACGCTCCTCACCCCGCCTTCGCCGCGGCCAGCGCCTTGTCGTAGTCCGGTTCGGTGGCGATCTCGGGGACGGTCTGGTGGTAGCGGACCTTGCCGTCCTTGCCGATGACGGTGACGGTCCGGGCGAGCAGGCCGGCGAGGGGGCCGTCGGTCATCTCGACGCCGTAGGCCTTGCCGAAGGCGCGGTCGCGGAAGTCGGAGAGGGCGACGACGTTGGTCACGCCGGCGCCGCCGCACCAGCGCTTCTGGGCGAAGGGGAGGTCGCGGCTGACGGTGAGGAGAATGACGGCGTCGCCGAGCTTGCCGATCTCCTGGCTGAAGCGGCGCGTCTCGGTGTCGCACACGCCGGTGTCCAAGCTGGGCACGGAGGAGAGCAGCACCACCCTGCCCTTGAAGTCGGAGAGCTTTTTGGTGGAGAGGTCCGTCGCGACGGCGGCGAAATCGGGGGCGGCGTCGCCGACCTTCGGCGGGTGGCCCGCGAGCTTCACGGGGTTGCCCTTGAACGTCACTTTGGCGTCGGTCATGGTCTGGCTCCTTTGTGGTGTGTGGAACGGCATTCTAAGCCGACGGAGCGGGATCACGCCTCCATCATTTTCTTGAGCCTCGACAAGGACCCCGACCCTCCGCGGACTCAGGATCGGGCGTGGCTGTACCCCCCGCATCTCTGTGGTTATCTTTTTCACTCCAACTCAACCCCGGAACCCACCATGAAGCTCCAGAAAAACCAGAAGCTCCTTTTCATCGGCGACTCCATCACTGACTGCGGCCGGGCGCAGCCGGCGGGGGAGGGGCTCTTTGATGCCCTGGGCAAGGGCTACGTCGCGCTGGTCGATGCCCTGCTGGGCGCGGCCTACCCCGAGCTGTCTATCCGCGTGGTCAACCAGGGCAACGGCGGCCACAACGTCCGCGACCTCAAGGCCCGCTGGGAACGCGACGTCGTCAACCACAAGCCCGACTGGGTCGCCGTCATGATCGGCATCAACGACGTCTGGCGTCAGTTCGACCTGCCCAAACAGCCCGAGACGCACGTGCTGCTCGACGAGTATTCGCGCACGCTCGATGAGCTGGTCACGCAGACCAAGCCGCTCGTCAAGGGGCTCGTGCTCATGACGCCGTTCTACATCGAGCCCAACAAGCGCGACGGCATGCGGGCGACGATGGACCGCTACGGCGCGGCGGTGAAAAAGCTGGCCGCCAAACACGGCACGCACGCGGTCGATACGCAGGCGGCGTTCGATGCGGTGCTCAAGCACTACTACCCCGCGACCCTGGCGTGGGACCGCGTCCACCCGACGCAGACCGGCCACATGGTCCTGGCGCGGGCGTTCCTCAATGGCGTGGGGTTCAAGCGATAAAATATGGGCCGCCCCCAACCGCCGGTCGTGGGGCGATTTGAATGGTCTGTTTTTATCCCATAGCCCCCGGCTCGCAGCATTATTCATCATGTGCGGCATCCTTGGGAAATACTCGTGTTTTATCGTTGATTGCGCCAAATGGGGAGAGGATTAGCAGTGCAGCCGTGAATTCTGCAGACGTAAGTACTAGCGCCACGCAATCGGTTGCTCGATGAATAATGCTGTCCGCCGGGGGCTATGGGACGGCGAAACCCCCTACAATCAAGCCGTGGACTGGACCTACCTCGACAACAACGCCACCACCCGGCCCGCCGACGGGGTCGCCGACGCGGTGCGCCAGGCGCACGAAACGCTCTGGGCCAACCCGTCGAGCGTGCACCGCTTCGGCCAGGCGGTGCGGCAGCGCGTCGAGCTGGCGCGGGCCTCGGTGGCGTCGCTGATCCACGCCAAGGACCGCGAGGTCGTCTTCACCTCCGGCGGGACGGAGTCCAACAACCTCGCCCTGCGCGGGATGCTCGAACCGGCTCACGGCGACGCCCCGCGCCCCCTGCTCATCACCACGCGCGTCGAGCACTCGGCGATCCGCGAGCCGGCGGCGGAGCTCGAGCACCGCGGCGTCGAGGTCGTTTACCTCCGCGTCGATGGCGACGGGCGCGCCGACGTGTCCGACCTTGAACGGCTCCTCCGCGAGCGCGCCCCGGGCGCCAACGCGCTGGTCAGCGTGCAATGGGCCAACAACGAGACCGGCGTGATCCAGCCGGTCGAGGCGATCGCCGCCGCCGTCGAGGCCGCGCGCGGCGCGGCGGGCGCGGGGCGGCTGCTCCTGCACATCGACGCGACCCAGGCCGCGGGGAAAATCCCCGTGGACGTGAAGGCGGTCAGCGCGGACCTGCTCACGCTCTCGGCCCACAAGTTCCACGGGCCCAAGGGGGTCGGGGCGCTCTACATCCGCACCGGCGTCCGGCCACGCCCCCTCCTGCTCGGCGGGCCGCAGGAACGCGACCGCCGCGGCGGCACCGAGAACAGCCCGGGCATCCTGGGCATGGGCGTGGCGGCGGAATTGGCCAGGACCTTCCTCACCGACGCGCGCGAGATCGCCCGGCTCCAAGCCATGCGCGACCGCTTCGAGCGCGGGGTGCTCGCCGCCTGCCCCGGCGCGGTGGTGAACTCCGGCTCCGCGCCGCGGCTCTGGAACACGAGCAACATCGGCTTCCCCCGCCTCGAGGCCGAGGCCATCCTCATGGCGCTGAGCGAGCGCGGCCTCTGCGCCTCGGCTGGCGCCGCCTGCTCCAGTGGCTCGCTCGAGCCCTCGCCGGTGTTGCTGGCGATGGGCATCCCCGAGGCCGTCGCGCACGGCTCGGTGCGGTTTTCCATCAGCCGGTTCACCACCGATGCCGAGATCGACCGCGCCCTCGAAATCGTCCCCGCGGTGGTCGCCAGGCTGTCAAAAACACTGCCCGTATCGTCCCGATAGCCCCCGGCTCGCAGCATTATTCATCACCGGCGTGGTCGCCGAGCGTAAGTGCTTGCGCCCGGCGCAGTTCGCGTCCACACTGGTCTCCAACCCTTTACCTTTGGAGATCAGCGATGGAACGCGAACGTTTCGTAAGGATGCGGCTCTCCCTCTCCCACGCGGCCACGGGCCATCATAACCCACGCGCCGCCT
>JAIOPN010000019.1 GCA_021413865.1 Planctomycetota bacterium | reverse complement strand
GTCCTGCGAATACGATGCGCCCATCCCTGGCTCCATCACCCGTTCAAACCCGGGCGTGGAGCGAATCTAACGCGGCAACCTCAAGAGCGCAATACCGAACATGCGCCGTACGCGCTACGCATGCGTTGGGGATGCTCTAAGAGCACGGTCCGCTGAAGTGGGCGTGCCTCAAAGAGCGACTCACCAGTAGATGAACCGCTCGAAGAGTTCGCGGTCGGCATCGGGGAGCGCCGAGACGTCGGGGATGACGTAGCGGTTCTCCTCCACGTCGAGGAGCACCTTGCCCTTTTCGCCGTAGTCCTGGGCCGTGTCGGAGCTCCACCGCATGAAGAACTCCATCTCGCCCAGGTCGGTGTTGACCTTGAAGTTGAGGAAGTTCTGGATCTGCTCGATGGACTCGACGCTGGTGATGACGTGGACGAAGTAGCGGCGGAGGAGGGATTCGTTGATGAGCTGCTGGACGTCCGGGGGCCACTGGGTGAGGTCGCGGATAAGGCCGATCTCCTGCTCGCGGTTCTCGGCGTTGACCCAGCGGAGGCTGATGAACTGCGAGGGGTATCGAATGGGCATGCAGCGGAGGGCGAAGACGCCGTTGTAGATGCGTTCGTTGAGGATGGTGACGTGGAGGGCGTTGCGGTTGCCCAGGTGGATCTTGGCGAAGCCGGGTTCGAGCCAGCGGGGGCGGAAGTGGTTGATGGGCATGAGGCCGGTGGTGGGGTCGGCCTCGGGCGGGGCGTCGGTGACGGGCTTGTCGGTGATGCCCTGCTTCTTCATCTGCTCTTCGTGGGCGACGATGGTGTCCACGCTGTCGGTCTTGCTGACGGAGGTCTGGATTTTGACGAGCTTGGCGTACTTGCCCTCGGGGATGGCCATGAGCTGGTTGTGGGTGCCCTCCTCGACGAGCCTGCCCTCCTCGATGACCATGATCTTGTCGCAGTTGCGGAGCGTGCTCAGGCGGTGGGCGATGATGATCGAGGTACGGCCCTTGACCAGCTCGGACAGCGCGTTCTGGATGGCCAGCTCGGACTCGGAATCCACGGAGCTGGTGGCCTCGTCGAGGATGAGGATGCGCGGGTCGCACAGCAGCGCACGGGCGATGGAGAGGCGCTGGCGCTCGCCGCCGGAGAGACCCGCCCCGCGCTCGCCGACCCATGTGTCGTAAGCGTAGAGCTGGCGCATGATGAAGTCGTGGCTGTTGCCGGCGCGGCTGGCGGCCAGGACATCGGGCACGGCGGCGTCGGTCCGGCCGTACACCAGGTTCTGCCAGAGCGTGCCGCGGAAGAGGAACGGCTCCTGGAGGACGACGCCGACCTGACGGCTCACGTCCTGACGCCTGATCTTCCGGATCTCGTGGCCGTCGATCAGGATCTTGCCCTCGTCGATGTCGTAGAAGCGGGAGATAAGGTTGATGACGGTGGTCTTGCCCGAGCCGGAGCGGCCGACGACGCCGATCATCTGACCCGAGTCGATCTTGAAGGTCACGCTCTTGAGGATAGGGTTCTGCCGGCTGTAGCCGAAAACGACGTTCTGGAACTCGATGTCCCCCTTCATCACCTCAATACTTACGGGGTCACGCGCGTCGGGCACGGCGATGGGCGTATCGAGCACCTCGAAGATGCGGTGCATCTGCGTGCTGAAGCCGGTGAGCCAGCTCGTCAGGTTAGTCAGGCTCTGGAGCGGTGCGTAGAACATGCCCATGTAGCCCATGAACATGAGGAGCGTACCGAGGGTGATGCCCCTTTCGGGGCTGACCTTGTGGAGGAGCACGTCCTTGCCGCCGACGTACCAGACGATCCAGCCGCCGGCGGTGAAGACTAAACCGAAGATCGGGTAGTAGGTCGCGGCGGAGAGGTCGAGGCTGCGCCGGGCGTCACGCAGGGTGGAGGAGGACCGCTGGAACCGCTTGAACTCCCGCTCCTCCTGGTTGAACGCCTTGACGACGCGGATGCCACTGAGGATGCCGTTGATCATGTTCGCCTGCTTGCTCTGGCGGTCCCAGAAGCGGTTGTAGCGGGGGTAGATCCAACGGTAATAGAGCGTAGCGCCGAACATGACGAAGGGCGCCGGGAGCAGCGCCCACATCGCCAGGTGCGGCTCGACGCTGAACATGGCGAAGCCCGTGAGCACCACCATGATGATCTGCATGAGGAAGCCGCTGGTGAGCTGGCTCATGAAGCCCTGCACGGCCTCGGTGTCGTAGGCGACGCGGCCGACCAGCGAGCCGGTGGACTGTTTGTCGTAGTAGCTGAGGCTGAGTTTTTCGAGGTGCTCAACGAGCTTGGCGCGGACGTCGAAGGTGATGGAGGTGCCGACGGCGCTGGCCATGCGGCCGTTGAGGATGTTGACCAGAGCGCGCAGGATATTGAAGCACGCCAGCGCCCCGACGACCACCAGCAATGCCTTGACCGGCTCAACGTAACTGAGCTTCTCGGCAAGGCGGGTGATCAGAGAGCCGGTGCTCGCGGCGCCGTTCACCGGCGCATCGACCGGCGCGAGGATGCGGTCCACGAGGATGCGGGTGAGCTGCGGCATCGACAGGTCGATCATGATGCCGATGATCAGCAGCAGGAACATGACGCCGGCCGAGCCCCAGTAGGGCCGCATGAGTTGGAGCACCCGGCTCAGCGCCGCGCCGCGGTTGAGGCAGCGCGGGCAGGTCTCGCCCTGGAACTCGAGCATGAGACCGCAGGTCCTGCAGCGCCGGGGGTCGTGCTCGTCCTCCTCCTCGATGGTGACGGTGTTGCCCTGCCGGAGCTGATCGAGCCGCTTGGCGACGCGGCCGAAGTAGTACTTCTGGCGGTTGGAGAAACGGAGCAGGTCGAGCCAGATGCCGCTGATCTTGGCCTGGAGCAGGCCCGAGCCGACGACCGCGACGGTGCGGAACTCGCTGGTCTCCTCGAAGGTGACGGTCAGCAGCGTCTCCGTGGGGCGGCGCTCGTCGAAGACCCAGAGCATCTTCGCGTTGGCGACCAGCCACTGCGGCTCGTACTGGCCCAGCAGGTTGATGTCGCTGGAGATGCTGATGACGGCGGCATCGACGTCAACGCCGGCCTGTTTCAAGTTGGAATGAATCGCCTGGGGAGGGAGGGTGTGCAGTTTCATGGATGTTCGGGGCAAAGATACGGCCGGGGAAGGGGTGGCCGATGGGGGGCGGGGTGGGTTCGCGCGTGGAACACTCCGAAGCGACAGGCGGCGTTCCGTCGGCTCAAGGTTGAACCCGAGACGTCACCGGCCATCGACAGGGCAATTATTGCAGATCAGACATGCCGGGGCAAACCGGGGGAAAAGGGTCCCGGCTCACGATTCATTGGGCCGGAATCGAATGGTTTGAATGCGGGGAAACACATTTATTTCTCGAAGCAGACGTTGTAAACCCCGACCAGATGCCCATTAAACCCGCTGTGGCCGTACGGCTCGCCGTAGAACGTCGACAGCTCCCGCGCCAAGGTCTCGAAATGCTCGCGCGGGTAGGGCTGGCCGCTGGGGTCGGCGTAGAAACGCAGGATCGCCGCCTTGTTCTTGCGGACGCGGTCCCGCACCGAGCCCCGCATCATCCAGTCGTGCAGGCAGGGGTTCAGCGCCTCGTTGAAGTGGTCGGAAACGAACACGCCGAACCACGGCTTGTCGGGCTTGACGTGGTCGTTGAGCTTGAGGAAATCTCCGTTGCGGACGATCAGCGGCGGCCGCTCGACGCCGTTGATCCGCACGGGCTCGGTCAGGTTCTGATAGAACCGCATCCCCGCGTAGTTGCACGCCAGGTCGGCGTTGGAATAGACCCCCGACACGACGCTGCCGACGATCCCCTTCTCCGACACGACACCCTTGGAATACTCCGAGACGATCTTGGCGCACGCCTTCTGGTCCGTGTCGCCGTCGCGGACGTAACCGAGGTAGTCCTTGTAGTAGAGATGGCCCAGGTCGTGGAAGTGGCCGATCTTGTCCGTGCCCATGAACACGCCGTACACCCTGATCGTGCTCGACGGGTTCTGGAGGAACAGCAAACGTCGCGGGTCCAGGATCAGGAGCGCGTCGGCATAAATCCAGTTGTCGGTCTTGTAGGCGGTGATCTTGCCGGGGTACTGCGACTTGAACTCCTTGGAATAGAGCAGTTGTTCGAGCCCGTCGATCTCGAACATCGCGGGCCCGAACGTCTCACGCACCGCGTCCGCCAGGCGGCCTGGCGACCGCGCGTCGGCCAGTTCCTCGGCCCGCTCCTTCTCGTCGTCGCTGTTTTTCAAAACTTCGGCGATCCGGTGATTGGCGTCGCTCACCACACGCGACAATACCTCGTAGTGCGTCCGCGACATGTACTCGCCGAGGTCGGCGAAGCTCTCGCGCTCGGGCAGCGTGAATTGATCGGTCTCGTTGCCGCGCGCCCCTGATGCCGCGAGCAGCAGCAGAAGCCCGACGAGCAGATGACGAAGCCTCAATATGCTCATGCCGTCACACCCCGAGACAGGCCCCTCGCCCCGGACCCCCCGGGGCGATACGACAGCATATTACATCGCTTCGTCTTCTTTTTTAGGGTCGGCGTCCACAATCCGGCGCCAGGCTTTAATCACCAGGTGCCTCGCCAGCAGGAGCGGCGGCATCCGCATCCAGTGGGCCCGGATATAGAGCAGGTGGCCCGCCCAACGCGTCAATGCCCCGTTTCGGCCCGGCGGCACCGGGGTGAGTGCCCGGACCACCAGGGCGTCCATGAGTACACGCACCGGGGCGAATGGGGCGAAGGCATCGGCATGGGCCGTTGCGCCGGCGGGGATCGGCGTCCCGAGCATCCGGACCGTGAAACGCAAGACGTAATACAGAGGACGACCCAGCCCCAGTTCCTCCGCGCGGTCGATAAGCCTGTCATAAAAAGAAGAATCAAGGCCCCCGAAGTGACGCAGCAGCGCGTCTAGATCGGTCAGGTCGCGCAGCCCCCCTTCCAGTTCGCCATCCTGGAACAGGTGTACGGCGCTGTGCAGCACCATGTCGGCCGGCGACAGCGTGTAAAGGCACGACGCCCCGTACGGCGCGCGGTCGCCCTCGGGGAAACGCAAGGGCACGGCGGCGGCCATCAGCTTCGCGGCGTCGGGCTTCAAGCGCCCGGTCGGGGGCAGGATGTTGTGGTGAACGTCCAGGAAGGTCTCGCGGTTGCGGTGACGCATCGGCGGCAGTTCATGCATCCACCGGCGGTAGTACGCCTCGTCGTACTCGTCCTTGTCCGACGATTCCCACCCCTCCGCCTCCAGCGCCGCCTCGACGCGGTCTAGTGCCTCGCGCGGCACCATGATGTCCACGTCGTTCACCCAGCGCCCGCGCGCCGCGGGCAGCCCCGCCGCGACATACGCCCCGCCTTTAAGCAGCACGACCGGCACCCCCAGCGGCACCAGCGCCCGGGCCACGCGATTGACTTCCCACTTGATGCCCGTGGCCTGCTTGCGCGAAAGCGTGATCGTCGCTTCGAGCATCCACCGGAGCCGGGCCGGCAGCGCGTCGAAGCCCGGTTGCGTGCGCCAATGGTAGGCCAGCCGCGCCAGCACACCCGACTCGCGTGCCATCAGCGCCAGCGTGTCCCATTCGCGCGGTTCCAGTTCGGGCATCGTGTATGGGAACCTCAGCGCGGCGAAGAGCGTCGCCACCGGGTCGGCCTGTTTCCCGCTGTTTCGCTTTCCCGCAGGTAATGGAGTGGCGGCGTCAACACCAACGGTTACCGGTTTTGCATCAAGATCAATCGCCACGGCCCCCGCGCCTTGAGCATCCCCTTGCGAGATAGAGAGCGGCGTCGCCCCCGCCGCCAGTTTGTCGAACGCCGCGAACGCTTCGTCGAGGTCGCCGTAGCGGAAGTCGAAGATTTCGCACCGCTCGATGAGCCGCGTCAGCGCCTCGAACCCGGTCGGGCCGAGGATGGAATAGTTGAAGGTGTTGGGGATCATCCGCATGAAGGCGCGGGCGCGGGTGACGGGCTCGAACACGGCCGGGGCCCCCTTTTCGTAACGGGGGAAGATGATCCAGCGCGGCGCGGCGGTCTCGCCGGCGCGCCGCAGCGCGTCGGGCGGGACGCGCATGTGGGCGAGCGTGCCCTTGTGCGTGTCGGGCGACGCGGCAGTGATGACGGCCTGGGGGCAGTAGCGGCGGATGACCTCGATGGATGCGTTCTTGAGGCTGACGGGCCGGATGGCGGCGGTAACGCGGCCGTCGGCGGGCGAGATGAGCGTGGCCTCGTCCGTGAGCAACCGCCAGCGGTGCCAGACGAGGGCGGAGGTGAGCGTGGATTTCCCCGCGCCGGGCTGGCCGGGGAGGATGGCGGCTAAGCCGTGCCTCTCGATACAGGCGGCGTGCATCATGAACCAGCGGTGGCCTCGGTTGGCGACGGCCCAGTTAAGCCCCCACTCCAGCAGGGGCATCGCCAGCGCGGGGGGCATCGGGAGGAAAGGGCGGTCGCTGTCGCAGTGGAAATAGAGCTTGGGCTTGATGAACCGCCGGAGGCCCGTGCCCAGGGCAAGACGGGCGTGGAAATCGGCGACGGGCTCGTCGTCGGCGAGGGGGTAATCCTCATAGAGCAGGCGGACCTCTTCGGCGACGTGGGGCGCGTTCGCACGGATGCACGCCACAAACGGCCCGGCGCGCAGCATCAGCCCCCCGCCGCGCAGCCGCTGTTCGAGTTCGCGTTGGGAGAGCTCGCCGATCTTCACGGTGTCACCGGTTCGATCAAGCCCACCTGGTCGAAGGAGTCCATCAGTTGGCGGATGTGGCCGTCGAAATCGGTCCCGCCCTCGACCTGGAGCGAGGCGCAGACGAGCTGGGAGACCTGATGGTAATCCAGCTTCGCCGCAGCCAGGCAGCGCAGCGCCGCTGCGGCGACGTCGTTGAGTTCGTGCGTGTCGCCCGAGTCCATGTGATAGACGATGCAGCCGTCGTCCCAGCAGCGCCAGAGGAGGCGTTTGGGATCGGGCACGTGCCAGAGCGTGAAGGCGGGGTCGGCGGGCATGGCGTATCCACGGCGCAGCGAGACCGCCGAACGGCGGCGGCCGTGATAGCAGGATCGGTCAGTTCTGTGTTGCGGGATGAGCGGCGGCGTCTGGCGAGCCGAAGTTGGAGCGGGGCAACCTCGTTTGATTACTTGGTCGAACCCGCGGAGCCCGCGCTGGGCGAGGTATTGGTGCCACCGGGCGGGCGCGTCCAACCATGAACCGGCTTGCTGTAGATGGTCAGCAGCAACGGCACGCCAAGGATGCCCGCTTTGCGGATGAAGTCACGACGCGAGCCGCCGCGCGCTTCCGCGCCGGTGTTTGTGTCGGTGGAATGGTTCTGCTCTTCAGTCATTTCTCTTTCTCCAACCTCGATGCCCATCCGGCCGGGTCTCTCCAGCCCGGCAATCACACCTCAGCAAGATGGGACCCCCAAGACTTTCGGACTATGACCCCCCACCCGACACTGCCAACCCGTTGAATGTAACCCATGACCCCCCAAGGGTCAAAGGTATTTTTCCCCGAGTTTACGACCAGCGGCCACTCGCCCCATCGCGTCCCAAAGCCGCCGTCGTAATCAAAATAACTGACGTAACCAACTGTTTCTAAAGGATGTTACGATTCAATGCTGTTTCTGATGCAGTGGTCTAATCATGCCATCTACCCTCCTTTATCGTCCACCAGCCGAGCACGGCTTAGTTGCATTCACAAAGTTCAACCCGTGAGACTGGGCAAGATAGCGACCCTTGTTCCGGAATCGCCCCGTTTCATCTCAGTCGGAAGGGGGACAGCTTGTGGTATAGATGCCGACCCGACTCCGCCTCCCGCTAACTCTCTCCCGCCTTCCCGCATGAGCGACCACCTGCCCACCAACTTCGGGTCGTATCGACACATCCTCCTCACCGCCGGGCCTTTGATCCTGTCGCAGACCGGCGTGATGTTGATGCAGTTGATCGACGGTCTGTTCCTGTCGTGGTACTCCTCGGACGCCATCGCGGCGGTGGTGCCCGCGGGCCTCACCTACTTCGCGGTGGCGGCGCTCTTCATCGGCGTCACCTCCTACACCTCCACCTTCGTCGCGCAATACATCGGAGCGCAGCGGCCCGGGCGCGTCGGCGCGGTGGTCTGGCAGGGCATCTACATCGCTGTGGCGGCCGGCGCCCTTATCGCCCTGACCGCACCCTGGTCGGCGCACGCGTTCACGCACATGGGCCACGCCGCGGGCATCGCCGCGCTGGAGTCTGTCTTCTTCCGCATCCTCTGCTACGGCGCGGTGCTCACGCTGCTGAACTCCGCTCTCTCGGGCTTCTTCGTCGGCCGGGGCGACAACGTCCTGCTCACCGCGGCGCAGGTGATCGGCCTGGCCGTCAACGCGGCGCTGGACTACGCCCTGATCTTTGGCCGGTGGGGGCTGCCCGAGATGGGCATGGCCGGCGCGGCCTGGGCGACCGTCATCGCGCAGGGCGTCACCACCCTGCTCCTCCTGGCGGTCTATCTCCGGCCGTCGCACCGGCGCAATTTCGGCACGTGGCGCGACTGGCCGTTCGATCTCCCGCTCATGAAACGGCTGATGAACTTCGGCGCGCCGGCCGGCTGCCGGTTCCTCGTCGAGGTCACCGCGTGGGCGCTCTTCACCCTCTTCGTCGCGCGCGTCGGCGCCGACGAGGCGGCCGCCACCGGCATCGTCATGCGGCTCAACGGCATCGCGATCTTCCCCATCATGGGCCTCTCCATGGCGATCGCCGCCCTCGTCGGCCAGGCGCAGGGGGCGCACCGGCCCGACCTGGCGGAGCGCTGCGTCTGGCGCGGCCTGGCGGTGGGCGAGGGGTGGATGCTCCTCAACGTCGCCCTCTTCGTTCTCATCCCCCGCACCCTCATCCTCTGCTTCCACGACCCGCAGACCGTCACCGACGCACAGTTCCAGCCCGTGCTGGAGATCGGCGTGCGCCTGATGTATTTCATCGCCACCTACTGCCTGGTCGATGCCTCCAACGCCGTGCTGCTGGCGGGCCTGCAGGGCGCGGGCGACACGCGCTGGACGCTGCTGATGTCCGCCCTCATGCATGGGGCGTTCCTCGTCGGCCTGATCGCGATCGACCTCCTGCACGCGGGGGTCTATGCGATCTGGACCTTCGCGACGGTCCTGGTCATCGCCTATGCGATCACGTGGCTGCTGCGGTTCCGCGGCGGGAAATGGCGCACCATGCGCGTCATCGAGCACGTGCCGGCAGACCTGGAAAACAAGGGAAACTCCGCCATCTAGCGCGATCACGCCGGCTGCGGGTTGTTCACCGGTGCGACGACCGCGCGGTTCGCGTCGGCGGTGACGTCCAGCATGCGGCTGAGCGCCGCCAGCGACCAGTGCTTCACCTGCGGGTGCACCTTGATCTGGTTGACGACCTTCCCCGCCGCGAGGCTGTCCAGCACCCAGAGCAGGTGCGGCATGTCGATGCGGAACATCGTCGTGCAGAGGCACTGGCAGTTCGAGAGCATGCGGACATGCACGCCGCGTTTCGCGGCCGCCGCGGCGAGGCGTGTCACGAGGTGGACCTCGGTGCCCACCGCCCAGCGTGAGCCGGGCTTGGCGCTCTCGATCGTCTTGATGATGCCCTCGGTCGAGCCGGTCAGGTCCGCCTTCTCGACGACCTCGTGGCAGACCTCCGGGTGGACCATCACCGTCACGTCGGGCCTCTGGGCGCGGGCCTCATCGACGTGCTCGGGCCGGAACAGCTTGTGCACCGAGCAGTGGCCCTTCCAGAGAAGGAACGTCGCGCGGCGGACGTCTTCCTCCGAGTTACCGCCCATGCCAACCGGGGACCTGGGGTCCCAGACGATCATGTCACGTTCGGTGTCGTAGCCCAGCGCCGCGGCGGTGTTGCGTCCCAGGTGCTGGTCGGGCGTGAAGAGAATCTTGACCGTCTCGCCGGGCTCGAGCGGCGTCGCGCCGCCCGCCAGCGTCCAGCGGATGATCTTGTCGGCGTTGGAGCTGGTGCAGACCGCCCCGCCGTGCTCGCCGACGAACGCCTTGATCGCCGCCGACGAGTTCATGTAGCAGACCGGCACGACGCGGACCCTGGAGCCCGCGCAGGCGGAGGCGATCTCCTCCCACGCGCCGATCGTGTCGTCGTAATCCGCCATGTCCGCCATGGAGCAGCCCGCGCCCATGTCGGGCAGGATGACCTGCACGTCATCGGGCGTGAGGATGTCCGCCGACTCCGCCATGAAGTGGACGCCGGCGAAGACCACGTACTTCGCGCCGACCTGCCTCACACGCTGGGCGGCGAGCTGGCTGAGCTTGAACGAGTCGCCCGTGAAATCGGCGAAGCGGATGACGTCGTCCTGCTGGTAGTGGTGGCCGAGGATGACGACCTTGTCGCCCAATTCGGCGCGGCGGGCTGTGATGGCGGCGACGAGCTGGTCGTCGGTCATCTTCGTGTAGCGGTCCGGGATGGGCGGTTGCCAGAGCATGTTCTGATTATAGATGGATCGTTAGCCGCCGGGTTCACACGGCGTGTCCTGGTTTGATCTGTTTACGCAATGCCGCAGAAGCGCTGGGCGAGCCCGGCGGCTAACGGGATCACCCCAAACTCTCGAGGAAGCCATCCGGGATCTGCGCCGCCATCACCTGGTGGCCCGCCCCGAACGCCATCGTGCCGTTGTAGATCACCCGTTTGGTGTCGGCGGTGAAATAGGCGTGCGGGTGGGTGAACTGGGCGCCGCCGCAGAGCGCGCCGCAATCCTGCAGGAGCGTGCGGAACCGCCCGGTCTTGAAGTTGCCGATCACCAGCGGGACCGGACCGGGAAGACCTAAATGGTAAGAGTCGCAGAGCCAGTATTTCCCGCAGCGCGAGACGCAGATATGGTTGAAGTGGTGCTCGGGGGTGGCGAAGACGGTGGGTTTTTTGTCGCCGGGCGTGGCGTAGAGGATGTTGCCCAGCGGGTGGCGCGGATCGAAGCCGTGCGGCGGGTTGTTCCAGCCGACGGTGAACGCGACCATGCCGGTGTCGGCGATGAAGCACTCGTGGCCGGTGCTCGACGCCGAGTGCGGCTCGCCCACGGGCAGGGGTTTCTGGTTGCTCCCGTCACTGTCGATGGTGAAGAGCGTGGTGCCGAGCTTTTTGTCGGCGTCGGGCGAGGGGACCGTGGTGCCGTCCGCGGAGATCATCGAGCCGCGGTTGTGCTGCACAAGAATCTGTTTGCCGTGCACGGGGTTGAACTGCAGGTGCGGGTTGACGATCTCGGGGTGGTCAAAGATGACCTTCCACGATTTCTCTTTGAGGTCGATGCGGATGATGGCGCAGGTCTGCCTGCCACCAAGTTCCATCGGGGCCATGTAGATCATGTAGCGATGGTCGGGCGAGACCGAGCTGCCCCCGCCACCGGCGGGCATCTTCGGGCATGACTTACCGTCATCGACGAAGACGGTTTCCTGTTCGAGCGTCGTGAGCGAGACGCGGACACAGCGGTTGCCGGCGGGGTCGGGCACCCAGTAATAGAGCTGCCCGCTCCACGCCGCGTTGCAGACGCCGGCGACGCGCCGCTCGACCAGCGCGAGCTTGAGGCTCACCACGTCGGACACGAGCAGCATGCCCGCGTCGTCGAAGTTGGGGTCGTTGTAGCGGAGGATGGCGACGCGCCGGCCGTCGGGCGAGGTGTAGGGCTGCTCACAGTAAATATTGATGCTCACGCGCGGCGAGGTCGTCAGTGCCGATATTTTCGCCCCCGAGACCGGGTCGGGCTTCAGGTCACAGGCCTCGTATTTCCATTGGATCGCCATCGTGATGCTCCTGGGCGGGTGGGTGCGGGGCGGATCATGATAAGAAGATGGGTACGATGGTGCGACGCGCCACCCCCTGGATCGCACGCCATGAAACACCGACTGCTCACCGCACTCGTCACACTGCTCGCGTGTATGACCGCTTCCACCGCACGCGGTGACGGTCCGGTTTTCGACGTCAAAGCCCTCCTCGCCCCGCCGCTGGAAACCCAAGTCCTCAAGACGACCGAGCACGACGGCATCGTCACCGAGGAAATAAAGTTCCTCTCCCACGTCGATGGCACGGAGCGCATCGAAATCTTCGCCTTCTTCTCTTACCCCAAGGGGGCCAAAGCGCTGCCCGCCTTCGTCTGGAACCAGGGAGGGCTCTACCCCGCGACCACATACTTCACCGAACTCGGCGCCCGCCGTGGATACGCGGCCCTCTGCATCGACTTCCCGATCCCCGGCGCCGGCTACCGCTCGACCGGCAAGTACCCGATCAACTCCGGCCTCGAGCTCCCCGATGACCCGCGCAAGGCCCCGATCTATTACGGATGCGTCGCCCTGCTGCGGGCCGTCTCATTCCTCGAATCACGCCCGGAGGTGGACAAGGAGCGCATCGGCATGTCGGGCTCATCGTGGGGCGGGTTCTACACCACGCTGATGACCGGCATTGACACGCGCATCAAGGCCGGCTCCGCGATGTTCGGCTCGGGCCACATGGAGATGGGCAACGGATGGTGGGGCGCACGCGCCGTCAACACCGCCGACCGAGATGATGATTTTCTGCGCCTCTGGAAGGAGGCGCTCGACCCCGCCACACGCTTGACCAAACGTAAAGTCCCCATCGCCTGGTTCACCGGCACTAACGACCAGTTCTACTGGCTGCCCGCCGTCTGCGCCACGCGAGACGGCGCGCTAGGCCCGACGCACCTCGTGCTCCTGCCCAACTGGAACCACGGCCTGACCCCGAACCTCGATGACCAGGTCTTCCGCTGGCTGGACATCCAGCTCAAGGGCGACAAGCCGTTCCTCGACGTGTCGAAAATACAGGTGGTCGGCGGCAGCGGCGGCGGGAAAGATCACGGGGTCACGGCCGCCACCTTTACATGGACCGGCGACCGCAAGCCCAGCGAGGCGTGGTTCGCCATCTCGCCCGGCGCGTGGGGCGCGTGGTCGCACCGCATCTGGATCACCGTGCCGGCGAAGATAGAGGGCGGCGTCGCCTCCGCCACGCTGCCCCCGATGCCGATGGGTTCTTACATATATGGAACCGTGATCGACGCCGACCACAATTGGTCCAGCACCTCGATCACCCGGCTTGATTCGATCACCCCCGACGCCCCCGTCACGGCCGACGGCTGCGCGGAGTGGGGAAGCTTCGAGCCGGCGGGCATCACCTACCTCGTCGGCCAAGGGTTCATGAACCCCACCGTCAAACCCGGCGCGGGCCGCAACGGCTCGCAGGCGATCGCGCTGGTCAAGGGCGGCAACGCCGTGCAGCCGATCCATTTCGTCCCTGGCCTCAAGCACAGGCTCACGCTCTGGCTCCGCGGCGACCGCACGCACGCGGACAAGCCCGCGGCCGTCACCGTCGAGCTCACCGGCCGGTTCGACAACGAGCCCAACACACGCGCCACCACCGCCAGGATCACGGATGAGTGGACCAAAGTTGAACTGGACTACGACGTGCCCGCCAGAGTCCTCGTCGGCACGCTCGGCCTGAACATCACCCTCCACGGCGACGCGGCCCTGGTGCTGGACGACGTGAGCTTTACACCGGTGACGCCGAACCGCTAGAAGCCCGCCCCATTCGGGGCGTCGCTAAACTATCATGCCCCGATGTTCATCCTGAAAGCGCACAACCTCGTCAAGACCTACGGCGGCCGCACCGTCGTGGACAACGTCTCCTTCGACGTCTCCGAGGGTGAGATTGTCGGCCTGCTGGGGCGTAACGGCGCGGGCAAGACGACCAGCTTCCGCATGTCCATCGGCATGATCACGCCCGAGGCAGGGCAGGTCGTCTTCGACGGCAAGGACGTCTCGCAGCTCCCCATGTACCAGCGCGCCAAGCTGGGCATGGGTTACCTCGCCCAGGAGCCCAGCGTCTTCCAGCGCCTCTGCGTCGAGGACAACCTCATGGCCATCCTTGAGACGCGGCCCATGACCAAGGCGCAACGCAAGCAGCGCGCCGCGGAGCTCATGGAGCAGTTCGGCCTCACCAAGCTGCGCGGCCAGCTCGCGCGAACCCTTTCGGGCGGCGAGCGGCGCAAGCTCGAGATCGCCCGCGCCCTGATCACCGAGCCCACGCTCATCCTCCTCGACGAGCCGTTCTCCGGCGTTGACCCCGTCGCCGTCGAGGACCTGCAGCGCGAGATCCGCCGGCTGCGCGCCACGCACCGCATCGCCATGCTCGTCACCGACCACAACGTGCAGCGCACGCTCGAGATCGTCGACCGCGCCTACGTCATCTTCGAGGGCAAGGTTTTCGCCGAGGGCACACCGCGTGAGATCATCAACAACGAGCAGGTCCGCAAGCTCTACCTGGGCTCGACCTTCCGCGGGGACGAGTTCGACCCGTGAATATGCATCCGCGCAGTCCGCCCTGCTACGATGACGTGCGATGCCCCACCCTCCCCTGCTACCTTGGCCCAAACGACTCGTGCTTTACTCCGTGCTCGTGGTGATCGCGCTGCTGGCCATCCGCCTGATCGACGAACGGGCGATGATCACCATGCACAAACATGAGGCCGACGCACGCCGCGCCGCGATGGAACAACCATGACCCGCCCCCGCAAAACCAACCGCCGACCCGGCGACGCACCCAAGAAGCCCACCGGCGACGGTGACCCGCTGCGCGACGCCTCGCACGGCCAGCGCATCCAGAAGGTCCTCGCCTTCGCCGGCGTCGCCTCGCGGCGCGACTGCGAAGCGCTTGTCACCAACGGCCGGGTCTCCGTCAACGGCAAGCCCGTCACCACCCTGCCCGCGTGGGTCGATCCCTGGCGCGACCGCATCCTGGTCAACGGCATCCCGATCCCCAAGCCCGCGCACAACCCGCGCGACCGCTACGTCTATATCGCCCTGAACAAGCCCCGGCGGGTGATCTCCACCGCCCACGACCCGGAGGACCGCCGCACGGTCACCGAGCTGGTGGACCTGCCGCCCGACCTGGCGGAGCGCGTCTTCCCCGTCGGCCGGCTGAGCGCCGACGCCAGCGGGCTGATCCTGCTGACCAACGACGGCGAACTCGCCAACCGGCTCACGCACGCCCGCTACGGCATCGCCAAACGCTACCTCGTGACCGTCAAGGGCAGGCTCACCGGCGCCGACGTCGATGCGATGAACCGCCTCATCACCCACGCGCCACCTCCCAAACGCGGCCCGCAGGAAGACGCCGCCTCCGCGCCGGCGGAAATCCGTGACCCATCGGCCACGGGCGTGACGGTGATGGGATACGACCAGGGCGAGGGCACGGCGGAGCGGACGAAACTCATGGTCACGCTCCGCGAGGGGCACAACCGCGAGGTCCGCACCGTGATGTTCCGCCTGGGTCTCAAGGTCCACCGCCTGCAACGCGTCGCCATCGGCTCGCTCATGCTCAAGGGGCTGGCCAGCGGCAAGTGGCGGCAACTCACCCCACCCGAGGTCGCCAAGCTGCGCGAGGAGACGGGGATGAGGCACCGATCGCAGCCGTCGAAGACGAAGCGGGCCTGACCATTTTTGTCACGTGCGATGGTGTGCAAGGTTGGAAATGGGTGGCTGGGGCTGAGGCTTTGCGAAGCCCCAGATTGGGAGCCCGGACAACTGGGGCATCGAAGACTCTGCCCCAGCCACCCCTGCTCTCCTGAGTCAACCGGTGGCGTGCGACCATGCCGCGCAAAACCTTCCGATTCCCGCTGCGGTTCCCGGTCGATCCGGCGCGGAGAGCCCTCTGCGCACGGCGGATCGGGGAGCAGCTCGCGTCACGCCCGGGCATCGCCGCGGTGCGCGTGGTGGAGACCGGCTCACACCCCGGTCCCTCGCACGCGGACGTCGTTGAGTTGGACTACGACCCTGACCTGATCAACCTCGGACAGATCGAGGGGTTGGTCGGCGTCGCGGGAGGGCTGCTCGACGAATCGGTCGCCCGCCTGGTGCTACAGGTCTCCGGACTTATCTCGCCGCGGCAGGAGCACACGGTCAATGCCGTGCTCGCGCGGCTGCCGGGGGTGCATGCGTCAGCGTCGTATGGTTCGCAGCAGGTGCGCGTCGAGTTCGACCGCCGCGCGTGCGCGCTGCCTGAGATAGTCCGCCGGCTCGACCACCTGGGCGTCCGCGTGCTCAGCCACGACCAGGCCGCGGCCCGGGCGTCGGCGCGCGTGCAGACGGGCGTGATCCGCGAGGCGATGCGGCAGCCGCACCTCATCCTCGCGGTGGTCGGCGGCCTGCTGCTCATCGCCGGCCTGGTCGTGAACTGGACGCACGGGCCCCCGCTGCTCCGCGTCGCGCTGCTGACGGCGAGTTACGCCACGTCCGGCTGGTTCACGGGCATCGACGTGACCAAAGTGCTGCGACGGATGCGGCTGGACATCGATGTGCTCATGTTTGCGGCGGCGTTCGGCGCGGCGGCGCTGGGCCACCTCGAAGAGGGCGCGCTCCTGTTGTTCCTCTTCGCGCTGGGCGGCGGGCTGGAGATCTTGGCGCTGGACCACGCCCGGCGGGCGATCCGCGCGCTGACACGGTTGGCGCCGGAGACCGCGATCGTGATCGGCGACGGAGGCCACGAGCGCGAGGTGCCGGTGCAGGACCTGCACGTGGGCGACGCGGTGCGCATCCACCCGGGCGACCGCGTGCCGGCGGACGGCACCGTCGCGCAGGGCCACTCGGCGATCGACCAGTCGCCGATCACGGGCGAATCGGTGCCGGTCGAAAAATCGCCGGGCGACGGCGTCTTTGCCGGCACGCTCAACGGCGCGGGGCTGCTGGACGTGCGCGTGTCGCGCATCGCCTCGCAGAGCACGGTGGCGCGGGTGATCCGGCTGGTGGAGGAGGCGCAGACGACCAAGTCGCCGACGCAGGTTTTCACCCAGCGCGTGGAGCGGTGGTACGTCCCCCTGGTGCTGGCGGCGACGGTGTGCGTGGCGGTGATCCCGGTGGTGCTGGGGATGGAGCCCGGGAGGGCGCACACGAGCCACTGGATGGGTTGGTTCTACCAGGCGATGGCGTTCCTGACCGCGGCCTCGCCCTGCGCGCTGGCGATCGGGACACCGGCGGCGGTGCTCAGCGGGATCGCGCGGGGGGCGCGGAGCGGCGTGCTGATCAAGGGCGGGGCGCACCTGGAAAACCTGGGCCGGGTCGGCGCGATCGCGTTCGACAAGACCGGCACGCTCACCTACGGCGAGCCGGAGGTGACGGACATCGCCGTGCTGGAGGGGGCGAAGGACGAGAACGAGGTGCTCACGCTCGCGGCGGCGCTGGAGCGGGGAAGCGTCCACCCCCTGGCGAAGGCGATCTCGCGCGAGGCGGAGTCACGGGACCTGACGCTCCCGGCGACCGAACATGTGACGCAGACACCGGGCATGGGGATCACCGGCGAGGTCGGCGGCCGGCCCGTCGCGGTGGGCCGGCTGGCGATGTTCAACGACGCCACGCCCGGGCTCGACGCGGCGCGTGCGGCGCAATCGGCCTTGGAAGCCAGGGGGCGCACGACCGCGGTCGTCGAGGCGGACGGCCGGTTGATCGGCGTGATCGCCCTGGCGGACCGGCCGCGCGAAGATGCGCATGATGCGCTGGCGGCGCTCCACGGCCTGGGCGTGAAACACACCGTCCTGCTCTCGGGCGACAACCCCAGCACCGCAAGAGCGGTCGCGGAGCAGGTCGGGGTGGATGACTACAAGGGGGGCCTGCTCCCGGAGCAGAAACAGCGCTGCATCGAGGAACTCGTTGAGCGGTACGGCTACGTCGCCATGGTTGGCGACGGCGTGAACGACGCCCCGGCGATGGCGCGGGCGACGGTCGGCATCGCGGTGGGCGGGCTCAGCGGCGCGGGCAGCGACGTGGCCATGGAGACCGCCGACGTGGCGCTGCTGGCGGGCGACCTGCAAAAACTCCCCGAGGCGGTGGGCATCTCCCGCTTCACGCGCCGGCTCATCATGGAGAACCTGGTGATCGCGCTGGGCGTGATCGCCATCCTCGCCCCGCTGGCGGCGATGGGTTACACAAGCCTGGGGGTGGCCGTGGTGTTCCACGAGGGCTCGACGGTGCTCGTAGTGCTGAATGGCCTGCGGGCGCTGGGGTGGAAGAGCCCCTGACCCCGCCGCGAACCGCGGACGCCCCGGCGAAGTATCATCCACAGAGATGGAAGCCCTCTACCGATGGCTGTGGCTGCTCGTGCCGGCGAACCCGCTGGTGGTGCGCATCGTGCAGGGCGGCTCGCGGCGGACGCGCCACCTCTGGGTGCGCATGGGCTACCTGGGCCTCCTGATCGTGATGGTGCTCGCCCCGATGATGTTCGGCGGCGTGCTGTCGAGCCAGATGAGCCTGACCGACCTGGCCAAGACCGGGGCCGGGGTGTTCGAGTGGGTCTCCTACGGGCAGGTCATCGGCATCTGCCTGCTCGCCCCGCTTTTCATGTCGGGGGCGATCGCGGCGGAACAGTCCGGCCAGACGTTCAACATCCTGCTGACCACGCCGCTGACGAACCTCCAGATCGTGCTGGGTTCGCTGCTGGGGCGGTTGTTTTTCGTGCTCGCGCTGCTCGCCAGCGGGCTGCCGCTCTTCGCGGTACTGCTGATCTTCGGCGGCGTGCCGATCCGCTCGGTCTTCGTGAGCTTCGCGGTGACGGGGCTCTCCGCGCTGTTGATGGGGTCGGTGGCGGTCACGCTTGCGGTGCTGCGCGCCGGCGGGCGCAAGGCGGTGTTCCTGTTCGTGATCTCGATCGCGGCGTACCTGGTGCTGGGGTTTGCAATCGACCAGTTCGTGCTGGTGAACATGCCGCCCGCGGCGCCGGGGCAGACGACGTGGTTTGGCCCGGTGATGAAGGACGGGACGACCTGGCTGACGCCGCTGCACCCGATCCTGGTGCTCAAGGCGTCGCTCAACAGCGCGAGCTACCGCACGCCGACGCCGGAGGAATTGTCCCCGTACTGGGCCTTGACGCGTTTTTACCTGGGCGATCCGTTCGGGGCGTTCGCGGCGCTGACGGGGCTGACCAGCATGGTGCTGATCCTGTGGAGCGCGGCGCGGGTGCGGGCCGTGGGCGAGATGGACGGACGCGGCGGGCTGCGCGGCATCGTTGCTGGCTGGCTGCGGCTGGGGAACGGGGGCAACCGCAGGCGCAAGCCCCGCGACGTGTGGGCCAACTCGATCGCGTGGCGTGAGGCCAACACGCGCGGCAACCGCGCCGTGGCGATCCTGATGCGGTGGGGGTTCTTTGTGATCGGCGTCGGCGCGGCCGCGGTGCTGCTCCTGCTCCACCACCTCAACAGGCTGCCGGCGATCGGGCAGAGGGACTCGGCTTACACCTTCCGGCTGTCGCTGCAGGTGATCCTGCTGGTCGAACTGGTGGTGATCGTGCTGGTGGCGATCTACATGAGCGCCGGGAGTGTCAGCCGTGAACGCGAGGACGGCACGCTGGACCTGCTGCTGACCACGCCGGTGACGCCGCGGCAATACATCTGGGGGAAGCTGCGCGGGCTGGTGAGCTTCCTGGGCCTGATGCTGGCGGCCCCGGTCGCGACGCTGGCGCTGGCGGCGGCCTATTCGGGATACGGCCAGTGGATGCAGTGGCCGCGCGCGATGATGTCGTACAGCCCGCCCGACTCCGGCGGAGGGCTGATGCTCGCCGTGGTCCGCCCCATGATGCTGCCCGAGGCGCCGCTGCTCCTGGCGCTGGTGCTGGTGCCCTACGTGGCGGTCTGCGTGATGACGGGGATGTACTGGAGCCTCAGGTCCCGCGGCGTGCTCACGGCGGTGTCGGCAGCGGTGGCGGTCCTCGCGCCGGTGATGCTCGTGACGGGCTTCTGCGGGTGGCGCTCGGCGGAAGCGATCACGTTCATCGGGCCGATGCTCAACGCGTTCAGCCCGACCACGGGCCTCATCATGATCGTCAACCCGTGGGAGCGCATCTCCGGCTTCAGCGGCGCGCCGGAGTTCGGGCGTTTCAACCTCTTCATGGCCGCCGTGGCGGCGGTCGTGGGGTACGGCGTGGTGATCTACGCGCTGCTCACCAGCATGGTCGGCGGGTTTGATCACACCGTGCGACGCCTCAGCGGCACGGGGGCGTAAGCCCCTTACTCCCCCAGGGCTTCCCAGCCGGGGAACTTCGGCGGGCCGCCCGCGCTGTACTCCCCGAGCGTGGTGTTGCAGATGAGATAGCGCGACGCGGCGAGCCAGAAGCGGTGCCAGATGGCGTCGGTTTCGTGGAGGTTGGGGGCGCGCCAACCGGGGCGGGGCTTGTACTCGGCCAGGAGCCGCCGCTGCTCCTCGCCCAGCTGTTTCACCTGCGACGTAACGATCGTGTCACCCAACTCGCGTGAGGGCGTCGCGCCGTCGCCTGTGGGGAAGCCGGTGCCGCACCACCCGCCGCTGGGCCAACCCTTGGCGTTCCGGGAAAGGTCCACCAGGTCCGGGCGGATGGCCATGAGTTGGCTGGTCTCGGTCATGCCAGCGTGATCGCCCCGGTAACGCTCGTGCCGGATCACCTCGCAGTCGGCGATGGCGTAGATGCGCAGCGGCGAGCCGGTGCGCCGCAGGTAATAGTCGCAGACCAGACGCAGGTCGAGCTCGACGCCGCCGTAGTGCCCGGTGATGAGGATGGCCGCCTGGAACCCGCGTGCGTCGATGGCACGGAGGTTGAACATCACCATGCGGAAGAACAGGTCGGTGGGGATGGAGGAGCAGAGGCCGCCATCTTTGACGCCGTGGCTTTCCATCCACGGGAAGCTGGGGCGTTCCTGGATGTGCCAGCAGAAGGGCGGCGCGACGACCGCGCTGTGGGCGCGGGCGGCCAGCTCGCAGAGGCCCTGAGCCTTGATGAAGTCCAGGCCCAGGGCGTTGTACGGGCCGTGCGGCTCGGCCAGGCCGTAGGCCATGTAGCAGACGCGGCGGGTCTGTATCGCGTGCAGGAGCTGGTCGGGGAGCATCTCCTCCCAGCGGACTTTGTCGGTGGCGTGGTCGTGCGTTGTAGTCATGGTGGGTGTGTCCTTGAATGATGGATATCCGGCGTGCTCACGTCACGCGGCCGGGAAACCCGCCGTGGAGCTCGTCGAGCGCCTTGCTCAGCAGGCCCGCGACAAAGAGGCCCAGGAACATCGCCTGGGGGATGTTGAAGGCCCACATCGCCGCGACCCCCACGGCGCCGATGAGGCAGCCGTAGATCGCGCGTCCCGCACCGCTGATCGGCGCGGTCATCGGCGCGAGGATCAGCGTGGTGACCAGGAAGGGCGAGGCGAGCAGCATGTAGCCCGTGAAGGTGACGCCGACGCTCAGGGGCATCTGCACCAGCCTCGCGATGACGATCGAGTGCTGCCCCTCGGCCACCACGACGGGCATCATCCAGAGCGTCAGCGTCGCCGATCCGAGCGCCCAGAGCGCGACCCGCTTGTGCGCCAGTCGCCGATACATGAGACCCAGGCCGAGCACAATGACGAGAACACGGCTGGAGGCGCCGACGGTGCCGGGCGTTGCGCCCCGGAGGATGTCTTCGATCGTGATCAGCTCGCCGGAGATCAGCATGTTCACCAACTGATTAGGGTCGGAGAGGAGGCGCTGCTTTTCGGTAAGGATGAGCCGCGCCGGTTCGAGCCGGCGGATGGCGTCCGAGGGTTGCTCGGGCACGGAGCGTGTCTCTTTCCATGGCCTGCGGCCATACTCCTCGGGGGCCTTGCGGACGTCTCCGACGATGACGCGGTCGGGGCGGAGAACGGCGTCGAGCGGCCCGAAGGGCGAGAGCCTGGACTGCGGGTCCGCCACGCCCGTGGTCGTGACGCCGAGCATCCATGTCAGCATGAGCACCAGCACGACCGGCGAGACGCGGAACATCCGCGCCCGGCCGACCAGGTGCATCGACACCGCCAGCAGCAGCCCCGTCAGCACCGGCATCCACGGCTGCCTCACCACCGGCAGCGTCAGCCCCAGCAGCAGCCCGAGCACGAACGCGTGCAGCGGCGGGTCGTGGTTCTCGCGCAGCTTGAGCGTTTGTACGACCACGCCCAGCAGCAGGTGGCCCGCCAGCGCCAGGAGCCCCGTCGTCACCGCCTGGCTCACGCCGCGCCAACCGAAGAACACCAGGCCCGACAGCAGCATCACCAGCGCGACGCAGAGCCATTCCACGTCCACGCGGCGGCGCGTTCGTGGCGCGCCCAACCACGGCGGCTCATGGGTCTTCGGGGATGGCCGCGGAACCTCTGCCACGCTAAGCCGACCTCCCCGCGGCCGACTCGGCGTCGGACTTGGCGCGGCGCAGCGTCTGCGTCAGCGGCAGCCCCACCGGGCAGACGTGCGAGCACAGGCCGCAATCGATGCACCAGCGCAGCGGCTCCTCCAGCCTCGTGTCACCCCTGCGCGACAGCGCGGCCTCCATCAGCTTCACCGGCTGCAGCCGCGTCGGGCAGACATCGGCGCACCAGCCGCAGGCGATGCACGGTTCCAGCGGCGTCGCCGGGACCTCGGGCATCACGCTGATCAGCAGTTCCTCCTCGGGCACCACCGGCTCATCCACCGACGCCCTGGGAACGGGCCCCACGCGGCGGCCGGTCATCGGGTTGCCCACCAGCACCACGCTCGCCGGGTCGGCCAGGTGTTCGCCCAGCCGCGGGTCGAGGCTCGCCAGGGATTGCCCCGTGAAGCCGTACACGCATCCCATCGCTTCCCCCGCCCGCGGCCAGCGCATCATCAGCGGCCGGACCAGGTCGAACCGCCCGCGCGTGAACCAGCGCCCGACGCGGATCGCGGTCCACGGCCCGAACATCAACAGCCCTTCGGAGACCGGATTCGCACCGCGGCTGAGCAGCCTGCCGCCCGCTTGGTGGTACGCCACCAGCGTCGGGTCCGAGCTGGGGTACACGTTGTTGGCCAACAGCAATTCGGCGCCGAAGTTCTTGCACGCGGGTTTGAGCCTCGCCCCGGCGCCCGTCCCGCGACCGGCGAGCACCACCGTCCGCTTGGCGCCGACCAGGTCCGCCAGGATCACCGCTCCGAGCACCGCGTCGTCCGCAAAACTCATCAGCAGGCTCGTGCGGTCCGGGCATGGCGGGTACGCATCCAGGCCCACGAGGATCACCTGCTTGGGCTTGCGCTCCTTGGCCATTTCCAGTTGCGGCACCAGGCCGACGCCGCCGTCGGCATCGGACCACGGCCCGATCTGGCACATCGCGGCGAACCAGGATTCGAGCTTACGCCCCGCCGGCGGCGCGACGTTCATCTGCGTTTCGGCGCGGTCGCCGGAGGGCTCGATGGCCAGTTCGTATCCCCACGCCGACTCGCCATCGTGTTCCATCAGCGGCGTGACACGCTTGACGATCCCCATGAGGGGGCTGATGTAGCAGGCCATCCCGGGTCGCCCGGGCCGGAAGAGTTGTTGACCCGCACGCACCACCTGGCCGGCGATCACCTCGGGGCGTTCCCGGCTGACAAGCCGTATCCCCCGCGCGGGTAATGTGCCGGGCGGTTCGGGCACACGAATTGGCACCCCCGCGCGAAACTCCATGCCGCCGCTAATCCCTGCCATCGGCGCATTGTAACGGGCGCGGCGGACGGGGTTACCGCGGATTATCCCGCACGCACGCTTCGCGCCCGTCAACCCGGGAACCGCCGGTGCATCCATGGCGTATAAAGCACGGCGCACGATTCCACGTCTATGTTCTGCTAATCCCCCACGGATGCTGCCGCACGCTTCGACTAAACTCAAACTCATGCCCCGATCAATCCGATCTAACCTCATATCCCGTCTTTACACCCCATACACCCTTGGCCAGTGACACCCCCATCTCGCCCGCGCCAATCGTCTCCCAACTGCATGAAGCGCCCGACGCCGACATGCTGCGGCTGCCCGAGCGCCCGTGGGTCGCCATCTTCGCCAATCCTTATTCGGGCCGGCGTTCCAACCGGCCCCGTGTGCAACAGTTCAGTACCTCGCTCAACCCCGAACTGTTGAGCCTTACCATCTGGAACGCCGGGCAGCGGCGCGGCCTGCTGAACCACCCCCAACTGGCACGCTACTGCTGCTGCCTGGTCGTCGCGGGAGGCGACGGCACCGTCGCGGCCGTGTGCAACGACACCCCACCCGGCGCGGCGCGCAACATCCCGATTGCGATCCTTCCCCTGGGTAATGAAAATCTGTTGGCCAAACAATTCCGCTTCAACCAGGGGCCCAAGGCCCTCGCGCAGGCGATCATCCGCGGCTGGCACCAGCCCCTGGACATGGGGTGGTTTGGCCCCGCGGATCAGCCGTTGCCGGCGGACCTGCGCGCCGGCACGGGCAGGTGTTTCACGCTCATGCTCTCCGTCGGGCTGGATGCCGACGTCGTGCGGCGCGTGACCGAGTGGCGCACGGGAAAACCCGGCTCGAAGCTCAAACGCGTCCGCCGCGTCAGCTACGCCTGGCCGATCGTGCGCTCGCTGGTGGGATACCGGTACCCCACCGTCGAGCTCGAGGCCGACGGCCGCACGGTCCGCGGGTGTCACGCCTTTGTCTTCAACCTCCCCCGCTACGCCATGGGCCTCCCCTTCGCGCCCGAGGCGCTGGGCGGAGACGGCCTGCTGGATTACGTCGTCCTGGAAAAACCCGGCTTCTTCAACGCCGCCAGCTATTTCATGGACGTCCGCCGACGCCGGCATCTCTACCGCTCCGACGTTCAACACGGCCGGGCGCGGCACATCGTCATCCGCTCCGACGAGCCCGCCCCCGTCCAGACCGACGGCGACCTGGCCGGCATCACGCCCGTGCAGGTCACGGTCCAGCCCAACGCGCTCCGCTTGATCCTCACGTAAGGGCGCACCGGCTTCACGCCCGCCCACTTTCACGCACATTCCCGTAAAAATTCCCGTTTGCCCCTTGCGGCCGCGGGCCGACGCGATAAATTGGCTGCGGCCGAGAGTCTCACGGATGAGCCCGGTTGTTTCGACGCCAGGGAGAATGCCTATGCGGATGGTCACGGCTGTGCTCGCGGTGTTCGTCGTCGCGGTCTCTGCGACGGCATCCCACGCCCAAGCTGTCTCCGCGCCCTTCACGTGGAAAGGCGTCGAGTGGCAGGAGGGCAATATGTCCGGCACGGACATGTTCCTCCCGGGCGGTTCAACGGGAAACCTGGAGTGGAACGGCTACAGCGCCGACTCCGGCGACGCGAACAACAACACCAACGACCTCTTCACCGACCTGACCCTCGTCAACGGCGCGGCCTCCTCGAGCCGCTGGCGCATCTCGTTCTCGTTCATCGACACCAAGCGGTCCGACGACGACTGGATGGGCATCGAGGGCCTCGCACAGACCTTGGCCTCCGGCAACGCCCGCATCAGCGGCGGCGCCACCATGCCCATGACGGCGGCCAACGACCTGACGTGGCGTCTGGCGTCGGACCGATCGACCCCGATCACCGGCTTCGGTGGCCTGGGTGCCAGCCACCCGCAGACCGACGCCGAAACCGGGTTCTACTTCGAAGCCAAGGACAACTTCACGGGCAACGTCAGAGGCGGCGGCCCAGTCACGAGCCCGCTGGGGTTTGTCGCGTCCTCGGCCCAGAACCACCTCGACGTCACCGCGACCGGCTCGTTCAGCCCCGTCGCCAACAAGCTCGTCCGCACCCAGGGCGCCGAGCACACGATCATTTACGACAAACGCATCGACGGCAGCCTGCACGTCTGGCTCGACGGCAATACCGTCATCGTTTACGACTTCGCTGCTCTTTCTTCTTTCGGCTGGAGCACCCTCGACCCCATCAACTGGCCCAACTGGGCCCCCACCCGCTTCTCCCTCCAGACCCGTGCCCTCGGGGAAAACAACGTGACCTTCACCAATTTTGAGGTCCTCGACGCCACCCAGGTGCCCGAGCCCGCCTCCCTCGGTCTGCTGGGTCTGGGCAGCATGCTGATCCTGTCGCGCCGCCGCAAGACGGCCTGAGCACAAGTTTGCGACAAGAGATAGGGGCATCCAACCAACTGCGGGCCGTCAACCGCCCCGTGGTTGTGCCTTAGGGAAGCTCACTCGACGCATGGAAATGGAGCATTGAGCCCCCGGTTTTACACCTCATTACCGGCTCGCGATTGTGTATTATCGGAGCCGGTAAGGCGCTGGCCGGTCAGTAGGCTTGCCCAATGATCGCATGCCCGCTCTTTGATCATGTTAATATGGGTAGTCTATCCCGCTAAAGCCCGCAAAAAAAAGTAGACATAGCCAGCTCTTTTTGTATTTTTTGGGTTTCTCCCCTTGCATGTCATGTGCCGCGTGGTAATCTACCCATAACTCGGGTCGTAGTGGACAATGTTCAACTCGGGGATTACGGGCGAGAGGAGGGCGGGAATATGCGGTCTGGTACGGCTCGTGACCCCATCACGGGTCGAAACCATGTAAGGTTTTCGTCTCACCGTGTTCGTTTGCGTTCCTTGTGGCTGGATAATAACGGGTGTTTTTTTTGGATGACAGCTTTTACAAGAGTGGAGTCCTATTCGTTCGGAACTCATTTTTCTAAAGGGAGATTTCTCATGCGTAAGTTTCTAGGTATTGTGGCCGCTGGGGCCTTGGTCATGGCGGGTTCCGCCACAACGGCCTCCGCCCAGTCGACGTGGAAAGGCTTGACTTGGACCTCTGGCGGTGTGTCGTACACCAGCAACACCGCGACGCCCTCCGTCGCCGGCTCCAATGAAATAACTCAGACCACGACCGCCACCGGCAACAGCTACACCAGCATGAACCACAACGACGCGGCTGTCGATGAATTCGGCCTCGGCACCCAGTGGTGGGCGTCGGCCACCTTCGTGGACCGCAAGACTTCCACCAACAAGTGGGCCGGTTTCGAGATGTTTTTCAACGGCGTCCAGGCCGGCGGCGCCAACGGCTACCGCGGCTCGGTCGGTGCCGGTCTCGTGACCGACTCTGGCACGCAGTTTCGCCTGATGAGCGATCCCCGCAGCGCTACGGGTTCTTTCACCGCGGCATGGGGTAACGGTGGTGCTGGTTTCATCGCCCCCGTGGGCAGCGGCGACGGCGTCAATCAGTACATTGGCTACACCGGCCACTTGTACTACAACGGCTCGACCGACACGGGCGTGTCGGCTGGCTCCCAACGCCTCATCGCCTGGGCTACCTCCAGCGGTAGCGCTGTTCCTACCAACAAGAACGCCACCAGCTTGGCCAATAGCGGTGTCGGCACGCTGCTCCCACGCAAGGCGGGCAATATCGTGACGGTCACCATGGGCAAGCGGGCCGATGGCAATATGGAATACCAGTGGATCGTGAAGGACGTTGACACCAGCATCACCACAACCGTCACCTTCCTGAACACCTGGTTCGACACGGGCTTGACCCCGGTTCAGAAGGGGCTCATGCAGAGCGGGACGCTCGCCCAGCTTGAACTCCGCCAACTTGGTGCCGTCTCAGGTGACGTTTACACCTGGCTGGACTTCAGCTAAGGCAGCAACTTCACCACACTGGTTCCAGAGCCGGCCTCCTTGGGCCTCATGGGCTTGGGCAGCATGGTGATTCTGGCCCGCCGCCGCAAGTCGGCCTAAGACCGAGTCTGATGCAATCAAACAACCGCGGGCCTCTCACAGAGGCCCGCGGTTGTGTTTAGAGGGGCGTGCGGGGTTGACCCGCCCCACTAAACCCGGTCCAAGGTTACCCTCCGTAACCGGGCCCAAACGGAGAGCAGGCCATGTCAAGAACCAGCGATTCAAGGTGAAGCAGGTTGTTCACAAGCCGCGTGAGGCGGACGCGCTGATCGGCAGGGACTGGCGTTGACGGAGGTGATCCGCCGGCTGGAGATCAGCGACAAGACGTACTACCACAGGCGGAAGGAGTATGGTGGATTGAAGCTGGACCAAGCCAAGCGCCCTAAGAGCTTGAGGCGCAACTGCTCGGCTGAAGAAGTGACAAAGGACAAGCTCCGTCCGTCCGCCGGTGCGGGTATAAGGCGTTATGCTACGGAGGCGAAGATTGTAGGTTCAAGTCAACTGGGACTCGCGATTCGCAGGTTCGCAAGGGCCCTCATCTACCGCAAACAATCGCGATGAATCGTTTATCAGCCAGTTGGACAACCCGAGCCGCGGACATCGGTTTTGCCGCCGTCCTGCTCGTCGCCACATTGACGGCCTACCTGCCCGCTTGGCGGGGTGGGATGCTCTGGGATGACGAAAACTACATCGTCAAGCCCGAGACGCGTTCGCTGCGCGAGCTTTGGCGAATCTGGATCGAGATATATCCCGGGCGTCAGGCCTACCCGCTGACCTACTCGGCGTTCTGGGTGGAGCACAGGCTCTGGGGCGATGACACGCTCGGCTACCATCTGGTCAACATCACGCTGCACGCGGCCTCCGCGTTTGTGGTCATGCTGCTCCTCCGCCGGCTACGCGTCCCCGGGGCGCATCTGGCCGCGGCCATCTTCGCGCTGCACCCCGTGCACGTGGAGTCCGTCGCCTGGATCACGGAATTGAAGAACACGCTTTCGGGTGTGTTCTACCTCACCGCTGCGCTGGTGTACCTGCGTTTCGATAAACAGCGGCGATGGGCCGATTACGCCGTCGCGCTCGTGCTCTTCGCGCTGGCGCTGATGACCAAGACGGTGACCGCCACGTTGCCGCCGGCGCTGCTGGTGGTCTTCTGGTGGCAGCGCGGGCGTCTGGCGTGGCGGCGAGACGTCGCGCCGCTGTTGCCGTTCATGCTGCTGGGCGCCGGGGCCGGCCTGTTCAGCGTCTGGGTTGAGCACGCCCTCATCGGCGCCAAGGGCTCAGATTTTGACTTCACGCTCCTGGAGCGGTGCCTGATCGCCGGACGGGTGATCTGGTTCTACCTCGCCAAGGTTTGCTGGCCCGAAAACCTTGTCTTCATTTATCCACGCTGGAACATCGACGCGGCGGTATGGTGGCAGTATGTCTTCCCGGCGGGCGTGCTGGCGCTGATCGCAGCATTGTGGCTGTTGCGCAAGCGCACGCGGGCGCCGCTGGCCGCACTACTGTTCTTCAGCGGGACCCTCTTCCCGGTTCTGGGTTTCTTCAACGTCTATCCGTTCCGATTTTCGTTTGTCGCCGACCACTTCCAGTACTTGGCCAGCCTCGGGATCATCAGCCTGATCTCATGCTCTTATGCGACGATGCTGAGCCGCGCGAAGGGGCCGATCAGGACGCTTGGTTATGCCGGCGCGGTGTCGGTCATCGCCCTGCTCTGGGTACTCACCTTCCTGCAAAGCCGGACGTACGCCGATGCCGCCACCCATTGGGAGACCACGATCACCCGCAACCCCACCGCCACAATGGCGTATGTGAACAAGGCCATGATGTATGTCAACAACGCATTGTCGCTCCTGCACGAGGGGAAACGGGCTGAAGCGATGACGCAATTAGCCCTCGCCGAACACACGCTGTTCCGGGCGCGTGAGCGAGGGTTGGACCACACCGATATCCACACCGATCTCTCGCTCGTGTACCAGTTGATGGGGAGGACCGACGACTCACTCGCAGAAGCTGAGACCGCGATCCGCATGGGCGACGTGAACTCCGACGCCCACCTGAACAAAGTGTTCGCCCTCAAAGCACTCGGCCGTACCGACGAGGCCATCGCCACGTGCTATCACGCCCTCGCGACCACCCCGAATAAATTCACCATCTATAACTGGCTGGGCGTGTTGTACGCCGAGACCGGGCGTCCCGCCGAATCAATCCAGGCGTTCAGGCACGCGATGGAAATCGGCCCCAAAGACAGTTACGGCCGTCCGACTTACATCGACAGCATGACCAACCTGGCCTATGTGTATGAGCAGGAACAGAAGTACGACGAGGCCGCTGAGTTGTACCAGCGTGCGGTCGAAATCAGTCCCGAGAGAGCAGACCTCTACCTTTCTTTAGGCAATAGCCTGGACCAACTCGGCAGGCATGAAGAGGCGATGACTGCTTGGCACAAATGGATAAAAATCGCGCCCCGGCAGTGAAGCGAAGCCCGCAGGCTTCGACGGGATCAGAGGGGTTATACCCCCGGCGAAGTCCTGATTCAGCAGGCTTTGGGGCCGGCCGCCTCGATGGATCGGCTTGCATGGTTGGTGGCCTGAAGGCCTTGCATATCCTGCTTTGTAGGCCTAATTCATACGGATCACCCCCTGAATCTCGTGCAAGATCCATCGGGTGTGGATGATGAACCTGAGGACTCCCGGATCGAACATCAGCTTCGCCGATCTCTCCCGTCGCAAAGCCGAACAGCCACCAAGCTCACACGAGATCTACGGCGAAGCCGTATCATTGCCGCCAAGGCTTGCCTTCCCGGAAGGCATCGCGGTGCTGGAGGATGGTGTCGAGCAAGAGGTTGTTGTGATGTCGCGATGCGGCGATCGCCTGCTCGATGGCTTGGAGGGCGAGGGGGAATTGTCCTGTTTCGGCAAACGCGGCCGCGAGGGCGTCGAGCGCTTCGGAGTCCGTTCCATCGGTGAGTCGGCAGGCGCGGTCAGCCAAGACGATTGCCCCTCGGCCATCCCTAAGTGATGCGTCCGGGTTGGTGGACATGATCCACGCGAGTCGTTTGAGTGAATCGACGTGGTCTGGGCTGAGACCCAAGGCATGGCGAAGGGGGGCCACTGCTCCCCGGGCATCGCCGAGATTGGCGCGTGTCAGCCCAAGGCTGGACAATGCCATGACATTCTCTGGTGCTGCTGCAACGGCCGCGGTGAAGGCGCGTTCGGCTTCGGCGAGCCGTCCGAGTCGGCAGAGCGTCATCCCCTTTCCGGTCAATGCTGGGACGTAGCCGGGGTCCTGCTTCAGCAGGATGTCAAACTGTTCCATGGCCTCGCCCGCGTGCCCGCTGTTGACCAGCGCCATCGCCAGGCCGTAGCGCAGATCGGTCCACTTGGGCCTGATTTCCACCGCCTTACCCAAGACCGATGCGGCGTCGGCATAACGTTGTACGCGCAGCAACTCGAATGAGAGGTTAACCATGGCCCGATCGTTCGTCGGGCACTGATTGACTGTGTCCTGCCAGAGCTTGAGAGGGCTCTGGTAATCGGTGTTGCGCCGATAGGTCTGGTGGGCCAGGAGCGGCACGCCAAGAACCAGCGCTGCTCCGACGGTCAGCGTGCGTCCTTCACTCCCACCCTCACGGCGGGTCCACGCGACGACAGACGTTGTCACAAGGGTAATGAGGATCGCCAGCGGGAGATAGAAGCGGTGCTCCGCGATCACCTCCGTGACAATGGGCAGGAAGCTTGAGGTGGGGGCCAGGACCATGAAGAACAACACACCGGCCCAGCCCCAGATCGGCCTGCGCCAGAGCAGCCACGCCGTCGCACCAACCAGTGTGAGGATGATCAACCCTTGGGGCCCGTACCCGCTCCAGTGCGAAGGCACATCGACGCCACCCATGGCCGCTCCGTAGTCAAGCACCAGCGGCCTAGGCCAGAACGAGAGCTTGAAATAGGTCAGCAGCGCCCCGGGCTGCATCCGCAGGTAATCCCACCACGTCAGGTTCGTGAAGTGAAAACCCGCGGAGTCGGCCCGGTTACTCCCGCTACACAGGATCGCCGCCAGGGCGAACCACGTCGCCGCCAGAGAGGCGTGGACCCGCCAACGGTTAAGGACCCTCGGCCAGCTCCCCGCCACAAACACCCGGTCATAGAGCAGGACCGCCACGGGTGCGGAGACCATCACTTCCTTGGTGCCCATCCCCAGGAGGCACGCGACCCACGCCGCCACGTGCCACGCCCTGCCCCCTGCGCAACCACGCGCGAAACAATAGAGCGTCAGCAGGTAAAAGAGCGTCATCAGCGACTCGACCCGCTGGACAGTGTAGGTGACGCTGGATGTGTTGAGAGGGTGTACTGTCCAGATCAACGCCGCTGCGCCGCTGGCCCAGAGGGCGCTCCTGGCGCTCCAGGCGACGGCGGGCAGCAGCAGCGTCCGACGCGCCATGCCCATCAGCGTGAGCGCGGCCAGTGCGTGAATCGCGATGTTGACGAGGTGGTAGCCAAATGGGTTTAGCCCCCCAAGCCGGTAGTTCATCGCCAGCGTAGCCGCGGCAACCGGGCGTGATGAAACGGTTGTCGGCGTGCCGCCAACCACGGCATCCCACACGCCCCAGCCACTCCGGATCGAGGGGTTGCCGACGATCGTGTTCAGGTCGTCGAACACAAACGGACACCTCACGGTGTTCGCGTATGTAGCCACAGCGACGAGAACAACCATCGTCGCCCAACCTAGAACGGCCAAGCGGCCAGTGTCTGTATCCTGCATGACCATGACTGTGAGAAAGAGCTATAATTTGCTGTGGGAGTATGGTCAAATCTTGACGGGCCGGAAAAAAAATGCGATGGCCCATGAATTGCAGATTCCGGCGTGGGTTAGTTTACGCCACTTCCGTTGCGGGGACGTAGATGGGTTCAGAATGCTCCGAGGTCATGTATCCCAGGGCTTGGTGGATTCTCTTACGGTTGTAGAACGCCTCGATGTATTGGCGCTCGATGTGTCGCGTCGAGCGCCCAGCCAGGCGTGGGCGGCGGCGTGCTTGTGCGCCGGCTGGCCTTCCACAATCAGGAAGACCTTGCGTCCACGCGGAGAGGGCTGGCGGATCAATCGGGCCACGAAACCCAGGAACACGGGCTCGGTGAAACGCTGCTTGAAGATCATGAAGTTCAATCGGCCCTGATTGGTGACGGCCGAGATCATGCATGTTACAGTCGAAACATGTGCCGGTGCCGAGAATGCCCGGGGTCTGGTCGTCCTTGAGACCGTACCTGGTGCCGGTCTGATGATCGCTCCGCAGGCCCGCCTCGTCACCCCGGTGAATCAAGGTGTTTTCACGCTTGGTGCGGCGGGCGATGGCGGTCTTCGAGCCACTTGTCGATGGAGGTTCGGCTAACCCCGAAGGCCTTGGTGGCGCGGCGCTTCTTGACCCCCTCGACGTGGACGGCGTGAACCACGCGGTGGTGGAGGTCTTCCTGAAACTCGCCGGGTTACGCTTCAAACCTGAATTCGCCGGCTCTTCCAACGTCGCACACGGATTACCATGTAGATGCGCACTGCCGTGTCCGCCAACGGAGGATGCAATGAAACCCAGATACACACGACAGATGTCGGTCATGTTCTGGGCTTTGCTAATCACCGCGGCTGCATTCACGGCCTACGCCAACAGTTTCCACGGGCCTTTCGTCTTCGACGACATCCACGACATTGTGAACAACCCGCTGGTTCGCGCCATCTGGCATAGCCCGTCGGACATCCTGAATGCTCCCGACTCGTCTGTCTCAGGACGACCCTTCGTTACCGCGACTCTCTCACTTAATTACGCGTTTGGTGGGCTAAATACGACCGGGTACCATGCCGTAAATTTCGCAATCCATCTGGCCTCAGCGCTGCTCTTGATGGGGCTTGTACGTCGGACCTTGCTGCTGCCTGGCTTCGGGTGGTCCGACACGCACGCCGTGTGCACGGCGGGCGCGGCGGCGTTGATCTGGGTCGTTCACCCGCTGAACACCTCATCGGTGACATTTGTGATCCGTCGTACCGAGTCGTTGATGGCGATGTTCTATCTGCTGACGCTCTACTGCTTCGTGCGCGGCTGCGCGGGGTGTTGGGGGTGGCATGTGGCCGCGTGGGTCGCGTGCCTGCTGGGGATGGCGACCAAAGAGGTGATGGTCTCGGCACCGATTGCGATAATCCTGTATGACCGCATTTTCATCGCGGGGAATTGGCGGGCCGTGCTGCACCGCTGGCGAGTCCACATGGGGCTTATAGCGACGTGGCTTCTTCTGGCGGTCCTCGTGATCCACGCGTGGGCACACAAGGTCGGCGTCGGCCAAGGCTTTGGCGGTCTGACGACCTGGGATTACCTATGCATTCAGGGCCCAGCCATCCTTCATTACCTCTGGCTTACCGTGTGGCCCGCGACGCTTGTGTTTGATTACGGCGAGGTACACGGCGGGGTGGATGTTCCCCAACACTGGCCCGAATACGTCCCACAGGGCCTTGCGATCCTCGGCCTTGTTCTTCTGACCGCCCAGCTACTGCGGAAGCATCCGCGATGGGGTTGGCCCTGCGCCCTGTTCTTCCTCGTACTCGCCCCCACTTCGAGCGTGATGCCGCTCTTCACCGAGGCGATCGTCGAGCACCGCTTCTATCTGCCGCTGGCAGTCGTCGTGGTCCTCACCGTTTTGATCGCGTCCTGCCTGGTCAGACACCTCAATTCCCGCGTAGCATGGGCCGGCGCAGCGGTAGTACTCGTGACCGTTGGGGTACCGCTGGCATATCGGACACACATGCGCAACGTGGACTATCAGAGCGCGATTGTGATTTGGCGTGACACGATCGAGAAACGCCCCGGCAACGCCCGGGCGTGGGAGAATCTGGGGCTGCTGATGATGCAGAGCGGGCGAGATGCCGACGCCATCCCCTATTTCCAAACCGCGGTGCGTCTGCAACCCAAGATGATCAATGCGCACCGCAGCCTGGGCGTGGCCCTGATGAACATCGGACGGTTGGGCAATGCGATGGCGGAATTCGACTGCGCCCTTGAACTCAACCCCACACACACGGAGGCCCTTAACGACAAGGGAACTGTGCTGGCGAGGCTCAACCGCATGTCCGAAGCCGAGGTGCAATTTATCAAGGCCGTGAAAACCAAACCGGATTACAGTCTGGCGTTGTACAACTTAGGTGCAACACGTATGTGTCTGGGCAACACCCGCGGAGCGGTTGAATCCTTGCGTAGTGCGATCCGATCGAACGAGGATTATGTAGACGCCTTGAAACTGCTCGCGTGGGTCTTGTCGACAGACCCCGATCCAACGATCCGGAATGGGCTCGTGGCGGCACAACTGGCCCGCCGGGCGTGCGACCTAACCTCGAACTCCGACGCCTGGGCGCTCGACGCCCTCGCCGCGGCGACCGCCGAGACAGGACAATTCGACGCGGCCGTGAAGATCATTGATCACGCCATTGAGGCCGCACGAAAAAGCAGCCCCAATGGGCTCGTAAACGACGCCCTGCTACACCGCGCCGCGTTCCTCGATGGCAGGCCGTGGAGGGAATAACGGTTTTCCGATTTTCATTGACTCCACACCCGCCGTCTCGTAATCTTAGACGGAAGCTTGCCCGCCGCCCACCAGAAATGTACCTCGTCGGCTCTACGAGTCGATAACCTGGGTACCGAGTTAGTCTCATCAGGAGTGAAAATATGCCCACCCAGCACCGTAGCCGTTCCGGCGGGGGGTTCACCTATCCCGAGGCGGTCATGACCGTCTCCATCCTCGCCATCATTCTTGCCCTGCTCATGCCCGCCCTCTCCAAGGCACGCGACCGTATGCGCGTCGTGATGTGCGCCAACCAGCTCAAACAGCACGGCGTCGCC
>JAIOPN010000061.1 GCA_021413865.1 Planctomycetota bacterium | reverse complement strand
GCCGATGCGTAGCGGGCTTGAGCCGACCTCGCGCCCCCACCAGCAGCCGATCCAGAACAGCAACCCGATCGCCATCAACTCGGATACCCGGACCGCCACATCTGCGTTGCGAAAGAGGAGGAAGGGGATGACCACCGGAACGGTCGCAACGACGATCAGCAGACCCACCGCCACTCCGCCGAGCGCATCCCCCCAACTCAACCAGGCCTGCTCGTGTTTTCCGCGTTGTACCGCCTCCAGAACCCAGCGGTAGATCCGTTCCCGCTCGTGATCCGTGGCCAGGGTTTCGAGTCTGCCCCGAAGCTCGCGGTCGATTAGTTCAAACGCATCGGCTTCTGTTTTGGCTTGGGCCACCATGCGGAAGAGCCGTGCACGCCGGCCCCGCTCGAACAGCGACGCCAGCGTGTGCATCGCGCCGTCCACAAACGCCCACGCGAGATTACAGCCGGAAATCCCGATCAACAGGTCACGGTTGTCCGGCTGCGCCAGCCCCAGGCGGCACGCGCTGGTGAATCCCAGCGCCATGATCAACCCGAAAAGAACCTCACCCAGCCGATCCACGGGGTCCAGGTGACGCCGGATGAACGCGATCGGTGTATTCACGCGCCCTGTGTCCCGCTCCGCCACTGATTGATGACGGAAAGCACGGTCTGGTTGGCCTCGATGGGGCCCCACTTGTGCTCGGGATTGGCGCGGCGGAGCGATTCGCGGACCTGCCCGTGCACCTCGGCCAGGCACAGCTCGATGCCACGTTCCCGCAATGACCGGCGCAACTCGTTGAGCATCTCGGCGCCCGCCAGGTCCACCATGGGGACCGAGCCGAGGAAAAACACCGCCAGACGCACGTCGGGCCCGCACTGCTCCAGCAATTCGAGGAACCGGTCTCGGACGTACTCGGCGTTGAAGTAAAGCAGCGCGCTCTCCACGCGGAAGACAAACGCGGCCGACTCGCGCTGGTTCTCCGGGTGACGCACCCGGTCGGCGAAGTAATCCGTGCCGGGCACACGGCCCAACTCCGTCGTGTGTGGGTGCGAGGCGCGCCGCAGCAGCAAAAGCAGCGAAAGCAAGGCCCCGATCAACACACCCCTGAGGATCCCCGCCTCGAGCACGCCCGCCATGGCAACCATCGACACGAGAAACTCGGAGCGGCTGAAGGCCCACATCCGCTTGAGCGCCGTCACGCTGACCAACCCTGTCACCGCGGACAGCACGACCGCCGCGAGAACAGGCTGCGGGAGATTTTTGAGCAAGCCCGACGCAAACACAGCCACCGCCAGAACGATCAGCGCCGCCACGACCCCGGAGATCGGTGTACGCGCCCCTCCGGTTTCGTTGACGAGCGATTGCGACATGCCGCCGCTGACCGGGAAGCCCCGCCCGGCACCCGCCGCGAGGTTCGCAGCGGCCAGCGCGAGGAACTCCTGGTTCGGGTCGTACTTGTAGTTGTGTTTGAGGGCGAACATGCGCCCGATAGCCGACGTCTCGACCGCGCTGAGCAGGAAACAGGCCATCGCGAGCGGCAAGAGATTGTTGATTTCCTCCAGACTGATCGCGGGCAGGCCGATCCGTGGCAGCCCCTGCGGGACCTCGCCCAGCATTTTGACGCCCGATTGGTCCATCCTGGTCATGGATGAAATGACGATGCCCGCGACGACGACGATCAGCGCCACGGGGACGCTCTTGAGGAATCGCTTGCCCAGCAGCAGCACGGCAAGGGCGATGAGGCCCAGGATGACGGACGCCTTGTTCGACTCGCCAAGGTGGATGATGAAATAGGAGACACGATCCAGGAATGTCCCGTGCGATCCCGCGAACCCGAACAGCTTGGGACATTGAGAGCTGGCGAGGAACAGCGCGATCCCGCACTTGAATCCCACCAGAACGGTCTCCGACACGAAATTGATCACCACACCGGCCCGCAGCAGCCACGTCGCCAGAGACATGACGCCGACCAGGATAGCCACGCAGGCGGCCATTGCGGCGAACCGCGACGGCTCTCCACCCGCCATATCGCCCAGCGACGCGCCCACCAGCAGAGAAATCGCCGACGTCGTGGTGATCACCGTGTGGCGGGAGCTGCAAAACAGCCAGAACACCAGCCCCGCGAAGAGACACGAATACAGCCCCGCCTCCGACGGCAGGTTGGCGAGCGAGGCATCGGCGATCCCCGCGGGCAAGAGGTAAGCCGCCAGGACCCCCCCCGCGACCAGGTCCGGACGGAGCCATTCGCGCTTGTAGCCGGCGATCAGGCCCAGACCGGGCACGAGGCGCCCCAGCAGAGACAAACGCTTCTCTTCGACAAGCGGCTTGTCGGTCATCACTCGGTCCTCGGGCTGCGAGCCTGGCTACGACGCGGATGCGGGCACTTCGACCGCAAGTCCGGGATTGGCTTACGCGCTAGTACACCTCGCGCACAAATCGCTTGCCCCGGAGAGGTGCTTCATCGTCATACGCGCCCTTCATGGACCGTTTGGGCAGTTTGATCTTCGGCTGCGGCAGGCGCTTGTAGGGAAGCTGGTCCAGGATGTGCTGGATCGCGTTGAGCCTTGCACGTTTCTTGTCGTCGGTGCGCAGGATGTGCCACGGCGCGTGTTTGGTGTCCGTGGCCTTGAGCATCATGTCGCGTGCCCGGGAATAGTCGTACCACCGCTGCCGGGAGGGGAGGTCCATGGTGCTGAGCTTCCATTGACGCAGCGGGTCATCGATGCGGGCCTCGAATCGACGCTTCTGCTCCTCGTTGCTGACTTCGAGCCATATCTTGATCAGCCGGATGCCGCCGTCAACGATGTACTTCTCGACAACGGGACAGAGCTTGAGGAAGCGGTCGTGCTCCTCCTTGCTACAGAAACCCATGACGTGTTCGACGCCCGCGCGGTTGTACCAACTGCGGTCGAAGATGACGATCTCTCCCGCCGCGGGAAAGTGCGCCATGTAGCGTTGGATGTACATCTGCGATTTCTCGCGATCGGACGGCGCCGGCAGCGCGACGACACGGAAGACCCGCGGGCTGACGCGCTCCGTGATCGCCTTGATCGTGCCCCCCTTGCCGGCGGCATCGCGGCCCTCCATCACGATCATCACCCGCATCCCGGTGTGTTTGACCCATGCCTGAAGCTCGCAGAGCCTGACCTGGAGCTTCTCCAGCTTCTTCGCGTACCGCTTCCGGTTCATTTTGGGGTGGTCTTGTTTTGGATGTGATTTCACGTCGGAGCCTCCTGGGTATTGGAAACGTGTTGGCGAACCGGCGCACATCGGCCGGCCACCATTCCGCCGAGTGCGGCGCGATCGGCATACGTCACGCCACCGATAAGAGACTAAGCCGTGCGTTCCGGCTGGGGATTGGACCAAGGTCCAATCCCTCCTAAATACGTCTCAACCTTGGTAGTTCCACCGTGATCGTGCACCAAAGCCGCACGACGCGATCCTTCACATCTGCACGCGGTATAGTCAACGGGAGCTCATTGCCCGCTGGATCATCGCGATCTCATGGCGGGGTCACTTCCCGCCGTCCGTGAACAGCATCACGACCGAGTGCGCCTGGGCGCGATACGTCGCGCCCGGCACCGGTGATGCGGCCTGCCACGGCACGATGTCCTGCGGGGAATCGAGGGCGGTGTCGATCCAGCGCCGCCAAGGTCTGCCCCCCTCCAGGTTCGGCAGCTCGAAGTCGAGTGCGTCGTGGTTGGCGTTGAGGATGAGGTGAAACCGTAATCCTTCACGCCGCAGTTCCCCTCCCAGTGCCACGCTCCGTGAATCATCACCCCAGTCGGGCTGGAGCAATGTCACGCCGTGCCACGCCTTTGTCGCCTGCTGGATCATGGCTGTCAGGCTCGTTCGTTGGCGCTCGTGCTCGACATCCCGCAGCGCCCGCCGCTCGACCAACAATTTCAGGAAGCGATGGACGTCGGCGTGTTTTTCAACGCGGGTCCAGTCAAACCAGCTGATCTCGTTGTCCTGGCAATAAGCGTTGTTGTTGCCGTTCTGCGTGTGGCGAACCTCGTCGCCCATCAAGACCATCGGAACCCCGAGCGACAGCAGTGTGACGGTCAGGAAGTTCTTGACCTGACGGTTACGCAGCTTCTCGACGGCCGGATCGTCGGTTGGCCCTTCGACGCCGCAGTTCCAACTGGCGTTGTCGTTACCGCCGTCACGGTTATCCTCGCCATTGGCCTCGTTGTGCTTGGCGTTGTAGGAGACGAGATCGTTGAGCGTGAAGCCGTCGTGGCAGGTCACGAAGTTGACGCTCTGTTCCGCCTCACGCTGCTTATGGCCGTAAATCTCCGGGCTGCCGATGATCCGGTCGGCGATGCGCCGCACCGAGCCGGGGTCGCAGCGGAAAAACGCTCGCGCGTCGTCACGGAAGCGGCCGTTCCACTCCTTCCAGGCGTCGCCGATGAAGCTCCCAACCTGATAAAGCCCGGCCGCGTCCCACGCTTCGGCGAGCAGCTTGGTGCCCGCCAGTGCCGGGTCCGACTCGATGTCCCAGAGCACCGGTGGATTCGGTAATGGCCGCCCCGATTCATCGCGGGATAAGATCGACGCGAGATCAAAACGAAAGCCGTCCACGTGCATCTCGTTCACCCAGTACCGCAGGCTGTCCACGATCATCCGGCGGACAACCGGGTGATTTGCATTGAGCGTGTTGCCGCAGCCGGTGTAGTTTGTGTAACGGCTGGGGTCGGGTTCGAGGATGTAGTAGGTCGGGTTGTCTATCCCGCGGAAGCTGAGCGTCGGGCCGTCGTGATTACCCTCGGTGGTGTGGTTGTACACGACGTCGAGGATGACCTCGATGCCGGCGCGGTGGAGCGCCTTGACCATGTCGCGGAACTCGTCAACGGGGCCGAGCGGGTCCTGTCGCGAGCTGTAAGCACGGTGAGGCGCGAAGAAGGCGATCGGCGCATAGCCCCAGTAGTTTGTCTTGCCGGGCGGCCCGTCCAGGGCGTCAAACTGGTGGACAGGCATCAGCTCCACCGCGGTCACGCCGAGCGATTTAAGGTACGGGATTTTCTGAATGAGGCCGGCGTAGGTGCCACGCTTGCCGTCTTCGAGACCGGAACTCGGGTGACGCGTGAACCCACGAACGTGCATCTCATAAATGATCGTGCGCGAAGAGGGCAGTGCGAGCGGCTCGTCGCCCTCCCAGTCGTATGTTGACGGGGCCACCGCCACGCTTTTCATGAACGATGCGGCGCCGCTGTCGGGCCGACCGACGGCATCGCGGCTGTAGCCCTTCGGAACGACGACCCCGCGGCCGTATGGATCGAGCAGCACCTTTCCCGGATCAAAGCGGAGCCCGTTCGCGGGATCGAACGGTCCTTGCACACGGTAGCCGTAAAGCCGTCCCGCACGGATACCAGGCACGTGGATGTGCCAGTAGTGGTATGTGCGATTGGTCACCGGGTCGAGCCGCAATATGTGCGACGGTTTTGCGTCGGCCTCGTGATCGAAGAGCAACAGCTCGACGCCCTGGGCTGTTCGGGAGAAGAGGCTGAAATTAAAGCCGTCTCCGACGGGGGTTGCGCCGAGGGGGAAACTTCGGCCCTGTGGCGGGGTAATCTTTGTGCCTTTTATGGAATCGGGCACGGCTTGACCTTCCAGATGTCCGTCGCGTACTGCGCGATGGTGCGGTCACTGGAGAACTTGCCCGACCCCGCCACGTTGAGGATCGCTTTACGCGTCCAGCCGTCCGGGTCGGCGTATAGTCCGCAAAGACGGCCGTCGGCTTCGAGATACGACTTCAAGTCCGCCAGGTGCATGTAGTGGTCGCCATCCTCCATCAGCGTTTTTCGCAGCGGGGCGAACAAGCCGCGTTCGCTCTGACTGAAGTGATCCTGGAAGATGAGATCGAGCGCCATCCGTGCCTCTGGGTCGTGTTCGTAGTGCCACTTCGGGCTGTACCACGCCCGGCTGTCGGCGACCTCCCGGGCTGTCAGCCCGAAGAGGAAGAAGTTTTCCTCGCCGGCCTCCTCGGCCATCTCGATCGTGGCCCCGTCGCGCGTCCCGAGCGTCAGGGCGCCGTTCATCATGAACTTCATGTTGCTGGTGCCGCTCGCCTCGTAGCCCGCCGTCGAGATCTGATTTGAAACGTCGCTCGCCGGGATGAGCCGCTCAGCCAGCGTGGCGCAGTACTCCGGCAGGAAGACGACCTTGATCTGTTTATTAGCGACCGGGTCGCGCTGGATCGTGTCGGCGAGGTTGTTGATGAGCTTGATGACGAGCTTCGCGAACCGGTACGCCGGCGCTGCTTTCCCGGCGAAGAAGAAAGTCCGCGGCGTGACGCGCTGCCCCGCCCGCACGCGGCTGTAGAGAACGACGACGCGGAGCACGTTGAGCAGTTGCCGCTTGTATTCGTGGATCCGCTTCACCTGGCAGTCGAAAATGGTATCGGGCGAAACCACCGGGCCGCCCGATGCCTTGAGCCAGTCCGCGAAGCACGACTTCGCCTGAGCCTTCGCGCGGCGGAAGGCGTCTCGAAAGCCGCTGTCGTCGGCCAGGGGCTTGAGACGATGGAGCTGGCTCAGGTCCGTGATCCAACCGTCGCCGATGGAGTGCGTGATGACGCCGGCTAGCGAAGGATTGGCCAACAGCAGCCAGCGCCGCGGCGTGATGCCGTTGGTTTTGTTGCTGAATCGCTCGGGATACATTTCGGCCAAATCTTTGACCGTGAGCGTGCGGAGGAGTTCCGAATGGATCGCCGCGACGCCGTTCGTGCTGTGCGAGCCGACAATCGCCAGGTTCGCCATTCGGACCTTGCGCTCGCCGCCTTCCTCGATGAGGCTGACGCGCTGCGCACGTCCCTCGGCGTTGGGGTAGCGGCGACGAACGTCCTCCAGCAGCCGGCGGTTCACCTCGAAGATTAGCTCAATGTGTCGAGGGAGGAACAGTTCAAACCAGGCCACCGGCCACTTCTCCAAGGCCTCGGGCAGCAATGTGTGGTTGGTATAGGCGAGTGTCTTACGCGTGATGTCCCATGCCTGGTCCCACGGCAGGTGAGCTTCATCGAGGAGCACACGCAACAACTCTGGGACGGCCATCGCGGGGTGCGTGTCGTTGAGTTGGATGGCAGCCTTCTCGGGCAGCGCATTTCAGTCGGGGTTGGTCCGCCTGAACCGCCGGAGCAGATCGGCCAGCGAGCACGCAACAAGGAAGTATTCCTGAATGAACCGCAGCGCCTTGCCCTGGGTCGTGGAATCATCGGGATAGCCGTGGAAGGCGAAGACGATCGGCTTGTCCTTGGTGACGCACTCATCCATCACACCCGCCAACTGCTGGTGTATCGCCTGGGGGTCAGCCCTCGATGACAAGGAGCATTCATGAGGCCTATCCCGCGCACCGCACAAAAAGTACTGATCGCGGCCTTATCGCTGGTCGTGCTTGGCAAACAGGAGAACGCTCTCCTGGGTGATGAAGTCACCGAGCCAGCAACCGAGAGTACTCCGTCGCAACTATCACTCGAAGAGCCGCGTGCGGCCGACCCGGTTGAAGATGACAACCTCGGACTCTTCCCTTGGACTCCCTTTAGCTTGGTTGGACCTCACATCAAGAATGCTGAAAAAGCGGTTAGTGATGCGACGCGGATTGACCTGGGGTTCCGCGCCGCGTTCTTTTTTCAGCAGGCCACCGGCGGGCCGGGCGAGCGCACGGCCGCCGCGCAGGACTACCGCGTGTATGGCACATTCCATGCCATCAATTGGGAGCCCGACAAGAAGGGTTCGGCCGGGAACATTTATTTCAGGGCAGAAGATCGCCGCGAGATGGGTACCACAATAGAACCCAAGGGCTGATCTACAATAAACTTACCCTTGTCTCAATCGATTCGCAAATTGACGCAATTTGTCACATTTTGCAACAGTAGTAAAGTCGTAGTTCCGTAAATCTCCGTAAGTGCCTTTGTCACAGAAATACACGATGAGAAAATCGGTTAGGCGACATGTGTCGTTGCCTAACTTGGTCTGCGGAGGTGATGTTTCCCAAGAGGGGGGTCCGATTTTAGAGGGGGTATCGCGAGGCGCGTTTGGCGCTCTGATGCCTCCCCGACCGTGGTTCACGCATGCGTATAGTGGTTTCGTGGAATGTTGCTTCTGGATACCCGTATGAGGCTGGATGCCACGGTTCGACAGCCTCTTCTCGTCACCGGTGCCAGTGGCTTTATCGGCGGGCGGCTGGTGCGTCGGCTGATCGAGTTGCACGGCCGGGTGTTCTGTCTTGTGCGGGGTCACTCGCGAACTGATGAGCTTCGGTCGGCGGGCGTCCAACTGATCACGGGGGATGTAACCGATCGGAGTAGCTTGGATCGGGCGCTGGCCCAGTCGCAAGCGGGCACCGTGTTTCATCTTGCCGGGCTAGTGCGGGCGCTGCGACGCGACGAGTTCATGCGTGTGAACGAGGGCGGGGCGGAGACCGTCGCATCAGCCTGCGCGGGCCGTGCCGATCCGCCGGTTCTGGTTGTCGTCTCCTCGCTGTCAGCCGCGGGGCCGAGCGACACGGGGCGGGAGCGCGTGGAGGGCGACGCGCCAACGCCCGTTTCCAACTACGGCCGGAGCAAACTCGCCGGTGAGCGGACCGCCGCGAAATATGCCGGGGCGCTGCCCATCACCGTCGTGCGTCCGACGATCGTCTTCGGCCCGGCCGATCGGGGCATGCTTGAAATCTTCCGCCCGATCGCGCGGTGGGGTCTTCACCTCGTTCCGGGTCGGGAGGAGCGCCGTTATTCACTGGTCCACGTGGACGATCTGGTGGAGGCGTTGCTGCTCGCGGCGGAAAAAGGGGAGCGGTTGCTTCCCGGCGGAGAACCGGGGCAAGGTATGTACTTCATCGCGGGAGATGAACAGGTGACATATGCCCAACTCGGCCAAGCCATCGCCGACGCGCTGGTAAGAAAATCTCCCGCCATCCTCCATCTGCCCGCACCGCTCGTGAAACTCTCAGGCGCTATCGGCGACCTGACGGCCATTCTCACACGCCGCCCTGGCTGGGTCGGCGGCGACAAGATCGCCGACGTATTGGCCGGCTCGTGGACTTGTTCGTCGGCGAAGGCACACACGCAACTGGGCTGGTTCCCCACCGCAACGCTGGCCGAGCGGCTGCGCGAAACAGCAGAGTGGTATCGGCAGGCGGGGTGGCTGTGAGTCTGCTTCACAAGGCCTTGTCGTACATCCGGTATGTGCTGACGATCTTCGTCCCCGCACGCTCGAGGCTGCCGCGGGAGTGGGCGTTGCTCTCCAAGACCCACGAAAACTCATAGCGTTTGATGCCCCATTGTGCCGCGGCGTCCACGAGGTAATCCAGCAGGACGATGCCGAGCCCCGCGACCTGGTAGCCGGGCACCATGGTCATGGCCATCGCGCGGGCGGCCGTGATGTGACGCCGCCCGGTCAGGAGACGCACGAACCCGAACGGAAACAGCCGGCCGTTGAGCTTGCGGACGATCTGGTTGTAGTCGAGAAGGGCGAGCAGTGCGCCAACGGGCTTGCCGTCGATCTCCGCGAACACGGCGAACCGGGGGATGATCACGTGCCGGAGCTCGTCGGCGATTTGTCTCGCCTCGGACGGCTGGACGGGCGTGAAGCCCCACGTGCCTTCTAGCGAGCGGTTGTAGATGTCGAGGTACGTCGCGATCTCCTGCTGGTGCCGCCGCGGTTCAAACGGCCTCATCACCAGCCTGGCCCGTTCGATCGCCGCCCGCACCGCGGGCTTGTACCGCTCCGCCAGCGCCGCCAACAGCACAGTATCCATTTCGTAGGCGTACATGTCCTGCGACTTGGCGAAGCCGCAGGATTTCAGCAACGCTGCGTAGTACGGCGGGTTGTAGGTCATCAGGAAGCAGGGCGGGCGATCAAAGCCATCTACGAGCAGACCGCAGGTGTAGTTGAGCGACGGATTTGCCGGTCCGCGCACAGCGGTCATGCCGCGCTGACGAAGCCAGTCCAGGCCGGCGTCGAACAAGGCGCGGGCGACGGTGGCGTCGTTGACGCACTCGAAGAAGCCGAAGAAGCCGCGCCGTTCGTTGTACTTGCGGTTGTGTACGTGATTGATGAGCACCGCCAGCCGCCCGACCGCTTGTCCGCCGCACTCGGCCAACAGCGTGACGACTTCGGCGTTGTCATAAAAAGGGTGACGCCCCCAGCCGAGCAACAGACGCTCCTGCGCGAGGATCGGCGGCACCCAGTTGGGGTCGCGCACGCCTGCGGGGGCGTAGATCAACCACGGGAGCCGTTGAAAACGTCGACGATCCCGCCACGAAGCCGCCGGCCTGACAACGAGGGCGCCGCTCATTGTTTCCGCTCCTCAAGCAGGCCGCGGCAGACCCGGGCGATGTTGGCCGCCGCCGAATTGTTCTGCACGGGCGTGAGGCGGCGCATCTCCTCCATGTCGAAGTCGGAGTAGGTCTCCTTGCCCAGCGACAGGCCGACGAACGCGGTCGAGGAATATCGCGTGATGAGCACGTCGCAGTTGGCGATCATCTCCTCGGCGCTGCCGGCGGTGAAGACCGTCGAGCCGGGGGCGTGCGTCTCGATCTCATGGATGGCACGCGTGGCGTTTTCGTTGGGGTGGAGTTTGAAGATCAGCGGGCGGCCGGCGGCGATCTCGACGGCCCTGCGGAGGAACGCCACGCGATCCTCGCCGCGGAACACCTCACGCAGGGGCGACGTGCAGACCAGCACGAAGTTTCGGCGCGGGAAGCTGTTCGTGCGGTAACGCTCGCAGTTGTCGAAATTAGGAATGCCGGTGACGATGATCTTTTCGGGCCGGGCGCCCTTGCGGATGAAGAAATCACGGTACCCCTCGCTGGCAACGCAGAAATACCGGTACGCGTCGCTCAGCCCCGTTGCCGCCGTGCCTGCGAGCCAGAGCGGGAGAATGCGGAACCGCGTGACAAGGCGGTACGCAAATGTTTCCGGGTCGGTGATGCCTTCCTGCACCAGGACGATCTTGTTCATGCGGATGTTCTTCTGCATGTAAACATCCGAGCAGGTCAGCACCAGGTCGTAAGGGCCTTTCTTCCCGCGGTAGTCTATCGCCAGGTTGTTCTCCTCCAGATACCGCCGACAGCGGCTGGCGAGTTTGTCGCCGATGATGGTGAACTCCATCCATCCGAGCCTGCGATAAAGCTCGTCGATGCCGTCGCAGTAGTAGGGCGTAAAGACCTGCTCGTACTCGGTGAGATGTCGCGAGACCTGGTGCATCTGCGTGGTCTGGTTCATCGAGCCGCAGATAAACAGGATGCGCTTACGCATGTCACGCCCCCTGGTCCCACCGGGTCACCAGGGCGCCGGCGACAAAGACGACCCCCGCGACCGCCGCGGTGATGGCGGCGCAGCGCAGCGCGGTCGTGTTGTCGACGAAGATCATGGAGGCGCGCAGCCCCTCGTTCAGGTAATACAGCGGCAGGATCCTGGCGAACTTCTGGAGGAACCCGGGCATCATCTCCACCGGGAAGAACGTCCCCGAGAGGAACATCATCGGGAAGAGGAACGCGTTTCCCGCCGCCGCGGCGCTCTCGGCCTCCCGGGCGATGGGCGTGAGCAGCATGCCGATGCCCACAAATGCGAAGACCTCCAGCACGACGTAAACCGGGAGCCATGCGTTGATCTCCAGCCGGACGTCGAACACGGCATAGCTCACCAGCAGGATCGAGACCGTCGAAATGACCGCCAGGACGATCTGGTATAGGACGTTCGACAGCAGCCAGTCGGTGCGCGTAATCGGCGTGGTGGCCAGTTTCCGGAGGATGCCCTTCTGGCGCAGCTCGGCGTTCGTGTTCAGCGCGCCCGACAGGCTCGACGTCATCACCGCCATCGCGATGATCCCGGGGACGAAGAACTCGATGAAGCGGTATTTCTTGGCGAGGATCGACTGTTCCTTGAGCGTGATGAACGGGGATGTCCCGGATATTTCCTGATTGGCGGCCGCCGCCATCGCGTTCAGGAACTGCAGCTTCGTCTTCAGCGAGGTCGAACTGGGGTCGTAAATATAGGTCAGCGTGACCGAGGCGTCGTCGTCCCATTCTTCGAGCCGGCGCAGCTGCATATCCTCAAACCCTTTGGGGATGATAAGCAGGAGATTGATCTTGTGGTCCCGGGTGTATTGGATCGCGTCGGCGTCGGCGGGGACGGGGATCGTCTCGAACACCCCTTGGCTCGCCAGGCCCTTCACCAGCTTGGCCGAGGCGTCGCTCTGATCGAGGTCCTGCACGGGGAGCTCGAAGTTCATGTGCTCGGGCTTGGTGAAGATCGCGCCGAAGACCAGCACGAGAATGACCGGAAACGCGACCGTGAAAAACATCGCGGACTTCTCACGGCTGAAGCTCCTGAGCCTGACCACCAGGTTGGCGGCGATGATGCGCGGGGTCATGGCGTCGCTCCGCTCACGGGTGCGCTCTCGTGGAGCACCTCACCCGTCAGGCCCAGGAAGACCTCTTCGAGGTTGGGCTTGCGGACGTCCATCCCGGGCAGTGCCAGGCCCGCGCCCTTGACGCCGCTGAGAATCGCCTCGACGTCGTCGGTCTGCTTCACTCGGACCCGGATATTGTTCCGGTCGTCGCGGACCGGCTCGAAACCCAGCCGGCGAACCGTGTCCAGCACACCCGCCTCCGCGGACCTGAGCGTGAGGCACATGTAGTTCGCGTTGCGCTCGATGAGGTCTTCCGGGGAACCCATGGCCACGAGCTTCCCCTTGGAGATGATGGCCACCGTGTCCGCGAGGAGTTCGGCCTCTTCCATGTAGTGCGTGGTGAGGAACACGGTCTTGCCTTTACGCTTGAGCCCAAGCAGGACGTCCCACACCGCGCGCCTCGCGTGTGGATCAAGCCCCGTGGTCGGTTCGTCGAGGAACACCACCTCGGGGTCGTTCACAAGCGCGATGGCGATTCCCAGCCGCTGCTTGAGGCCGCCGGAGAGCTTGTTGAATTGCACGTCGCGTTTGTCCCCGAGGTTCGTCAGGTCGATCAGGGCATCGACGTCGGTGGTGCTGCATCCGAACAGCCGGCGGTAGTACAGGATGCTTTCGCGGACCGTGATGCGGTCGTACGAGCTGAAACCCTGCGGCAGGACGCCGATGCGCGGAACGATGTCGCGCTTCTGTTTCGTGACATCCATGCCCAGGACGTTCACGCGGCCGGAGGTCGGCGTGCGGATGGTCTCGATGATCTCCACGGTCGTGGTCTTCCCCGCGCCGTTGGGGCCCAGGAAGGCAAACACCTCGCCCCTTCGCACGGTGAATGAAACGTCGTTGACCGCCCGTAGGTCGCCGTAATGCTTGGTCAAACCCTCGACCGTGATGGCGTTGTCATCGCTGTGCGTCATGGCTGCGGGATTATCGCGTAATCGCGGCGTTACAACTTCGCCAACTCGTCGGCGATGGCGGTGACCGCGTCGCGGACCTGCGTTTCGCTGTGGTTGGTGGTGATGAAAAACCGCAGCCGCGCGGCGTGCTCGGGCACGGCCGGGTGCAGGATCGGCTGGACGTTGATGCCGCGGTCGAACAGGGCGCGGGCGAGGCGGAGGCTCTTGACGGAGTTGCCCACGATCACGGGGATCACGGGGGTGGAGTCGGAGAGGCCGATGTCCAGGCCGCGCTCCTTGGCCAATGTCAGGAAGAGCGCCGCCAGCCCGCGCAGCTTCGAGACGCGCTGCGGTTGGGCGCGCAGCACGGTCAGCGCTGCCAGCGCCGCCGCCGCGTTGGGCGGGGAGAGACCCACGCTGTAAACGAAACCCGGCGCGGTGTAGCCGAGATACTCCACCAGTTCGGTGGACCCGGCGATGTACCCGCCGCAACTGGCGAGCGACTTGGAGAGCGTGCCCATCCAGAGGTCAACGTCCGTCCGCGCCACGCCCCAGTGCTCGCCGATGCCGCGGCCTGTCGGGCCCATCGTCCCCAGGGAGTGCGCTTCATCGACCAGCAGCAGCGCCTTGTGCTTCTTCCTCAGCTCGACGAAGCGCGGGAGGTCCGGGTAGTCGCCATCCATGCTGTACACGCCCTCGATGGCGATGAGCACGCGGCGGTAGCGGTGGCGGAACTCGGAGAGGAGCGCGTCGAGCGCACGCCAGTCGTTGTGTGCGAAGAGACGGCGGGTGGCGCCCGAGAGCTGCACACCCTGGATGATCGAGTTGTGTGCCAGGGCGTCGTGCACGACGAGGTCGTCTGGCCCGAACAGGTGGCCGATGGTGGTGACATTGGTCGCATGGCCGGAGACGAACACGATGGCCGCCGGCGTGCCCAGGAACGAGGCGATGGCCTGTTCCAAATCCCGGTGCACCTGCTTGTCGCCCGAGACCAGGCGGCTGGCGCCGGCGCTGGTGCCATAGCGGTCGATCGCGGCCTTGGAGGCGGCGGCGACCGCGGCGTCGCGGGCCATGCCGACGTAGTCGTAAACACAGAAGTTGACCAGTTCACGCCCCTGCGTGCGTGTGACGCCGCCGGTGAGAACCCCGCCCTCGTCCACTCGGAAATAGGGGTTGTCACCGGCGACCGCCCTGAGCATGCGCTCGTAGCGTTTGAGCTCGGCGTACTCGGGGAACTGAACAAAGTCGTGGTGCGAGGCCGGTATCTCACCGGGAACCGCGTCGGGTTTGGGGCGATGGCTAAGGTGTTTCTCGACCGCCTGCGCCAGTTCGCCCAGCGTCTGCATCGGGCTGAACTCGTTGTCGGGCAGGCGGCAGGAAAAGGTCTTCTCCAGCATCGCGGCGAGCTCGACGCGCTGCAGTGAATCCAGGCCAAGGGCTGTGAGCGGCGTGTCGGGCGTCACGTCGGAGAGGGCCGCGCCGCCCAGGGCGATTGCGTGCTGGCAGACGGCGGCGAGGACGGTGGATTGTGAGATGTGCTGTGCCGGGGGCGGCGTGTGTGTTGTCCCCTCGTTGCTGCAAGAACCGGTGGGCGAGACGGCGGCGGCCGCCCCGGCTCCTTTGGCGACCTCGTTGTGGTATTCGGCCAAAACGTTGAGCTTGCCGGCCAGGAATGCCTCGCGGCAGGCGCGGCGCTGCACCTTGCCGCTCGATGTCTTTGGGATCGTGCCGCAGCGCACCAGCACGATCGTGTGCAGCACCACGCCGTGTTCATCGAGCACGGCTTTGCGGCACGCGTCCAGCGCCGGCGTGATCTTGGTCTCCCCGTTGCGCGTGACCTCCTGCACCAAGACGAGACGCTGGCTCCCGTGGTCATCCACGGCGAAGGCGGCGCCCAGACCGGCATCCAGCAGCGGGTGGCACCTGTGTGCCGTAGCCTCCAGGTCCTGGGGGTGGTGATTCAGGCCACGAATAATGAGCAGGTCGTCCTGTCTGCCGGTGACATAGAGCTGGTCTTCAAACACAAAGCCCAGGTCTCCGGTCCGCAGGAAGGGGCGATCCTCCGTATTGGCCAGGCGCGCATGGAAGACACGCCGCGCCAGTTCTGGTTTGTGCCAATACCCGTGGGCGATGGATGGACCGGCAACCCATATCTCGCCGACGCGGCCGGGGGCGACCTCCGTTTCCGTCTGCGGGTCGGCGATCACCACGCGCAGGTCGCCGATCGGCGTGCCGCACGACACCAGTCGCCGTGCCTTGCGCGTACCCTCGGGCACGGGCTCGACGCGGTTGTCTGTAAGCGCCGTGTCGTTGAAGATACGGATGGTCGCGCCGCCACCGCGTCTGGGACCGGCGACCATGAGCGTCGCCTCCGCCAGGCCGTAGCAGGGGTAGCACGCGGCGGGGCTGAAACCACACGGGGCGAATGCGGCGGCAAAGCGCTCGAGCGTATCGGCCTGGACCGGCTCGGCGCCGACAAAGGCCAGTTTCCAGCAGGAAAGGTCGAGCGTGGCGCGCTGCTCGTCGGTAATTTTTCGGACACACAGGTCGTAGGCGAAGTTGGGGCCGCCGGAGATGGCCGCCCGGTATTTGCTGATGGCGGCGAGCCAGGCGACGGGCTGCTGCAGGAAGGTCGTGGGCGACATCAACACGTTGGTGCCGCCGGCCAGGATCGGTTCGAGAATGCCGCCCACCAAACCCATGTCGTGGTACATGGGCAGCCAGGAGACACCCGTGCGGGATTCGTCGCTGTCGATGCCGAACGCCTCATAAATGGCGCGGGTGTTATGGATCAGATTGGTGTGGCTGACCATGACGCCCTTGGGCCGGCTGGTCGAGCCCGATGTGTACTGGAGCATGGCCGGTGATAGGAGATCGACGTCGGGCATCTCCCATTGGTCCGCCGACGCGTCGGGGATTGCGTCCGTGGCGAGCCAGGGGACCGGCGTCGCGGATTCCGCCCGCCCGTATTCCGACGTGGTCACGGCCTGGAACTGCGCCGCGACGGGCGTAGTGCTCAGGACTAGACGCGCCCCGGCATCGGCGACGATCGCGCGAAAACGATCGGCCGTTCGGCGGTGAGGCGGATAGCTCGGGACGGCCGTGCAACCGGCGTAGAGGCAGCCGAAGAACCCCGTGACGAAGTCCAAGCCGTGCGGATAGGCCAGCAGCACGCGCTGACCGGCAAGGCCCATGTCCCGCAGGCGAGATGCGATGGTCCGGGCGCGGTGATCGAACCGTGCGTAGGTCAGGAAGGCTTCATCGGACTGGCCGTTGAGCAGATGGACGAACGCCTTCTGGTCCGGCCGTTCCGCGGCGTGACGACGCAGCACGCGGACCAGGTCATCCAGAGGCTCTTTCAGGCCGACCTGCGTTCCAGACTGGGGCCGACGTGCTTTGCCTTCCATCAGCTGCATCGCGCAACTCCCTCAATCATCGTGCTCAACAAATAGGCGCATGGCCGTGGGTTGCCGGAACGAAACACTCACCGCCCGCGACATGCCGTCACAGGCTTGCTGGGAACTACGCGATTGGCATCAAAGCCCTCGTATAGTCTAGTTTGCCCAGCCCGCGGGATTCAAGCCTGAGAAGGATACAAACAGGATTTGCTTCAAATCGCCGGGCGCCCCGGTTGCGGGGCGCCCGCGAAACGATTGGGTGTTAGAGATTGCCCTTGATGCCGTTCATGATCTGCCTGCTGACCGCTTCATCGCCGGTGGCGCTGACGCGGATCGAGACCTTGCTGACATTGTCGCCGGCGCGGGTGATGTCGATGGTCACGGCTTCGTTCTGTGCGGTCATGGCCGTCACTTTGCCGTCAACCCCGGTCCCGGTGCTGGAGATATCGGTGAGCTTCAGGTCCTCGACCGACTTCCTGGCGGCGGTGGTCACCTTGTCCGGGGCGCCGTTCACCATAGCCGAGTAGGTGCCGAACGAGTTCTTCATCTGCGCCGAGTTCTCCTCGGATTTACCGAACCAGTGCAGGTTGTCCTTGGTCTTGGCGACAATCCGCTCGCTGACCGCGTCGTCGCCGGTGGTTCCGACGCGGACGGAGACCTTGCTGACGTTCTCGCCGGCCTGGGCGATGTCGATCTGCACCAGGTCGTTCTGCGCATTCCTGGCCGTCACCCGTCCGTCGATCTTCGTCCCGGTGCTGGCGACGTCGGTCAGCTTCATCTGCTCAACGGCCTTCTGGGCGGCATTGGTCACCTTGTCCGGTGCGGCGTCGATCATGGCCGTGTAGGGACCCACCGCGTCGCGGGAGCTGTGCCGGCTGGAGCTGCAGCCTACGCCCGCCGAAAACAACAGACCCAAACCGATAACGCCGACAGTTGCGTACGTTCTCATCGCGAGACCTTTCAAAATCGCCGTCGTCGAAAATAGTTCGACCCGGGCGTGACTGCTTTCAATCCGCGCCGCCGGTGACACACCGGCGGCCTCAATAAGCTCCGCCCCGTTAGACGCGGGGCCGTGAGCGTGATCGACTTGGAAAATCAGAGCTTCTTGGCGATCACCAGGACGATCAGGATGATCAAGACGAGGCCAAGGCCGCCACTGGGGTAATAGCCCCAATGCGCGCTGTACGGCCACGCCGGCAGGGCGCCCAGGAGCAGGAGTATCAACAGGATGAGTAAGACGGTGCGGATCATGATTTGATTCCTTTCAGTGTTTCGCGAACGCGACCAACCTATTTCCCCAACATCTTCGCCACGATGAAGATGAGGATCGCTCCGCCAAAGCCCCCGCCGAGCACCAGGTAGAGCAAGGAGTAGCCGATCGCCGCGAGTGGAACGGCCATGTGAGCCAGAGATTCCATAGGTATTCTCCACGGAGGGGTGCATTGAGTTCGTTGACGCGGTCAATATCTGAATTGAAGGAACAATCGTTCCTTCCAATTCCAATGGTGGTCACTGCTTGTTCTGAGCAACATGCTCGAAGAGGAACCACACCTGTGTCTCGTGGAGGCGGATCACGTTTGAGACGAGCAAGTCATTGGTGCCATCATCGCCATGCCTGGCGGCTTCCCGCGCCATCGCGCGGGTTTCCTCCAGGATGATTTCATGCCCGTGGAGCAGCCGGGCGATCTGCGTGGCGGCGTCTTCGCGGCCCTTGGGCACGCGCGGGATGAGCGTGGCCACCGCCACGTCGGCGGCCATGGCGAAGCAGACACCACCGAGCGTCTGGATGCGCTCGGCGATCACATCCACCAACTCGTGTAGTTCGCCGGCGTGTTTATCGAACAGGAGGTGCAGCGGGTAGAACGTCGGCCCCGACACCTGCCAGTGGTGCTTCTTGTACATGTCGCGTTGCGTGAGGACGTCGGCAAGGAGCTGGTTGAGGCTGTCGATGCTCGCATTGCAAACGCCGGCGTCGAGGGCCAGGGGGTGTTTGCGCGAATGGCCGAACGCCTGGGTCTCATGCCCTTCGAGCGGCTTGATGGGCTTTTTCGGGTGGGCCGATGGGTCGGTGCGTGTGATTGTGGATGGGGTCATGGGGTTCTCCGCTGTTGGTGGTGAAATGATGCCGCGTCGTGCATTCAGACGGCCGCCGCCCCCTCGGGGCCAAAAAAAAAGCCGACTTGGTTCGGCACCACAAAAGTGCTGAACCAAGTCGGCTTACTCGTCAACAGGCCTCCCGATTGCCCGGGCTGCCCTTTAACTAGTCTTCCAGACACCGGAGCCGATTTCCGCTTCGAGCTCCGCTAACAAATGCACTATAGGGCAACATGGCGGGATAGCAAGGAGAATACAGCCCTTGAAGTCAATATCGCCTTATTGAGAGCACGCAAAAGCGTGGGCTTGTTATCTACCGCCCTGCGGCGTACACTAAAACCACATAAAAAGGAGCGCCACGACCGTACTGGCGGCTCCGACGGGAATGTAAGTCGGAAGACTAGATGAAGGGCAAGTCGCCGGGGCGACGGGCCAGTCGAATAGTAAGCCGACGTGGACCAGCGCCCTCGAGGCGTTCGTCCACGTCGGCTTTTTTGTTTAAGCGCATCATGAGCGCCGGGCTGCAAACGTGAAGTCACAGAAAGATTCGACCATGCGCGGAAAACGTCGCCCCATCCCGAAAGTGCCGACCAAGATTGCCGGCCTGGATGAGATCCTCGAAGGCGGGCTTCCCCGAGGCCGGACCACGCTGGTCAGCGGCGGGCCGGGCTCCGGGAAGACGGTCCTGGGCCTGGAGTTTCTTTTCCGCGGGGCGATGGCGGGTGAACCCGGCGTGTTCATCACCTTCGAGGAGAGGGCCGCGGCCATCCGCCTCAACGCGCGGTCTATGGGGTGGGACCTGCCGGCCCTGGAGAAGTCCGGCAAGATCGCCATCATCGAGGCGCGGATGCCCGGAGAAGAAATCCTCTCCGGCGACTTCGACATCCAGGGCATGCTGGCGATCGCGGGCGGGCACGCCAAGCGGATCGGAGCCAAGCGGATCGTGATGGACGCGCTGGACATGCTGCTGCAGGTTTACGACGACAAGAAGCGCGAACACGACGAATTGGCCAGGCTCCATAATTGGCTGGTCGATCGTGGGCTGACGAGCGTCCTCTCGGTCAAGACCCACCGCGATGACAATCACGGGCTTCAATACGAATTCCTGGACTTCATGGCGGACTGTGTGATCCGGCTCGACCACCGCGTAACGGGGCAGGTGGCGACGCGCCGGCTGCGGGTGATCAAGTACCGCGGCTCGGGCTTCGGGACCAACGAGTATCCCTATGTCTTTGCGGAGCACGGGATCGTCCTGTTTCCGCTGACCATTACGGAACTGACCCATCAGCCGCTGGGGGCGAAGGTTTCCACGGGGCTCAAGGGGCTGGACCGCATGCTGGACGGGGGCTTCCGCCGCGCCTCCTGTATTCTTATTTCGGGCAACAGCGGCACGGGCAAGACCACGCTGGCGAGCACGTTCGCCCGGGCCGCCTGCCTGCGCGGCGAGCGGGTGTTTTACCTGAACTTCGAGGAATCCAAGGAGGCGATGATCAGCGGGATGCTCAGCCCCGGCATCGACCTGCGCCCCTCCATCCGCGCCCGAAAGCTGATGATCCAGACCGCCATGCCCGAGAGTACGGGTTCCGACGACCACCTGAACCGTGTCATTGAAGCCATCGCGGACTTCAAACCGAGCCACATGATCCTCGACGCGGTCTCCGCCTGCGTGCGCATGGGGTCCGAGCAGGCGGCCTTTGACTTCATGATGCGGCTGATCAGCGTGGTCAAGGAACGGGGCATCACCACCATCCTGACCAACCAGGTCAACGGCCCGAGCAACGAAGAGGAAATCAGCGGCATCGGCTTCTCCTCCGTGGTGGACGCGGTCGTCCAACTGCGTTTTGTCGAGACCGGCCAGCAGGTCAACCGCCAGGTCTTCATCGTCAAGTCCAGAGGTTCGTCGCACTCCAATCGCCGCCAGTTGTACGTCATCACCGACGGGGGCATCGAGTTCCCCGAGAGGCCACAACGGCCACCGGTTCGCAGGGCAAAAGCCCTCCAGAAAGTCGGTGGCAAATGAGCAAGACGCCCAAAGCCAAGCCCCATGCGAAAAAGAAGCCGCGCGGCCATTACGCGTTCCGGCTGTTCCTGGCCGGCAACGGGCCGAACTCCCATAAGGCGCTGAGCAACCTGCGCAGTCTCTGCAGGGAACACCTGAACGGTCATTGCACGATTGAAACCATCGACGTGATCAGGAACTTTGAAGCCGCGGCCAGGGACAACATCCTCATCACCCCGGCGTTGATCATGGTCACCCCGGGCCCCAGGGTGGTCGTTCTGGGCAACCTGAACGACCGCGAGAAAGTCCTGCTTGCTCTCCGGCTATCGGGGGGGGGTGAGTCGTGAACAAGGGCAGGCCGACATATCAAGAACTCAAGAAGCGTTTGGCCATCGCGGAGCCGATTGTCGAGGCGCTCAAGCACCTCGAAGTGGATGCGGTCGTTGGCAAGGAGAAGCTCACGTTCCTGCTGCTCAAGGAAGTCGGCGAGGAGTTGCAGCACAGCGAGGCGGGATTTCGTGCCATGTTCGAGCTGCCCGGCGTTGGGATGGTCCAGGCCGACACCCCCGCGTTCCGTTTCACCAAGGTCAACCGGACGTTCTACGAAATGCTGGGGTATTCACCCGAGGAATTGATGAACAAGACCTTCATCAGCCTGACGTACTTACGGGATCGCCAGCGTGCCATGAAGGAATTTGCGAGGGTGCTCCGCGGCAAGACCGACTCATGGTCCCACGAAAAGCGCTGCGTCCGCAAGGACGGGAGCGTCGTCTGGGTAGCGGTCAGCGGGACCGCCCTGCGCGACGACACCGGTCAGGTGGTCCGCGTGATGGCGATGGTCACCGACCTCACGGCGCGCAAGCAGGCGGAGCAGATTTTGCGCGACAAAGCCTTGCTGAAGAAAGGCAAGCCGATGCGGCCCCGGAAGCCGGCCCGCAATCCGCGATTCAAAAAGCGGTAATTGGAGACGCAATCTGGTCCGCTGGATGGTTTGATTTGTTTTAGGCTCTGTCTGAAAACACGATCTTGAGGGTGCGTTGAATCATCGCCAGTTTCATCATCGCCAGGAAGTTGATGGCCAGCTTCTCGAAGCGTGTGCCGATGCGGCGACACTCTTTGAGCCAGCCGATGGTCTGCTCGA
>JAIOPN010000017.1 GCA_021413865.1 Planctomycetota bacterium | reverse complement strand
ATCTTCGAGTGGATCGAGGTGTTCTACAACCACCAGCGGAGACATTCGACGCTGGGCTACCTCAGCCCGGCACAATTCGAGCTACAGTACGCCACGCGTGCGGCGTAAATTCCCGCGCCAACCGTTCGTGGGGAAGACCAGACCACGGCTACGATCGCGTGCTGTGGATCACGGAGTTGATCCGCCGACTGATCCGCTACCGCTTTGGTGTCGAGCATCACCACGACCACGCCGGGCGCATCCTCGGTGAGCTGGGGATGAACTGCCAGATGCCCGCCGCCCGCGCCATCGAACTCAACCCGCAAGAATACGTCTGGCGTCACATCAAACGATCCACCGCCAACCACGGCCAGACCCGCATCGAACCCCTCGCCCAACAGGTGCGACGACACACTCTCGCACTGGCCAACTCCCCCCAACTCCTCTACGCCTGTTTCAAAGCCACGCCACTGTCCATGAGATTCCCACGTAAAATAGTTTGGCCATGCAGCGATCAGTAACGGGCGTTCCTGTACACCGAGAGGAGGATGTTGCCCATGACTCGCTGGGCGGCATCGGGCGAATACCCGCGCACCCCCGTCTGGCGGAAGTTCATCAGGCCCAGGGTGAGGTCTTCGTGGGAGAAGATAACGGTGGGGCGTTTCCCGTCGTAGATCGCGGACAAGCGGGGGGTGGTGCCGAAGCCGGTGAGGACGAGCGTGCGTCGGTACGCGACACGGCTGATATCGGTCCCCCCCTGGAGGCCGGCGCCCGTGACGATCGGGTCGTGCATCATGTACATCGGTTCGGGGCGCTTGTCGAACGCTTTGGTGAGCGCCTCTTCGACCTGCCGGCTGAACTCGCCGATGCCGCCGACCGTTTCGACCAGCAGCGTGCCGCCCTTGCCCACGTAGGTCTTGATCGCCTGCGTCTCCGCGTCGCTGAGGGGAGCGGGGTCAACGCCGGTGAGTTGGATCAGGGGCAGTGGGGAATCGCCTATGGAGGCGAGGTCTACGTCCAGGGAGGTGACGTTGAGGCCGGTCTGGCGGTAAACGGCGTTGCCGCCGGCGTCCCAGGCGCTGGGCTCGACGACGCGGCCCTTGCCGACGAACGCGCGGCCGATGGTGACGGCGGTCCCCGATGCGCGGGTCAGGGGGCTGTAGGCGGCGGCGTTGACGAGCCGCAGGTTGCGCGTCCCCTTGTCGGTCGCGTGGGTCCAGAGGTTGACCGCCATGCGCAGGACGGACGCGTCCTGGGTGAGGGTTTTTTCGTTGCCGAAGAACCCAATCCCCTGGAACTCCGTGCTCCAGTCCTTGCCGGTGATGAGGATCAGGTTGCGCGCGCCGTTGGAGACGCCCATGACCTGCTCGGGGATGCGGTCGAACCTGTACAGGGCATTGAAGAGCGGGTCGGTGCGCGGCAGGGGCTTGACGGGCAGGTCGGGGTAGAGGTCCTTCGCCAGCGCGAGGACCGAGTTGCGGAACTCGGGCGAGGCGCGGTTGGGCGTCGCCAGCAACATGCCGCCCAGGTCGAGGTAGCGCTTGATCTTGGCCTTCTGCTCGGTGTCGAGGTCCAGCGCTTTGTCCGAGGCAACGTAGAGGACCGGAGTGTTGAGCCATTCCTCGGGCGGGGATGAGAAGGGCACGACCTGCCAGAGCTGCTCGGACTCGCGGAAGTTGCTGATCAGCCGGCTCAGGTACTGCATGTCGTGCGGGTTGATCTCCCACGGCTGATTGGGCAGTTGGAGCTTGCTGACCCAGACGGGCTGCTTGCCGCGCGAGAGGAAGAGCAGGGCGAAGGAGGCGTCTGCGGGCCCGGAGACGTTGCCGCTGACGATGAGCTGGGCGCCGCTGAGGTACCAGTCCTGGTTGTTGAAATACTTTCGTCCGCTGGCGAGGCCGACGCGTTCGACGCCGTACATGAAATACCAGTTGGGGTTGGCGAGGTAGTTCTTGTCGAGCCAGTCGAGGCCGCGCTGGATGGACTTGCTTACGGATTCGGGGATGTTGGGGGTTTTGCTGCCGAAGCGCTCCTGCCGCACGATGAACATGCCGGTGAGGCCGGAGGTGGTCATGGCGTAGGTGCTGTTGCCGCCGGTGCCCGAGTATTGCCAGCCTCCGTCGGGGTTCTGGCAGCTCATGTAGTGCTTGGCGACATCATCCCAGAACTCGTTGGGGACCTTCATACCGCGCTTGGCGGCTTCCCAGACGCCCATGACGCCGTACTGCGTGGTGCTGTTGTCCCACGAGCCGTTGGCGCGGCCGTAGTGGAAGGAGCCGTCGCCCTTGTTCAGGTTGAACTGGAGGAGGTGCTGGCCGTCCTGCTCAAGCAGCGAGAGGTACTCCGGGGGGAGCTGTCCCCAGACGTGGCAACGGACGCCCAGGGCGTAGGTGCCCTCGCCGCGCATCTTGGCGAGCGTGACCTGTTTGGGGGCGAGCGAGCCCTGGTCTGACGCGCCGGGCAGCAGCGGAGTGCCCGCCTCGATGTGGGCCATGTAGTCGATCGCCTTGGCGATCTTGGGGTTCTGTGGGCTGTCCCCGCTCACAAGCAGTGCGAGCGTGACCAGTGCCGTCAGGCCGCCGACCTGCGCGTCCTTGGTCGGCTCCCAGGAGCCGTCTGGTTGTTGGAGCGAATAGAGATAGGTCTGCAGCCGCTCGGTCGTCTTGTTGACCTCTTCTTCGGTCAGGGCCCGGGCGGGAGCGGCGTGGCCGAGCAGCAGGCCGAGCGTGAGCATCGCGACAACGGCGCGACGGACGGGAATGGTGATGAGACAGCGGTGTGAAGATCGGCTGGAAGGGGGGTGGCTCGGCGCTGGCATGAAGGCGGGTCCGGAGTGGTGCGACCAGTCAACAGCACGAGACATGCGCGGGGGGATTGTAACCATTCTCGTGACCACGGTATAGACAGACGCCGCCGATCACTCACGGTTCCGCACGGCCGCGCAGAAAGCGCGGATCATGGCGGGGTCTTTGACGCCGCGCGACGCCTCGACGCCGCTGGAAACATCGACACCGTCGGGCCTCACGGCCTCGATGGCGCCCGCAACATTGTCGGCATGCAGGCCCCCGGCCATGAATAGTGGCGGGAAACCGGCGAAAGCACCCGCCTTCTTCGCCGCCGCCAACGCATTCCAGTCAAATGCCTGTCCGTGCCCGCCGCGGAACCCTTTAGCCGCATCCGGCGGGGGGGCCGCGTCGCACAACACCGCAGCGAGTTCACTCACGACGCCGTTCCACGGCTTCGCCGCCGACACCCAGTCGTCGCTCTCGGCGGAGAGGGCCTTCATCACCCGCAGCGGGCAGAGTTGTGCCACCACCGCCGGTGATTCCCTGCCATGCAACTGCACGGTCTTCACGCCGATGGCGTCGCAAGTCGCACGGATCATGTCCACTGGGTGATCCACAAACAATGCGACGGGCTCGACGTGTGCCGGCAGCGATTGAACGATGCGTCGCGCGGTCTCCACGCTCACCAGGCGCGGCGACGCCTCGACGAAGACCATCCCGATCAGGTCCGCGCCGGCGTCAACCGCCGCGCGGGCGGTCTCCACGTCCCTGATGCCGCAGATTTTGATGCGGATGCGAGCCATGTGGGAATCTTAGCGTTGCACCCGCTCGAGGCGGGCGTATTGAAGGATCAGCGTCTTCACGCCCGCGGAATTGAACGCCACCTGGGCGCGGGTCTGTGCGCCGGTCACCTTGACCGTTAGCACCCGGCCCAGGCCGAATTGCGGGTGACGCACCATCGTGCCGGGCGGGAACTCCATCGCCTCCGCCGCGGCGCTGTCGCGCAGCTGATTCGCCACCGGGTCGGCCTCGCCGCCCTCGTCGAGCAGCGGGGTGCCTTCCTCGTCGGCGTCGCTGCGCGTGGTGCTCGTTTTAGGCAGCTCACCGAGGAACCGGCTGGGGATGGTCGGCTGCATCTGGCCGAAGATCGTGCGGAACCGGGCGTGGGTGAGGAAAAGCATCCGCTGAGAGCGCGTGATGCCGACGAAGCAGAGCCGGCGCTCCTCCTCCAACTCGTGCTTGTTCGTGTTCGCCCGCTGGTGGGGGAGCAGGCCGTCCTCCACGCCGACCATCGCGACGACGGGGAATTCCAGCCCCTTGGCGGCGTGCAGCGTCATGAGCGTGACGGCGCCCATGTCGGGGCTGACGCTGTCCACGTCGCTGACCAGGGTGACGCGCTCGAGGTAGGCGAATAGTTTTTCCCGCAGGCTCTGCTCGCCGAGCTCGGTCTCGGCGAGGAAGTCGTCCTCGAACTGCTGGGCGGAGCTGACGAGCTCGCCGAGGTTGGCCAGACGCTCGCCGTCGAGGTCGGAGCGGTCGTTTTTGTAGTGCTCGTGCAGGCCGGACTCGCGCAGGATCTTGTCCACGAACCCGCGCAGCGAGAGGGGCTGGGGCACGCCCTCCTCGAGGCCCGCGTCGCGCCGCCAGACGTCGAGCATGCGTGAGAACTTCTGGATGGAGGTGACGGCCCGACCGTTGAGCGAGGCCACCGACTCGGGCCGACGCACCACGTTGATCAGAGGTAGTGCGCTCGCCGTTGCGTGGGCCTGCATCGCCTCGACGCTCGTCTCGCTGATGCCGCGCGGCGGGGTGTTGATGATGCGGATGAGGTTCACCTCGTCCGCCGGGTTGGCGATCACGCGCAGGAAGGCGATGGAGTCCTTGATCTCCTTGCGCTCGAAGAAGGCCGTGCCCCGCGCGATCTGGTAGGGGATGCCCGCGTCGCGGAAGGCGTCCTCCATCACACGGCTCAGCGAGTTGATGCGGTAGAACACTCCCATGCCGCTCCACGGGACCTGCTCGCGCTCGTGCCACTGCCGGAACCGCTCCACCACCCAGTGCGCCTCTTCACGCTCGTCACGGCAGCGCACGACCGCCACGGGCTCGCCCTCTTCGTTTTCCGTCCAGAGGGACTTGTGCTTGCGCTGCGTGTTGTGGCGGATCAGGGCGTCGGCGACGGCGAGGATGTTTTTCGTCGAGCGGTAGTTCTGCTCCAGCCGCACGACCTTGGCGTTTGGGTAGTGGGTCTCGAAATCGAGGATGTTGCGGATGTTCGCCCCGCGCCAGCCGTAGATGGACTGGTCCGGGTCGCCGGTGGCGCAGATGTTTTTGTGCCCCGCCGCCAGCGAGTGGGCGATGATGAACTGCGCGTGGTTGGTGTCCTGGTACTCGTCGATGAGCAGGTACTGGTAGCGGTCCTGTAACTCCTTGAGCGCGTCGGGGTGGCTGCGCATCAGGAGGACGGTCTTGATGAGAAGGTCGTCGAAGTCCAGGGCGTGGTTCTGCGTCAGGATTTCCTGGTACTTGCGGTAAACCCGGGCGACGGTCTTGTTAAAAAAGTCGTGAGCGTCGGCGGTGAAGGCGTCCACGTCGATCAGCTCGTTCTTCGCGTTCGAGATCGCCCCCAGCACCTTGCCGGGCGAGAAGTTCGTCACGCTGATCTGCAGCGCCTCCAGCGCCTGCTTCACCGCCCGCTGCTGGTCGGACGAGTCATAGATGGAATAGCCCGGAGGCAGCCCGAGGCGGTCGGCGTAGCGGCGGAGGATGCGCGTGCAGAGGCTGTGGAACGTGCAGACCGTCGTCGCCCGCGACTGTTTCTCGGAGACGAGCTTGGCGACGCGCTCCCGCATTTCACCGGCGGCCTTGTTCGTGAAGGTGATCGCCAGCACGTTCCACGGCGGGATGCCGACGCGCAGCACCAGATGCCCGATCCGGCGCGTGATGACGCGCGTCTTGCCCGAGCCCGCGCCGGCTAAAACGAGCAGCGGGCCCTCCACGTGCGTGGCGGCCTCGCGCTGCGGTTCGGTCAGGTCGTCGAGGAGATCGTCGGACATCAGCAAAGTGTAGCGGGGAGCGGCGGGGGGATGGGGCGAAGACCCCGACGACTCGCGGGCTCGTCATCGGGCTTGGCGGGAGAGAGAAGTTAGAACCACCCCATCGCGTAGAACACGCCGGAGAAGATCAGGTCGGCGAAGATGACCAGGACGATGGAGTGGACGACCGTGGCGGTGGTCGCGCGGCCGACGCCCGCCGCGCCGCCGGAGACCTTCAGCCCGTTGAAGCAGGCGATGCCGCCGATGATCGCCCCGAAGATCGCCGCCTTGGCGATGCCGGTCACAAAGTCCACGAGCTTGAGCTGGTCGATCGTGTTGTTGATATAGACGCCCGAGGGGATGTCGAGCATGTACACCCCCATGACCCAGCCGGCGAAGATCGAGACGTAGTTCGCCATCGCGCAGAGGCAGGCCATCGCGATGATCGCCGCGAGCAGGCGGGGCACGACGAGGAAGCGGATCGGGTTGAGCGCGTGCGCCTCGAGCGCCTCGACCTCCTCGCCGACCACCATGGTGCCGATCTCGGCGGCGACCGAGGCGCCGGCGAAGCCGGTGAGCACGACCGCGGTGATGAGCGGGCCCAGCTCGCGGAACACGGCGATGGCGATGATGTTGGCGACCTTGTCGGTCTGGCCCAGCTCGCTCAGCGGCGGTGCCATCTGGAACGCCAGGATCATCCCGATGCAGGCGCTGACGAGCATGATGACGGCCGTTGAGCGCACGCCCAGCCGCACGACCTGGGCGATCAGCGCGGGCCGTCCGATCCGCACGTCGCGGTGGACCATGGATCGCCCGACCCAGACCAGCCCGTCCCAGACCATGTTGTGGACGCCGCCCAGGTATTCAACGCTGCGGATCGTCGCGTCGCCGACGTTCACCACGCCGCGCCGCAGGGCGGACGATCGGTGCGTGGCGGTGGGGTCGGTGGGGGTTTCCATGGCCGTGCGTCGGAGCGGTCAGGCCTGCCTGGCGGCCTCGAGGTCGCCGACGATGATGAAGACGGTGTTGAGCCGGGCGATCTCGAAGATGCCGCGCACCTTGGGCTGCATGCCGCAGATGACGAGCTTGCGCGCCGCGTCGCGCTGCGTGCGGAGGGTCTCGACGAGCGTGGCCACGCCCGAGCTGTCCATATAAGGGACGCCCGCCAGGTCGATCACCAGCCGCGCGGGCTTGTCACCCAGGACGGCGATCAGTTCGGAGCGCAGCGCGGGGGACCGGCTGAAGTCGATCTCACCGGAGATGCTGACCACCATGCCGTCGGGCAGGGGGGTGCGTTGGGTGGCGAGTGCGCTTGTTCTGGCCATGGCTCTATTCCTTCCCGGCGGTTTTGGCCGGAGTCACGTACTTCAACATTGAAAGGCTGATGCCCGATCCGTCCGTCCTCGTCTCGTATTCCATCTCGTCCATTACTTCTTTGATGATGGCCACACCCAGCCCGCCCGGCCGGTTCGGGTCCCTCGGCTTGGGCTTGATGCAGGTCGCGTCCACGCCGCGGCACTCATCCTCCACCACCATCTTCAACGCCGGTTTCCCGTTGTGCTGGGTCGGCGTCATTTTCAACCAGATCGGGTGGCCCGTCTCGCCGTGGTAGCCGTGGCGGATCACGTTCGCCATCGCCTCGTCCACCGCCAGCGTCACCTTCGCGGCCTCATCCTCGCTCAGTCCGACCTTCAGCCCGAAGCTCTCGACCGCCGCTCGCACGATCGCCAGGTAACGCGGATGGCTCACGATGCGTAGCGTGATGTCCCAGGGTTCTTCCATCGGCGTCCTTGCACCCACGACAGGGCCTCACCCCGGGCCCGCTCCCGCGTCATTTCTTCCATCGCCCCTCGCGCACCGCGGCGGTCCATTTCTCGATCGCCGCCCGTCGCTCCTGCGGCGGGTCGTAGGGATTGTACCCCATCCGTTCCCCCGTGAGACGGTCCAGCGCGTTGATCGCCATCATCCGCACCGCGGGGTCGTCGTGGTCCAGTTCCTCGACGAGGCGCGGCACCTTGGAGACGTCGCCCGATTCCCCCGCGTGGCGGATAGCGTAGAGCTTGGCGGCGGGGTTGTCCGAGTCAAAGTCCCCCTCGCTCGCCTTGGGCCCGCAGCCGTGGAGGAACGATGCCAGGATGAGGATCAGCAACCAGCGAGATGCGTGCATGCGGACCATCGTATCAGATCACGCCACCGCCTCCGCGCTGAGCGTGGGACGCGGCGCGGGGTCGGGCTTGAACCAGGGCGGGAGGCAGGGCCAATCCTTGGGCATCTCGTGCGCGCCAGGGTCGAGCAGCTTTTTCAGCCGGGGCGTGGCGACGGCGCGGGGCTCGCTCCCGATGATCGACCAGTGGTCGATGAACGGCTTGGCCCTGGTGTGGCAGAGGCCGAAGTGCACCAGCCGGCGTGGCTTGTCCGTGTGGTTGAAACCCGCGGCGTGCAGCACCGTCGGATAAAACAGGATCATGTCGCCCGGCTCGCCGCACAGCCGCACGCTCACCGGCGCGAGGTCCTCGTCGTGGTCAAACGACTTGAGCCCCTCCTCCAGTTCTTTGGGGATGTTCGCCCCGAAGTGGCTGCCGGGGATCGCCCACGTCGCGCCATTCTCCGGCGTCACGGCCATCGTGTACACGAAGCAGTGCATGTAGTGGGCTTCATCCGTCAGCGGGTTCCAGACATCCATGTCCCGGTGCCAGGGCGTGGTGTTGGTCCTCTCCCGGTTTTTGCTCGGGGGCGTGGAGAGCACCGAGAGGTCCCACAGGTGGTAGTTCCCGTTGAACGCACGCTGGGCGATGGTGTGCACGTTGTCGTGTTCGAGCAGCTCCATCGCCTCCCGGCACCAGAGGTGCAGGCAGCGCACGCCCTGAAAATCCTCCCCGAAGTTGAAGCCCTCGATCTTCCCCCGCTCCCGGTTGATCTTGATCGCGTGCTCCATCGCGCGGTCGGAGGCGGCGGTGAGCGCGGGGATCACGGCCGGGTCGAGCGCCCGTTTGAGCACGGTGTAGCCCCGCGTGTTGAGCGCGAACATGTGAAGGGCGAGCGTTTTTTCGTCCATGACGCACCGGGTTGCGTGGAGCTTTGGATTAGACCGCATAATACCCGTGCGGGCAACGCGTTGGCCGCAAAACGGCTAACCCGGCCTTCCTACGCTACACTTCCCACATGCCTGTTTCGCTCTCCAGCATGATCCTCGACAACGCCGGCAGGGATTACATCCGCCGTAAGAAGCCCGACTGGCTCCGCGCCCGGCTCCCCGGAGGGCCCGGCTACGAACGCCTCCGCGGCATCATCGACGACCACCAACTCCACACCGTCTGCGAGTCCGCCAAGTGCCCCAACATGGGCGAGTGCTGGTCGCGCGGCACGGCGACCATCATGATCCTGGGCGACGTCTGCACCCGCTCCTGCGGCTTCTGCCACATCGCCACCGGCAAGCCGCCCACGCTCGACCTCGACGAGCCGCGCCGCGTCGCCGAGTCCGTCGCCCTCATGGGGCTGCGCCACATCGTCATCACCTCCGTCAACCGTGACGAGCTGACCGATGGTGGGGCGGCCGTCTGGGCGGAGACGATCCGCCGCTGCCGCGAGGCCTCGCCGAAGACGAGCATCGAGGTGCTCATACCCGATTTCTGCGGTGACTGGTCCGCGCTGCAACTCGTGCTCGACGAACGGCCGGACATCTTGAATCACAACATGGAGACGGTCCGCCGGATGTATTCCGTGGTCCGCCCGCAGGCGAAATACGACCGCTCCATCGAGCTGCTCCGCCGTGCCAAGGAAGCGGGTCTGACCGCGAAGACCGGCATCATGGTCGGCATCGGCGAGGAGGACCACGATGTCGAGCAACTCATGCGCGACGTTCTTGACGGTTCTCGCGTGGATGGTCGAGGCGGCTGCGACATCCTCACCATCGGCCAATACCTCCAGCCCACCCGCGACCACCTGCCCATCACGCGCTGGGTCACCCCCGACCGGTTCCACGCCTTCAAGACGCTCGGCGAATCGCTCGGCTTCCGCCACGTCGAGTCCGGACCGCTCGTGCGGTCCAGTTACCACGCCGAGGACCAGGTCCTCCACCTCGACGCCCAACCACGCTGACCCCGCCTATCCCCCCCGCAGAAATCAGGAACCCATGACCGCCAAAAGTGAATCCACCAAAAAGCCCACCGGTTTCGCCGGCCTCGGGCTCGCCGATGAACTCCTCGCCGCCGTCACCGCGCTCGGGTACGAGGAGCCTACACCCGTGCAGCGCGAGGCCATCCCGCTCCTGATCGAGGGCCGTGATTTGCTGGGCATGGCCGCCACCGGCACCGGCAAGACCGCCGCCTTCGCGCTGCCGATGATCCAGCGCATCGCCCAGGACGCCCAGGCCCGTCTCTGCATCAGCGGCCTCGTCCTCGTCCCCACGCGCGAGTTGGCCATGCAGGTCGCCGAGGCGATCCACAAATACGCCAAGGGGTTCGGTATCCACGTTGTCCCGGTGTACGGCGGCGCGCCGATGCACATCCAGATCCGTGCATTGGAGCGAGGTGCTTCCATCGTCGTCGCCACGCCCGGTCGGGCGCTGGACCACATCCGCCGCAAGACGCTCCGGCTCGAGGGGCTCAAGGTCCTCGTCCTCGACGAGGCCGACGAGATGCTCGACATGGGCTTCGCCGAGGACATCGACGCCATCCTCACCTCCACCCCCGCGACACGGCAGACCGCGCTCTTCTCCGCCACCATGCCGCCGCGCATCCTGTCGATCACCAAACGCCACCTCAAAAACCCGATCAGGGTGGCGATCACCACCGAGAAGACCGCCGCCGGGGCGAGCCCGCGCGTGCGGCAGGTCGTTTACAGCGTCACCCGCGCCACGAAGCCCGCCGTGCTCGGTCGGGTGCTCGACATCGAAAACCCCACCTCCGCGATCGTCTTCTGCCGCACCCGCCTCGAGGTCGAATCGCTCGTTGAGACCCTCACCGCCTACGGCCACCGCGCCCAGGCGCTGCACGGCGGCATGGAACAGCGGCAGCGCGACCGTGTCATGTCGCTCTTCCGCGCCGGCAGCGCCGACCTGCTCATCGCCACCGACGTCGCCGCGCGCGGGCTGGACATCGAACGCCTCTCGCACGTCGTGAACTACGACGTGCCCGCCGCGGCCGAGTCGTACGTCCACCGCATCGGCCGCACCGGTCGCGCGGGCAGGGCGGGCACCGCCATCACCCTCGCCGAGCCGCGAGAGCACCGCCTGCTCCGCAGCATCGAGAACCTCACCAAGCAGAAGATGGAGATCGCCACCGTGCCGACGGTCGCCGACGTGCGCGCCCGCCGGCTTGACGTCACCCGCGCCTCCCTGCGCGAGCTGCTGCTGGCCGGCAAGCTCGACGACGTCCGCGTGGTGGTCGAGTCGCTCGCCCAGGAGTTCGACATCGTGGACGTCGCCGCCGCTGCGGTGAAGATGGCCCACGAGGCGCTCGAGGGCACGGGCGACGACAAGGAAATCGCAACCCCCGCGGCGCCCTCTTTCTCGGGCGGCCACTCCGACCGCCCGCCGCGCGGCGACAAGGGCGAGCGCGGCCCGCGCCGTGAAGCGTTCGGCGGCCTGGGTCGGCCTTCCGGTGGTGGCGGGGGCGGGCGTGGCGACGTCACGCGGCTCTTCATCGGCGCCGGCCGTCAGGCGGGCATCCGCCCCGGCGACCTGGTCGGTGCGATCACGGGTGAGGCGGGCATCGACTCCCGCGACCTGGGCGCCATCGAGATTACAGACCGCTTCTCACTGATCGAGGTCCCCGAGGGCGCCGCCGACGAGATCGTCGCCGCCCTGCGTGCCACGACGATCCGTGGCAAGCGCGTGCAAGTCCGCCGCGACCGCGAGGGCGGGGAGCGGTGAATTTGGCCCCCTCTCCCCCCGGGAGAGGGCCGGGGTGAGGGCGTCCCCGGCCGAGTGGCCCCGTGATTACGCATGATCCTTCCGGCCGGTGATCCCCTCACCCGTCGGCGAAGACACCGCCACCCTCTCCCGGGAGGAGAGGGGATCCCGCGGATTTGCGACTGCGGTGACGTCCGGGTACACTCTTCGGTCCTGATTCGGCCGTTCGGCCCGCGTTATTGCGCGGGTCCGGCGTCCCGGCGTGTGGCCGGGGCCACCGAGCGGCTCTGAGGAGATTAGGTCCATGGCCACCGATCCACGCGTCCACCTGTACGAAGGTCTTTTCCTGCTCAATCAGCAGGCTGTCGCCGCCGACTACACGGGCTGCATCCAGTTCCTGCGCGACGTCTTCGCCCGCGCCGAGGCCGAGCTGATCGTCCTCCGCAAGTGGGAGGAGCGCAAGCTCGCGTTCGAGATCAAGGGCCAGAAGCGCGGCATCTACCTGCTCGCTTATTTCCGTGTCCGCGGCGCGCAGATCGCCAACATCGAGCGCGACTGCAGCCTCTCCGATCACATCCTCCGTTCGATGATTATCCGCGCCGACCACCTGGGCGAGGTCGAGCTGGAGCTCGCCAAGAAGGACGCGGACCTGTCACTCGAGTTGAAGCTCCGCAGCGAGGACCGTCCCCGCCGTGACGACGCCGCACCGGTCGCCGCCCCCGTCGCCGAAGAGCCCGCCGCTTCCACCGAGGCCTGATCGGATTTCTCTTACCGCCGTGGCCGCGCCGTTGTTGGAACGCGCGGCCCGATGATCGTCGCTCCCTCCGCCGAATCCACGCACGACCCGAAGCGAGACCGCCATGCCCAATCTCAACCGCGTCATGCTGATGGGCAACCTGACCCGTGACCCCGAGATGCGCTACCTGCCGACCAACAACACGGCGGTGGTGGGCTTCGGCCTGGCGATCAACCGCCGCTGGCGCAACGCAGCGGGTGAGCAGCAGGAGGAAGTCACCTTCATCGACTGCGAGGCGTTCGCCAAGACCGCCGAGGTGATCAACCAGTACATGCGTAAGGGCCGCCCACTTTATGTCGAGGGCCATCTCAAACTCGACCAGTGGCAGGACAAGGAAGGCAACAAACGCTCCAAGCTCAAGGTCGTCGTCGAGACATTCCAGTTCATCGACTCCCGCCCCGGCGGCGAGGGTGGCGGTGGCGATGAGGGCGGCGGCCCCCCGCGTCAGTCGCAGGCCCCGCGCGGCAATGCCCCCCGTTCAGCCCCGGCCCCGCGCGGCAACGCGCCCGCCCCCGGCAACGACATGGACCCGCACCAGCCCGTGGGCGAGGACGACATCCCGTTCTGAATGCTGACGGCCAAACGGCCGCACTCCGCATGCTGGCGTAACGCCGTGGCCGCGTGGCAACGGGCAGCCGCCTAACTCCCAACCTTCGAGGAAGGACACCATGAGAAACATCAAACTGCTCCTGACCGAGAACATCGACAACCTTGGCATCGTCGGCGACGTCGTCGAGGTCAAGCCCGGCTACGCCCGCAACTACCTCCTGCCCCGCAGCATGGCGATCGCCCCGACCCCCGGCGCCATCAAGCGCCTGGCCGCCCGCCGCGCCGAGGTCGAGAAGGAGCTCAAGCTCCACCGCGAGGCGATGGTCGCCCTGCTGGAGAAGATCAAGGACCGCGAGGTCACCATGCAGCGCTCCGCCAACGAGCAGGGCGTGCTGTTCGGCGGCGTGTCGCAGCACGACATCGCCCAGGCGCTCCAGGCCGAGGGCTTCATGGTCGAGGACCGCATGGTCCGCATCGGCCAGCAGATCAAGCGACTGGATACTTATCAGATCCCCATCGTGCTGGCGGCCGACCTGAAGACCGAGATCAAGCTCTGGGTCGTCAGCGACAAGCCCGCCGAGCAGCTTGAGACGGAGAAGGAAGAGAAGGCCGAGGCCGCTGTTGAGGAGGAGAAGCCCAAGCGCAAGAGCAAGGCGAAGGCCGAGCCCGAAGCCGCCGCGGAGGCCGCGCCGGTTGTTGAGGAAGAGAAGCCCAAGCGCAAGGGCAAGAAGAAGGCCGACGACGCCGAGAAGGCGTGAGACGCCGGTTGATCCCGTGACAATGACAAGAGCCCGCGCTGCAAAGCGCGGGCTCTTTTTCTTTTTGGCGGTAGGGTGGTGCTGAGTCCGCGAAGCCCACCGTCTTTGTATTGGCGCATGAAAGAAAGAGTGGTGGGCTTCGCGGACTCAGCGCCACCCTACGCGGACACTCATTTCTCCGGCGGCCGTGGAAGCATGTCGCGGTCACGGTATTTCCAGTCCGGCGGGTAGGGGGGCTCGACGGGCTCGCGGGGGTCGGGGGGGATGACCTTGCCTCCTCCGAGCCGTACATGTGCCGGTGGCGGGGAGTCGATCATGCCGCGCACCCTGTCGGCGCGGCGCTCGTACCAGATCACGTCCAGCGGCGCCTTGGGGTGCCAGACGATGTTGCCGCTGAGGCCGACGTAGCCGAAGTTCGGCGCCGCCTGCACGTGCGCGATCTTGTTCCGGTACGGCTCGGCGTAGGCGAACTGCGGACGGATGCGCCAGCCGCCGGCGCGATCGACATATCCAAACAGGTCCTTCACCTGCACCATGGCCGAACCGTCGTGGAGCTCGTGCGCCCAGTCGAACATGGGCTTGGCCACCCAGCCGCCGCTCAGGTCGATGTAGCCCCACTTATCGTCCATCTTCACCGCGGCCACGTCCTCGGAGAAATCCCTCGCGTCGGCGAAGCGTGGCTCGATCCTGATGCGGAAATCCTTGCTCATGTATCCCCACAGCTTGCCGACGCGCACGCGCGCATACCCCTGCCGGAAATCGCCCAAGTCGGTCACCCTCCGCGAACTGTCCATGAACACCGTCTTCCCGCGCGTGTCGATGTAGCCCAGCACCGGCTGGTCGTCCTCGTGCCCGGCGGGAAGCGCGAAGGCCACCGCCGCGAACCCGTCGTGGAACGATTTCACCTTGCTGTACCTGGCGGGGATCACCACCTGCCCGCGGCGGTCGATGAACCCGCAGCGGTCGTCGATCTGCACCGCCGCGTAGCCCTCGCTGAACCGCAGCGCGTCCTTGTATTTCGCTTCGAACACCAGCAGGCCGCGGCGGTCGATGAACCCCACGCCGTTAGGGCTTGTCACGGCGGCGAAGCCTTCCGAGAACCGGTCCGCGCGGTCGAAGATCGGCTTGATCGACCAGTTGCCCATCACGTTAAGGAAGCCGGTCTTGCCGTCGATCACCACGCGCAACTGGCCGTCGTAGGGCTCCTCGGTCCAGTCGTACTCCGGCCAGATGTTGATGTCCCCCGACTGATTCATCAGGCCCCAGTGATTGTTGATGTTGATCGGGAAGAACTGGTCGTTCCCCTTGATGTCGGCGAACTTCACGCCGACGCCCGGGTTGTAAAAGGCGAACATCTCCCGGAATTCGGCCGCGCCGGTGGTGTCGCCCAGGACGATCAGCGATAAGAGGAGAAGCATCTGCATAAGACACTCCCGAGGGGACTGCCCGATGACATGATGTTATCCCCGCCAGGCGGCCGACGCCCGCGGGATGCTACGATGCGTCATCAGCATTCAGACCAGGAGATGACCATGCGGAACCTGTGGATCGTGGGCGTGATCGCGGCGGCGGTGCTCGGTTTCATCACGGCCGGTGCGGACGCGCAGGCGCAGCCGCCGGAGCCGATGCCCGACGAGCCCGCGCTGGGCACGACGATCGTCCACCCCGGCGACGGCTCGCTGATGGTGTACGTGCCCTCGGGTTATTTCATCATGGGCATGGACAAGGAAGAGGTGGAGAAATACGGCAAGGCGTTCAACTTCGAGGACTACCACAAGTTCGCGGGGCAGGAGTGGTTCCCGCGACGGAGCGTTTTTGTCGCGGGGTTCTTCGTCGATAAGTATGAGCTGACCAACGAACTTTGGGACAAGTACACGGCCGCCACGAAATACGTCGCCAAGCGGCCCAAGGGCCCCGGCGGCGAAATTATGGCGAAGCTGCGGATGTACCCCGTCTCGCCGATCACGTGGGCGGAGGCGGCGCAGTATTCCAACTGGGCGGGCAAGCGGCTGCCGACCGAGGCGCAGTGGGAGAAGGCGGCACGCGGCACGGACGGGCGGTGGTTCCCCTGGGGCAACGAGCTCCCGACCAAGGAACACGGCGTGTTCCCCGGCGACAAGGGCAATCACACCATTTCACAAATGGTCGGCAGCAGGCCCAAGGGTGTGTCGCCCTGCGGTGCGATGGATATGGCGGGGAATCTCTACGAGTGGACCAGCGAGTTCATGGAGCCATACCCGAACAACCCCGAGGCGGCGAGCATGCTGTCGTACACGGGCCACGCGAACGGCTGCCTGCGCGGCGGGTCGTTCTACCACGCGACGTGGGCGGTGAACTGCGCCAAGCGTTTCGGCTTCCAGCCCGAGGAGACCTACTTCCACGTCGGGTTCCGGGCCGTGTGGGAGCCGCCCGCGGGTTATTTCACGTCGGAGGCGTTCAAGAAGGCGAAGGAAGCCGTCGCCGCACGCGAGAAAGAGCTTGAGGCGCTGCGAAAGAATGACGTCCCCGAATCGCCCTATTGGGCGCGGTGATCCGGCACGCCGGTTAGCGGCTGCACCGCGGGTGCGCTTTTCTCTTACACCAGCAACCGCACTGCGAAATCCCCGTCCACCGTCGCCGCGCCGTCCGCCGGCAGCGCGATCGGCCCCACCGACCCGAGCGCGGTGAGCTTCTTGATCGAATCCCCCGCGACGCCAAGCAGGGCGCTTCCGTTGGCGGTGTCGATGGTTCCCAGCGCGAGCGTGTTGATCACGCCGGCCGCGACGCGGGTGTTGGTGAACGTCACTCCCGCGCCGGTGAGCTTGACCGACGCCAGCGGTGCGGTCGCCGCGGCGTAGTCCGCAAGGGATGCGGGCAATCCCGTGAAGCTCGTGGCGAGCCCCGCGGTAATGTCGCTGTCGGTGATCGACGCGGCGGTGATCGAGCCGATCCCGCCGGGCGTGCGGAGGGTGAGCGCGTCGATGATCCCCTTGACCGAGAGCGAGGCGAGCGAGAGCACCTTGGGCGTGCCCGCGTCGAAGGCCCGGTTAAGGATGATGCGTGTGCCGTTCAGGATGTTCCCGCCGACGCTCGCTTTGCCCAGCGAGTTGATGTCGATTGTCCCGCCTAGGTTCTGGGTCACCGTGAGCTTGGCCAGGTCGAGCCCGGTCCCGCCGGACTGCAGTGTCCAAGAGGGATCGGTCGCCAGCGCGGTGATCGAGCCGATGGGGCCCGATAAAATCCAGTCGCCCCCGAGCACCGTGCCCGCGATCTTGATCGAGGGGAGCGTGGATTTGAGCAGGTTGTTCCCGGTGAGCGTGACGGCCGCGCCGAAGTTGCCCGCGGAGCTCGCGCTCACGTTGCCCTTGAAGGCCAGTGATTTGGCGGTGGCGGCGGTCAGCGAACCGGCGAGCCAGTCGGAGGCGGTGATACTGCCGGCGTCACTGCCCACGGTGACGGATGTGAGCTTGATGGAAGCGGCCTTGAGTGATTTGAGAAACGTCGAGGTGTGCAGCGTGAACTCATCTACGTCGCCGGCGACGGCCAGCGCGCCGGCCGCACCGGTGATCTCCCAGTCCGCCTTCGAGAGGTCGCCGGCGATCTTCGCCGAGCCGAGTGTCATGTCCGTGCCCGCGCTCAGGTTGAGGTCCGCCTGAAAATCACCGGGGATGCTGAACTTCTTGTCGCCCTTGACCGCCAGGGCGCCGATGGACGGCGCGGTGATGGAGCTCTCGTGCCCGTCGCTGCGGGTCCATTTGGTGACCGTGAGGGACTTGATCGCCATCTCGGAGGTGAGCTGGGTGTCCTCGACGAGGCTGAAGGCGAGCGTCGCCTGCGCGTCGGGATCGGAGCCGGCACCGATGTTGATGGTGGCCTCGGACTCGACCGCGCCGAGCGTGATGGCTCCGATGCCGTGTGGGGCGCTGAGGTTGCCGGTGAGGCGTGAGGTCTTGGCGATGAGCTTGCCCAGGGCGGAGGTGTCCGCCTGGGCCGCAAGCGCCAGGCTGCCCGCCGCGCGGCCGGCTGCAAAGGACTGGGGCGCGAAGCCCGCGTCATCGCCAATGATGATGTTGCGGAAGGTCATCTCCGCCAGCGAGGTGGTGACGGTGAGGCTGGTTTTTGCGGAGGTGCCCAGGAAGCTGATGTCGTAGCTGCCGTCGTCGTTGGGGAGGACGTTGGCGGAGCCGCCGCCTTTGAGCTTGAGGGTCGCAGTGGCGCCGAGCAGGCCGGGCAGTGTGATGGTCAACCCGAGGTTCCCCCGGCCGCCGACCTCGCCGACCATCAACTCGATGTCGATCGGGCTGGGGGAGGCGATGTTGACGTTGCCGCTGCCGGTTGCGTTGTCCGGGTCGATGACGCCGATGAGGTAATAGGTTCCCGACGTAATGGAGGGCGGGACGGACGCACCGAGGTTGAACTCTTTGTTGTCGCCGCCCGCGAGGTTGAAGCCGCGCACCGTGGTGGCAGACACGAGGCGGTCATCGACGCCGAGGGTGAGATCGGTCGAGAGGTACAGGTCGATCTTGATGTCGCCGGCGGCGGTCTGGGACCCGCTGTTGACGATGGTGAGCGGCACGGCGAGTTTGTCGCCGGGCAGCACCGTCGCTTCCTCGATGGGGGTCTTGCCCACCGTGACGCCGCCGATGAACCCGCCGAGCTGGGACTCCGGAGAGCTCGTGTCCACGCTGTAGCGCAGGAGATAGGCGGGCGACACGCCGCTGGAATCGGAGAACGGCTCGTTGGCGGCGATGAAGCTCCGCGAGGCATTCATGACGCCTTCGTAACTGAACGTGCCGACGTCGCTGATGTTGAGGGTGTCGGTGAACGAACCGTCGGCGGCGAGCGTGAAGCTGCCGGTGACGGTGTGCACGGCCCCATCGACGCCCGTGATGCTCCCCTGGACGGCCCCGTTGGACTGGGCAATGATAAGCCCCCGGCCGTACGGCCCGATGTACTGCCACAGGCTGAAAAAGTCGCCGCTCGCGTAAGTGCCCTGCGCCCGCGTCAGCACGCCCAGCCCCGAGTTGTTCTGCGGGAAGTTCTCGGCGAGGTTGTCGTTCAACGCCACGACGTCCTTCCCCGTGTTCATCGCGCCGGCGACGCTGAACGTGGGGTTGAACGGGTCGTCGGTCGCCCCCGATAAGAAAACCGTGCCGTCGGGGTTGATGGTGGCGCTGCCGGAGGTGAAGTTCGTTGTGATGCCCGTGTCGTCGATTTGGAAACCGCTCGTGAGCTGGCCCTGGCTGTTCAGAACGATCTGTCCACTGAAATTGTGCCCGGAGAGCGACCATGTGCCGGCCAGGTCTGTCCGGGAATATGAACTGGCGTTGTGAAGGATGAGGAGGGAGAAGTCTGTATCGCTCCCGTCACCGGTCGGCAGATTGGAGGGGGCGAGGAAGCCGATATCCTTGGTCGAGTTCAGGGCCCCATACAGCGAATCCACGGGGCCGGGCGTGCTGGTCTGCAGGCCGCCGACGATGATGTCGCCGTTCGCGGTGACCAGGTAATCGCCGCTGAGGATGTCATTGTTGGAGAAGGCGTCTTCAAACAGGGAGCCGCCGGTAATGCTCCCGATCCCGCCCTGGTCGGTCTGCCCGTCGAAGGTCACGGTGCCCGACACGTGCAGCCCCGCCAGCGTTACGTCCCCCGCCAGGTCGGCGTTGGTGAAGGCCGCCAGCAGCACCCGGCCCTCCAGCGGCTCGAAGATCGGACGCGATCGGGCGCGCCGCGACCCCTTGGAGAGACGGTGCAGCAGCGGCATCACATACATGGTCAACCCTCGCTAAGTACTCCCGGCGGAATGGCAGTATATCCGCATCCCCGCCGCTCGCGGCTTTAGCGGATACCCGCCTGCCAATGTGATATACCCCCGGTCTCAGCCCGGGGTAGGCCCGCGGGGACTAATTTGAGATCAAACGTGGATTACTTCACCAACCCGTCGGCCTTGCCCATGTGGATGAGCAGATCGACCACGCGGTTGGAGTAGCCCCACTCGTTGTCGTACCAGGAGACGAGCTTGAAGAAGTTGCCGCTCAGCTCGATGCCCGCCCCCTTGTCGAAGATGGAGCTGCGCGGGTCGCCGATGAAGTCGCTGGAGACGACCTCCTCCTCGGTGTAGCCCAGGATGCCCTTGAGGGCCCCTTCGCTGGCGGCCTTCATGGCGGCGGCGATCTCGGCGTAGCTCGTATTCTTCTCGGTGCGGACGGTCAGATCAACCACCGACACGTCGGCGGTGGGCACGCGGAACGACATGCCCGTGAGCTTGCCTTTGAGGGCGGGCATCGCCAGCCCGACGGCCTTGGCGGCGCCGGTGGAGGCGGGGATGATGTTGTAACCCGCGGCCCGGCCGCCGCGCCAATCCTTCTTGCTCGGGCCGTCCTGCGTCGGCTGCGTCGCCGTCGCGGCGTGCACCGTCGTCATCAGCCCCTCGAGGATGCCGAAGTTCTCATGCACCACCTTCGCCACCGGCGCCAGGCAGTTGGTCGTGCAGGAGGCGTTGCTGACGATGGTGTGCTTCTTGTCGAAGGTGGTGTGGTTCACGCCCATGACCAGCGTGGGGACCGTCTCGGGGGTCTTGGTGGGGGCGGAGATCAGGACGCGCTTGGCGCCGGCCTTGAGGTGGCCTCCCGCGCCCACGTCGTCGATAAAGAGGCCGGTGGATTCAACCACGTAATCGACCCCGAGCGCCGCCCAGGGCAGCTCGGCGGGGTTGCGCACGGAGACGCACTTGATGAACTTGCCGTTGACGACCAGCCCGTCTTCCTTCGCCTCGACGGTGCCCTTGAACCGGCCGTGGGTCGTGTCGTGAGCCAGGAGGTAGCCGAGGTTGTCGGAGGGGACCAGGTCGTTGACGCCGACGAACTCGATGTTGGGGTTGGTGGAGCCCGCGCGGAGCACGAGGCGGCCGATGCGACCGAAACCATTGATGCCGATCTTGATGGGCATGTGAGAAACTCCGTCAGCGTGTTGTTCAGGAACGAGCGAAGCCCCCGCGTGGGGGTCCGCGTCGCCGGAAAAGGCCAAAGGTAGGGATTCGATGGCCGGTGTCAAATCATAGGCGCTCTGTACCGGTATTCGAGCGGCTTGATCGCCCGGTCCCGTGCGACGAAGATCGCACGCGATGCCGAGGCTGCCATTCAATCCCGACCGCGTGCCGGCGCCCAAGTCCAAGAGTGGTGCATCGGGAAAACCCACCACCGCGCCGCCCGGGGGAGGGCTTTTTGGCGGCGCGGGCGGCGACAAGGGCGACCGACCCATGACCGTCGCGCAGCTCGCGGCGCTCATCCGCGACGCGCTCGCGAAGGCCGTCCCCGGGAAGGTCCGCGTCGTCGGCGAGATCAGCAATTTTTCCCAGCGTGCCCACTGGTTCTTCAGCCTCAAGGACGAGGCCGCCGCGATCCGCTGCGTCTGCTTCGCCTCCAGCGCCCGCAAAGTCGCGTTTCCCGTCGAGGACGGCATGCAGGTCGTCATCACTGGTCGGCTTGATTTCTACGACGCCCAGGGCAACGTGCAGCTCTACGTGGACTCCATGGAGCCCGTCGGGCAGGGCGCGCTCGAGATGCGGTTCCGCGCCCTGTGCGAGGAACTGCGGAAGCTCGGCTACTTTGACCCCGACCGCAAAAAACCGCTCCCGGCCATGCCGCGCCGCGTGGCCGTCGTGACGTCGCGCTCGGCGGCGGCGCTGCAGGACGTCATCAACACCGCACGCCGGCGCTGGGCGGGGTGCGAACTGCTCCTGTTCGACGTCCGTGTGCAGGGCGAGGCGGCGGCGGGGGAGATCGCCAGGGCGATCGATGCGCTGTCGCGCGACGGGCCCTCGCTCGGGATCGACGCGGTCATCCTCACGCGCGGCGGCGGGTCGATCGAGGACCTCTGGGCGTTCAACGAACGCGTCGTCGCGGACGCACTGTTCCGCTGCCCGCTCCCCGTGATCGCCGCGATCGGGCACGAGACGGACATCACCGTGGCGGAACTCGTCGCCGACGTGCGGGCCTCCACGCCCACGCAGGCGGCGATGACGCTGATCCCCGATCGTGGCACGATGGACCAGCAGGTGAACCAGTTGGCGCACCGGCTGGCGCTGGTGCTGCGTCGGCAGGCGGAGCTCAGCCGGCACCGTCTCGACGCTGCGGCGAAGCACCCGCTCTTCCGCCGGCCGGGTGACATCCTGCTGCCGCACGTTGAACAGTTGAACGACCTGTCACGCCGTCTAACGCCGCTGCTGGGGAGGCGCATGCAGGAGGCGGACCGGCGGTTGAAGGGTGTGGGGCAGCGGCTCGCGCCGTCGCTCTCCCGCCGATTGAGCAGCGACGTGGCGAAGGCCGCGGCCCTCGCTCGTCAGCTTGAAGCGGTCGGCCCGATCAACGTCCTGCGCCGCGGGTACAGCTATACGCTCGGGCCGGACGGCCGGCTGGTCCGCAGCGCCGCCACCGTCAACCCCGGTGACGCGATCACCAGCATCCTGGCGGACGGGCGTGTGAACAGCACGGTGAACGATTCGGCGGCCGCGCCCAATATGCCGCCTAACAAACCGTCTCGCACACTGCCCGCGACTCCCGCGCACCGCCACCCCAGGAAATCCACCGATCAGCCCGGTCTCTTCGGCGGGCCGTCCTCCGCCGAGGGAGACGCTCCATGAAGTGGCTGCGCTGGGCGGTGATCTCGGCGGCGCTGGTCGGTGTGCTGGCGTTCTATGCGTGGTTCCAGGTCCGCGGTTTTGTCACCGGCTACCCCGAGACCGACCCGGACGGCTACTTCATCCTCGCCAAGCGTATGGCCCACCACCAGCCTTGGGCGGTCCACGAGCCCGACCCGTTCCTCTATCAAGGCCACTTCTGGGTCGATGCCGCGGACGGTTCGGGCGTCATCCCGAAATTCGCGCCGGGCTACAGCATGATCCTCTCGCTCTTCTACCGCTTCGGCGGTGACGAGGGCATGTTCCTGGCCAGCCCGGTGTTCGGCGGCTTGGCGCTGCTGGGGCTGTTCGCGTTGACCCGGCAGTGGATGTCCGCCGCCGGCGCATTGTTCACCTGCGCCGGCTTCGCCTCCTGCTGGATGTTCGAGTTCTACGCGACCTACCCGCTGGCGCACGTCGTGCAACTCGCGTTCATCGTCTGGGGCATGGCGTTTCTCTGGCGGTGGGTGGAGAACCCCGACCCGCTGGTCGCCATCGCCGCCGGTCTTACGCTGGGTGCGGCGTGCACCCTCCGGCACAGCTCGGCGGCGCTCGCCATCGTCCTGCTCCCCGCCATCGCGGGCATGTGGTGGTACCGGTGGGAACTTTTGCCGGGCAGGCGGCTTTTCACCATCGCTTCACTGCTGGGCGCTTACGCCGCCTGCCCGCTGCTGATGGCGTTCTACAACCGGCATTTTTTCGGATCGTTCACCGCGACGGGATACAGCCTGACCGGTGAGCAGACAGCGCTTTCCGTGACAAACCTGGTGAACAACCTGCCGGTGATCCAGCGGGCGCTGGGCGAGAACCTGGCGATATTCATCTGGCCGATCGGTCTGGTGGGGCTGGTCGCCGTGGGGCCTTGGCACTCGCGTCTCATGCGCGTTGCGTGGTTTGCCGCCGTCTTCCTCTTGTACGGCTCCTACTACTACGCCCCGCAGCACGGCGGCTATTACCGCTTCTTCCTCCCGCTGGCGCCGGTGCTCTACGCGGCCGCGTTTCTGCTCATTGATCGCTGCAACGCCTCGTGTGTCGCGCGGTGGACCGCGATGGCGCTGCTGGCGGGGGGCGTGCTGTATTTCAACTGGGGCCAGGTCACGGACCCCGCCCCGTCGCACCGCCACTCGTGGTATCAGAAGTCCAATTACGTGGCGACGGCCGCGCGGGTCGCGACCAGCACGCTCGAACCCGATGCCGTGATCTTCGCCTGGCCGCAGGGCGAGTGCCACGTCGGCACGCGCCAACGCTTCAGCGTGTACAACCTCGAATCCTTCTCGCGCGAATGGGGCCTCAAGGCCTTCGGCCCGCCTCAGCCCAACGAGCCGTTGATGCAGGAGTCACGCCGCGTCCGGTTGCTGGACCTCTATACGAAAAGCGATGACGCGGCGCTGCGTGCGATGCGGGATCAGATCATGTGGAGGGCGCTGGCGGGCAACCGCGAGGTCGCGTGGATCATCCCGACCAGCAAGGAATCACTGCTGGGAGACACGCTGCCCGCCGCGCTGCACACACGGCTTGTGGGGCAGTGGTCGCAGCTCAACGGGCAGAACTGGTGCATCTATCAGATCGTACGGCGCTGATGACGTTTCTTGCGCACCCTCCCGGGGGGAGAGGCCAAGAAGTCCAATCTCACACGCCTTTCCAGCGGAACTTACCGCGTCCCTCGGCGATGCCGCGTTTGTTCGCGGCCATGTGGCGCAAGACGTAGAACACCGTCTCGACCTGGTGCGGCAGGCCCATCGCGTCCGCGAGGTGCTCGGGCGTTGCCGGCTCGGGGTGGGCCTTGAGATAAGCGACGACCTGCGCCTGCAACTGCAGCACGGCGGCGGCGGCCTTCTTGCCAGCCTCCACGCCCGGCTGGTGGTAAGCGTTGATGTTCACCAGTGTTGCGTAGAAGCCCACCGCCCGCTCGAACAGCGCGATGATCGCCCCCAGCGAGTGCGCGTCCATCTTTTCCAGCGTGATGGTCATCGACTGCCGGCCCTTCTCGAAGAGCGCCTGCCGCGTGCCCTGCCAGAAGCCGTCGAGGTAGTCGCCGCTGGTGACGCCCGGCTCGACCTCGAATGGTGGACGCCCCGCGATGAACTGGCGGTCCTGTTCGACGACGATGAACGTCGCGAAGAAATTGTTCACCCCGTCACGGAGCTGCTGGACGTAGGCGTGCTGATCGGTCGAGCCCTTGTTGCCATACACGGCTATGCCCTGGTTGACGGTATTCCCGTCGAGGTCTTTTTCCTTGCCCAGCGACTCCATCACGAGCTGCTGGAGGTAGCGGGAGAGCAGGAGCAGGCGATCCTTATAAGGAAGCATCACCATGTCCTTGGCGCCCTTGCCGCCGGTGGTTTGGTGCCACATGAGGGCGAGCCGCGCCGCTGGGTTGCCGCGCGTCTCGGGCTTGCGGGTGAGCTTGTCCATCTCGGCGGCGCCGTCGAGCATGCCCAGGACGTCGATGCCCTGCAGCGCGGCCGGCAGGATGCCCACCGCGCTGAGCACGCTCGTACGCCCGCCGACCCAGTCCCACATGGGGAACCGCGCGAGCCATCCCTTGCTTTGTGCGTACTTGTCGAGTTCGCTGCCGTCGCCGGTGACGGCGACGCACTGCGTGGCGAGGTCCAGCCCCTTGTGCCGCCAGAAGTGCTCCGCCTCGATCATGCCGTTGCGTGTCTCTTTCGTCCCGCCGGATTTCGAGATCACCACGACGAGCGTGCTCTTGATGCGGGCGCCCAGCGACTCGAAGACGCGGTCGAACCCGTCGGGGTCGGAGTTGTCGAGGAAGTGGACGGCCATGCGGTCGCGCTTGCTGCCCAGCGCGTCGGCGATGAGCTGCGGCCCCAGGGCGCTGCCGCCGATGCCGATGACGACCAGCTCGGTGAACTTCGCCGCCTGCGGGGGCTTGATCGCGCCGGCGTGGACGTCCTCGGCGAACTTGCGTACATCGCCGAGGGTCTTCTCGATGGCGGCGATGATCTCATCGGTGGGCGCCAGGTGGGGCGCGCGGAGCCAGTAGTGGCCGACCATCCGGTTCTCGTCGGGGTTGGCGACCTCGCCGGCCTCGAGGCGCTTCATCGCGTCGTAGGCCTTCTGGATGGCGGGCTCCATGCGCACGAAGAACTGGTCGTCGAACTCCATGCGTGAGATGTCCAGCGTCAGCCCGACGGTGGGGCACACGCAGAGCTGATCCTTGTACCGACGCCAGAGCGTCAATGCGTCCATGATCGATTCCTCTTCAAAACAGGCATGGCCACTGGAGTGGCCATGCGGGTGACCTTGGGATGCTTCGTTTCGGTTATTGCTTGCGGACCAGCAGGCGGTGCTTCTTGCCCGTGGCCGGATCGATCAGCTCCGCGAGGACGACGGGGTAGCCCTTGTCCGGCGTGAGCAGGCCGCCGACGGGGAACGGCTCACGCCAGCGGTTGATGAACTGGTGCAGGCTCAGCTTGTTCTCCGCGCCGATGGTGAGCTTGTCCACCGGGCTGACATACTGCTGGTTGAGCCAGATGACGCACTTCTCGTAAGCCGCGGGCGTGCGGTTGGTCAGGCGGATGCTGCCGCCCTTGCGCTCGACGACGATGTCCATGTCGTCGCCGGGCTGGGCCTCCTCGGGGTAGGTCATCTTGGCGAGCTCGACGGAGCGGGGGTCCTTTAGCTGCTGGTTCGAGCACGCGCCCACCCCCAGCAACAAGAGCAGCAGGACACAGAACGACAGGCGTGAGGTCATGACGTATTCCTGATCGGGTCGGAAAAGCGGCCGCCCGCAAGCTTCTATAATGCCCGTGATGATGCAGATCGGCAAACTCACGCTCGACGCGCCTTTCTTCCAGGCGGGGCTGGCGGGCTACTCCGACGCGGCGATGCGCCTGATCGCTCGGCGGCACGGCGCGCCGTATTGCGTCACCGAGGCGATGCTCGACGTGTTCCTTCTCAATGGCGGCAAGGGGCTTAAAGCCGCCGAACTTGACGACGAGGACCACCCGATCGCCGGGCAGTTGATGGGGTCGAACCCCGACGAGATCGCCGCCGGCGCGAAGATCCTGGTATCGCTCGGTTACGACGTGATCGACGTGAACCTGGCCTGCCCGGTTAAAAAAATCCGCAAGAAGGCGCGGGGTGGGCACCTGATGCAGGAGCCCGCCGACGTGGTGGCGATCCTCGACGCGGTGCGTCAGGCGGTGCCCGGCGACATCCCGTGCAGCGTGAAGCTCCGCCGCGGGACGGACGACACGCCCGAGGCGACGCAAAACTTCCACCATATTTTCGAGGCGGTGATCCGGCTGGGTTACGCCGCCGCGACGGTGCACGGCCGGACGGTCGAGCAGAAATACCTCGGGCCGTCGCGCTGGGAGTTTCTCGCGGGCATCGTGAAGCAATACGGCTTAGATCGTCCGGGGGCGGCGGGGGAGGCGCGGCGGTTCTCGCTGTTCGGCTCGGGCGACATCTGGTGCGCCGCCGATGTCTTCCGCATGATGAAGGAGACGGGCGTGCACGGCGTGAGCGTCGCGCGCGGCTGTATCGGCAACCCGTGGGTCTTCACGCAGGCCCGCGCGATTCTTGCCGGCGATGCGGAGGCCGCGACGCGCCCGCCGACGATCGCGCAGCAGCGGGCGGTGCTGCTGGAGCATTTCGACCTCTCGATGCGGCTGCACGGCGAGCGTGCGGCGGGGATGATGATGCGGAAGTTCGGCATCAAGTTCTCGCGTCACCACCCGGAGGCGGATCGCGTCGCCAAGGCGTTCATCGCCGTCCACAGCGCCCAGGACTGGCTCCGCGTGCTCGACGACGCTTATCTCGGCGACGGCCCGGGCGCTGCCACGGTCACCACGCCCGTCGCGGATGCTCCGATGAACTGTGAAGATGATTCGTGCGATGCCGCTGCGACGGTATAGCGACGCCCTGCCTGTTGCACGCCCGGCGGGGCGGGGTACCATCCTCCCTTCCTGTACGGCAACAAACCAACAAATTCACGGGAGCGCTACGATGGCACGCACAAGCACGGGTGGATTTTCGATCGGCTTTCGGCGCGGTTGGGGCGAGTGGCAGAAGGAATTGCCGAACGTCATCCAGTGGGCCAAGGCCAATCAGTTCGAGGCGATCGATCTGGGGGCCGTGGACCCCGCGGACGTGAAGAGCGTCGTCGCGGCGGGCCTGCGTGTGGGTACGACCGACCTCAAGGCGTGGAGCGACCTGGGCTCCGCCGACGCGGGCAAGCGCAAGGAGTCCGTCGCCCTCAACACCGACTACATCAAGAGCATCGTCGCGGCCGGGTGTAAGAACTTCTTCATCTGCGTCCTGCCCGCCGATCCGTCGAAGCCGCGTAAGGAGAACTTCGCGAACTTCGTCGCCGGCTTCATCGCCCTGTGCGATGGCGTCAAATCCACCGGTGCACGCCTGGCCATCGAGGGTTACCCCGGCGGTGCGCCGTGGTACGGCGCGCTCGCCTGCACGCCCGCCGACTACCGCGAGATGTTCAAGCAGGTCAATTCCGAGGTGATGGCGGTCAACTTCGACCCCTCGCACCTGATCCGCATGGGCGTCGACCCGCTGCGTTTCCTCGGTGAGTTCGCCCCGCGCGTCGTACACGTGCACGGCAAGGACACCGAGATCATGGAGGACGAGCTCTACGAGCACGGCAACCTCCAGCCCGCGACTTTCGCCCCGCACCACGGCTTTGGCGCCCACCACTGGCGCTACACCATCCCCGGCCACGGCTGCGCCCACTGGACCAAGATGTTCAGCGTCCTCAAAGAGGCGAAGTATTCCGGCTGCGTCTGCATCGAGCTGGAGGATGAGCGTTACAACGGCACCGACGATGGCGACAAGAAGGGCTTCATCGCGGGCCGGCAGTACCTCGAAACCGTCTGAGTGCGTCGGAGTATTTTTCCAACGGAGCCTCATCCATGGCCAAGGTGAAGATCGCGTTCCTCGGTTGCGGCGGGTTCATGGGCATTCACGCGGGCCGGCTCAAGGGCCACCCCGACGCGCAGATCGTCGCGCTGTGCGACACGACGGCAGAGCTGGTGCAGACCTTCTACGGTAAGCACCTCGCCGATTACCAGCCCAAGCCGGCGTTCTTCACCGACGCGGCCGCGATGTACGCGCAGGCGAAGCCCGACGCGGTCTTCATCGCCACGCCGCACACGCTCCACTTCCAGCACGGCATGCAGGCGTTGGACGCCGGCCTGCACGTCTACATGGAAAAGCCGATGGTCACCGCCGCCGCCGATGCCTACGCGATGGCGGCCAAGGCCAAGGAGAAAAAACGCATCTGCGTCGTCGGCTACAACACCTCCAGTTCTCCCGAGTTCGAGTTCATCCGCAACGCCATCCGAACCCAGGAGTTCGGCAAGCTCGAGATGGTCTTCGGCTATCTCGCGCAGGACTGGAAGCGGCTGACCACCGGCATGTGGCGGCAGAAGCCCGAGCTCTCCGGCGGCGGGCAGGCGTACGACTCGGGGGCGCACCTGCTCAACAGCCTCGTCTGGTCCGTCGAGTCGAACATCGCCGAGGTGTTCGCCTTCGTGGACAACCAGGAAACGCCTGTTGACATCAACACGGCGATGACCGTCCGCTTCACGAACGGCGTGCTGGCGTCGATGCTCATCGGCGGCAACTGCGCGACGGGTGGCACGTACATGTCTTTCCTCTTCGACAACGGGAAGATCGAGGTGGACGGCTGGGGCGCCAACTGGATGAAGGTCTGGAAGGGCGGCAAAGAGATCAAGTACCCGGCCGTGACCGGCAAGGAGCAGACGCCCGATGACAACTTCATCGACGCCGTGCTCGGCCGCGCCGAGCCGCGCACCAGCCCGGCCAACGGCATCGTGCAGAGCGAGCTGATGGACGCCATTTACGAATCCGCCCGCACGGGCAGGCCGGCGAAGCCCAAGCAGCGGCCCTGATCCATCGCCTGAGCGCCGCCCGCCGGGGCGTTTTCGCTCCGCGTTGACTGGGGGCGTCGAATCCCTAGAATCGTCCCGCTTTTCCGGGGGTTGAAGCCGATCGCACGCCAACGAGGCGTCGGTCGCCACCCCGCGTTTTTCATAACACCCCACGAGGTTTTTGTCCCATGGCCAAGAAGACCGCTAAGCGTTCCCCCAAGCCCGCCAAGTCCGCGGGCAAGAAGCTCAAGAAGATGTGTTACTACTTCGGCCACGGCCGCTGCGACGGCGACGGCACGATGAAGGCTACGCTCGGCGGCAAGGGGGCGAACCTCGCCGCCATGACGAAGATCGGTCTGCCCGTGCCCCCGGGCTTCACCATCACCACTGAGGTCTGCACCTCCTACTACGCCAACGCCAAGAAGCTCCCCGCCGGCCTGCTCGACGAGGTGCAGAAGAACATCGGTTACCTCGAAGTGGAACTGGGCAAGAAGTTCGGCGACCCGCTCAACCCGCTGCTCGTCGCCGTGCGCTCCGGCTCGCGTGACTCGATGCCGGGCATGATGGACACCATCCTTAATCTCGGGCTCAACGACGTCACCGTCGAGGCGCTCAAGAAGGCGACGGGCAACGGCCGGTTCGCGTGGGACTGCTACCGCCGCTTCGTACAGATGTACGGCGACGTGGTCATGGGCATCCAGAAGCGCCACGAGAACGAGCACGAGCCGTTCGACGAGGTGATGGACAAGCTCAAGGGCGAGGTCAACGCGAAGCTCGACACCGATCTCAATGAGGCGGACCTGCAGGAACTGGTGCGCCGGTTCAAGACGCTGATCCTGGACCGCACCGGCAAGGTCTTCCCGCCCGAGCCGATCGAACAGCTCAAGGGCGCCGTCGGCGCGGTGTTCGGCTCGTGGATGAACGAGCGTGCGATCCTCTACCGCCAGAAGTACAAGATCCCCGACGAGTGGGGCACAGCGGTGAACGTGCAGTCCATGGTGTTCGGCAACATGGGTGACGATTGCGCGACCGGCGTCGCCTTCACGCGTGACCCGGCCACGGGCGAGAACGTCTTCTGGGGCGAGTACCTGGTCAACGCCCAGGGCGAGGACGTTGTCGCCGGCGTGCGCACGCCCAACAAGGTTCAGGAGATGATCAAGGACCCGATCATCGGGCCCGCCTACAAGGAACTGGAAAAGGTCCGCAAAACGCTCGAGAAGAACTTCGGCGACGTACAGGACATCGAGTTCACCATCGAGCGCAAGAAGCTCTACATGCTGCAGACGCGCAACGGCAAGCGCACCGCGTTCGCCTACGTGCGCATCGCGCACGACATGGTGAAAGAGAAGCTCATGACGCCCGAGCACGCGATCCGCTCGTGCGATCCCGAGACGTTGAATCAGTTGCTCCAGCCGATCTTCGACCGCAGCGCGTATGAGGCGGCGAAGAAGGAAGGCCGCTGTCTTACGACCGGCCTGCCCGCCGGCCCCGGCGCGGCCTCCGGCACGGTGGTCTTCACCGCCGCCAAGGCCGAGGAACTCGTCAGGGCGGGGCACAAGGTCCTGCTGGCGCGCGTCGAGACCAGCCCGGAGGACCTGCGCGGCATGATCGCCGCCGAGGGCATCCTCACCAGCCGCGGCGGTGTGTCGAGCCACGCGGCGCTCGTCGCCCGCCAGATGGGCAAGGTCTGCGTCGCCGGCGCCGGCGAGGTCCACATCGACTACCACACGGGCACGCTGACCTGCAAGGGTGTGACCATCCGTGAGGGCGACGCGATGAGCATCAACGGCTCCACCGGAGAGGTCTTCCAGGGGGCCATCGCCTCCGCCGACTCCGAGCTCAAGCAGGTGCTCATCGGCCGGACGATGAAGCCCTCGGACAGCAAGCTGTTCCAGTACTACGACTTCATCATGAAGCTGTCGGACAAATTCCGCACGCTGGGCCTGCGCACCAACGCGGACACCCCCGAGCAGGTGCACAACGCCGTGGCCTTCGGCGCCCAGGGCATCGGCCTGTGCCGCACAGAGCACATGTTCTTCGAGGGCGACCGCATCGACGCCATGCGTCAGATGATCCTTGCCGAGAATGTGGACGCCCGTCGCGCCGCGCTCGACAAGCTCCTGCCCTACCAGCAGGGCGATTTCGAGGGGATCTTCCGCGCCCTGGATGGCCGGCCCGCCTGCATCCGCCTCCTGGACCCGCCCCTCCACGAGTTCCTGCCCCACACCAAGGAGCAGCAGATGGACTTGGCGCGCAAGATCGGCGTGCCGGTCGAGAAGATCATCGCCCGTGTCCACGAGCTGCACGAGTTCAACCCGATGCTCGGTTTCCGCGGCTGCCGCCTGGGCTTGATCTACACCGAGATCACCGAGATGCAGGCCCGCGCGGTCTTCCAGGCCGCCGCCGCCGTGCTCAAGGCCGGCGTCAAGGTCAAGCCCGAGGTCATGATCCCGCTCGTCGGTTTCAAGAAGGAACTCGACCTCCAGGTCGAGATCGTCCACCGCGTCGCCAAGGAGGTCATGGCCAAGACCGGCAAGAAGTTCCCGTACCAGGTCGGCACCATGATCGAGGTCCCGCGCGGCGCCCTGACCGCCGACGAGATCGCGCAGACCGCCGAGTTCTTCAGCTTCGGCACCAACGACCTGACACAGACCACGCTGGGCATGAGCCGCGACGACTCGGGCTCCTTCCTGCCCAAGTACCGCGATCTGGAGATCCTCAAGGACAACCCGTTCGCGAGCATCGATCAGGCCGGCGTCGGCCAGTTGATGAAGATGGCCGTCGAGAAGGGCCGCTCCAGCCGCCCCGACATCAAGCTGGGCATCTGCGGCGAGCACGGCGGCGACCCATCGTCGATCGACTTCTGCCACCGCGTTGGTTTGGCGTATGTGAGTTGCTCGCCGTTCCGCGTTCCCGTCGCCCGCATGGCGGCGGCGCAGGCGGCGATCAAGCACGCGCCCAAGAAGGCAAAGAAGTAAACCGGGCGTGGGGTCATTCGGCTGATGTCTCCGCGGTTCGTCGCCCGCGCGGCTGTGCGATCCCTCGCCCGGCCGGGGGCGCACGGCGAGCGCGGGCGGCCCGAGTCTTGCAGGCCCGGTCTGCCGGCAGCCGATCTGATACACTTATTCCGCCTCATTCACGCATGGAAGCACAACGAGGCACACCCGTGCCGCACGGAGGATGCATCATGATCAGGGCTTCGGTTTTATCGCGTTGGGTGGTGATCCTGTCTGTCCTCACGCTGGCGATGGCCGGCTGCCAGAACAGCAAGGTGGTGCCTTCGGAAGGGCCCGATTACTCGAAGATGCTTCCGCCCGGCGCGATGGCGCTGCGGAAGATCACCGACCCGAGCCAGCGGCCCAGCCTGGCGCCGGCGTTCAGCGGGAAGGACGCCGCGCTGCTGACGGCGATCGACCGCAGCATTGCGTGGTACGCCAAGCCGTCGAGCAAGACCTTCTTCCCCATCAACGATATCGCCCACGACCAGGCGCAGGCCAGCGCGACGGCCATGCGGCAGATCCTTGCCGAGTCCGGCAGCGCCGAGGAGTTCAGCCGGCGCGTGTACGAGGAGTTCGACGCCTACATCAGCGTCGGCTACGACGACAAGGGCACCGTGCTCTACACCGGCTATTACTCGCCGACGTTCACCGCCTCCACGGTGCGGACGGCCGAGTACGCGTACCCGCTCTACCGCCGGCCTGCGGACCTGGTGAGCGACCCCGTGACCGGCCAGACGATGGGGCGGCGCACCGCCGGCGGCATGCAGACATACCCCACGCGGGCGCAGATCGAATCCTCAAACATGCTCACGGGCACCGAGCTGGTCTGGCTGCCCAGCCGGCTCGACGCATACATCATCCACGTCAACGGCTCGGCACGGCTAACGATGACCGACGGATCGACGCGCTACATCGGTTTTGCCGGGACCAACGGCTACGACTACACAAGCCTTGGCAAGATGCTTTCTGAAGACGGCAAGATGAACCGCAACAAGGTGAGCCTGCCCGCCATTCGGGAATACTTCCGTCTCCACCCGACCGAGCTCGAGGGTTACATCCACCGCAACGATCGCTTCACCTTTTTCCAGAATTACACGCCCGATACCTGGCCCGCCGGCTCGCTGGGCGTGAAGGTGACGGACTTCCGAACACTGGCGACGGACAAGACCATCTTTCCTCGCGGGGCCGTGATCCTGGCGCAGACGAGCGTGCCCACCGGCGTGGGGGACTCGAAGCACACCTTTGACCAGTTCATGCTCGACCAGGACACCGGCGGGGCGATCCGCGCCGCGGGCCGGGGCGACATCTACATGGGCGTCGGCGCGCCGGCGGAGGCCCTGGCGGGGCGGCAGTTCGCCGAGGGCCGGCTCTACTACTTCTTCCTCAAGCCCGAGCGTGTCCAGGCGTGGCTCAAGGGCTCTCACCCCGGCGGCCCCATGTGACCGGGCCGACCGGGCGGCTCCTACCATGACACAGGCACCTCCAGCCGCTGAGTCCACGCGATGACCATCTGGCTCTGGCTCGGATTCCTGGCCCTCATTCTGGTGTTGCTCGCGCTCGACCTGGGGGTGTTCCACCGGCGTAATCACGTGTTCACCACGCGTGAGGCGTTGACGTGGACCGTCATCTGGGTCGCCATTTCGCTGCTGTTCAACGTCGCCGTTTACTTCCTCTACGAGCACCACGTCTTTGGCATCGGCCAAACGGTCGGCCACACCATGTCCGGCCACGAGGCGGCGCTCAAGTTTTTCACCGGCTACATCATCGAAAAAACGCTCAGTCTCGACAACATCTTCGTCATCGCCGTCATCTTTTCCTTCTTCGGCGTCAAGGCGGAGTACCAGCACCGCGTCCTGTTCTGGGGCATCCTCGGCGCCCTGGTGATGCGAGGCATCATGATCGGCGTCGGCGCCGAACTGGTGAAGCACTTCTCGTGGATGCTCTACGTTTTCGGCGCGCTACTGCTGGTCACCGCGGTCCGCATGCTCGTGTCCGGCGAAGAGGAGATCGAGCCCGACAAGACGCTCGTTGTGCGTCTCGCGCGGAAGCTCTTCCCCGTCAGCCCGACGTTCGAGGGGCCCAGGTTCTTCACCCATATCAACGGCAAGCGGGCCATCACGCCGTTGTTTCTCGTCCTGCTCGTCGTCGAGACCACGGACGTTATCTTCGCCGTCGATTCCATCCCCGCCATCTTCGGCATCACCACCGACCCGTTCCTGGTCTTCACCTCCAACGTCTTCGCCATCTTGGGCCTCCGATCGCTCTACTTCGCGCTGGCGGGCATGATGCGCGCCTTCCGGCACATGAAGACGGCGCTGGTCTTCGTGCTGGTCTTCGTCGGCGTCAAGATCATCGCCGAGCAGTGGCACCACCAGCACGGCGGGGCCGGCGCGGAGGGGGACCTGATCTCCATCCATCTGTCGCTGGGGATCATCGCGGGCATCCTATTCACCGGGGCGGTCGCCTCGATGCTCGCCAACCGCTACGACACGCTGCGTGAGCTGAAGTCGGGCACGGGCGATCGGCGCACGCTCGTCGAACTGGCACGCCATCAGGCCAAGCGGTTGGCCATCCTGGTGATCGGCACCACGATCATGCTGTTCGGGGTGCTGGTGATCCTCGTCCCGGGGCCGGGGCCGGCGCCGCTGATCATCCTCTTTGGCCTGGGCGTGCTGGCCACGGAGTTCGTGTGGGCGCGGGTGATGTTCAACCGGGTGAAATCCTTCGCCGAGGGCGCCGCCGACCGCGCAACGAACATGGTGAAGGGTGGGAAATCAGCCACGGATGATACGCCCTCTCTCGTGCGTCGTTGGATACAAAAGATCAACATCCCCGGCGACGGCAAAGCACCCGGGGGAGACGACGCCGTTGCTACACTCCCCGTCATGGCCCCGCTCATCATCACGCTCGACGGGCCCGCGGGCAGCGGCAAATCCACCATGGCCCGCCGTCTCGCCCAGCGGCTGGGGCTGGAGTTCCTCGACACGGGGGCGATGTACCGCGGCCTGACCGCGGTCTGCCTCGACGCGGGTGTCGATCCCGCCACGCAGCCCGACGCGGTGATCGAGGTGACGCGCAAGGCGCACCTGCGATTCGACTGGAAGGCCGATCCGCCCCGCCTGTTCGTCAACGACCACGACGTGACCGACCGGCTCCGCGACCCGGACGTCACGTTCAGCGTGAGCGACGTGGCGGCGCTTGGGCCGGTGCGCCAGGTGCTCGTTGACGCCCAGCGGCACATCGGCGAGGCGCACCCGAGGCTCGTCACCGAGGGGCGCGACCAGGGCTCGGTCGTGTTCCCCACCGCGAGGGTGAAGTTTTATCTCGATGCCAAGCCGGAGGTGCGTGCGAAGCGCCGCGCCGAGGAGTTGCGCGCCGCCGACAAGCCCGCCGATGAAGCCCTGATTTTGGCTGGCATCATCCAGCGTGACCAGAGAGATTCCCGCCGGCCGGACGGCCCGCTGATCTGTCCTCCCAGCGCCATCCGCATCGACACCTCCGACCTGGCGCTCGATCAGGTTCTCGATCTGCTCGAAAGGCGCTCAAGAGAGATCGTCGGCGGATTGCCCGTGCCAGTGGCGTCATCCGCGCGGAAGGGCGGCTGATGCTCGATCAACTCCGCACCCGCCAACCCGGCGCGTCGCTCGCCCGCATCCTCTGGTGGTACCTCCTCCATTTTCTCCTCTGCCTCTGGATGTTTCCCCTCTATCGTTACCGCGCCTGGTGCATGGAGCGCATCCCCACGCGGGGCCCGGTGCTCTTCCTGAGCAACCATCAGTCTTTCCTCGACCCCATCCTGGTCGGCATCGGCGCGCACCGCCGTCAGTTCTACGCGATGGCGCGATCAACGCTCTTCAACCACCCGGCCTTCGCGTGGGTGATACGTTCTCTCAACGCCATCCCCATCGCGCGGGGCGAGAGCGACATCGCCGCCATGCGCCGCTGCATCGACGTCCTCAAGGAGGATCAGGCGCTGCTCGTGTTCCCCGAGGGGACGCGCAGCAAGGACGGCACGACGATGCGCTTCGCCACCGGCACCATGCTCTTGATCAAGCGAGCCAAGCCGTGGGTCGTCCCCGTCGCCGTCGAGGGGGCGTACGCGGTCTGGCCCCGTTCCCGCAAGCTGCCGCATCTGCTGGGCCGGGTGGGCGTGATGTACGGCCAACCCATTGACCCCGAAACCCTCATCAACATGGGGGCGGAAGAGGCGCTGCGATTCCTCCGCGAAAAGGTCGAGGCGATGCGCCTGGACGTGGCCGCGAAGCTGGCACGCTGAAACGGTCGCCGGGATATACTGTAAACAACGGATTATACGCGGTTTTACGGAGCCTCTCCCCTTGAATTCACTGTGGTTGATCATCACCTCGCTGGCGGCGTTCGCGGTGGCGTATCGATTTTACGGGGCGTTCCTGGCGGCCAAGGTGGCGGCGCTGGACGATAGCCGCCCGACCCCCGCGCATCGGCTCAAGGACGGCGTCGATTACCACCCGACCAACAAGATCGTCCTCTTCGGCCACCACTTCGCCGCGATCGCCGGCCCCGGGCCGTTGATCGGGCCCGTGCTGGCGGCGCAGTGGGGCTACCTCCCGGGGTTCTCCTGGATCGTGATCGGCGCCTGCCTCGCCGGCGGCGTGCACGACTTCGTCACGCTCTGGGCCTCGGTGCGGCAGGACGGCCTGTCGCTGGCGAACATCGCCCGCCGCGAGATCGGCCCTGTCGCGGGCATCACCACCAGCCTCGCCACCATGTTCATCATCGTCGCCGTGCTCGCCAGCGTGGCGGTCGTTGTGGTCAATGCCCTGGCCGAGAGCAGTTGGGGCATGTTCACGATCATCGTCACGATCCCCGCCGCGATGCTGACCGGGCTCTGGATGTACAAGCTCAGGCCCGGCAGGATCGGCGAGGCGTCGGTGATCGGCGTGAGCATCGTGCTGGCGGGTGTGTTCCTCGGCAAGCCGTTCGCCGAGTCGGGCATGAGTTCCTACCTGCTGTTCAGCAAGCCGACCCTCTCCATCATGCTGCCGGTGTACGCCTTTATCGCCGCGTCACTGCCGGTCTGGGTGCTGATGTGTCCGCGCGACTATCTCAGCTCGTACATGAAGATCGGGGTGATGATCGTGCTGGCGGTGGGATTGATCATCGCCCACCCGGTGCTCAGGATGCCGGCGGTTACGCCTTTCACCGCAGGCGGCGGACCCGTCGTGAGCGGGACGGTCTGGCCGTTCGTCTGCATCGTCATCATGTGCGGGGCGCTGTCGGGGTTCCACTCGCTCATCGCCTCGGGCACGACGCCCAAGATGGTCAACAAGGAGCGTGACATCCGCCCGATCGCCTACGGCGCGATGGTCGTCGAGGGGTTCGTCGCGGTGACGGCGCTGGTGGCGGCCTGTGCCCTGGAACCGGGGGACTACTTCCTCATCAACGCCGATCAGAAAAACCCCGCGATGCATGAGGCATACGTGGACATGACCGCTCGTTCCGAACAGGACCTCGGCTTCAACCCAGCACCGGTCCAGATCAAGATGCTCGAAGAGGAGACGCAAGAAAAGCTTGCCAACCGACCCGGCGGGGCGGTGACGCTCGCGGTCGGCATGGCCAAGGTCTTCAGCAAGCTCCCCGGCATGTCAACCCTCGTGGCTTACTGGTACCACTTCGTCATCATGTTCGAGGCGCTCTTCATCCTCACGCTGCTCGAAACAGGCACGCGCGTGGCGCGGTTCGTCTTCCAGGAAACCCTGATCCAGATACGTGGCGCCCCGGCGGTGGGGGGCAAGCCAAACTGGCTGCTCAACATCGGCCTGAGCGCCGCCACCTGTTTCGCGTGGGGCTACCTGCTCTACACCGGCAACCTCAATACCCTCTGGCGGATGCTCGGCATCGCCAACCAGTTGCTCGCCGTCATCGCCCTGGCGGTGGGGACGACCTACCTGCTAACGCACGCCCCTAAGCGCAGCTACGCACTCCTGACCGCACTGCCGCTGGCGTTCACACTTGTCACGGTGATGACCGCGGGCACCCAGAGTGTCATGGGGTGGTGGGCACAGGCCGGCAAGCCCGAACTCTCATCCTTCGACGTGTTCCAATTGAAGCTCATGTGCCTGCTCGCAGGGACAATGCTGGTGCTGACCGTGGTCATCACGCTCGACGCGATCCGGCGCTGGGTGCAGATCCTGGGCCGGCCGGTCCAGGCGGGCATCGAGCCGGCGTGAGGCGGGTAGCCTCGCCCTGATAACTTGATTGTCGGTTTGAATGGCACACGGGCCATGGATGCCATATCCTTATCCCTCCCGCCAGGGGTTTGTCTGTGGCACCCATGGAGACGACCGTGACACGCAACGCCGCACTGAAACCCGCAGCGCTCTTGCTCGCCGTGCTGATGCTCGCCGGCGCCGGCTGCCAGAAAAACAAGACCAAGGCGGAGAAGGAAGATGTTCACGACCCGACGATCCGCCTGCTCAGCGCCCGACTGGCTGCGGCAACGGACCACGGCGCCCGCATCGAGGTGCTCGTCGAACTGGAGAACCCCAACCGCGTTGCGCTCCCTCTGATCGAGAGCCAATACACGCTCACCGTGGGCGGCTCGCCATCGTTGCACGGCGAGGATTGCCCCAACCGCACCCTCCCCGCCGGCGGGAAACAGATCGTGATGATCCCCGTGGCCGTCCCCGCGGCGGTGGCGGCGGGCGCGGCATACTCTGTCGAAGGCTCGGTCTCTTACGAACCCCCCGGCGAGATGCGAAGACTCTTCACGGAATCGAAAATCCCTCTCCCCAGCGTCGGTTTCAGCGGCTCGGGAAACCTTCAATAGGGCGTCGTCGCGCCGGCGCGATTTCTGACGCGGTCTCTTATTCACCCGGGTACTACCAAGGCCTGTGATGTTTTCCATCTTCGACGAACGCCGATACCTGATCCCTTTCCGTGCGACGCTGCTGCCGCAGGTCTTCACGGACGTGCTGGTGATCGGTGCGGGCGTGGCGGGCATGCGTGCGGCTCTCGCGGCGGGGGAGCACCCCGGCGCGGAGGTCATCGTCACCGCCAAGGGGGACGTGCAGCAATCCAACACCGCCTGGGCGCAGGGGGGCATCGCCGCGGTGATGGCGAAGGACGATTCATTCGAGTCGCACGTGGACGACACGCTCAAGGCCGGCGCGGGGCTGTGCGACGAGCCGGTTGTGCGGCAGGTGATCTCCGGCGGGCCGCCGCTTATCAACCAACTCATGGAGTGGGGGATGCGGATCGACCGCGTGAACCCCGCCGACCCGCGCAGCCCGATCGCCTTCGGACGCGAGGGCGGCCACTCGCACTCGCGCATCCTCCACGCCGACGGCGACGCCACCGGCCGTGAGCTGGCGATCACGCTCGAACGCCGCCTCCGCGCCCAGCCCAACATCCGCCTATTCACCAACTGCTTCAGCCTCGACCTCATTACTACGGAAGGTTCCGCGCCGCGGTGTGTCGGGGCGATCACGCACCACCCGAAATACGGCCTGCAGGTGATCTGGGCGCACGCCGTCATCCTCGCCTCCGGCGGGGCGGCGCAGGTTTACCGTGAATCCACCAACCCGCCCGTGGCGACCGGCGACGGCCTGGCGATGGCGTACCGCGCCGGGGCGCGCGTCGCGGACATGGCCTTCATGCAGTTCCACCCCACGACGCTCTACATCGCCGGCGCGTCGCGCTCGCTCATCACCGAGGCCGTCCGCGGCGAGGGGGCGCAGCTCATCGACCGTAACGGCTATCGCTTCATGGGCGATTACCACCCCGATAGGGAACTCGCGCCGCGCGACGTCGTTTCCAAGGCGATCCTCGATCAGATGACCAAGACGGCCTTCAGTCACGTCTATCTCGACGCCCGCGCGATCGGCACCGAGCGGTTCCGTGCCAGGTTCCCGGGCATTTTCGAGCTGCTGAAAAAATTCGACATCGACCCGGGCAAGACGCCCATCCCAATCCACCCCTCGGCGCACTACATGGTCGGTGGCGTGTGGACCGACGAGAGCGCCCGCACCTCGATCGCGGGGCTTTACGCCTGCGGCGAGGCGGCCTGTACCGGGCTGCACGGGGCGAACCGGCTGGCGTCCAATAGCCTGCTGGAAGGGCTGGTGTACGGCGAGATCGCGGGGCGCACGAGCCGCGAGTGCCTCGAACCCGCCAACGGCGGCGGCCACGGCCGCGCGAGCCTGCCCGCCAAGGTGATCTCCGACATCCGCCCGTCCGACCGCTCCGAACTCGACCTCGCTGATGTGCGCTCCAGCCTCCGCTCGGTGATGTGGCGGCACGTCGGCATCGAGCGCGACGGGGCACGTCTCGGCGAGGTGATGGAGATGTTCGAGTTCTGGGCGCGATACACGCTCGACAAAATCTTCGACGACCGCGGCGGGTGGGAGGTGCAAAACCTTCTGCTCGTCGGCGCCCTGATTACGCGCGAAGCCTTGTGGCGGAGGGAGAGCCGGGGCACGCACTTCCGCATCGACTTCCCGCAGCCGCGCGACGAGTTCCGCGTGCACAGCATCTGGCAGCGCGGGCAGAAAGAGCCCGTGCCGTCGGCTGTGCGCGAAGGCCAGGCCGCGGCGACGGCCTGAATATTTCACACGTTGAAATACCGCGCCTCTGGGTGGTGCACCACGATCGCGCTGGTGGACTGCTCGGGGTCGATCTGCCAGTTCTCGGTGAGCACGCAGCCGATCCGTTCGGGCTTGAGCAGGCGGAAGAGCTTGTCCTGGTCGCTCATCTCGGGGCAGGCCGGGTAGCCGAAGGAGTAGCGAGACCCGCGGTATCCCTGCGTGAACAGGTCGCGGATGCTGGGGCTGTCTTCGCCGGCGATGCCGAGCTCCTGCCGCATGCGCTTGTGCCACAACTCCGCCAGGGCCTCGGCGCACTCGACGCTGAAGCCGTGGAGGTAGAGGTATTCCGTGTAGTTGTTCGCCTCGAACAGGGCGCGGGATCGCGTGCTGGCGACTTCGCCCATGGTCACACAGGACATGCCGACCACGTCGCGTACGCCGTCGCTCGCGGGGCGGAAGAAATCGCTGATGCAGAGCCGGGCGCGGGACGACTGCCGCGGGAAGGTGAACCGCTCAACCTCGCGGTCCTGATCGACGGAGTCGTAGATGACCAGGTCCTCGGGGCGGTCGGGGTCGCTGTTGCACGGGAAGTAGCCGTACACGACCTTGGGGTTGAGGATTTTTTCCTCTTTGCACTGCTTGGCGAGGCGGTCGAAGATCGGGTTGACCTCGTCGGCGAGTTGGCGGTCGAACTCCTCGTCGGTCATCCGGCCTTTCTTGTACTGCCACTGGCCGCGGTAGAGCGCGACGCGGTTGACGAACGGGTAGATATCGTCGAGCCGGAGGGAATCGACAACGCGCGAGCCGAGGAACGGCGCGGCGGGCACGGGGACGTCGCGCCGAACCTCCGATCGTGCGGGAGCGGCGGTCACGGTGTGGCTCGTGCCGCAGGAGGGACAGGCCGCGGCGGCTTTGGCCTCGATCTTCGCCTCGGCGGCGGCGCGCTTACCGAGCCGCTCGTCGATCTCGCGGTTGAGTTCCTCTTCACGGTTGGACTTGAGGAGGTCCATCAGACGCAACCCCTCGAAGGCGTCGCGGCCGTAGTACACCCGGCCCTTGTAGGCGGAGCGCAGCTCGCTCTCGCAGTAGTGGCGTGACAGCGCCGCACCGCCGAGCAGGATCGGGGCGTTGATCCCCATCGCGTTCAACTCGTCGAGATTCTCCCTCATCACCACGACGCTTTTGACCAGCAGCCCGGACATGCCGATCGCGTCGGCCTTGGTGGCGCGGAACTTCTCGACGATGTTCGCCAGCGGCTGCTTGATGCCGAGGTTGAATACCGTGTAGCCGTTGTTGGTCAGGATGATGTCCACGAGGTTCTTGCCGATGTCGTGTACGTCGCCCTTGACGGTGGCGAGCACGATCACGCCCTTGGACTGCCCCTCGACCTTTTCCATGTACTTTTCGAGGTGGGCGACGGCCATCTTCATGACCTCGGCCGACTGGAGCACGAACGGCAACTGCATCTGTCCCGAGCCGAACAGGTCGCCGACGACCTTCATTCCCCCGAGCAGGTGGTCGTTAATGATCTGGAGCGGGGTGTATTTCTCCCGCGCCGCCTCCAGGTCTTCGACGAGGTTGCGCTTCTCGCCGTCGATGATGTGCCGCTGCAGCCGCTCCTCGAGCGGGAGGTCGCTGGTCTGCACCTTCGCGGCCTTGGCGGATTCGTCGCTGTCCGGGAACAGGTCGATGAAAATCTGGAGCGGGTCGGTGGTCTGGTTGCCGTCGCGCAGCGTTACTGGAACGGCGGCGGGGCGGTTGTAGATCAATTCGAGCGCCGCGTTCCACTGGGCCTCGGGGATGCGGTTGCGCGGCAGGATTTTGGAGACGTGGATGATCGCGCTGGTCATGCCCGCCGAGGTCAACTCGGCGAGGAACGCGGAGTTGAGCACGACGCGTGCCGAGGGCTTGAGCCCGAAGCTCACGTTGGAGAGACCGCAGGTGATCTGGCAGCGGGGCAGCTCGGTTGCGATCCGCCGCGTGCCCTCGATGGTTTCGAGCGCGGAGCGGCGGTCCTTCTCCATGCCGGTGCTGATGGGCAGCACGAGGGGATCGAAGAGGATGTCCTCGGCGGCGAGGCCGTATTTCTCGGTCGCGAGGGCGAACATCCGCTTGGCGATGGCGATCTTGCGGTCGGCGGTGCGTGCCATCGCCTCTTCTTTGTCCTCATCGATGCAGCCCAGCACCAGGCCGGCGTTGTAGGTTGTCGCCAGGGCGCACATCTGGGCGAACTTGTGCTCGCCGTCCTCGAGGTTGCCCGAGTTGATGATGCACTTGCCGCCGGCGGACTTGAGGCCCGCCTCGATGGTCGCGGGCTGGGTGCTGTCGAGCATGAGCGGCACGTTTACCTGGCGCACGAAGCGGCGGACGATCTCGGCCATGTCCTTGGCGTTGTCGCGGCCGGCGTAGTCCACGTTGATGTCAATGACGTGCGAGCCCTCGCGCACCTGCTCCTTGGCGAGGCTGACCATGCCGTCCCAGTCCTCGGCCTCGAGGAGTTTCTTGAACGCGCGGGAGCCCGAGGCGTTGGTGCGCTCGCCCACGTTGAGCAGCGAGTTGTCCTGCCGGTAATCGACGGCCGAGAAGAGCGAGGAGCACGTCCCCTTGGATGGGTTCTTGGCGGGGCGCGACGGCGCGCGGTTGCCGAGCAGCTCGGCAAGCAGCCCGATGTGCTCGGGCGTGGTGCCGCAGCAGCCGCCGACGATGTTCACGCCGTCCTGCTCGACGTAGCGCATCAGCGCCTCGGCAAAGGGCTGCGGCTTGAGCGGGAACTCGGCGCGGCCGTCGAGGATCGTGGGCAGGCCGGCGTTGGGCAGCACGCTGATCATGTTTGGCCAGTTGCGGCCCAGCCAGTGGATGTGCTCGGCCATCTCCGTCGGGCCGGTGGCGCAGTTCAGCCCCAGCGACATGATGGGCAGCCCCGCCAGCGCGGTGGCGGCGGCGGAGATCTCCGTGCCCAGCAGCATCGTGCCCATGGTCTCGATGGTGACCTGCACCATGATGGGGACGTCGCCCGGCGTGCGGTTGCGGTCCCTGAGCGCGAGCAGGCAGGCGTTCACGGCGCACTTGACCTGGAGGATGTCCTGCGCGGTCTCGATGAGCAGGGCGTCCGCGCCGCCGTCGATCAGGCCGTGCGCCTGCACGCGGTAGCTCTCGAGCATCGCGTCCCAGTGGGTGTTGCCCAGGGTGATGAGCTTGGTGCCCGGGCCGATGGAGCCGATGACGAAGCGCGGCTTGTCGGAGGAGTGGTAGGGCTTGCACGCCTCGCGCGCGACCTCGGCGGCGATTTTGTTGATTTCGTAGGTCCGCTCCGAGAGGTCCTGGTCCTCCATGGTGATGACGTTGCCGTTGAACGTGTCGGTCTCGACCGCGTCGGCCCCGACGGCCAGGAAGGAGCGATGGATGTCGATGATCACGTCCGGCCGGCTCAGGACGAGCACCTCGGTGCAGTTCTCGCGGCCCAGGTAGTCGCGCTGCAGTTCCAGATCGGTTCGCTTGTGGATGGACGTGCCCATCGCGCCGTCAAAAATCAGCACCCGCCTGGAGAGTTCTTTGAGGAATCGGCTCATGGATCAGTGGCCCTGGGGCTCGCCGGAGCGGCGATTGATCAATCCTTCCATCCGGATATACGGATGAATCATACCCCCGGTTCCCGGCCAGTCAAACAGGCGTCCGCGGTGAAACTGGCCGACCGGGGGCCAGGGTGTCGATAGCCATATCCTATCGGCCCGACGCGGGTTGGACGTTCAGGATGCGAAGGAGCTTGTGATGAATTGGTGGCAGGCGCTGGTCTTGGGGATTGTGGAGGGTTTGAGCGAGTATCTGCCCATCAGTTCGACGGGGCATCTCATCCTCGCCCAGCGGGCGATGGGGATCGGCAACAGCGACGCCGCCAACGCGTATGCGATCGTGATCCAGGGCGGGGCGATCCTGGCCGTGCTCTCGCTCTACGCGCAGCGCATCCGCCGCATGGCGATGGGCCTGCTGGGGCGCGACGAGGAGGGCAAACGCCTGGCGATCGTCCTGCTCGTGGCGCTGATCCCGCTGCCGTTCATCGCGCTGGCGGACAAAGTCATTGAAAAGCATCTCTTCGGGCTTTGGCCCGTTGCGCTGGCGTGGTTCATCGGTGGGGCGGCGATCCTCGTCGTGTCGTGGTACCGCAACAAAGACGCGGTCCGGCCACGCCTCGAGTTGAGCGACATGACCTGGCGCATGGCCCTCATCATCGGCGTGCTGCAGGTCGTCGCCGTCTGGCCGGGAACGAGCCGCAGCCTGATGACCATCGTCGCCGGCGTGCTCGTGGGTTTGAACCTCGCCGCGGCCGTTGAGTTCAGTTTTCTGCTGGGCGTGGCGACGCTCGGCGGGGCGACGATCCTTAAGGCCGTCAAGAACCGCCACGACCTGCTCGATCACTATTCGCTCGGTGTGATGCTGCTTGGTTTTTTCTGTGCGTTCATCTCGGCCGTCCTCGCGGTGAAATGGATGGTCGGTTACCTGAAAAAACACGGCCTGGAGGTGTTCGGCTACTACCGCGTCGCGCTGGCGATCGTGGTGGTGGTGCTGATGTCGCTGGGGTATCTGGTGGAGGGCAATGAACAGCCGTCGACAACCCCGGTCACGGCTCCAGCAGCACCTTGATCACGCCCGGGCTTTTCGCGGTCTTCAACGCCGCCACGCCGTCGGCCAGTTTCATGCGCCGGCTGATCAGGCTCAACACATCGACCTTCTTGTTCACCATCGCGGTGAGCGCGTCGCCGAAGGGGCCGCAGCGGCTGCCGATCACCTGGATCTCGTTGATGACCAGCGGGGAGAGGTCGATCTCGCCGGCCCCCGGGGCAACCGTGGTCTTGAGGACAATCTTCCCGCGCGGACGGACCATCTTCATGGCGGTTGCGAACCCGTTTGAGGAGCCGGTGCAGTCCACGACGATGTCCTGATCGGCGCGCAGGCCGACCTCTTCGAGGAGGCGGTGTTTGACGCCCCATTTCTCGCAGAGCGAGAGTTTTTCCGGATGTTTGCCCACGCAGCGCACGGTCGCGTTGAGCTGGCTCATCACCTGGGCGCAGAGCAGCCCGAGCCGGCCGTCGCCCAGCACGGTGATGTAGGGCCTGCCCTCGATCGTCAGTTGCCGCAAGATCTGGTATGCGGCCGCCAATGGTTCGGTGAAGACGGCGTGGTCGTCGTCGAGGCCCTCGGGCACGAGCAGTAGGTTTTTTGTTGGAAGCGTGAACCGTTCGGCGAAGCAGCCGTCGCGGTTGAGGATGCCCAGCACGGTGCGGTCGCGGCAGTGTTCGCGCAGGCCTGATCTGCACATGTCGCACTTGCCGCAGACGCAGTTGATCGTGCCAACCACGCGTTTGCCGACGAAGGCCTTGGCCTCCTTGCCGCCGCCGCCGACCTCTTCGACGACGCCGACGAACTCGTGGCCGAGCACGCCCTTGAACCCCATGTACCCCTTGCAGAGCTCGAGGTCGGTGGAGCAGACGCCCATGCGCAGCGGGCGGATGAGCGCCTCGCCGGGCGCGGGGCGCGGGTCCGGGTGCGTGGTCGATAGCCTTGGCTGCTGGCCTTCGAGAACGATCGCCTTCAAAGCAAGCTCCTGTCCGCGTTCCTCGTCCCCAAGGATATCGGCCGTTGACGGTGGGGGGCTCAAGCGTCACCGGAGGGTTGATGGTTCGATTACACTGATCGCCATGGCCGTGCAGACGAAGAAACCCAGGGTGGTGGTCCTCGCGAACCGCGAGAAATCGGCGGTGACCGAGGCGATGGAGACGTTCCGGCCGTGGCTGGCGAAGCACGCGGAAATCGTGGCCGAATCCGACACGCACGCGCTCTCCACCGAGTTGGCCGCGAAGATGCCCCCGACCGATCTGGTCGTCATCCTCGGCGGCGACGGCACGCTGCTCGCCCAGGCCCCGCTGGTCACCGCCCTCAACCTGCCCGTGCTGGGCATCAACTTCGGCAAGCTCGGGTTCCTTGCCGAGTTCAACATCGACGACGTCAAGCGGCACTGGGACCGCATTGCCGCCGGGCAGTGCCGCACGACGCACCGGGTGATGATCGACGTGGGTGTACGGTCCGTGGCGTCAGGCGAGAAGACGCCACGCACCTCATTCGAGGCCGTCGCGCTGAACGACGCCGTGGTGGCCGCGGGCGCTCCCTTCCGCATGATCGAGCTGGAGTTGTTCATCGACCCGGCGGTGCACACGGCGCCGGCGGTGATCTTCAGCGGTGACGGCGTGATCATCGCCACGCCTTCGGGCTCCACCGCCTACAATGTCGGCGCCGGCGGGCCGATCGTCAGCCCGGACGTGGCGGCGCTCTGCATCACGCCGCTCTGTCCGCACTCGCTGGCGTTCCGGCCGATCGTCGTCAGCGCCGACTCGACCCTCGCCGTGCGCATCGAGCGCGCCAACGAGGGCAGCGCGCTGGTGATCGACGGCCAGCTCTCGACCAAGCTGCGCACCGGGGACCAGGTGATCGTCCGCCGCCACCCCCGCGCGCTCACGCTCGTGCAGAACCCCGAGCTGAGCTACTGGAAGATGCTGGGCATGAAGATGCACTGGGCGGCGCGCCCGCGGCGGGTCTGAGCGGCGCGACGGCCGTGGGTTCCGGTCACTCTTCGACCATGGGGGCATTGATGCGATCGACCACCATCGGCAGCTACCTGATTCAACGCCTCGAAGAGGAGGGGTTGAAGCACGTCTTCGGCATCCCCGGCGATTACGTGCTGCGGTTCTACGACATGCTCAGCAGCAGCCGGATGCAGGTGATCGGCACTTGCACGGAGGCCGCCGCGGGCTTCGCCGCCGATGCGTATGCCCGCGTTAATGGCTTGGGCGCGGTCTGCGTGACCTATTGCGTCGGCGGGCTGAACGCGCTCAACGCGATCGCCGGGGCTTACGCGGAGAAATCGCCGGTGATCCTGATCAGCGGCGCGCCGGGGCTGAGCGAGCGAGACCGTTCGCCGCTGCTGCACCACAAGGTGCGGGATTTCGACACGCAGCGCAGGATTTTCGAGGCGGTCACCGTTGCATCGGCGGCGCTGGAGAACCCGCGCACCGCGGCGCAGGAGATCGACGACACGATCGCGGCCTGCGTCCGCTACAAGCGGCCGGTTTATATCGAAATTCCGCGCGACATGGTTGATCAACCGTGCAAGGCCGCGCCGCGCCGCCGCGCCGTGCCCGTGGTCAGCGACCCCGCCGTGCTCGCCGAGGCGTTGCAGGAGGCGTCGGCGATGCTGCGCAAGGCCAAGCGGCCGGTGATCCTCGCCGGCGTCGAGGTCCACCGCTTCGGTTTGCAAGGGGCGCTGCTAAAGCTGGTCGAGCGATCGGGATACCCGGTGGCCTCCACGCTGCTGGGCAAATCGGTGATCAGCGAGGTCCACCCGCAGTACCTGGGTGTTTACGAGGGGGCGGTGGGTTTGGACCACGTCCGCCGCACCGTGGAGTCTGCCGACGCGCTGCTGATCCTCGGTGCGTTCCTGACGGACATCGACCTGGGGCTGTTTACCGCCCGGCTGGACGAGGGGCGTTGCATCCACGCGGGCGACGAGAGGATCAGCATCAGCCACCACCGGTTTGAGCACGTGACGATGGCCGAGTTCATCACCGGTCTGTCGCGCGCCCCGATCGGCCGCCGCCGCCGCGCGGTGCGCATCCGTCGGCCCACGCCGCGCGCCTACACGGCGCAGGGCAGGCGGGCGATCACCGTCGCCCGGTTTTTCGAACGGATCAATTCGTTCCTCGATCACAGCACCATCGTGATCTGCGACATCGGCGACAGCCTCTTCGGGGCGGCGGACCTGACCATCCACAAGCGGACGGAGTTCATCAGCCCCGCGTACTACACCTCGATGGGCTTCGCTGTGCCCGCGAGCATCGGGGCGCAGGTGAACAACCGCAGGCTCCGTCCGATCATCTTCGTCGGCGACGGCGCGTTCCAGATGACGGGCCAGGAGCTCTCCACGGCCGTGAAGCACGGCCTGAATCCGATCGTCTTCGTCCTCAACAACAAGGGCTACACCACCGAGCGTTTCATCCACGAAGGGCCCTACAACGACATCCACGACTGGGCGTACCACCTGATGCCGCAACTCCTCCGCGGCGGTTGGGGGTGCGAGGTGAATACCGAGGGCGATCTCGAGAACGCGCTCAGCCTGGCATTGGCGAACAAGCGGAGCTTCTCGATCATCAACGTCCACCTCGATAAGTACGACCGGTCCAACGCCCTCGAACGATTGGCGACGCGGCTGGGTACGCGCGTGCAGCACTCCTCGCAGAAGAAGGTTCGGAAGAAATAGCGGATCGGGCCGGTGAATGATTGCGCATCGATCGATATCTTGAATCCACATCCCACGGGATCACCCATGCTCACCCAGGAAGGCTGCCTCCAGCGTCAGAAACGGTTCCGTCAGCGCCTCGCGTCGATGAAAATCGACGCGGCCGTCATCACCGACCTGCGCGACGTGTATTACTTCACGGGCAAGCTCTTCACCGGGCCGTTCAACACCCCCGCGATGCTGTTCCTCGCCACTGCGGGCGGCGGTTGGCTCGTCGGGCCCGGCGCGGAGGAGGCGTTCGGCGTCGATGAGACGCTGGCATACGAGGTCGGCAAGATGGGCACAATGAACCCCGACTGGAACACCCTCGCGCTCGAACAGGCGAGCAAGAAAATCCCCGCCATCCGCGGCGTGAAACGGCTCGCCTACACCGCCGGCTCGATGCCGAAACTCTGGGCGGAGGCTTTTGTCAGCTCCGTACGCCCGACGGAATGGGTGGACATCGAATCGGACATCATCCGCCTGCAGCGCCGCAAGGAACCCGACGAGATCGCCCTGTTCAAGGAGGCGATCCGCATCGACCTGGCGGTGTACGATGCGCTGCAGGAGGGGCTGCGCCCCGGGATGACGGAATTGGCAGCGTTGGCGCTGGGGTATCAGACGGCGGTGCGCGTGGCGGGTGAGAAGGTGTTCCATGACGGCGATTACCGCTGCGCCGAGCCGTGGGGCCCGGCGCGCAACCGGCCGATCCAGGCGGGCGAGATGTACGTCATCGATGCGTGGATCAATTACCGCGGCCACTGGGCGGACCTCTGCCGCACCTTCGCCATCGGCAAGCCGACCGACGTGCAGCAGTCGGTCTATGACCACGTCGCCGCGTCGCACCAGAAGCTCACACCGATGCTCAGGCCCGGCGCCAAGGGCACGGACATCTGGAAGGCGATGGATCAGTACATCCGCCAGCACCCGGCGCTGAAGGAGATCGGCCTGCTCCACCACGCGGGCCACGGCCTGGGCATGCGGGTCCACCTCGACCCCGACCTCAACCGCGACCGCGAGGGGATTATCGAAGAGGGCGACGTGCTCTGCTTCGAGCCGGGCGGGTACAACGCCAAGCTCGGCGTGTATGTCCGCCTTGAAAACACATACCTTGTCACCGCCACGGGTTTGGAAAACCTGTCACCGTATCCGTTCAAGTTCACGCGATGAACCACCCTATGAGCGACGACCGCCTCAAACTCACGGAACTGCGGGGCTCGGCGCACTCCTGCGGCGAGCAATACGGCCGCGCGTTCGAGACCGCGATCCTCGGGTTCCTCCGCCAGGAATTGCGGCCCGACAAAAAACGCCTCGCCTACGCCCGCCGCTGCTGGCCGCACGTCGAGCGCACGTCGCCGACCGCCGGGGCCTTCATGGAGGGCATGGCCAAGGGGTGTCGCCTCTCGCTCGACCACGTTACGCTTTTGATGCTGCACGAAGAGATCTGTCACCTGCCGCACTGCACCGCGTTCGTCGCCACCGGCGCGGCGACGCGCGGGGGCAAGACGATCGTCGCGCAGAACTGGGACTGGGCGCCGAACCTGTATCAGTGGGGTGGCCTGCTCCGCCTGCGCATCACCGGGCAGCCCCGTACGCTCACGCTCCATTACCCAGGCCTCTGGGCCGGCGCGGGTCTCAACGAGCATGGCCTGGCGCTCATGTGGACCACCGGCGGGGTCTTCCCACGCATCAAGCCGGTGGTCGGCGTGCCCACCTATGTCGTCATCGCCGAGTTGTTGCTCCGCCGCACCGTCGATGAAGCGTTGGCCTACCTCGACACGCTGCGCCACGCGGGCTGCTTCATCTTCATGCTGGGCGACGCGAGGGGAGGGAGCATCACGGTCGAGGCGATGCCCGGGCGGCGGGTCACCGTGCGCGACCCGCTCATCAGTCGGGCGAATCACTACCGGTGCAACGACGTGATCCGCTGCGGCAAGCAGATCACACCGAGTAAGAAAAAGACGTCGACGCTCCAGCGTGAGGCGAGAATGGAGGCATTGCTCCGGCGCTACCGTGGAAAGATCGACGCTGCTGCGACGAAGAAGATACTCACCGATCGCGGGTCGGCCTGGCCCTGGCTGCATCAATATCCCGCGGGGCGGGGCCTGGTGGCCGTCGATTCGATGACGCTCGATAGCCTCATCGCCCTCTGCGACGAGCGCGTGCTGTGGACCTGCCGCGGCGGGCGGGCACCCGGCCCGTGGGTGAAAGTGAAAGTCTGACGGTGTTCATCCGCCAAACGCGTCTGTGCAGAAGCACGGTGCGTCCCGCCGATAAACCTGTACCGATGTCAGCCGATATCCACACGATCCTGAAGCTCTCCGTCCCCGTCATCGTGCAGGTCGGTGAGCATCACCTCCAGCTCGACGACGTGCTCGCCCTTGGCCCCGGCGCAATCCTCGAATTGAACAAGCCTGCGGAAGACGACCTGGACCTGCTCGTGAACAACAAGAAGGTCGGGCGCGGCGTGGTGGTGAAGGTCGGCGAGAACTGGGGCATCCGCATCAACCACATCGGATCACCGCGCGAGCGCGTGCAGGCGATCGCGAGCAAGGAACCGGCCGGCCAGGAACGGGTGGCGCAGTAACACCCGCCCACCGTCTCCCGGGCCGTCCACTATTCATCATCGGGTCGGACCTTGATTTGCATGCCGTCGCAAGCGACGACACGCACCGGCGTCTGTGCGCGGATGACGCCCCCCTCGGCGAGACACTCGATGCGCTGCCCGTCGATCAGGCAGGTGCCGACCGGGCGCAGGTCCGTGACGGCGGTGCCGCGGGCCCCGACCTGTGGGCCGTCGTCGGCGGCGGTTTCCCGCTGGTCGCCGGTGAGGCGTGCCTGTTCGTGCCGGAGCATGACCAGCCGCGCGATTGGGGTGTTAGGCCAGAGCTTGAGCGCCAGGGCGAAGAGGAAGGGCGCCCCGATCACGGTGACCGTCGCCCCGATCAGGCCGATCGTGGTGTCGAGCTTGAAGAGCATGACGATCCCGGCCACGAGCGAGACCGCGGCGAGGATCGCGATGATCCCCGCCGAGGGCAGGACCAACTCGATGATGAACAGCACCAGCGCGGCGGCGAGGAAAATAACCGCCCAGATGACGTAGGTGTCGTTCATGTCGATCCGGTGGTCAATGGGGCCGGGATGCTACCGATCAAACTGCGCATCGAACGCGATCGCGCTGGGCTTGAAGTCGATCTTCTTCACGAACGCGGCCGCCTCGGTGGCGCCGTGCTCGCGGTCCATGCGTGAATCCTCCCACTCAACCGAGAGCGGGCCCTGGTAGCGCACGTCGTTCAAGGCGACGATGATCTCCTCGAAGTTGATGTCGCCGTGGCCCAGCGAGCGGAAGTCCCAGAAGCGGCGCGGGTCGGCGAAGCTGGCGTGGCCGCCGAAGACGCCCACCGTGCCGTCGCCGTGGCCCCACCAGGCGTCCTTCATGTGCACGTGGTAAATCCGGTCGGCGAAGGTGCGGATGAACTTCACGTAATCCACCCCTTGGTAGCCCAGGTGCGACGGGTCGTAGTTGAAGCCGAACCGTTTGTGGCCCTTGACCGCCTCAACCGCGCGCTGGGCGCTGGCGATGTCGAAGGCGATCTCGGTCGGGTGGACCTCCAGGGCGAAGTTCACGTTTGCGTCGTCAAACGCCTTGAGGATCGGCGCAAAGCGCTTGGCGAAGTCGTCGAAGCCCTTCTGCCAGTACTCCTGCGATGTCGGGGGGAAGGCGTAGATGGAGTGCCACACGGAGGAGCCGGTGAAGCCGTTGACCACGGCCGTGGTGTTCTTCTTCGCGCCGGGCTTGGCGTCGATAAAGAGCCGCGCGGCCTTGCCGGTCTCGATCATCTTCTTGGCGGCGCGCTTGCGGACGCCCTCGGGGTCGCCGTCGCCGTAAACGTCGGGCGGGAGGATCAGCTTGTGACGCTCATCGATGTTGTCGCAGATCGCCTGGCCGACCAGGTGGGAGGAGACCGCGAAGGCGGTGAGGCCGAAGTCGCTGAGGATCTCCCAGCGGCCCTTGCAGTAGTTCTTGTCCTTGATCGCTTTGTCCACCTCGAAGTGGTCGCCCCAGCACGCCAGCTCGATGCCGTCGTAGCCGAAGCTCTTGGCCTTCTGACAGATCGTCTCGAACGGCAGGTCGGCCCACTGGCCGGTGAAGAGCGTGACGGGACGTGCCATGGATGATGCCTCCGGGTGCGGTTTACAGATGCGGTCCCGTGCGGTGGTTCCCTCGGGACGGACGGGTAGTTTCATCGAATCCATGCCGGGCGGCAAGGGGCGGTGTCCCTCGGCCCGCGAAGGCTCCTACAATCGCAACACACGATGAGCTACAGCCGATCCGCCAAGTTCTTTATCGGGAAGCTGGAGACGATGTCGCGCCACCCGGCCGTGATGGGCCTGACGCGCCGCATCGACCGCTCGCCCTCCGCCGGCCGGTGGCGGGTTATCGACTGCGTCCCGCGCGTCGCCCCCGCGCCGCAGAAGCCGGACCTTTCACGCTGGGAGCACCACGCACTGGCGGCGGCGTGGCTGGGTCACGCGACGGTGTTGCTCCGCGTTGCGGGATTGACAGTGCTGACCGACCCGGTCTTCTCCAACCGTGTGGGGTTGGGCCTGGGTGTGGTGACGGCCGGGCCGCGCCGGCTGCTCGCGCCGGCGCTGCGCATCAATGAGTTGCCGTCTATCGACGTCGTGCTCATCTCGCACGCCCACTTCGATCACATGGACCGCCCGTCGCTGCGCCGCCTCGGTAGGCGTTTCCCCGGCGCCCGCGTCATCACGTCGGAGCACAACAGCGACCTGATCCACGGGATGGGGTTTGCGTCGGTCACGGAACTCCGGTGGGGCGAGACGTCTGCGGTGGAGTCGCTGAATTTCACCGCCATCCCCGTGAAGCACTGGGGCGCACGTACGATCCAGGACCGCCACCGGGGCTACGCGGGCTTCGTGCTTGAAGGGTGCGACGCCCCGCGGCACCGCGTGCTTTATGCAGGCGACACCGCGTTCCACGAGGGTTTCCGTGATCAGGCCGCGGTTGACCTCGCGGTGATGGGGATCGGGGCGTACAACCCGTGGATCGAGTCGCACGCCAACCCCGAGCAGGTCGTGGCGATGGCCGACCACGCCCGCGCCAAGAGGTTGCTGCCGATGCACCACAGCACGTTCGTGCTCTCCGACGAGCCGTTGCACGAGCCGATGGAACGGCTGCGGGCCGAGTTCAGCCGACGCCACGGGCAGGCGGGGCTGGACCGCATCCTGATCGAGCGCGTCGGCGGCGTGTGGGTCGCTTGATTTTGGCGGCGTGAGCAGCGGTTCGCCCGGCGGGGCGCGAGGGGCTATCATGCCCGCCCCAAACCACCCACCCCGAGCCGCGCAGCACCATGGAAGCAGGTATCGTCGGCCTCCCGAACGTCGGCAAGAGCACGCTCTTCAATGCCCTCACCTCCGCGGGGGCGCTGGCGGCGAACTATCCCTTCGCCACCATCGAGCCCAACGTTGGCGTCGTGGCCGTGCCCGACCACCGCCTCGAGGCCATCCGCAAGCACATCGAATCCGAGAAGATCGTCCCGGCGATGCTCCGCATCATCGACATCGCCGGCATCGTGCGCGGCGCGAGCAAGGGCGAGGGGCTGGGCAACAAATTTCTCTCCCACATCCGCAGCGTGGATGCGGTGATCCACATCGTGCGCTGCTTCGAGAATTCGGACATCACCCACGTCGAGGGGAGCGTCGATCCGATCCGCGACATCGAGACGATCGACACCGAGCTGATGCTCGCCGACCTGGAGTCGATCGAGGGCTCGATGGACAAGGCGCAGCGCGCCGCCCGCGTGGGGGACAAGGAAGGCAAGCTGCGCGTCGAGGTGATGACCGCCTGCCAGAAGCTGCTGGCCGAGGGCAAGCCGGTGCGTGGGCTGAAGTTCGAGAACCCCGACGCGGCGAAGCTGTTCAAGGGCCTCTCCATGCTCACCGCCAAGCCCGTGCTCTACGTGGTGAACGTGGACGAGTCCGACCTGCACGGCAAGGGCCCGTTGGCGATGAAGGTGCGAGGGCGCGCCGCGGCCGAAGGCGGCGCGGTGGTGCCCGTGTGCGCCAAACTGGAGAGCGAACTGGCGGAACTGGACGGCAACGACCGCGCCGAGATGCTCGGCAGCCTGGGGCTTGAAGAGCCCGCGCTGGCGAGCCTGACCCGTGCGGCTTACAAGCTGCTGGGTTTGCAGAGCTATTTCACGGCAGGGCCCAAGGAAATCCGGGCGTGGACAATCCCCATCGGGGCGACGGCCCCGCAGGCGGCGGGCGTGATCCACAGCGATTTTGAAAAGGGCTTCATTCGGGCGGAGATATACGGCGTGGCCGACCTTGAGCAATACAAGACCGAGGCCGGGATCAAGGCCGCGGGCAAGATGCGCGTCGAGGGCAAGAGCTACGTGATGCACGACAGCGACATCGCGCACTTCCTCTTCAACGTCTGAGTTATTGCCCGTTACTGAGCGGCACGTCCAGCCCCATGCGGTTCAGGACGTTCTTCGCGAAATCTGAGAAGTTCGCGTCGGTAAGCAATGCTTCGCTCGACAGCACGCTGCCCGAGGTGAAGACCAGGCCGTGGCCCTTGAGGTCGGGGCGTTCGATGATCGTCATCTCGCCCCAGAGCTCGCCGCTGGGGCTGAAATTCACGTCGTAGTCGAGCACGTTGGAGTTGGGAATCTTCGCGCGGGCTAGGACGGTGAGTCCCTTGTCGAACGGGTCCGCCAAACGGGGCACGCGGGAACGGTCGCGCGCCGGGTAGGGTTTTATTTTCGACTCACCGTAGAGCTTGAGCATCGAGCGGGCGGAGACGTCGGTCTCGTATCCTGCGCCGTTGAGCGCGAAAGGCCCGGCGGTGTCGATCGGGCGGGGCGAGTGGAAGAGCGGGTGGTCGGCGGCGGTGACCTCGTACGACGCGCGGGGCCCTTGCAGCGGCGGGTTGGTGAAGCCGGTGGTGACCGAGCCGATCAGGCTTGTCTGCGGCCAGCCGGAGGTGTGCATGTAGGTGCCGGGCAGGTGGTCCATCTGGTGCCAGTGGGCGCGGTGGACCATCGGGTCGCAGGTGGTCCCGGGGCAGGGCCGCCGGTCGTGCTTGCGTACCTCGATGGCGGAGTTCTTGAGATCGACGCTGACGCGCCAGAACGCGGTGTTGCCCGAGAAGCAGGCGATGTGGCCGCCGCGGGCGACAAACGCGCGCAGCGCCTCGTACTGCTTGACGCTCCAGTATTCGCTGTGCCCGGCCCACGCGACCACGTCGTAATCATCCAGCAGCGACGGGTCGGCCTCCAGGTCCCACTCGGTATAGAGGTCGTAAGCGATGCCCTCACGCTCCAGCCAGGCGTAGAAGGGCGTCTCGAAAAAAACGGTGGTGCGCTGCCACGGCTCGCCGGTGGAGGGCCGACGTACGCCAAGGATTTGCCCGAGCACCGGATACGACGGGTGCACGCGGTAGGCGCCGTAGTCGAGCTTGTCATTGGCGAAGGGGTCGAAGTTGTATGCGACGCGCGTGTTGGTCGTGGAGAGGCAGGCGAGCCGTGCGGTCGGCTTTTTGGGCCGAACGATGAAATGGACATGGCGTATCTCACCGGCGGCGTTGGTGACACGCGCGACGTATTGCCCAGAGCGAGCGGATGCCGGCACGCGCCACCGCGCGGCGATGGGCCAGCGGCAATCGACCAGGGCGTCGGCCATGAACCGGGCGGCGTGGCCGTACCGGTGGTCTTTCAGCGGGTTGTAGGTGCACCAGTCATCGTCGTCGATGCGTTGCGGGCCCGGTACCATGCGGATGGGGTAGTTCACCGGTTTGCCGTGCCGCGTGCCGGTGGCGTCGCGGTAGGGCTTCCCGCCGATGGCGTCGAATTTCCAGTGAGCGACGGCGCGCGGCGCGGGATCGGTCTCACGTTTTTTCCAACGCGAGGCGATCAGCGCGGGCTTGAGTACGTAAGGATAAACCGCCGGACCGCACAGATCGCCGGTGAAGAATGCCGACGCCTGTCCCAGTGCGTCGCCGAGGGCCGCCAGCCGTAACGGCTCTTTCGCCGGCGATTTCCAGTCAACCGCCCCGAACAGCGGCATCGGCTCACGCACGGGTTTGCCGTCGATGTGGAGGTGGATCAGCTTCCCGTCACACGTGGCGACGAGGTGGTGCCACTCCTTGAGTGACAAGCTTGAGCCTGAGAACTCGTGCCAGCACTTGTCTGTGCGCACGCCGAAGCAGGGGACGTTCCCCTGGCGGAGCGAGAGGGTGAACGTATTCTGCGAGACCAAGCCCGCCAGCGGCGCGTCGGCCAGGGTGCGGAACCAGACCTCGACGCTGAATTCGGGCCAGCGGCCGATCGGCCTGGCGACGTGGACGTAGCTCCCGCGGTGGATCGGTTCCAATTCCGACTCGACCGCCGATAGTGTCGCCAGCGTTACGCCCTTGCGGTCTTCCGGGCCGTACCGCTCGATGCGCACATCGACCGGGCCGTCGTGCGAGACGCATAACTCGATCGACTCGCCCGGCGCGACGCCCATCTGACGGGCGTAGGCGTGAAAGCCCGCTACGGGCGTCGGTTCGTGCGGGGGGAGGAAAGAAAGATCGTCCGCACAGGGGATTGGCTTGGCGGCGGGTTGATGCGTGTATTTTTGGGATCGGGTGGCCATCACTGATCGTTCCGAGGAACAAATGAGGCGGCTTGCACTCTCGAACGGTCGGGAAATCATCGGTATCCCGGCTTGCCGGTCTTCAACCGTACGCCCCCCGGCCGTGCTCGCCGAGCAGCTCGCGCTGCCGGGGCGTGCATTGATCCATGATCTCGCGTGAGAGGTTGTAATTGAGGAACGGCCAGAATCGCTGGGCGACGAAGCGCCGGCTGTACGAGGGCACCACGGAGTAGCGCGTGCGGTCGGTCTGGTTCGGCGCGCCGCGGTGCCAGGTCTGGTTGGAGTACATGACGCAATCGCCCATCTTGCAGGTCAGCGTCGCGTGAGACCGGCCGTTCCATTTCGGTGGGTTGCCATCGGTGGGCCTGGGCGATCGGCAGGCGCGGTGGCTGAACGGCACCACCTCGGTGGGGCCGAGCTCCAGCGGCACGTCCATCAGGTAGTAGTGGCAGTTGATGACGTTGATGATCGGCGGGTACTCGACGTCGTCGCCCACGTTTTCCGGCCGTTGCAGATAAATCTCGTCGGCGTGGAAAGTGGCGACCTCGTTGCCCTTGAACATGCGGTGACCCTGCAGCGCGATGATGTGCAGGTTTTTACCGAGCACCCGTTCCATCAGCGTGAGGATCGGCTCGTTTTCCAGGAGGTGGACGAAGTCCATGCCGTGCTCGAACAGACGCACCAGTGAGTTCGACCCGTAGAAAGGGTGGTCGGGCATCTGTTTGATGCGGTCAAGGAAGTGGTGACACGTTTCGGGCGGCAGGGCGTTGGGGATGATGAGGTAGCCCTCGTTTTGCAGGGCGGTCTCCCACTGCACGAGTTGAGCCTCGCTGGGTTTGGCGGTGTGGAAGGGCGGTATGGCAATCTTGGGCATGGGGTAAACCTTTGAACCGGGGGAGACGGCCGCACCCGCGGCCGTGCAGGTGTGTGGCATGGTATCGGGAATCGGGGTGCGATTGCACCTTTTTGGCGGTCGCTATAACCTTCGTGGCTCGCACCCGGGCTCCCAACAGGGGAACCGCGTATCCCACCCGATTTAACCACACAGGGTCATCACATGAGTAACGTCCTCAACTGGGGCATCATCGGTACCGGCGCTATCGCCTCCGCCTTCGCCCGTGCGGTGGCGAACTCCAAGACCGGCAAGGTCGTCGCCGTCGGCAGCCGAACCAAAGAGGCCTCCGACAAGTTCGCCGGCCAGTTCAACATCCCCAACCGGCACGGCAGCTACCAGGCGCTGCTGAACGACCCGCAGGTGCAGGCGGTCTATATCTCGACCCCGCACCCGATGCACCCGGAGTGGGCCATCAAGGCCGCCGAGGCGGGCAAGCACATCCTGTGCGAGAAGCCGATGTCCCTTAACGCGGCGGACACCATGGCCATGTTCGAGGCGGCGGTGCGGCACAACGTCTTCTGCATGGAGGCGTTCATGTACCGCTGCCACCCGCAGACGGCCAAGCTGGTCGAGCTGCTCAAGGAAAAGGCGATTGGCGACGTGCGCGTGGTCGTCGCGAGCTTCGGCTTCGGCGCGGGCTACAGCCCGACGAGCCGCATCTGGGCCAATGAGTTGGGCGGCGGCGGGATCATGGACGTGGGCTGCTATGCGGTGTCGATGTCGCGGCTGGTCGCCGCCGCGGCGACGGGCGTGGCTGTCGCGGAGCCGACGGACGTGAAGGCCTCGGGCGTGCTCGCCCCGACGGGCGTGGATTCCTACGCCGCGGCGGTGCTCACCTTCCCAGGCGACATCATCGCCGAGGTCTCGACGGGTGTCGGCGTCGGTCTCGAAAACGTGGTCCGCATCTTCGGCACGGGCGGCAGCATCTTCATCCCCAACCCCTGGACCGCCGACCGGCAGAACGGCGGCGAGTTTCACATCTTCGTGAATCGCCACGGCAAGCCGCAGGAAGACATCGTCATCCGCACCGAGGTCACCGCCTTCACCATCGAGGCGGACGTGGTCGCCCGGGCGGTGGCCGAGGGGAAGAAACAGCCGCCGTTCCCCGCGATGACCTGGGACGACACGCTGGCCAACCTGCGCACCCTCGACCGCTGGCGCGCGGGTGTCGGCGTGGTATTCAATGAGGAGAAACCCGGCGCCAAGAGCGTCACCGTCGCCAACCGCCCGCTCGCCGTCGCCGCCGACAACAAGATGAAATACGGCGAGATCGTCGGTGTGAATAAGCCTGTCGCGCGGCTGGTCCTGGGCGTGGACAACCAGATGTTCTACCCGCACGCCTATGTCATGTTCGACGACTACTTCGAGCGCGGCGGCAACTCGTTCGACACCGGCTACATCTACGGCGGGGGCGTCCTGGAACGCCACCTGGGCTCGTGGATCAAGTCGCGCGGCCTGCGCGAGAAGGTCGTCGTTCTGAGCAAGGGCGCCCACACCCCGCACTGCAACCCCGACGCGATTCGCTCGCAGCACGCCGAGAGCCTGGAGCGGCTGCAGACGGATTACGTCGATGTGTACATGATGCACCGCGACAACCCGGAGATCCCCGTCGGCGAGTTCATCGACGTGCTCAATGAGCTGAAGGCCAAAGGCTCGATCCGTGCGTTCGGCGGCTCGAACTGGTCGCTGGAGCGCGTGAAGAAGGCCAACGCCTACGCCAAGCGCAAGGGATTGACCGGCTTCACGGCGATCAGCAACAACTTCAGCCTCGCCCGCATGGTGGATGCCGTGTGGGGTGGGTGCATCGCGGCCTCCGACCCCGAGTACCGCAAGTGGCTCAAGAAGTCGCAGCTCGCGCTCATGCCCTGGTCCAGCCAGGCGCGCGGGTTCTTCCTGCCGCACGTCCACCCCGGATACACGGCGGACAAGGAGCTGTCACGCTGCTGGTTCAGCGAGGACAACTTCCAGCGCCGCGAGCGGGCGGTGGAGCTGGCGAAGAAGCGCGGCGTCGAGCCGATCAACATCGCGCTGGCGTATGTGCTGGCGCAGCCGTTCCCGACCTTCCCGCTCATCGGTCCGCGCACGCTGGCGGAGACGCGCAGCTCGTTCAGGGCTCTGGAGGTCGACCTGTCGGCCCGCGAGGTGAAGTGGCTGAACCTCGAAGCCTGAGCGGGGCGGCAAAAACGCCGCACCCGGAGCGGCGTTGCAAGGTGGGCGGCGTGGGCGGATAATCTGCACGGGTCGATGGGATCGGCCCGTGGGCAGAGCTCGCCAGGGCCTGTCGAGAGAGAAGTCGGAACAACGTGGCGACAGGCCGGCGAACAGGGCGCGGACCAGGGAGGGATGGGGGCGCTGCGGGGGCGGTGTGTGTGCCTTGACTCCGGCCTTTGAGCGTTACGCGCGAGACACGACGGCATGCTGAAATTTCTCGTGTTTGATGACGGTCGGCCGGCCACCCAGTGGTCGATCCGTAACTCGTACCTGATTGGGTCCGACAACAATCCGATGCGGGGCACGATCGTTTTTGACAACGGGGTGATCGCCTGCGAGAAGCGCGAGATGGGGGCGGCCTCGCTGGCGCTGCAGGCGCCGGTGGGGGAGTGCGGCGAGCTGACGGTCCAGACCTGCCTGCTGCCCGAGCGCGAGGAGCCCTACATCCTCACGCTCGAGCTGGCGCGGCACCGGCTGATGACGCTCTACACCAAGCTCGAAGACTGGGCGATGTTCGACACCGGCCCAGACCACCCGGTGACCCGCCGCGCCGAGCTGGCCAGGCGGCTGTTCATCGAGGCGCTCTGCGCCCAGAAGGACGAGCCGGCGCGGGCCGACAAGCTTTCCCGTGACTGCCTGGCGGCGGCGCTGGACGGCAGCGAGGAGCTGGCCGTCGCCCACGCCGAGCTGCTCCTGAACCGCCGCAAGCAGACGCAGATGGTGCCGCGCCACCCGATCGGCTGCGGCGTCGCGTTGGAGCAGACCAACGAGCGCATGCGCGCGGGGCTGGCGGCGAACTTCGACTTCGTCGCCGTGCCCACGCCCTGGAAATCGCTCACGCCCGAGGAGGGAGAGTACCGCCTGGCGCAGCTCGACAACTGGGTCGAGTGGGCGTCGAAGAACCGCATGCCCGTGATCGCCGGCCCGGTGGTCTGCTTCGAGCCGAGCACCCTGCCGGACTGGCTCTTTATCTGGGAGCACGACTACGACACCGTCCGTGACGTGATCTACGAGCACGTCGAGCGCATCGTCACCCGCTACCGCAACGCGGTGATGACGTGGAACGTGGTCTCGGGCCTGCACGTGAACAGCCACTTCACGTTCAACTTCGAGCAGTTGATGGACCTGACCCGCATGGCCACGATGCTGGTCAAGAAGGTCCAGCCGGCGGCGCGGGTGATGGTGGAGATACGCCAGCCGTTCGGCGAATACTTCGCGGCCAACCCCCGCTCGATCCCGCCGATGATGTACACCGACCTGCTGGTGCAGGGGGCGGTGGCGTTCGACGCGCTCTCGCTCAAGCTCCTCATGGGCCAGGCGATGCCCGGGCAGTTCACCCGCGACCTCATGCAGATCAGCAACCTGCTCGACCACTTCGCCGTGTTCGGCAAGCCGATCCACTTGACCCTGGCGGCGCCCAGCGAGATGGTGACACAGGAGATGATCGCCGTCCCCGAGGGGCAGGAGGCGGTCGATCCCTCGTCGGGCTTCTGGCGCAAGCCATGGTCGCAGCAGGTGCAGAGCCACTGGCTCGAGGCGCTTGTCCACATCGCGCTGAGCAAGCCGTTCATCGAATCCGTCGCGTGGAACGACCTGATCGATCACCCGCAGATGGACCTGCCCCTTTCGGGTCTCATCAGCGAGGACATGCAGCCCAAGAGCTCCTTCCGGCGGATGGTGATGGTGCGGCGCGCCATCCTGCCCGGCACGGCCGGCGCTGGGCAGGCCGCCGCCGCGGCGCCGCCGGGCACCACCTGATCCTTTCGTCGCCGTTGCAACATGCGGGCTACCACCGTCCTGCTCACGTATTTCGTTGCGGCCGTCCTCGCCGGGGCGTTGCTGTTGTGGACGTATCGGTCGATGGCTGGCGATTCGCGGGGCGTCAATCACGTCGTGGACGTAAACATCGCCGATGTCGTCGAGCTGTCGCTGTTGCCGGGCATCGGCCCGAAGATGGCGGGGAGGATCATCGCCGATCGCACGCACTATGGGCGATTCGGCAACGCGCAGGCGTTGCGCCGCGTGAGCGGGATCGGGGCGCGGACCCTGGAGCGGATCACACCTTGGGTAGTGTTTGGGGATCGGATCGCCGCGCCGGCAACGCAGCCCGACGCTCCCACGCTCATCGAGGAGGAGAAGGGGAGTGAACCGGACACGGACCCCGACGATTGATCACGCGGGGACCGGGTTGGCGAGCTTCTTGCGGGAGTTGGGGGCGATCATCGCCTTGCCCCGGAGGTTGGCCCCGAGGAAGACGCGCAGGCTCTGGCCGTGCAGCTCGCCGGTCGTGCTGCTGTTTTCCATCAGCTCGATCGAGCCGGTGACGTTGATCTGGCCGTCGAGCTTGCCAGCGTTGACCAGTTGAGAGCAGACGAGCCGGCCGACGACGGTGCTGCCGGGCGTGATGCGGACATTGCCCAGCGTGTGCATGTCGCCGTGGACCTCGTGGCGGATGGTGACGTCTTCGAGACGGACGGGGTGGGTGCAGCGTGGGCAGCGGACAACCAGGGCCCGCTGGCTCACCTCAAACTGGTGGGAGCAATTGGAACAGCGGACGTCCCGGGTTTTTGAGGGCCGGGGCGTCCGCAGGTGGAACAGGTTGAATACCGGGCGGATGGGGCTCACGGCTGGCGCTGTGCTCCGTGGATGTTACCGGTGGCCAGGGGGCGGACGCCGCCCGAGGCGCTGAGGATGCGGGCCCGGCGACGTTGCAGCATGTTGTTGAGCGAGGCGGAAACCGTCTGCACCGGCTGCGTGGCCGGCTCGGTGGGTTCGGCGGCCTCCTCCCACTGCGGGGCGGGCTCTTCGGCGGGCTGCGTGGTCTCCGCGGCCGGCGTGCCCGGAGAGGCGGCGGCCTGATCGATCTCGCTCAAGAGCGCCGCCGCGTTCTGCATCGCCTTGGGACCCACGCAGACCTCGCCCTGGAACACCGCACCCTCGACGACCGCGAGCGTGGTGGTGTAGAGCTGGCCGTTGAGCTGCGCGCCGGGCAGGAGTTCCGTGCCGTGCTCGGCGATGACGTCGGCCTCGGCGGCGCCGGCCAGACGCAGCGTGCCGGTCAGGATCGTGCCGCTCACCTTGGCGGTGTTGGTGATCTCCAGCGCCCCGGCGATGCGGATGACCTGCGCGTCGATCGCACCGGCCAGGCGCGCGCCGCCCGCGATGATGGTGCCGCTCACGTGGGCGGACTCGGTGATCTCAAGCATGCCGCTCACGCGGAGCACCCCCTTGAAGTGGCCCATGATCACCGCGTCGCTATCGAGCGATAGCTCGCCGGTGAGGCGGCAGTCCGTGCCGAGAACTGTTTTGTTGGATGATGCGTTGCTCATGTTGTTGCTCCGTGCTTGTGCAGTATTTCGAGCGGGGCAGCCCCTGCTCGCCCACTCCACATCGGACGGCGATCCCGTTTCCGTCCAATTCTTCGGACGTGTCCCGGAAACTACGTTTGCGAGCGGTAATTCTCGGACGCGAGTTATAGGGCGATGCCCGCTGACTGATGTGTTATGCTCGCACGCCATGGAACCCCTACGCGCCAAGCGGGTGCTGAAGCAACACGTGAAAACCGACGCGCTGCTGGGTGTCGATGCGGTGCCGATGGGCGAGCGTCCCGCGGCGCAGCCGAGCGATTCCGACGCTGCAGAATCCGTTGTGAAGCCCGCGGAGCCCGGGCACGCACACGTTCCCGTGCAGTTGACGCCGGTGGGGGGGCCGTTGTTCGCCGCCGCGCCCCCCAAGCCGCGGCCGTCGCTGGACCGCGAAACGAAATTGCGCGTCCTTGGAGCGATGAACGAGTCCGAGGTGAAGCCCTGCAAGAAGTGCACGCTCTGCGCGGGCCGGATCAACACCGTCTTCGGCGAGGGAGATGCCGACGCGAAGCTCATGTTCATCGGTGAGGGTCCGGGGCAGAACGAGGACGAGACCGGCCGGCCCTTCGTCGGCAGGGCGGGTGAGTTGCTCGACAAGATGATCGTGGCGATGGGGCTGACGCGCGAGCAGGTCTATATCGCCAACGTGGTGAAGTGCCGCCCGCCCAACAACCGCGCGCCGCTGCCCGACGAGGTGGAGGCGTGCTGGGACTACCTGCGTCGCCAGATCGAGACGATCAACCCGCGCGTAATCGTCACGCTCGGTGGGCCCGCGACCAAGCGGGTGCTGCAGACGGACAAGGGGATCACGTCGATCCGCGGCATCTGGGCGGAGTGCAAGGCGTTCAACCCGCCGGTGCCGGTGATGCCGACGTTCCACCCCGCGTACCTGCTCAGGGCGTACACGATGGAGAACCGCAAGAAGGTCTGGTCGGACCTGCAGGCGGCGATGAAGTTCATCGGGTCGTAGCCGTAACCGCCTGCCCTCAGCGTGCCATCGCGCCGGTCTCAGGCGCCGAACAATTCCTGGAGCTGGCGTCGCGAGTTGACGTTGAGCTTGCGATACATGTTTTTCACGTGGACGTGGATGGTGTGCGGCGAGCGGTGGAGGTCCGCGCCGATCTTGCGTTCCGTGTGGCCGGCCAGGAGCAGTTGGAGGATGTGACGCTCGGACTGGCTGAGCTTGGCCAGCAGCACGGTGTGGTCGGAGGTCTCCGGTGCGTCGCCGGGGTTTCCCTGGCGTGGCCTGCGCTGCTGCTGGGTGCGGACGAGCCGGAGGATCGCAGGCTTAAGCCGCAGGAGCATCTCGGTTTCTCGCGGCGCGAAGAACCTGCTTTCGCCGCAGCGCAGGAAGGCGAACATGCACCACGCATTGTTGGCCAGCGGGCAGGTGATGCAGTAGGCATCGACCACGGGCGTGTGCGCCTCGATGGGCTTGAAGAGCGAGAGCCGGGCGTACGCGGCGTCATCAACGAGCTGCCGGGGCCGGAAGGCGTGGTCGTAGAGGGCCTGCTTATCGGCAAAGTCGAAGAGCGAGCCTGGCGACGCGGGCCATGCGTGGACCTGCGATTCCACCGAGGGCGGCAGGTTGAGATGGCCCGTGTAAACATACACGCGGGTGGGATCGGGCTGGCCGTCGAAAACGCGTGCGGCGGCCAGGTCAGCGCTGATGGCCGGCGCGGCTACGTGCACGGCATGGACCATCGCGCCAAACAAAAGCGATTCGAGCTGCGAATACAGCGTGAGTTCTTCGGATACCACCTGGATGTTTTCCAATTCTGGCTGAGTCGGGGCCGGAGTGCTGCGCGTCACTCCGTGTGTTTGTCCCCCTCCCCGTGTCGCGTGGGCAGGAATGTAGTAGCCCGGTCGGTGCTTGCAACATTTGCGGACGAAGCGGAGAACTGGTGGATATTTTGTATTTCGCCTACGGTTATGCCCAGTATTATTTTCTTAACTATATATAAAAACAATATTTACAATAATTACGCCGTATGCTTTAGAGGAGGCATGCATGTCATTTGATGCCAGAGTTCGAGAGCAAGATCGTGTTTTTCATTTACGAATTACCCTCAGTAGGCGATGGCTTGGCCACCATTGCACTCTTTGACATAACCGGCATGAACGGATTTGTCCGTACATTTCCACATCGGGTTCAAGTCCCCCTTTGTTATGGGTCGATAACTGTTGAAAGACGCTGCACATGGCGTCGCCTCAGGTGGGCGGGAAACCTTCGCAAGAAGCCGATCTCGCCCTTCCACAGGCCATGTGCCGCTCTGCCGCCTCACCAGGGAAAGGCGATCCGCGATGGGACAGATTACGACCGGTGTTGGGCTCATCAGCGGGATTAACACCGCAGACCTCATCGACAAGCTGATCGCCATCGACGCGAAGCCCAAGGACCTTCTCACCGCCCGCAACGCGGTCCTGACCTCGCAGACCATCGCCTTTCAGGACATCAACGCCAAGCTCTTGGGCCTGAAGCTTTCTTCCGGCAGCTTCACATCCAACAAGGTCTTCCAGTCCACGACGACCAATACATCGGACCCGACCGCGATCACCGCCAGCAGCGGCAACACCGCGACGCCCGGCAGTTACAGCTTCACCGTCGCGCGGCTGGTCAGCACGCAGCAACTCATCACCCAAGGCTTCTCCGACACCACCGCCACCGCGGTCGCCCCCTCGGGGGGCACGCTCACCTTCGAGCAGGGTAGCGCACGGCTCGATGCCGAGACGCCGCTCTCCCAACTCAACGGCGGCGCCGGCATCTCGCGTGGGAAAATCAGGATCACCGACAAGTCCGGCGCGTCTGCGGTGATCGATCTGACCCGGGTGGTTTCCGTCAACGACGTGCTCGACGCCGTCAACTCCGCCAGCGGGATCAACGTCACCGCCGCCGTCGATGGCGACCACATCGTCCTGACCGACAACACGGGGCAGACCACGACCTCGCTAAACGTGACCAACCTGGGCACGACCGCCACCGCGACCAGCCTCGGCATCGCGGGTGCCGCGGTCGGCACGACCCTCACCGGCTCACAGATCAACCGCGTCGGCTCCGCGACGCTGCTGGACACCCTCAACGACGGCAACGGTGTCCGCCTCAACACCGCCTCGGCCGACATCCGCATCCAGCGCCGGGACGGCACCACCTTCGACGTCGCGCTCGGCGGGGCCACGAAGTTCAGCGACATCATCAGCAAGATCAACACCGCCTCCGGCGGCGACGTCACCGCCGCCGTCGGCGACGACGGCGTGAGCCTTAAGCTCACCGACACATCCACCGACAACGGCTCCACGTTCGGCGTCACCGCCCTCAACAGCCCCAAGGCCGCCTCGGACCTGGGCATCCTTACCGCCGACGACAACGCCGACGGCATCATCGGCGGGGCACGCCTCCTCGCGGGGCTCAACTCACGCCTGGTCAAGAACCTCAACGGCGGCACCGGCGCGAGCCTGGGCGTCATCGCCATCACCAACCGGGCAGGCGTCGCCTTCACCGCCGACCTCACCAACGCCAAGTCCATCAGCGACGTGGTCGCGAAGATCAACGAGGCCGGCGCGACGCACAACGTCTCGGCCGCCCTCAACGACGCGGGGAACGGCATCAAGCTCAGCGACGCCACCGGTTCCACCGCCTCGAACTTCATCGTCTCCAACGTCACCGGCACCGGCGCGACAGACCTGGGCATCGCCCAGTCCGTCGCTTCCGACGCCATCAAGTCCGGCAACCTCCAGTTCCGCTACATCTCCGAGGCCACCCGGCTCTCAAGCCTCAACGGGGGAACGGGCATCACCCGCGGCAAGTTCACCATCACCGACTCCGCCGGCGCCAGCGCCACCGTGGACCTGACCCAGGGCAACGAGGTCACGCTCGCCGACGTCATCGCCGAGATCAACAGCCGGGGCCTGGCCGTCAACGCCCGCATCAACGACACGGGCGACGGCCTGCTCATCGAGGACACCGGGCCGGGCACCCTGGCCCTGAAGATCGGCGAGGCAGGCTCCACCACCGCCAAAGACCTGGGCATCCTCGGCTCCGCCGCGAACCCCGGCGAGGCGATCAACGGTTCCTTCGAGAAGACCGTCACCATCGGCGCGACGGACACGCTGCAGGACGCTGCCGACGCCATCAACGCCGCCGGCCTGAGCGTCAGGGCCACCATCATCAGCGACGGCTCGGGCGTGAACCCCTACCGGCTCAGCCTGCTCTCCACCAAGAGCGGGCAGGGCGGGTCGTTCACCTTCGACGACGGCGGGTTGGGTCTTGGCGCCACGTCCCTGGTGAAGGGCCGCGACGCGGTCGTCTTCTTCGGCTCACCCGACGCGGGCCAGTCCGTCGCCATCACATCCACGACCAACACACTAACCGCCGTCATCCCCGGCGCGACGATCAACCTGCTCAACACCAGTTCGTCCCCGGTGCAGGTCAACATCTCACGCGACGATTCGCAGATCACCGCCGCCGTGCAGAAGTTCGTCACCGACTTCAACACCGTGGTGGACGCCTTCGGCAAGTACGACAGCTACAACGCCGACACGCAGCAGAAGGGCCTGCTGCTGGGCGACCCGACGATCGCGAACATCCGCAGCTCGTTCTACTCCCTGATCAACGGGCGAAACAGCGACCTGACCACGCAGTTCGCCACGCTCTCGTCGATCGGCATCACGGTGGGCGACGGCGCCAAGCTCTCGCTCAACCAGGAGAAGTTCGCGGCTGCCCTGCAGACCGACCGCAACGCCGTCCAGCAGCTCTTCACCTACAAAGAGACCACCACCAACAGCGCGGGCAACCAGGTGCTCACCAAGGGGGGCATCGGGGCGAGGCTCGACGCCCTGCTCAAGAAGCTCACCGACACGGACGGCCCGCTGCTCTCGACCGTGAATACGCTCAACGACACGATCAAGCTGAACACCGACCGCATGGCGACGATGGACATCACGCTGGCCAATAAGCGGTCGCTCCTGCAGGCGCAGTTCAACGCCATGGAGCAGGCCCTGGCGCAGATGCAGAGCCAGAGTTCCTCCCTGACCGCGCTCTCTAGCGCGGCCTCCGCTTCGAAGTCCGGCTAAGCGGCTCTGATCCCCTCTCCCTCCGGGAGAGGGTTAGGGTGAGGGCGGCAGGTAACAGAAGGGTTCAATTCTTGGCTTGATCTACGACCGAAGACGCCCTCACCCCAGACCTCTCCCGGAGGGAGAGGGGGCGGAGAAACAGCCTCTAAGCGGATGGGCGTGCTCCACCTTACCCATCTCCCGATCGTGCTCCCGCACTAAGGAACGCCGTCGCCCCCAACCGATAAGTAATGAACGAACCCCGCGCCGCGGGCGAGTGTGATCCGTATGCAACCCAAGCCGACCAACCCCTACCTCCGCACCAAGATCATGACCGCCTCGCCCGAGGAGCTCCGGCTCATGCTATACGAGGGCGCGATCCGCTTCTGCCGGCAGGCCCGCGAGGCCCTGGCCAAGAACGACCACGAGACCAGCTACAACGGCCTGATGCGAGCCCAGAAGATCGTCCTCGAGCTCTCCACCAGTCTCAACCACAAGGTCGCCCCCGAGCTGTGCGATCGGCTCAGCGCGCTCTACACCTACATCTACCGTCGCCTCGTCGATGGCAGCACCCGCCACGACCTCCCCGCCGTGGACGAGGCCATCCGCCTGCTCGAGTTTGAGAAGGAGACCTGGCAGTTGCTGATGAAGCAACTGGCGGACGGCACCGGCGGCGGGGGTGGTAAACCCGCGGGCGATCGTGTCGGTGACACGGGTGCGCAGCAGACGGCGATCAGCAGCCTCTCGCTCAATGGCTGAGCCTTTTCCAGTCATCCGAGCTACGACCCCGCAAGCGCGGCCTGTTTGCCCGTGTTTGTGATGTAATTCCGCCTGTATGTAGAGACGACTCACTTCACCGAAAAAATATCGTCCTTGAATTTCGGGTGCTCCCGCCATCGCGTGACCCAGCGGGCCTCTTCCAGTGAGTACCAGAGCGAGACGGTTTCGATGCCCGTCGTAACCGACGGCGTCATCTTCTCCCACTCGGCGACGTGCCTGTCGATTACTTCCTGCACGATCGCCGGATGCTTTGTGTCGGGCTTGTGTAGGTGGCTGTAGTACCGCTCGGAGTACTCGGGATAGGTGTGATATTGTCCAGGCAGGGGGAGGTCGAGGTCTCGGATGTCAGGGGGCATGCGGTGACGGCGGGTGTGGATCTGGTTGCAGTAAAAAACCCCCGAGATCGTGTTATCGTTGCACGCGCGCCAAAGTTTTGTTTCATCGTCGGTGAGCCTGCGGAATCCGGCCGGCGACTCCGGAGTGATGGAGAGGTGCTCCGTGCGGGTCACGCGCGCCGTTGTCGTTACTTTTACGCGGATGACGGCTTCGAAAGGGAACCGTGGATCGGCGGTGCGTTGCACCCGGTCCACACGATCAATCTCATATGAATAAATGCGCTCGATAGCTTGGATGTCATAATTGTCGCCCCTAAGCACTTTGATGTCACGAGTGGGTCTCATCCACACGTCGGCGATTTCAACGCAGGCGAACAAGCCCGAAAGGCTCTTCTGGTGGCGCTCAATCTCTTCCTTCGTCGCTGGTCGAAAAACCGGTTGGCCTTCCTTCACGAACGCGTATCGGGTTGGAATTTTCTGGTAGTCCGTCACCACCGGCTTACCGGAGAATGTCTTCCCCCACGGCTCCCACTCCCGCAGCATCTGCCGGATCACGGGCTCGACCGAGGCGACGAGCACCGCCTCTTCGCCGGCGGTGCGCCGGGCCAACTCGCCCACGCTCGAGGGGCGGGAAGAGCAGCCGGCCGCGCCCATGGCGAGGGCCATGCAGGCGAACGCAAGCGTGAGGATGGTCAGCGGTTTTCTCATCGTAGCTCCGGGCACATACCCGCATTGGACGTGTTGGTCACTCGATTTGTTCCCGCCGTTTGCGGGAAATCGTTGGAAAACACCACCACGTCACCACGACCGCCACGCCAAACACCGTGTACGCCAGCGGGAAGACCCACGCCGGGGCGTCGTAGTACAACACGCGGTGCAGCCAGTGCTCGATGAAGCCGCCGGCGTAGGTGGTTTCGTGGGCCTTCTCGCGCAGGTGCATTTCGAGCGTGGTCAGCGGGCAGGTGATGCCTAACCAGGACTCGGCGACAACGACGGCGATCGCGGCCAGGTGCGTGAGCCGGAACCACGGCGCGTTGACCCACCGCCATTTGGGGCGGAGGAGGTTGCCCAGGATGATGACCATGAGGCCGAGGACGACGAAGGCGACGATCGCGACGTGTAGTGCGAGCACAGCGTCGGCGAGGAGTTGGTAGGGGAGGTCACCGGGCATGCGGGATTAGTCTGGTGGGGCAGGCGTCCCGCCTGTCTCTTCGCGATCACACAGAGGCAGGAGGGACGCCTGCCTCACCGGAAAGAGTTTGGAATCGCGGTCAAGCAGCCCGCTCCCTCACGGCCGCGGCTCGTCCGGCAACATCACCGCTTCGCCGCGTAATCATCCACCACCGCCCGTGTGATCGGGTTGTAGTGCGAGTAAAACTTCCGCTGCTCGGGGTCCTTCACGTCCCAGAGGCGGCGGGGGAAGATGTTGTGGTTGCTGACGGGGGGGATGTTGGAGGGCTGGAGGTACATGTGGATGGTGCGGCGTTCGCGCGGGCCGGCGCCCCAGCGGCCGCAGTGCCAGAGGCCGGAGTTGACGAGGATGCAGGAGCCGGCCGGGCCGAACATCTGCTTTTCGTTGACGCGGTCCTCGCTCTCCTCTTTGATCTTGGCGGGCGGGGTTTCGATGCGGTTGCTGGCCGGGATGAGGGAGTAGCGGGCGGTGGTTTCGTCCACGTCGGTGAGATAGAAGATTGGGGAGAGCGCGGAGACGCCGTGCGGGTTTTTATCGTTGGGGGTGAAGTCGCGGTGCCAGCCCTCGACAGAGCCCTCTTTCTGGCCGCCGGCGCGGATCATGATGCTGAACTCGGAGAAGACGATGTCGTCGTTGAGGATGCGCTTGGCGGCGGGGAAGAAAGAGGGGTGGCGCACGAGGAAATCGGTCTCGGGCATTTCGAGGAAGCACTGGACGGATTGCATGCGCACGCCGCTGGACCAGAGCGCGGGGTGGTCGCGGCGGTTGCGGTCGATGGCCTCGTTGAGCCGGCCGACCTCGTCCTTCGTCAACGCGGTGGGGTAGAAGAGGTATTGATTGGTTTGGAAGAAGGCGAGTTGTTCATCGAGGGTCATGGGATAGCTCGGGAGGGGTGAGGGGAGATTTTACCGTGGAATCGGCGGAGGGGTCTGGTGGGGCAGGCGTCCCGCCTGTCTCTGCCCAACCTTCCGAAAGGCAGGCGGGACGCCTGCCCCACCAGAATCAACTCAACGCTTCATAAGCTGCTCGCGGTCGAGCATCACCTTGAGCGTCAGGCAGACCAGCTCGATCTGTGTGTCGTCGAGCGTGTTGTAGAACGGCAGCGCGATGGTGCGGTGGCTGACGGACTCGGCGATGGGGAAGGCGCCGGGGGCGAAGCCGAAACGCTCGCGGTAGAAGGGCTGGAGGTGGATGCAGGGGAAATAGTTGGCGGCGCCGATGTCGTGCCTCCGCAGGCCGGTAATGATGCGGTCGCGTTCGACGTGGGTGTAGGTGTCGTTGAGGCGGACGACGAAGACGAACCAGCTCATGGCCTCGGCGAGTTCCTCCTCGACGGTGGGGAGGATGAGGTCGCGAAAATCCATCAGCCGGCGGATGTAGGAGGCGGCGACGCGGCGGCGCGCCTCGAGCATGGCGTCGAGCCGTCCCATCTGTGCGACGCCCAGGGCACAGTTGATCTCGCTGAGCCGGTAGTTGTATCCAAGACGCTCGTGCGCGAGCCACGACCCGCCGCGGTTGTCGAGCCCCGAGGTGTTCGCGGGGACGGCCATCTCGCCGCGGCCCTGGTTGCGCATCGATCGGCAGAGGTCCGCCAGGCGGTCGTCGTCGGTGACGATCATGCCGCCCTCGCCGGTGGTGATCTGCTTGTTAGGGTAGAAGCCGAAGACGCCCGCGCGGCCGAAGGAGCCGATGGGGTGGCCGCGGTAAACACCGCCCAGCCCCTCGCAGCAATCCTCGATGTAGGGGATCTCGTGCGCCTGGGCGATCTGCGCCAGGCGGTCCATGTGGACGGGGTTGCCGAACGCCTCGACGCCGATGATCGCCTTGGTGCGCGGCGTGATCGCCTTCTCGAGCTTTTCCGGGTCCATGTTCAGGCTGCGCGGGTCGATATCGACGAAGACGGGCTTGGCGCCGACGTAGAGGATGCAGTTGGCGGAGGCGATGAAGGAGAAGGGGGTGGTGATCACCTCGTCGCCCGGCCCGACGCCCAAGGCGAGCATGATGAGGTGGAGCCCACAGGTGCCGGAGCTGACGGCGACGGCGTGGCGGCGCCCGGTGCGCTCGGCGACGGCCTCCTCGAACTGCACCTGGCGCGGGCCGATGCTCAGCCGGCCCGAGCGCAGCGTGTCGGTCACGGCGCGGATCTCGGCGTCGGTGATGTCGGGCTGGCTCAGGGGGATCATGCTGCTCATGCGTCTGGTCTTTCGGGTGTCAATCGCCCGCGGCGCGGGGGGCTTGGTGGTTGGGGCGTGTCACATGCGTTATCGGCGCGGCGCGTGCGCCGGGTGCAACATCGATGGCGCGGCCGCGGGCGTTCAGCCGCCCAGGACCTCGGCCAGCGCCTCGCGCGTCTTGTTGGTGATCTTGAGATAGGTCCACGCCGCTTGCACGCGGAGCGTGGGGAGCAGCGACCCGCCGCCGCGCACCGCCAGCGACAGGTCGTTGAGCTGGTCGGGCGTGAGCTTGCGGCCGTGCTTGGCGAGCAGGAGCAGGGCGACGTTGTTGGTCGCGGGGTCGTCGAAGGTGGGGAGGTTTTCAAGCAGCTTGTCGGGAGTAGCGGTGTCGGAACGCATCATGCCCACGAGGATCGCCTTGGCCATGTCGTTCGAGGTCTTGGGATCGACGAGGACCGACCGCAGGAGCTTGCCGGCCTCGAGAGTGGGCTTCTCGCTGAGGATCTGCGTGGCGGAGACGGCGTCGTCGAGGCGCTGGGCGTGGTTGCGGGCGGGGCCGCTGTCCGTCGCGAGGATGATCGCCAGCAGGATCGTCTGCGCGTCGGCGTCGGTGGCGTAGTCCTTGGCGTACATCATCGCCCAGTTGCTGGCGACCGGGTGGTTCAACTGCACCAGGTCAACGATCGCCGGCGCGATGTTCTGCTTGGCGACGACCGCCTTGCCCACCACGCCGATCTTGCGGATCAGCGGGTCGCTGTTGCTCATCAGAGGTTCGTAAACGCTCGCCTCCATCCAGGGCGACAACTGCAGCACGATCAGCGCCAGGCGGGTGCGGTCGGAGGGGTCGTCGTTGGAGGCGTATTGGCGTTTCCAGAGGTCCGCCGCACCCGGGGCGCCGAACCGCAGGGCGGCGCGGAGCGCAAGCAGCCCGAGCCTGGAACTCACGCCCGGCTCGGTCGCCACCGCCATAGCCCAGGGGGCGACGCGGTCGAACTCATATCGGAGCGCTGTCTGCAAAGCCATCTCGCGCACCGTGTCGCGTTTCGGGTCGGTGGATTTGTCCAGGGCCTTGAGGTGGTCGAGTTCGCCGGGGTCGCCGAGCTGGAGGAGCATGAGGTGGCAGAGCGTGGCGCGGCCGAGGTTGTCGCTCTTCTTGGCGGCGTCGCGGAGGAACGTCGGGTCGGGGAGCTGTTTCTTTTTCACCAGCGGTGCTGCGACAACGACCTTCACCCCGACCTCCAGCCCCGGCCAGTTGAGCAGTTGCCGTGCCTGCTCGTCGCTGACCAGGTCGCTGTCCATGGCGGCGCTGATGACCTCGGCCTGCACGATGGGGTTCTCGATCGCGGCGATGCGCACCAGGTCGAGCTTGCGGTCCTTCTGCGCCTCGGCCAGGCCCAGCAGGCCGTGGATCTTGAGCGTCGGGCTCTCCGACTGCACCTTCTCGCTGAAGAGCGGTTCGAGCTGCGGGTCGCGTAGCTGCCTCAGGGCACGGAGCAGCAGGTTGTGCCGTCCGTCGGGACTCGCTGTGAGGCATTGCTTGAGGAGGAAGACCGCGGAGTCGAAGGTCTCGTCCGCGCCGGAGGCCAGGGCGCGGTGGGGGAGAGCGGCCAGGGCCGAGCAGAGCAGCAGGAAGGGCACGAACACGGTGCGTCGGGAGATCATCATGGTGCGGGTAGTTTACCCGCATCTGGGCGTCCGGTGGGGTAGGCGTCCCGCCTGCCTCTTCGCGGGGACAAGCGGGGAGCAAGAAGGCAGGCGGGACGCCTGCCCCACCGAATATAGGTCGGTGATTGACCCGCGCCCCGCGTCGTGGGAAACTACAGGGTTCCATGACCTACGAACGAGACAACATCAAGGCGATGGCGGGCTACACCCCCGGCGAGCAGCCCTCGTCGGTGGACGTGGTGAAGCTCAACACCAACGAAAACCCCTACCCGCCCTGCGACGCCGTGCTCGGGGCCATCCGCTCGGTGAACGCAGAGTCGCTCCGCCGCTACCCGCCGCCGCTGGCGGACCGCTTCCGCAACGCCGCCGCGAAGGTGCACGGCATCAGGCCGGAGCAGGTCATCGCCACCAACGGCGGCGACGAACTGCTGCGACTGGCCGTCACCGTCTTCTGCGACCCGAACCGCTCCGGGGGTGGTGGCAAGGGCGTCGGCGTCGCGGAGCCGAGCTACTCGCTCTACCCCGTGCTCGCGGAAATCCAGGACACGCGGATCACGGCCGTGCCGCTGCGCGAAGACTGGTCGCTGCCGGACGATTTCGCGGACCGGCTCAACGACGCCGGCTGCGGGCTGGCGATCGTCGTCAACCCGCACGCGCCGTCGGGGAAGCTGGAGCCGATCGATCGGCTCGAGCGCGTCGCCCGGGCGTTCAAGGGCGTGCTGATGGTGGACGAGGCGTACGTCGATTTCGCGTCGCGCGACGCCGTGCCGCTGCTCGACCCGGCGCGCGGGTTGAACAACGTGCTGCTGCTCCGCTCGCTGAGCAAGGGCTACTCGCTCGCCGGCCTGCGGTTCGGCTACGGCATGGGGTCGACGCCGCTGATCGACGCGATGAACAAGGCCAAGGACAGCTACAACACCGACGTGCTGGGCCAGGCGGCGGCGACGGCGGCGCTCGAACACCGCCCCGAGGCGGCGCGGACGTGGCGGGCCGTGATCGCCGAGCGGGCACGACTGACGCAGGCGCTGACCGCCAAGGGTTATCGGGTCATCCCCAGCGAATCGAACTTTATCCTCGCCACGCCGCCCGCCTCCGGGCCCGATGCGCGGGCGATTTACCAATCCCTCAAGGAACGCTCCATTTTCGTGCGATACTTTGACCAGGACCGCCTGCGCGACAAGCTCCGCATCACCGTGGGCACCACCGCGCAGAACGACAAGCTCCTGCAGGCGATTTAGGTTTTTTGTGGCATCAAAGAGAACACAGAGAAGAGCCGGAGGAGGGCTAAAAGCAATTCGCATCCAGCGCTTCTCCTCTGACCTCATCCGCCTCTGTGTCTCTGTGTTCAATTTGGATAACTAAAACGCCCCGAGCAACACCATGCCCCGCACCGCCACCATCCATCGCAAGACCAACGAGACCGACATCACCGTCGAGCTGAACCTCGACGGTGGTCCGTACTCCAATAAGACGGGCGTCGGCTTCTTCGACCACATGCTCGACCATGTCGCCAAGCACGGCCGGTTCGGGCTGAACGTCAAGGCCAAGGGCGACTACCACATCGACGACCACCACACGGTCGAGGACGTGGGCATCGTGCTGGGCCAGGCGCTGGAAAAGGCGCTGGGCGACAAGAAGGGTATCGAGCGGTTCGGCTTCGCCTCCGTGCCGATGGACGAGACATTGGCCCGCGTGACCGTGGACCTCTCCGGCCGCGCCGCGGTGGTGTTCAACGTCCAGTTCCCGCCCGAGGGGACGAAGATCGGCTCGTTCGACACCCAGCTCGTCCGCGAGTTCCTCACCGCCTTCGCCAACGCCGCCCGGTTCAACTGCCACGTCGAGGTTACGACCGGGATCAACCACCACCACATCGCCGAGGCCATCTTTAAGGCCTTAGGTAGAGCGCTGCGCCAAGCGGTGTCGGTGACGGGGACGGAGATCCCGAGCACGAAGGGGATTCTCTAAAACACCCCGTTCCGTCTGTTACAGCGGTGGTTAGGGGTAGGCTGCACCGCCATCACCACGGCCGCCACCAAGGCTTTTTCGACGGCGATGCTTGACCGAGAGCGGGCGCGAGTTCCGCGACCGCAATCTCCCGGTCAATCACCCCCAATTCATTTTCAACGGATGAGTTTTTGAACTGCTCAGTCCGCAATGTGTACGAAAACAACGCCATACGAACATTCTTCGGAGGCAGTGATTGGGCGATCCGCCAGTACCTGATAGTCAGTGACTGACCACGCTCTTCCGCGGGCAGGTCATACCGAATCATGGCCACGCCTTCGCGCAGAGGCACGATTGGAACGCCGTACTCCTGCGATTCTTGTTTGAGAACGTTCGCGGCAGTGTCCGCATTGACTGCTTTCTTCGTAGGCGCTTCCATAGTGAGAATGTTAAGCCGTAGCGTGCCGGTGTCATCGCCTGGCCCATAGAACGTGCCCCCGCCAGCGTCCTCGTACTCCTCGGCCCAAGAAGCCGGAATACGGAAACGAATGACGCCGCCGCGGTAGTTGATTATTTTCAAGCGGGTGATGTCCATTGGCCCACAAACTTGACTAGATTGCAGACGAACCGTCCATTCACAGCATAGCTTGAAATCAGGGGCGATAGCGGGCATGTCTCGTGTCGTAGGTCTTGCTGTATTTCTTCGCCCCGGCGGGGCGCGGGATTGTAGCCACGGGTGGAGCGGCGTCTTCGCCGCGTAACTCGTGGAGAGTGATCGTTTATTTTTCTTCCGCCCCGGAGGGTGCGGAGGAAGCGCACCTTGTTACGCAGACTTCCGTCGCCCCTGCCGGGGCGTGAAGATTTAGGAAGGGACCGCTTTCCACGGGTTGTGCTGCGCCCGCGCCCCCGGGGGCGGGCTACGCTCCACCCGTGGCTACAATCCGCCGCCCCATCCGGGGCGTTCAGAGAATTACCGCATCAATCAGGCGTCGCAGTAGTCGGTGAGCATCCCTCACCCGGCTCGCGGACTCGCCACCCTCTTCCCGCAAGGGGAGAGGGGAAGACTCACTCATCCACCGTCGCGGTGACGCCGAGCGTGCCGGCTACGGCGTCGAGGTCTTCACGGTGGTTCACGCTCGACCATGCGGCTATGTCGTCGGGGAATTTGAGGTCGATGCATGCCACGCCGGAGAAGGTGGACAAACCCGAGGGGCCGCGGACGCCGTGGGATTGAGCGGCTTCGATGAGTACGACGCTCGGACCGGCGTGCCAGGCGGAGGGGAACGGTTCGACGACGCGGGCGCTCGGGCCGGTGGACCATTTCGACATCGCGCCGATCGTGGCTGTGTCCGCTAGCACGGCGGCGAGCAATTTTTCTAAATCACACGGCGTCAGAGCCGGCATGTCGATCGGAACGAACGCCACGACATCATACGTCTCCGCCGCCCGCAGCACCGCGAGCATGCCCTCCAATGGCCCGCCGTATTCCGCGGGGTCGTCGATGCGGCGGGTGCAGCCCTCGCTCCCCGGCGGGGCGGCGCTGCCCGGGGCGAGGTTGATCCAACACTCGCTGTGCATGAACGCGTTGCCCGCGGGCAATAAACGGCGCCTCTGCCACGCGGCGATCGCCTCGCCGTCGAGCCGGATGCGCAGCTTCGAGGCACCGAACCGGCTGGAGCGGCCGCCGGCCAGGAGGCAGAGGATGAACCGGGCGTCGCGCGGGGGTGTTATCATCGCTGCGGTCACTGTAACCGGCGGTGGTTCACTCTGGACGAGCCGCGACCGTAAGGGAGCGGGCTTCTCTTGGAAGTTAGACTCATCAGAGAACCGCTTCCTCACGGTCGCGGCTCGTCCAGTTCGGAGCGACGATGCGATTGGTGTTGATCGGCGACGTGCATGCTTACCGGCGGTGGTCGCCGCCGTGGGAGCTGTTGGGCAAGCCGGCACTGGGTCAACTGAACCTCTGGTTCAACCGGGCCCGGCACATCGACCTCTCGCTGCTGGAGGCGACGCTGGACCGCGCGGCCTCGTTGCGGCCGGACATGGCGGTCTTCAGCGGGGACCTGACGACGACCTCGCGCTCCGGGGAGTTCGCCGACGTGGCGCGAGCGATCCGTCATTCCTTGATCGGCGTGCCCAAGGTCGGCGTGCCGGGGAACCACGACCACTACACCTACACGGCCGTGCGCCGCCGCCGCATGGAGAAACACCTGGGCGACATGGTCCCCGCGCGTTTCCCGCACACGCGCGACCTTGTCGGGCGGTGGCGGTTGCTGGCGCTCAACGCGGCGCGGCCGAGCCTGATGATGGCGAGGGGGCTGGTCGGGCATTCTCAGTTGGAGGAGGCGTCGCGTTGGCTGTCGGGGTTGCGCGAAGACGAGGGGGTGGTGGCGGTGTGCCATTACCCGTTCGTACTGCCCGAGGGGCGGACGGACCGGCCGAGCCACCGGCTGTGCGACGCGCGGGAGGTGGGGGAGATGTTCACGGCCTGCCGGGCGCGGGTGGTTTATCTGCACGGGCACATCCACGAGCCGTGGGCGTGGCGGGCGAACTCCGGGCCGTTTGCACACGTACAATTCGTCAATGCCGGTGCGCCGTTATTGAGCAACCGGCGGCACCCCCACGGGCAGGGGTTATGGCAGATCGATCTGCCGGACGATCCGCGTGGGGCGGTCGGGCTGGTTCGCCATCACGTCAGCGAGATATCGCGTGGCGGCATTGAAGGCGTTGAACCGACGTGGGTGGTGACACCCGTCCAATAACGCCTGGGTCAATTCGCGAAACGATTCGGCCGATGCAACTAGCGTGAGTGCGGACGCGCCCGTCTGTCGGGTGGTTATGGCCTGCTAACGCCGGGAAACAGAGGGGCATCTCATGTGTGGAATCGTCGCCTACGTCGGTAACAAGAACGTGTGGCCGCTGCTGGTCGAGGGCCTCAAGCGGCTGGAGTACCGCGGGTACGACAGCGCGGGCCTGGCGGTCGTGACGCCGGGCGGGCTGAAGATCGCGCGCACCGTCGGCCGGGTGAGCGTGCTGGAGGCGCACGTCGAGCAGGCGGCCGCCGGCGCGTACGACGCGCACCTGGGCATCGCCCACACACGCTGGGCGACGCACGGCCCGCCCACCGAGGCCAACGCCCACCCGCACACCGGCAAGACGAAATCCGGTCACACCATCGCGCTGGTACACAACGGCATCATCGAAAACTACGCGACGCTCAAGAAATACCTCACCGAGAAGGGCCACGTCTTCACCTCGCAGACCGATACGGAGGTGTTGGCGAAGCTAACGGCCGAGCTGTACGACGGCGACCTGGAGCGGGCGGTGCAGGCGGCGCTGCGCGAGGTGACGGGGGCGTACGCGATCGCGGTGGTGTGCGACAACGAGCCGCACACGCTGGTCTGCGCCCGCAAGGGTTCGCCGCTGATCGTGGGCATCGCGGAGAAGAGCTACATCGTGGCGTCGGACGCGTCGGCGATCGTGAGCCACACGACACAGGTGATCACGCTGGACGACTACCAGGTGGTGAAGCTCTGCGCCGGGCCGAACGACAGATTGGCGACGGGTGACGCCGCGGGCGGGCCGTGGGCCGTCGAGTTCAAGACGACGACGATCGACAACGTGCGCGTGACGCGCGACGTGCAGGAGCTGGAGTTCGACCTGCAGCAGATCGAGCTGGGCGGCTACCGTCACTTCATGCTCAAGGAGATCATGGAGCAGCCCGAGTCGATCCGGAACTGCCTGCGCGGGCGGATCGACCTGCGTGAGTCGCGGGTGGTGCTGGGTGGGCTCGGCAAGTACACGCGGGAGCTTGTGCGTGCCAGCCGGTTCCTGCTGGTGGGCCAGGGCACTGCATTCCACGCGGCGCGGATCGGCGAGTACCTGATGGAGGATTTGGCGAAGATCCCCGCCCGCGCCGAGTACGCCAGCGAGTTCCGCTACCGCAACCCGATTATTGAGGACGGCACGGTCGCGGTGGCCGTGAGCCAGTCGGGCGAGACGGCCGACACGCTGGCGGCGCTGCGCGAGGCCAAGGAGCGCGGTGCGCTGGCGGTTGGCGCGGTGAACGTGGTCGGCTCGTCGATCGCGCGGGAGACCGACGCGGGGGTTTACCTGCACGTCGGCCCCGAGATCGGTGTCGCCTCGACCAAGGCGTTCGTCGGCCAGGTGGCGGTGCTCACGCTGCTGGCGCTCTACATCGGCAAGCGGCGATACCTGTCGGACGACGTGATCCGCAATTACCTGGCGCACCTGGAGCGGCTGCCCGAGCACGTGGCGAATGTTCTCAAGCAGTCGAACCACATCCGCGAGTGCGTCGAGCGCCACGTTCACCGCGAGAACTGGCTCTTCCTGGGGCGCGGGTACAACTACCCCGTGGCCCTCGAAGGGGCGCTGAAGCTCAAGGAGATTTCTTATATTCACGCCGAGGGCATGCCCGCGGCGGAGATGAAGCACGGCCCGATCGCGCTGATCGACGAGGGGATGCCGGTGGTGTTCGTCGCGCCGCAGGGGTCGCAGTACGACAAGGTGATGTCGAACATCGAGGAGGTCCGGGCGCGCGGCGGGAAGGTGATCGCGGTGGCGACCGAGGGGGACACGAAGATCCACAAGTACGCCGACGCGGTCTTCACTGTGCCGGACGTGCCCGAGGCGCTGCAGCCGCTGGTGACGGTGATCCCGCTGCAACTGGTCGCGTACCACGCGGCGGTGCTGCGTGGGCACGACGTGGACAAGCCGCGCAACCTCGCCAAGAGCGTGACGGTGGAGTGAGCGGGCGCCAGGTCTTTTAGAACTTTACGGACAGGACGCTGAGCCGCGAGCGGCTTCAGGGCTGCTCGATCAACTGCACGACGTTGGCGGTCGGCAGGGTCAAGGCGCCGTGCGCCTTGGCGGCGGCGAGGGCCAGTTCGCCCTGGCTGGTCTTGATGGTCTCAAGCAGCTTGCCGAGTTGCACCTCGTTGAGGTGGTTGCCCATGAGTGTGGCGGACTTGGCGAGGCTCTGGAGCAGGGCGATGCGGAGCTCCTGGGGCCGGGCCGCGTCGAGCGCCGCGTCACCGACGGCGATCTGGCCGTCGGCGGAATTGACCGTGGCCAGCACCTCCGCGGCGCCGCTGGCGATCGCTGGACGCTTGTCGGCCAGCGCCTCGATCAGAGCCGGCAGCGCCTCCTTCACGTCGAACACGCCCGCGCCGTCCTGCGACACCTGGGTCAGCAGCTTGAGCGAGGTCAGGGCGTAACGCTCGGCCTCTTCGGGGCTGATCGTCTCGCCGGCGTAAACGGCGGTCGCGTCGGCGACGGCCTGCTTCAGCGCCGCCGCGTCGTCGGACAGCACCGTGGAACGCACGCGGGAATCCGTCTCGGGGTAGAGGTGGTTCAGCGCGATCTGGTCCGCACCGTTGACGACCGCGAGGATCGGCACGGCGGCGAGCTTGTAGTCCGTCGTCGTCTGGCGGTCGAGCGTCCGCACGTCATCGACGCCCAGGTCGGTGAGGATCAGGTCCACGCCCGGCCCGGCGCTGACCTGTTCCGCCACGTCGGCGAGCTTGAGCCCGCCATAGGACTTGTAGCCCAGGTCCTTGGCCAGCGCGACCATTTTGTTGAGCGACTCGCGGTCCTTGCCCAGTACGACGGCGAAGCGATCGGCGCCCTGGCGGAGAGCCTCGGCGAGCACCGGCACGACGCGGGCGCTGCCGGGGAAGGCGGCCTTGGGGCGGGCGTTGGTCATGGCGAAGGTGGCGGCGAAGCGCACGCGGCGGTCGGGGTAGGAGAGGGCGCGGAGCAGGGGTTGCACGGTGCCCTCGCGGTTGATCAGGGCGTCGGTCCCGGCGGTGGCGGTCAGGCCGGCGATCGCGTTCAGCGCCAGGGCGGAGTCCTTGTCGTCCAGCGCGCGTGCGAGCACGTCGTGCTGGCGGAGCGGGCCGGCCATCTCGAGATAGAACGCCGGGGGCTGGTGGCCCGCCGGGTAGCTCGGGTCGGTTTCGCCCTGAGGCAGGCGGTTGGCGCGGCGGAGGTTGGACGCCAGCCAGAGGCTCAGCGCCTGGTCCATCTGCGGGTTGAGGGTGAGCGCCATTTCCGCCGAGCGCATCGCCATCACGTCGCCGTAGATCGCCAGCGGGACCTGGATCGCCACCAGCCCGGCAGTCTTGCTGTACACCCAGACGACGCCCTTGTTCTGCGAGAGGTCGGCGTTGGGCTCCTTGTCGCCCAGAGTGGCGGAGCGGTAGTGGTTCTGGCTCAGGGTGAGGAAGAGTTCAGCGGCCGACACATTGGCGGGCAGGTCCGTCGATTGCGCCAGCCGGCGGTAGGCGGCGTCAACCATCTTCCTGGCGTTGGGGTCGGTCTTGGGATTCTCGGAGACGGCCTTGAGTGCCGGCAGAGCGCGGGGGTAGCCGATCTCGGCCAGCACCTGCGCCACCTGGCCCTGTTGCACCGGCTCCAGGCTCGGCAGTGCGACGCAGAGCGGGTAAACCAGAGGGCGGCCGATCTGCGCCATGGCGGTCAGCACGTAGGGATGCAGTTGTTTCTGCTTCTCGTTCACGAGGGCCGACAGCAGCGCCGGCGCGGAATACTGGCCGGCCGCGCGGAGGCGGACGGTGGCGTTCGCGTTGGCGCGCTCGCCCTCGCCGAGTTTCTCGATGTCGGTGCTGATCCGTGTGGCCTCACGGCTGCGGGCGACGCGGGCCTCCTGAATCTTCGAGCCGATCTTGGCGGCGGTCTCTTTCACGCCCTCGATGCGCGCGGCGAGCTGGAGCGTCCGCTCGTAGTCGGGGTAGTCCCCGCTCTCCACGATCTCCAGGAGCTGGTTGCCGTCCGCTTTTTCGAGCAGCACGGAGCCGGCGGCCTGCGCCAGGTCGGGCCGAGCGATGCGGACGTAATGGTTGAAGTCGGCCCACAGCGTCTTGGGCGTGGTTTCGGTCTTGGGGGCCGCTTCCTCCTGGGCGACCGCGGCCGCACCGGTGAGCAGAAGCGTCAGGACCAGACCCAGTGACCAGATGCTGCGTCGCAACAGGAGGGGCATGCGTGAACTCCAAGGGGAGAATGCGTTTATCGCGGGGCTGTGTGCAATCTATCGCTGGCGGGAAAAAGCGTCAAGCAATGATGTTACGCGATGGCAATGGCTGGGCGAAGATCGTGGCGGGGTATTTTGTGGATGGTGGGGATTTCCACATCGTCCGACATGGCACGCGAGGGGCGGTAGAATGATTCTTGTGCCCGGTGGGGGTGCTGCGCGGCGGCACACGGCAATTGGCATTTATCCGAATTGGAGTTCAGGGCCATGCGCGACAGGAAAGTCAGGAACGATCCGATGCTGCTGGGCGAGCCCTCGCCGTCCCTTGCGGCTCTCGAAAAAATGAACATGGCGAAACTCGCCGAGCGCGCCCAGCGCCTCACGGAGGAGGCCCGGCTGCTGGGCGAGAAACTCGAGCGGCTAAAAAAGGTCAAACCATTGCCGGAGGAAAAGATCGGGCTGCTCACGCAGTCGGTGGCGCGGCTGGTGATTTTGCAGAAAGCCGCCGCCGACAAGCTCACCGAGAAGGTGGAGCGCAAGAAGCGGTGGGATGAACGCAATCCGAATGGCGCGCCGCAGCGCGGCGGCCCGCCTCGCCAGGCATTGTCCGGCCCGCGCCCGAGCTATTCCGGCCCGAGGCCGGGTGGTCCTTTAGGGCCACGCGCGGGGATGCAGGGCCAGCCCGCCCCGCGCCCCAGCCCGAACAACCCGCGTCAGGGACCGCCCGGCCCCTCCGGCCCGACGCGCCCGAACCTGTGAGTTTGGTTTTGATTTTGAAATGAAGACGGACGCCGTGAGGTTCACGGCGTCCGTTTTTTTGCGCGCTTATCGAAACCAATCCGCGCCGAACAAACATTCACCCGCGCGACGGCTCGGACATTTTTTCGCGGGCCTTGCGGGAGAGCTCGGCGAGGTGGCCGTCGTTGGCGAGGAGTTGTTCGAGGTGGACCATGCGGCGCGGGCCGGCGGTGCGGATCATCGCTTCGCCGTAGGCGCGATCGACCCAGAAACGCGCAGCGCCGGCGAGGTCGTTGCGCAGTTCCTGCAAACGATCTTCGGGTACGCGCTGGCCGCAGTTGAGCGTGAACATGCGGCGCCGCGCGCTGCCGCCGAACGCGGCGTGCTTGGTGTTGTGATTGAACATGACCAGGTCACCGGGCTTGGTCTCCAGCGCCAGCGCGGGGATGTCGCGCTGGCCCACGCCCCAGACCTCCTGGCAGCGTCCGATGTTTTTCTGGAGCAGCTCGGGCCATGGCTCGCCGATGCGGTGGCTGCCGGGGATCACGCGGAGGCAGCCCGTGTCGCGCCCGACCGGGTCGAGGTAGAAGGCGAACTTGATGTTGAGCGACGAGGGGTTCCACCCGTCAGAGTGCCAGCCGGTATCGCCGGCGTAGAGGTTGCCGTCGGACCCGCCATAGTTGAAGTCGTCACCGAGCACGCTCGCGGCGATGCCCTCGATGCGTGGGTCGTCGAGCAGGGAAGAGAGGTACTCGCTGCGATCGGCGCAGGGGGCGAGGCAGGATCGCTGCTTGCCGTCGTGCGGCTTGCCGTTGTGCCCGCCGCCGTGGAGCGCCCAGAGTTCCTCGAAGGCCTCGATGATCTTGGCGATGCGGTCATTGAGCAGGCCGGGGAAAGCGAGGTAGCCGAAGGTGTCGAAGAACGACATCTGCTGCGGGGTGAGGTAGGACATGGTGGGGTTCCGGGGTCGTGGCGGGGTGGGTATCTATTTCAACGCGGAGGCCGGTGGGATTCAATGGGGGATAAAGAGGACCAGACCCCGACGTTTCGGAAGACCTCAGCATCGGGCGTGGCCTGGGTCATCCTATATATAGGTAGGGCTGGGAAGGGGGGGAGGGGCGGAGTTGACAAATATGCGGGCTGTGTTACAGTCACGATTCTCTGCCCGTCGGAAGGATGATTCTTCCGATCGAAGGCAGGAGTAGAGGTGAATCGATCGATGGCCGCAGGCAAGATTCGAATCAGGATGGAAGCGTACGACCACCAGGCGTTGGACGCTTCGGCGCGCGAGATCGTGGACCACGCGAAGCGCACGAACGCGAAGGTTGCGGGCCCGATCCCGCTGCCGACCCGCATCGAGCGTTACACGGTGCTCCGCAGCCCGCACATCGATAAGAAGAGCCGTGAGCAGTTCGAGATCCGCACGCACAAGCGGATCATCGACATCAGCGACCCCAACGCCCGCACGGTCGAGGCGCTCAACCGCCTCGTGGTGCCCGCGGGTGTGTTCGTGAAGATTAAGGCCTGAGTTTTTGAATGAATCAATCAGGGCCGTGATCCTCTGACCAAGTGTCATGATCCCCCGTCAGCCACCGCGTAACGATGGCGACAGGCCCCTGGGAGGTTTGGACCGATGCCCGCAGCACTGATCGGCAGAAAAATCGGAATGACCCGGCTGAACGACTCGACCGGCAAGAACGTCCCCGTGACGGTCATCCAGGCCGGCCCGTGCCACGTGAGCCAGGTCAAGACCGTTGCGACCGACGGATACGACGCCGTGCAACTGGCGTTCGAGGATGTCAAGGCCCGCAACTCCACCATGCCCGAGATCGCCCACGACGCCAAGGCGGGCCTCACGCCCAAGCGTGAGCACCGCGAGTTCCGGCTCAAGGCCGACCAGCTCACGGGCGTCGAGGCGGGCCAACTCTTCACCGTCGAGATGTTCGAGGGCATCCGCTTCGTGGACGTCACCGGCACGAGCAAGGGCAAGGGCTTCGCGGGCACCATGAAGCGTCACAACTTCAAGGGCCTGTGCGCCAGCCACGGCACCGAACGCAAGCACCGCTCCCAGGGCTCGATCGCTAGCCACGCGACCAACCGTGGCTACAGCGGACGCCCGAAGAAGGGCAAGAAGATGTCCGGCCACCTGGGCGACGAGCGGGTCACCGCTCGCAGCATGGAAGTGATCGGCCGTGACAAAGAGAACAATCTCCTGATCGTCAAGGGCGCGGTGCCCGGGGCGAATCACGGACTGGTCGTTATTCGGGAGGCAACGCGCCTCTACTCGCGCAAGGCGAAATTGGCCAAGGCGTCGTAAGTCGGCCGCGACGGGGCACGCTCTGGTGAGCCAGAGAGCCCCGCCGCAAGAGGCACCCGGTTCGCCCGGGCAGATACTGCGACGCCACGACAATCGAGCTTGAGCACACGCCCGTCGGTCGGCACCGACAGGCTGGAACGGACCGTCGAAGCATCCCCTTCCCCGCGTTTATGTGGGGACGGATTCGCAGGTGAGAGTCATGATCGATATCCCAGTCTATGACGCGCAGGGGAAGCAGGTCGGCTCCGTCAAGGTGGACGAAAAACTCCTTGGCGGCGAGGTCAATCCTGTTCTCCTCAAGCTCGCTTTCAACCGCTACCACGCCAACCTCCGCCTCGGCACCAGCAAGACCAAGGGCCGCGGTGAGATCGAGGGCTCGACCCGCAAGCTGTTCAAGCAGAAGCACACCGGCGGGGCCCGCCGAGGCGCGATCCGCACCAACATCATGAAGGGCGGCGGCCGCGGCCACGCCAAGGTGCCGCACTCGTGGCGCAAGGACATGCCCGACAAGATGCGCCGCCTGGCCAACCGCAACGCGGTCCTCGCCAAGGCCGTTGACGGCGAGATCAAGCTGGTTGACACGCTCAAGTTCGACAAGCCCAGCACCAAGAAGTTCCAGGACATCCTCGAAGCCCTCAAAGTCAACCGCTCGGCCCTGGTAGCCCTCGCAGACACCCGCTCGCACGAAGCCCGATCCGCCGCCAATCTCAACTCCGTTCATCTCACGCGGATCGATCAGATCAACGTCTTCAATCTCCTGAACAACCGCTTCCTCGTCGCGGAGCGGTCCGCGTTCCAGGGGTGGCTCGACAAGGCCATCGTGGGCGTCAAGCCCGCTAAGACGGAGGCCAACTGATGCTTACCGCCATCGACATCATCAAGCGTCCGCTGATCACGGAGAAGAGCACGTGGGAGGGCACCGACCGCAACCGGTACTCCTTCGTGGTTCACCCCAGCGCGGACAAGGAACAGATCAAGGCCGCGATCGCCGAGCTGTACAACGTGCGGGTTGAAAAGGTCCGCACACAGGTGCGCAAGGGCAAGAGCTTCCGCACCCGCTACGGCGAGAGCAACACCGGCAAGTGGAAGAAGGCGCTGGTCACCCTGCACCCCGAGGACAAGATCGACCTGTTCTGACCCTTACGTCCCGCGAGCCGCGGGGCGCATAACGAGATAAGCCATGGCCATCCGCATCTACAAAAAGACCTCCGCCGGCCGACGCAACGCGTCGGTCAACCTCTACTCGGAGGTGACCAAGTTCAAGCCCGAGAAGAGCCTGCTCAAGCCCAAGTCCAAGACCGGCGGGCGCAACCACCACGGCTTCATCACGATGCACCACATCGGTGGCGGCGCCAAGCAACGCTACCGCGTGATCGACTTCCGCCGTGAGAAGCTCGACGTGCAGGGCAAGGTCGTGGGCATCGAATACGACCCCAACCGCTCCTGCAACATCGCCCTGATCAAGTACACCGACGGCGAGGTCCGCTACATCCTCGCCCCGCTGGGTTTGGTCGATGGCCAGAACATCGTCTCCAGCACGCAGTACGTGGACCCCAAGCCCGGCATCGCGATGCAGCTCAAGCTCATCCCGTCGGGCCTCGACGTCCACAACATCGAGAACGTCCCCAACGCCGGCGGCATCTTCTGCCGCTCGGCCGGCACCTACGCCCGCCTGACGAACAAAGAGGGCGGCTGGGCAACGCTTGTATTCCCCTCCGGTGAAATCCGACAGGTCTCGGTTGAGTGCCGGGCCACCATCGGCCAGGTCGGCAACCTCGATCACCAGAACGTCCGCCTCGGCAAGGCCGGCCGCAAGCGCCACATGGGCGTCCGCCCGACGACCCGCGGCGTGGCCATGACCCACGACAAGCACCCGATGGGTGGCGGCTCGGGCCGCAGCAAGGGCAACCGCCCGCCTTCGTCCCGCACGGGCGTGCTCTCCAAGGGTGGCAAGACCCGCAAGCCGTACAAGCCCTCGAACAAGCGCATCATCCGTCGCCGCTTCAGCAAGCGGTTCGGCCAGCTGGTGCTCTAAGCAAGTAAGACACAGGAATACACCATGCCCCGTTCACTGAAAAAAGGCCCGTTCGTCGTCGAGCGACTCTTCCGCAAGGTGGAGAAGCTCAATCAGATGAACCGCAAGGAGCCCATCAAGACCTGGGCCCGCGCCTGCACGATCGTTCCCGAGTTCGTCGGCCACACCTTCCTGGTCCACAACGGCAAGGCGTTCAACAACGTCTTCGTCACCGAGGACATGGTCGGCCACAAGCTCGGCGAGTTCAGCCCGACCCGCACGTTCCGCGGGCACACCACCGGCACCAAGGCGCAGCGCTCCGTCGGCAGCGTCTAAGTAGAGATCAACCCCTGCCCGCCGAACACGGCAGGGCATGACCGAGGAATGGCCATGGCTTACACGAATATCCACCGCGGCGTCCGCATGAGCATGACGAAGGTGCGCCCGGTGATCTGTCAGATCCGCGGCAAACGTCTCGACGAGGCGGTGACCATGATGGCGCTGTCGAAGAAGCGCTGCGCGGTTTTCATCCGCCAGGCGCTGCTGGCCGCCAAGGCCAACGCCGACCAGGCCGAGGCCGACCTGCGCGGCCTGTACGTCGTCGAGGCCCGCGTGGACGCCGGCCCGACCATGAAGCGTTTCCAGCCCAAGGACCGCGGCCGCTCGCACCAGATCCTCAAGCGCTCCTGCCACATCACCGTGTCGGTGGATGTCAAGGCGGCCGCCGCTAAACGTTCCCCGGAGCAAGCCGCCTAATAACGGCGCCCCTGCCAACCGCAGGCCGAGATAAAGAACCATGGGACAGAAAGTTCATCCATTCGGTTTCCGCGTCGGGATCACCGAGGCCCACAAGAGCCGCTGGTACGCCCCCAAGGCGCTCTACGGCGAGCTGCTCATCGAGGACGTGCGCATCCGCAAGTTCCTCGACGACCGCCTCAACAAACGTCCCCCCGGTGCGGGTGTCAGCGACATCCACATCGAGCGCACGCGTGAGGAACTGAAGATCATCATCAAGACCGCGCGGCCCGGTCTGGTCATCGGCCCCAAGGGCGCCGAGATCGACCGCCTCACCGCCGAGCTCCAGGGCCTGACCGGTCGCAACGTCTCGATCAGCTGCATCGAGATCGGCAACCCCGACGTCGAGGCTCAGCTTGTCGCCGCCGGCATCGCCGAGCAGATCGCCAAGCGTGCCAGCTTCCGCCGCGTGATGAAGATGCGTTCCGAGGCCGTCATGAACGCCGGTGCCAAGGGCGTGAAGATCTGCCTGGCAGGCCGACTGGGCGGGCACGAGATGAGCCGCACCGAGGACATCCGCCTGGGGTCGATCCCGCTGGCGACGCTGCAGGCGAACATCGACTACGGCTTCTGCGAGGCGCAGACCACCTACGGCGTCATCGGCGTCAAGGTGTGGATCTACAAGGGCCCGTACCAGACCGTCAGCGAGACCGAGCTCGAGTCCAAGGCCGCCGGCGCTCGCCCCCGTGCCCGTGGCCGCCACTAACTAACTTTTGAGAGACCGCCCAAGGACCTGAATCATGCCGTTGATGCCTAAAAGAGTGAAGTTCCGCAAGCAGCAGCGAGGCAAGCTGCGCGGTGTTGCGACCCGGTGCAACTACGTTGCGTTCGGCGAGTACGGCCTGCAGTGCATGGACATCGGCTGGCTCACGGCGCGGCAGATCGAGGCGGGCCGCGTCGCGGCGACGCACTTCCTCCAGCGAGAGGGCAAGATCTACGTGCGCGTGTTCCCCGACAAGCCCATCAGCAAGAAACCGCTGGAGACCCGAATGGGCACCGGCAAGGCGGAGCCCGAGTACTGGGCGGCCCGCGTCAAGCCCGGAACGGTCCTGTTCGAGATCGCCGGCGTCGCCAGCGAGGTCGCCAAGCAGGCGCTCTCACGCGTGGCGCACAAGATGCCGTTCAAGTGCCGTTTTGTGGAGCGCCGCCACGCCTGATAGCGCCCCGGCGCAACGAAACGAGGAATGACCATGAAAGCCAAAGAAACACACGGCCTGAGCAAGGAAGAGTTGAAGATCGAGGAGCAGCGCCTCCGCAAGGAGCTGTTCGACGTGCGGTCCCAGGCCGTCACCGAGAAGCTCGAAAACCCGCACAAGGTCGGCAACCTCAAGCGCGACATCGCCCGCCTGATGACCGAGCAGCGCGCCCGCGTGATCAAGGAGAGCAAGTGAACATGGCTACCGAAGCAAAAACCCCGGCCCCTCGCGACCTGACGGGCACCAAGATCGGCGTCGTCACCAGCGACAAGCGCGACAAGACCCGCGCTGTGGCGGTGGACTTCCAGGTCCGCCACCCCAAGTACGGCAAGTACCTCAAGCGCAGCACCGTCTTCCACGTCCACGACGAGAAGAACGAGAGCAAGCTGGGCGACCGCGTCGAGATCGCCAACTGCCGGCCCATCAGCAAGACCAAGAGCTGGCGGCTGATCAAGGTGGTCGAGCGGACGGCGGGGCAGTTGGAGCACAAGACCGAGATCGAGACCAAGTAATGACACCCGCGCCCGCAGGGGACGCGAGAGTGAAGGATTGAGTCATGATTCAGAATGAAACACGAGTCGAGGTCGCGGACAACACCGGCGCGAAGATCGTCGGCGTGATCCACGTCTCGGGCGGCACGACCCCCCGGGGCCGTTTCACCCGCCGCACGGCGACCGTTGGCGACATGGTGGTCTGCGCGGTCAAGAAGGCGCTGCCCGGCGGCGACATGAAGGCCGGCACGGTGGTCAAGGCCGTCGTCGTCCGCACCCGCTACCCGGTCATGCGTGAGGACGGCAGCTACGTGCGTTTCGACAAGAGCGCCGTGGTGCTGATCGACGACGAGGGCAACCCGCGCGGCACCCGCATCTTCGGGGCCGTGGCGCGTGAGCTGCGGGAGAAGTACATGAAGATCGTTTCTCTGGCGTCGGAAGTGGTCTGAGTAAACAAGATCGGAGGCGGGCGAGACGCCCGCCCCAACAGATATTACAGACAGAGATACGCACATGGCACGAAACATCAGAAAAGGCGACCTGGTCCAGGTGATCGCGGGCAAGGGCCGCAAAGAGAAGCTCACCGGCAAGGTGTTGCGCATCCTGACCAAGGAAAACCGCGTGTTGGTCGAGGGCGTGAACGTCCGCCGCAAGAACATCAAGCCCACCCAGGCCAACCCGCAGGGCGGCGTGGTGGACAAGGAGATGCCGATCCACATCTCCAACGTCGCCCCCGTCGCCGACGGCAAGCCGACGCGGGTGCGTTTCGAGAACCGCAAGGACGGCTCCAAGGTCCGCATCGCCGTCCGCACCGGCCAGGTGATCGGGACCGAACTCCGCAAGGCACGAGACTAATCCATGAGCACGACGACCTACACACCCCGACTCAAAGACCACTTCAAGACCAACGTGATGCCCAAGGTCGGCCAGACCTTCAGCATCACGAACCCGATGGCGATGCCGCGCGTCGAGAAGGTGGTCATCAACGTCGGGCTGGGCAAGCAGCTCGAGGGCTCCAAGCTCAACGCCAAGGCCAAGGACCAGGTCCTCCACGACCTGACCGTGATCTCCGGCCAGAAGCCGATCATGAAGCGCGCCGTCAAGTCGGTCTCGAACTTCAAGCTCCGCGAGGGTTACGAGATCGGCTCCATGGTGACGCTCCGCGGCAACCGCATGTGGGAGTTCCTCGACCGGCTCATCAGCCTGGCGATCCCCCGCATCAAGGACTTCCGCGGCCTGAACCCCAAGAGCTTCGACGGCATGGGCAACTACTCGTTCGGCGTGAACGAGCAGGGCCTCTTCCCCGAGGTGAACATGGCCGAGGCGCAGTTTACGCACGGCATGAACATCACCATCGTGATCAAGAACAGCACCGACGACCGCAGCCGCCTGCTCCTCGCGGAGCTGGGCGTGCCCTTCTCCAAGCCCGAGGAAGCGCGTCGCGTCGGCCGGTAAGCAATAGAACTACGACAGGAGCCATCAAATGGCATGCAAGTCAACGGTTGAGCGGATGAAGAGGGTGGAGGCGACGGTGGCGAAATACGCCGAGCGCCGCCGGGCGATGAAGGAGGCGGGTGATTACGCCGGCCTCACGAAGCTGCCCCGCGACGCGAGCCCGACCCGCATCCGCAACCTGTGCGCCCTGACCGGCCGCAGCCGCGCGGTGTACAGCAAGTTCAAGCTCTGCCGCATCAAGCTCCGCGAGCTGGCGCTCGAGGGCAAGGTCCCGGGTATGAGGAAGGCCTCCTGGTAAGTACGTGACAAAGCTGATGGCTGACCGCTAACGGCTATCTGGAGAACGTGAATGTCTCTGTCCGACACAATCGCCGACATGCTGACCCGCATCCGCAACGCGGCCCGTAACAAGGCCACCAAGGTGGACTGCCGCAACAGCAACATCTGCCAGGGTATCGCCCGCGTCCTGAAGGAGGAGGGCTACATCAGCGCCTTCTCCGTCATCGACGACGGCCGCCAGGGCATCCTCCGCGTCGAGCTCCGCTACGGCCCGCGCGGGGAGCAGATGATCCACACGATCGTCCGCAAGAGTAAGCCCGGCTGCCGGGTGTACACCGGCGTCGAGGCGCTGCCCCGGCCGCTGGAGGGGATGGGCATCGCTATCCTCACCACGCCCAAGGGCGTGCTCAGCGACCGCCAGGCGCGTGCGCAAAAGGTCGGCGGCGAACTGCTCTGCACCGTGGAATAACCGTCGGCCCGCAACAGGCACCAAGCTAGAACTGGAACCAAGCCATGTCCCGTATCGGTAAGAAACCCGTGCCCCTCCCGACGAACGTCAAGGCCAACATCAACGGCCGGACGGTCACCATCGAGAGCGGCAAGAACAAGCTCTCCATCGAGCACCACGACCAGGTCGTGGTCAAGAGCGATGGCAAGCAGATCACCATCGAGCGGAGCAACGAGTCGCGCCTGGCGCGGGCGTTGCACGGACTGACCCGCGCCCTGATCAGCAACATGGTGACGGGCGTGACCACCGGCTTCGTCAAGGAGCTGGAGCTCAACGGCGTGGGCTGGACCATCAAGGTCCAGGGCCCCAAGGTGATGATGTCGGTCGGCTACGCCGACGTGCGTGAGGTCGCCATTCCTCCCGGCGCCAAGGTGGAGGTTGTGCAGAACCGCATCAAGGTGAGCGGTCCGGACAAGCAGGTGGTCGGCCAGTTGGCGGCGCAGATCCGCTCGCACCGCCCGCCCGAGCCGTACAACGGCAAGGGCATCAAGTACATCGACGAGATCATCGTCCGCAAGCAGGGCAAGGCCTTCGCCGGCGGTGGGGCCTGATCGTAGGGATTTATTAGATTCGCATGGGCGCACAAGTGAGCGGCCCGGCGGGAAGCAGAACCATGAGCAACGTCCTCCTCAAACAGAAACGTCGTCAGCGCCGCAAGATCGGCATCCGCAAGGACCTGTTCGGCACGACCGAGCGTCCCCGGCTGACGGTTTACCGCAGCCTCAAGCAGATCTACGCACAGATCATCGACGATGCCTCGGGCAGGACGCTCGCGGCCGCCAGCTCGGTCGAGGCGAAGCTGGGCGCCAAGGGCGGCAACAAGACCGGCGCGGCCGAGGTGGGCAAGCTGCTCGCCGAAAAGGCCAAGGCGGCGGGCATCACCAAAGTGGCGATGGACCGGAACGGTTTCAGGTATCACGGGCGTCTGAAGGCTCTGGCCGACGCCGCCCGCGAGGGGGGTTTGCAGTTCTGATCCGGCCGCCGCGCCGTTGCGCGGCGGGGTCGGCTCGGCTATCGAGGTACGAACATGGCAGAAATGATGGAAGAATCTCAGGGCCTTGAATCCACGACGGTCGGCATCTACCGGACCGCCACGGTGGTCAAGGGCGGTCGTCGCTTCAGCTTCGCGGCGATGGTGGTCGTGGGCGACCGGCGTGGAAACGTCGGCATCGGCTACGGCAAGGCGGGCGGCGTGCCCACCGCCATCGAGAAGGCGCAGAAGGACGCCAAGAAGCAGATGGTACGCATCACCCTCAAGGAGGGCACCATCCCCCATCAGGTGTACGGCGAGTTCGGCGCGTCCAGCGTCCGGCTCATCCCCGCCGCGCCCGGCACCGGCGTCATCGCCGGCGGCACGGTCCGCGCCGTCCTGGAGATGGTCGGCGTCCGCGACTGCCTGACCAAGGCGTACGGCTCCACCAACCAGAAGAACCTCTGCAAGGCCGCCATAGAGGGCCTGCTCCGTCTCCGCACACGCGAGAGCGTCGCGGCCCTGCGTTCGGTCGAGATCACCTCGACCCGCGTGGAGGAGATGCTTGAAGTCGGTCGCCGATATATCCCCACGCGTGTCGAAGGCACGATGAAGGCCAAGGGCCCCGTGAACACGGTGGGCAACAAGACCGGCGGCGGTCGTGGTGGCCGCGGCGGCGGTGGTAACCGAGGCCGACGCGGCGGCGGTGACGAGACCCAGGGCGCAGCCCCGATCGCACCCGTGGCGCCGACAGCGCCCGATGCTGGCGGCGCACCGGCAGCCAAGTGACGTTGTTTAGATAGATGATGCGTCGGGCACAACGGCCCGCGCGGGAGCGAATCACGCCATGATGATCCATGAAATCACCCCCAAGGCCGGCAAGAACAAGAAGTCCAAGCGGCTTGGCCGAGGCATCGGCAGCGGCAAGGGCAAGACCTCGGGCCGCGGCACCAAGGGCGCGGGCTCGCGCTCGGGCTGGAGCGGTTCGATCCGCGCCGGCCGTGAAGGCGGCCAGACCCCCTGGTTCCGCCGCATACCCAAGCGCGGCTTCAGCAACTTCAACTTCCGCGTCGAGTACGCGGCGATCAACGTCAGCGACCTGCAGGGCCGTTTCAACAACGGCGACGTGGTCGATCCGGCGGCGCTGGTCAAGGCGGGCCTGATCTCCAACACCCGCACGCCGGTGAAGATCCTCGCCAGCGGCGAGCTCTCCAAGAAGCTCACCGTCAAGGCGGCGGCGTTCTCGAAGATCGCGCAGGAAAAAATCACCAAGGCCGGCGGCACGGCCGAGGTCGTGAAGTAAAAGGGGGCACTGGCGTCCACGTTCCGTTTCCGGGATTTACTCCCCGGACAACCAACCCGCGGCGGACCCCGCCACACCCCGAACCCTCGGCACCAGTCCCCGGTCTCAGACCCTATGCTCCAAGCCTTTCTGAATATCTGGCGCATCGCCGAGCTGAGGAATAAAATCTTCTTCACGCTGGCGATGCTGGCGATCTACCGCATCGGGTTCTTCATCCCGCTGCCGGGCGTCGATCAATCGCAGCTCAACGCTTGGGCGGAGAAGGCCCAGGGCACCGCCGCCGGCAACCTCATCGCCTACGTCGGCATCTTCACCGGCGGCTCGCTGCACCAGTCCACGATCTTCGGCCTGGGCATCATGCCCTACATCTCAGCCTCCATCATCTTCCAGCTCTTGGCCACCGTCGTCCCCTCCCTGCAGGCGATGCAGAAGGAAGGCCCCGCCGGTCGGCAGAAGATCTCCGAATACACCCGCTACGTCACGGTCATCCTCTGCATCATCCAGGCGGCGTTCTGGCTCATCTTCCTCCAGCGCGGCGAGAAGCCGCTGGTTTACGCCGACTATCTCAACACGCCCACCTTCTGGCTCTGCGGCACCATCGGTCTGACCGCGGGCACGGTCTTCCTCATGTGGCTGGGCGAGCAGGTGGACCGCTACGGCATCGGCAACGGCGTGTCGCTGATCATCACCGCGGGCATCGTCTCGCGCATCCCCGCCGCCATCGGCGAGATCGCCGGGAGTTTCACCCTCGGCCAATCCGACACCGCTCAGTACCACCCCGATACAGTCTTCTTCCTCATTATCGCCTTCATCGTCGTCGTCGCCGGCTCGATCATCATCACCCAAGGCCAGCGCCGCATCCCGATCCAGCAGGCCAAGCACACCCGCGGCCGGCGCGTCTATGGCGGCCAGCGCTCCTACCTGCCGCTCCGCGTCAACCACGGTGGCGTCATGCCGATCATCTTCGCCAGCTCCCTGATGATCCTGCCGGCGATCATTTTCGATTACCTCAACAAGTCCTTCCCCGGCTTCTGGGCGCTGCACACCATCGCCGACAGCATGAAGATGGACGGGTACCTGTACGTCGTCCTCTACATCGCGCTGATCTACTTCTTCGCCTACTTCTGGACGACCGTGCAGTTCCAGCCCAAGGAGATGGCGACCCAGCTCCGCGACCACGGCAGCTTCATCCCCGGCCTGCGCCCGGGCCCGCGCACGGCTGACTACCTCGAAATCGTGATGGAACGCATCACCTACGTCGGCGCGGGCTTCCTGGCGATCATCGCGGTGATCCCGACGATCATCTCGGGCGTGTTCCACATCCCGCATACGGTATCGAGCTTCCTGGGCGGCACGGGCCTGCTCATCGTGGTGAGCGTGATGCTCGACCTGATCCAGCGTATCGAGGCGAGCCTGATGATGCGGAACTACGGCGGGTTCCTGGGCGGCGGGGGCGGCAGCGGCGGCACCCGTGCGACGCGGATCCGGGGCCCCAGGAGCTGATCCGACATGCGGTTGGCGCGGCGGCGGTCATCTGGTACAGTAGTCGATTCCCTCTCCCGGCCTGTTTGGACGGGCCGGGTGCGGGAGTCCGGTCGGTGATCAGGCTCAAGAAGCAGCACGAGATCGAGAAAATGCGGGCCGCGGGGCGGGTCGTTTACAAGACCCTCCAACGCTGCCGGGAGATATGTGTGCCGGGCGTAACCACCCGGCAGATCGACGAGGAAGCGTACCGGGTGTTCACCTCGCTCAACGCGAGGGGCCTGTTCAAGAACTACCCGACGTACCGCCCGGGCGAGGGCTTCCCGTCGAACCTGTGCATCAGCGTGAACGAAGAGGTTGTTCACGGGATCGCGGGTGAAAGGGTGATCGCGGACGGCGACGCCGTCGGGATCGACTGCGGCGTGGAGGTGGACGGCTGGTGCGGTGACTCGGCAACGACGGTGATGGTCGGGAACGTAAAACCGGAGGTCCGCCGGCTCTGTGAAGTGACGGAGCACGTGCTGAAGATCGCCGTTGAGAATATCCGACCCGGCCGCCGGTGGAGCCAGGTCGCAAGGCTGATGCAGAACTACGCGGAGGAAAACGGGCTGAGCGTTGTGAAGGAATTTGTCGGGCACGGCATCGGGCAGAAGATGCACGAGGACCCCAAGGTTCCCAACTACGTCAGCCGCGAATTGCTCCGCGACGATATCGTGCTCCGCGAGGGTCTGGTCCTGGCCATCGAGCCCATGTGCAACGTGGGCGGCTCGGCGACCGAAACCCTGGCGGATAAGTGGACGGTGGTGACGGCGGACCGTAAGCCGTCGGCACACTACGAGCACACCGTCGCCGTCACGGCCAGTGGGGCCGACGTGCTGACCGACGGCCGGTAGGCGGGACGAGGAACAAAAAGCGGGCGAATGGTTCGCCCGACGAGACTGCAAGGCTCACGAGGACGTATGCCCAAGGAAGAAAAGCTACAGGTCGAAGGCGAAGTGGTGGATGCCCTGCCCAACGCGATGTTCCGTGTGAGGCTGGACATGCCGCACAAGCCCGAGATCGTGGCCGTCATCTCCGGAAAGATGCGCATGAACTACATCCGCATCCTCCCCGGCGACCGCGTCACGGTGGACATCAGCCCCTACGACCTGACCAAGGGACGCATCACCTACCGGCATTGAGTCCGCACGATTTTTTAGAGGCCCGAGCAACAAGAGGATTTGACCATGAAGGTTCGCAGCAGCGTCAAGAGAATCTGTGAGCACTGCAAGATCGTGCGGCGCAAGGGCGTCCTGCGCGTCATCTGCACCAACCGCAAGCACAAGCAGAGGCAGGGCTAAGCCCACGCACCCAGCCGCGGGCCAACCGCCCGCGCACCTTTGGAGTCCACCATGCCCCGTATCTCCGGTATCGACGTCCCCGACAACAAGCCCATCCGCGTCGCCCTGCGCTACATCTACGGGATCGGCCCGGCCAACGCCGAGGTCATCCTCAAAGAGGCCAACGTGGACGGCACTATCCGTGCCAACAAGCTCACCGAGGACCAGATCGCCGCGATCGTCGCCCTCATCGACGCCAACTACGTCGTCGAGGGCGCCCTCCGCCGCGCGATCTCGCAGAACATCTCCCGTCTGCGCGACATCCGCTGCTACCGCGGCGACCGTCACCGCCGCGGCCTGCCCGTCCGCGGCCAGCGCACCCGCACCAACGCACGCACCCGCAAGGGCAAGCGCAAGACCGTCGCCGGCAAGAAGGGCGTCAAGGCCCTCAAGTAAGCCCCAGCCGTTCATGCCGGGGCCGCCGGTCCCGGTCGTCCGTCCCAACCCGAAGCGAGCTGCCCGCCCGAGCGGGAGAGTGGCAGCGCTAATAACTTCGCGAGGAAATCATGGCCAAGAAGCAGAAAAAGGTCCGCAAGAACATCAGCCGAGCGATCGCCCACATCAAGGCGTCGTTCAACAACACCCAGGTCACCATCACCGACGTCAACGGCGAGGTGCTCTGCTGGGCTTCCGCCGGCACGGTCGGCTTCAAGGGCTCGCGCAAGAGCACGCCCTTCGCCGCCACCCGCTCCGCCGAGGACGCCGCCCAGAAGGCCAAGAAGTACGGCGTGACCGAGATCGAGGTCCGTGTCCGCGGCGCCGGCGCGGGCCGTGAGTCCGCCGTCACCGGCCTCCAGGCCGCCGGCCTCAAGATTACCGCCATCGAGGACCACACCCCGATCCCCCACAACGGTTGCCGCCCCCCCAAGCGCCGCCGCGTCTAATTTCCCCCGACACCCTTCAGCCGTTTTCGGCTGTGCGATTTTCTCTTCGGGAACAGAAGCCCAACCCCGCGGTTCAGCAGCGCGGCCCAGGGCGTGAATCCCGACAGACGCTTCCACCCAAGTCTGCTGAATCTGGAGATCAGTCATGCGCATGAGATGGCGAGGCTTGGAACTGCCCAGCAGGGTCGTCCCGGATACCAGCCTCAACAGCAACACGTACGGCAAGTTCACCATCGAGCCCTTCGAGCGCGGTTTCGGCACCACGGTCGGTAACTCGCTGCGCCGCATCCTCCTGTCCAGCCTCGAGGGCGCCGCCGTCACCGCCGTCAAGATCAAGGGCGCCGAGCACGAGTTCACCAGCCTCGAAGGCGTGATGGATGACGTCACCGACATCATCCTGAACATCAAGAGCATGGTCGTTTCGATGGAGGGCGAGGAGACCAAGACGATGCGCCTCTCCGCCGAAGGCCCCGGCGAGGTCACCTGCGAGCTGATCGAGGCCGATTCCTCCATCACCATCCACAACAAGGACCTGGTGCTGGCGACCCTCACCAAGCAACGCGACTTCGACATGGAGTTCGTGGTCAAGAAGGGCCGCGGCTACATCCCCGCCAGCGAGCAGTACAACTCCGGCGAGGACCAGGAGGTCGGCCTCATCCCCGTGGACGCGATCTTCTCCCCCGTCACCCGCGTCCGCTACAAGGTCGAGGACACCCGCGTCGGCCAGAAGGTCAACTTCGACAAGCTGACCCTCGAGGTCTGGACCAACGGCACGATCACGCCCGAGATGGCGATGGTCGAGGCCGCCAAGATCCTCCGCAAGCACCTGAACCCCTTCGTCCAGTACTTCGAGATCGGCAACGCCAGCGCCAGCGAGAGCGCCGCCGCCGCCGCCCGCGTGGACGAGGAGCTCATCCGCAAGCTGAACATGCCCATCGGCGAGCTCGAGCTCTCCGTGCGGGCCAGCAACTGCCTCGAATCGGCGAAGGTCACGACCGTCGCCGATCTGGTCCGCCAGAGCGAGTCGGAGCTGCTCAAGGTGCGTTCGTTCGGTAAGACGTCGCTGCGCGAGGTCAAGCGCAAGCTGTCGGACCTGGGTCTGACGATGGGCATGGAACTGCCCGAGGAACTCAAATCCAAGACGGTCTGACCGCGCAAGCGGCCGGCCGGCCCCGCATGAAAACGCGGGTCCCTGAGGTGAAATATGAGACACGCAGTTGCAGGTTACAAACTCGGTCGCGACGGTGAAGACCGCCGCGCCCTCCGCCGCAATCTCGCCGCCGCGCTCCTGACGCACGGGCAGATCACCACCACCCTGCCCAAGGCCAAGAGCGTCCAGCCCTTCGTCGAGCGCATGATCACCTTCGCCAAGAGGGGCACGCTCGCCGCACGCCGGCACGTGATCTCCGAGCTGGGCGACCGCATCATCGTCAAGAACGACCAGGACGACGCGGTCACCCGCAACCGCTACGGCGAACTGGTCAAGGGCCCGCGCCTGATCAAGAAGCTCTTCGACGAGATCGCCCCGGTTTACGCAGACCGCCCGGGCGGTTACACCCGGATCGTCAAGCTCGCCAAGCACCGCATCGGTGACGGCAGCAGCCTGGTGCTCCTCATGCTCGTGCAGAAGGACGAGACGGGCCCGCAGGTCCAGGGCCAGCACTCCCGCCGCCGCGACAAGGCGAACAAGCGGATGGAGTTCTCCGCCAAGCTCCGCAAGGCCAGGAGCGAAAAGCCCGCCGAGCCCGAGAAGGCCGCGGAAGCCAAGGCCGAGTAAGCCGAGTACGTTTTGATTTCGATTTTCACAGAGCCCGCGGCTTGCCGCGGGCTCTGTTGTTTTGGGAATTTGTAGGGTGGTGCTGAGTCTTCGAAGCCCACCACTTTTCTCTTCGGCGCACGAATACGCGGATGGTGGGCTTCGAAGATTCAGCCCACCCTACAAGATGCACTCCTTCCCGCTACGATCCCTACATGCGCATCCTTCTTACCAACGACGACGGCATCTCCGCCCCGGGCCTCGCGGCGCTCTACCACGCCGTCCACGACATGGGAGAGGTTCACGTCGTCGCCCCCGCCGAGGTGCAGTCCGCCCAGAGCCACGCCGTCACGTTTCATAAGAAGATCGCCACCCGGACGCACCGCGTGATGCGGAGCGACGGCGCGGGCCACCTGTTCGAGGGCATCGCCGTCGAGGGCAAGCCGGCGGACTGCGTGAAGCTGGCCGTCGCCCACCTCGTGCCCTCGCCGATCGACCTGGTGATCAGCGGGATCAACGCTGGGGCGAACATCGGGATCAACGTGATCTACTCCGGCACCGTCGCCGCCGCGATGGAGGCGGGCTTCATGGGCGTGCCCGCCATCGCCGTGAGCCTGCACCTGGGCGATTCGACCCGCACGCGCTGGGACCTGGCGTCGCGCCACGCCCGGGCCGTCATCTCGCGGCTCCTCGAAGGCCCCTTCGAACCGCACACGGTGCTCAACGTCAACATCCCGATCCTCGACGACGGCGCCGAGCCGCTGGGCCTGCGCGTCGTGCCCATCTCGACCAGCCCGATCATCGACAGCTACTCGCCCACCGACGAGGCGGGAGGTGATCGTTCCTACAACCACGACGGCGGCATGGGCTTCCACCACACCCCACCCGACTCCGACGTGGACGCCATCTTCCGCCGCCACATCACCCTGACCCCGCTCCACTTCGACCTGACCCACAAGGGTCGTCTGGCGACGTGGGGCCGGTACCTGCAATACGCCGAAAAACAGGTCTGAAAACCAAGCCCGATGCTGAGGTCCACCGAAGCGCCGGGGGCTTTATTCCCTCCACGTTTTGCGTTCAATTCGGTCGCCAACCAACCCCCGTGGTACGATCGCCTCATGGCCCGCAAGCCCTCAACATCACCCAAAGAGAGCGCCGCCAGCCCGCCGCGCATCGCCGTGCTCTACGGCCCGGAAGAAATGCTCAAGCGCGAGGCCCTCGACCGTCTCCGCTCCGAGATCGAATCCGTGCACGGCGAGGCCGAGGTGATGATCTACGACGGCAAATCCGCCTCGCTGGCGGACGTGCTCGACGAGCTGCGCAGCTTCTCGCTGATGCAGCGGCACAAGATCGTGATCGTCGACGACGCCGACGTCTTCGTCGCCGCGCACCGCGAGGCGTTGGTGCGCTACGCCGAGGCCCCGGTCGAGAGCGCCCTGCTTTTGCTCCGTGCGGGCAAGTGGAACAAGGGCAACCTCGACAAGCTGATCGAGAAGGTCGGCTTCATCACCAAGTGCGAGCCGCTCCCGCCGGGCGAGGTGCGCCGTTGGCTGGTGACGCGCGCCGAGAAGGTGCACGGCCGGAAGCTCGATCCCCGCGCCGTCGAGCTGCTCGCCGAACGCCTGGGCGGCGACCTGAGCCTGATCGACAGCGAGCTTGGCAAGCTCGCCGTGATGGTGAAGGACAACGAGCCGATCGGTGTGGCGCTGGTCGAGCAGCTCGTCGGCCGCAGCAGCGAGGAAGAGGCGTGGGCGGTGCAAGAGGCGGTGTTGCAGTCGCTCGCGGGTCGGCGGGGCGAGGTGATCGAGAAGCTGCACGAGCTGATCGACCTGTCGGGTCAGCCGGACATTCTGGTGGCCTATTTCGTCGCCGACCTGGTGAGGAAATTGCACGTCGCCGCACAGATGAAGCGGCAGGGGGCCAACGACCGCGCGATCGCCACGGAGCTGAAGCTGTGGGGCCCGCGTGCCGAACTGTTCGCGCAGGTGTTGCGGAAGCTCCCCGCCACGAAGACGGCCGAGCTTTTCGACCGCATCATCGAGATGGACGTGCGGTCCAAGACCGGTCGGGGCGAGGCGACGCGGAATCTCGAATGCTTCTTCGCCACGCTGTCCGATGAGATGGTGTGAGGCCCCGCGCGGCCGGCCCTCGACGGCCGGTCCGGTGGGTGATAATCTGGCCCTTGTCCGCAATGGTTCAGGATGAACCGCCGGGTCGTTCGACCCGGGAAACGCAGGAGGCGACATGCGACGCACCCTTCCAACAGTTTGGGGTCTGACGGTCCTTGTTTTGTCATTGGCGACGTTGCCCGGATGCTCGAGAGGCGGCTGGCCAATGATGGGCGACAAGACGCCCGCCGATAAGCCCGACACGGCCGCCGCGAAATCGGATGCCGCGAAGAAGACAGCCAAAGCCGGCGAAGGCAAGGCCGAGCCGATGGACCCCGAGGTCGCCCGACTGACGCGGCAAAGCGAGGAGCAGGCCCGCCGTGTGACCGAGGCGATGGACCGTTCACCCGCCGATCGTGACGCGAGCGCCGCCGCGCCGACACCGGCGGCCGCACCTACGCTCAAGCCCACGCCAAAGCCGACGCAGGCCAAACCCGTCGCGGTGAAATGGATCGAGTCGTCCACCTCCACTGCGGCAACACCCGTGCCCAACACCACGAAAACCCAGCCCACCGCAAGCGCGGCGTCGAATCCCGCAACGCCGAATCACGCCGCCGCGCCGACGAAGTCTGTCGGTGTGACCCCCGTCCGCACCGCCGCGAACGTACCCTCCGCATCACTGACGCGCACCGATCTTTTGCAACGCCTGGCCGAGGACATCCGCACCGGCGACGACCCGCAGGCGGTGAAGACCACGCGTCTCGCGGCGCTCTCGTTGTTCGATCCCTCGCTCAAGCCGTCGTCCGAAGACATCGCCAAGCTGGACGCAACCCAGCGGGCCCGCATCGAGCGGTTACAGAAGGCGTTGGCCGTGGTCGCGGAACGGTTGGCCGCGGGCGATCCGTTCATGCAGCCCGACCAGGTTTCCGAGGAGTTCCGTAAGGCGTTGGGCGAGCAGCCGCTTCGTATCCGCAACATGCAGCTCTGCCGACGCGTGAAGGGCTTCGGCATTTACGAGGCGTTCGACGACGCGGCCTTCCTCGCCGGGCGCGAGCAGCCGGTGATCGTCTATGTCGAGTTGGAGAACTTCCACTCCGAGAAGATGGACGGCGGGGAGTACGCCGTGAGCCTCTCGCAGGAACTTACGCTCTACAACGAGAGCGACGGCCTGGCGGTCTGGCAGGAAGCGCCCGTCGAGGTCGTGGACCGTTCGCGGAACGAGCGGCGGGATTTCTTCGTCGTGCAACTGGTCAAGCTGCCCGCCAGGCTCACCGTCGGCAAGTTCCGCCTCAAGGTCCGCATGACCGACAAGAAGGGGGGCAGCATGGACGAGACCTCCATCCCCCTGCGCATCGTCGCCGACCCGTCGATGGTCTCGAAGTAACCGTTCAGCGGCTGTTGTGCAGCGACGCTCCGAACTTTCGTCCCGGGTTCAGAATCGGTACGATGCCCGGCCATGCGGAGCATTGCCGACCAGGACGGGGTTGCCGGATTGATCGACCGCCTGGCGCAATCCATCCGCCGGGACGCCGCCCGCTCGGGCAAGAACCAGGTCTGGGCGCTCGTTGGCATCCGCAGCCGGGGCGACCTCATCGCCCAACGCCTCGCCGAACGGCTCAAAGACCTCGTCGGCGACCGCGTCGGTTCACTCGACATCACGCTCTACCGCGACGACCTCTCCGAGATCGGCGCCCACGCTGTCGTCCGCACCACCGAGATCACTTTTGATATCGACCAGTGCCAGGTCGTGCTAGTCGATGACGTGTTGATGACGGGCCGCTCGATCCGGGCGGCGATCCAGTCGCTGATGGACATCGGCCGTCCCCGGCGGGTCTGGCTGGCGGTCCTGGTGGATCGCGGCGGGCGCGAGCTGCCCATCGCCCCGGACCACGCGGCGCTCGACCTGACCGACGGCTCGGTCCCGATCGCCGAGGACGAGGTGGTCGAGGTCCACCTAAAACCGACCGATGACAAAGATGAGATACTGATCCGTCGCAAGGAGGGCAGGCGGTGATGACACCGGCCACGGGCCAGCCTTATGTGTGGACCCACAAGCACCTGCTTGGGCTTGATTATCTCTCGGCCCAGGACATCCGCTTCCTGCTCAACACCGCGCGCGGCCTGGCCGACGTGAGCACCCGCAGCGTCAAGAAGGTGCCCGCCCTGCGCGGCCGGGTCGTCGTCAACCTCTTCTTCGAGAGCTCGACGCGCACCCGCGCCAGTTTCACGCTCGCCGCCGAGCGGCTGACGGCCGACGTGCTGGACTTCACGGTGCAGGGGTCGAGCGTCTCGAAGGGCGAGACTCTGCGTGACACGGCGCGGAACATCGAGGCCATGGGCGTGGACGTGATCGTCTGCCGCCACCCGCTCAGCGGCGCGACGCACCAACTCGCGCAGTCGGTCAAGTGCTCCGTGGTCAACGCCGGGGACGGCCAGCACGAGCACCCGACGCAGGGGTTACTCGACCTCTACACGCTCGCCCAGCGTCTGGGCCGGATGGAGACCTTCGACTTCACAGGTATTACCGTCGCCATCGTCGGCGACGTGGCGCACAGCCGTGTGGCGCGGTCAAACATTCATGGCCTGCGGAAGCTCGGCGGCAAGGTGATCCTCGTCGGCCCCGCGACGCTCCTGCCGCGCGGCTTCGCCGACATGGGCTGCGAGCTGTCGAACAACCTCGACGAGGTTCTCCCCCGTGTGGACGCGGTGAACATGCTGCGCGTGCAGTTCGAGCGGCTGACAAGCCAGGCCTTCCCGAGCGTGCGGGAGTACGCGACCTTCTTCGGGCTGACGACCCAGCGGCTGCGGCAGGCCAAGCCGGGGCTGGTGGTGATGCACCCCGGCCCGATCAACCGCGGCATCGAGATGGACTCCGCCGTCGCCGACGGCGCCCAGAGCGCGGTGCTCTCGCAGGTGACCAACGGCCTGGCGGTGCGGATGGCCACGCTCTTCCTCGTCGTCGGCGCGCAGGGCGCCGCTCCAGCGCAGGCGTGAGCCGCAACGACATTCGTGCAACGCACCCCATGGCCAAGAACCCCCCGCATCCCGGCATGCTCCTGATCATCTCCGGCCCCTCGGGCGTGGGGAAGACCACCATCACGCACGAGGTCGAGAAGGCGCTCAACGGCGTGTTCAGCGTTTCAATGACCACGCGGCCGCGTGCTGCCGGTGACCGTGAGGGCGTGGACTACCATTTCGTCGATCAGAGTGAGTTCGATCGCGCGCGTAATGCCGATGAACTGCTCGAATGGGCCGAGGTTTACCCGGGCTGTAGCTACGGCACACCCCGCAGGCCGGTCGAGGAGGCGTTGCGCGAGGGCAAGCTGATGATCCTGGAGATCGACGTGGCGGGCGCCGAGCAGGTCAAGCGTAAGATGCACGACATCTTCGCGGTCTTCGTGCTGCCCCCGAGCGAGGAAGTCCTGCTCGAACGCTTGCGCAAGCGCAAACGCGAGGAAGAGGCGGTGATCCAGCGGCGGTTCAGCAAGGCCCTGAGCGAGATCGTCCGCGCCATGGAGTGCGGCGTGTACAACGAGTTCATCGTGAACGACGACCTGGGCAAGGCGGTGGAGAAGGTGGTTCAGTTGGTGACGCGAGAGCTGCACCTGCGGGCGGCGCGGCGCTGAGCGGAAAGCGAACGGGACTCAACATGAACTCCGCGGTATTCCTCGATCGAGACAACACGCTGATCCACAACGACGGCGACCTGGGTGACCCGGGGCAGGTGCGGCTCATCCAAGGGGCGGCGTCGGCGATCGCGTCGCTCAAAGGGTTGGGCTTTCGCATCGTCGTGGTGACCAACCAAGGGGGCGTGGCGCGGGGGAAGTACACCGAGGCCGACGTGGACGCCGTCAATGACCGCATCAACCAGGTCGTGAAAACGATCAGCGGCGTGGGGATCGACCGTTTTTATTACTGCCCTTACCATCCCGAGGGGACGGTTGAGAAATACCGCCGCGAGCATCCGTGGCGCAAGCCGCAGCCGGGGATGCTCCTGCAGGCTGCCAAGGACCTGGACCTGGACCTAGCCCAATGCTGGATGGTGGGGGACCAGCAGCGTGACACGGACGCCGGCGCGATGGCGGGGGTGCGCACGATCCTGCTGACGCCCGACGCCGAGGAACTCTCGCCTCTGCGTCTGGACACGATCGCCAAGAACCACGACCGGCGCACCGAGGCGGGGGAGGTTTCGTCACCGCTGTTCACGGCCCGGAACCTTGTCGAGGCGGTGCGCATCATCGCGCAGCAGCGTAAGCCCGAGATCGCGGCCGAGGCGGCGCGCAACCGGGACCGGGGCGGCAAGAAGTGGGACCCACTGGCGGCACGTCTGACGCGCCAGCCGGTGGCGGCGTCACCCGACACCGTGGCACGGGAAGAGGTGGAGGCAACGCAGCCGACGCACGCGCAGCCCGTGGACGCGGCCGGGGCGTTCGAGGATCACGCGGCATCAACCGATGCGCCGCCCGCTCCCGGGTTGGCGTCCACCGAAAGGGCCTCTCTCAACATGGAGAAATCCCCACCCCCCCGGCAGGCGTTGGACGCCGATCGCTCCGCGCGGGAAGACGAGACGCTGCGGCAGATCCTGCAGGAGATACGCCAGTACCGGGCGCACTCGGGCGATTTCTCGTACACCAAGTTCCTCGCGGTGATCCTGCAGTTGGTGGCGCTCTGCCTGTTCGTCGCCTCGCTCTGGATGGGCAAGGAGTCGGCCGAGGCGTTCCATGCCTGGATGGGCTCGGCGCTGTTCACGCAACTGACTGTCATCGCGGCGCTGCTGTTCCATCGCTGATCCACCGCCACGCCCGATGACGAGTCCGCGAGTCGCCGGGGTCCTGCTTCCGGGCCGATCGGCCCCACACGCTATACTCAGATAGATGTCTCTCACGCCTCAGCACAGGCCCTCGCAGCGGTTGCTGGTTGTCATGCCCTCGTGGATCGGGGACGGCGTGATGGCCACGCCGACGCTCCGCGCCCTCCGCCTGCTCTGGCCCGAGGCGCACATCACCGCGCTGGCCCGCGCGCCGGTTCGCGCCGTCCTCGACGCCTGTCCCTGGATCGACCGCTTCGTCACCGTGCGCCATGCCCGCCGGGGCATGCCCGACGGCCGCCGTGTGGGACCGTTCCCGCTCGCCGCCAGGCTCACGGCCGGCAAGTTCGACACCGCCATCCTCCTGCCCAACAGCTTCCGATCGGCGCTGCTTGCCCGCATGGCGGGCATCCCGCGCCGCATCGGCTACGACCGCGACGGCCGCGGCTTCCTCCTCACCGACCGCCTCCTGCCCATGCGCACCAAGGGCAAATTCGTCCCCGTGCCCACCAGGGATTACTACCTGGGCATCGCCCGCTATCTCGGCTCCGTCAACCCCGACCCGACCATGCAGCTCAACACCCGCCCCGAAGACGACCGCCGTGCCGACGAACTGCTGCGCGCCGGTGGCTTTGATACGGAGCGAGGCCGGCTTGTGATGCTCAACCCCGGGGCGAACTACGGCGAGGCGAAGATGTGGTCGCCCGACCGTTTCGCCGCCGTCGCGGAGCGCTGCACGCGGGATTTCGGCGCCACCGTTGCCGTGACCGGCGCGCCCAAAGAGCGGGCCATTATCGACCAGCTCATCGCCGCGGCGCGGACACCCGTGCTTGACCTCCCCCGCATGGGGCTGGAACTGGGCGTGCTCAAGAGCGTGATCCGCAGGGCTGCGATCGTGATCACCAACGACACGGGCCCACGCCACGTCGCGGCGGCGATGGGCGTGCCGGTCGTCACGATCTTCGGCCCGACCGACCCCGCGTGGACGGAGATCGAGTTCGCCATGGAGCGCAAGGTCATGGTCAAGCTCTACTGCTCGCCGTGCCAGAAAAAAATCTGCCCGCTCAAGAACACCCCCGACGATCACCGCTGCATGAAAGAGGTCACGCCCGACATGGTCTTCGACCAGGCGGCCTCGCTCCTGCGCCTTTCTCCCGCCCCGGCATGACCGCAACCCCGGCCCACACGACAACGCCGGCCGCCAACGCCAGGCCCATGAGCGTGGCGATCGTCATCGAACGCTACGATCCGGACGGCGGCGGCGCGGAGCGCTCCACCGCGCAGATCGCCCACGAGCTCATCTCGCGCGGGCACCACGTCGTCATCCTCGCAGGCGTCGCCTCCGACCGTGGTTTCGACGGCCCGGACGTCCGCCGTTTTATGGGCAGCCACCGCAAGTTCGACGCCATGAGCCTCCGGGGTTTTTCGCGCTGGGCCATGCGTCAGCTCGAAGAGGGGCGGTACGACGTGAGCCTCTCCGTGACCACGGCCGTGCCCGCCTCCGTCGTCCAGCCGCGCAGCGGGACCGTCCGCGAGACGATCGATCGCAACATCGCGCTGCGCCGCTCGGCGTTCTCCCGCTGGCTCAAACGCACGCTCGTGGCTGTCACGCCCAAGCAGCGACGCTTGCTCGCACAGGAGCGGGCGACGCTGACCGACCCGCGCGTCAGGCGCATCGTCTCAGTGAGCCGGTACGTCTCCGACCAGCTCCGCCGGCACTACCGGGTCGATCCCTCGAAGATCAGCCTGATCCCCAACGCGGCCGTGATGCCGGTGACGGACGACGCGCAGCGGCGCACGTGGCGTGACGAGGTCCGCCAGGGGTACGGCATAGCAGAGACGGATACGGTGTACCTCTTCGCCGCGCTCAATATGAAGCTCAAGGGCGCCCGTCCGTTGCTCGACGCCTTCGCGGCGATTCGCGAGCAGGGGGTTCCCGCGACGCTGCTCATGGTGGGGTCGATCGGTTATGCCGAGCAGTTACAGGCCGCGCGATTGGGCGTGCGAGACTCGGTGAAGATCGTCGGCCAGACGTCGCAGATGGCCGCGCTCTACTGTGCCGCCGACGTGACCGTGCTGCCGACGTTCTATGACCCGTCGAGCAAGGTGGTGATCGAGTCGCTGATGATGGGCACGCCGGCGATCAGCACCGCGTTCAACGGGGCATCCGACTTCATCGTCGCGGGGGGGCTGGTGCGGGGACGGGTGATCCCCGACCCGCACGATGTGGAGGCCCTGGCGGCGGCGATGCGCGAGCTTTCCGACCCCGCCGAGCGGGCCCGTTGCGCGGCGGCGTCGGCGGGCTTGGCCGAGGAATTGAGCATGAAACGCCACGTGGATCGTTTGGAGGCGGTGCTCCGCGCGGCGGCTGAGAAGTAGTGACTTGGGAGTCATAACCCCCGGTTTCGCCGTGGTTGCCATGTCGTACCGCTTTCTGTTACAATGTATAGCTCAACCAGTAGGGCCTGAACTCATGCCGCCAACGATCAACCAACTGATCCGCAAACCCCGCCGCACCGTGGTCTCCAAGAGCAAGGTCAAAGACCTGGAGTCCAGCCCGCAGCGCCGCGGCGTCTGCCTGATCGTCAAGACCGTCACCCCCAAGAAGCCCAACTCGGCGCTCCGCAAGGTCGCCCGTGTCCGGCTCTCCAACGGCAAGGAGATCACCGCCTACATCGGCGGCGAGGGGCACAACCTGCAGGAGCACTCGATCGTGCTCGTCCGCGGCGGCCGTGTCCGCGACCTCCCCGGTGTGCGTTACCACATCGTCCGCGGCTCGCTCGACTGCCTGGGCGTCGATGGCCGCAAGAAGGGCCGCTCGAAGTACGGCGTGAAGCGCGCGTCGAAGTAATACAAGTTAGCTATCAACCAACGGCAAGTAATCCGCGGCATTGTCGCCGCGGGTGAACAAAAGACCCCGACGGGGTGGATGAGCCGTAAAGAAAGGATGCCTCGATGTCAGGTCGTATCACCCGTGCGGATCGCCAGCTTCAGCCCGACCCGCGCTACGGCAACAAGACAGTCGCCCGTTTCATCAACTGCGTCATGGAGCACGGCAAGAAGGCCGTCGCCCAGCGCGTTGTGTATGACGCCTTCGAAGAGATCGAGAAGCGCACCAAGGGCGATCCCACCTGCGTCCAGGTGTTCGAGAAGGCGCTCGAGAACGTCCGCCCCGAGGTCGAGGTCCGTTCCCGCCGGGTCGGCGGCGCCAACTACCAGGTGCCCATGCAGGTCAACCGCAAGCGTCAGCAGAGCCTGGCGTTCCGCTGGATCATCGACGCCGCCCGCAGCGAGAAGGGCAAGCCGATGTTCCTGCGTCTGGCCAAGGAACTTCACGACGCCTCCCGCAACGAGGGCAAGGCCGTGACGACCCGCGAGCAGACGCACCGTATGGCCGACGCGAACAAGGCCTTCGCCCACTTCGCGTGGTGATGCCCGGTTGCGCCGTGAGTTGGTGATTGTGCGGTCCGTGGCGTTGCCAATTTTTGTGAGGCACAGCCGTGTCCGTTTACAAGGCACTTGCCGCGGTTTGCGGGCTCTACCTGGTGACCGGGTATTTCCTCGGCCACACATATTTCGACAACAATCCCGGCGACCCGCGGTACATGCTTCTGCTCGGGCTGGCGTCGGTCTTGTGCTACTGCGTGACGACGCTCTGGCTTTGGGGGAACGACACGATGCTCGGCGTGGAAAAGAGCATCTGGGCCGTACTGCCTTGGGCGCTGATTCTGCTGGGGTTCGTCGGTTTCTTCGTCGTTCCCGCGTAAGGAAGTTTGCCGCGTCCGGCGTTGACCCGCTGGGCAGACGCTGCTATTATGGGTTTCTACAACTGAATACACGCGACTTATCGAGAGTGGCTGAGGGACAGGCCCTGTGAAGCCACCGCAACCGTTCCGCCGCCGGCGAAAGCCGGTGGGGAAACTGGTGCGAACTCCTGCCCCGTCGTTCGGCAAAGCCCGCAAGGGCCCAAACCGGAGTGAATGGGGGAAGATAAGAAGCGGCAGATTCCCACCCAGGATGAAGGCCCTTCTTATCGAACATAAGAAGGGTTTTTTATTGCGCTGATTTGAGAACGGCGTCACGGAGCAGGACATGAGCTTCATCAAGGCATTGCGGTGTAAGGAGTGCGGGGCGGACTACCCCATCGAGCCGCGCACGGTCTGCGACCACGACTTCGGCCCCGTCGAGGTGGCGTACGACTACGAGGCGATGCGCGGCAAAGTCACGCGCGACTCCATCGCCGCCGGCCCGCGCTCGCTCTGGCGCTACAAGGACCTCTTGCCCATCAACGGTGAGCCGCGCGCCGGCCTGCGCTCGGGCTACACGCCGCTCATCCCCGCCAAGAAACTTGCCGCCGAGCTGGGCGTCAAAGAGCTCTACATCAAGGACGACAGCGTCAACTACCCGACCTTCTCCTACAAGGACCGCGTGGTCGCCGTCGCCATCACCAAGGCGATCGAGTTCGGCTTCGACACCGTCGGCTGCGCCTCGACCGGCAACCTCGCGCACAGCGTCGCCGCCCACGCCGCCGCCGCGGGCCTGCAGGCGTTTGTCATGATCCCCCACGACCTCGAAGAGGGGAAGATGGTCGGCATGAGCGTCTTCGGCCCGCGCGTCGTCAAGATCAAGGGCAACTACGACGACGTGAACCGCCTCTGCTCGCAGATCGCCGACAAATACAAGTGGGCCATCGTGAACGTAAACCTGCGCCCGTTCTACACCGAGGGCGCCAAGACGCACGGCTTCGAGATCGCCGAGCAGATGGGCTGGCAGCTCCCGCGCCACACCGTCCTGCCCGTCGCCGGCGGGACGATCCTGCCCAAAGTCTGGAAGGCCTACCAGGAGTTCATCACCCTGGGCCTGGTGAAGGACAACGCGCCGCGCATGCACGCCGCACAGGCCGCCGGCTGCAACCCGATCGTCAAGGCACTCGAGGAGGGCACTGATCTGTTCCGCCCGCAGAAGCCCAACACGATCGCCAAGAGCATCGCCATCGGCAATCCCGCCGACGGGTATTACGTGCTCAAGGTGGTCCGTGAGTCCGGCGGCTCGGGCGCGTCGTCCACCGACCCGGAAATTCTTGATGCCATCAAGCTGCTCGCCCGCACCGAGGGCATCTTCACCGAGCCCGCCGGCGGCACCACGCTCGCGTGTGCTATCAAGCTCATCCAGTCCGGCCGCATCCCACGCGACGAATCCATCTGCGTCTGCATCACGGGCAACGGCCTGAAGACCACCGAGGTGATGCAGGGCCAGTTCGCCGCCACGCCCGCCATCAACGCGAAGATGAACGAGTTCGACGACCTCGTGCGGCAGATCACCGAATCCGCCAACGCCAAGCCCGCGCCCGTGAAGGCCTGATACAAGAGGAGAGAATCCACCATGACCACGACCGCCAACAGCGTCACCATGCGCATCCCCACGGCACTCCGCCCGCAGGTGGGCAACAAGGAATCCGTCAGCATCGCCGGCGCGTCGGTGCGCGCGGTGCTGGCCAACCTCACGGGGCAGTTTCCGGAACTGGGCAAGCGCCTCTACAAGGGCGAGAACGAGCTCAATCGGTTCATCAACGTTTACGTCAACGACGAGGACATCCGCTTCATGGAAAACCTCGACACCCCCGTGAAGGCGGGCGACGAGGTCTCCATCGTCCCCGCGATCGCCGGCGGTTAATGCCGCTCGCGACTTAGCGTCCGCTCTATTATTTCTTTGCAAGGACCTCCGTCATGGCCAAATCCACCCGCAAATGCTGGCTCACCTTCGAGGGCGGCCGGCAGAACGAGCCCTGCCTCTGGAAGATGTCACGCACCTACCCCGACGTGATGTTCGACATCCGCCAGGCCAGCGTGCAGAAGGACATCGGCATCATGGCCGTGCTCTTCACCGGCGAGGAAAAAGAGATCGACGGCGCGCTGGAGTACCTCGTCAAGGCGGGCGTGAAGGTCGATCCCGTCGAGGGCGGGAGCAACGTCGCGGGGTGACTTACCCCCTCTCCCTCCGGGAGAGGGCGGGGGTGAGGGCGTCTGCTTTACAGGCAAGTGCCGATTGAACGGCATCGTCGGTTCAGAGATCAAACTCAAAATGAAGATCAACTTGTAGCCGTCGCCCTCACCCTAACCCTCTCCCTCCGGGAGAGGGGACCAGAGGGCCGAACAAGTCGTTGCACACGAAGCGTCACGCAAGAGAACCAGCCATGCCCCTCCTCCAATCACTCATGCCGATCGTCCCCGCAGGGCCGGATATTGAGGTCACCATCGCGTTCTATGAAAAAGAACTCGGCTTCGCCACTCGTTTTCGTGAGGGCTCGCCGGCGAAGATGGCGATCATCGCCCGTGACGCCGTCGAGATGATGCTCCAGCAGACCAACGACACACACTGGGCGTCGCAGACGGCCTACCGCATCCGCGTCGAAGGCGTCACGGCGTTTTATCAGGAGTGCGTGGAGAAGGGCGGCCAGGCCGTCCACCCCAACGGCAGGCTCCAGAAAAAACCGTGGGGCTCCACCGAGTTCTCCGTCCTCGACCCGTTCGGCGTCTGCATCGCGTTCTACGAGTTTCCCCGCTGATTTTGCCAGAAAGTTGAGATCGTTCCAGCCATGACCCAGGACCTCGCCCGCTACCACCGTCAGATATTGCTCCCCGGCTTCGGCGAAGAGGGGCAGAAAAAGCTCCTCGCCTCCTCCTCGCTCATCGTCGGCTGCGGCGCGCTGGGCACGGTGATCGCCAACATGCTCGCCCGTGCCGGCGTGGGGCACCTGATCATCGCCGACCGCGACTTCATCGAGATCACCAACCTGCAGCGGCAGGTGCTCTTCGACGAGACCGACGTGCGCGACGCCATTCCCAAGGCCGAGGCCGCGAAGCGCAAGCTCGCGACCATCAACTCACAGGTGGAGGTGACGGCCGTGGTGGACGACGTGAACCACGCCAACATCGAGAAGCTCATCAACATGGGCCGCAACGGCAAGGTCGATGTGATCGTGGACGGCGTGGACAACTTCGAGACGCGCTACGTCGTCAACGACGCCGCGGTGAAGCACGGCATTCCGTACGTTTACGGCGGGGCGGTCGGCACGATCGGCGCGTCCTACGCGATCCTCCCGCACACGCCCGGCGGCGATTCGCCGTGGGAGAAGGCGGGCGTCGCCACGCCCTGCCTGCGCTGCATCTTCGAGGAGGCGCCGCCGCCGGGGCTGAATCCGACGTGCGACACCGCGGGCGTGCTCGGGCCGGTCGTCTCGATCGTCTCCAACTATCAGTGCATTGAGGCGATTAAAATCCTCACCGGCAACTGGTCGGCGATCGGCCGGACCATGATGAACATCGACGTGTGGGAGAACACGGTGCGGCAGTTCAAGGTCGCGCGGGCCTACGACGTAGGCGAGTGCGTCTGCTGCAAGCGGCGTAGCTTCGAGTTTCTCGACGGGAAGTTCGGCAGCTCGACCACGACGCTCTGCGGACGCAACGCCGTGCAGCTCACGCAGAAGCAGCTCGCCGGGAAGCTGAATTTCGAGGAGATCGCCGCCCGCCTCCGGCCTCACGGGTCGGTGAACGTCAACAAGTTCATGCTCCGCGCCGACATCAAGGACAACGGCGAGCCGTATGAACTGACGCTCTTCGCCGATGGCCGCGCGATCGTCAAGGGCACGAAGGAACCCACGACCGCCCGCAGCATTTATTCCAAATACGTCGGGGCCTGAACCCCTTTTTCAAATAACCCCGGAGCACACCATGCCCGCATCAAATGTCCTGGCCACCTACGCCTTCAACCTCATGTACGCACAGAAGCTGGTCGCCGACCTCAAGCCCGAGCAGGCGTGCGCCCAACCTGGCGGCGTGCCCAATCATGCGGTGTGGGTCATCGGCCACCTTGCCGCGTCTTGCGATTTCGCCGGCTCGTTCCTCAACGTCGCCCCGAAATCGCCCAAGGATTGGGGCGAGCTGTTCGGCAACAAGTCTAAGCCGACCACGGACGCCTCGAAATATCCCCCGCTGACCACGCTGATCGCGGCGCTGGAGGATGGGCACAAGCGAGTGGGCGATGCGCTGGCGGTCGCGCCCGAGTCATTGCTCGCCGGGCCGTGCAAGGTCGAGGGCATCAACAAGCGCTTCCCCACCATCGGTGAGGTGATGACCTTCATGCTCAGCAGCCACGAGGCGATGCACCTCGGGCAGCTCTCGGCGTGGCGCCGCGCGTCGGGTCTGCCGTCGGTGTTCTGAGAAATTGCTCTGGCCCCCTCTCCCGGAGGGAGAGGGGGCGAAGAAACAGTCTTCAAAGGAATCGCAATATGTCCGTGATGATCGAAGCGCTGCTCCTGGGTTGGAACCGCAACCTCGACTACACCCGCCGGCTGCTCGCCGACCTGCCCGAGGACCGCTTGGTCTTCCAGCCCGCGGTGGGTATGAACCACCCCGCTTGGGTGCTCAGCCACCTCTGCATCTACCACGCCCCGATGGCGGGCATGCTGCTGAACAAGCCGTTTGAGGACCCGCGCGACCACCGCTACGGCATGAAATCGAAATCCCTGCCCGACCCTTCCGAGTACAAGCCGAAGGCGGAGTTGCTGGGCGATTTCGAGCGAGGGCACAACACCGTCGCCGAGGCGCTGCGCGTCGGCGGGCAGGACGCCCTCGAAGCCGCCACGCCGCTGGAGCGCTGGCGTACCTCCATGCCGCAGGTGGGCATCGTGCTTAACTACCTGATGATCCTCCACGAATCGACGCACCTGGGGCAGGTCAGCGCGTGGCGCAGGGTGCAGGGGATGCCGAGCGTCTAACCGCGATGGAGTAAGGATTGCCGTGGACGACGCGTTGCATCCATTTTTGTCCCTGAAGCAACAGCGAAGGATCAGCGTGTGGCTGTGCATCTTTTTGTATTTTGCGTTTTTTGTTGTTCAGCCGTTTCTGCTATTCGTCGTACCGGAGGTGCAGTGGTACATCGATGACTGGAATTTGCAGCCGTGGCCGCCGGTAGCCTTTGCGATACAGGCATCGAAGTGGCTGAAGGGCACGCTGTGGCCTTACCAGGATTATCGTGGGCTCTTTATTGTGGGGCCGGTCCTGTTTCTGGCGCTGGTCGTGGCATCTGTCTGGCACTGGCGAGTGGGCAAACACCTAAAACATGAGGAAGTTGGGCTTTGTGTTGCGTGTGGATATGACGTGAAGGCTTCGATCGCTATGGGGACAAAGACGTGTCCCGAATGCGGGGCGATTATCGCTCTACCACCGGACCCCTCGGTCGCCCAATCGTGAATGGATAAGACAACCGTGATCTACTTTGACAACGCCGCAACCTCGTTTCCCAAAGCCCCCGGCGTCGCCGGGGCGATCACCACGTTCCTCGCCGAGTCCGCGGCTAACCCCGGGCGGTCGGGTCACCGCATGGCCGTCGCCGCGGAGCGGATGCTCGACGATGTCCGTCTCCGCCTGACGCGCCTCTTCGACGGCGACGACCACCACCGCATGGTCTTCGCCATGAACACCACCGACGCGCTCAACATGGCGATCAAGGGCGTGCTGGGCGATGAACGGCCGTCCGCGGGCGGCAGGCTCCCGCACGTCATCACGACCGTGCTCGAGCACAACTCCGTCAGCCGGCAACTGGAGGCGATGCGCGAGGATGGCCAGATCGAACTGACGCGCGTCACCTGCGATGACGAGGGGTTCGTCGATCCCGGCGACATCAAGCGTGCCATCACGCCGGCGACGAAGCTCATCGTGATGACCCACGCCTCCAACGTGTTGGGCACTATCCAGGACGCCGCGGCGGTGGGGCGGATCGCGCGCGAGCATGGCGTGCTCTTCTGCCTCGACGCGGCGCAGACGGCCGGCGCGATCCCGATCTCCATCACCGAGTTGAACGTGGACCTGCTGGCCTTCCCGGGGCATAAGTCGCTGCTCGGCCCGACGGGCACGGGCGGGCTGTACGTCGGCTCGCGCTGCCCCGAGCCCGCCGAGGCCGTCGCCGCAACGATCGAGGTGGGGCACCAGGACAAGATGATCACCCGCAAGTCCCGCCTCCGCGCCTGGCGCGAGGGCGGCACAGGCGGGGATTCCTCCACGACCCGCCAGCCCACGCTCTACCCGTATTATCTCGAGGGTGGCACGCCCAACACCGTCGGCATCGCGGGGCTGGCGGCGGGCCTCGACTACATCGAGAAGCACGGCATCGCCGGGACGCTCGCGCACGAGCAGGCGATGGTCAAGACGATCATCGACCGCATCGCCGACGACAAGCGCTTCACGCTCTACGGCACGCGTGACGCCAGCAGGCGCGTCGGCGCGGTGGCGTTCAACATCGCCGGTTACGAGCCGTCGGATGTCGGCTCGATCCTCGACACCAGCTTCGACATCGCGGCACGCCCGGGCCTGCACTGCTCGCCCTATTGCCACAAGCGGTTCGGCACGCACCCGTCCGGCGCGCTGCGCGTCAGCCCCGGGCCGTTCAACACCGCCGAGGAACTTGACGCATTGCTCGACGCGTTGAACCAGATCGCGGGGTGATCGTCTCCCTCTCCCTCCGGGAGAGGGCAGGGGTAAGGGGATCGCCGGCCGGGTGGCCCGATGTGATTATGAGAGACCCATCCGGCCGGTGATCCCCTCACCCGTCGGCGAAGACGCCGCCACCCTCTCTCGGTGGGAGAGGGGATCGGATTCAATTCTTTACGCCCGCTCCACCCGCACCGCCGCGCCGCAGCGAAGGCAATTCACCGTCTCGCCGTCGGTGGTGTCGTCGGCATCGGTGATCGCGGAGGAGAGCACGGGGACGGTCGCGTGGATGCAGAGGCCGGCGGGGGTGGCGCTTCCGATCTCGAAGCGTGTGCCTTTTTTGCATGGCGCTGGACAGCCCGGCCCCGAGCCTTCCACGAATGTTGCGCGCCACCGACCGGGTGGGGGGTTCACACGCGGCGCGGCGGGAGGGGTCTTGGCCGCGGCGACGGGTTTGCCGCCGTCGGTCGCCACGACATCCGCCTTGGCGTCCATCGCCCGGTTCGCCAGCTCGTCGGCGCGGCCGTTGCCCTCGCGGTACACGTGCCCGATCTTCCATGCGCCGAGCCTGGCGAGGAGCCTGCGGGCGTCGTCGTAGAGCGGCTTGAGGTCGGGCGATTTTACGCGGTAGTCGCCGGTGATCTGCCGGACCATCAGTTCGGAGTCGCTGAGGATGCTGAGTTCCTTCACGCCCATCGCCAGCGCCGCCTCCAGGCCGCGCAGCAGCCCGCTGTATTCGGCGACGTTGTTGGTGGTGCGGCCGAGGAAATAACCGGCCTCGTGCACGGTCTTGCCGTCGCCGTCGCGCAGGACGACGCCGCAGGCGGCGGGCCCGGGGTTGCCGCGCGAGCCGCCGTCGATGTTGAGCGTGTGGGGCATGGCTGGTGCACGGTATGCCGACAGTTTTACTTGCTCGACGCCAGCGAGGTGCGGAGCTCTTCCTCGATGTAGAGGATGCGCCCACAGGAGGGGCAGACGACGATTTCGTCGGGCTTACGCATCAGCCGGTTGAGGCGTTCGGCGGGCAGGCCGATGTAGCAGCCGGCGCAGTTGTACTCCATCGTGCGGCGGTTCTCTTCGACGATGGAGGCCATCGCCTCGCCGTCGAAACGGTAGGCGAGTTTGTTGAACGTCGCGAGCGATTCGGGCGGGACGAGCGTTGCCGCCGCGTCGCGCTGCGCTGTCAGGTCCGTGAGCTGTTGCCCCAGCTCCGCCTCGCAGGCTTTGACCTCGGTTTCAGAGACGCCCACCAGCTTGGCCTGCTCGGTGATCTTCCCGTCCAGTTCCTCGGCCTGCTTCTTCAACTCGTCCACCTTCGTCATGTGCGTCAGGGCTTCTTCCTCGACCTTCCCTTTGTCGTTCTTGAGCGTGTTCACCTCGATGAGCAGGGCGGAGTATTCCTTGTTGTTCTTCACGCTGTTCATCTGGTTGCGGAGCGTGGCGATCCGTGCCTCCATGTCCTGCGACTGTTTCTCGACCGTCGAGGCCTTGACCTGCATGAGCTTGACCTGCTCGCCCAGCTCCTTGCGTTGCTGCCGCAACTGCTCGAGGCGGGCGGTTTGTTTCTGCTGCCGGCTGATGGCCCCGTCGAGCCGGGACCGCAGGCCGCGCAGCTGCATGTCGAGCAGGTAGAGTTTCTTCAGGTCGGCTTGTAGGGTCATGGAGGGCGCTCCAGCGTGGTAGTGAATGGGGGATTGTACCACGTCCCCGGTTCTGCCGATAAAGGTGGTGCGGCGATTCCTTGGTGGGCGTGCGGGAGGGCGATCTTGAAGGCGAAGGTGGATCGCTCTATACTGCCCAACTCGGAAGTCCCAGCGGGGCCGTAGCTCAATTGGGAGAGCGCCTGGATGGCATCTAGGAGGTTAGGGGTTCGATCCCCCTCGGCTCCACTTGCCCCGCGACCCCGGTCACAAAATGGCCGGGGTTTTTTATTGACCCGCTCCGCTACAATCGCCGGTTCATTTGACGACTGAAGGATCACCCATGAAGCCGCTCAACAAATTCTCCGCCCACGTCACGCAGCCCAAGAGCCAGGGAGCCTCGCAGGCGATGCTCATCGGCACCGGCCTGACGCTCGACGACCTGAACAAGGCCCAGGTCGGCATCGTCGCCAACTGGTTCGAGGGCAACACCTGCAACATGCACCTCAACGACCTGGGCGCCCGCGTCAAGGAGGGCGTCCGCGCCGCCGGCCTCGTCCCCATGCGTTTCAACACCATCGGCGTCTCTGACGGCCTCTCCATGGGCACCGAGGGCATGTCTTACTCCCTCCAGTCCCGCGACCTCATCGCCGACTCCATCGAGACCGTTATGGGCGCGCAGTGGTACGACGCGCTGGTCGCGCTGCCCGGCTGCGACAAGAACATGCCCGGCTGTCTCATGGCCATGGGCCGGCTCAACCGCCCGGCGATCATGGTCTATGGCGGCACCATCAAGCCCGGCTGCACCGCCTTCGGCGGCGGCAAGCAGGTGCGCGACATCGTTTCGGCGTTCCAGAGCTACGGTGAGTTCATCGCCGGCAAGATTACGGAGGAGGAACGCAGGCAGATCGTCGCCACCTCCTGCCCCGGCGCCGGCGCCTGCGGCGGGATGTACACCGCCAACACCATGGCCAGCGCCATCGAGGCGATGGGCATGAGCCTTCCCTACAGTTCCGATACCCCCGCGGAAGACCCGGCGAAACTCGAGGAATGCTTCCGAGCCGGGGAGGCGGTGCGCAAGTTGCTCGAACTCGACCTCAAGCCGCGCGACATCATGACGAAGAAGGCGTTCCACAACGCTATGGTCGTGATCATGGTGCTGGGCGGTTCGACCAACGCGGTGCTGCACCTGATCGCGATGGCGCGGTCGGTGGGCGTGAAGCTGACGATCGACGACTTCCAGAAGGTGAGCGACAAAATCCCGTTCCTGGCAGACCTCAAGCCGAGCGGGAAATACGTGCAGGAGGATTTGCACAACATCGGCGGCCTCCCCGCGGTGTTGAAATACCTGCTCGCCGAGAAGCTCATCGACGGCGACTGCATCACCTGCACCGGCAAGACCGTCGCGCAGAACATCAAGGACCTGCCCGGCCTCAAGCAGGGTCAGGACCTCTTTCGCCCGCTCGGAAACCCGATCAAGGCGACCGGCCACCTCCAGATCCTCTACGGCAACCTCGCCACCGGCGGCTCGGTCGCGAAGATCACAGGCAAGGAAGGCCTCGTCTTCACCGGCCCGGCGCGCGTGTTCGACCAGGAGGAGGCGATGCTGCGTGGGCTCGAACAGGGCAAGATTAAGAAGGGTGATGTCGTCATTATCCGCTACGAGGGCCCCAAGGGTGGCCCGGGGATGCCCGAGATGCTCACTCCAACCAGCGCCATCATGGGCGCGGGCCTGGGCAAAGATGTCGCGCTGCTCACCGACGGCCGGTTCAGCGGCGGGTCGCACGGCTTTATCGTCGGCCACATCACCCCCGAGGCCCAGGAGGGCGGGCCGCTCGCCCTGGTGAAGAACGGCGACGTCATCACCGTCGATGCCGAGAAGCGTGTGATCGACCTGCACGTCTCCAAGGCCGAACTCGCGAAGCGCAAGAAGGCGTGGAAGATGCCCAAATACAAGGCCACGCGCGGCACGCTCTACAAGTACATCAAGACCGTGAAATCGGCTTCCGAGGGCTGCGTGACGGATGAATGAGCCGCTGCGTGAGCGCGGTAACTAAACAGGTATGATGTTCCCCCATGAGCAGCACCAAACGCGCGACAACCCCACTGGTCGGCGTCATCATGGGCAGCAAGTCCGACTGGGAGACCATGCGCCACGCGGACGAGCGGCTCGCCGATTTCGGCGTGCCGCACGAGTGCAAGGTTGTCTCCGCGCACCGCACGCCGGAGTGGATGGCGAAGTACGCCCGTGAGGCCGAGTCACGCGGGATCAAGGTGATCATCGCCGGCGCGGGCGGGGCGGCGCACCTGCCGGGGATGGTGGCGGCGCACACGATATTGCCCGTGCTGGGCGTGCCGGTGGAGAGCGCGGCGCTCAAGGGGATGGACTCGCTGCTCTCGATCGTGCAGATGCCCGGCGGGGTGCCGGTGGCGACGGTGGCGATCGGCAAAGCCGGGGCGATCAACGCGGCGCTGCTGGCGGTGAGCATCCTGGCGACGCGCGACGGTTCGCTGCGTAAAAAACTGCACGCCTTCCGCGCCGCGCAGGCCAAGAAGGTCATGTCGGAGACCCTCCCTTGACCACGCAGGCGAAGGCCACTCCACAAACGAATACCGCATCGACGACCGAAGCCGCTGCGCCGATTCTTCCGGGGGCGACGGTCGGCGTGCTGGGCAGCGGGCAGCTCGGCCGGATGTTCGCCATCGCGGCCCGCAAGATGGGCTACCGGGTGCACACCTACTCGCCGGAGGGGGACACGCCCACCGGGCAGGTCGCCGACTCGGAGGTCTGCGCCGCCTACGACGATCTCGATGCGGTGCGCGGCTTCGCGCACGGCGTGCGCGTGGTGACGTTTGAGTTTGAAAACGTCCCTTTTGCCACCGCCGAGGCCGCCGGTCAGTGCGTCCCCGTCCGTCCGGCCGGCTCGGTGCTGCACGTCACGCAGCACCGCCTGCGCGAAAAGACATTCCTGCGCGACGCGGGCTTCCCGGTGACACCGTTCACGGCCGTGCGTTCGCTGGAGGAACTGCAGCGGGCGATCGCAAAGCAGGGCCTGCCCGGCGTCCTGAAAACGGCCGGGTTCGGCTACGACGGCAAGGGGCAGGTTAAGATCACCGCCCCCGAGCGGGTCGAGCCGGCGTGGAAGCAGTTGGGCACCAGCGAGGCGGTGCTCGAGGCATTCGTCAATTTCCGTTGCGAGGTTTCGGTCGTCGCCGCCCGCGGGGTGGACGGCTCGTTTGCCCACTTCGGCGTCATCGAGAACCGGCACGCGAACCACATCCTCGACGTCTCCGTCTCCCCCGCCCGGGTCAGCGACAAGGTGCGAGAGAAGGCAATCGAGCTCACACGCGGCATCCTCGAAAAGCTCGGTGTCGTCGGCGTGCTCTGCGTCGAGTTCTTCGTCACGCCGGACGACGGCCTGCTCGTCAACGAACTCGCACCGCGGCCGCACAACTCGGGCCATCTCACGTTCGATGCCTGCGTGACCAGCCAATTCGAGCAGCAGTTGCGGTCGATCTGCGGCCTGCCGCTGGGTGACACGCGGCAGCACCGGCCGGCGGCGATGGCGAACCTGCTGGGCGACCTGTGGGAACGCGGCGAGCCGAACTGGGCGGCGGCGCTGGCGATGCCCGGTGTGAAGCTGCATCTTTACGGCAAGGCCGCCGCACGAGCGGGCCGCAAGATGGGCCACCTCACCGCGATGGCGGATACGGTGGACGAGGCGGAACGCATCGTCATCGCGGCGCGCGAGGCGCTGCGGCCTCGCTGATTTATTTTGAGTAACTCAATCGACCAGCACAAGCGCGTTGGGCAGCTCGTTCTTGTCGTTGGGGTCGCGCGGGAAAATGGACGCGAGCCTGTCGCCGGTGGCCTTGATCGCCGCGCACATGGTGGCGGTGACGTCGCCGTGCTTGAGGCCGCCGGTCATTTGTGCGCAGAGCTCGTCGAGCGCGGGTCGGCCGAGTTTCTCGATCACGCGGTCGTCGGCGAGCACGACGACCATCCGCTCAAAAAGCGATATGTAGATGAGCACGCCGGTGCCCTTGTCGGTCCTGTACACCCTGCCGTCGTAGAACGCCTGGCGGGCCCGGGCGTTGACCTCGTCGCGCATCTGGGATTTCGGCGTGAACGGCCGGCGGAGCGTGGGATAGAACCCCGCCGTGATCGCCCCGAGGGCGAAGCCGCCGGCGAGCGCCAGGAGCATGAGCACGAGCTTGCCGAGCGACGACACGCCGTCCCAATTGCCCGTGCCGCGTTCCGCCTCGTCGATGACGAGGTATGTGACCGCCATCGCCGCCGCACCGACCCACAGCCCGAAGATGTCCTCCGGGCGGTCGTAGCGCCCCGACGCGCTGGCGATGACGGGTATGATCTCGCCGCTGGTGCGTGACTCGGCCTCGACGACCGCCTGGTCGATGCTCGCCCGCTGTTCCTTGCTGAATAATTTGGCCGTGAGCGTCATCGCTGTTTCTCACACAAAACCGGTGTCACCACGAACCCGTCGCGCCGCCTCCGCCGGAAAAACCGCCGCCAAACGATCCACCGCTGAACCCGCCGCCGCCCCCGCCACGGCTGCGACCGCTGGAGGTCAGCACGCTGTAGAGCATGTACCCCAGCGCACCGAAGAGCAGCCCCCAGCCGACCCACGCCCACCCGCTCGATCCGTTGCGCACCAGCGAGACGATCGTGCCGACCAGCAGCGCGGCCGCGAGTACGGCGATCCCGTAGTGCCACCAGGGGCGGTAGGCCATGGGCAGCTTCATCTCGCGGGCCATGAGGTCGAGGGATTGGACGCCGCTGATGATGCCGCCGGGGTAATCGCCGTTGCGGAAGCGGGGGATGATCTGCTCCTCCATGATCCGGTGCGCCAGGTCGTCCTTGTCGTGCCGCCAGCCGTTGCCCAACTCGATGCGGGCCTTGCGGTCGTCGCGTGAGACGAGCAGGAGGATGCCCATGTTCCAGTTCTGGTTGTTGATCGCGGCGACGCCGATCTGCCATTGGTCGAAGAGCAGCCGGGCGAAGGTCTCGATGCGCATGCCCTCGCCGCCGTGCTTGGCCATGGAGTCGATGGTGACGACGATGATCGGCGCGGCCCGCTCGTTCAGGAGTTTGCCCGCGATCTCCTGGACCTGTTTGACGTCGTCCGGCGTGAGCATGCCGACGGTGTCGCGGACGAACTCACGGCTGCCGGGCGGCTCGATGTTGATGCGGACGGGCTGTGCGGAGGCGGGGGAGGCAGAGAGGCCGAACAGGAAAAGCAAGGCGATCGGCAAGAAGCAACGCGCGGCCGTCGCTCGCGGGTGTGCTGTGTTCAGGGGGCTGTGTGAAGAAATAGAACGATCCGGCATATCGGTCCTCGCGTGGAGGCGAGGCTCGTGGCATGGCGTACGGAGAGCAATCGCGCGTCCCCGTCCTCGTTTTCGTCCGAACCCGCCGCTCGCCATCATTAGTGATGGATTCGCGGCGGTAATTCACCCACTTTGCCCAGCCCTCACGGTTGGAATGTCGGGTGGCTTGGAACTGTCGATAAATGCTGTCATCAACCCTCTAAACCTCGTATTGTCATGTTTTTGCAACAATTTGTGAATAATCATGGAATCTCTTGAAAACTAATGATAGATTATGTACGATTGTGCCCGTAGAGTGTCGCTTCGCCGATCACGCAGGAGCCTCGCGCATGGTTTCGTCGGGTTCGTTAGATCGCAAGGCCGTCGAGCAGGTTGTCCGTCGGATGCTCAGTGAGCGCTGGACGGCCAAGGCCGGCGCGCCGCGCAAACCGGCGGTGTCGAACGATGGCCCCAACCCGCTGGTCGTCAACGTCTCGGCACGCCACGCCCACGTCACGCAGGCCGACCTCGAAATCCTCTTTGGTCCCGGCGCGAAGCTCACCAAGCTCAAAGACCTCTACCAGCAGGGCGAGTTCGCCAGCGAGCAGACGATCAACATCATCGGCCCGCGCAGCCGCATGATCCCCAACATCCGCATCCTTGGCCCGTGCCGCGACTACACCCAGGTTGAGCTCGCCTACACCGACGGCATCTTCCTGGGCGTCGATCTGCCCCTCCGCATCAGCGGCGACCACCGCGGCACGCTCGGCGGCGTCCTCGTCGGCCCGCACGGGGCGGTCAACCTCGTGCAGGGCATCATCCGCGCCGAGCGCCACGTCCACATGCACCCCGATGACGCGGCGCACTACGGTGTGAAAGACGCTGACTACATGAAGCTCAAGATCGAGGGCCCGTGCGGCCTGACCTTCGACCGCGTGAAGGTCCGCGTGAACCCGAAGGTGAAACTCGAAATCCACATCGACACCGATGAGGGCAACGCCTGCCAACTGGCCACCGCCACAAGGATGGAACTGCTCAAGTGAGCGGATCGCCCAAAGAGAACCCGACGCCCGGCAAGCCAGGGTCGGAGAAACCCGACGATTTTTTCCGTTCGCTTACCGAATCGTTGACCGGCACGAAGAAACCCGAAACCACGAACCCCCAAACCACTCACCCCGCAACCCCAACGCACAGGAGCTTTCAGATGGCATCACAAGCAATCGGCATGGTCGAAACCAAAGGTCTGGTCTGTCTCATGGAGGCCAGCGACGCGATGCTCAAGGCCGCCAACGTCACCATGATCGGCTGGGACAAGGTCGGCTCGGGCATGGTGACCGCATTCATCACCGGCGACGTCGCCGCCGTGAAGGCCGCCGTTGACGCCGGAGCCGCCGCCGCCGGCAAGGTCGGCCAGGTCATCGGCGTCCACATCATCGCCCGCCCCCACGACGAGCTCGCCGCGATGATGCCCAAGAAGAAGAACTCCGCCCCCAAGGCCTGATACCCGCCAGATGCCGCGAGGCATCGGCGATCCGCACACCCACCCACCCACCAGACACACAAAGGAAACTGCAATGAGCGCAATTGGATTGATCGAGACCCGCGGGCACACAGGCGTGATCGAGGCGACCGACGCGATGCTCAAGGCCGCCGACGTCACGCTGGTCAAGTCCGTCCCCATCGGCGGGGCGTACGTGACCGTCATCGTCAAGGGCGACGTCGGCTCGGTGAAGGCCGCGGTGGACGCGGGCGCCGAGGCCGCCGGCAAGGTCGGCGAGCTGGTCGCCGCGCACGTCATCGCCCGGCCGCACGAGTCGTTGCTCGAGTGCTTCTAAAACCCGGCGGCCTTCAACGGCCAGGGGTCTCTCCGCCATGATCGTCCTCGTCGCCAACCTCGGTTCCACGAGCTTCAAGTACAAGCTCTTCGACATGTCGAAGAGCGAGTCTGTGCTCGCGTCCGGGGCGGCGGACCGGATCGGTCAGGGGCGTAGCTCGTGGTCGGTGGCGGTGGGCGGTGGCGCGTCGGCGAAGAAGGCCGAGGGCGTCAACGACATGGCGGACCACGGCGCGGCCATCGATCTGCATTTGAGCAAGCTCGTAGAGCTCGGCGCGCTCAAGCGGATGCAGGACGTGCAGGCGATCGGTTTCAAGGCGGTGCACGGCGGGCCGATCTCCGGCGCCGTGCGCGTGGACGACCACGTGCTCTCGGTCATGGAGCAGTTCTCCGACGTCGCCCCGCAGCACAACCCGCCCTACATCGCGGCGATGCGCGCCTTCATGGCGACGCTCCCGGCCGTGCCGCAGGTCGCCGCCTTCGAGACCGCGTTCCACCAGACCATCCCCGCGGCGCGGCAGGTGTACGGCATCCCGCACGAGTGGACGACCAAGCTCGGCATCCGCCGCTACGGCTTCCACGGCGCGTCGCACCGTTACATCGCCACCCGCGCCGGCGAGATCCTGCCCAAGGCCAAGCGGATCATCTCCTGCCACCTGGGCGGGTCATGCTCCATCTGCGCCATCCAGGATGGCAAGAGCGTCGCCAACTCATTCGGCATGACGGCGCAGTCCGGCACGTTCCACGCCTCCCGCGTCGGCGATTTCGACACCTTCGCGCTGCTCAAGCTGATGAAGTCCGGCCTCGACCTCGACACGATCTTCCGCAAGCTCGGCAAGGAGGGCGGCCTGCTCGGCCTGTCGGGCGTGAGCGCCGACATGCGCGAGGTCGAGACCGCCGCTGCGCAGGGCAACGCCCAGGCGCGGCTCGCGCTGGACGCCTTCGTCGAGACCTGCCGGCACTATGTCGCGGCCTACCTGGGCGTGCTCAACGGAGCGGACGCGATCGTTTTCACCGGCGGCATCGGGCAGTTCGGCAAAGAAATCCGCGCCGCGGTGCTCGACAAGTTCGACTACGCCGGCATCGTTTTGGACGCCGAGAAGAACAAGTCCGCCGATGGCCGGCTCGAATCGCGCATCGACGCCGCTTCCGGCAAGGTTCAGGTCTGGGTCCTGCCCACGAACGAGGAACTCATCGTCGCCCGTCAGACCGTGGAGGTCTTGTCGGGACGTAACTGATTTTCATGACGGATCACTTTTTTTGGAGATGGACATGCCACAGCAAGCAATCGGGATGATCGAAACCAAGGGTCTGATCGGCGCCGTCGAGGCGCTGGACGCGGCGTTGAAGGCGGCGAACGTGAAGTTCGTGCGTCAGGACAAGGTGGGCAGCGGCCTGGTGGCGATCACCGTCGAGGGTGACGTCGCCGCGGTGAAGGCCGCGGTCGATGCCGGCGCTGAGGCCGCCCGCCGTGTCGGCGAGGTCGTGAGCGTTCACGTCATCGCCCGCCCGCACGAAGACGTTTCGAAACTGTAAGCCGCGGCACAGCCGGAGGTCCCCATGTTCCTCGCCCGTGTCAAAGGCCACGTCGTCGCCACCGCGAAAGACCCCTCGATCAAGGGTCAGCGGCTGTTGATCGTTGAGCCGTTGAAGGTTGACTACGACGACCCCGCGTCGGCGGGTGGCGAGAGCGGCGGTGGGAAGCTCGGCGTGACCGGGCGGGCCATCATCGCGATGGACCACATCGGCGCGGGTGAGGGCCAGCTCGTCCTCATCGTGCAGGGCTCCAGCGCCCGCATGGCCGAGGGCATGAACAAGATCCCCGTGGATGCGCTCGTCATCGGCATCGTCGATGAGGCATCCGTGATGGGCAAGAAGGTTGTCTGACAAGGAGGAGCGATGCGGCGCTGACGCGCCGATTTGCTCGCAGAAATATGTCCCAGCAAGCCCTGATCCAAAGCGTCGTCCAGGAAGTCCTCCGCCAGCTCGGCCCGGGCAAGACCGTGGTCTCCTCGGGCTCAGGCCGTCCCGGCGTGTTCGGCGAGGTGAATCCGGCCGTCGAAACGGCGCAGCGCTCGCAGCGCCAGCTCGCCGCCGGCGGCCTCGCCCTGCGCGACGGGATCGTCAAGCTCATCAAGTCCATCGCCAAGGCTAACGCCCAGGAGTGGGGCAAGATCGAACTGGACGAGACGAAGATCGGCCGGCTCGACCACAAGATCGCCAAGCTCGAGCTGCTCTCGGGCGTGCCGGGCGTCGAGTTCCTCCGCACCGTCGCCCACAGCGGCGACCGCGGCATCGGCCTGGACGAGGGCGCGCCCTGGGGCGTCATCGGCTGCATCACGCCCGTCACCCACTCCATCCCCACCATGACCGCCAACGCGATCAACATGATCGCCGCCGGCAACTCCATGGTCGTCAACCCGCACCCGGGCGGCGCCAAGTGCGCCGCGATGGCGGCCGCCGCCTACAACGCCGCGATCAAGAAGCAGTTCAACATCGACCCACTCGTCTGCGTGATCGAGCCGCCGACGCTCCGCACCGCCGAGGAGATCTTCCAGCACCCGGCGATCCCGCTGCTGGTCGCCACCGGCGGCCCGGCCGTGGCCCGCGCCGCGATGAAACAGACCAAGCGCTCGATCGTCGCCGGCCCGGGCAACCCGCCCGTCGTCGTGGACGAGACCGCCGACTTCGACAACGCCGCGCGGTCGATCATTGCCGGCGGGTCGTTCGACAATAACCTGCTCTGCATCGGCGAGAAGGAAGTCTTCGTCGTCGCCTCGGTGTTCGACAAGATGATGGCCGCGATGCGCAAGGCGGGGGCCGTCGAGCTCAACGCCCAGCAGATCGACAAACTGACCAAGGCCGCGATCAAGTGGGACAAGGACCACCACGCGGTTAACAAGGATTTCATCGGCAGGGACTGCGACGTGCTCGGCCAGGCCGCCGGCGCGAATGTCGCCAGGGGCGTGGACCTGCTGTTCGGCGAGACCGAGGAGTCCAACCCATTCGTGCCCGAGGAGCAGATGATGCCCTTCGTGCCCTTCGTCCGCGTGCGCGATTTCGAGCAGGCGCTGGACCTGGCGATCAAGCACGAGCACGGCTTTGGCCACACCGCGATCATCCACTCCAACAACCTCGCCCGCATCACCCGCATGGGCCAGGCGATGAACACGACGCTCTTCGCCGTGAACGGCCCGTGCACCGCCTGCCTGGGCGTCGGCGGCGAGGGGTACCCGAGCTACTCGATCGCCACGCCGACCGGCGAGGGCGTGACCAACCCGCTGACGTTCACGCGCTTCCGCCGGATGAGCGTGAGCGGATCGCTCCGCATCGTGTGATTTGAGGACACCATGCAGCTCGCCATCGTCAAAGGCCGCGCGACCTCGACCGTCAAGCACAAATCGCTTGCGGCGGTACGGCTGTTGATCTGCCAGCCGCTGGGCGTGGATGCGACGGCGTACGGAGACCCGGTGCTCGCGGTGGACAAGCTTGGGGCCGGCGCGGGCGACAAGGTGGTCATCACCAGCGACGGTTTGGGGCTGCGTGAACTGTTGGGCGACGGCAACAGCCCGGCGCGGTGGTGGACGCTGGGGATCGTGGATTGAGCAGGACGCTAAGCCGCGAGCGGCGAGGCGTGTATCGAATTATGGCAACACCCGACCCGCAACTCGTGCAGCTCATCACCCAGCAGGTGATCGCGGTGCTGCGCGAGCGAGGGATCGTTCCCGGAGCGGGCGCGGCGGCGCAGGCGAGGGTGGAAATCCGGCCGCCTATGGGGGTGTGCACGGGGGATTACTCGCAGTTTCCTGAGCTGGCGGGGCGGAATGTTGGCGCGGAGAAGCAAGACGCTAAGCCGCAAGCGGCGGCGGTGCTGCCGTTGACCGGCATCATCACGGCCAATCAGTTGCAGGCGGCGATGGACGCCTCTTCCGGCGGCGCGGTGGTGCTCGCGGTCGATGCGCGGCTGTCGCCTCTGGCCAACGACCTGGCACGCAAGTTCCCCAATCGCATTCAGCGCGCCAGCGCCTCCTCGAATAAATCCGAAAACCCCGCCGACGCCGCCGACCTCCCCTGGCTCTGGTGGATCGATGGCTCCTGCCCCGTGGTGTCTCAGGTCACCACCGAGCGCTCCGCGCGGCTGCGGGCCTCCTCCGCGCCGCACAGCCCGGCGTCGCTCTCCGGCGTGGTGCGCGAGCTGGCTTCCGCGATCAAGGCACGCCGGGTCGCGGGCGGCATCCTCTTCGTGCACAACGCCGCACGGGCGATGTGCCTGGCGAACCGCTGCGCGTCGATCCGGGCCGTCGTCGGGACGTGCGGCGAGGCGGTCGAGCAGGGCGTCACCGAGCTCGGGGCCAACGTGCTCGTCGTCGAATACCCGCACCACGGCTACCGCGGCGTATCACAGATGGTGGACCGCATGCTCCAGCAGCCACCCAAACCTCCGGCGTCGATCGAGCGTGAACTGGCGGACCTGCATCGTTGTGGATGAAGAAGCGAAGCGGAACGAAAAACAAAGGACCCCATGCGAATCGCCCGCGTCATCGGCACCGTCACACTCGGCCGTCAGGTTCCCGACCTGAAGCCCGGGCGGTACCTGATCGCCGAAGCGCTGGACGGGCGTGCATTGAAAGGGCTGGATCGGAAGGCGCCCCGCGAGAAGCCGATGCCCGAATCGTTGATCGTGTTCGACGACATGGGCGTGGGCGTGGGGCAGATCATCGCGGTGAGCGAGGGGCGTGAGGCGTGCATGCCGTGGTACCCCGAGAAGGTGCCTGTCGACGCCTACGCCGCGGCGATTCTGGATCAGATTGAACTCATCACACCGCAACCCGCGGTGGCAATGGAAAGGTGAACAGAGACATGGACATGCCCATCTATCAGATCAAGAAGGAAATGTGCGAGGTCGGCCACCGCATCTGGATCAAGGGGTTCTGCGCCGGCAACGAGGGCAACCACTCCGTCCGCATCAGCGAGGACCGCGTGCTCTGCACGCCGACCGGCCTGAGCAAGGGCTTTCTCACGCCCGAGGACATGTGCCTGATCGATATGGACGGCAAGCAGGTCGAGGTCAACGCCAAGGGACGCAAGCGCACCAGCGAGGTGCTCGTCCACCTGGCGATTTATAAGAAGCGTGCGGACATCAAGGCCGTGATCCACAGCCACCCGCCACACGCGACGGCCTTCGCGATCGCGAACATCCCGCTGCCCGAGGGGCTGCACCCCGAGGCCGAGGTGTTCCTGGGCAAGGTCCGTACCGCACCCTACGCGCTGCCTTCCACGCAAGCACTGCCCGACTCCATCACGCCGCTGATCGGCCCGGAGACCAACACCGTCCTGATGGGCAACCACGGCTCGGTCAGCTTCAGCAACACGCTCATCGACACCTACTACAAGCTCGAAATCCTCGACGCCTACTGTCGCATCCTGCTCCTGTGCAAGAACATCGGCAAAGCCAACGTCTTCACGAATGACCAGATGGTGGACCTGCTCAAGGTCAAGCAGAAGTTCGGCTTCAAGGACTCCCGCCTCGCCTGCGCCCCCGAGGGCTGCATCGGCGAGGACAACCAGCCGTTCCTCGCGACGTTCGAGAGAACCGACAGCGCCTCGTGCGATTGCCACGGCGGGGAGGTCGAGCACGCGACGGCCGCGGAGCGCCAGGAAGAGGTGCTGGGCGCGACGTCGCGCGGGATGGGTGGTGTGGATGATCCGGCGTTCGAGGCGATGGTGCGGACAATCACCGAGCAGATCATGGCTGCGACGGGGCGCTAAGCCGCGAGCGGCGTTGAAGAGGAGAGCATGAGCATCAAGGTTTCCATCATCGGCGGCGGGGGGCGGGTCGGGTCGAACGCGGCCTTCGCGCTGCAGTGCGGGGGGATCGTCCGGCAGATCGCGCTGGTCGATGTCAATGCCGATCTCGCGGCGGGCGAGGCGCTCGACCTGCTGCACGGCGCCTCCATCGCCGGCGACCAGCGCATCTACGCGACCGACACCGCCGGCGCGGCCGACAGCGACGTGGTCTGCATCACCGCCGGCCTGCGGCGCAAGCCCGATGAGTCCCGCCTCGACCTCATCAACCGCAATGTCTCGCTCTTCAAGGGCATCCTCGACGACCTGAAAAAGGCCAACCTCAAGCGCGACGCAATCATCTTCGTCGTCTCAAATCCCGTGGACGTGCTCACCCGCCTGGCGATTGAATCCCTCAACTGGCCCGCCAAACAGGTGCTGGGGCTTGGCACGGTGCTCGACACGGCGCGATTCTGCTCGCTCATCGCCGACATGAAGAACCTGCCGCCATCGCAGGTGAAGGCCCTGATCCTCGGCGAGCACGGCGACACCATGACGCCGATCTGGTCCAGCGCGGCCGTCGGCGGCGTGCCGCTCTCGGCATTCCTCTCGGTCAACGAGCAGAACGAGGTCTTCAAGCGCACGCAGGGTTCCGGTGCGGAGGTCATAAAGCGCAAGGGCGGCGCGGGCTACGCCGTGGGGTTAGGTATCGCCGAAGTGATCCACTCCATCGCCCTCGACCAGCGCCGCATCCTGCCGGTGAGTTCGCAGCTCAGCGGGCAGTACGGCATCCGCAAGACATGCCTTTCGATCCCGACGGTCGTTGGCCGCGCCGGCGTCGTCGAGGCGCACGAGGTCGAGCTGTGGCCCAAGGAAAAATCGGGCATCCAGGCGTCGGCGAAGGCGTTGGATGAAACATGGAGCAAGATCAAGTGACCCAGGCCGCCGCCACACCGCGCGTCGCCCTGCTGGGCGACTCCATCCGCATGAGCTACCAGGCCCGCGTCGCCGAGCTGCTCGCCGGCCGTGCGCAGGTCGTCGGCCCGGACGACAACTGTCGGTTCGCGCTCTACACCATCGAGCGTGCCGGCCCGTGGTTCAGCGCGTTCGGTAAGGTCGATGCCGTTCACTGGAACAACGGCCTGTGGGACTGCGGCTACTGCCCCTACCGCGGGCCGAGCCAGTTCAGCGTGGAGGATTACCTCGCCAACCTCCGCACGATCCTCAAGTCGATCCGTGAGACCCACGCGCCCGGCGCGAAGGTGATCTGGGCGACCATGACGCCGCAGCACCCAGCCCGCGCGTTCTCGGCCGATGCATGGTCGTGGCGGAGCGACGACATCGTCCGTTACAACGCCGCCGCGACCGACCTGATGCTTTCGCAGGGCGTGCAGGTCAACGACCTTCACGCGATCGTGAACGCCGACCCGGACCGCCTGCTCGGCGAAGACAAGCTCCACCTCTCGCCCCTGGGTGTTGACGCCTGCGCCCGCGCGGTGGCGTCTGCGCTCCGTCTCTCGGGCGTGGTCAAGGGTGACTAAGGACCAAGTGATGGCCGCACAGAAATCCCTCGATACCAAGATCGCCCGCATCCTCGCCGACCCGTCGTGCAAGGACTTCATCCTCGCCGACGCCAAGGACGCCGACCTGGCGTTCGGCATCGCCGCGCCGGGTAAGTCGCCGGAGCACTACGCCCAGGAGGCGCGGTTCCGCTCCCTCGCCGAGTTCCGCGAGCTGATCCGGCAGAACGTGAAGCAGGGGCTGCTCGACATCATGCTCATGAGCGCCTCGACCAGCGAGCTGCTCACGATCAAAGAGCGGCTGTTCGATGAGTCACACGTCACGCCCGCCGCCCGTGCTAACGACGCGACCGACATCTGGGCCGTGCAGGGCGGGACCTATTCCGCCGAGCCGAGCCGGCCGTTCCGCACCGCGACGATCGACCACATCATGTGCGGCAAGGTCGACTGCACCCCGGGTGAACGGAAGATGGGCGCCGACCTGGGGCTCTACTCGGTCACGTTTAACAACAAGCTCGACACCGACCTCGCGTCGGTGGAGGCGTACGGCCGGTTCCGCGAGGAGGCCGAGCGCAAGGGCTTCCGCCACTTCCTCGAGGTCTTCAACCCCAACGCCTGCGGCGACCACTGCCCCACGGACCTGGGCCGGTTCGTGAACGACAGCATCGTGCGCACGCTCGGCGGCGTGGTGAGCCGCGGCCGGCCGCTATTCTTGAAGATCGCCTACAACGGCCCGGAGGCGATGGAGCAACTCGCCGGCTACGACCGCTCGCTGATCGTCGGCATCCTGGGCGGCTCGGCGGGCACGACGTTCGACGCCTTCCACCAACTCGCCGAGGCCAAGAAGTACGGCGCCCGCGTGGCGCTCTACGGGCGGATGATCAACAACGCGGAGAACCAGGGCGTCTTTATCCAGCATTTGCGCTGGGTGGCGGACGGGAACATCACCGACGCCGCCGAGGCCGTGAAGTCGTACCACGGGTCGCTGGAAAAGCTCGGCATCCGCCCGTACCGCTCGCTGCAGGACGACCTGACGCCGACCAAGCGGATCGCGTCGTATGCAAAGACGACTGCACGCGTTGATGGCGGGAAACCCGCCGTCGCCGCAACGGCCCCCGCAAAATCGAAACCCGCACCCGCCGCGGGCGCACCCGCAAGCTCCGCCGCGCCGGACTTCTCCCGCATGACCCCGACCGAGAAGGTCGCGTGGAACCTGTCGCGATGGAACCGCGTGCTCAGGTGATTTTTGGATTGTGATCATGCTGATCGTCGAACGTCAGGAACGCGTGTTGGAGATCCTCAAGCAGCGCAAGGCCGCGCAGCTCGAGGACCTCGCGCGCGAATTGGACGTGAGCGCCTCGACGATCCGGCGCGATCTGGAGCAGCTCGAAGCCAAGGGCGTCGTTGAACGCACGCACGGCGGGGCGGTGTACCGCGGCGACTCGCGCAAGCCCGAGCTCGGCGCGGGCCTCCCCAGCATCGCACTGGCGGAGCGCATGACCGACCGCATCGAAGAAAAGATGCTCATCGGCCGCTACGCCGCCGCGCAGGTCCGGCCGCAGATGACCGTCCTGCTCGATGGCGGCTCGACCGTCATATACGCCGCCCGGCAGATCACCGCCCGGCCGATCCAGGTCGTGACCAACAGCCTCGCCATAGCCAACATCTTCGCCGAGGAGGAGCAGGTCGAACTGCTCCTGATCGGCGGCAGCCTCTACCCGCGCACGGGCGTGCTCGTCGGCCCGGTGGCGACGGGCTGCCTGGCCGACCTGCACGCCGACGTGCTGCTCTTCAGCCTGGCCTGCATCTACGGCGACGAGGCGTTCAACCACAATCTCGCCATGTCGCAGGTCGAGCAGGCGATGATGCGGCAGGCGGCGCGGAGCGTCATGCTGATGGACTCCTCGAAGTTCGGTCGCAAGAGTCTCGCGCGGGTGTGCGGACTCAACGAAGTCGATCAGGTCGTGACCGATCCGGGCATCGACCCGGCGGTGCGGGATTCGCTGGGGAGCCGGCTGGTGGTGGCGGAGCCGGGGCGGTGAGAACGAGGGATTGGACCGGGGGGGGGTAAATAACTCTCGCCCCTATTTCTTCCCTATTCGGGGAGAGCAGTAATGGAGGCTAAGCAACACACTCGGACGAACTGGATCGTCCTGGTTGTGGCGGCGGCGGTGCTTGCGATGTCCGTACGTTGGGAGATATGGATCCGGACGCACGACGCGTGGCCGTCAGCGATGCCGTATATACTTGGAGGTGCATCACTGGTGGTGATTATCGCTCAGGTTGTGCTGGCATTTGTGCGCAGATGACGACCACATGGCGCGAAAAGGCGAGTCGGAACGGATAAGGACGCGTAAGGGGGCAGAAGCCAATATCGCCGTCGGGGCATTGACGCTTGATCCGCGACAGGAGAAGAAGAGGGCTCCGGCTCGGAAATGGTGCATAAATCAGGTTCGGTTTGCCGATGGTTATGGGTCGTGGTAGAACAGAACCGCGGGCCTAGGAAGGTTCGCGCGAACACTCGTTCAGGGAAAGGTTATGGACATGCGTAGGACGATGGCAGTATTGTTGGTCATCGGGTCGGCGGGATTGCTCGGTTGCCAGGACAAGCCCAAGGAGGACGCCAGCGCGACGCCGCCGCCTCCGCTCGAGCCCGCCGCGCCGGTTGCGGCTCCGGCCCCGGCGCCCGCTCCGGTGCCCGTCCCGGCGGAAACGTACGCACCCGCCCCGGCCGCCGGGGCCCGTTCGTACACCGTCAAGAAGGGTGACACCCTTTACGGCATCGCCCGCCGTGAGTACGGCGACGCCCGCAAGGTCAAGGACATCATCGCCGCCAACCCCGGCCTCGATCCCAACAAGATCAAGGTCGGGCAGAAGATCAACCTGCCCTGATCGGGCTGGTGAGCGGTCTCCGATCTGTCAATCCCACGCCGCCGATAGCGCCAGCGCCTCGTGCAACAGGTGCAGGTAGCTGTCGTGCGCCATCTCCACGACGCCGAACCGCGCCAGGTGGGCGTTGTGGAATTGCACGTCGAGCAGGGTGTAGCCCTGCCGTTTGAGGTGCTCGACCAGGTGGACGAGGCAGACCTTTGACGCGTCGGTCGCCAGGCTGAACATCGACTCGCCAAAGAACGCCCCGCCCAGCGCCAGCCCGTACAACCCGCCGACCAGTTCGCCGGCATCGTCCGTTCCCGTTGACGTGGGGCTCGATACGGCCGGTGTGCGCCACGCCTCCACGCTGTGCGCAAAACCCATCGCGTGCAGTTCGGTGAAAACTCGGGCGATCTCGTCGTTGATCCACGTCTCCTCGCGTCCCTCGCCCGGTTCGGCGCAGGCGTGGATCACGCGCTCAAACGCACGGTCCATCGTCACACGGTATTTCCCCTGGCGCACCACGCGCCCCAGCGAATGCGGGACATGGAACGTCTCCAGCGGCATGATTGCGCGGGGATCGGCGCTGAACCACTCCACCGGCCCGGTGCGGTTCTTGGCCATGGGGAAGACGCCCATGGTGTAGGCACGCAGCACCAGTTCCGGCGTGAGTTTCACCACGGGTCGAGACATCGGCCACGCTCCGGGCGGGCGTCGGTGCGGCTGTTCACGGTGAGGGAGCCCGCCGCCACGGATCGGGGCGCGCGGGGCGACGGGGACGAATGGCTAGGACCGGGGTCGAACCGGTGACCTCGGCATTTTCAGTGCCGCGCTCTACCAACTGAGCTACCTAGCCGAAACACTTGTTTTACCGACCTATCCAGCATTTCCTCTTTGTCTGGCGATGGTGTTTACACCTAACTGATCGGGGAGGCCATGCCGTGACCCAGAAGAATACCAAGCCCAACGCGAAACTCAACCCTGTCGCTCACAAAACCCGTGCGTGTAGGAGTGCCTACCCCTGTCCGACCTGGGCTACCCCTTGAAGCCCAACGTTCCGCTGGACCGGTGGTTCTATGACTTCAAGCCCCTGGCCCCGGGCACATGGCCAAAGAAGCGGCTTTACTTCGGCAAGCTGGCCGACGCCTAGGGACGCTCGATCTGTTCAACCGCGAGAAAGACGTGTGGTTGTTGGGGGGGGGCAACCCCCGCGTTGATGGGGGCCAGGGCGCCGCCGGAACGCGCGGGATCACTTTCTCACCGTCAAGGCCCGGCGGCTTGAGGCGGGCAAACTGGCGGCATCAACCTTTGCGTCTTACCAGGCGGCCACCCGGCTGGCCGTGGATACGCTCGGCCGACACATGCGACCCGAGACCCTCAAGCTCCATCAGTTCGCTCGGCTGCAAGGTGTAATCGGGAAGACTTACACCCCCCCCCCGTCCAACCGGCTCAAGACCACCATCATCACCCGCATGATGTTCAGCTGGTGCGCGGGGAACGGCCACCTCGATCGCCGGCTTATGCCCGTGTTCGGGAGCGAGTTTATTGATGCAGACCACTCCGAGATTTATGAGGCTCGGCACGACCGCGGCCGCCATACATTCACCGCCGGAGAGTTGCGGTCAATCCTCAAGCGGGCCGACGTGCACCTCAAGGCCGCGGTGTTGCTCGGCATCAACGGCGGCTACACCCAAAAGGAAATCGCCGGCCTGACCTTCAAGGTGATGGACCTGGACGCCGCGATCATCGACACCTGCGCGCCAAGACGAGCGTGATCCGCCGTGTCCCGTTGTGGCCCGAGACAGTCAAGGCTCTACGTGCGTTCATCAAGGCGCGGCCCGAGCCTTAAGACCCCGCCGACGCCGACCTGGTGTTCATCACCGCCCACGGCCGGCCGTGGCACCAGGAGAAGCTGGTGGGCGAGGCGGGCAGCCGGCAGCTCCCCCGCACGGATTCCCTCGGCTTGATCTTCCGCCGGCTTGTGAAGGCCACCAATGTAAAGGTGCCAGAGCTGGGCTTTGGCCACCTGCGTCATACCCACCGCACCGCGGCGGACACCGCTACGGATGCGAACGTCAGCGCGGTGATCCTGGGCCACGAGATCGCTGGCGGGAGGTGACCCGCCCCCATGAAGTTGATCCCCCGGCTTGTTGCATCACAGGGTTTACACTGGTGCCCATTTCAAGTTACAATGCATGCAACAGGAAGAAAATTAATTGTGGAACCAAGCCAGTCTCCGTGAGGTCGATTAGGCGCTGTCTGAAAACTCCGTGAAACACCGATGTTGAGTGGACTGGCAAGGAGGCCGGCACTCATGAAACGATGCAAACTGACGGATCAGGAATGGGAACTTGTTCACCCCATCGTCCCCCCACGCAACGCGACAACGGGTCGTCCGCCCAGCGATCCGCGGGTGATGCTACACGGCACCTTCTGGATTCTGTGCACCGGAGCGCTCTATCGCGACCTGCCCGACCTCTTCGGGCCCTAGCAGACGGTCTACGACCATTTCAGCAAGTGGCGTGCGGATGGAACGTACGACCGCATTTTACAAACCCTGCAAATCCATCTCAACCGCGACGGCCAAATCAACTGAGACTTGTGGTGCATCGACGGCTCGTCGGTGCGTACCTCTCAGGCTGCCGCGGGGACCGGCAAAAAAGCCTCAACCGCCATTGGACCGAACCGGCCAACCACGCTCTGGGACGCTTGCGTGGCGGATTCATGAGCAAGTTCCACCTGGTTGTTGACGGCAAAGGCCTGCCGCTGGCCTTGGAAGTGACCGCCGGACAGGCGCATGATTCAACCCAGGTCGAAACGGTGATGGAGCAGATCGCCATCCCCCAGCCGATCGGTCGGCCCCGCAAACGCCCGTCGCGGCTGGCCGGTGACAAAGCCTACAGTTGCCAACGCGTATGTGACTGGTTGAAACGCTATGGCATCAAGCCGGCGATCCCGCACAAGGACAACGAGCACGCCCGATACGATGGCCGCATGACGTTCGACAAGGAACGCTACAAACGCCGGGGCATCGTCGAACAAGACATTGGCTGGCTGAACGAGTGCCAGCGGATCGGCATCCGTTTCGAGAAGCGGGCAATGATTTCACGGTGTCTCAAAATATTGTTTTCAGACAAATCCTAGTGGCGAATATATTTAATCCAAAGTTTTCCGTGATCGCGCCGGTTATAACCGTGCTGAGATGCTACCGCGATCGATTGGATCAGTGCTGATGCAGCCCTTTCATGACTACGAGACTATTGTTGTGGATGACGGCTCCACAGGAGATAGTGCAATCATAGCAGAGTCGTTCGGAGTTTCAGCCCGCGTGCTAAAACAGGCCAATGCGGGGCTTGGGACGGTCCGCAGTCTCGGCGTCATGCAGGCAAAAGGGCAATACGTTACTTTCTTAGATAGTGACGACATATGGTTTCCATGGACACTGGCGATCTTCAATGCAGTTCTTGTGTCCCATTCTGATGGGCAGATACCGTTCATGGCGGGTACGCAAGTCGATGTTGTTTACCCATCGCAAGCTGAGAGGATTGAGCAGGAACCGCTTCGAATACAGGTCTACCGCGACAATCTGGCGACCTCACGGGAAAGATTTTGGATCGGCACGCCTTCTGTTCGCATTCGCACCGAGTCCATGATTCACGTTGGCGTATTTCCGTCACTAAGGATCAACGCGGAGGATTCCGCGACATGGCTTCGACTGGACATTGAACCCGGTTTTGTTCATGTTCAATCTCCCAAGGTCTTTGCTTATTTCCGTCACTCGATGGGCCAGACTGGTTGCAGCTGCCTGACTACCGAAGGCACGAAGTATCTGATCGGGCAAGAGCGCGCCGGCCAATTCTCCGGGGTATTGTTGCGTCGCCGCGAACGGTTACGGACTTTTAGTCAACATGTTCGCTCCGTGATTGTGCAATTGGCGCGTGACTGTCAGCCGGCTTCAGTGTTACAGTTGTTTATTCCCTCGCTGTGCTGACACGTAAAACTCGGGAGATGAAGGTTTCTTGCCAGTATATTGGAGCTTATTATTAGCGGAGGGGGGGGGTAAATCGTAAGGGTATTTGTAAAATTATAGAAGAACTAATTACAGAGTAGGTGAACAATGAACCATTTTCAGATTCACTGTGTTTGCGCTTGCTGCAATGAGGCCGATGTTATTGGATATACGCTCGACAGGGCGTCTCTTTGGGCTGATCGGATCTACGTGATTGATAATGGAAGCACGGACGGGACGTGGGATATTGTCAATGCCATGGCAGGCGATAAGATTGTTCCATTCAGGCAAACCGAGGAGCCTTTTTCAGATGCAATACGCCGTCATGCATATGTCGCCCATTGTAACACGATGAGGGATGGAGACTGGTGGTGTCGCTTGGACGCGGACGAAGAATATATAGACAATCCCAGGGAGTTTTTAGGGTCTGTCCCGAGGCCTTATCATGTGGTCTGGGGACTGGCGATTGACTATTATATCACCGAGGAAGATTTGAGAGTGATCGACTTCTCGCTTCCTTTTGCGGAACGAGCCACCGCCTATCGGCATTATCGAGCCGAGCACTCAGAGCAGCGTTTTGTCCGCTATCGCCCCCGTTTGGAGTGGAAGCCCGATGCGTCTTGGCCATCGCACATGGGGCTGTCTTGGCACAAACGAATCTTATTCCGCCACTTTAAATACCGAAGTCCGGAACAAATTGCCACGCGAATGTTGACGCGGGCGGCGGCATTGGCGAAAGGCAAAAGCACATTTCCGCACTGGAAGCTGACGGATTGGCATGATAAAATTGCGTCTGCTGGCCGTGTTCAAATTGACATGGGTGATAACAATTTTGTCATCGATGAAACGAACTTGCCTGATCTTCGTGGTTCTTGGAAACGACGGCTGATTCAGAGATGCATGCACGGTCTGATGATATGGCCGTGATACGAAATCTATATCATGCGGCTGCGGAACGGGGCATGGGTGCTAAGTTCAGATAATCGGAATGCGGATGTGGTGCTTTCAGCAATAGTACTTATCGCGACGCAGAACCGTAAAGAGGTGCTGCAGGCTTCCCCACGAATGGGCGGCACGGTGTTCACCGATCTCGCGCACGCCCGCCGCGCGCTCTTCGAGTGGATCGAGGTGTTCTAAAACCGACAGCGGAGGCATTCGACGCTGGGCTACCTCAGCCCGGCGCAGTTCGAGCTACAGTACGCCGCGCGTGCGGCTTAGAATCCCGCGCCAACCATTCGTGGGTAAGTCCATGGCGTGTCCCGTGGGAATATGGGTTTGATCGCGGGGCGTATCGTAACAGCCGACGGAAACCGGCAGGGTTCCGAATGTGTGACGGACTCCAATGACTCGCGGACTCGTCATCGGGCGTGGTGAGGAGAAAACGGGCACATGGTTGCGTTCGTCCCGGCGGGACGCCATCATGCTCCGCCGTCTGATGGACGTTTTTACCCGCACGAAACATCACGCCACCGGAGACTCAACGTGTCCCATTCCGACATCCGCATCGGCACGCTCGCGCAGGCGCCCAGCGCTCTTACTTACCTGCCGCAGATCATCGGGCACGGCTTTGATTCCTTCTCGCTCACGTTCTGGCAGCACATCCCCGACGGGCTGGACATGAAGAAGCACGCGGCCGGGGTGAAGCGGGTGTTGGAAGAGACGCCCGCGCCCAAGTGCACCGTTGGCGGCAAGCCGGTGATCTCCTCGCTGGGGATGTTCGGCAACCCGCTGGAGGACAAGAAGAACGCCAAGGACTGGGCACGCTGCATCGACGCCGCCAGGGACTTCGGCTGCGACATCGTGGCGGGCTTTGCCGGCTGCGTCTCGGGAAAGCCGATCAACGAGTCGTACAAGGTCTTCAAGAAGGTCTTCACGCCGCTCGCCAAGCGTGCCAAAGACAAGGGCGTCCGCCTCGCGTTCGAGAACTGCGACATGGGCGGCTGGTGGCACTCGGCGTCGTGGAACATGGCGCACGCGCCGACCGCGTGGGAGGCGATGTTCAACGAGGTGCCCTACGACAACATCGGCCTGGAGTGGGAGCCCTGCCACCAGATGGTGTCGCTGATCGACCCGCTGCCGCAGCTACGCCAGTGGGCGCACAAGGTCATCCACGTGCACGGCAAGGATGCGACGGTGAATTGGGACGTCATCCGCACGAAGGGTATCCGCGGCGGCGTGCCTTACGTCCATCACCGCACGCCTGGGTTCGGCGACACGAACTGGACGGACGTGATCTCGATCCTCCGCATGGCGGGTTTCAAGGGCGCGATCGACATCGAGGGGTGGCACGACCCGATCTACCGCGGTGAGATGGAGATGACCGGGCAGGTGCACGGCATGAAATACCTGAAGAACTGCCGCGGCGGGGAGTTTGTGCCGAACCCGAAATAATAGTTGATGGACGGTTTTGAAACGGGTGCCTGGGACTGAGGCTTTGCGAAGCCCCGGCTTGACGTACGTGCGGACCGGGGCATCGAAGACTCTGCCCCAGCCACCCATTCGCTTCCACTAGGCCTGATCGTTGTCGGCGCGCTTGCGGAGCTGGTCGAGGAGTTGCGAGTAGAGTTGGAAGTTGCCGGTGGCGGGTTCCTCGCCCGGAGCGTTGTCGGCTGAGGTTTCGGCGTCGAGAGGGGTGATCACCAGGTTTTCGTTGTTGAACGCTGCCGCGTTCGGCTCGGAGGCGGTCTCTTGCGTGACGAGGCGTGATTCGACGGCCTCGATCGGCTGCTCGTCGATCATCGGGGCGGGGAGTGCCGGCGCCGCTTGCGGGGTTCCCGCGAGACGGTCATTGAGCATGCGGGTCTGATCGAACATCGCCTCGGAACGGCGGAGCAGGGAGTCGATGCGCTGCTGCGCCTGGGCCCATTCCTGCTGGAGCTTGGTGACGCGTTCTTCGAGCGTGCCGATCGCGGTGGTGAGGTCCTGGTCGATCTCGCCGAGCCACTGGTCGTAGGTGCGGAGGCTCTTGGTCATGTCGTCGCGGAGCTCTTCGCGGAGGGTGTCCTGCTCCGACTTGATTTTCTCGATCATCTCGCGGAACTGGTCGGTGCGTGCCTCGGCGGCCTTGAAGAATTGCGCGCCCAGGTAGACGCGCTGCTCCGCCTGCGCCTGCACACGGCGCAGGGCGTCGAGCTGCTCCTGCGGCGAGAGGGCGCGCGGCGGCGCGGGGAACGGGATGGGGGAGGATCGACGCGTGGCTGCCTGGCTCATGGGGACTCCCGTGTTGCGGCCTATAACCGGACCGGAATATGGATCGGCAGAAGCGGCGATCTTGCTGCAAATTGTGGGAGTAGGACGTGGCGGACCCCGACGACTCGCGGACACGTCATCAGGCTTGGCGGCGGAAAAAGAGGGATGCAAAGTCCCTCACGGGGGAGGGGACAGAGCGGGTATGCTGGCGGGATGCGAGTCAAAGATGTCATCGCGGCGTTGGAGCGGGTCGCGCCGCTGCACTTGGCGGAGGCGTGGGACCGCGTGGGGTTGCAGATCGGTGACCCCGCTGCGCGGGTGCGGCGTGGGATGCTTTGCATCGACCTGACCGAGGCGGTGGTGCGCGAGGCGGAGGCGGCGCGGGCGGGACTGGTGGTGGCGTACCACCCGCCGATCTTCGAGCCGATCAAATCACTGACGGCGGGGGAGTGGAAGTCACGGGTCATCATGCGCTGCGTGCGCGCGGGGATTGCGGTGTACAGCCCGCACACGGCGCTCGACGCGGCCGAAGGCGGGATGAACGATTGGTTCGCGGCGGGGTTGGGCGGAGGGGAAATCAAACCGATCCGGCTGGCGGCGTGCGCGGGCGGCGGGATGAACAAGGTCGTGGTGTTCGTGCCGATCAAATCGGTGGATGGACTGCGCGTTGCAATGTCGCGCGCCGGCGCGGGGGAGATCGGCGAGTACAGCGAGTGTTCGTTTACGTTGGAGGGGGAAGGGACATTCCGTGGATCAAGCAAGAGCAGGCCGACGGTGGGCAGGGCGGGGCGGTTTGAGCGTGTGAAGGAATCGCGGATGGAGATGGTCTGCCCCGCGTCGTGTTTGAGCGAAGTATTGAACGCGATGAAGCGGGTGCATCCGTATGAAGAGCCGGCATATGACGTTTATCGATTGGAGCAGGCGGCTGCGGGGAATGCGGCCACCGGGGCGGGGCGTGTGTTGACGCTGCAGCGCGCGGTGAGCGTCAATGAATTGTTGGCCCGGGTTCGCCGCCGGTTGGGGGTAAAGTCGTTGATGACGGGGGTGCCCGCTAAGCCGCGAGCGGTGCGGCGCGTCGGCGTGTGCGTCGGGGCGGGCGGGTCGATGATCGGGGAGGCGGGGGAGATCGATGCTTTCGTGACGGGCGAGGTGCGGCACCACGACGCGCTGGCGGCGGTGGAGCGCGGTGTCGTGGTGGTGCAGGCGGGGCACACGCAGACGGAGCGGCCGTATTTGAGGGAGTACCGGAGGCAGATCGTGAAGGCGGTTGGGGGCGAGGGGGTGGAGTGGGTGGTCAGCCGGGAGGATGGGCGGTGTTGGAGGTGAGGAGGGAGGGGAAGCGGACCCCGATGACTCGGGGACTCGTCATTGGGCTTGGCTTGAGAGGGGGCGGTTGTGTGCGGGGTGGGGTTCCGTTATACTGCACGGCTCGGTTTGACCGTCGCCCCGGCTCTGTGTCGGGGCACTAACCCACGACGGAGATTGCAGACATGGCAGAGTTCACACAGTTCGGCGCCCCGCAGCGGGTCAAGGTTTCCAAGACGACCAGCCTCGGCAAGCTCGTCATCGACTACAAGAACGCGGAAGACCTCCGCCGCCTGATGACGCCCAACGGCAAGATCCAGAGCCGCAAGCGCACGCAGATGTCGGCCCGCGAACAGCGCATCCTCTCGCAGGCGGTCAAGCGGGCACGCTTCATGGCGCTGCTCCCCTTCACCTCCGCGACGCTCTAAGAACAATCAAGCTACGGCACTTCCTCCGCTATCGGCCCTGGGAAGAGGGTCTCTGGCGGGGTTGTTGCTGCGCGCAGTCCGGGAATCGCTCGCGGCCCCCCCCCGGCCGAGCCGGGGGCTATGGGAAGAAATTCAAGGGGGATACGACCTCTTACTCGTCGAGCTTGAGGATTTCCATCCAGCGGGTGATGTGTTTGCGTTCGGGGGTAAAGCGGGCACGGACCTCGGGGGGCATCCAGTAGTGGTGGGCGTTGGCGACGTCGAGGACGGCGGCGCAGCGGGGGAAGTTCATGTGGTTGTAGTAGAGGTTGGTGCGCAGGCCGTCGTTGACCTTGGCGGAGCCGTTGTGGTTGAGGGATTCACTGAAGAGGACGACGTCGCCGACGTCGCCGGTGATCTCGACGGCGCCGGGGGCCTCGAGGCCTGACTTGCCGTATTTATCCCAGGGCAGGTCGAGGTTGCGCTTGTGGGAGCCTGGCTGGACGATGAGGCAGCCGTCGCCGGGGGTGTTGGGGGTGAGCATGGTGACGACATTGAGCATGGGCGAGCGGATCACGCCGTTGCGGAAGGTATATTCCTCGGGTCCGTAGCCGCTGTGCCAGTAGCCTGGGGTGACGCCCTTGCTCTTGGTGATGCACCAGGTGTTGACGAGCTGCGGATCGCCGAGGAACTCCTTGAGGTAGGGGAGGTAGGAGGGGTGTGCGATGACCTCGTCAAAGATCGGGTCGAGGCGCGCCAGGCCGTTGAGACGGATCTGGTGGGGGACGTCGGTGTCCTTGGAGCGGTGGGCGCGTTTGTCGGCGGGGAGCTTCTCGCGCCAGAGGTCGGGGTAGTCGACGGCCTCGACGGCGCGGACGGCCTTGAGAATCTCGACGCAGAGCGAGCGGTCGATCGCGCCGCGCAGCACGATGTAGCCCTGGAGGTCGAACAGGAAACGGTCCTCGACGGTCACGGTGACGGCGGGCGCGGCGGCGGTCGTGGTGGCGGCGGACATGGGGATAGTCTCCGGTGTGAAGCGGCCTATGATAACCCCGATCACTTCCCGCAATAATCCGGCACGCACAACCCACGTCCGCGCGCCCATCTGCGTGGCCGCGGACGAAGCACTAGAATCCGCACCACGATGGCCAGCCAACCCAGCAAGTTCATCTCCGTCCGCGGCGCCAAGGGGCACAACCTCCGCAACATCGACGTGGACATCCCGCGCGACAAGATGGTGGTGATCACCGGCCTGTCGGGCAGCGGCAAGAGCACGCTGGCGTTCGACACCATCTACGCCGAGGGGCAGCGGAAATACATGGAGAGCCTGTCGGCCTACGCCCGGCAGTTCCTCGACCAGTTGCAGAAGCCCGACGTCGAATCGATCGAGGGGCTGCCGCCGACCATCGCCATCGAGCAGCGATCCGCCAGCCACAATCCGCGCTCGACCGTAGCCACCACGACGGAGATCTACGACTACCTGCGGCTGCTCTTCGCCCGGGTGGGCAACGCGCGGTGCTGGCACAAGGATGAGAAGGGGAAGACGTGCAGCAGGCCGATCGCGCGGCAGTCGGCGTCGCAGATTGTTGACGCTGTGATGAAGATGCCCGAGGGGACCAAGCTCATGGTCCTCGCCCCGCTGGTCCGCGGGAAGAAGGGCAATCACCGCGAGGTGTTCGACGGCATGACCCGGCAGGGCTTCGTGCGTGCCCGGGTGAACGGCACGGTGACCGACCTGCGGCAGGGGGGCGAGCCGCCGAAGCTGGGGCGGTACGAGCAGCACGACGTCGAGGCGGTGGTGGACCGCGTGGTGGTGAAGCATGAGGAGAAGGAGGGGGGCGGGGCGCGGTCGCGCGTGGCGGACTCGGTGGAACTCGCGCTCAAGCTCGCGGGCGGGCTGGTCATCGTCAGCCACCAGTCGCCGGGCGATTCATCCACGAAGACCGACGCGTGGACCGACACGCTCTATTCCGAGAAGCACGCCTGCGCGCTGCACCCCGAGTGCAGCCTCGAAGAATTAGAGCCACGCCTGTTCAGCTTCAACAGCCCGTACGGCGCCTGCCCGGCGTGCGGCGGATTGGGCATCATCATGGAGTTCGACCCCGAGCTGGTCGTGCCCGACCAAGGGGTCTCGATCGGCGAGGGGGCGGTCGATGCGTGGCGGCACCACGGCAAGCGCATGACGATCTGGTACAGCCAGATCCTCCGCCGATTCTGCCGCGACTTCGGCGTCGATCTGCAGTCGCCCTTCCGCACCGTCCCTAAGGCGGTGCAGAAAATCCTCCTTCACGGGACGACCTCCAAGGACGAGGAGAAACACGGCGTCGCCTTCGAGGGCGTCCTGCCCAACCTCCAGCGACGCTACGAAAACACCGACAGCGAGTTCGTCAAGGCGAAGCTCCACCAGTACCTCTCCGAGGCCCCGTGTGAGTCGTGCAACGGCGCACGGCTCCGGCCCGAGGCATTGAGCGTCTTCATCGCGGGTCTCGCGGGCGCCGCCGCGCGCTCCGTGAACATCCGCGACATCACCGGCATGACCATCGAGGACGCGCTCGACTTCTTCGGCCGGCTCGACCTCACCGACGAGCAACGCTCCATCGCTGCGCCGATCCTCAAGGAGATCGTCGCCCGCCTGGGCTTTATGTCCAACGTCGGGCTGGGCTATCTCTCGCTCGACCGCGCTACCGGCACGCTCTCGGGCGGCGAGTCGCAGCGCATCCGCCTGGCCACGCAGGTCGGCTCCGGCCTCGTCGGCTGCTGCTACGTCCTCGACGAGCCCACCATCGGCCTGCACCAGCGCGACAACGACCGCCTCATCACCACCCTCCGCCACCTGACCGACATCGGCAACACCGTCCTGGTCGTCGAACACGACGAGGACACCATCCGCGCCGCCGACCACGTCATCGACATCGGCCCCGGGCCCGGGCGGCACGGCGGGCTGGTCATCGCGCAAGGCTCTGTTGACGACATCATCGCCGCGCCCGCTTCGCTGACCGGGAAGTTCCTCTCCGGCGAGCGTGTCATCACCACGCCCCCGCAGCGCCGCAGGCTCGACCACGCCCACGCCATCACCGTGGTCAAGGCCCGCGAGAACAACCTGCGTTCCATCGACGTCTCGTTCCCTCTGGGCGGGATCGTCTGCGTCACCGGCGTGTCGGGTTCGGGCAAGAGCACGCTTGTCAACCAGATCCTCCTGCGGGCGGCGCGGCGGCACCTGCTGGCGTCGCGCGAGAAGCCCGGGGCGCACGACAAGGTGCTGAACCTTGGCAACGTCGATCGGATCATCGAGGTGGACCAGTCGCCGATCGGCCGGACCCCGCGCTCCAACCCGGCGACGTATACCAGCGTCTTCGATCACGTCCGCGACCTTTTCAGCAAGACCAAGGAGGCGCGGGTGCGCGGCTACAAGCCCGGCCGGTTCTCCTTCAACGTCAAGGGCGGCCGCTGCGAGGCGTGCGAGGGGCAGGGCACGAAGAAAATCGAGATGCACTTCCTCCCCGACGTCTATGTGGTCTGCGAGACCTGCAAGGGCACACGCTACAACCGCGAGACGCTCGAAGTCCTCTACCGCGGGAAGAACATCGCCCAGGTGCTGCGCATGACCGTCGAGGATGCGCAGGGCTTCTTCGAGAACTTCCCGGATGTCCACCGCGTGCTGGCGGCGCTGAATGACGTGGGCCTGGGCTATGTCGAGCTCGGCCAGAGCTCCACGACCCTCTCCGGCGGCGAAGCCCAGCGTGTCAAGCTCGCCACCGAACTCGGCAAGCGGCCCACCGGGCACACGCTTTATGTCCTCGACGAGCCGACCACCGGTCTGCACTTCGCGGACATCGACAAGCTGCTCCACGTCCTCTCCCGCCTGGCGGACGCGGGCAACACCGTCGTCGTCATCGAGCACAACCTGGACGTCATCAAGTGCGCCGACTGGGTGATCGACCTTGGCCCCGAGGGCGGGGCGCGGGGCGGGACGCTCGTCGCCACGGGCACGCCCGAGCAACTCGCCGGGCACAAGACCTCCTACACCGGCCAGTACCTGAAACAGCACCTCAAGGCCCTGGTCGCGGTTTAGCGGGTGCCCCGCTAAGCGATGAAGGCCTGTTTTGACGCGGCGGTGAGGGGCCGTAGAATGCTCCCCCTTACAGGAGATACCCCGCCGTGGCCGACACGTTCCGATGCACGCTGGTGACCCCCGAGCGACAGGTTTTTGAACAGGACGTGACCTACGCCTCGATCCCCGCGTGGGACGGGCAGATGGGCCTGATGCACCAGCGTGCGCCGCTGCTGGTCAAGCTGGGCAACGGTGCGATGCGCCTGGACGACGCCGCGGGCAAATCCCACTGGTATTTCGTGGGCGAGGGTTTCGCCCAGATGCGTGACGACAAGCTCTCGCTGGTGGTCGGCGCGGCCGTCCCCGCCGAGGAAATCTCGGTGGAGAGCGCCCAGGCCCAGTTGAAGGAGGCCCTCGCCCGGGTCGCCCTGACCGACGAAGAGGCAGCACGAAAGACCCGTGACATCGAGCGGTCCCGGTCGATGCTCAGCATCCACGCCCACGTCTGATTCTCTCCCTCAATTTCAGACGCCGCGGCCCGCTCAAGCGGGCGCGCCCCAAGACCCGTCGTCGCTCCCGTTTGGGGGTAAGATGAGGGGGTTGGAGAGGGCTTGTTTTGTACGCATGGAATGCGTGCAGGAGGGCGGCGCGGCCCGCCGATAAGAGATGGAGACGCGGCCGATCCCGGCCCTGTCCCGCCAACCCAGGGAGGGCGCCGGCGTCCCGCACGCCGGCTCACGACACGGATGTTCCAGTCCATCCGCCGATCCATTCCGAGCATGTTCCACCGACGGCTCCTGCTGCTGATCGGTGTGCTGTTTCTTTTAGCCGGCGTGATGGTGCTGCAGCTCTTCAACCTCACGCTGGTGCAGGGGGCGCGCCTGCGCGTCAAGGCCGAAGACGCCCTCTCCGAGACCACCCTCGTCCCCACCGTGCGTGGCAAGGTGATGGACCGCAAGGGCAGGCTGCTGGCGGTGGACGTGCCCAGCGACGACATCGCCGTGAACTACCGCGCGATCACCGGGGAGTGGGCCTACCGCCGGGCCCGCGAGGTGGTGTTCAACGCCAACCGGCAGCGCTGGTCGGAGCTGGGCTACGACGAGCGTGAACGGCTGATCGAGGAGGCGGAGAAGCCCTTCGACCTGCAGCTCGAAACCCTCTGGAAGACGCTCTGTGCCGCGGGCGGGTTCGATCGCGCGGAGATGGAGTCGCGCAAGGCCCTCATCATCGAGCGCGTGCAGAAGATCGCCGTGAGCGTCTCGATCAATCAGCAGACCATGTTCGACGACCCCGCGCAATCGGCGATCGGCGACGTGCGCGAGCAGCGGCTGCCGCACGCGGTGCTCACGGGCGTGGACGAGAAGTCCGTGGCCCGCATCCGGCAGTTGATGGTGCAGGCCAAGAGCGAGCCCTCTCTCGAGGTCTGGCAGCAGGTCTCGATCCAGCCCTCCAAGACGCGGAGCTACCCGCTGGAGACGCTTACGGTGACGCTGGACCGCAAGGCCATGCCCTCGCCGCTGCGGAGCGAGGAACCGCTCACGCTGACGGTCGAAGGGGTGGGCACGCACGCGCTGGGGATTTTGCGGTCGGTCTGGCGGGCGGACATCACGGGCAGACCGTTCGGGTCGGGGGAGCGTGAAGACAAGGCCGCGGACCTCGGCGGGTACCTGCCCGGGGACCGCACCGGGGCTTGGGGCATCGAGAAATCCATGGAACCGCTGCTGCGCGGCCTGCGCGGCAGCCTCACCCGGCGTCTGGACACGCAGGCGGAAGAGGTGATCTCCCCCGTGCCCGGCCAGGACGTGACGCTGACCCTCGACATCGCCCTCCAGGCCCGCGTGCAGGCGATCATGGATGCCAGGACCGGCCTGATGAAGGTGCAGGAGTGGAACTCCAAGGACCTCTCCGACAACCCCCTGCGGCCGCAACTGGGCGAACCGCTCAACGGCGCCGCGGTCGTCATCGACATCGCCACCGGCGAGGTGCTCGCCGCGGTGAGCATGCCCGGCATGCCGCTCAAGACCCTGCGTGAAGACCCCGACAAAATCCTCAAAGACCAGATCAACCGCCCCTACATCAACCGCGCGGTCGGGCAGGCATTCCAGCCCGGCTCGACCGTCAAGCCCCTCGTGCTCGCCGCCGCCGTCACCGACCGCAAGATCGGGTACAACGAGACGGTGGATTGCGAGGGCCACCTGCTGCCCAACAACCTGCTCAAGTACCGCTGCTGGATCTTCAAGCAGTACCACCGGACGCACGGCCCGCTCGAAGGCCCCGAGGCGATCGCGCGCAGTTGCAACATCTTTTTCTACACCATGGGCCGCAGGCTCGGCGCCCAGCGGCTGGTCGCCTGGTACGACCGTTTCGGCGTGGGGCGGATCAACGGCTGCGGTTTGTCGGAAGAGATCAAGGGCGACCTGCCGAGCAGCGCCGACGCCACCGCGCCGCACGCACGCGGCTTCTCGGTGGATGACGCGATCAACATGGGCATCGGCCAGGGGCCGATCCAGTGGACACCCCTCCAGGCCGCCGGGGCGTACGCGACCCTGATGCGCGGCGGTATCTACATCGCCCCGACCTTCATCAAAAGCCCACAGGACCCCGCGAGAAAGCCCGTCTCGCTCGACCTCGACCCCAAAGGCATCGAGATGGCCAAGCAGGGCCTCGATATGGCGGTCAATGCCAAGATCGGCACGGCCAACCACCTGGCGATGCTCAACAACGAGCTCATCATCACCGCGCCGGGCGTGAAGGCCATGGGCAAGTCCGGCACCGCCGAGCCCCCGGACCTCCGCGTCGATACCAATGACGACGGCCGCATCACCCGCGACGACGAGGTCGTCCGCAAGGGCGACCACGCATGGTTCATGGTCGTGGTGCAGGGCGAGAAGAGCGCCAGGCCGCAGTACGTCATCGCCGTGGTCGTCGAGTACGGCGGGATGGGCGCCGCCGTCGCCGGGCCGGTCGCCAACCAGATCATCCTGGCCCTGCGTGAGGAGGGATACTTCTGATCGCGATCCTCCAACGCCTCCGCTTGATCTTCTCCCTCCACCCCGGCTGGTTCGCCCTCGCCGCGGCGCTGGTGTTGACCGTCATCGGCATCATGGCGATCGGGACCGCCTCGGCCGAGTACGCGGAGGTCCAGCTCCGCTGGGTCCCGGTGTCGCTCATCGTCATGTTCATGGTGATGCTCGTGCCGGTGAAGCAGATCGGCCGGTCGAGCAGCATCCTGCTGGGGCTCTGCCTGGTGCTGCTGCTGATCCTCGTCATCCCGGGCATGCCGACCTGGCTTGTGCCGCCGCGCAACGGGGCCAGGTGCTGGATCAACCTGCACGTGATGAACTTCCAGCCGTCGGAGCTGACCAAGATCGCGTTCGTGCTGGCGATCGCGTGGTACCTGCGCTACCGGGACAACTACCGCACGCTGCTGGGCATGCTCCTGCCGTTCATCTTCATGCTGCTGCCCGTGGCGATGATCCTCAAGCAGCCGGACCTGGGCATGTCGCTGCTCTTCGCGCCGGCGTTGTTCGCGATGCTCGTCGCGGCCGGGGCGCGGATGAGCCACCTCTCCGCGCTGGCGGGGCTGGCCGTCATGGCCGTGGTGCTCAACATCGCCATCATCTACACGCTCCCGAACTCCATGCAGGTCCTCAAGCCCCACCAGATCAACCGCATCAAGTCGATGATCAGCCAGGCGCAGGGCGACAACCGCTACATCAAGGACATCGGCTACCAGCAGGACAAGGCGATGACCCTCATCGGCGCGGGCCGTCTCGAGGGCTACGGCACGGGCCAGTCGCGCACCATCATCGCCTTCAACCGCCTGCCCGAGAGCCACAACGACATGATCTTCCCCGTCATCATCAACCGCTGGGGCTTCATCGGCGGCGTCGCTGTGATCGGCATCTACCTCGTCTTCGCTCTCTCGTTCCTCGCCGTCGCGCTGCGCTCCAAGGACCCGTTCTCCAAGCTCGCCACCGTCGGCTTCGCGGCGCTCATGTTCACCCAGGCCGTCATTAACATCGGCATGACCATGGGCCTGCTGCCGATCACCGGCCTCACGCTGCCGTTCGTCTCATACGGCGGGTCCAGCCTGCTGACCAGTTATGTGGTCGTCGGCCTGGTGATGAACTTCGCCTCGCAGCGGCCCGCCATCGTGGCTCGCCCAGCCTTCGAGTTCGACAACGCGGACGCCATCTTCCAATGAACCCCATCGCCATCCCCGATTTCGTCCCAGCCGAACTGGAAAAGCTCGGCGTCAAGCTCCCCGACGGGGCGATCGACCGCCTGGCGCTCTACCTCGCGCTGCTGCTGGACGCCAACGAGCGGTTCAACCTCACCGGCATCCGCGAGCCGGAGGCGGCTTGGCGGCGGCACATCATCGACAGCCTCACCGTGCTGCCGGGCCTGGAGGAGTTCGCCGCCGGGGCCCGGATGATTGATGTGGGTTCGGGCGGCGGCCTGCCGGGCATCCCATTGGCGATCGCGCGGCCGGACATGGAGTTCACCCTTCTCGAGGCCACCGGGAAGAAGGCGAACTTCCTGCGGGAGTGCGCCAAGGAAATCCCGCTGCCCAATGTCTCCGTCGTGCAGGACCGCGCCGAGAACGTCGGCCAGGCGAAGAAGCACCGCGAGGCCTACGACGCCGCGGTCTGCCGCGCCCTGGGGCCGATGCGCGAGCTGCTGGAATACACGCTTCCGCTGGTGAAGGTCGAGGGGCTGCTCTTCGTGATGAAAGGCCCCAAGGTCGAGGAGGAGCTCGGCCCCGCCGCCGACGCGATGACGCAGCTCGGCGCCGGCGAGTTCCGCGTCCACGAGGCGTACCCCGAGGGCTTCGGGCAGAACACGGTGATCGTCGTCATCGAAAAGGCGAGCCCGACCCCGCGTGCATTCCCCCGTCTGCCCGGCGTGCCGCGCCAGACGCCGCTTTGAAATCCCCGCTCGCGTTTCTCGTTTCCGTTCGCCTATGATTGCGTGAGCCGATTCCCCCCGCGGCCTGGCCGGACGTGATCCATGCGATACAACTACGGCGAATTCGAGGGCAGCCCGTTCCCCACGCCCGAGAGCCTCTTCCCGCCCACCAAGGTCGTGCAGTTCATCCTCCAACACGGCGAGAAGGCGCTGGACGCGATGAACAAGGTCGAGGGCGACCAGGAGAAGCAGTACATCCAGGGCCTGATCGACGCCGGCTTCCTCGAACGCGACGAGAAGACCGGCGAGCTGCGCCTGACGCCCAAGATGGTCCGTGGGTTGGAGCACCGCGCCCTGCTGGACATGTTCGCCGACCTTAAAAAAGGCTCGCGCGACGGCCACGCGACCATCACGCCAGGCCCCAGCGACGAACGCATCGAGGGCACCAAGCCCTACGAGTTCGGCGACCCGCTCAGCGAGATCGACGTCGCCGCCACCATGCGTAACGCCTTTCGCCGCGGTGAAGAGGAACGACGCCGCGGCGGGGTGGCCGGCGCACCTGTGCTACCGATCCACATCAACTCCGGCGATTTCGAGCTACACCTGACCGAGGGCCGGGCGGATTGCGCCACCTGCATCCTGCTCGACATGTCCGGCTCAATGATGCGCTACGGCCGGTTCTACCAGGCCAAACGCGTCGCGATGGGGCTGGCGGCCATGGTGCGCGGCAAGTTTCCGCTCGACACGCTCGACTACGCCGGGTTCTATTCGCTGGCGTGCACCATCCCCGAGCGCGAGCTCCCGCTGGCGATGCCCAAGCCGGTCAGCATGTACGACAGCTCGGTGCGGCTGCGCGTCCCCCTGGAGCAGGCCGAGGCCAACCCCGCCATGATCCCGCAGCATTTCACCAACCTCCACTTGGGGCTCCGCCTTGCGCGGCAGACCCTCGCCCGCCGCGGCGCCGCCAACAAGCAGATATTCGTCATCACCGACGGCCAGCCCACCGCGCACGTCGAGACCAGCCACGCCGGCGTCGAGATGCTCCACCTCCTCTACCCACCCTCCGAGCGCACCAGCAGCATCACCCTGCAGGAGGCGCTGCGGTGTCACCAGATGGGCATACGCATCGCCACCTTCGCCCTCATCGAGGACTACTGGGGCATGGACTGGGTCGGCTTCGTCGATCAGATGACCCGCCTGACCCGCGGCGTGGCGTACTACTGCGCCAGCGAAAACCTCGGCTCGACCGTTGTGGAGAGCTACCTCAACGGCAAACGGCGCAAGAGCTTCACGCAGTGACCGCCCTTTCCCCGCATGGTGTTCAACCCGCTGCGGCCCGGGCGTGTGCGGCCCCGTGCCATCAAACGCAGGCCGAGCATACGACTTGTTCTGCAAACCACGCAGAAGGGCCTACAGGATCAACTCTTTGGCGCCATCGCGATTGCGGTTATAGCTCCGTGGCGTTCGGGGTAAGCACATTTGTTTTCCCATCACGGGCGGGCTCAAATGTGAAGCGTGACACCCGCGAATTTCTCGAACACTTCGTGCGGTGTCTGATAGTCCATGCATCGACGCGACTGATTGTTCCGACTTCAGCGGCGCGCTCGGCAAGCACATCATCGATGCAACGGAACGCGATGCGTCATTCCCGACGTGCCGAGAATTCTCACACCAGCACAGCCTTGCGCACCTTCTTGGCCTTCGCAAACCTCTCCTCCGCCGCTTTCTGGAACGTCCCATAGCTGTTCCCGCCGTCGGCGGGGAAGCCGGCGTGTTGGACCATGAAGACGTAGATCAGGCCCTTGTTGGTGTCGATTGACATGTTGGTCGAGAGCGCGCCGCCGTGGCCGGTGACGCCGTTGTTGGCGGACCAGCCGACGCCGTAGCCTTCTGAAACGGAGTCGGCGGTCTGCTTGCGGGTCATCTCGGCGACCGCGGATTTTGAGAGATAACGCTTGCCGTCGAGGAGGCCGCCGTTGAGGACCATCTGGCAGAAGCGGCCCATGTCTTTGGCGGTGGAGAAAAGGCCGCCGGCGGGGACGGGGGCGCGGGTGCGGTCGTGGAAGGGGTGGCGGAGGTGGCTGATGCGGCCCTCTTCGAGGCCGTCGTTCGTTGCGTTGGGTTTGTAGGTCTTGGCCAGCCGTGTGAGCTGTTTTTTGCTCGGCCAGAAGGTTGTCTCCTTCATGCCCAGCGGCTTGAGCAGACGGGTGTGCAGGAAATCGTCGAAGGACATCCCGCTGACCACCTCGATGATGCGGCCGGCGGTGTTGATGCCCATGTTGGAGTACTGGTACTTCGTGCCCGGTTCGGTCTGCAGCGAGGTCATCACGTAGCTCGTCACCGCGACGCTCGGCCAGAGGGCGTCGATCCGCGGCTCCATCGGGGAGCTGAAGACCATCCCGCTGGTGTGGTTGAGGATGTCGCGCACCGTGATCGCCCGGCTGGGGCGCTTGAGCAGGACGTGCTTCTCGTCCCGCTCCGCTATGAGCCAGAGCTCCTTGAACTCGGGCAGGAATTTTTCCACGGGGTCGTCGAGGCTCACCTTGCCTTCGTCCACCAGCATCATCATGAGCGAGCCGGTGACGGGCTTGGTCATCGACGCGATCCAGAAGAGCGAGTCGGCCCGCATCGGCTTGCGCTTGGCGATGTCGGCGAAGCCCACCGTCTCAAGGGAGAGCACCTTGCGGCGGTCGGCCACGAGCGTGACCGCGCCGGCGAGGGCTTTCTTGTCCACGAAGGGCTGCAACACGGAGGCGGGCTTAGCGGAGGGGGGGCGTGATTTCATAGGGTTCTCTTGAATGGAAGACTAACACAGAGACACAGAGGAAGATGAGGTAAGAGGAGAAGAGGAGGAGGATGTTTTTGTGGAGTACGGAAAGTCCGGCAAGACCCCGACGCTTCGGCGGACCTCAGCATCGGGCGTGGCTTCGGGGAGAAATAAAAACTTCTTCTCTCTGATTAATCTCCTTCGTTTGTCTTCTCCTCCGGTCTCATCTTCCTCTGTGTCTCTGTGTTCAATTCGATAAACAAAAGATCACCGTTTCTCGCCGTTGCCGTCCGGCTTGAGCGTGGCCGCCGCGTAGAGGCCCCAGGCGTGGCCCTCGTTGCTGTCAAGGACGAAGACGATGTCGTTCTTGCCCTTCTTCCACTTCACGGTCGCCTCGTACTGGCCGGGGATAGCGGGGTTGGTGGCTTCGGGGCGGTAGTCGCTGGTCTCGCCGTTGACCCAGACCTTCACGGGGCCGTCGGCGCCGTAGATAAGCCGGCCGATTGCGGCCTTGGCGGCCTCGTATTTCGTGCGGAGGAAGATCAGGCCGTCCTTGCCGCCGTGGACGGAGCGGACGTCCAGGAACCCGTCGCGGCCGCCGGCGAGGCGGGCCTTCATCGGGGCGGAGTAGGCGCCGTTCCGCGGCGGCTCGACTCTGCGCAGGTCGGGGACTGTCGGGTGCAGGTCGGTGGCGTGGAACTCCTCGAGCACGTCGGCCGCGTGGATTCTCGCCCACTCGATCGCCTGCTCGGCGTTCTGCTTGGCGGAGAGGATCGGCCTGCGCGCCGCGCCGAGAGTGACCTGCGTGCCCAGGTATTTCCCCTCGCGTTTGACCGCCGCGAGCCGGGACTTCGCGCCGGCGATCGCCCCCTTGTACTGCGGCAGCCACTTCGCCTGCGCAACGAGCATCTCGTCGGTGAGTTGTGAAATCTCTTCCGGATCACACACCGCGCCGACCAGCGGGTCCATCATCATCGCCTGTTTGAGCAGATTGACGTCGCCGTTCACGCCCGCATCGACCGCCATGCGCTGCACGGTGATCGAGGCGTTGCAGACGGCCGCGCAGCCCTGTGGCAGGTCGCCGACGAACGGGATGCTGATGCCGTTGCGGTCCACGTAGCCGGGCACCTCGACCGCCGCGTCGGGCGGGAGGTTGGTGATGCAGCCGCGGTTGGTGACGATGAAGTGCCCGCGATACGCCCGGCCGGTTTCGAGCGCCTCGATGATATAGCTGCCGTGCTCGTGGCCGCGGCCCTGCGGCGTGATCGGTTCACCGGCGGTCTTGAGGATTTCCTTGAAGTCGGTCTTGAACCAGTTGCGCCCCTCGGTGCAGACGCGGAGGTAGCCGCCGGTCTCGCCGTTGATCCAGCTCGACATGTCGATCCACTTGCCGATGTCACGCGGCCGCTTGCGGTACCAGGGGACATATTCGGAGAGGTGGCCGTTGGATTCCGTCGAGTAGTAGCCGAACCGCTTGAGCATGTCGATGCGGACTTTTTCGGTCTTGGACATGAGCGGGTGGCGCTGGAAGCCCTCGAGCAGGCGGGGTGTCCACTCCTCGCCGGCGTAGCGGACCTGGATGTACCAGGTCTGGTGGTTGATGCCGGCGCAGATGATGTCCACGTCGTGTGGGGTGATGTTGACGTAGCCTTTTTCGCCGGGCTTTTTGCCGTCGTTGACCAGGAGCTTGATGACTTCGGTGATCTGGTGGTGCCCGCCCATGACGCCGTGGCAGAGGCCGACGGTGTTGACCTTGCCGTACTGGTTGGCGGCCCAGGTGTTGATGCAGTTGGGGTTGGCGTAGTTGAGGAAGAGGGCGTCCTTGGCGGAGACCTCCTTGATGTCGCGGCAGAAGTCGAGGACGGCCGGGATGTTCCGTTGGCCGTACATGATGCCGCCGGCGCAGAGCGTGTCGCCGACGCACTGGTCGACGCCGTACTTGAGCGGGATGTCGATGTCGGTCTTGAAGGCGTCGAGCCCGCCGATGCGGGTGCAGTTGATGACGTAATCGGCGCCGTCGAGTGCGCGGCGGCGGTCGGTGGTGGCGGTGAGCTTGGCGGGCAGTTTGTTGGCCTCGATGTCCTTGCCGCAGAGCAGGGCGGCCATGTCGAGGTACTGCTTGTTGATGTCGCTGAACGCGAAGTGCGTGTCCTTCAGTTCGGGCACGGTGAGGATGTCGCGGAAGAGGCCGCGCGTGAAGGTGAGGCTGCCGGCGCCGATGAACGCGATCTTGATGGGCATGGCGTGATCCTTCATAGGTGGACTTTGGAGCGGCGACGGGGCGCGCCCGGGGAACCCGACATTCTACCGTTCATCCGTGCGGCGTCTGGCTCGCTCGATACCCGCCATTTTGAAACAGTCTAAGATGTCCGCCCGATGGCTCATGGACTGCAAGACATCCTCGTTTGTTTCCTCGCGGCGACGGTATTGGCCTATGTGGCGCAGTGGACGCGCCAGCCGCTGGTGCTGGCGTACATCGCGGCGGGGGTGCTGCTCGGGCCGATCGGGTTCAAACTGGTGTCGGACCCCGACGAGGTGCAGCAGCTCTCCGAGATGGGCCTGGCGTTCATGCTCTTCATCGTCGGGCTGGAGGTCGATGTCACGCGGCTGCTGAGCATCGGCAAGCGTGCCACGCCGGTCACGATCGTGCAGGTCTTTGGCTGTGCAGCGCTGGGATGGCTGGCGGCGATGGCGCTGGGCTACCGCGGGCTGGAGTCGATCTACATCGCGATGGCGGTCTCGCTCTCGAGCACGATGATCGCCGTCAAGATGCTCTCCGACCGGGCGGAGTTGGAGTCGGGGCACGGGCAGATGATCATGGGGGTGCTGCTCCTGCAGGACCTGGTGGCGATCGCGATGCTGGCGCTGCAGCCGAGCATGGGCGGCGGTGGGGATGCCGCGGCGGGGACAACGACGCAGCTTCCGTGGGTGGTGGCAGTGCTCTCCCTGGTGAAAGGGGCTGGCCTGGTCGCGGGGGCGATCCTGCTCAGCCGGTTCGCGCTGCCGCTGCTGTTCCGTTTCGTGTCGCGTTCGCCGGAGGTGATGCTGCTGACGGCGCTCTCGTGGTGCTTCCTGATCTGCTCGGCGGCGCTGCGATTGGACTTCTCGATCGCGATGGGGGCCCTGATCGCCGGCGTCAGCATCGCGGCTTTCCCCTACGCCTTGGACGTCATCGCCAAGATCCGCGGGCTGCGCACGTTCTTTGTCACGCTCTTTTTCGTCTCGCTGGGCATGCTGCTCAAGATGCCGCCGATGCACACGGTGGTTATCGCTCTCGTGCTCTCCCTCGTCGTGATCGTCAGCCGCTTCCTTACCGTCTGGCCCACCGTCAAGGTCTGCGGCTACACCCCTCGCATGGGCGTGCTCAGCTCGATCTACCTGGCGCAGGTGAGTGAGTTCGGCGTCATCGTCGCCCTCGTCGGCAGCTCGGCGCAGTACAAGCACGTCTCCACCGACCTGGTCTCCCTCATCGTGCTCGTGCTCATCATCACCTCCATCGCCTCCACCTACATGATCGAGTACAGCCACCGGCTCGCCGGGCTGCTCGTGCCCCGCGCCACGACGACCGAGGCGGACAAGAGCAAATCCTCGGTGATGGTGCACGACGAGGCGCCCGCCCCGGTGATGCTCATCGGCTGCTTCCGCGTCGGCTCGTCGCTCATCCACGAGCTGCGGCAGGCCTACATTGATTTCTCCGTCGTGGACTTCAGCCAGCACGTCAACGAGCGGCTCAACAAGCTGGGCGTGAAGACCGTCTATGGCGACATCAGCCACATGGACACGCTCGAACACGCGGGGGCCGACAAGGCGCAGATCCTCATCTGCTCGATCGCCGACGACTTTCTCCGCGGCACCGACAACCTCCGTCTCCTCCAGACGCTGCGCAAGCTTAACCCGGCGGCGAAGATCATCGTCACCTCCGACTCGATCGAGGGGGCGACGCGGCTTTACACCGAGGGGGCGGACTACGTGGTGATGCCGCGCGTGCTCGTGGCGCGGCACCTGATGGAGGTCATCGCCGAGATCGGCGCGGGGGAATTGAAGGAGCGGCGCGACATCGAGGTGGAGCACCTGCCGCAGCGCGTCGAGGTGGTGCGGTAATCCAGAGGGGACGCTAAGCCGCGAGCGGCTTGAGGAGGCACGTCATGGATAAGTCGATCCAGAGGATGTTCGAGCCGCGGCGTGAGCTGGGGCGGACGGGGTTCAGGGCCACGCAACTGGGCATCGGGGACGTCGCCGACCGCGCGGTCGAGTTCGAGCAATGCGTGGCGACGGTGCGACGCGCGATGGACGCGGGGCTGAACATCGTCGATACCGCGCCGGGGTATGAGAAGGGTTACAGCGAGGAGATCGTCGGCGCGGCGGTGCGTGGACGGCGCGAGGGGCTTTTCGTCATCAACAAGATCGACTTCCTCGACCAGCCGGTCGCGCCGCAGGTGGAATCGAGCCTGAAACGGATGGGGCTTCCGGAGGTGGATTTATTCGTGTTCCACGCGCTGTCGGACCTGGCGTTGTGGCGGAAGCTCGCGTCGCCCGGGGGGGCGATGGAAGAGCTTGCCGGTTGCGTGCGCGCAGGCGGATGCCGGTTCCGGGGGATTTCGAGCCACCACCCGGATGTGCTGCGCGAGGCGATCATGTCTGGGCTGTGCGACGTGGTCATGTACCCGATCGGGGCGTACGTCGATGCAAGATATGTGAGCGAGATTCTCCCATTGGCCAAGAAACACGGTGTCGGGACGGTCTGCTTCAAGACTTTTGGCGCCGGCCGTCTGCTCGGCGGGGCGGCGGAGAGCAACCGCACCGTTCACCTCCGCCCGCGCGGAAAGGTCAGCTCCGGCGGCGTGGCGGTGATGGAGGAGGAGCAGCCCTCCACGGCGCGTCTCACCATCCGTGAGTGCATCCATTACACGCTGACCTGCGACCCGGACGTGGCGCTGCTGGGGATGAGCTTCCCGAACGAGCAGGACGCGGCGTTCGAGGCGGCGAAGTCCTTCCGCCCGCTTGATGCGGTGGCGATGGAGGAACTCCGAGCCAAGGCGCGGCGGGTGATGAATAACGAGTACGTAGGGTGGAACCCGAACTGACGCTAAGCCGCAAGCGGCGGCACGATTGGAGCGCGAAGCATGAATATCACGCAACTCAACCACGTCGCGCTGCAGGTCGCGGACGTGGATTCGATCTGTAAGTTCTACAGCGAGGTGCTCGGGCTCAAGCCGATCCCGCGGCCGGCGTTTTCGTTTCCCGGGGCGTGGTACCGGATCGGGGCGGACCAGGAGCTGCACATCATCGGCGGCGCGACGGGGCCGGTCTATTCGGCGTCGCGCGGGAACCATTTCGCGGTGATGGTCGATTCGATGGATGACGCCGTGGCGGCGATGAAGGCCAAGGGCATCGAGTTCACCGGTCCGCACAACCGGCCCGACGGCGCTCTGCAGATATTCATCAAGGACCCGGAGGGGCACACGGTCGAGTTGTGCACGAGCCCGCGGTGAAGAAGGCACGCTAAGCCGCAAGCGGCTGATTTCACGGTTATACTCGCGACCCATGGACACGGATGTCGATCTGGCAAGCTCCGCGCGGGCGGGCTGGGGGGTGCCCCGATTGCGGGCGGGGGGCTTTGGCGCGGCGGTGCTGCTGCTGGTCGCGATGCCCTGCTTCCTCACGCTCCCGTGGTCGCTCCATAAGTACGACGATCAACGGCTCAACGACCCGAAGGTGGTCACGCTCTCGCCGCCGACTTGGCACGACCCGATGGGGACCGACGGCCTGGGTCGGTCCATCCTCTGGCGCTGCCTGCTCGGTGGCGCGATCAGCCTGGGCATCGGGATGAGCTCGGCCGCTGTCGCGGTGGCGATCGGCGTGATCTGGGGGGCGACGGCCGGTTTCGCCGGCGGCCGGACCGACGCCTTGATGATGCGCACCGTGGACGTGCTCTTCGGCCTGCCTTCCATCCTGCTGGTCGTGCTCGTGAAGCTCGCCGTCGAGCCGACCGTCTTCAAGGCGCTCAAGACCCTGTTTTCACAGGACGCCGCCACGCACATCAAGGACATCGTCACCCTGCTGGTGGCGATCGGCGGGCTGAGCTGGCTGACGATGTCGCGCGTCATCCGCGGCCAGGTGCTGAGCCTGCGTGCCCAGCCGTTCATCGAGGCGGCGCGGGCCTGCGGCATCGGCCCGGTGCGGATTTTTACGGCCCACCTGCTGCCGAACTTGATCGGCCCGATCGTCGTCTATACAACGCTCACCGTGCCCTCGGCGATCCTGTCGGAGTCGTTCCTGAGCTTTCTGGGCATCGGCGTGCAACCGCCGATGCCTAGCTGGGGCAACCTCGCCGCCGACGGCGTCACGGAACTGGCGGCGCTGGGCCTGGCGGGCGTCACGTTCCGCTGGTGGCTGATCGTCTGGCCCTGCGCGCTGCTGGGCATGACCCTGCTGGCGCTGAACTTCCTGGGCGACGCGCTGCGAGACCGTCTCGACCCGCGCCGCCGTGTCTGATCCACGCACCCGATCGCGCGGCCCGTGCCGCCAAGGCGACCGCACCATGGAAAACCGATTTGGAATCAAGGACCTCATCACCGTCACGCTCCTCGTGCTCGTCCTGGTCAGCGTCTGGCTGGCGATGAAGCAGTACGACCGGCAGTTCGACGTGGTGAAGTCCGTCAACGAGAAGATCGGCCAGCAGACGCGCGACCTCTCCGAGATCCGCCGGATGCTGGAGCGCGGTGGCGGTGTGACGACAGTGATTCCCGCGACCGCGCCGGCGTCGGACGGCGGGACCGCCGCCCCCGACCCCTTCGCCCGCATCAAGGCCGCCCGCGCCATGCCCGGATTTTCCGAGGGCGACTGGTGCATCGACGCCTTCGGGGCCAACGTCGCCAAGATCACGCCCCTGGTCACCGTGGATGCCTACGGTGGTACGATCCAGGGGCTGGTGCTCGAATCGCTCGCGATGCGCGATCCCAACACGCTCGAGTGGCTACCGCTGCTCGCCGAGTCGTGGAAGATTGATGACAACGAGAAGGCGTGGCAGGCTTATGTCGATCGGCGCATCGTAGTGCCGCTCACGCGGGGGGAAGTGGAGGGCGAGGCCGACTGCCCCAAGCCCGATGTTGCCGACAAGCGATCGAAATACATCACCGATCGCCTGAAAGAGGGGCGTCGCATCTCCGACATCGTCCACGAAAAGGATTGCCCCGCGGCGACCGTGATCACCTTCAAGCTCCGCCGCGGCGTGGTTTATTCCGACGGCTTCCCGCTTACGGCGCGCGACTTCGTCTTCACGTTCAACCTCATCAACAACCCCAAGATCGACGCCTCGCGCGACCGGCAGGGGATAGTTAACGTCCGTTCGATCACCGCTAACGGTGATTATGACGTCGTGTTCACCTACAACGAGCCCTATTTCGAGAGTTTCGGGCTCGCTGCGGGATTCTCGCCGCTTGCCGAGCATTTCTACGGCAAGTATCCGCCGGAGGAATTCAACAAAACGCCCGGTCTGCTGCTTGGCACCGGCCCGTATCAGATGGAAAGCCCCATCGACTGGACGCCGGGCAAGCTCCTTCAACTCATCCGCAACCCGCGCTACTGGGGCACCGCGCCGGCTTTCGACCGGATCATCTACCGCGAGGTCAATAACGACGTCGCGCGTATGACCATGTTCCGCAACCGCGAGATCGACTTCTTCGCCGCCATGCCCGAGCAGTACGTCGAGCTGCGCAAGGACCCAGCCATCACGGCACGCGCTAACAGCTACGAGTTCGAGCGGATCACCAGCGGCTACGGCTTTGTCGCATGGAACGAGAAACGCGGCGGCAAGCCAACCCCTTTCGCCGACAAACGGGTGCGGCTGGCGATGACCATGATGATCAATCGCCAACGGCTGTTAGACGAGATATTGCTAGGCTTTGCGATCCCCGCCACCGGCCCGTTCAACCGCCTAAGCCCGCAGTCTGACCCCTCGGTCCAGCCGTGGCCTTATGACGTGCAGAAGGCCATGGCAATTCTCAAGGAGGCGGGCTTCTTCGACCGTGACGGCGACGGCACTATCGACGCACCCGACGGCAAGCCTTTCCGCTTCAAGCTGCTCTTCCCGTCCGGCACCAGTTTTTGGGAGCGCGTCTCGCTGATGCTCAAGGACAGCTTCGCCAAGGCGGGCATCGTGATGGAGCTTGAACCGCTGGAGTGGTCCGTGTTCGACGAGCGCGTTAAGGCCCGCGATTACGACGCCCTGTGTATGGCCTGGGGGGGCGGCATCGAGACCGACATCCGCCAGATGTTCCACTCCAGCCAGATCGCCGACCGGGCGGACAACTTCATCTCCTACGTCAATCCGGAGTTGGACAAACTCATCGATCAGGCCCGCCGCACCGTGGACGAATCCAAACGCATGCCGCTGTGGAAGCGGTGCCAACAGCTTCTGCACGAGGATCAGCCCTACACGTTCCTCTATAGCCGCAAGAGCCTGATCTTTCTTGACAACCGCATCCAGAACGTGCAGCGCGTGAAGCTTGGCATCAATGACCGCGACGAGTGGTTCGTCCCGCGGGCGCAGCAAATGCGAAAAGATTAGCCGCACCGCATGCTGAACTACATCCTCCGTCGCCTGCTCCTCATGATCCCCACGCTGCTTGGCGTGACGGCGGTGGTGTTCTTCATCATGGCGCTCTCGCCCGGCGGCGTCGGCGGGCAGGCGCTGAGCGAGGGCGGCGAGATGCAGGCCAAGGAACGCCAGGCGATGCGGGAGTACTACCGCAAACGCTACGGCCTGGACCAGCCGCTCCTCGTGCAGTACGGCCGGTGGCTCAACCGCGTCTCGCCGATCGGCTACCGCTACGACGGCGATGGGAAGTCCACGGGTTTCGGTTTCAAGCCCCTCGACTTGGGTGAGAGCATGTCCAAGCGCCGTCCCGTCACCGACCTCTATATGGAAGCGCTGCCGGTCACGCTCCTGCTCAACCTCGTCACCACGCCGATCATCTACGTCCTTTCCATCCTCATCGGTGTCTATGCGGCGCGGCACCGCAACTCGCTCTTCGACGTGGGCTCCAGCACGACCATGCTCGGCCTCAACTCGATCCCCGAAAACTGGGCCGGCATCATGCTTATCGGATTTTTCGCCAGCACGCAGTTCTGGCATTGGTTCCCCGCGGGCGGCTTGCACGACACCCTCGCCGACCAGATGGCGTTCCTGCCCCGCGTGGGCTCGGCGGGTTTTGAGCGCGGCTGGCTGTTGGACATGCTCTGGCATCTCGCGCTGCCGCTCCTCGTCTATACCTACGGCGGCTTCGCATTCCTCTCCAAGCTCACGCGCGGCTCGGTGCTCGACAGCCTCAACGCCGACTATGTCCGCACCGCCCGCGCCAAGGGGGTGGACGAGCGAACGCTCCTCTTCCGTCATGTCTTCCGCAACAGCCTGTTGCCGTTGATCACCGTCGCCGCTGGGATCATCCCCGGCCTGCTCGGCGGCTCGGTCATCATCGAATCGATCTTCAGCATCCCCGGCATGGGCAAGCTCGCGATCGACGCCGTCTTCTCGCGCGACAGGGAACTTGTGCTGGCCGGGGCGCTGGTGGCGGGTGTGATTGGCCTGCTGTCACGGCTTGTGTCGGACATCTGGTACGCCGTCGCGGACCCGAGGGTGAGCTATGAGTAACACGGCTCCAACCACGCCCGCGGTGCCGGGCCTTGCCGGTCTGACGTCCGCCCGCCCGCCGCGCAGCGAGACGGCGCGGGTCCTGCTGGGCACCTTCGGGCAGCCGCTGGCCATCATCGCCGCCGTCTGGCTGGGCGTCATCCTTTTCTTCGCCGTTTTCGCCCCGTTCCTCGCCAGCAGTTTTCCGCTGCTTCTCAAGCTCAAGGGGCAGGGGTGGTCCAGCCCGCTGCTGCGCCACCTTACGCCCGTGGACGCCTCCGTTCTGGTCGCGGCGGTCGCGCTCGGCGTGCTCTGCACGGTGCGGCGGTTGCGAGGCCCGCATCGTCTGATCGTGTTCGTCGGCGTGATGGCGGTGGCGATCCCGTTGAGTATTTTCGTGTGCAAGCAGCCGGCGGGCACCGTGTACGACATCTACCGCGGCTACCACCGTGACGGCCTTGTAGAGCACGCGATCTACGCCCCGATCCCGTTCTCGCCCAACGACCGGCTTGCCGATCAGTTCGAGAAGGACAACCCCAATCCGCACCCGCCTTCCGCCGTGCACTGGCTGGGCACCGAGATCAACGGCTCCGACGTGCTCAGCCGCATGATCCACGCCTGCCGCATCGCGATGGCCGTCGGCTTCATCTCCACCGGTATCGCTGTCGTCGTGGGCGTCGTACTCGGCGGGCTGATGGGTTATTTCTCCGGCTGGGTTGACCTCGTGGGCATGCGCCTGGTGGAAATCTTCGACGCCATCCCGCGCCTCTACCTGCTGCTCACCGTCGTGGCGTTCTGGCGGGACGAGGCAAGCATGTTGCTGCTGATCATGGTGATCATCGGCCTAACCGGCTGGAGCGGCTATGCGCTCTTCATCCGCGCCGAGTTCCTCAAGCTGCGCCAGCAGGATTTTGTGCAGGCCGCCATCGCCACCGGCCTGCCGCTGCGCTCCATCCTCTTCCGCCACATGCTCCCCAATGGCATCACGCCCGTGCTTGTCAGCGCCAGCTTCGGCATCGCCGGCGCGATGAATGTCGAGAACATCCTCAGTTTCCTGGGCATCGGCCTGGTCGAGGAGCCGAGTTGGGGCGCCCTGCTCAACCAAGCCACCTCGCCGGGTGGCAATTTCCGCTGGTGGATCGCCACCGCGCCGGGCCTGGCTCTCTTCCTGTCGATGTTCGCCTTCATCATCATCGGCGAAGCGATGCGCGACGTGATCGATCCCTACACCAACCGCAACCAACACTGACGGGTGAACCACCATGGCGGAGCAACCGCTGCTGCGGATCGACAACCTGGCCGTCTCCTTCTCCGGGCCGCGCGGCCGCGTCCGCGCCGTCGGCGGGGTGAACCTCTCCATCTACCCGAGGCAGACCCTGGCCGTCGTCGGCGAGTCGGGCTGCGGCAAGTCGGTCACGTCGCTCTCCATCCTCCGCCTCGTCCCCACGCCGCCGGGCCGATTCGATTCCGGCTGCATCTACTGGTCGCCCGATGGCGTTGCCGCGCCGGCGGACCTGCTCACGCTCGATGAAAAGGCGATTCGGGCCGTGCGCGGCAAGGACATCGCTATGATTTTCCAGGAGCCGATGACCAGCCTGAACCCGGTGTACACCATCGGCGAGCAGATTATCGAGGCGGTGCTGCTGCACCAGAAGGTGAACCGTGCCGGCGCCGTCGAGGTGGCCGTGCGTGCGCTGGAGGACGTGGGCATCGCCGATCCCCGCGCGAGGCTCAAGGAATACCCCCATCAGCTCTCGGGCGGCATGCGGCAGCGCGTGATGATCGCCATGGCGCTCGCCTGCAACCCGAAGCTGCTCCTCGCCGACGAGCCCACCACTGCGCTGGACGTCACCATTCAGGCGCAGATCCTGGAATTGCTCCGCCGGTTGCAGAACGAGCGTGGCCTCTCCGTGCTGCTCATCACGCACGACCTGGGCGTCGTCGCCGAGAACGCCGACGTTGTCGCGGTCATGTACGCCGGCCGCGTGGTCGAATACGGCTCGGTCCTGGACGTCTTTCACAACCCATTGCACCCCTACACGAAGGGCCTCTTCGCCTCCATGCCCGTGCTCGGCCGCGCACGGACCCGCCTGGACACCATCCCGGGCAACGTCCCCAACCCCGTGGACTTCCCCTCCGGCTGCCCGTTTCACCCGCGCTGCGCCGCGATGCTGGGCGACACGCAATGCTCCGGCGCCGAGCCGCCGCTGCTGGAGGTCGCCGACAAACACTGGGTCGCCTGCTGGCACGCCCCGGGCTTTGACAAGGGGAAGCGCATGCAGCCGGACCTGGATTTCCGCCGCGCAGAGAGCGCCGTCGCGGGGGGCACACAATGACCGACCTGAAATCCAAAGCCCGCGAGGTTTACGACCGTGGCTTCTGCGTGATCGATTCCATCTGGTCGCCCGCTGATCGCGACCTCGCCGAGCGGGCCATGGCCGACTGCTGGGAGAAGCGCGGCAGGCCATCGCTCGCCGGGTTCGGCCTGAGCATCCACCCGCTGCTCGAGTTCCTCCCCGAGATGACCCCGCTCTTCGACAAGCCCGTGCTGCTCGACGCGCTGGCCATGGTGCTGCGCGATGAGCCTTTCCTCGCCCACACCGGCGCCCGCCTCTCCAATGAGGAATCCGCCGACGCCATCGGCTGGCATGAGCACTACGCGTGGGACAAGTCGCGCCTCCCGGGCCGGGAAAAAATAGAGCGTGTCCTCTTCGCCTGCTACACCCGCGGCTCTAGCCCCGAGGTCGGCTCGCTCGTCGTCTATCCCCGCCGCTACGACGAACCCATGCAGGTCGCCCCGGCCGGCCTCCACGACCACTGGCCCGGTCAGATCGCCGTCGCCGCGCCGCCCGGCTCCTGCGTCATCTTCGACACCGCCCTCTGGCACACCGCCCACCGCGGCACCAAGCCCGGCTTCCGCTACCTCTGGGGAACCCACATCCAGGGCAAATCCAACCCCATGCCCCACCCCGAGGACAACACGAGCAAACGCCCGGAGATCGAGGAGTTCACGGCGAAGTCCCCGCGTCTGCGGTCGTTTATCCGAGACCGATAGCCCGGTTTCCACAAGGCCCGGGCACCCGGCATACGCGTCGAAAACTCTCGACGGGCGGATTTCTGGATGCTATCCTTTGTGCCATGGCTGGGGTGTACGTCAGCCAATACCCATCTGCTGACCCCGTGTTGTAGGCGGGGTCCAAAAGCAACCGCGTTTGTTTATGGGTTCGTTCGTAGGCGTTGTGTCGGCACGCTCAGGCGTGGCGTTATCGCCTGTTGCCCAAGCCGGCCGGGGAGGAATTCTGATGTATTTCCGCTTCCAACTTTTTGCTTCCGTCGCAGTGGTTGTGGTTGTTTGCGCGGTGGTCTCGCCGGGCTGGGCAAGCGATGTCGTGGGGTCTTACACAAGCATGACGCACACCGGTTCGGGGAGAAACACGAGCCAAACATACCTGAGCGAGACCTCCAATACCGCTACTCATGGGCTTGTGTTTCAGCACAATCAGGTGATATACAAGCCGGGTTCCGGTGATCCCGCGGCTGAACTTGACCTTACCGTCAGCGGAGGCTCGATTTCCTCAACGATTCAACTCGACCGGTCGGCGGGGTATGGGTCTTTTGCGACCGGCTTAGCGGTCGTCGAATTCACCGCGCTGGTGCCTTTCAGCTTCACCGCGACAAGTCAGGTCTCTTTCACTGGAGCACTTAGCGATCCCTGGGCGGGCACACCTTACGGTAGCGACGCGCAGGGGTTTAGCACCGTTATGTTTTTTTTAGGATCGGATTTGCACCGCTATCGCGACAACGCCTTGGGTGCCAGCAGCGGCACGTGGTCTTTGGACACCGTCGATTCTACAGTTAAAGTAAACTCATCTAGCGGTACTTATAACGGCGACGGTACGGTCTTCGCGCCCGGGAAGTACACATATCATTTTGGGATGAGTCATTCACACTACGTGTCGCATCCAACCGACGACGGTGGCACGGCCGTGGGCACATTCACCCTCAACTTCCTGGACGCCACGCCGATCCCGCCGCCGCCTCCCCCGCCCAGCCGGAAGATTGTGATTCAGAAGTTCTACGATCTGGACGCGGACGGCCTGCGCGACCCGGGTGAACCCTCCATGTCCGGTGTTGATTTCACCGTCGAGGGTGTCAACGGCGGCGCCACGCACAAAGTCAGGACGAGCGCGAACGGCGAGGCGGTTTTTGAGGAACCCAGCGGTGGTTTGGCTGCTACCTATGCCGTGAATGAAAACATGGGGCCTGATTTCGCCGGTTGGACCAACACGCTCAAACCCATCTCCCTGCAGCACCTGCCGGGCAATCTGGACCAGTTCGACGTCGCCAGCGGCGAAACGCTGACGCTGGAATACGGCAATGCGAAGATACCCACCTTCACGGTGACTAAGACCCAGTGCGTCATGTACCTCGATGTCAATGGCAACGGCATCTGGGATGAGAACGATATCTCTCTTCAAAAATTCCCCATCACGCTCACCGCTCCCGACAGCACCCAGACCACCGTCCTGACCAACAGCGATGGATACGCGGCGTTCGATCTGACGGTGCCCGGCGTGTATAGCGTGACGCAGTCGATCCCCGCGGATTTCGCGTTGATCAACCCGCAACCAATCACCTTCTTTGCGCAGGGAAACTCGGGGGCAGGCACGGAGTATATCACGATCCAGATGCCCCTGCAGGTGCAGGAGATACCGGAGCCTTCCTCTGCGCTGGTGTTGAGCGTGATGGCGGGACCGGTTTTGCTTCGCCGCCGTCGGGGGTCTTGAACACGAACGCTTGGCTCGCCCGGCGGAAGAAACCGATGCCGAAAAGCGTGTGCTCTTTAATCGCAGCCTGTGTACGGCGGGGCACGGGCTTGTAGATTGCTCACATCGTGTCCGCGGGAAACACCAATCTACTGCCCAACTTCCGGAAGAGATGGCACGCCTCGCAGTATCTCCCGTGCCGTTCCGCATCGGGTGTGAAGACCATGTGACGTTCGTCGATGGGTGGCTCGTCGAGTTGCGATGGAGCGATGATCCCCAGTGCGACCTGAGCGAACCGTGCCGCGCCGATCGCGGAGGCATCACCATGCTCGGAGACTTCGATCGACACACCCAGCACGTCGCAGAGGATGCGGCACCAGGCGGGGGAGCGGACGATGCCGCCGGTGAGGCGGATGGGGGATTGCGAATCGGGGTGTAGAGCAGACCGGGGCATTGAAGACTCTGCCCCAGCCACCCGCGAGGGTTCAGGCCTGAGTGCATCCCACACGTCGGCGAGGCAGAAGGCGACGCCCTCGAGGGCGGCGCGGGCGAGGTGGTCGCGGGTGTGGTGTAGCGTGAGGCCTTGCACTACCGCGCGGGCGTCGGTGTCCCAGTGCGGGTTGCGCTCGCCGGTGAGGTAGGGGAGGAAGAGCACCCCCTCCGCGCCGGGAGCGATGGCGTCGGCGCGGGCGATCATGTCGTCGAACGACAGATCACTGAACCATTTTTCCTTGACCCATTGGAGCGCCAGGCCGGCGTTGGCGATTGCGCCGCCGGCGACCCATCGGCCCGGCTGCATGACGTAGCACCAGGTGCGCTCCCGTTCATCGAGCAGGGGTTGCGAAACATTCATCCGCACCGCGCCGCTGGTGCCGATGGAGGCGACCACCAGGCCCGGGGCTGCGCCGGCGGCGCCGAGGTTGGCGAGCGGGCCGTCGCTCCCGCCGCCGATGACGGGCGTGCCGATGGGCAGGCCGGACCACGCCGCGCCGGCGGCCGTGACGCGCCCCATCTCACCGGTCGGCGAGACGAGTTCGGGGAGATGTGAGGCGTCGATGCCCACGGCACGCAGCGCACCGGCGTGCCATTGACACGTGCGGATGTCGAGCAGGCCGGTGGTGGAGGCGAGGCTTGTGTCCGTGCACCATCGGCCGGTCAGGCGGTGCGTGACGACATCCTTGAGGGCGACGAAGCGGCGCGTTTGCCGTGCGATGTCGGGTTCTTGTTCCAGCCACCAGCGGATGCGCGGCGGATGGTAGAGCCAGCGGATGCCGCAGCCGGTGGCGTTGTAGAGATCGTGGGCTTCGGGCGTGGCACGCATCGCGGCGGTCTGCGTTGCGGCGCGGCGGTCGCTCCACAAGGATGCGGGTGCAAGCGGCTGGTCGTCGTCGCCGATGGGGATGAGGCTGTGCATCGCGCCGCTGATGGCGAGGCCGGCGATCGGGCGGCCGTGCAGATCGGACATGAGCCGGCGCAGCACGGAGGCGGCGGTGTCGGCGATTAGCCACGGGTCCTGCTCGGCGCGGTCGCCGCTGAACTGCGTTTTGACGGGTGAGGAGGCGGAGGCGATGACGCGTGCCCGGGCATCGACCGCCAGGGCTTTGCACGTCGTCGTGCCCAGGTCCAACCCGATGACCAGCGTGTCCGCCATGGAAGCCGCCCCGTTGCGCGGACGCAGTATCGAACCGCGCCGATGGGCGGTCAATGCGTGCGCCGGTAGGATGCGTGTATGAAAGTGACGGGTTCCATCGCGCTGGACATCGAGCAGGCCGGGCCGTTGACCGCGTACCTGCGCGAGAGCGGCCGGATCGCGGCTGGGGAGTCGCCGCGCGTCACAGTGCTGGCGGGGGGCGTGTCGAACCGCACGGTGCTGGTCGAGCGAGGGAATGGCGAGGCGTGGGTGATGAAGCAGGCGCTCGCGAAGCTGCGGGTGAAGGCGGACTGGTTCAGCGACCCGGCACGGATCGGTCGCGAGGCGGCGGGGCTGCGCTGGCTGGCGGAACTGGCGCCGCCCGGCGCGACGGCGCCGCTGCTGTTCGAGGACCACGCGAACCACCTGCTGGCGATGCGGGCCGTCCCCCGGCCGCACGACAATCTCAAGACGCTCTTCCTGGCGGGCCTCGTCGATCCCGATCATGTCATCCAATTCGCACGGCTGATCGGCACGATCCACCGGCGCGGGTGGGAGCGGCGCGGCGAGATGGCGCGGCTGTTCGACGACCGTTCGTTCTTCGAGTCGCTGCGGATCGAGCCGTATTACAGCTACACCGCCTCGCGCGTTACCGACGCCGCGGCCTTTTACGCCGACCTGATCGCCCAGACGCGCGGCCGTCGCTTCACGGTCGTCCACGGCGACTACAGCCCGAAAAACGTGCTCGTGCACGCGGGCTCGCTCGTCTTGCTCGACCACGAGGTCATCCACTTCGGCGACCCGGCGTTCGACCTGGGCTTCGCATCGGCGCACCTGCTGAGCAAGGCGCACCATGTCGTTGCCTGCCGCGAGATATTCGCCGCCGCCGCGCGGGTTTTCTGGAAGGTGTACCTTGATGCGATCGGTGATGTGCCCTGGGCCGGTGACCTCGAACCAATTGCGGTGCGTCACACGCTCGCGTGCCTGCTGGCGCGGGTGGCGGGGCGGTCGCCGCTTGAGTATCTGGGTGAGGCCGACCGCAACAGGCAGTTCCACGCCGTTGTTGCGATGATGTGCAGGCCGCCGGGGAGTGTGGACGAGATGGTGGGTGTTTTCGTGAACGAGGTGAGCGATGCCGGTCATTGAGAGCGTGTCCGCGATCGAGGTGCTCGACAGCCGCGGCCGCCCGACGGTCAAGGCGACGTGTGCGCTGGCTGGCGGGGTGTCGGCCTCTGCCTCGGTCCCCTCGGGTGCCTCCACGGGCACGGCGGAGGCGATCGAGCTGCGCGACGGCGACAAGTCGCGATACCGCGGCCTGGGCTGCCGCAAGGCCGTCGCCAATGTGAACGGCCCGATCCGGCATGCCCTGCATGGCCGGACCGTTGAACAACAAGCGGACCTCGACCAACTCCTGCTCGCCCTCGATGGCACGCCGAACAAGTCTCGGCTCGGGGCCAACGCCATTCTCGCCGTTTCGATCGCCTTCGCCCGCGCCTTCGCGGCAGATCGTGGCGTGCCGCTCTATCAGCACTTCGCCGACATGCTGGGCCTCACACCGACGACGCTGCCGCGTCTCACCGTCAACCTTTTCAGCGGGGGCAAGCACGCGGGCGGGCAGGTGGCGATCCAGGATGTGCTGGTCGTGCCCGCCTCCGCGAAGACGATCGATGAATCCCTTGCGGCGGTCTTCGCGGTCTTCCAGGCCGCCGCCGAGTTGGGTGTGAGCGAGTACCGCGTGCGTCCTCTGCGGGCGGATGAAGGGGGGCTGGCGCCGCCGTTCCCGAGTGTGGCCGTCATGCTCGATGACGCGGTGCGGGCCATCACGGATGCGAAACTGATACCGCGCGACGACGTAGCGATCGCCATCGACGTCGCTTCCAGTCATTTCTACTCCGACAACAAATACACGATCGACGGTGACGCCCTCGACAGCGCGGGGATGATCGACCGGATCGCGTTGTGGCTGGACGCGTTCCCGATCGTCAGCATCGAGGACGGGTTGGGGGAAGACGATTGGTCGCACTGGCCGGCGCTCCGCAGACGCCTGCGTGGCCGGGCGCTCACGCTCGGCGACGACCTGCTCTGCACCAACCCCGAGCGCATCAAGCGTGCCATCGACGCGGGCGCAGCCGACGCGCTGCTCCTGAAGGTGAACCAGGTCGGCACGCTCACCGAGGCGGGCCGCGCCCTTGCGCTCGCCCGCTCCGCCGGCTGGCGCGTCACCGTCAGCGCCCGCAGCGGCGAGACGGAGGACGACTGGCTCGCCGACCTTGCCGTCGGCTGGGGCGCGGACCAGATCAAGATCGGCTCGATCACGCAGTCGGAGCGGCTGGCGAAATACAACCGGCTGCTGGAGATCGAGGCGGCGACGCGGCTGCCGCTAATCGGATGGCCCAATCCGTGAGGCCTCCGCTAGTCGAAGAGAACACAGCGGGCACAGAGGGAAGGCGGAGGGCGCAGAGAAGAGAGTGGAAAAACATTAGAATCCCTCCTCCGATCTCTGTGTCCTCTGTGTCTCCGTGTTCAATTTAGATGACGAATAACCCCCGGAGCAACCCATGCCCTTCGCTATCAAGCCCACGCAGACCGTTCTTTTCATCGGCGACTCCATCACCGACTGCGGCCGCCGTGGCGGGGCGAGCGCGCCGCTGGGCGACGGCTACGTCCGCATGGCCTCCGAGCTCATCGTCGCCAAGTACCCCGCGCACAGGCTCAACCTCCTCAACCGTGGCATCAGCGGCAATACCGTCCGCGACCTCCACGACCGCTGGTCGGATGATGTCATCGCTCACAAGCCGGACTGGCTCTCCATCAAGATCGGCATCAACGATCTGCACCGCTGGCACAACAACGTCGCCGGTGCGTCGGTCTCCCCCAAGGAGTTCGCCGAGCTTTATGACGCCATCCTCGCCCGTGTGAAGAAGGAGACCAGGGCGAACGTCGTCCTCGTCGATCCCTTCTACCTCTCCACCGACACCTACCCCGGTACACCGCGGGCGATCATCATGGAGAAGCTCCCGCTCTACATCAAAACCGTCCACAAGATGGTGAAGAAGTACAAGACCCGACACGTCAAGACGCACGAGGTCTATCAGAAGATCCTCAAGCATCACAACCCCGAGTCGCTCTGCCCCGAGCCGGTGCACCCCTACGCATCGGGTCACATCGTCATTGCGCACGAATGGCTCAAGACGGTCGGGTGGTAAGAGGGCGTCTTTCGGTGGACATTTACTGCTTCGGGTGCCACACTGCATCCCACAAGGGTGCGGTGTGCTGGTTGCGTTGGGCTATCGTTGACCGGATCGGCTCAGACGGTAATGAGACTCCCGGGTGTCAGAACCATGGCACGACGGACACGTTGGCGGCGGACGAGAACCGGGAAAACACCGAAGCGGAGGATACGTTTCTCAGAGCCTATTCCTCCGCCGATCCCCGTACCTCACCGTGCCTCCTTCGCCTTGGCGATCATTGTGGGTATTTTCAGGTTTTGCGACGACCTTCTAAAAAAACTTCCAACCGGGAACCATGACTGATCCCTGTGCGTCGGAAGATACATCTAAGTAAGCACCCCGCCCGGCCCCCGGGCCTTCACCGCAGGAGTACAGACCATGTCACGACGAATCAGGCTTGCGTGCTGGACGATGACGCTCGCGTTGGCCCTCGCCGGCACGGCGACACCCGCCTGGGCGAGGATCAAGCTCATCACCCTCCCCGTGCGCGAGCGCGTCGAGATTCAACTCGACAACCCGAATACCACCCTTGTCGAAGAGGAACGCATCGTCCCCCTGGTCAAGGGGGTGAACCAGGTGGATTTCTCCTGGGCGGGCACGGCCATCGACCCGGAGACGATCGTCTTCCGCGTCATCGCCCCCGAGCAGGGCAAAAATCTCGACGCCAAGGTCCTCTCCGTCAGCTACCCGCCCAACGAGCAATCGCTCGTCTGGCAGGTGGCGTCGAGCGACTCGGGCGGCACGCGGGTCCGCATCAGCTACGTGCTGGGGAACCTGAGCAAGAGTTTTAACTACAGGGCCGTCGCGGCGCGGGATGAGAAGTCGCTTTCTCTCTGGCAATACATCCGCGTGCAGAACCTGGCCAACGAGGAGTTCGGTTCGACCGGCCTCTGGGCGGGTTTCGGCCGCCGCTTCCTCAAGCCCATCGGCGTCAACGAGACCAAGCAACTCCTCATGGAGAAGGTCGAGCAGGTCCCCGTTACCAAGACGTACACCTGCAACCCCGCCGAGTTCGACTACCTCGACCGCGCCCAGAACAAGCTCCGCGTGCCCATGCACTACGTGGTCAAGAACGCCAAGGCGAACCGCCTGGGGACCGCCGCCATGCCCGCGGGCAAGGTGCGCATCTTCCAGGACGACGGCAAGGGCACGACCGCCTTCCTGGGCGAGGACTGGGGCCGATTCACCCCCATCGACGACGAGATGCGGCTATACCTGGGCGTGGCGCAGGACATCGTGGTCAAGCGGACCACCGAGTCGAACAACCGCACGCGCATCGCGGGCAACCTCTACAACCAGGAGATCGTCCTCAAGTACGAGATCGAGAACTTCAAGGACCAGCCGGTGACGCTCGACGTCGCCGAGTCCGTCGCCTACATCCGCCGTGAGTTGATCGGCGACACCGGCCGCGAGGTTCAGTGGGAACTCGGCCCCAAGACCACGCTCGGCGACGCTGACAAGGAAAAGACCACCCAGGACAAGGTGTTGTTCCACGTCAACCTCCCGGCCCGCGCCAAAGATGGCAAGGCGGAGAAGGCGACGTACCTGCTGCACGTCATCCTGCACAACGAGTGGTGAATCTGTGTCGGGCGGGGGGCGTCCCGCCTGCCTCTTCCTCTTTGAAATCAGACCGGCCTCGGAAGGCCGGCGGCAGGCGAGACGCCTGCCCCACCGGAATCAGACCTCATGAACACAATCATGCGATACACGGCGGCATTTGCGGTGCTCCTGCTGACGGCCGTGTCGGCCCAGGCCAAGAACATCGACCTCTCCACCGTGCCCAGCCGTGCGACGGTGCAACTCACCATCTACAACTCCGAGGACCTTACGCTCGTGCGTGAGACGCGCGTCGTGAGTTTTAAGAAAGGCGTTAACCCGCTCCAGTTCTCCTGGGCCAACACGCTGATCGACCCAACGAGCGTGGAGCTGCGCTTCATCACCAACGCCGACAAGCTGGAGGTGGCGGACACGACCTTCCCACACGACAAGCCACAAATGCTCTACTGGAACGTGCAGAGCGCAATCGACGGCGACGCGACGGTCGAGATCACCTATTTCACCAGCGGCATCTCGTGGCGGGCGGATTACGTCGGCGTCGCCTCGGCGGACGAGACGAGGATGAAGCTGGAGAACTTCGTCCGCGTCATCAACAACTCCGGGGAGGATTACGAGGATGCGCAGGTCCGCCTGGTCGTCGGCACGATCAACCTCGTCGAAAAAATCGCGGCGCTGGCGCAAGTGCCGATGAGCGAGGTGGGCCGCATGGATGCGGATCAGTTCAAGGCCACGCGCCGCAGCGCAGCCAGGCAGATGATGCAGCGTGTCCCGGCGGCGCCCGCCCCGGCGATGGCGGGCGCGGTATCGGAGATGGTGGAGGAAAAACAGGTCATCAAGGAGGGCCTCAGCGAGTACTTCATCTACACCATCGACGGCACTGAGACCATCCCCAACGGCTGGTCCAAGCGCATGCGATCCTTCGAGGCGCTCGATGTGCCCTTCAAGGTGCAGTACCGCTATCGCCCCATGGAGTACGGTGACCGGCTCGTCCGCATGTACATCCTCACCAACGACGAGAAATCCAAGCTCGGCACCACCCCCATGCCCGACGGCATCGTCCGCATCTTCCGCGACAACGGCCGGGACGGCCTGAGCTTCCTCGCGGCGCAGCAGACGAAATACATCCCCATCGGCGACAAGATCGAGGTCAACCTCGGCGAAGACCCGGAGGTCATCTTCGAGCTCATCAAGCTCCGCGTCTCGCGAGGCAACATCTGGATGCAGATCAACGGCATGAACGTCTTCAAGCAGATCGGGGGCCCGGCGGAGATCGAGGTGAACTCGAACGTCGCCGGCTGGGACGAGCACGCCGTCTTCACGCAGCGCATCCGCAACTACACCGCCAAGCAGATCGAGGTCGAGGTCCGGCGGAGCTACGACGGCCACGTCACCTACCGCAGCACGATCCCCGGCATCAAGCTGTTCGACTTCCGCACCGTCGAGTTCACGACGACGGTCGATGCGGGCAAACGCGTCGATCTCCTGCATGAGGTTGTGACTTCGCAGGGGCGTAACGCGAAGCAGAACAACGTCACATTGCAGAAGGCGGACGTGAATCCGTAGCCCCGCGCTAAACCGCAAGCGGCCACGAGCGGCGGGGCGTTATGATGCTGCCGGCTTATGGGGCAATCACAGGTTGCACAACCCGGCGCGGCGGCGTGGCTGCGTGCGTGGGCGGAGCGCCACCGTGGGTGGCTGGTTGGCGCGGCGATGCTGATGCTGGTCGCGGGGTTCAACGGCCAGTGGCGGATGTCACGCGACTCGGCGCTCTACGCGACGATCGGCCTGAACCTGGCCGAGGGACGCGGGTTCACGCATCCGCGCGGGGCCGAGGGGCGTGCGAACCCGGGGTTGCCGTATCTGCTGGCGGGGGTCTTCCGCGTGTTCGGGCCGCAGGTGCTCTGGCCGGCGCTGGGTTTGATGCTGGGGTGCGGGCTGGCGGTGCTGGGGTTGACTTACCGTTTGTTCGCGATGCACGCCGACCGGGGCACGGCGGCGATTGTCACGCTCATGCTGGGCGTCTGCACCACGTTCTACGTGCACAGCCTCGACCTGCTGACCGACATGCCGTTTTTACTCGGTGCGATGCTGTTCCTCGTCGGGTACGAGTCGCTGCGGCGCGGCGGGGGGCGGTGGTGGATCGACTGGCCCACGCTGGCGGCGGGCGTGGCGGTCATGGCGGCGTTCCGATTGGTGGTGCTGGTCTTCGTCGCGGCGGCGGTGGTCGCGCTGGTGTGGCGGATATTCACCAGCCCGCGCCGCTGGCGCTTCGCGGCGGCGCTGCTGGGGATATTGGCGGTCGTTGTCGCGGTGCGCCTGTGTGATCCTCGATCGACCAGGGGGACGGTGCTGACATCCAAGGAGCAGGAAATCCTCAACCGGCTCGGCCCGGACCTCAACGTCACGCTCCGTCAAATGGCGTTCGAGAACGCGCCGGACCTCTTCCTCAACACAACACCCCGGGCTGTGATGGGCAACAAGTTCGGTGTGCCCCCGCTCGACCTGGCGCTCTCGGCGACGATTTTTATCAGCGGGATCATGCTCGTGCGGCGGCGCGTGCTGTGGGGCATGGTGGTCGCGCTCTTCATGGTGCAGTGGCTGCTCTTCCTGCCGGACGTGCGGTACTTCCTCCCGATCCTACCGCTGCTGGCGTATGGGTGGTGGCTGACGGTCGTGTGGCTCGATCGCGCCATCCGGCAGCCCTGGGGCGGTCGGGTGTTTATCGCGCTGATGTTTCTCTGGGTGGGCGCGAACGTCTCCAAGACGATGGGGGTGCTGATCGCGCAGCGGGGCGTACCGTTCTACGCGACGTACCAGCGTGGGTTGTACGAGGGCGTCGAGGAACTGGGGCGGCGGATCGGGCGGGAGCTGCCGGCGGACGCCCAGGTCGTCGCACCCTACCTGGTGCGGGTCCAGGTGAGCTTCTACGCGGAGCGACGGTTGTATTCGGTGGCGGAGGCGGAGCGTGGGGAACTGCCCCCCGGCCCACTGTTCGTGATTGAGCCGTGCGACGCCGCCTTTGAGTCATGGGTCAAGGCCCGGGGTTGGACGTTTGGCCGCGAGGTTCTGAGGGTGGAACGGAGAAATGGTAAGAAACCTTGGCGGATTCTTGCGGTGGGGGGTTAGGTAAAGGCTCCCCTTGGCCCGTCGAACGCCTAACCGCAGTTATGGCAGTGAATCACGATCAGAATCGCGTGCATAGTGGATTTGCGCTATCGTATCCCATGCCTATAGTAAGAGTTGCGTATCATTGACGCTGGGCGTGCGGCTTGGCGAATCTGGGGTATTTTATGGGGCCTAAATGCCGTTCAATAAACAGATTGAGGCAGGGATTCGACTTGCCTGCATGAAAAGCGGGTGTAATGTTTCGTTAGCCAACAAGGAAGGTTGGAGCCCGTCAGCGGGATAAGGCCTGCGGCGGGACATCGGATCGGGGAGCTGGTTTGGTCACGCGGATGACCATGCCCCGAGCGCGGTTTTTTTGTCGCGGTTTGAATCGATTGGAGCGGAAGAAAGAGACGAGCGTCGTTGTGCATGATCAGGAGACGGCTCGTGTACTTGCAAGGAGATTTCGATGAGCTTCAAGGTTACTAAGAAACTGGCTGGTCTGGCTCTGGCTGCGGCGCTGTTCAGCTTTGTGCAGCCCGGCACCGCCCAGGCGGTCACGTACGGCGGTATCGAGTTCACCGATGGCGCGGTCAGCTTCGCCGACGTCGTGCTCTCCTCCGATCAGCTCTACAGCGGCGGCCCGTCCGCGACGGCCGCGAACTTCCTCAACCCCGCGAGCTCGCTGGGCGTCCCCGACTTCGTGCCCAACAGCAAGACCGGCGGCAGCGGCGCCTACTCCCTGGGTGGCGGCGGCATGCTCAACGTCGGCTTCACCGACAACCTCCTGACTAACAGCGGCTCCTCGGACCTCGACCTCTGGATCTTCGAGATCGGCAACATGGTCGAGGACACCTACATCTCCATCCATCCCACGGCCTCGACCGTGACGCTCCTGAACGCCAACGGCATCAGCGTCGCCCCGGATGGCTACGTCGCGATCGGCCAGATCGGCGGCGGGACGCGTGGTCTTGACCTGGATGCCTATCTGCCCGGCTTCGATCCCGGCGTGCTCGGCTTCAACGCCGTCCGTCTTGTGGATGCCCGCAGCGTCAACGGAGTGCCCGTCGGCACGCTCACCGGCTCGGCGCTCCTCTACGCCGGCGCCGAGATCGACGCCGTCGGCGCCATCTTCACCAAAGAGAACCCCGGTGGCCCCGGCGACAACCCCGTCGAGCCCACGCCCCACAACGACGCCGTGCCCAACCCCGAGCCCGCCACCGCCGCGATGGGCCTCATGGGCCTGGCCGGCCTGGCCCTCAAACTCGGCCGCCGCACGCGGAAGGCCTGAGCGCGACGCACTCAAATCCAATGTTCTTCTCATGAGCCCGGAGCAACCCTCCGGGCTCGTTCTTTTGGATTGGCGGTAGGGTGTGTGGAGCGGAGCGCAACGCACCATTCCCGTCACCAGCAAACACACCCCATCCACAACAACACAACCGCGCGGCTTTGTTGTACGTCTCTTCACGCTCCGCGCGAACGGAATTGGGAATGGTGTGTTGCGCTCCGCTCCACACACCCTACACCGCCCAGTCACCCCACCCAGCGGTCGTGCCAGTACACCGCGTTCATGAGCGTCCAGAGGTGGAACGACCAGCCGCCCGAGGCCATCTGGGACTGGAACATCTCGCGGACGTAGTCGCGGTCAACGAGGCCCTGCTTGACGAGGAAGGAGTTCTCGAAGTCGTCCTGGGCGCGGCGGCCGAACTCGGGCTCCTTGAACCACTCGTCCATCGGCGCGCCGAAGCCCTGCTTCTTGCGGTAGATCATGTCCTCGTCGAGGAATGGCGCGGCGACTTTCTTGAGCAGGTGTTTGCCGATGCCGCCCTTGAGCTTGTAGGCGGCGGGGACGCGGCGGGCGAGATCGACCATCTCGTAATCCAGGAACGGCACGCGCGCCTCGATGGAGTGGGCCATCGTGCACTTGTCCACGCGCATGAGCAGGTGCTCGGCGAGGCGGAGCTTGTGCTCCATGTAGGGAATCTTGTAGAGCACGGAGGGCTCGGGCACCCGGCCGTCCAGCGGGCCGAGGTAGTGCCGCACGATGTCGTGGCTGTCGAGCGTGCGGTGCGAGTCGTCGAGCAACCCCTCGATGGGGCAGTCGATCGTCTGCTGGAACGGAGCTGAATCGGGTGTGAGGCGTTTGCGGCGTGAGCCCCACCAGCAGGCGGCGCCGCACCAGAACATCTCCTGCCCGGCGCGGGCGCGTTCGACGGTGTCGCGGTCCTCTTCCGAGAGGTTTCCCGGCAGCGGGAGCGCGGCGACGGTCTGCTGGGCTTTGTTGCCGAAGAAACGGCCAAGCCACGATGGTTTGACCGGCGCTTGGAAGTTGGGTTGGTACACGTCCTGGTATTTCTGCCGGAAGTGTTCGCACCACCAGTAACCGAGCCAGTTTTCGTCCGCCCCCTCGCCGACCTGCACGACGGTGGTGCCCGAGTCGCGCACGAGCTTGGAGAGGAAATAAAGCGGGATGCAGACGTTGTCCGCGATCGGCTCGTCCTGCACCTCCATCAGCGTGGGCAGGAACGCCTGCATCTGCTCGCGGTTGATCAGCACCTCGTGGTGGTCTGTCTTGTACCGTTTGGCGATGCGGCGGGCGAACTGGAACTCGTTGTAGCTCTCGTGCCCCTCGTAGCCGATCGAGAATGTCGTCACCGGCCGGTCCATCAGTTCGCTCATCAGGGCGACGTTCATCGATGAATCGATGCCGCCCGAGAGCAGCACGCCGAACGGCACGTCCGACACCATCCGCCGCTTGATCGACTTGCGCAGCGTGTCCAGGAGCATCTCCGCGCACTTGTCCTCGCTCACCTCCGCGGGGTCGAACATCTCGGAGGCGTCGGGCTTACAGTCCCACCACTGCGACGCGCGGGCCCGGCCGTTGTGGTCGATCGTGACGCTCCAACCTGCGGGGACCTTGAAGATGTTGCGGAAGAGCGTGAGCGGGGCGGGGGCGACGATGAACGTGAGGTAATGCCACAGCGCGGTCAGGTCGGTCTCCGCCTTCACGTCCGGGTGGGCGAGCAACGCCTTGATCTCGGAGGCGAAGAGCCAGTCGCCCGCCGGGGTGCGGGTGATGTAGATCGGCTTAATACCGATGCGGTCGCGGACCAGATGGAGCTGAGGTTTGTCACGGTCGCGGTTGTCGTAGATCGCGACGCCCCACATGCCGTTGAACTTCTCGAAGGTTTTGAGGCCCCACTGCTCGTAACCGTGGATGATGGTCTCGGTGTCGGAGTGGGATTTGTATTTGTGGCCGCGTGACTCGAGCTCGGGGCGGACCTCGGCGTGGTTGTAGACCTCGCCGTTGAAGACGATCTGCACCGAGCCGTCCTCGTTGCCCATGGGCTGGTGGCCGGCGGGGGAGAGGTCGATGATGGAGAGCCTGCGGTGGCCCAGTATGCACCGGCCGTCGGTCCAGATGCCCGCGTCGTCCGGCCCGCGGTGGACCATGCGGTCGCGCATGGCGACGAGGGTCTTCTTCTCCGACTCGATGTTGTTGGAGGGCCGCGCCTTGAGGATGCCGACGATGCCGCACATGCAGGGGTTCTCGTGGTGGGCCGGCGGGGACGGAGAAGAGCGGATGATAGGGCGGTGCGCGGGGGCGTCAATGCGCACCGGTTGCGACGGCGGCGGGGGTGCTGTAATTTGCCGGTCCTTCCCGTGCGGGCGAGGCCCGGAGTCGTGGGCAACATGAAAAAACTGTTGGGCAAGAGCGATGGCGTCCTGGTGGCGCGGATGCCCGTGCCCTCGGTTGGGCCGCGCGAGGTGCTCGTGCGCGTGCGCTACTCGCTCATCAGCACAGGCACCGAGACCGCCTCGATGACGCCGGGCACCGCCGGACCGTCCGGCGAAAAAAAGCCCAGCACGCTCTACGCGATGCGGCCCAACGCGCTCCCCGCGACATCCCAATGGCCGCTAGAAACCGGCTCCACGATCGACGAAACCGGCGGACGCCGCGTGATCCGCAGCGGCGAGGCGTCGTATGCGTACGCGGTCGGGTCGCCGGTGATCACGCTCAGCGGCGATAGCCGGCACGTCATCACCGTGCGGGCGCGGCTGCACGAGGGCAACGTAAGCTGCGGTCTGCTCGCGGCGGACGGCTCCGCGTGGCTCGCCATGCAGAGCTTCCCGTACCCCATGCCCGAGCTGGCCTTCAGCCTCTACATCGACGTGCCCCCCGGCGGCGACATCAAGGCCCGGATCGTCATCAGCAACAACCGGCCCGGCGTGACGCAACCTTCACGCTTCGAGGCCTTGGACGCCACGCACGTCTCCTGGGTCGCCACGCGCGACGCCCTCCCCGAGCCTCCTGCCGACGGGACAGATGACGATGGCGCACGCGGCCTCAAAGGCACGGTCAAGCAGCTCATCCAGAAGTGGGCCGGAGAAAAAGATTCCCGCACCGAAAAATGGCTGCGCGAGTGGTACCGCTACCTCTCGGGCAAGCCCGGCGCGGCGATGCCCGGGCTGGTCCCCGCCGAGGGGCTGCCGGTCAACGAGATGTCGCACCAGGGCTGGTCGCTGGGGTATTCCTGCGCCGGCGAGGTGGTCGCGATCGGTGCAGGGGTCAAGGAATTCGCGGTGGGGGACCGTGTGGCCTGCGCCGGCGAGGGGGCGAGCCACGGCGAGTTCGCCTGCGTGCCCGTGAACCTGGCGGCGAAGCTGCCCGACGGCGTCGATTTCCGCGCCGGGGCGTCGGCGACGGTCGGCGCGATCGCGATGCAGGGCGTACGCCGCGCGGAGCTCGCGCTGGGCGAACGCGTGGTCGTGATTGGGATGGGGCTGATCGGGCAGATCACGGGTCAATTGTGCAAGGCCGCGGGCTGCCGGGTGATCGGGTTTGATCTGGCGGCCGACCGTGTGCAGGCGGCGATCGGCCGGGCGATCGACGAGGGCGCCGCCACGGACGATGCCGTGCATGCTCTCGTTCGCCGCCTGACCGACGGGCACGGCGCGGACGCGGTCATCATCACCGCCGCAACGAAATCTGATGCCCCGATCAATCTCGCGATGAAGCTCGCCCGGCGGCGAGGACGCGTCGTGATCAGCGGCGACGTGGACATCCACCCCGAGCGCCGGGATTTCTACCGCAAGGAGATCGACCTCCGCATGGCGACCTCCTACGGCCCGGGCCGGTACGACCCGGCATATGAGGAAGAGGGCCGTGATTACCCGCTCGCCTACGCCCGTTGGACCTCCAAGCGGAACATGGAGAGCTACCTCGAACTGATCGCGGCGGGGAAGGTTGATTTCCTCTCCCTCGTCGAGGCGGAGTTCACCATCGACGACGCGCCGTCGGCCTACGAGAAACTGCTCGGTGCGGGCCGCAAGCCGCTGGCGGTGCTGCTGCATTACCCCGAGGAGGCGACGCAGGCGATCGACGTGCGTGGGTCGTCCTCGCGGTCGGCGGAATTGGTCGGCGGCATCCCGGTGCGCGACGGGCCGATCAACTTCGTCCTCGTCGGCGCGGGCGCATTCGGTCAGAGCATGCTTGTGCCGAAAATGCTCGCGCACGCGGACCTTTTTCAGTTTTATGGTGTCGTCTCGCGCCACGGCACACAAGGATCGAACTTCGCGCGGTCGCTGGGCGTCTCGCGCATCGCCTCGGAGCTCACGCCGTTCCTCGAAGACCCCAAGGTTCACATGCTCGTCATCGCCACGCGGCACCACGAGCACACCGGGCAGGCGCTGGCGGGGCTGGCGGCGGGGAAGCACGTCTTCGTCGAAAAGCCGCTGGGCATCACGTGGGAGCAGTTGCACGGGTTTGTTGAAGGTTACGAAAAGATCGCCAAACCGCCGAGCCTGCTTGTGGGCTTCAACCGCCGGTTCAGCCCGGCGGTGGCGCGGCTGCGGGCGGCGCTGGCGGGGCGGCGCGGGCCGCTCATGATGAATTACCGCATGAACGCGGGGTATGTGCCGCTCGATAGCTGGCTGCAGGGGGAGCACGGCGGGGGGCGGAACATCGGTGAGGCGTGCCACATGTACGACGTCTTCCGCGGACTGGCCGGTGCGCCGGTGGAGCACGTCCACGCGCAGCCGCTGGGGCATCGCCCCGCCGACCGGCTCGCGAACGACAATTTTATTGTCACGCTGCGTTATGCCGACGGCTCGGTTGCGACGCTCACCTACACCGCGCTGGGTCCGCGTGAGGGGCTGCCCAAGGAACGCCTGGAGGTTTTCTGCGACGGCCAGGCGTACGTCATGGACGACTACGTCCGCCTCATCAAGGCTGGCGACGGCGCACCGCTCTGGGAAGGGGCGGTGGACAAGGGGCACGCGGAGGAATTGCTGCAATTTGGCCGCGCTATCGCGGACGGCAAGCCGTCGCCGATCTCGGTCGAGGAGATTCTGGAGACGACGGCTCTGGCGTTGAAGATCGAGGAATCGTTGCGGTAGCGTGCGTCGGCGAAGACCCCGACGACTCGCGGACTCGTCATCGGGCTTGGCTTTGCAAACCATCACATGCGAGGTCACCCATCATACGCGGGAGAGCGTCTTCTTCGCCGCATCGGTGATGATGACCTGCGGGGCGGCAGGCTCGGCCTTTGCCTCGCCCGATTCGCCGATGCCGGTGGTCAGCACGGTGAACCCCGCGAGTTTCAGCGAGGCGTGGTTGAGCGCCAAGCGTGTGTCGGCGATGAGCCGGCCGGTCATGGCGTCGGTGAAGGCGCGGGAGGAGAGCGAGCGGTAGGCCTTGTGGTCGGTGATGAGCATGGCCGCAGCGGCGCCGGTGAGGGCGCCGGTCAGGTCGTTGGTGACCGGGTGGCCGTGGTAGGTGCCGGGGACGACGAGGGGGTCGTGGATGGCGACCTTCACGCCGCGTGCGTGGGCCGCGTCGGCGACGAGGTAGGCTGGGCTCTCACGCGGGTCGTCGATGTCCGCTTTGTAAGACGCGCCGAGGATCGTGAGCTTATCGCCCGCCCTGAGCCGGTCGGTCTCCATGAGCCGGTCGAGCATGCGCACGCCCTGGCCGTCGTTCACGAGCCGCGCCGCCCGCAGGAGCTGCGTGTGCTGCGGGTATTGCTGGATGAGGAACCAGGGATCGACGGGGATGCAGTGCCCGCCGACGCCCGGGCCGGGGTTGAGGATTTTCACGCGCGGGTGCAGGTTGGCGTTCTGGATCGCCTTCCAGACATCGATGCCCTCGGACTCGCAGATGTTGGCGAACACGTTGGCCAGCGCGATGTTCACGTCGCGGTAGGTGTTCTCCATCAGCTTGCAGAGCTCGGCGGTCTTGTCGTCGGTGAGGGTGAGCTTGCCTTGGCAGAAGCGTTCGTAGATCGCTTTGGCGGCCTCGGCGGACTGCGTCGTGTACCCGCCGATCACGCGGTCGTTGTTCACCAGCTCGGCGACGGTGTTGCCGGGGAGCACGCGCTCAGGGCAGTAGCAGAGGTCGAAATCGACGCCCGGTTCCAGGCCCGACTCGGCGAGGATGCGGCCCACCACGTCGCGCGTCGTGCCCACCGGCGAGGTTGATTCGAGGATCACCAGGTTGCCCCGGCGCAGGTGAGGCAGGATCGAGCGCGTGGCCGACTCCACCGCCCGCAGGTCCACGCGGTGGTCCGGCAGCGTGGGCGTGGGGACGCAGATGATGAAGGTGTGCGACGGCTCGGGCTCGGTGGCGGCAACAAGGTTGCGGCTCTGGAACGCCGCGGAAACCATCATCGCCAGGCCGGCCTCTTTAAGATTGGTCTTCCCCTGGTTCAGGGCCTTGACCACGTCGGGGTTGATGTCCACCCCCATGACGTGGAAGCCCGCCCCGGCCAAAAGGCTCGCGGTGGGCAAACCGACATACCCCAGACCCAAAACGCATATTTCAGCCATGAATCTATCCCTCGCGGCCCCTCCCGGGTGTGCGAAGGTTAGCAGGATGTGTGGGGAATCGCCAGCGTAAAACGGTGCAACGACGGCTGCTGTAACGCCAAGACCCCGACGCTTCTGCGGACCTCAGCATCGGGCTTGCCTCAGGAGGGCCGCCACGTCCTGAGCACCGCCATGATGCGTTCGACCGCCTTGCCGTCGCCGTAGGGGTTGTGGGAGCGGGCCATCGTGGTGTGTGCGGTCTCGTCGCTGAGCAGCCGCGAGGTTTCATCCACGATGCGCTTGAAATCTGTTCCGACCAGTCGCACGGTTCCCGCGGTGACGGCCTCGGGGCGCTCCGTGGTGTCGCGCATGACGAGCACGGGTTTGCCCAGGCTCGGCGCCTCCTCCTGCACGCCGCCCGAGTCGGTGAGGATCACGCGCGAGCGGTCCATCAGGGCGATGAAGGGAAGGTAGGGGAGCGGCTCGATGAGGTGGACGTTGCGGTGGGCGGCTTCCCCGAGGATTCGGCCGACGGGCTCGCGGACGTTGGGGTTCAGGTGCACGGGATAGACAAACTCGACGGCGGGGAATCGTTGGGCGAGCGTGGCGACGGCGCGGCAGATGGAGTCGAAGCCGTCGCCGAAGTTTTCACGGCGGTGGCCGGTGATGAGGACGACGGGGTGGCCGTTGTCGAGCACGCGCGCGGGCAGGCCGGGGATGACGGGCCGCGTGGCGCGGGCGCGCTCCAGGGCGAGGAAGAGGGCGTCGATGACGGTGTTGCCGGTGACGTGGATCGTCGCGGGATCGACCTTTTCGCGCAGCAGGTTGTCACGGCTGGAGTCGGTGGGGGCGAAGTGGAACGCGGCGAGGCGGGTGGTGAGGACGCGGTTGGCCTCCTCGGGCCATGGATGCTCCAGGTCGCCGGTGCGCAGCCCCGCCTCGACGTGCCCCACTGGGATGCGGTGGTAAAACGCCGCCAGCGCAGAGCAGAGCACGGTGGTTGTATCGCCCTGCACGAGCACGAGCTCGGGCTTGTCGGCGGCGAGGTAGTGGTCGATCGCGGCGATGGCGCTGGAGGTCAGCCCGGCGAGCGTCTGGCCGGGTTTCATTAGGTTGAGGTCGGCGTCGGGCGTGATGCCGAACACCTCCAGCACCTGGTCGAGCATCTGCCTGTGCTGGCCTGTGACGCAGACGCGGCAGGTGAAGCCGGCGTCGCGCCGCATGGCGAGGATCAGTGGCGCGAGCTTGATCGCTTCCGGGCGGGTGCCGAAGATGATCGAGACTTTCAAGGGGCTCCCTCGACCCGGCGGCAGGGGTCGCACTGAACTCGCCGCCAGCGCCGAGGCTAAACCGAACGGGCGCGGGCCGCAAGGGCGGGCGTTGGGGGAACGGGTACAATCCCGTTTTACATCAGGGAACACGCGTCGCGTGACTCAAACGGATGTCATCTTGTATCTCTGTCTCGCGGTGCTGGCGGCGATCGCGGCGCTCTGGGCGTGGACATGGCGGGCGCTGCGCGACGAACGCGACGCGCGGGAGCGGGAACGCGGGGAGAACAGCCAGGCGATCGGGCGGCTGGCTACGCTGCTGGGCGAGCGCAGTGACGCGATCGCGGCGGACGTCGCCCGGTTCCGCACCGAGGTCGCCGAGACACACCAACGGCAGGAAGCCAAGCGTGACGAGCAGGCCGCAGGCGTCCTGTCGGCGCTGACGGCACAGGAGAAGGCGGGGCAGGAACGGCAGGCGGGCGTGTTGTCGGCAATGGCGGCGCAGGAGAAGACGGGCCAGGAGCGGCATGCGGGCGTGTTGTCGGCGCTGGCGGCGCAGGAAAAGGCGGGCCAGGAGCGGCATGCGGGCGTGTTGTCGGCAATGGCGGCGCTGGACCGTGAGGGGCGGGAGCGCGCGGCGAAGACGGCCGAGGCGATGGCCGCGCAGGACGAGCAGGTCCGCAGGCTGGCGGGTGAGGCCCGCGCGGCGATCGCCGCCGTTGATGAGCGCGTGCGGTCGGGCCTGGAACAGGCGAGGGCGGATTTGGCCGAGGCGTCGCGTTCGATAGCCGACCAGCAGGCGGCGCTCTCCGCCGCGGTCGTGGCACTGCGGGCCGAGCAGGCGGCGGCACGGGAGACGATGGCGCGGGAGACGGCCGACGCGGCGGCGGCGCTGCGTTCCTCGTTGCATGAGCTGTCCGAGCAGATCACGCGGGAAGACGACGTCATCCGCGCCGCGATCGCGCAATCGGTCGAGGCCGCGGAGCAGCGGCACGCCTCCGGCACGCAGGCGTTTGAGCAGATCAAGATGGAGGCCGCCCGCTCGCAGGCGGAGACCGTTGAGCGGCTCACCCGCACGATGGGAGTCCTTGACGCACTAGGCGCGGAGATGCTGGGGCAGCGCGGCGAGGCCTCGGCCGCGTTCGAGTCGTTGACCGCCCGCGTGCAGGACCTGGCCGTGCGCGGGCAGGAGCAGGCCGCCCGCACGCAGGAATTAGCGGCGCAGACGCAGGGCCTGACCGCGCACACGCAAAGCCTGACCTCGCAAACCCAGGGCTTGACCGTACGGACTGAGAATCTGGCCACGCAGGCCACGGACGTGGCGAAAGAGACGCGGGATTTGACGGCGGGGGTGCGCGGGCTGGCGGTCCGTTCCGACCAGATCGATGCGAACGCCGCCGAGCGTCACCGCTCCTTCGTCGCCGACGTCCAGACGCTGCGCACCGAGCTGGCCGCCCTGCGTGACGCGGTGTCGCAGGCCGGATCGGCCTCGGCGCGCCGGGTGGAGGAGATGCGGGAATCCCTCGCCGCCGCCACGGCCAAGGCGTTGCGCGAACAGGGCGACCGCGCAGACGCCGCCCAGCGCGAGCTTCAGGATCGGCTCCACGCCGAGTTCGACACACGGTTAGGCGCGCGGTTCCAGCTCGTCGCCGACTGGGTCGAGAACATCCACAAGCGGGACGAGCGTGAGGCCTACAGCCTCGACACCGCCCGCAAGTATTGGACATACGCCCCCACGGGCACGGGCAAGATCAGCTCGGAAGATTTACTCCGGCTGGACGACAAGCAGTTCAAGGCCCGCTGGAACGAGCAGTACGAGAGCCGGGTGAATCACTATTTCGAGGAGCGGTTCTTCAACCGTTATTGCGCGGGCCTCTTCAAGGGCAAGCGTGTGCTCTCCTTCGGCAGCGGGTTGGGCGTTAACGAAATCCAGTTTCTCCGCGCGGGGACGAAGCTCACGTGTGCCGACATCGTGGAGACCAACCTGCGCGTGATCGAACGGGTGGCGAAGATCGAGAAGCTCAAGGGGTTGAGCGTGCTGCCGCTGTCGGACCCGGCGGCGGCCGAGTTTGGCGGGCCTTACGACTACATCTACGTCTGGGGCAGCCTGATGACGATGCCCTTCGACGTGCAGCGGGCGGTGATGTCGGCGTTCAAGCGGTCGCTCGCGCCCAAGGGGCGCATCTACCTGTTGCTCTACACGCGGACGTTCCTGCAGGCGTACTGCCAGGTGGACTCGCCGACGCTCTTTGCTCGGGCATCCGACCCAAGCGTGGGGGAATTGCACAACCCCTGGTCCGACTGGCACGACGACGCCAAGCTGATGGACCTGGCCGGCGAGGAGATGGTCATCACGAATCGTCAGTTCTGGAACCAGGATTATTACGTCACCTACGCCCTGGGCTGGCGTGACGCCGAGGGGGCGGTCGCCGATCCCGGGCCCTGTTTCGACCTCGACCGCGAGTCCGCGGGCGGGCCTGTGATCTGGGACATCAAGCCGGCGAAACTCGCCCCGCTCGAGGCCAAGGCAGAGGTCAGACCGGATGGCTCGACGCGGTTCGTCACCACCCGCAACAAGTATTTCTACGCCGCCTCGTCGGACGACCAGGACATCAGCGTGAACGGCTTCGACTGGGTCACGCTCGAGCTCGACGCCACGCTCGACAAGGGGGCGTTCTCCGTGGGCGTGCTGGACCTGGAGAAAAACGCCTTCGCTTATTCGCGCAGCGTCTCGAAGGCGGGCCGGCACACGCATTATTTTTCGTGGGCGGGCGGCAAGACGCCCAAGCGATGCCGGATCATGCTCTCCAACCACCGCGACGCCGAGGGGGTTTCCGAGTTCGCCGTGCACCGTCTGGTGATGCGGGGCAACGCGCCGGGCGTCTGAGGGGGAAATACAACCATCAGAGCATCGGCGTGACGGAGAGGAATTGCACACCCACGCCGAACCGGTCCATGCTCCACTCGGCGATCGTCCGCCCTGTCTCCCGGTCGGCCACCGCCACGCTGTTGCGGTCGGCGACCGCTGCGAGGATGTGCTTGTCATTGACGGGTGCGGCGTCGTGCAGCCAGCGGCAGCCGAAGTCGAGTTGCTCGCGTTCGTTCCCCGCCGTGTCGAGCACGCGGGCGATGCCGGCGCAGCTGTCGGCCAGGAGCAGGGCGTCGCCGCCGATCTTGCGTACGCCGTGGCACCCGACGTAGCCGCGGAACAACTCGCGGTAGGTCGTGTCCCACCCGAACAGGCCCACAGCGCCCTGGATGAGCGTTGAGACGTAGATGCCCTCCTCACTCGGCCAGGCGCAGTTCACGTGCGTCATCTGGTGGTCGTTGACGATGTAGTGCTCGCGTACGTCGTGATCGCGGGTGAGGTCGTAGCCCGGGCCGTATCGCCCCGGCGGAAGCCGCAGCGCGTGCGTCACCGCTCCTGTGACGGCATCCAGCACGATCAGCGAATCCGACGCGGAGCACGACACGGCGATCCGGCCCGCGTGGTGGAACACGGTGTGCACGCCCGCCATCCAGGGATCGCTCGCGCGCCAGTGGGGCGTGCCGTCGAACGACACAAGCTCGACGGATTCCGTCCCGCCCAGCAGGAACCGCCCGCCGAGCGTGGAGGCGTGCTGGACACGGTATCCCGTGTTGAGGTGCCGTACGAACGTGGGTCGGTCGGGCTTCTCGGGGTCGAGTATCCAGAAGGTCGCGCCGCCGTGGTAAGGGGAGTGGGCGCTCGCGGGTGCGAGGCTCTCGAAGGGCGGCGGGTTATGCAGGCGCTCGGGATCGCCGAACCGCTTGTTGAAGAACTCAACGGTGCATCGCTCGAAGTCGAGCGGCCGGTCGGAGTGTGTTACGCCGATCAGGTATCGCATGGCGGGTGCGGCGGGTTCAGGCGGTGGCCGCCGGTTCGGGTGTCGCGGGGGCTTGGTTGTGCAGCGGGGTGACGCTGATGGTCGCCGGATGGAAGGCGAAGGTCATCGGGTCGACCGGGTGTGTGGGCTCGATCAGGAACTCCAACGCCCGGACCATGGAACAATACACACGCGGGTTGATCGTGAAGAAGACCGAGTTGGGGGAGTGGAAATAGTCGGGCTCGAAGAGCGAGGCGGAGAGGTAGTGCGTCCCCGCGCCCAGGATCAGCTCGCCCAGATCGACGCGCACCTCGATCAGGTCCGCGTCGTGCGGGAGGTCGAGCGTGTCGTCCACAACACGGACCGCATAGGCCACCCCCGCGCGGTGCGCCGCCAGCACGAAGGTCGGGTTGCGCGGCACGTCCTTGTCCCGCACCCGCACCACGACCCGCGCGGTGGTGCGCTGGCCGCGCTTCATGTTGCGGCAGGGGTTGCCGTCGGCGTCGAGCAGTTCGATCGATTCGATGGTGATCTTCGCGTTGCCGTACACGCCGCCGGTGGCGTCGGTGATGCGCGGGGCCTGGTCGGCGTCGATCGGTGCGGTGGACCAGGCGGGCGAGGCCGACAACTCGCCGGCGATGAGCGGCCGTCCGCCGTCCTCGACGACGCCGACCGCCACGGGTTGGTCGCCCTTGTACAGGTAGTCCACCGAGAGCCGTTTGACGCGTGCACCGGCGGGGAGGGAGACGGCCCATTCGGCCTTGTGGTAGATCGAGCCGTGCGTGCTCAGCGTGCGGCAGAGCCGGCCGGCGACCGGCGCGGCCTCACCCACGTTCCCTTCGGGCAGGAGCGTCCAGCCAGGCGCGCCCTCGGCGACCGGCAGCATATGAACCGAGCCGTCTTCGCACGTGAATGACAGCCCCGAGAGCGAGAGCGGCGCTGGCAGCGCGAAGCCCGACCGGCTGGAAAACCGTACGCGCAGCGTCACGCCGGCGGCGCCGGTTTTCATCGCCGTGCGGCGGCGGAGGCGCTCCTCCTCCTGCTCCTTGATCGAGGCCTCGTAGGCGTTGACGGTGGATTTGCCGTCGCCCTCCATCTTGATCCGCCCCTTGTCGATCCAGATGAAACGGTCGCAGACGTTGAGCGCGGTGTAAACGTCGTGCGTCACGAGCAGGAGCGTCGTCCCCTGCTCGGAGCACATGCGGCGCATGCGGTCGTAGCTCTTGTGGGCGAAGTAGGCGTCGCCGACGCCCAGTATCTCGTCGATGACAAGGATGTCGGGCTGCACGACGGTGGTCGCGGAAAACATGAGCCTGGCGCCCATGCCGGTGGAGTAGGTCTTGACGGGCTGGTCGATGTACTCGTGCAACTCGGCGAAATCGACGACCTCGTCGAAGAGCTCGTCGGCGCGCTTGCCGGTGATGCCCAGGTGGGCGAAGCAGGCGTAAACATTCTGCCTGCCGGTGAAATCGGGGTGGAAACCGGTGCCGATCTGGAGCAGCGCGCTGACCTGGCCGTTGACGCGCATGGTGCCTGTGGTGGGGCGGAGGGTCTGGGTGATGATCTTGAGGAGGGTGGATTTCCCCGCGCCGTTGCGGCCGATGATGGCGAGCTTTTGCCCGCGCGGGATGTCCAGGTCCACGCCCGCCAGCGCGGTGAACTCGTGGAAATACCCGGGTCCGGATGGGCACATGCCCAGCAGGTCGAGCACGCGGTAGGCCGGCTTCTGGTAGAGCCGGTAGACCTTGCCGATGTCGCGGAGCGACAGGGCCATGTCGGGTTGGAGCGGTTCGGGGTTACTCATAGTCGCTGAACATCGGCATGAGGCGTCGGAAGAAAGCGCCGGCGAAGGAGACGCCGACGATGCTCACCAGACCGAACGCGGCGTCCCACCACATGGGCGTGGTGCGCAGGCCGATCAGGGCGTAGCGGAAGCTCTCGATCAGGTAGGTCATCGGGTTGAAGTAGAGCACCACGGCCGCGTTGCCCGGGATGCGATCGAGGGAAAACCCGATCGGCGAGAGGAACATCAGCATCAGCACCAGCAGGTTCACCAGGTAGGTCAGGTCCGGCACCAGCACCGCGACGGCCGCGAGGACCCACACCACCGCCAGCGTGAAGAGGAAGAGCAGCAGCAGCGGCACGGGCAGGTAGAGCATGTGCGCGCCGAGCATGGAGGTGGGCAGGATCATCACGATCAGCACCGCCAGCGTGATCGTCAGGCCCGCCATGGAGACGAGGATGTGCTTGATCGGGATCAGCTCGACGGGGAAGACGGCGTTCTTCACCAGCGCGATGTTGCTCTTGATCGACGTGATGCCGGACATCAGGGCGTCGGAGAAACCCAGGAAGGGGATCAGGCCCGCGAAGATGAAGAGCACGTACTCGTAGCTGCCCATCTCGGGGATCTTCATCGACATGATGGCGAGGTAAACGAAGCAGTAGATGCCCAGCAGGATGGCGGAGTAGAGCGGGTACCAGAGCGCGCCGAGGATGGAGCCGGCGTATTTCTTATGAAACTCGACCCTGGTGACGGCGATGAGCGTGTGGCGGGCGCGGTAGAGGCGGTGCAGGAGCGTATCCATCTCCGCCGCGACGACGAGGGGCACGCGGTGCGCCCAGCGCCAGGGTTTATAGATCGCGAGTCTCATGGCTTCCTGAATCCCCGGAAGAGCAGCGGGTGGATCAGGCGGTAGGTCACGATGCCGACGGCCATGATAGGGCGGCGGAGCCAGCGGCGCTCGCTCGACATGGCCAGCCAGCCGCGCACCCACTGCGGGGTGTAAACCGGGTCGAACATCGGGCCCTGGTACTGGTACGCCATCGGGCAGCGGGCGCAGGGGGGCAGCGCCTTGTCGGCGTGGTTGACGGTGCGGCGGAATTCGCGTGCGACCGGTCCGTTCCAGATTTCCTGGAACGTCTGCTCGAAGATGTTGCCTAGCGCGTAGCGCTTCTGGCTCTCGCCGGTGGCGATGCAGCAGACGTCCATCCGGCCATCGACGGAGAAATTGCTCAGGTCGGTCCAGGGTTTCTGGCAGTAGTAGCGGGTCTTGGCGGCGCGGGGATTGCGATTGAAGACCAGGGCGAGGGAGGCGAGGAGGTTGCCAAGGCTGGTTGCGATTCGGTGGTGGAGAGACGGGGTTGGTGGAGCGGAGGGAGAAATCGGAGGGGACGCTAAGCCGCTAGCGGCGGAAGCGGAGGGGGATGGTGAAAGATCCGGGGCTGGCTGTTTGACCGAAGCGGTCCAGAGGCCCGACTGGCGGGGGACGGTGATGTTGTCGCCCCAGTCGATGTCGGCATCCAGGCCGTCGGCGGTGGTGGCGTAAATCACGAGCTGCACACGGTCGTTATCCGCCGGGTCGAGGCGGAGGATGGCGGCCCGCGTGCCAGCGTCGAACTCGAACTGGTGCGTCCAGCGCGTGAAGTCCGCGCTGAGCACGCCGATGCCGAGTTTTCCTCGGCGCACGTTCAGCATCACCGGCAGGGCGATCGGTTCGTTCGGCCTGCAGGGCTGCGAGAAACTCTTGAGGAGATACTGGCTCGCCGGGCCGTCCCAGGTGAGGTGCACCTTGGGGCCGGTCCACGCCACGCCCGCGCCGGGGCTGGCGACCTCCCAGCGGCGCGGCTCGGGCAGTTGGAACGTTGCGTGGATCGGGAGGCCGGGCACGAGCAGACGCTCGAAATCGACGTCGGCCTCGACGCCGGCGGGGCCGCAGCCAATGACGATTCGCACGGAATCCACGCCGCGCGGCACGGCGAACTCGATCACCCCCGGAAGGTCCATGGCCGAAGGGCCGACGGACCGTGCGGCGATCTCGCGCCCGGTTTCATCCATGATCGTTACGTTCAACAAGCCGGAGCGCACCGCCGCGCGGCAGCAGAATGTTTCCTCGATCGAGGGATCGACGGGCACCGGTGTGGAGCGGATCAATACCGAATCCCCGATCGTTGATGCCGGCGCGGAGAGCGACACCGAATCGAGCGACCATTTGATTTGTACGTCCTCCCGCTCCGCGCTCCACCCACTCGGCCGGGGCGCGAGCAGGCGCGTCTCGTAGCCCGGAGGCTTGACGATCCGCCCGGCCGGGTCGCTCCGGAAAGCACGGAACGTCTCGGGCTTGAAGTGCATGATCGCCCGCACCGGTTCGAGCCGGAGGTAGTCGCCCACGCGCTCGAGCATGTCGCGGACCTCGCCCTCGTGCGGCACCAGGTCGCGCTGGTCCTCAACCACGCCCTGGTCGTTGGCGATCTCCGAGAGGGTGCGGACGTAGATGTGGTCCACGTTTAGTTCGCGGTCGGCCAGGCGGATGAAATCGACCACCTCGTGGATGTTGTGCCGGTTCACCACGTAGGAGACGCTGACCGTAGTGTTCTCCTTCGAGCGCACGGTGGTGAACCGCTTGACGTTCTCGATCACGCGGTCGAAGTGCTTGAGCCGCATGACGCTGCGGTGGGTGGCGGCGGTGGCGGCGTTAAGCGAGACGTTCACGGCGCTCACGCCGCGTGCGATCACGCGGTCCACCTGCTCGGTCGTGAGCCGCTCGGCGTTGGTGATGAGGTAGAACGTCGCGCCGCCGGCGGCGAGGATGTCGATCAGGTCATCGAAGTGGTCGTAGAGGGTCGGCTCGCCGTTGCCCTCCAGGCCGTACATGCGGATGGTGTTGCGGACCGGGGCGAGGAAGCGGTGCAGGCGGTCGAAGGGCAACTCGCGTTTGACGATGCCGGTGCGGTTGGTGGTGACGGAGCAGAACCCGCAGGAGGCGTTGCACTGGCCGGTGGGGCAGAGGGCCATGTACTGCGGGAGGCTGATCAACTCCTCACGCTCCAGGCGGAACTCGGCGGCGCTGACCAGTGTGTTGACGAAGCGAGACCGTTTGCACGCGCGGTGGATGGTGCGGCGGATGAAGCCCCAGTGCGGGAGGTAGGTGTTGGGGTCGGCGGCGTTGGCGCGCGACGCGGCGCGGCCGGTCAGCTCAGAGGAAGAGGCGATCACGTCCACCCCGCCCAGCGACAGGTCCGGGCCAACGGGCAGCGGAGCGACAGTCGTAAGCACGAGCCGGTAACGGTCGGCGTGGTGGTCGCGGATGCTCAGGATGTGCTCGTGCCGCACAGTGTCATCGATGAGGACCTTGCCGATCCAGCGCCCGGCGACGTCCTGCACGCCGAACTCCACGGCAACGGGCCGGTCCAGCGCCAGGTGCAGCTCGAACTGGTATTCGCGGTCATCGCGCAGGTCGAACCACGGCGAGGTGATCGAGTTTATCTGCTCCCCGGCGCGGAAATTGCACGTCTCGTCGATCCAGACCGCCCCGCGCGCCGTCCACTGGCGCGGCGGCGGCGTCAGCTCCCGCGGCGGGGCCTCCACGCGGAGCTGGGTCAGGTTGACGGTCGAGGTGGACATGCGGGTGATCGCGGCGGAACGGTGGGATTACTTGACGGCGTTGATGATGAGGTTCCAGCCCATGAGCCGGCCCCATGTGTCGGCGGAGGCGAGGCCGAGCATCCACTTGGGCAACTCGCCGGGCGTGAGCTGGTACTTGCGGACGCGCACCTTCGAGAAGCGGCTGAAGAGCTGCCTGCACTGGCCGGCGGTATAGACCTTCACGAGCGGGCGGGCGCCGTTGGGCGAGAACTCGGTGTTGGCCGAGAGGATTTCCTCCATCGTCATCGCCTTGCGCATGCCCTGCTGCCACCAGAGGCGGTACACGTCCTTGATCCAGTAATTGAATGAGTGCTTGGCGTACACCATGATGATCGCTTCACCGCCGGGCTTGAGGATGCGGTGGATGTGATCCACGACGAGCTGGGTGTCGGGGATGTGGTGGATGACGCCGAAGCTGTAAACGACGTCGAACGTGGCGTCGGGGAAGGGGATTTTTTCCGCGTCGCCGAGTTGGAACTCCGCCTTGAGCCCGCGCACTTCGAAGTTGCGTTTGGCCATGTTGAGATGGCCCTCGGCCAGATCAAAGTCGGTGACGATCGCGCCGGCCTTGGCGAACTGGGCCAAATCCGTCCCCAGCCCGGCGCCGATCTCCAGCACTTTCTTCCCGCCGTATTTGTCGTAGCCGATCGCCTTGGGCATCCACGGGGCGTAGGAGCCGTACCGGTCGCGTTCGACCTTGAGAAAATATTCGAGCGAGCCTTTCTCCGCCCCATCGCCGCGCTCGCCGCCGCAGTGGTCCACGTTCCACTGCCGGCGGGCCTCCTCCTTCCACATCTCGGCGGTCATGCCGTCCTTGTGCACGGAGGAGACCTTGACGCGCAGGTCGCGGATGCGGGTGACGGCCTCGGCCTCGTGGCGGCAGTTCGCCAGCGCCAGGTGCACGCGCACCGCCGTTTTGGGCGTGTAGCGCAGGCAGACCACCTTGGGGCCCGCCCCGGTGATGTTCAGGATTTGTATCCACGCGGAGCGGTTCTCGTCCTGCAGGCCGAAGGTGATCCCGCCCTCGCCGATGAACTCCACGGAGAGGTCGAAGTAATAGAGCCGGCCGGGCGTAAGGTCGAGCGCGGGGGAGGTGGCGATCATGCCGAACTTGTTGGATTGGGTCGTCAGTTCCGAGCCGTCGGCAGCCCATGACGCGGCGCTCATCTCCCACTCGCGCACGGGTGGGAGCATGTCCGGCTGGTGGGTCTGTGTCGGCGCGTGTTGCGTGGCGGTGGTCATCGGGATTCCTTCTTTGATCAGTGCCCGTGCGCGCCCGCGGCGGAGGAGGAACGGGTGCGTTCGCCGTCGCCGGCGCGGCCGCCGACCTGGGCGAGGCGGTCGAGGATGCGCTGGATGTGCTGCTGCCAGGTGTGGCGTTCGAGGATGCGCTTGCGGGCGTTGAGGGCCATGCGTTTGCCGAGGTCGGGGTGGCGGACCATCGCCGCGACGGCGCGGACGAGTTCGTCACCGTCACCGGGCTTCACCAGCACGCCCAGGGCCTCGCTCGACGCCGCGTCCGCTCCGGCGATCTCCTCGACGCGCAGCGAGGGGCTGAGCACCTGGCCGATCTGGCCCAGGTCGCTGGCGATTGTAGGTCCTTCCATCGCCATGTACTCGAACAGCTTGGTTGGCGAGCCGAAGAAGGGCCGTTTGTCGTCCGGCGGAACCTGGTGGGGCGAGAGGTAGATGTCGCAGGCGGAGAGGTAGCCCGGCCCCTGGTGTTGCGGCACGACGCCCGTGACGGCGATGCGCCCGCCCAGGCCCGTCTCGGTGATGCGTTTCTTCACCACCTCGCCGAGGTTGCCGTCGCCGATGAGGAGCATCTTCATGCGCGGGTCGATGGCCATGAGGGAAGCCATGGTGTCGGCCAGCACCTGCACGCCGTGCCACGCGCCGAAGGTGCCGATGAACCCGAGCACGATATCGTTGGGCTGGAAGCCGTAGGAGGCGCGGATGCGGATGCGGTCGCTTTCAAGACGGTGGCGGTCGAACTCGTGAGGATCGACGGCGTTGGGGTTGACGAGGATGCGCCGGTCATCGACGCCGCGCTCGATCAGCTCCTGGCGGAGCGGTTCAGAGACAACGGTGATCAGGTCGGCCCCGCGCATGATGCGCTGCTCGACGTCGAGCATGAGCGCCTCGTTGCGGAGCGGGGCCTGCTTGCCCCAGTTGCGGCGGACCCAGAGCTCCGAACCGTTGTATTCGAGGACGTAGGGGATGCCCAGCCTGTGTGCGGTGCGCACGGGCAGGCAGTTGCCGATCACGAAGCGCTCGTAGATGAAATCGGGCTTGAAGCGCTCGGCGATCTCGTTGAAACCGGCGGCCATGCTGCGGTTGGCCTCGAAGTATTGCAGTTCGTAGTCCTGCGAAAAAGTTTTTGGATCGGGCGGAGGCAGCACGGTCGTGGCGACCAGCGCGGGATCGACCATGGGGAAGTAGAAGCCGGCGGCGGCGTGGACCCTGAGGCCCAGCTCGACCAGGCCCTGCACGACGTGGGCGGTGTGCCCCAGCGACCCGCCGCCGATGGCGCGGGAGTTCCAGTAGTCCAGCCGGACGTAGAGCACGCGGCCGAAGCGCTTCCGCGCCGGGCGAGGCTCTTCACGGGAGCGGTCTGTCAGTTGCCGCAGCTCGGATTCGACGTAGCGGAGGACGTTCAGCGATTCTGTGGATTGTTTGGGCGTCCACGACAGCACAGGCGATGAGGTGGGTGAGGGCACGAGCGTCCAGCGAACGGTCAGCGGGGCGCGCAGCTCGGCGGTGAGGCGCAGGACGCGTGCGGGGCGCCGTGCGCCGAACTCGGGGGCGACGAAGTCCTCGACCGTCTGCGCGGTGAAGGTGATGTCGCGGGGGAACTCGACGGCCGCCAGCCCACCGAGGGACCAGCGGTTGTCACCGAGGTCTTCGACATCCAGCCCCGGCGCCAGGTGTAGGTGGAACGTCGCGTCGAACGGTCCGGGCTGAGCGCCGTTGGCCACGGCGAACGCGTCCTCAACGGAAAACCCATCAGCGCCCAGCGGCGCGAGCGACCGCCGGCAGACGACGCCCGCGCCCGCCGCGAAGCCGTGGTGCTCGCCGACGAACCACGGCCCGTCGCTCGCGTTGGGCTGCCACTTCACGACCGCCGGCCTGGCGCGGCCGTCGTGCTGGTGGAAGAGGTAGTCGCTCTTGAGCGATTGTTGTTCGAGGCCGGCGATCTGGACGACGTTGTGCGACGCGGTGGAGCGCGAGTGGTTGCGCAGGGCGTGGTCGGAGGTGTAGCAGTACTGGCCGGGATCGACGAGCACGCGGCGGTCGCCGACGGAGAGGGTGATGGAGAGCTTGTCGTTGTGGGCGTGCCCGCCGTGGGATTGCGGTTCGCTCGGGTCGGGGTTGCGGTAACGCTGGCCGTTGGGCCCGCAGGCGACGTGCACGGAGGACCGGCCGTGGCGGAGGACGTACCAGCCGCTGTCGCGCATCGCCGTGCTGACGGCGGGGGGTGGCGAAGCAGGCATGGTGTTGTAGATGTCCAGCCCGCGCGGGCCCAGGTGGAGCAGCGCCTCCTCGGAGAAGGGGACGCCCGGCAGCTTCAATGACGGATCACCGAACAGCGCCGCGCCCAGCGGGAGCAGGTAACGCAGGTCGTCGTCGTCGCGCACGGCCATGCGGTGCAGCCGGCCCGAGTCGTTGTCGCCGATCAGCGGGATGCGGCCGGCGGTGTCGAGCAGGTCGCGGATGGCGGTGAACATTTTGTGGAGCCGTGACCAGAAGGCATCGCTGAGTGTCACGCCGTTGCCGCGGCAGAGGATGGCGGGGCTCATGATGAGCTCGAGGCAGAGCCGGTGGTAACCGGTGGAGGCCTCGAAGTCCGTGCCGTCGTCGTACACCTCCCACTGCATCTCGGCCTCGAGCTCGCGCACGGAGAACGCGAGCCACTCCTGCCCCTCGGCGGTGTGGCGGAACAAGAGGCCCAGGTAGATCAGACCCTGGAGGTCGGCGAGGTAGTGGTTGGAGCGCAGCTTCGCGGTGCCTTCGAGGTGCGTGCGGGTGTGCGTGCCATGCTGGAAGAGGCTCTGCTCGAGCTCGGCGAGGAAGGCGTCGTCGAGCGCCGGGTGCGGCATGAGGTAGTTGAGGGCGATGATCCAGTTGGCGGCGCGGATGGCGGCCTCCATCGCGCAGACCCAGTTGGCGCCGTGGGCGACGGGGTTGGTCTGGATCCAGTGGCGGACCTGCTCGGCGAAGGCCCGCGGGTAGCGGTCGTCCTGCGTGATGAGGTAGGCGACGCCCAGCACCGGCGCGTGGTAGAAGCGCGAGAGCTCCCAGGGGACCTTGATGTCGGAGCCCGGCAGGCCGTGCAGCGTCGGCACCTGGGCGATGGGTTTCAGTTCCCACGCCGCGCCGGACTTGAAGTCGCGCTGCCAGTCGATGGTTTCTCCCAGGTCGCAAGGCCCGCTGCCCAGCAGGTTGAAGCGGTGCACGACGGCGTCGTCCGCCTCACGCACGAGGGCGACGCGCGCCTCGGGGCCCAGCGCGTCCCAGGCCGACTTGAGCGTTGCGCGATCGGCTACGGCGAAGAAATTGAGCGGGGCGGGCGCGTCGGGGCGCAGGAGGCGGGGCGTTGAAACGGGAGGAGCGACGGTGCCGGGCGTAGGCACAGCGGGCGCGGCGGCGGGTTCTGGTGAGGCGATGATGGGTGTCGGGGCTGTGGTCTGCTGCGCCGCGGCGGCTTCGCGCGCCGCGGCGAGGTCGCGCCGGCGTTGCGAGCGTTCCTTGAGCTGCTTCGCCCAAGGCCATAAGCGCCGGGGTAGAACGGCTTTAGCGATGGACGTCCAGTTCATTCACGCAACCCAATCGTCTCGCCGGGCCACCCCGAACAGGCCGACCGATCGGGGGGTTACATACTCCCCAGCCCATGCGATGGGAAACAGTGACATCCTAACCCAAATGCCCCCCAGCGGCCAGCGTGGCAGGCCCCGGCGGACCCCGACGACTCGCGGACTCGTCATCGGGCTTGGTCGCAGCGGCTCTCTACGAGAACCCCGAAGGAGATTCAGGGCTGCGGGGTCTCCGCGGACCAGCCGATCGCGGTGATCTTGAATTCGTTCTGCACCGGACCGCTGACGAGGTTGTTGGCGACGATAACGGTATAGACCCCCGGCTCGGTGATGGTGATCGCGGAGTGGAACGGGCCCGGGGTCATGATGTTCATGCGGGAGTACCACTGGCCGTCCCGCGTGACCCCGACGGTGACCCCGCCGCTGGTCAGTTCGCCCTGGACCACGAGCTCTCTGGGGCCTCCCAGGACGGTGGGGGCGAACGTGGCGAGGTAGGTGTAGCGGTTCTCCGCACGGCCCGAGGCCATGAGTCCGTCATCCCTCCATGCGACGTTGGATGCCAGGAAGGCGGCGTCAGCCCGTTTGAGTACCTGGGCGATCAGGTGCTTGGAGCCATCCGCCGGCTGGGTATCGGCGGGCCCGACGGTCGTGGTGGCGGGCGTGATGTGCGCGGCGAGTCGATCGAAATCTGAATCAGCGCTCCCGGCGATCCATAGTGGATGGAGGAGAAGATACCGGAGTTGAAGCGGATAGCCGTGCGAGCGGAAGGCCTCGGCGACCGGGCCGACCATATATTCCTCCACCGTCATCCGTACGCGGAACTTCCATCGGCCGTCGGGCAGCGTGGTCTTCTCGGTGATGCGGTTGATCCACGCGGTGCGGTTGCGCAGTTTTTCGACGTCCTTGGGGTCAACGAGGAAATCGAGGTTGGCGATCGGCCCCATGCGCACGAAGTACCTGCCGTCTTCCTTCTTCTTGATCGACTCCATCAGGTCCACCACGTCCGCAGGCTCACCCTTGCCGTCGATGTAGGTGTAGTTGAACGTCGGGTCTTCCAGCACCAGGAGGGCCTTGCCCTTGTGATTGACCTTCACGATGGTCATGACATGGGTTGTCTGGCTGTCGGGGAAGCCGCAGTCGAGCGTGACTGCCTCCAGCCCGTAGGCCTCGTAGAGCTTCCGCAGCGTGACGGCCGCGCCGCCGCACCAGACGCCGCCCCGGTCGGTTTGATAGATGGCGAAGAGGTCCGCCGCCGAGCGGTTCTGGATGTTGAAGTTCGCGTCGGACTCCAGCAGCGCCGAGGGGGACGCCCAGTCCAGGTGGCGGTGGGCCCAGTCCCGCAGGAGCGAGACCCGTTCCCAGTCCGTGGTGCGCGCATCATTGAGGGTGGGGCATTCCTCGGCGATCCACGCCTTGAGCAGTGATGTCGCGGTGTCATCCTTGACCGGCGCTGTGGGCTGCGTTGCGGGCGCCGTGGTTTGGGCGGGAGCAATCGCAGTCCAGAGTGTGACCGCGGCGAGGAGTGCGATCCTGATGGAGCGTCGGGTCATAAGAGTCATTTTAGTGGATCGCTCCCGTGGGTGTCGGGGGATAACGTGGACTCATAAGATTGATTGCATACCCAGGGCCTCCATCATCATGTGCGCCCGGTTGTGCCAATCCGCCGCGCGGGCGAAAGAGGTGAGCGCCGACCTGTCCGGCGGGCGCTCAATGGCACCGCGGATCGCGGCCGAGAACTCCTCCGCCGATCGGCAGAGCGCCGCCGGGCTGCCGAGCAGTTCCAGCTCTTCCCAATCCGTCGAGACCACGGGCAGGCCGCACGCCATGTATTCGTAGAGTTTGATCGGGTTGACCGTACGGGTCAGGGCATCGACGCGGAAGGGGATGATGCCCACGTCGGCGTGGTGCAGGTACGACGGCACGGAGGCGTACGGCCGAGGCCCGAGCACGTGTACGTTGGGTTGCCGCGACGACTCGTGCAGCGTGTTGTCGCCGCCGCCGATCACGATGAACGACACTTTGGGCAGCGCCGCCGCCGCGCGGGCGAGCAGGCCGTCGTCGAACCAGTGCTCCACGGCCCCAACATAGACCGCACGCGGCGACGGGATCGACGCGTACTCCGGCGGGGGCGCGGGGTTGCCGCCGGCGAAGCGGTCGAACTCCACGCCGTTGGGCACGAATGTCACCCGCTTGGCGCCGGCGGCCCGCGCGTCGTCCATCAGCAGCCGGGACGTCACCACCACATGGTCCGCGCGGGGGATCAACTCCCGCTCGTGATCCACCCACGACCGGGCCGTCGTCTTGAACCCGGCCAGGCAGTCCACCAGCCGCAAGACGCGCAGCGTGGCGGGAATAGCGTCGAATAAAAACCCGTACCGCTCGCTGTCCACCACCACCAGGTCCGCGCGGTCGAAGCCTTGCCGTTTGAGGTACTCCAGCACGCACGGCCGCGCCCAGTGCTGCCACCGGTTCAGCACCGCCCGGCTTCGCAACAGAGGTGATGCGTGTGGCGGCAAGAGCGTCATCGGCGTGTAGTGCCGCAGCCGGCCATCGATGTCGGTCTCTCCGCCGGCACGCCACTCCCGCCAGCGCTGCCGCGTCCCGTGCCGCGAGCGCGACCGCAGCAGGTGCAGCGGCGAAACCGGGTGGCCCAGGTACATCACCCGCCACCCCGCCTCGGCCAGCAGCCGCGCATAGTGATGTGAACTGACCCGGTTGTCCGAGTGCCAGTGCTGGCTCGTCGCCCAGATGACCCGCTGTGCCGCCATTTACAACGCCTCGAGGCTCACCGACCAGCGCAACTCCGCGCCGCTGAAGGATAACTCCATTGCGCGCGACGCCTCGCACCAGCCGTAAGCCGGACTATACAGGCTCTCACGCTGCCGCCACGGCTCGGGGCTCCCCGCGCCGACCACCCGCAGCACCAGCGCGTGCCGGGCCGTCTTGAGCCGAAGCTCCGGCCCGCGCACCGCCACCTCCACCCGGTTGCCGAGTTGGAACGCCAGCGTCTTGACGCCCGAGCCCGGGGTGAAGTCGTGCACCTCGAAGCCCACGGCCGTCAGCATCACCGAGCGGCGATGCTGGCCACCGGCACCGCTGTGTTCTCCGATCCAGTTGTGCGGCGTCGCCTCCGTGACGCGGCCGTCCGTTGCGTTGACCATCGAGAACAGCCCCGCACCGCCCGGCAGCCAGCGGTTTTGTTCGAGACCTTCCCGTGCGACCGTGTTGTGCATCCTTGTGGCGCGGAAACGGTTGCGCTGGTCGTGGGCGGGGGTGTAGAGATACGTCCCGGGATCGGTGAACACCTGCACACCCTCGACGCCAGCGAGGAGGGAGAGCTGATCGTTGTGCGCGTGCCCCCCGTTGCCGCGCTGGCCCACCGGGCCGCAGCGCAGCGCCACGCTCAACGCACCGACACGGTAGTAATAGAGCCCGAACTCGCGGAAGAAACGGAAGTGCCCCTCCAGCGGAGGGACGACCGGGTGTGCGTGGACCGGTGCGAGGTTTGCCAGGGAGCGCACCAGCGCCGCCTCGGCGCGCTGCTCGGCGGTCCACTCCGGCGCATCGGCGCGGCCGAGCAGGCCGTCGATCGCGGCCCGCAGGTGGCCGAATTTGCTCTGCCGCTCGATCCAGCAATCGGGCGGGCCGCCGGGGTCGTTTGCCGTGCCTCGGAGGTTGATGTACCGCTCGCCGGCCTGCGCGGGGCTCATGCGTCGCCACACGGGGAGGAGTTTCAGGAATCGCCCCGAGTCGTTGTCGCCGATCTGCGCGTGGATGCCGCGATCGCCGCTGATCGCCGCGGTGAAATCGCGGATTTTTGCGAGCCGGTCCCAGCAGGCGGGCGCGAAGGGCGCGCCGTGCTCCTTGTCGCGGAAGGGGTAGTAGGTGATCGGCGCCGGACGCAACGCGACGGGGCCGGTGATGAGCCGGTGATCGTAATCCGCCAGCGCGCTCCACTTGGCCTCGTGCAACCCGGCGGCCAGCGCGGCGGCGTACACCAGCATCTCGGCCGAGAGGCGGTGGTAGCTGGTGGAGCCCTCGAAGTTGCCCCCGTCGCCGCCGAACTGGAGCGTCCATTCCCTGCCCAGTTCCTGCACCGCTAGTGCTAACCACGCCGACGTCGTCTCCGTCACCGGCAGATAGGCCGCGATGAACATCAGCCCCGCGAGGTTCGCCAGGTAGTGATTGGACCGAAGGCCGGAGTGCCACTCGAGGTGGTTCACGATGTGGCGCCCGTGGTCGTACAAGGCACGGCGGAACACGTCGAGAAACGGGGCGTCGAACGCGGCGCCGCGTGACCGCAGCAGGTCGAACGCGACCAGCCAGTTGGCGGCGCGGATGGCGACGTCCATCGTGCAGACCCAGTTCACGCCGAAGCGCGGCGGGTTGGTGGCCGTGAAGTCCAGCACCTGGTTGCGGAACTCTTTCGCCAACCTTTCGAGCGGGACGCCGCCCGCCAGAGCGAGTTGCGGCAGGTGCTGCATCCGCGCCAATTCCCACGGGACCTTGACGTCCGCGCCCGGCGAATCGCCGTAGCGGATGTCGGGCGACCACGCGGCTTCCGACCAGCGGTAACCGGACTTGAAGTCGAGTTGCCAGTCGATCGGCAGGTAGGGCGTCTGGATCAGCCCCCACACGCGGCGGGACTCCGGGAGATTGGCCGCGTTGATGCGCCCGTGCAGCCACTTGCCCTCGGGATCAACGCTGATCGGGTGGGCGTGGTCGAAGCGGTGGCCCTCGACGCCGCGGCATGGCGTGCCGTGCCGCACCTCGACCCAGCCGGACCCCAGCAGGTCGAAGTGATGGGCGAGGTAATGCTCCGTCACCGCGGCGCGGCCGCGCTCCTGCTCCGCATCGGCGCCGATCAGCGCGGGGATGGTGACGTAACGGAATATCTCCCCGGGTGGGATTTCGCTCTCCGGCGTGTGTGTCGGGTGGTGCAGGTCGAGTTGCCTCGCCCGCCGGGCGCGTCGGGCGAGCCGCATCTTCACGATGGCCCGCGCCAGGAGGGCGCGGGGCGGCATCGAGACGGCCTTGTGAATCAACCTGGTCAGTCGCACGCGCAGCACTCCCTCACCTTATCGACGATACGGCGCGTGTGGCGGTCCCACGTGTGGCGTTCCACCGCGTCGCGCCGCGCGGCCGCGCCCATTTCTGTTCGCATGTCCGGTGATTCGATCACCTTCCGCAGGCCAGTCGCCAGCGATCGGGCGTCGCCCGGTTCAACGAGCAGGGCGTTGCGCCCGTCGTCGAGCACCCGGGCGATCTGGCCCAGCCGCGAGGCGACGATACCGCGCCCCATCGCCATGTACTCGAATAGCTTGGTCGGCGATCCAAAAAATGGGGAGCCATCGGGGTTGGGCACGTGTGGGGCGGCGAGGATATCGCAGGCCGCCAGGTGTGATGGCCCCTGGTCCTGGGGGACCGGGCCCGTGAAAACAGCCGTATCATCGAGGGATAACCGTGCAGCAAGGTCGCGCGCGGGCCGCGCCCGTTCGCCGTCGCCGATCATGAGGAGTTTTATCCGACCCCGCAGTTGCGGTGTTTCCCGGAGCAGCTCCGCGACCGCTTCAACGAGAACCTCTGCCCCGTGCCATTTCCCAAACGTGCCGATGAATCCGATGACGGTCGCGTTACCGAGCCCGCAACGCTCCCGCACCGGCGTGCCGTCGATGTCGGGGCGGTATCGCTCGGCGTCCACTCCGTTGGGGTTGACGACGATGCGCGACGGCCCGACGCCCATCGCCGTGAGTTCGTCCCGGATTGTCTCGCTCACCGCCACCACCACGTCCGCGGAGGTGAGCATCAGACGCTCGACGCGTGCCGCCATCTTTTCATCCCGGAGGGGTTTTCCCCAGTGCCGCTGCGCCCAGACTTCGGAGCCGTTGAATTCGACGACCAGCGGGCGCTGCAGCGCCCTCGCCAACACCAGCCCGGCGAATGTGTTGACCGTGTTGCGCTGGTAGATGAACGATACGCTTCCGTCGGTCACTGCGCCGCGGGTGTGCGACACGATTTCCTGATTGAAACGCAGGGCCATCCCCTCGAAACCATCCCAGGGCCCCGTGGGGCGGACAAGCCTCACCGTCACGCGTTTATCCAGCGTCGGGGGGGCGGTTGCGGCGATGAGCACCGGCGCGGCTGGGCCGTGTGCCAGGGCATTGAGCACGCCCGTCACGTGGCTCACCGCGCCGCCCGTTTTGATCCCCAGCGTCAGGTCGGCGTAAATATAAACCACCCGGCCGCGCTCCAGGTCGGCCGCGGGGAGGCGGCACGCCGCTTGCGGCTTAGCGCGCTCCAACCCATCTAGCTCCGCCGCCGCCGCGCGGCGCATCGCCGGTTTCTCGATGCACTGCCGTAACGACGCCCACGCGAGCGACAGGAGCATCCAGGGGCCGACCACGAGCCGCCGGCCCTGCTCGTCCTCGAATGCACACGGCCCGCGCGACAGGACCCGCAGCAGGATCGCCGCCGTCAGCGGGCGGGGGACCAGGCCCACATCGGCGCAGCGCAGTGTCACTCCGGCGTATCTGAAAAGATGCTTTGCGATCGCCCCGCTCCGGACCCAGCGCTTGAGGTCGCGCAGGTGGATGACTTGCTCATCGGGGCGGGGTGTCGGGGGCGTTGCCGTGCCGGCGAGCACGGTCAGCCGTGTGGGGGGCATGGCGGCATTATGTCACACCGTGTGCCCGCCACCAGAGCGCCAGGTTGTAGAGCTGCCACGACTGCACGGCGCGGGAGGGATCGGCCAGCACAGCGGCCAGCGCGGCCGGCTCAAACAGCGGCACATCACGGTTGAATTGCGTCACCTCGTCGCGGATTACGTCCCCAAGTTTCCCGCGGTACCACTCCCGGATCGGCACGCCGAACCCGCGTTTGGGCCGTTGGAGGATTTCATCCGGGATCACCCCGCGCACGGCCCGGCGGAGGATGCCCTTGAGCTCGCCGTTGCGCGTCCTCGCCTCGGGTGGGATGCTCATCGCCAGCTCGACGAACTTGTGGTCGAGGAACGGCACGCGCCCCTCCACGCCCGCGGCCATGCTCATCTTGTCGATCCGCATGAGCAGCAGCTCGGGCAGGCGCAGGCGCAGGTCGGCGTAGGTCATCCAGGAGAGCGTGTCGCGCGACCACGCCGCCTCCTCGAACCGCCGGCGGATCGGGGCGATGGCGTCCCACGAATCCATCCCCGCGAGACGGCCACGCAGGTCGGGGGTCAGCAAACGCTGCTTCTGGGCGTGCGTGAAACCCTCCGCGCCGCTCCAGAAGATCGGGCGTTGGGCGATGCCGCGGCGGAGGAATTCGCTCGCCAATCCGTCGCCGCGGCCCATCAGGCCGAGCCCGAACTTTGCGAGGTGCTTGAACGGCGCGGAGCCGGGGGTGTCGCTCCGCTGTTGCAGCCGCCGCAGCTTCGCCCAGAAGGGGTAGCCGCAGAAGAGCTCATCCGCCCCTTCGCCCGCCTGGCAGACGGTGACGCCGGCGTGTCTGGCCATTTCAGAAACGAAATAGACCGGCACGCAGACGGGGTCGGCCAGCGGCTCATCCTGGTGCCACGCCATGCGCTGCGAAAAAGAAAGCAGATCGTCCAGACCGAGGCGGCGCTCGTGGTGCTCCGCTCCCATGTGGCGTGCGAATGCCGCCGCCTGGGGCAACTCATCGGCGCAGCTCTCGAAGCCATCCTCATAGCCGATGGAAAACGTCCGCACCGCGCCGCCGCCCTCGGCGAAGAGCGCGGCATTGGTGGAGGAGTCGATGCCTCCGGAGAGAAAAACCCCGGTCGGCACGTCGGCGAGCTTGCGGAGCTTCACGCTGGTGCGCAGCTCGTCGATCAGACGGCGGGCGAGCGTCTCGTCGTCTTCGCGCAACGGGTTGGCGTGGTCGAGCACGTCCCAGTAGCGGCGTTCCCCGGTCCGGCCGTCGGCGTCGATGGAGAGCCAAGTGCCCGGGGCGAGCTTGCGGATGCCCGCGAAGAGGGTGGCTGGCGCGGGGGTGGTTAGGAAGGAGAGGTAGTGGAACAGCGCCGCCTCATCGACGCGGCGCGGGATCGTCGGATCGGCGAGGATCGCCTTGATCTCGGAGGCGAAGATCAGCCGGTTGGATTGGAGGGTGTAGTACAACGGCTTGACGCCGATGCGGTCGCGCACCAGCCAGAGCCTGCGCCGCCGCCCGTCCCACAGGGCGAAGGCGAACATGCCGCGGAACTTCTCGACGCACGCCTCGCCCCACTGCTCGTAGGCGTGGAGGATCACCTCGGTGTCGGCGTGGTCGGTGCGCCAGCGGTGCCCGCCGATGCGCTGCAATTCCGCGCGGACCTCGGCGTGGTTGTAGATCTCGCCGTTGTAAACGATCTGGATCGAGCCGTCCTCGTTGGCCATCGGCTGCGACGCGGCGGGGGAGAGGTCGAGGATCGCCAGCCGCCGGTGGGCGAGCCCGACACGGTTGTTGTCACTGATCCACAGCCCCGCGCCGTCCGGGCCGCGGTGGGTCATCGCGTCGCGCATGGCGGCGAGGCGCGCGGGGTCGATGGGCGGGGCGTCGTCGCTGAACCGCATGACGCCGACGATGCCGCACATGGTGGACCTGCTGGAACGGGTGGGGTTACGGCCGGGCGTCGCCGGCTCGGATGGCGTCCTCGACGTCGAACGCGATGCGCGTGGCCTGCGCCTGCTGCCAGAGCGGGATCGGCCAGTCGCCGCCCACTCGCACGGCGGTGATGAACGTATCGAGCTCGGCGGCGTGGCCCTTGTCCACCACGCGCGTGTTCACGCCGGCCTTGCGCGACCCGGCGACGGTGAGCGTGCGGTAGTCGTCGAGCACGTAGGCGACGCCGTCGGCGAAGAGCTCCATCCGCTCTTTGGGCAGGTCCGGATGGCCCAGGGTGGTGTAGGAGAGCGTGGCGACCGAGCCGTCGTCAAAGCGGACGGTGGCGGTGAAGTTCTCGTTGCCACGCACGGCCCCGTCCGCGGCGATCGGCTGCGCGGTGACACCGACGGCGCGGGCGCCGGTGAGCGCGGTGAAGAGGTCGTAGATGTGGCACGCCTCGCCGAGGTTCCGCCCGCCGCCCTCGGGGCCGTGCACCCAGTGGTCGGGAGCCAGTCGCGGGGCGTTGAAGCGGTAGTGGATCATCATCGGCCCCTGCCGGCCGGCGAGCAGTTCACGCAGTCGGCGGGCGTGGGGCGAGAACCGGCGGTTGAACCCCGTGAGCAGCAGCGGCGCGGGTTTGTGTGCCTGCTCCTGTTCGTGGAAGAAGGACTCGATCTCCGCCAGTTCGTCGCGCGTGAGCGTCAGCGGTTTCTCGACCAGGACGTGCTTGCCCGCCCGCAGCGCGGCGAGCGCTAGGCCGGCGTGCGTGTCGTGCCGCGTAGTGATTAGCACGGCATCGATCTGGTCGTCGCCCAGGACGGCCGCGAGGTCGGTCGTGGCGGTGGCGACGCCGAACCGCCGCGCGGCGTCGGCGGCCACGTGCCCCGTCCGGCTCATGACGGCTCGCAGATACACGCGCTCGCCCAGCCGACGCAGGTTGGGCAGGTGCATCTCCCGGGCGAACAGGCCAGCGCCGATCACGGCCAACCGTACCCGGTCCCTCCCGCAGGGGGCGGCATTAGGATTCGTCACGACGCGGGCCGGCGGCGCGGCGTCGTCGGCCGCGGGGTACGACAGCAGGACGACGAGCGGGCGCGGGCTGCGCTCCCGCAGGACGGCGTAGGCCTCCTCGGCATGGGCGACGGGGAACGTCGCGCCGATCAGCGGCCGGACACTTACCGAGCGGTCGGCGAGCATCCGTAGGTAGTGCTCGATGTTGCGGCCCTCGGTCCAGCGGACGTAGCCCAGCGGGTAGTCGAGACCGCCGGTCTCGTAGCGGGCGTCGTACCGTCCCGGGCCGTAGGAGCAGGAGATGAGGAAGTCGATCTCCTTGGCGTAGAAATCGGCGCGGTTGAGGTGGAGTCCGACATCGCCGACGAGGACGACGCGGCCCTTGCGCCGGCACATGGCGAAGGCGTTGGCGGCGACGCGGTCGGAGGGTGAGGCGGCGGTGATGATGACGCCGTCGGCGCCGTGGCCACCGGTGAGGCGGTGGACGCGGTCGATGGCGAGCTGTTCCTCGTCGGGGAGTGCGACGGGCATTCCAAGTTCGCGGGCCGTGTCGGTGCGGGCGAGGTCGGGGTCGAAGCCGAGCACGCGGCAGCCGTTGGCCTTGAGGACCTGCGTGACGAGCTGGCCGATCAGGCCCAAGCCCAGGACGACGAAGGTTTCGCCTAATGTCGGGTTCGCGCGGCGGACGCCGTGCAGGGCGATCGCGCCGAGCGTGGCGGTGCAGGCCTCCTCGTGGCTCACGCCGGGCGGGATGGGAGCGACGAGGTGGCGGGGGACGCGCACGAACTGGGCGTGGTGTGCCCACTCGGCCCCTGCGCAGGCGACGGCGTCGCCCGGCCTAAGGTCGTCGATCCCCGCGCCGGCTTCGAGGACGACCCCCGACGCCGCGTAACCCGTGGCCGCCCCAGCGCCGACGCGGGATTCGATCAACTCGGCGGTCTGCCTGACGCCGATCTTCGCCGCCATCTTCACGGCCTTGAGGACCTTGTCCGGTTGCGACAATGCGCGTCGCCAGAGCGGCACACCGCCGGCCGTCATGCCGCTGAGTTCCGTGCCCGTGGAGATGCAGGAGTGCGACACGCGCACGAGCAGGGTGCCGGGCTCGGCCGTCGGCGCGGGCACGTCCTCGACGACCGGTTTGCCTTGTCGGAACAAGACCTGTTTCACGCGCTCATGCTCCGCCCTTGCGACATCCGCCGGGGGGAGGCCGGCGGGATGAGCATCATACCCGGTGATGTCGCGCGAGGCCCTCTTGTCTTGCGGATCACCGCGGCCGGGAGCATGATGTGCGGCCGACCTGATGCGGACCGTGTGTACGCGGCCGCCGGGGGGATCAATCTCAGGATCGTTCCACGATGCCGCGACGCATCCGCCGAAGGCCGCCGCTGCTATTCAAGCTGGTCGCGCTGACGGCGTCGCTATCGCTGTCGCTTCTCGTCGCCGAGTTGCTCGTGCGGCGCGTGGATGGGTTTGGCGTCTGGTCGTTGCGGCTGCGGCAGGAGCGCGCCGCGATCGTGCTGGGTGGGGAGGACGGCGGGCGGCACGTGGAGCGGATGCCCGTTCCCCCGGGCGTCAGCCGGGGGTGGTACCTGGCGGCCCCGCCGCCGCTGGCACGGAAGGAGACTGATTCGGAGTTGCAGCGGCTGTACGATTCTCTCCCGTCGGGGATGTCGGCGATCGACGCGACCAAGTGGTGGAACCGTCGGTTCGTGCAGGCGGAGATGGCGAACAAGCAGACGCCGGGTGGTTTTTTTGCGAAGTTTCCGGATGAGTTCTACGTGTTTGATCCCGTGGAGCCCTCGCCGCACCCGCGGTATCGCTACCCGCCGGGGGTGACGCTCCCGTCGGGCCTGGTGACAAATCAGTGGGGCTTCCGCGGCCCGCCGATCGACCTGAACAAGCCGCCGCGCACCGTGCGGATCGCGTGTGTCGGTGCTTCCACGACGGTGGATGCGCACGGCCACCCGTTCAGCTACCCGGAATACCTGAGCCACTGGCTGACGCTCTGGGCGGCGGCGAACCACCCGGGCGTGAAGTTCGAGGTGATCAACGCCGGCCGTGAGGGCATCCAGTCGCCCGACATCGCGGCGATCGTGAGGCAGGAGGTTGTCCCGCTGGAGCCGGACATCGTGTTGTACTACGAGGGTTCCAACCAGTTCGGGTTCATGAACCTGCTGAAGCTCCCGCCGGGCGGGGCGGAGAAGCCGCCTGAGCAGCGGGGCCTCTCGGGCGAGGCAGAAAGCCACGGGGCGCTCGGGGCGATGGAGGATTATTCCGCGCTGGCGCGGCGCGTCGGCCGTGTGGTCGGCGGCTGGACGCCCGGCGCGGGGGAGGAGCCCGCCAAGCCGGACTACACGCTCCGCTGGCCCCAGGGCGTGGATGAAAACAACCCTGACCTGGGCAGCCCCAACCTGCCCACCAGCCTGCCCCGCATCCTGGCGGACCTGGACGACATGCGTGCGTCGCTCAAGCCCATCGGCGCGGAGCTGATGGTGGCGTCTTTCATCTGGATGGTGCGGGACGGCATGGTGCTCGACCCGGCGCGGGACAAGTACCTGCTGGAGTACATGAACCAGACCTGGTGGCCGTACCGCTACCGCGACATGCGCCGCATGGCGGATTTTCAGAACCGCGTGTTCGAGAAATATGCGGCGGCGCACGGGCTGGCGTTCCTCGGCGTCGCGGGCGACTTCCCCTTCGATCCCTCGCTCTTCAACGACGCCATCCACACCACCCCGGGCGGCACACGGCTCCGCGCCTGGACGGTTTTCCTCCGGCTGGTCCCCTTGTTGGAAGAGCGGTTGAAGAGCGGGCAACTCCCGCGGCCGGACCGCGTCGCGTTGCGCGAGCACCCGGGCCTGCCGCCGGCGCGCCTGGTGAACATGGCGAGCTATCTTGGGCGGCCGGTAAAAGCGGTCCCGCCACCGGAACTGGAGATGCCCCTGATGCAGGGCCGGCTCGCATACAAGGCCGAGATCGCCGGCTACCGCGACGGCGTGTGGACCATACGCGGCAACGTGGTCGGGCGATACCACTACCTGCTCAAGTGGCGCTCCGAGCGTGCAAAGGCGCCGGTGCGGCTGGTGGCCCAGGGGGTGCTGCGGCACGGCGGGCTTACGCTGGGGCTGCTCAGTAATGGGAAATGGGGCCTACGCGGCACCGTGACCACGCCCGGGCCGTTTACACTCACGATCCCGGTCAACAGCGAAGGGCCGTTCGAGGTGGTTGTGGCCAGCGACGTTCCCGAGAACGACCCGCTCAACGATTTCGAGATCACGAGGCTGTCGTGGGTGCACGACGAGCCGGCGGGCACGACGACGCGGCCGTGAGTCGCGGTGGATCGGGCGGTTTAGACGGAGATGGCGAGGGCGATTGCGTCGTCGTACCGCCGCGCGGAGTCCGTCCATGAAAAAGCCGCCGCACGCACTTGGCCGCATCGAGAGAGATCGGCCAGCCACGCATCGTCCGAAAGCACGCGCAACACGGCCTCTTTCCACGCGCCCGCGTCCCGCGCCGGCAGCAGCGCGGCGGCGTCGCGTGCGACTTCATGGAACACCGGGATGTCCGACGCGATCGTCGGTGTGCCGCACGCCATCGCTTCCACCAGCGGCAGGCCGAACCCCTCGTAGTGCGACGGCATGAGAAGGGCGGCCGCCCCAGCGAGGATCAAAGCCGTCTGGGCGTCGCCGAGATACCCCGTGGTGAGCACCTCCCCGGCCATCGGGTGCCCGATCAGGCCGCGCCAGAAATCCGCGCCGCCCCAGCCCGCGGGCCCGGCGAGGATGAGCCGGCACTCCCGGCGTACCCGCTCGTCCAGCCCCGCCCATGCCTCCAGCAGCAGGCCGAGGTTTTTGCGCGGCTCGATCGACCCCAGCGCCACCACGTATTTCGCCGGCAGCCCGGCGGCCTCGCGCAGGGCCGCGACGCGTTCCGGCGGCGGGAACGGCAACGGCCGGGGCGCCAGGTGGATCACGTCGATTGTCCCGGCGTCGAGCCCGAGCACCGCCACCATGCGGTCGCGTGAGAATGCCGAGTCCGTCGCCCAGCGCGTGGTGGCGCTGATCGAGCGGCGCAGGTCGCGCTGCCACTGTTTCACGCGGTCCGCCGGGTGCCATTCGGGGTATTCGACGAGCGAGAGATCGTGCACGGTGGTCAGCGTCGGCAACCCGGTGGGGACCGTCAGATGGTTGGGTTCCCAGACCGCGGCAAACTTGCCCCGCCGGGCGTTGAGCCGCAAGGCATGGTCGTACCCACGCTGCACCCAGCGGCGCAGCGACGCCGGCGGGCGCGTGGGGGGTTGCAGGGCGCTCAGCGGCGTGAGTGAGAAGCGTGCGTCCGCCAGCTCGGAGGCGTCTGGCATGGGGGCCGTCACGCGCGGGGGCCAGTCATTCCTGCGCCGCAGCGTGTGGGTGCAGAATCCTGAAAGAGCGCATCGCGGGTTGTCGGGCCAGTGACGGAGCAGCATGCGGAGCGTCATGGAGACGCCCGAGCCGGTCTGGTAGAGCGTGCGGTCGTTGACGAGTATGCGGTGAGGCATAGCGGTCCAGGGTTCAGAATCCAGAGTCCAGAGTCCAGAGTCAAAGATTTTGATTAGTCTTTCTTTTCCTGTCTTGACTCTGAACTCTGGACTCGGGACTCTGGACTTTTGATTGTGGTCGCATTGTAATCGTCGTCGTCACCTTCCCGATCGGCCGTTCCCCGATGCCGCCGCGCACCCACCGCCCCCGTACCAATCGTTTGCTCCGCGCCGCTGATCGGCTGCTGGGCGTGCCGGCGGTTTACGGATTGGGGCTCCTGCGACGCCCCCGCCCTCTGCCCTCCAAAATCCATTCGATCGGGCTCCTCAAAACCGCCTGCATCGGCGACACCGTCCTCCTCTCCGCCGTTGCCGCAGACATCAGGGCCGCTTATCCCTCGGCCGTCATCACCCTGCTCGCCGGAGAGAGCAACGCGGCGGTTGGCCCGCTTATCCCCGCGGTGGATCACAGCGTCACACTCCCGATCACGCGTCCCTTTGCCGCCATGGGCATGATCCGGCTCACCCCGTTCGACCTGCTCATCGACTTCGGCGCCTGGCCGCGCATCGACGCACTTTTGGCCCGCCGCGCCCGCGCCGCGTTCACGGTCGGCTTCAACACGCCCGGTTACGCGAGGCATTACGCCTACGACAGGGCCGTCGCCCATTCCTTGCAACGTCACGAGGTGGTGAACTACCGCGCGCTGGCTGTGTCGATCGGCGTGAAGACGAGGCACGCCCCCGCGCTGCGTGTGCCCGATGCCCCCGTTGAGTGGCTGCCGAGCGGCCCGTTCGCCGTGTTTCACCCCTTTTCCGGCGGGTACCGCGCGGCGCTGAAGGAGTGGCCCGAGGAACATTGGGTCCAATTGGCGATCAACCTCGCGGGGCGCGGGTGGTCGATCGTGCTGACCGGGTCATTGGCGGAGCAAATCCCCGCCATGGAACTGCGTGACCTCATCATCGTCGGCGCGAAAGTCCCGGGCGACCGCGTGATCGTTGGTGCGGGCCACGCGACGCTGGCGCAGACGGCGTGGGCCGTCTCCCGCGCGGCGGTGGTGGTGAGCGTGAACACCGGGCTGATGCACATCGCCGCGGCGCTGGGCGTGCCGACGGTGTCTCTCGACGGCTCGGTCTCTGCGCTGCGGTGGGGGCCGGTCGGTGCCCGCGTCGTTTCGGTCGAGCCTTCACGGCCGGGCGGGGGGTATCTCAGCCTCGGTTTCGAGCAGGAACCAGAGGCCGCACACGACATTATGCGTGCCATCGAGGTCGAACGGGTGATCGCCGCAATCGATTCACTTGCATGAGTGTTGGTCGCTCAACACGCCCGTGGGTGTATCATGGCTCAGGGGCGGGCCCTGAGGAATGACACTGTGACCGCAGCGACAGAATGGCTGACGGACCGGGCGGTGGACGCGGCGCGTCTGGGCGCCGTGCGTCCGCGCGGCTGGCTCACCGGCCTTGTCTTCGCGGTCGCCGATCTCTGCGTGATGAGCGTCGCCTTCGGCGCCGCAGTGGTCGCGTGGTATCTCGTCGAGCACCAGTATGAGTTGTCGGAGTACTGGGAGCTCTGGCCCTGTGTGCTCGTCTTCCCGGTGGCCTTCGCGGGGGCGAAGCTCTATCCGGGCGTCATCACCAGCCCGCCCGAGGAGTTCCGCCGGCAGAGCCTGGTGGTGACGCTGGTGTTCCTCGTCTTCGGCACGGCGACGTTCCTGGCCAAGGCCGGGCCCTCTTATTCCCGCGCGGTGTTCCTCATCACCTGGGTGTTGTCGGTCGTGCTCCTGCCGGCGGGGCGGGCGATGGTGCGGCGGTTTTTCGCGCACCGCTCATGGTACGGCTACCCCGTGGCCGTCATCGGCTCGGGCGAGAGCGCCACGGCCGTGGTCAACACCCTGCGCTCGCAGCCCGAGATCGGTCTCAAGCCCGTCGTCCTGCTCCACGAGGGCGAGCAGCCGCCGGACGACATCGAGGGCGTCCCCATCGCGTCGAGCGACCGCCTGGCGATGATGCTCGGCCGCGACAAGCGCATCCACTGCGCGGTCGTCGCCATGTCCGGCGTCCACCCGGCGCGGCTCACCACGCTCATCGAGTCGCACCTCCGCCATTTCCGCCGCATCATCCTCGTGCCCGACCTGCCCGCGCTCTCCACGCTCTGGGTCACCGGCCGTGACATCGGCGGGATGCTCGGCCTGGAGGTCGATCAACGGCTGCTCGACCCCACGCGGCTCGTGCTCAAGTGGATCGTCGAGGCGGCCACGCTCACCGTCCTCGTGCCCTTCATGCTGTTGGCGTCGGCGATGATCGCGGTGCTGATCCGGATCGACTCGCGCGGGCCTCTGCTCATCGGGCTGCAGCGCGTTGGCCGGGGCGGACGGGTCTTCAGGGAGTGGAAGTTCCGCACCATGGTCGCCGACGCCGATGAGGTGCTCCGCCGCGCTTTGGAGGCCGACCCGACCCGCCGCACCGAATGGGAGCAGACCCGCAAGCTGCGTGACGACCCGCGCCTCACCCGCGTCGGCCGCTTCCTGCGCCGCACCAGCCTCGACGAGTTGCCGCAGGTCTTCAACGTCCTCATCGGCCAGATGAGCCTCGTCGGTCCCCGACCGATCACCGTTGAGGAGGCGGACCGCTACGGCACACGCTTCCCGCTTTACATGAAGGTCAAACCCGGCATCACCGGGCTCTGGCAGATTTCCGGCCGCAGCAACCTGACCTACCCCGAGCGCGTCAAACTCGATGCGTATTACGTGCTCAACTGGTCCGTCTGGCTCGACGCCTACATCCTGATCCGCACCGTCTGGATCGTCCTGGCCGGCCGCGGGGCGTATTGACGGAGCGGGTCGGGCCGGCGGCATATTCCGATGACGTACGAGGCCCTCATCGCGATCGGGATTTCACTGGCGCTGGGGCTACTCGTGGGCCTGCAGCGGCAACGCGCGGGCAGCGAGATGGGCGGCGTGCGGACCTTCCCCCTGATCGCGCTGCTCGGGGCGGTCTGCGCCCTTTTGGCACAGTCACACGGCGGGTGGGTGATCGCGGTGGGATTGGCCGCCGTCATCGCGCTGGTGGTGATCAGTAACCTCTCTCTGATCGCCGCCAAGCGGCCCGAGCCCGGCATGACCACCGAGGCGGCGGCGCTGCTGATCTACACCGTCGGTGCCGCGGCGGGCAGCGGCCGATATGCCGTGGCTCTGATCATCGGCGGCGTCACGGCGGTGCTGCTGCAATCCAAGGTCACCCTCCATGATTGGGTTCGCCGCATCGGTGAAGACGAGCTGCGTGCGATCTTCCGGTTTGTGCTCATCGCCCTGGTGATCCTGCCCGTGCTGCCCAACGAGGGTTACGGGCCGATGGGCATGCTCAACCCTTTCAAGACCTGGCTGATGGTGGTGTTGGTCGTCGGCATCGGTCTGGCGGCTTACGTGGTACAGAAGCTGATGGGCCCCCGCGTCGGCACCCTGCTGGCTGGTGTCTTGGGTGGGCTGATCTCCAGCACCGCAACCACCATGAGCGTCGCCCGCCGCGCGCACCGGTCCCGCGAGGAAACCCACCGCATGACGGTCATGGTGATGATTGCCTCCGGGATGGTATTCGTGCGGGTATTGGCGGAGATCGCGTTTGTGGCGCCGCAGAAGTGGACCGCCCTGATGCCGCCCCTGGCGGCCATGACGGGGGTGATGTTTGCGATCAGCGCCGTGGGTTGGGTCACAGCAGACCACCGTGCCGCACATCCGCCGGGCCCGGGCGACTCCACGAGCGTGAAGGCGGCGATCGGGTTCGGGCTGGTGTATGCGCTGGTGATGGTGGCGGCGGCGATGGCGCGGCAGGAATGGGGCGTGGGCGGGCTGTATGCCGTGGCGGCGATCTCGGGCCTGACGGATATGGACGCGGTGACGCTCTCCACCGGCGAACTGGCGGCGCGGGAGGCGATCGACGTGGCGACGGCATGGAGGGTGATCATGCTGGCGTCGGCCTCGAACCTGGTGTTCAAGTTCGGGATCGTGCTGCTGCTGGGCGACGCATCTCTGAAGCGGACGCTGGCCGTACCCATGACGGCGGCGATCCTGGCCGGGGCGGCAATCCTTATCTTCTGGCCGGGATAGCGACGCGCGGCAGACCACCTGTGCTGACGAAACGCCCGCCAGCCGATACCATCGTGTCGTATTGAACGGTCCCGTTCTCGGTCCGCCGGGTTTTCACGATGGAATCCAAGCCACCCACCGCACGCGACATCGAGCGCAGGCTCCTTGAGAAGCGCGTTGAAACCTTGGAGCGCCGGCATAACCGCCTGTTGGTGCTGCTGGCGCTGATCGTCCTGGCGTTCGGCGGCGTGATCGGGTGGGGGTGGTCCGAGTTGCGGCCCAAGCCCATCATCGGGGCCGAGGAGTTCCGCCTCATAGATTCCGCCGGCAGCGCCCGTGCCTGGCTCTCTCTCCGCGATGACACCCCCGAGCTTGTGCTCTTCGACAAGGACAAGACCCAGCGCATCGTGATGAGCGTCTCCCGCAAGGATGGCCCGTTCCTGCGGTTCAACGACGAGGCGAGCAAGAAACGCATCTCCATGAGCGTCGATCGCGACGGGCCCGTCATCGGCCTGAGCGACGAGGCCGAGGTCAGCCGCGCGCTCTTCCGCCTGACCCCGGACCGCCCCTCTGTCGCCTTCAACGACGCCGCCGGCAAGCAGCGCGCCGATCTGTATGTCGATACCCGCGGCGCCGGACTCGTGTTCACCACCGATGCCGGCAAGACCTTGCTTGAGATCGACGGCCTGCGCTCCGGGCCGCAGATCCTCATGAAGGATGAGCAGGGCAATTTCCTCTGGACCGCGCCGCGCTGAGGACGAGCCGCGACCGTGAGGAAGCGGTTCTTTTCTCCTTTACAGCCCCAAAAAAACGAGGAACCGCTCCCTCACGGTCGCGGCTCGTCAGAGGGATGCCGGAGCCGGCTCGCCCAGTGCGAGGATGATCGACCGCTCTACCACGGAGATGGGTCGCGCGGGGTCGCCGGTCACGTTCATCCGCTCCCTGAAATTCACGTGCGGGTTGCAGATCACGCGGATGGACCTGCCCGTGTTCGTGCTGACGGTGTGCAGCATGAAGGGGTGGATCATGGCGATGTCGCCGGCGTTGCCGTTGACTTCGAGCACGCGGCGTGGGTGGGCGGCGACGCGTTTTCCCAGCTCGGCCTGAGTCAGCCCGGCGGGCCCCGCATCGCGCAGGATGCGGGCGGCGACCTTGTGCGACCCCACAGCGATGCCGGTGCCGCCGTCGCCCGGGCCGATGTCGGAGAAGACGAAGATCGGGAGCATCCCCTGCTCGGGCGAGTCGAGGTGGTGGTGGAAGAAGCCGCCGTCGATGTGCCACTCGTTCTCGTGCACGCGCCACGGCGGGGCGTCGAAGCCCGGGAAGAGCACCGGCCACCAGCCCAGGTTCGGGATCGGCACCCAGCGTCCCTCGCCCATCAGGTCGTCCAGCGCCGCCTCGTAGCGCGGCGTGCAGGCGGACATGAAGGGCTCGCCGGTGAATGAATCGGCGATGTGGTTCCGCGCCACCTTCCACGTGCTGGGGTCGTCCTCCCGCGCGTCGATCTTGTCGAGGACCGCCTTCTTGACGCGTGCCGCCAGTTCGCGCGGGAACGCCTCACGCAGGAGGGTGTAGCCCTCCTCCGTGAACTGTTCGATCTGGTCGGGCGTGAGAACCTTGGGGCTCATCGTGGGTGTTCCTGCGTGTTGTCTGGGCATCCGAGGATACGCTAGCCGGGGCTCCACACCGGCGTCCAGTCGTGACGTAACGGTGAAGTACGTCCGCGGTTCGGCGTTGACGCCCCTAGGGGGAAGGGGCGGCGCCTACTGCCTCCAAGGCCTGCCTTTGAGAAATGCGGCGCGGTGCAACAGGGCCTCGCTGAGAATACCCGTATTGCCGCTCTTTTCAGCGGCCTGGATGGCCCGATCGATCATCTTTACGGCTTCCTCAAACCGCCCCGCTTCAGCATTTGCTGCCGCGAGGGCGTCGAGTGCCTCGGCATCGGGTGACGGGCTAAGGTCGCACGCACGCTGCGCGAGCCGGACGGCCTCTGCCCCGTCCCGGATCGTGGGGTTGGGGTCCGTTGACAAGACCCACGCGAGCAATTTCATTGCATCGAGGGAATCACCGTCAACCCGGATCGCGCGGCGCAGCGGGTCGATCGCACCCCGTGCATCGCCCCGGCGCACGCGTATCACTCCCAGGTTGCACAGGGCCAGGGCGTATTGCGGTGCGGCGGTCACGGCTTGGGCGAACTGTGCCTCGGCCTCGGGCAGGCGATTGAGCAGGGTCAGCACGGTGCCCTTGTCGTTGAGCGTCTCCGCGTGCGAGGGATTGATTTTCAGAGCGGCGTCGAATGCATCCAGAGCGGCGTCGAGTTGCCCTGTGTTCCTCAGGGCCTGCCCCAGTGCACGGTGCGCGTCGATCATCCCGGGCATCAGGTTTGTGGCGGTGCGGAGGAAGGGAATGGCCTCGGCGCCGCGGTCGTCCCGCATCAGCGCCAGGCCGAGGTTTTGGAGCGATCGGACGTTGGTTGGTCGCTTCTCAACCGTGTCGCTCCAGAGCGTAACGCTGCTCTGATAGTCCCGGTTGCGCAGATGCGTTTGATACGCGAGAGGTGATGCCACGGCCGTAACTACTATCGCTGCGAAAGCCCACGCGATACGGGAATGGGATCGTGCGACCAGGCAGGCAACGGCCACGACGGGTAGGGCGATGACAACGGCCAGCGGCAGGTAGAAGCGGTGTTCCGCGACTACCTCGGTCACGATCGGCATCACGCTGGAACTCGGGGCGAGCACGAGGAAGAACAACGCGCAGGGCCAACCCCACCGTGGGTGTTTCCACAAGAGCCACCCGGTCACGAGAAGAAGGGCCAGGATCGCAACACCGTGGGGGACATATTGCTCCCAATGATGGGGGATGTCCGTTCCCGCGTTGGCTTCACCGTAGTCAAACACGAGTCCCACAGGCCACACCGTGAGCCAGAGGTAATGAAGGATGGCCGGCGCCTGAGCACACAGGTAACCCCACACGGCAACTTCTTCGAATTGGAACCCGGTCGACGTCTTATGTGCACCCTCGCTTAGCACCAGAAATGCCAGGGGGAACCACGTTGCTGTAAGCGCCAGGTGGACAGGCAGGCGATCCCTCACCGCCCGCCAGTTCTCGGCGATGAAGGTGCGGTCGTACAGGATGACGGCGATCGGCGCGGAAACCATTACCTCCTTACTTGCCATTCCCAGCAGGCAGGCGGTGAACGTGACCGCGTGCCAAAGCCGATGGCCCGTGCAGCCGCACACGAAAGTGTAAAGCGTCAGCACATAAAACATCGCCATCAGCGACTCGGTGCGCTGCGCCACGTAGGTGACGGCGGAGGTGTTTAGCGGGTGAACAGCCCAGATCAGCGCCGCGATGCCGGCGGCAGAGGCCGCGTGTGCATCTGACCACCCAACCCCGGGGAGCAGCAGGGTCCGGCGGACCAGCCCCATCAGGGCCAGAGCCGTGGCAATATGGATTACGAAATTAGCCGCGTGGTACCCGCTGGTTTCCAACCACCCGAGTCTGTAGTTGAGCATGAAGGTTGCTGTAGCGACGGGGCGACCGGCGATGGAGGAAGGGGGAGGGTTGAGGGCATCCGACACGCTGTGCCAGGCCGTACTGACCTGCGGGTTGTTCACTATGCTGATGAGGTCGTCGAAGACGAACGGCCCGTGAAAGCTGTTGGAATAGGCCGCGTACGCGGCACCCATGATGAGCAAGGCCCAGAAAAAGATCAGCAAATACCGGGGGTGCCTGGCGTTCATCCGAGATTTTCCGAACGGAGACTCCGGCCCGCACGTCCGGGGCGACGCGTGTCGCGTCTCCACTTCACGGGATGGAAAGCCGCGAGACGGTCACATGGAGTAACAGCGGGCTTTGGATTATTCCTGCCTGCCTCGAAATGTCCGGGAGTCATGTATTTTCTGGGGCTAATGTCCGCGACAGGAGTCGAACCTGTAACCTTCGGCTTCGGAGGCCAACGCTCTATCCAGTTGAGCTACGCGGACGGTCAGGCGATTCTACGGGAATTCGGGGCGGAGTCCAGAGTCCAGAGTCCAGAGTCCAGAGTCCAGAGTCCAGAGTCCAGAGTCCAGAGTCCAGAGTCCAGAGTCCAGAGTCCAGAGTCCAGAGTCCAGAGTCAAAGAGGCTTGGCAGGTCCTTTGTTAATTTTGTCTTCGACTCTGGACTTTGGACTCTGGACTATTTCATTAGTCGATGTGGAACACTTCCCGCAGGCCCAGCGACTTGGGGCTGTTGTCGGGGTTCGAGGGCATGACGTCGCCCATGTGGGCCCACCATTTCTTGCACTCTGGTGTGCCGGCGATCGCGTTCCACTTCGCCTCGTTTTCGATCTCGGCGTAGGCGAAGAGCTGATTGGTTTGCTCGTGCAGGAAGATGGAGTAGTTGTGCACGCCGTGCTTCTTCAGGACGGCCTCGAGCTCGGGCCAGATCGGGCGGTGCCGCTTTTCGTACTCGGCTTCCTTCCCCTTGTTGACGGACATGACGAAGGCCTTGCGGATCATGGGGTTTCTCCGGTTCGGGTCGGGGTTATTTTTGCTTGTCGGCGGCGTTGCGGGGCATCTTGTCGGCGGGCTTGGCGTAGCCGTATTCGAGCAGGTCGGGGGTGAAGAAGTCGTAGTGGTGGATGCCGTCGTCGCCGCGCCACCGGCCGACGGCGTCGGGCCTGACGGGGATCCTCGCCAGCTTGAAGCCCAGGTATTTCTCCAGCCCCGCGAGAGTCCGCTCCTGGTCGAGCACGAAATCCTCGAACCGCACCGTGTACCAGTGCCTGGGTTTGGGCGTCGCCTTCACCAGCTCGACCTGGTATTTCCAGGAGATGGCGCGGCGGAGGCGTAGATCGTCCGTCTTGTCGTAGGCGATGTTCCAGTCCGCCAGGTCGTCGGTGATGTGCGAGCCCAGGATGCTGTCGCGCGGGTCGCGGACCCAGAAGATGTACTTGATCTCGGGGAAGAGGCGGACGATCCACGGGAAGACGAGCGTCGTCTCGGGGAGCTTCCAGCCGCGCCACTTGGCCTTGGAGTTGAGCACGGTGGTGAGGTAGGACTCGACGCGGCGGGTGAATGCCGGGTCGATGGGCATGGTGTGGAGCCTGGAGAAGTCCCACTTCAGGTTGCCCAGGTACGTCACGTGACGGCCGATGATGCGGGCGGCCTCGTACATGTCGTCGGGCGGGAGCAGGTCGCTCGACTCGTTGAGCGGTTCGCCGGTGTAAACGCCGGACTCCCGGAGCGTGGCGGAGATGGCGCGCGTGCCGGAGTGACCGCGCCCGATGATGGTGATGAGGTTGGCCTGCTCCGATGGGGAGGGGATCGGGACGGGGGCGGGGCGTTGGGTGGCGGTGGTCATGGTGTCAAGCGTCGCGTGGACGCGCTGGCTTGGGTGATCGAAAAGAAGAATAAAGAGAAGACGCTAAGCCGAGGGCGGCGTTACTTGGCCTGGAGTTTGGCGGCGGCCTTGGGGTCGCCGATGTGCAGGGTGTCGTACGCTTGCTGGCTGGTCTTGAACGCGCCGACCCCCTTGGCGCCGTGCCAGTCGCCCTGATTCAGGATCGGGTTCTTGATGCCCGTGGCCTTCTCGCGCTTGGCGATGTGCGCCTCCATGCGGGCGCGGAGCGTGGCGACGACATCGGGGTTCTTGCCCGCGACGTTGTCGTTTTCGCTGGGGTCTTCGATGAGGTTGTAGAGCTCGACCTCCGGCTTGAAGTGGAAGTCGGGCTCGAGGGCGATCATGAGCTTCCACTGCGGGGTGCGCCAGCCGTGCTTGCGCATCCAGGTGCATTCGGTAATGTAGAGCTCGGACTCGAAGCTGGAGACCTCGCCCTTGACGAGCTTCATCGCGGACTGGCCGTCGAACTTGTCCTTCACCTTCAGGCCCGCCAGGTCGAGGATGGTGGGCACAAGGTTCTTGTGCTGGAGGTAGCCCTTGACGCGCTTGCCGGCGGGGACCTTGGCGGGGTAGCGGATGATGAGCGGGACGTGGAGCGTGACGTCGTACATGCCGTGGTGGTCGAACCAGCACTCGTGGTCGTAGAGCGTCTCACCGTGGTCGCCGTTGATGACGACGATGGTGTCGTCGAGGATGCCAAGCGATTCGAGCTGCGTGAAGATCGACTGGATGCAGGAATCCATGTAGGCCACCGCGCCGTCGTACTGCGCGATGATGTAGTCCTTGTCCGTGCAGCCGGGCGGGAACCACTGGCGGAAATAATCGGCGAAGGGCTTGAACTTATAGACAGCCTCGAGCGATTTGTTCTTCGGATCGCACTCGTTGCCGTGGTAGAACATCCGCTCGAACGGAACGGGCGGCAGGTAGGGGGAGTGCGGGTCCATGTGGCGGAGCATGACGAACCAGGGCTTGTCCCCGGCGGCCAGGCGGTTGAGCTCGGGGATGGCGACGTTGTTGAGGTTCTGCGCCTTGGGGGACCGCCCCTCGTTCCACGCGCCCCAGCCGGCGTAGTCGAGGTACTTGTCGAACCCGCGCGACGAGGGGTTGCCGGTGAAGCCGATGCACGTCGAGGTGTAGCCCTCGTCCTTCAATATCTCGCCGAGCGTGCGGACCTTGGTGGTCAGCCCGCCCTGGTGCCGCAGGGCGACGACCTCGGTGCCGAAGCAGTCGCGGCCGGTGAGCATGGAGGCGTAGGCGGGCGTGGTCGGTATGTGCGCCGAGTAGTTCTGCTCGAACACCGTGCCGCCCCTGGCGAAGAGGTCGATGTGCGGCGTGGTCTCGTGCTTGTAGCCGTAGCAGGACATGTGGTCCGCCAGCAGCGAGTCGATGGCGAAGAGGAGGACGTTGGGTTTCTTGGACTTGGCCATGGGAGGCTCCTGGGTAGTCGTATCTATTTAGGAATCGTTTTGCGTCAGCCCTTGATTTCAATCCGCCGGCCCTGCGCGGCCGATTCGTAGCTCGCCAGCGTCATGAGCAGCACGGTCCGGCCTTCCTGCGCGGTGGCGATCGCGGGCCGCTTACCCTCGATGAACTCCAGGATCGGCATCGCCAATCCCTGGATGCGCGCCGCGTGCGAGGCGGGCGAGGGCGGGTCGAGGAAGGTCCAATCTTTATCACCCACACACATCATCTTCAGGCCCACGGCGGCATTGCCCGTGAGGTGGCCGCGCGGGGCGTTGCAGCTCGCCCCGTCGCCGAAGGTCTGGAGGATGACGCCCTTTTCTCCGACGATCTCGGTGGTGTTCTCGCCGGCGGTGGCGGTGAAGGAGCAGGAGACTTCCGCCATCAGGCCGGTGTCGTAGCGGTAGATCGCGATGCCGTTGTCATCGGCGACCTTGGGGTTGTGCAGCGTGGCGACCTCGGCGGTGACGCTGCGCGGACGGCCGAACATCCAGAGCGTCCAGTCGATCGGGTGCGCCGCGTCGTCGGCCCACATGCCGCGGTTCAACTCGGGCTTCACGTGCCAGGTGTTCTCGAACCCCGCCCACATGTGCGTACCGAGGCAGTGGCGACGGCGGACCTGGTACACCTTGCCGATCGCGCCCGACTGCACCAGTTCGCGCATCTTGATGTTCTGCGGGTCAACGCGCATCTGCCACGCCAGCGTGAACTTCACCTTTGCACGCTCCACCGCCGCGACGATGCGGTCCGCCTCCGCCAGCGTCAGCGACATCGGTTTCTGCAGCACGATCGGCTTGCCCGCCGCGGCCGCCTGCTCGCACAGGTCGGCGTGCATCGATGTCTCGGCGGCGATAACCACCGCGTCGATGTCGCTCCGCTTGAGCAGCGCGGCGGGGGAGTCGCAGGGGGCCGTGCCGAACTGTTCGCAGGAGGATTTCAGGCGGGCGTCGTCGTGGTCCCATCCCGCGACGAGCTGCACGCGGTCGGCGAGCGGCTTCCATGCGCCGCAATAGGTGCCGACGTGGCCGTGCGCGAAACCGAGGATGCCGAGGCGGGTGGGCATGGATTCTGTTCAATAAGGAGAAAAATGAGGGAGAAAGCGCTAAGCCGCGAGCGGCATCAGCGGACGCCACAGGCTTGGAGGCTGGCCTGCATATGGCCGCGCGACTCGGCGGCGATGGCGACGCAAAGGGGCAGCTCCATCTCCTTGGCGCCGATGATCTCCAGGTTCACCGGGCCGGTGTAGCCCGCGCGGTGGAGGGTGCGGATGTAGCCCAGCAGGTCTATGTCGCCCCGGCCGTTAGCCTGCAGGGGCGGCGCGCCCGGCGCGGGGCCCCGGCCCTTGCAGTCGCGGATGTGGATGTGCTTGATCCGCGACGCCACCGCGGCGACGGCGTCCACGGGGTTCTCGTTCGCCCGGTAAATGTGGCTCGGGTCCATGTCCAGGCCGAAGCTCGGCGACTTGATCGCCTCCAGCAGCTTGAGCGAGGTCGGCGTGTTGTAGATGTACGCGTTCACGTGCGCCTTGACGCAGAGCGTCACGCCGTAGTGCTCCGCCCGCTGCACGAGCTTGCCGATCGAGTCGAGCACCTGGGGCCAGGTCGAGTCGTCGTTGCTCTTGCCGCCGGGCCCGCAGTTGATGATCGGGATGCCGATCTCAATAGCCGCCTGGAAGGCCGACTCCATCTTGGCCGGGTCCTGCGACGGCTGCTCCATCGCGGTGACGGGGAGGTTGTATTTCTTGGAGAGATCCTTGATCGCCGGCGCGCACTCGCGCCACTTGTCGAGGACCAGGTGGGCGCTCATGCCGTCGATCGCGGAGACCTCGATCGCGTCGTACCCGCAGGCGGCGGTGTACTTGAACGCGGTCTCCATGTCGTAGCCGCCGAAGAGAACGCTGTTGACGCCGAGTTTCATAGTTGGGGATTCCTGGGGCGGGTAGTTTGGACGACTCTTCATCCGCGGGCAAGCGGGGCGGCGGTGAAATCGGGGGTGTATATGCGGTTCAGGGCGTGGGGGGATGGGGTATTTTCACGACGGTGCCGTTTTCGATGGATTCGATCGCCGCCGCCAAGACCTTCTGAGCAGCCAGCCCGTCCGCACCCGAGCCGTCGATCTGCTCGGGCTTCACCCCCTGGCCGACCTGCTCCAGGAAGACGTGCAGGCGGTCGGCGAAGGTGTCCTCGAAATCGCGGAAGCCGCCGAAGATCGGGTTGGTGTACACGAGCTTGGTGGAATCCCCGGCGGGGAAGAGCGTGGCCTCGCGCCACATGTCGTCGATGATGAACCGCCCCTTGAGCCCCGCGACCTCGCAGCGCTCCATCGGGTGGCCACGCTCGATGTCGTAGCTCCCCGTCAGATGGCCGACCGCGCCATTTTTGAACTTCATGTTGAACGACGCGGTGGACCAGATGGCCCGGCCCGGCGCCTTGGTCGCGAAGCACTGCACCGACTCGATGTCGCCGCCGAAGTGCCGCATGATGTCCACGGTGTGCGGGTGCAGCGCCTTGATTTGGAAGTAGGGGGAGGACTCGTTGGGGTTCTTGATCCACATCGCCATGTTGATGAAGAGCAGGTGGCCCAGGCGGCCTTCTTTCTGCCAGAGCTTTGCGAGACGGGCGGCGGGGGTAAAGCGGTGGTTGAGGTTCACACCCAGGCAGCGGTTTTTCTCGCGTGCCTTGGCGACCATCTCCTCGCCCTTGGCGATGTCGTTGCTGATGGGCTTCTCGCAGAGCACGTGGGCGCCTGCCTCGAGTGCCTGCATCGTCGGCACGTAGTGGTCGCTGCCGTATTCGTACCCGCCGGTGCAGATGCTGACCACGTCGGGCTTCAACGCGTCGAGCATTTTTTGCGTGTCGGTGAACGACGGCACGCCCAGGGCCTTGCCCGCGGCCTGGGCCCTCGCGGGAATAATGTCGGACACGCCAACCAATTCGGCCAGGGCGTCGCGCGTGTAGAGCGCGGCGTGGCGGTTGCCGATGGGTCCCAGACCGATGACGCAAACTCGCAGGCGTGACATTGTGGGGGCTTCCCGGGCGGGGCTCGTCGCGAGCCGGGGGGGGTATCAGTCCGGCCTCACGTTGCGGGATTGCATGTCGCACCAGCCCTGAACGGGGTCGTACACGAACTTGAGCTGGCGGGCCTCGAAGGCGGCGAACCAGTCGTCCCAGTCGAGCAGTTCCAACTCTTCAGGCTCGGCGAACGGGTTGCCGCCGATGCGGACGCGGTCGGGCTTGCCGGGCAGGCAGGCGGGCCAGTAGCCGTTGGCCTCGCACCACATGCGGATCTGGGAGGGGTTGATCGTTTCGTAAACCGTCATCGAAAAGCTCGCGGGGCGTGTGGCGGGGTATTGTGGCGGATGGAGCGGCGGTCGGCAAACGCGGTTTCGTTGTGACGCGGCGGACGCGTTGCTAGACTGCCCGCTCCCGTTTTCAGGAGCGGAACATGATCAAGAGCATCAGCTACTGGGCGTTGCAGGATGGCCTCGCGGGCACGCACCCGATCGACAAGGCGCTGGCCGAGGCGAAGGCCGCCGGCTTCCACGGCCTTGAACTGGCCGTGGGCACTTCCGGCGTGCTGCACACCGGGACGAGCGACGCGGAGCTGAAGAAGATCCGCAGGCAGATCGCCGCCTCGAAGATGAACGTGGAAACGGTCGCCGCAGGGCTGACGTGGGGCTGCAACCCGACGTCGAACGACCCGGCCATCCGCAAGAAGTCGATCAAGCTGCACGCCGACGCCCTGCGGGTCGCGGGTAAGCTCGGGGCCAAGTCGGTGCTGATGGTGCCGGGCGTGGTGAAGAGCCCGATCTCGCCGGACATCGTGCGGTACGACCACGCGGTGCAGCGCTGCCGCGAGGCGGTGGACCAGTTGCTGCCGGTCGCCGAGGAGGCGGGCGTTGAGCTCTGCCTGGAGAACGTGTGGAACGGGCTGTTCTACTCGCCGATCGAGTTCGCCTCATTCGTCGATTCGTTCCGGCACCCGAGCCTGGGGATTTATTTCGACGTGGGCAACGGCATGGGCTACCACCAGCACCCGCCGCACTGGATCGAGCTGCTGGGCAAGCGCATCCGCCGCGTTCACATCAAGGACTACATGGAGAACTTCGGCTGGACCGGGGGCTACGCCTTCTGCGCCCTGGGCGCGGGGCAGGTGCCCTGGGCCGAGACAATGGCCGCGCTGCGGAAGATCGGCTACGACAAGACGCTCGTCGCCGAGATGCTCCCGTGGGACGCGGGCAACCTCGCCCGCACCAGCGCGGCGATGGACGTGATCCTCAAGATGTAAACGATTGTTCGTGAATTGTTTTTTCCCCGCCGCTAAGCGGCTGTCGCGGAGCGACGCTCTTCACTCAAGGATATATCCCATGATTCGAGTCGGCGTCATCGGCCTGGGCATGATGGGCAACACGCACCTGGACGTCTACACCAAGCGCAAGGACGTGCAGGTCGTCGCGGTGTCGGACAAAAACCCGGACCGCTTGTCCGGCAAGGTGCGTGCCGGCGGCAACGTGAAGGGGCAGGCCAAGGCGGGCTTCGACCTCGCCGCGTTTGAGCGGTTCGACGAGGGCATGGACCTCATCGCGCACCCCGGCATCGACGTGGTCGATATCTGCCTGCCCACGCCGCTGCACATGAAGTACGCCCTGGCCGCGCTGAAAGCCGGCAAGCACGTGCTGCTCGAAAAGCCCATGGCCCGCACGGCCAAGGACGCCGCGAAACTCGCCAAGGCCGCCAAGACGTCGAAGAAAAACGTCATGGTCGCCATGTGCATGCGATTCTGGCCGGGCTGGACCTGGCTAAAGGAGGCGGTGGACAACAAGACCTACGGCAAGGTCCGCGCGGCCCACTTCCGCCGCGTCGCCAACCACCCCGGCGGGCCGTTCTATTCCGACGGCGACCAGAGCGGCGGGGCGATCCTCGACCTGCACATCCACGACACCGACTTCATCCAGCACGTCTTCGGCGTGCCCTCGAGCGTGCGCTCCTGGGGCTACTCCAAGGAGACGAACAAGATCGACCACGTCGTGACGCACTACGAGTACGCCCGCGGCGGGCCGATGATCTTCGCCGAGGGCTGCTGGTGCATGTCGCCGGGCTTCGGGTTCTCGATGAACTACACGGTCAACTTCGAGAACGCGACGGCGATCTTTGACCTGGCCGCCGCCGACACGCTTACGCTCGTGCACCAAGGCAAGCGATCCGCAGTCAAGCTCGACCCGCGCATGGGCTACGAGCTGGAGATCGACTACTTCCTCAACTGCGTCAAGAAGGGCGTGAAGCCGACCGTGGTCACGCTCGACGGCGCCGCCAACTCGGTGAAGATCGTGGAGGCGGAGGCGAAGAGCATCGCCACCGGCAAGCCGGTGAAGGTGAAGTAAGACTCTCGGGGTTTTCACGATGACCGTTGCCGCCATCACCGCGGGCGATCGCGCGATCGATCGCATTACGCACGCCCACGATGCGCCGGTTCCCGTGCGGTTTGCCGCCGGGGAATTGGCGAGATACCTGCATAATACGCTCGGCGCGACGCTCCCGGTTGTGACCGGCGATGCCGCGCCGGGCGCGTTTTACATCACCACCACCGACGCCCCGCCGCGTGCGAAGGAACTGGCGCGGTTCACGCCGGGTCAATCCGACCGCGCCTCCGTCGTGCTGCGCGACGGCGTCGTCTGGGTCATCGGCGAGAACCCGCGCTCGGCGCTCTTCGCGGTGTACGACCTTCTCCAGCACGCGCTGGGCGTGCGATTCTTCGCCCCCGGTGAGGAACACGAACTTACGCCGCGCCGCGAGCGATGGGAAGTTCCCCCGGGTTTCGAGCACCACACCGGCTCCGCGGTGGCGATCCGTGATTTCGTTGGCTACGGCGGGGATGCCTTCGACTCGGCCATCAAGAACCGCGTCAACTGCATCGGCCTTACAGAAACCACCACGCAGGACTATGACCTCGCCCGCACGCGCGGCGTCCTGGTGCGCGGCCCGGGCCACGTGATGCGGCTGCTCGTCCCCGATGAATCCCTCTTCGTCGCGCACCCGGAGTACTTTCCACTCGTCAACGGCGAGCGCAGGCCCAACGGCCGCACCGCCTGCTTCTCCAACCCCGACGTCCGCCGGATTTTCGGTGAGAAACTCACCGCCTATCTCCGTGCCCGCCCGCCCTTCGACATCTTCTCCATCTGGAACGAGGACAACCCCGACCCGTTCTACTGCGTCTGCGAGAGGTGTGCCGTCATGCCGATCACCGAGTGGTACCTGACGCTCGTGAACGACGCGGCGGAGATCGTGGACCGCGAGTGGCCGGACACGATCTTCGAGTTCATCGCCTACCACGGCACGCGCAACCCGCCGACGCGTCCGCACCGCTTTTACCGTGACGGCGAAAAAATGCTCATCGATTACTGCCTGGGCTACACGCGCGACATCTATGCACCGCTCGCCGAGCGCAGCGGCGGCAGCGCGGAGGTCCACGCGCAGTTCGACGGCTGGGAGCGTTTCCTGAATCAGGCCGGTTACCGCGGGAAACGGCTGCTCATGGAGTATTACAACACCTGCGAGCTGCCCAACCAGGGCCCGCGCGGCCGGGCGATGCTGTGGCCCATGGAAACCATCCGCACCGACACGCTCTACTACATGGGCCTGGGCCTCGACGGCCTGTCGGATTGGACCTGCATCAACCGCTACAGCTTCCCCACGCCGTTCGCCATCTGGTGCTGGCTGCGGCTCTACACCGACCCGCACCGGTCGATCGAGTCCTACAAAGACGAGTTCTACACCAGCTACTTTGGTGACGCCGGTGGGGCGGTGCGCGGGTACATCGACGCTCTTGAGATTGCCATGCACGAGCGCACGAGTGAGGCCAACATCGAGCGGGTGCGTGCGCTTTCTGTGATGCTCGACGGCATCCCAGCGCCGACCGATGCTGCGCTCGCCCGTCGGATCAACATCCTGAAAATCCACCACGATTATTGCGTGCTCGTGAAGCGCATCTTCCTCGCGTTCCTGAACGGTGACGAGCCCGCGTGGAGGGCACTCGAACAGCCGCACCGTGATTTCTTTGTCAAAACGCACAGCGAGGCGTTGAAGGGTGAGGTGGACCGCCCGCTGCCGTGGAGCGACTTGTGGTTCGATCACTACGCCAAGGCCGGTAATCTCGGGATGTTGACCAAGAACCCGTGGATTCATTGATAAGATTTTCCGCCTTCTCTCCCTTCGGGAGAAGGATCAAATTTCACTCACCTCCCCGTCGTGCGACATCAACCCCTTGATGCCCGCCTTGTCGTTGTGCACGCGGATCGTGAGTTGGTACCGCCGTGACTCGCCGGGCTCGAGGTATTGCTCGGCGCCGGGGAACTTATCCCTCGCTTTGCCCAGCAGCGAACCCGAGAACGGCTCGATGCCCGAGACGTACGACCCGCCCGGGCCGAAGTGCTGCCAGTTGGCCAGGCGCGGCAGCGCCTTGGCGGGATAGATCAACTCGAACCCGAGGTTGAGTTTCGCGTTGACCAGGCCGACGTGGCACATGCCGTCGCGTGCCGGCTTCACGCGCACGATCAGGCCACGCTCGCCCGAGCCGCGGTGGGCGTCGAGCGGCCCGGTCGCGGTCTTGATGCGGTTCATCGCGGCCTGGCCGATCCTGCGGATGATCGATTCGCCCGGCGGGGCGGGCATCTCCCAGAACTCGGCGGGGCCGCGGTAGATGTGCTTTGCGCCGCGGTCGAGCAGGGGGTAGCCGAGATTGACGTGGTAGAGCCAGTGGTGGGCGCAGCGGGTGTTGCCGCGGTTGGTGACGTGGTCGTGGATGATGATCTCGGGCACGCCCAGGGCGCACTGGATTTGTCGGCGGACCTCGACGACCGGGCCGAACATCCTGCTGTCGCGCACGACCATGGAGAGGAGCATCTCGCGGCGGCCGCGGTGCGGGTCGGGGTTGAGGATCATCTCGACGGCGGCGGGGGAGTTGGAATGATGGCCGTGCAGCGAGGTGGTGGCGCCGTCCTCCTCACGCGGGCCGCCGATGTATTGCGGGCCGCAGGTGGTGACCAGCCCGCCCGCCCAGCCGCGGAGCCAGTCGAGGCCGTGGTGGTAGGCGTGGCTGGGCGGCCGCATACCGTTGGGCGAGAGGTAGGCGAGTGAATGCTGATTGAACGACGCATCGACGATGTCGCCGCCGCGGTCGAGTGCGACGGTGAATCGCAGCCCCGCGCCGGTGTTGACGAAGGCGACGCGAGTCCCACGCGTGACCCCGCCGAGCCCGGGGTGGTCGAGCGTGGCGGTGGTGATTCCGCCGACCTGGTGGACGTTCTCGAACTTGTCGGTATCGAAGGTGGTCATGATTTCGTCCGTGGTGTGTTGCGCGTTAGCCGTCGGGCTCGCCCGACGTTCTCTTTTACATGCCCGGTTTCCCGCGTGCCAACAGTTGCCTCGCCGCGCCGCGGTAGAGCGTCGCCAGCGTGGCCGGGTCGATCTTCGCCCCGCGCAGGTGGGCCGTGCTCGTCGCGGGGAGCGAGGAATCGACCAGGGGCAGGTCGGGATCGACGATCGGGCTGGGGCCGTCATAGCTTGTTTCGATCAGCGTGCGCATCGCCCAGTACCGGCTCGCGTACAGATCGAACTGCTCCGGCCCGCCCAGCGCTGCATCGGCGGGGGCGACGACGAGGTCCGTGCCGAACAGCAGCCGCCCGTTGTTGCGGCGGCAGAAGTCGCGGAACTCGTCCGGCCGTTTCGATAGCTCACGCACCATCCATTTCGTCGCGCTGATGTCCAGGTGCAGGTTCGGGTGCGCGTCGAGCAGGTCCTGCAAATGTTCAAGGTGTTCCGGGTCGCCGCCCATGTGGGCCGCCATCCAGGGCACGTCGCGGTACTGGTCGAGCAACCGCCGCAGCGGCTCGTAGTGCGACGGCTTGGTGCCGTACTTGTTCGCGTCCTTGTAGTGCGTGGCAAACCACGTGTCCGGGTCGCCCACATGCGTCATGAAAATCATGCCCAGCGAATGGGCGAGCTTCATCGCCTCGCGGCGCGTCGGGTGTTCGAGGTGGAACGACTCGTGGAAATCACGCCCGCGCGGTGCCGCCCAGAATTTGGCGATCCGCGACCCCCTGGCGTGGAACGCTTCAATGCGGCGGAGCCAGTCGGAGCCGAACGTCTCCGCCCTGTCGCGGGCCATGTAGTTGGGGATGGCGACGAACTCGATGCGGTCGCCGAACTCGCCGCGGAGGGTGTCCACCTCCTCGAGCTGGGTCTGCGACCAGACGCGCCCGATGCCGAACAGGTCCGCGACCTCGAAGAATTTCCTCGCCGCCTCCAGCCCCGATATGTGGATGTGCGCGTCGTCGATCGGCCCGTGCCACGGCAGCCGCGTCGCCTCGTGGCGGTAGTTCAGCCCCAGGCGGTTGGCGGGGTTCAGCGGCGAGACGTGCGTCGTGGGCGTCATCTGAAGTGCCCCTCCGGGGCGACCGCTAAACAGGATCGTTCGCGATTCACCGCTTCTTCACAACGTACACGTCGTAACGCACGCCCTTGCCCTTGAACACGATTGTCGGCTTGCCGCGCAGCGGATCGGCCTTCATCGGGCGCTTCACGACGACGCGCTTGAGCGCGGCCGTCATCGCCCAGTCGAACAGCTCGCCGCAATCCTCGTCCCCGCCGACCAGCCAGCGGAGCACCTTCATCGGCTTGCGCTCGGCGGTCTTGCGCGTCGCGGCCCCGGGGAACATCGGGTCGATGTACACAACATCGGGTTCGAGGAAGTCACGCATCGACTCGGGCAGGTCCTCGCCCGGCTCGGGCTCCGCGCCGTCGCGCCGCGCGATCCGGCGGAGCAGGTGGCGGGCGTCGCTGGTCACGACGTGGAGACGCTGCAGCGCGTCGGGCTGGGTTGACCCTGCGCGGAGCAGCCCATCACGCAGCAGCATCGCCACGACCTTGTTGCGTTCCACCGCCAGCACACGGCAGCCCAGCGAGGCGAGCAGCCAGGCGTCCTCGCCGTACCCCGCCGTCGCGTCGATCACCGTCGGCGCCTCGCCGCGTTTCTTCAATCCCACCGCCTTGGCGACCGGCTGATTCAGCGACCGCCCCGCGCCGCTGGTCGTGTCGAGGTCGCCCGGGTCGGCTGAGATCGGGTTGCCGCCCTTCACGTCGGCCCCGCCCCGCAGCACGCGCAGCTCCACCCGCTCGGGCGTCACCGCCAGCAGCATGTCGTAGCCCGTGCGCGTCGGCTTTTCGAGGAACGGCCGGTTGAGGTCCACCGCCAGCCGCGCCGCGGCCTTGAGCAGGTTGATGTCCTTCGCCGGGTCGGCGCAGACGGCGATCGAGGGCGGTTCTACGTGTTCGGGGGTATTTGTCTTGCCGGCCATGGCAGCGCTCGCGTGGGTACGGGTCGCGGCACAGTGTAACCCAGATGCGATCCGTCCCCTCTCCCGGTGGGAGAGGAGCAGCATCATTTCCCCGCGACCGCTTTCTCGTGGCGTAGCTGTCCGCACGCCGCCGCGATGTCTCGCCCCCGGCTGGCGCGGATGTGGGTGTTGATGCCCGCCTGTTTGAGGATGCGTTGGAACTCGAGCACGTCGTCGGTCTCGGGCCGGCCGAAGGGCAAACCATTGACCTCGTTGTAGCGGATGAGATTCACGTTGGCGCGGAGCCTCTTCGCGGAACGGGCGAGCTCGCGGGCGTGCTCCGGCCGGTCGTTGGTGTCGCGGAGCAGGATGTATTCGAGCGTGATCTCGCGGCCGGTGCGCTGGAAGTAGTGGTCGCACGCCTCGAAGAGCTGCTCGATGGTGACGTACTCCGCCCACGGGATCAGTTGGCGGCGCAGGAGGTCATTGGGGGCGTGCAGGCTCAGGGCGAGGGTGACGGGCAGTTCCATGTCGGCCAGACGGCGGATCTGTGCCGGGAGCCCGACAGTGCTGATGGTGATCTTGCGCGCCGAGATGCCCATGCCCCAGTCGGCGTGCAGCGTCCGCACCGCCTTCACGACGTTGTCGAAGTTCGACAGCGGCTCGCCCATGCCCATGAAGACCACGTTCGACACCCGCCCGGTTTCCGGCAGGGCGCCGAGTTGCCACACCTGTTCGACGATCTGTCCGGCGGTGAGGTTGCCGTCCAAACCGCCGAGACCGGATGCGCAGAACTTGCACCCGACCGGGCAGCCGATCTGGCTGGAGATACAGGCCGTCTTGCGCTCGGGCGTGGGGATCATCACGCACTCCGTCTCCGCCGCCCTCACCGCTTGCGGCTTAGCGTCCGCGAGCACCGTCAATCCCACATTCCCCTCACCAACCTCCGAAACCTCCGGTGTCTCCGCCCAATCCATCAGCAATTTCTGCACCCCGTCCGTCGCCGTCTGGTGCGCCACCACCCGCCCCGTGAGGAACCGCATCTGCTCGGCCAACAGATCGCGGTCGCGCTTGGAGAGGTTCGTCATCGCCGCCGGGTCGGCGACGTGCTTCTGATAGACCCACTCCAGCACCTGGCCGGCGCGGAAGGGCGGCAGGCCCCATTCCGTGAAGATTTCTCGCAGGGAGTCGGGCGTCAGGTCGAAGATGTGCGGGCGATGCTGCATGATCGAAGGTATCTTAGCGGACATGACGCCCTCTTCCCCGACACCCGCCGCCACGCCGCCCGCCGCCGCCGTTGACCTCTCCATCGACCTGGCCGGCCTGAAGCTCGCCAACCCGATGATGACCGCCTCGGGCACCTGCGGGTACGGCTACGAATACGCCGACTTCACCGACCTTTCACGCCTTGGGGCCTTCGTCACCAAGTCCATCACCGCCGAGGCCCGCAAGGGCAACGAGGCCTATCGCATCGTGGAAACGCGCGGCGGCATGCTCAACGCCATCGGCCTGGCGAACGTCGGCCTCGATGCCTTCCTCGCCGACAAGCTCCCGCAGCTCCGCAAGCTCCGCGCCACCGGCCCGCGCGTCATCGTCAACGTCGCCGGCCACAGCACCGACGATTATGTGAAAACCTGCGCCCGCGTCGCCGCCGAGCCCGACGTGGACGCCATCGAGCTCAACGTCTCCTGCCCGAACGTGAAGGACGGCCTGACCTTCGGCACCGACCCGCGGCTCCTCAGGGAGCTCTGCCGCGAGGTCCGTACCGCGATGGCGAAAAACGTCCGCCTGATCGTGAAGCTCTCGCCCAACGTCGGCGACATCGTGCTCACCGCCCGCGCGGCCGTCGAGGGCGGCGCGGATGTGCTGAGCATGATCAACACCTACACGGCGATGACCATCGACATCCACAAGCGCCGCCCGCGGCTGGCGAACGGGACGGGGGGGCTTTCCGGGCCCGCGATCCGACCCCTGGCGGTTTACCTGCTGCACCGTGTTTACCGCCACGTCGCTCGTGAGGCGAAGGTTCCCATCATCGGCATGGGGGGGATTCAATACTGGCAGGACGCCGCCGAGTTCCTCCTCGCCGGCGCCAGCGGTCTGGCGGTCGGCACGGCGCTCTTCGTTGACCCCGCCACGCCCGTAAAGATCACCGAGGGCCTCGCCGCCTATCTCCAGAAGCAGGGCTGCAAATCCCTCCGTGAGATCGTCGGCACGCTCGCCTTGCACGGCGAGCCGCCCGTGACACCGTATCCCTGACGCGCGGCGACGCAACGGTCCCCCATGATCTCACCCATTCAACGCCGGCGTTTCGACGGGCTGCTCGAAGCGATCATCGAGGAGTTGCCCGAGAACATCCGCGAGGTGATGGAGGAGGTACCGCTGATCGTCGAGGATGAGCCGCCGCGCGACGTGCTGGAGGAGATGGCGATCGATCCGCACACGACGGACCTGTGCGGCCTGCACTGGGGCATCCCGATCACCAAACGCAGCGTCGAGCACTCGGGCACCATGCCCGACCGCATGATGCTCTTCCGTGGCCCGATCATGCGCGTCGCCGGGCGACGCCGCAGCGAATTGGAAACGCAGGTCCGCATCACGCTGCTGCACGAGATCGGCCACCACTTTGGCCTCGACGAGGACGACCTGACGGCGCTGGGGTACGGGTGAATTCATCTTCGTAGGGTGGAGCTGAGTCCGCGAAGCCCACCATCTGCGTATTCGCGCGCCAAAGAGTGGTGGGCTTCGCGGACTCAGCGCTACCCTGCAAAAGACCTGTTTGCCCCTCTCCGATGCAACCGTTACAACCTCACCCAATGCTCAAGCTCGCGACCATCCTCGACAACCCGGGAGAGCCCTTCGCCAACAGCCGGTACCGCGACCCCCACGAGCTGAAATCGCTGGGCTACAACGGCATCGTCCTCTACGAAACCACGGGCCTGTCGGGCATCGAGGACCCCTCCGTCGTTTCCTCCGGCGAGATGCAGCGCTGGGTGCGGCAGCAGCTCGACCTCGTGCGCCAGCGCGTCGAGCAGGCGACGAAGGCGGGGCTTGATGTCTATCTCGCCTACGACGTCCTCACGCTGGCACGCGACACCGTCAATGCCCATGTCGGCGCCTATTCCTGCCTCCGCCGGCCCGGGACGCTCTGCCCCGCCAGCGAGGCGACGCTCGAACGCACCGGCAAGGCGCTCGAGGCGCTGCTGGCTGCGTTGCCGGGCGCCGTCGGCGTCGTGCTCCGCTTCGGCGACAACGACGCCTCCCGCATCCCGTACCTCGTGGGCAACGACATCTACTCCCCGCACTGCGGCCGCTGCTCGCTGCTCGGTCGGGCGGACCGCATCACGCTCGTCCTCTCCCACTTCCACAGGCTCGTGGTCGAGCGCCTCGGCAAGCGCCTCATCGCCCGCGCCTGGAACGTGCGCCCCAACGGCCTGCACGACTCCGTCGAGCTGGCGCAGCGCGTCCGCGACCGCCTGCCCGGCGACGAGGCGGACGACCGCTTCATCCTCTCCTTCAAGTTCACGCAGACCGATTTCTGGCGGTACCAGAAGTGGAACGCCGCGAGCCTCGCCTTCGGCAAGCGGCCGATCCTCTACGAATTGCAGTGCCAGCGCGAGTTCGAGGGCAAGGGGGGCATCCCCAACTGGCAGGCGCCGCTCTGGCGCGACGGCTGCCCCGAGTCACGCGACGGCAACGAACCCGCTGGCCTCTCGGGCGTGGCGGGGAGGGTGAACTTCGCGGGGCTCTGGGCGTGGGTGCGCGGCGGCGGGTGGGGCGGGCCGTTCGTGAACAACGAGTCGTGGATCGACGCCAACGTCTGCTGCGTGCCGGCGCTGGCGGAGGACCCGCGTGCCGACGTCGCCGCGCTGGCAAAAAACTGGATCAACAAACGGTTGGGCGTGAAGGACCCGGCCGCGGCATCAGCGCTGCGCGACATCCTCACGCACTCGCCCGGGGTGGTGCTCAAGGGCTTCTACATCGGCCCGTTCGCCCGCACCAAGGCCGACCCCTGGCACCCCAACGCCGACTGGATACAGGACGACCTGGTGGACGCGCAGGCCGCGTGGCGCATCATCCAGCGGCTGCCCGACGGTGTGCTCGACGAGGTGGTGCAGGAGAAACAGTCGGCCGTCGAACAGATCGACCAGGACCGCGCCGCGCTCCAGCATGCGCTCAACGACGGCAATCGCGCGGCGATCGAACCGCTCCTCAACACGCTGCAATACGCCGACTCATTGACGCAATCCCTGCGCGATCTTCTCGCGGGGCTGATCGCCTACCGCCGCTTCGGCCGGTCACGCGAACCGGCCGCCTCCGACCTCTGCCGCCGCCGCATTCTTTCCGCGCAGACGAACTGGACGCACCACACGCAGCGGCACGGGGCCCTCCCCGGCGCAGCATCCGCCTTCCGCGAGAGTAATTTCTGGACGCTCACGCAGAAGATCCTCGCGGAGCTGGGGTGAGGCGTATTGGGGCGGTAGGGTGCGTGGAGCGGAGCGCAACGCACCATTCCCGCCCCCGATTGGCGTGATATCACCGGAAACAGGGCTGTGTCATTTTTGATTCTTCCGTGTGATCCGCACGGGAGTGGTGCGTAGCGCTCCGCTCCACGCACCCTACGCCGGAGCAATTCGCACCCGCGGTGTGGTCGTGACTACAGATTTATTTGCACGAAAACCAGTCCGTCCCCGACCCCGTCTCCACCACGAGAGGTACCAGCAGCGTCATCGCCTTGCTCATCTCAGTTTTGACGACTTCAGCGCACCGCACCGCCTCGCCCGCCGGGCACTCCAGCACGAGTTCGTCGTGGATCTGCAGCAACAACCGCATCGGCAGCGACGCGTCGAGGATGCGGCGGTGCAGGTTCACCATGGCCAGCTTGATGAGTTCCGCCGCGCTGCCCTGCACGACGCTGTTGATGGCCAGTCGCTCGCCGAGGCTGCGGGTGTTGGGGTTGCGCGACTGGATCTCGGGGATCTGCCGCCGTCGGCCGAACATCGTGGTGACGTAGCCCAGCGACTTGGCCTGCTCGATGCAGCGCGACAGAAAATCGTCGATGCCGCGGTACCTCGCCTTGTAATCGGCGATGAGTTTCCCCGCGCCGCCACGGTCCAGCCCCTCGATCCGCCGCGCCAGGCCGAACGCGCTGACGCCGTAGATGATCCCGAAGTTCACCACCTTCGCCTGGTCGCGCTGCGGCTTGCTCACCAGATCCAGCGGGACGTTGAAGACCTGCGAAGCCACCTCGTTGTGGATGTCGCGACCGCTGGCGAACGCCTCGATGAGTTTTTCGTCCCCGCTCAGGTGCGCGAGGATGCGCAGCTCGATCTGGGAATAGTCCGCGCTCACCAGGTGGTTTCCCGGGTCGGCGATGAAGGCCTTTCTGATCTGCCGGCCGACCTCGGTGCGGATGGGGATATTTTGCAGGTTCGGGTTGTTGGAGGAGAGCCGCCCCGTGGCCGTCGCCGCCTGCTGGAACGACGTGTGCACCCGGCCGGTGCGCGGGTTGATGCTCTCACGCAGGTTTTCCAGGTACGTGCCCACCAGCTTCGAGAGCTGGCGGTACTCGACGATCAGGTTCGGCACCGCCGCCTGCTCGTCGGTCAGGTTGTCCATGTCCGCGAGGGTTTCGAGCACCTCGATGTCCGTGCTCGGGCCTGTCTTGGTTTTCTTGACCACGGGCAGGCCGAGCTTGCGGAACAGCACGTCGGCGAGCTGCTTGGGCGAGTCGGGGTTGAAGTCCATCCCCGCGGCCTCCTGCACCTTGGCGCGCAGCTCGACGATGCGGTCGGTCAGCGTGGACTGCTGGCGTCTAAGCTCGTCGGGATCGACGCGGATGCCGTTGAACTCCATCTCGGCGAGCACGCCGACCAGCGGCATCTCGACCTCATCGGCGAGGCGGTCCATGCCCGCGAGCTTGAGGCGCGGCCTCATCAGCTCCGCCAGCCGCAACGCCACGTCGGCGTCCTCCGCGGCGTAGGTGGTGATGAGCTCCATCGGCACCTGGTCCATCGTCCGTTCGCCGCTGCTCTTGCCGCCGGTGTCGCCGATCAGGCGGCTGATGGGGATGGTCTGGTGTTTCAGTTCATTGAGGGCAAGCGCGTCGAGCCCGTGCGATGGCGAGCCGAGCAGGTGGCTGGCGATCATGGAGTCGAAGGCGATGCCGCGCATGTGGACGCCTGCGTGGCGGAGGACGAGGGCGTCGTATTTAAGGTTGTGCCCGCACTTGGGGACGCCCGGATCGGAGAAGAGCGGGGCGAGGATGGGGAGCGCCTTCTCCGGGGACAGGTGGCGGTCGGGCGTGGGGGTGCGCAGCGGGATATAGACGCCGTGGCCGGCCTTCCACGCCAGGCTCAGGCCGCAGAGCGCCGCGTCGCCGCCAAGGCCGATCGTCTCGGTGTCGAGGCTGACGAGCGGCTGTTTGCGGAGATCGTCCACGAGTTGGCGCAGTGATTTTTCGTCGGTCATCGCCGTGTAATCGAACTGCGCTGCGGTGGTCACGCCCTCGGGCACCGCGGGCTCGGCGTGAACGGATTGTTCGGCGGGGTTCGCCGTCTCCGGCTCGCCCATGTCGAAGAGGCTGCCGGCGAAACCGTCCTCGGACTTGGGTGCAGCGGGCGCGGGTTTCGCGGGTGCGGCGGCGGGGGAGATGGAAGCGGGGGCGGAATCGCCGAGCACGCGGTCGAGATCGCCGATCAATCGGCGGAAGCCGAGCTGGTTGAACATGTCGCGCACCGCGACGGCGTTGATCTTCCCGAGCCGCGCACCCGCCACCGTGAAGCGGTAATCCAGATCGTCCTTCAGCGTGACGAGCCGGCGGGCGAGCTTGATCTTCTCGCGCGACTGTTCGAGGTTTTCACGGCGTTTGCCCTTGATCTCCTCGATGTGTTCGTAGATGCCTTCAATGGAGCGGTATTGCGTCAGCAACTCCGCGGCGGTCTTGGGGCCGATGCCCGGCACGCCGGGGATGTTATCGGCGGTGTCGCCGGTGAGGGTGAGGAAGTCGATCACCTGCGACGGCTCGACGCCGCGGTTGGCCTTGAGCCAGGCGGCGTCGATGGTCTCGTCGGTGTGGATGTCGAAGAGCGTGACGCGCTCGGTGAGGAGCTGCATCAGGTCCTTGTCTTTGGAGACGATGCGGAGGCGCAGGTCTGGGAAGGCGGGATCGGCCAGCGCCACGCGGGTGACGGTGGCGATGATGTCGTCCGCCTCGTCGCCGACACGGCCGAGCACGGGGATGCCGAAGTGTTTCGTCAGCTCGATGATGCGCGGCACCTGCGAGATCAGGTCGGGTGGGGTGGTCTCGCGGTTGGCCTTGTAGGGCTCGTAGATCTCCTCGCGGAACGTCTTGCCCGGCGAGTCCACCGCCATCACCACGTGCGTCGGGTGCGAGACGCTCAAGAGCTTGAGCAGCATCGACGCGAAGCCGAAGACGGCCTGCGTGGGCTCGCCGGTGACGGGGCTGTTGAGCCCGCCGCGGATGGCGTAGTACGCCCTAAAAATCTGGGCGTGTCCGTCGATGACGTAGAGCGTTTCGCCCATCACCAGTCCAGCGGTTTGCGCCAGGTGTCGCGGAGTTCATCCAGTGACGCGTCGAGGAGCCGGCCGTGCTTGGCGCAGCGGACGGTGAGCCGCTGGTGGCCGGCGAATCGGCCGACCTGGCCGTGGGGCACGCCCGCCTGCCGCAGGGCGTTGACGACCATGTCGAGCTTGCCCGGCTCGACCTCGACGAGGTAACGGCTGGGCGTCTCGGCGAAGCAGGCGGTGATGTCGTCAAGCTCGCGCTCGGAGGGCAGGCCGTCGAGCTCGATGTCGAGTCCGACGCGGCCGGCGAAGGCCATCTCGGCGGCGGCGGCGAGCATGCCGCCATCGGAGCAGTCGTGCGCGGAGCGGAGCAGGCCGCGGTCGAGCAGGGCGGCGACGGCGGCGGCGTTGCGCGGGCCGTGCGAGAGGTGGACGTGCGGGATGCGGCGGTCGCGCGAGTCGTCGCCGGTGATGGAGTGGTAGTGCGAGCCGCCCAGTTCGGTCCCCGTGGCGCCCAGGAGGAGCAGTGAGTTGCCGGGAGACTTGGCGTCCATCGTGCGGCAGCGGGTCACGTCGGGGACGATGCCCAGCGCGGTGATGAGGAGCGTGGGGGGGATGGTGATGAGCCGGCCGTCCTCGGTGGTGAACTGGTTGCTGAGCGAATCCTTGCCGGAGACGAAGGGGGTGCGGTAGGCGAGGGCACCGTCGTAGCAGGCCTCGGCGGCGCGGACGAGCGAGCCGAGTTGCTTGGGGTCGTCGCAGCGCGGCCAGCAGAAGTTGTCGAGGATGGCGATGCGGTCGAGCGACGCGCCGGCGCAGACGACGTTGCGCACCGCTTCATCGATCGCCGCGAGTGTCATCCAATAGGAATCCCCGCCGGGCGTTTTTTCGCCAAGGCCGGTCTGCAACCCGCAGCCAAGCGCGATCCCGCGCGGCGAGTTCAATTTCGGGCGCAGCACGGAGGCGTCCGACGGCCCGTCCTGCCCTCGGCCGACGAGCGGCTTGATCACCGCGCCGCCCTGCACCTCGTGGTCGTATTGGCGGATGATCCAGTGCTTGCTCGCGATGTTGGGGTGGGACAGAAGGGAAGAAAGGAGGGAGTCCAAAGTCCGGAGTCCAGAGTCCAGAGTCGAAGATGAAGAGCCCGAGCGCGGAGTCTTTCCGTATTGACTCTGGACTCTGGACTCCGGACTCTGGACTATTTCCTGCCCCCATTCCGCCTCCCGTGTCGGCGTGGGGATGCCGTCGTGGAGGAAGTGCATGGAGAGCCGGCCGACTTCCGTGCCGTGATAAGTCAGGAGCAGTGTCGGCTCGCCGTTCTCGCGGTGGCCGAACTCGCCCAGGTCGCAGAACTCGACGTTTTCCGATTCGCACAGCGCCCGCAGCCGATCGACCTTGTCCGGTGGCACGGCCAGGGTCATGCGCTCCTGCGCCTCGCTGATCCATATCTCGGTGTAGGAGAGGCCCTGGTATTTCAGCGGCGCGGTGTCGAGCGTGACGCGGGCGCCGACGTCCTTGCCCATCTCGCCGATGGCGCTGGAGAAGCCGCCGGCGCCGCAGTCGGTCAGGCCGTTAAAGAGCGGGCCGTCCTCGGCGTCGCGCGCCTGGAGGATCACGTCGAGCGTTTTCTTCTGCGTGATGGCGTTGCCGATCTGCACGGCGTGGGCGAACTCGTCGGCGTGCGTGTCGGTCAGCTCGGCGGAGCTGAAGGTCGCGCCGTGGATGCCGTCACGCCCCGTCCGGCCGCCCAGGGCGATGATGCGGTCGCCGGGCTTCACCGTCCCGAAGCACTTGTCGAGCGGGATCAGACCGATGCACCCGGCGAAGACGAGCGGGTTGGCCAGGTAATCGGGGTGGAACCAGACAGCCCCATTCACGGTCGGGATGCCCATGCGGTTGCCGTAGTCTCGCACGCCGGAGACGACCTGCTGCAAAACGCGGCGCGGGGGGATGACGCCCTTGGGGAGAGCGGCGCCGTCGGTCTGCGGAAAGGCAACACAAAACACATTGGTGTTCGCGATCGGCCGCGCCGCCATGCCGGTGCCCATCACGTCGCGGATGCAGCCGCCGATGCCGGTGGCCGCCCCGCCGTAGGGCTCGATCGCGCTGGGGTGGTTGTGTGTCTCGACCTTGATGCAGACGGCGTCGGTCTCGTCGAACTTCACGATGCCCGAATTGTCCTTGAACACACTGATGCACCAGGAGCGGTGCGGCTCGGACTGCATCAGCTTGTTGGTCGCGGCAGCGACGGTGGACTTGAGCAGGTTCTGGATGGTGATCGAGCCGTCCGCGTTGACGCTGTGGCCGGGGCGGGAGGCGTAGTCGAGCGAGGGGTTGGCCTCGCGGTAGCGGATAGTGGATTTGAGCGTCTTGTGGACGCAGTGCTCGCTCCAGGTCTGGGCGATGGTCTCGATCTCGATGTCCGCCGGGTCGCGGCCGGCGGCGCGGTAGTGGTCGCGCACGGCGCGCATCTCGTCAAGGCTCAGGAAGAGGTGCGCCTCGCGCGACATCTTCATCAGGCCGGCGTCGTCGAGGTCGCGGATGGCGACGTGGCCGACGCGGAGCGTGTAGGCGGAGCCCTGCTGGAAACACTCGGGCAGAAACGGCGCGAGGTGGATGTCCTGGATGACGGTGTTGGCCAGCGACCGCTCGGCGAACTTGCGCAGCGCGTCGGCGTCGGCGCGGCAGCCGTGCAGGTCGTAGCGGAAGCCGGTGCGGACCTCGACCCTGTCGAGCGCGAGGCCGGGGAACATCTCGGCGATCGCCTCGCGCGTGGACTGGGCCACGGGGTCCATCACGCCGGGCTGGTAGTGGACCTCGATGGAGGCGCCGTCGGCGGGGGCGGGCGACGCGCCGGGGACGGGGCGCTGGTTGATCGCGTCGGCGACGAGTTCATCGGCGATGCGCTGGAGCATGGCGGGGTCGAGGGCGGCCTCGACGAGGTAGATGCGGGAGGATTCGACACCCGTGATCGCGCCCAGCGCGGCGCGGGCCTCGTTCAGGACAGGGCCGGCGAAGGGGTCGGGCTCGCCGGGCGCGAGGCGGACCTCGATGCGGTGCACGCGGGCATCAACCGGGGCGGCGGCGTCGGTCGTGGCGGTCATGATTCATCCCTGAATCGCGGGTGCGAACGGGGCGATGATAAGGCATCGCGGGCGGGTGTGCGAAACGGAAATGTGCGGCGCCGGGGTTATTTCAGCACGCCGTATTGGCGCAGGGATTCGGTGATCTGCGCAACCGGATCACCTGGGTGCTCGATCGTTTGCCCTTCCCAGCCGCGCCGTCGCGCCCCCTCGACATTGGCGGCCACGTCGTCGAAGAACAAGATCGCGCTCGGGGTGACGCCCGTTGCTTCCTCGACGTGGCGGTAGATCGCCGGGTCGGGCTTGTGGGCGCCGATGATGTGGCTGGCGAACTGGTAATTCAACCGGTGCAGCGGCAGGCGGTGCGGGCCGTCGCCCCGGGTCATCATCTCCCAGTGCACGCCGTTGGTGTTGGAGAGGCAGGCGGTGCGGATGCCGGCCTGCTCGATGCGGTCGAGCAGGCCATCCCATCCGGGGAAAGGCCCGTCGAGCCAGGCGTCGAGGATGGCCGAGACGTGGCCGGGCTGCATGCCGACGAGTTCGGCGGTGGCGCGGCTCCAGTCGGCGTGATCGAGCTTGCCGGTCTCGTTGAGGAACATGAGGTGGAGGAGCTGATCGCGGCGCTCGTGGGTGTCGAGCCCGGGGCGGTAGGGGACGCCGGCCCGCTCGCAGGCGTGCTTCCAGCCGTCGCAGAGGCGGATCATGACGCGGCCCAGGTCGAAGACGACGAGGTCGATTCGGCGGGGGGACATGGGAGAGTCCTCATGAATTCAAAGAGGAACACAGAGACACAGAGGAAGAGGAGACCGGAGGAGAAGAGGAGTTTTTATGGGAGAGGAGGGAAGACCCCGACGCTTCGGCGGACCTCAGCATCGGGCTTGGCTTCTGAAAGTAAATCTAAAACTATTGCCTTCTCCTCCTACCTCATCTTCCTCTGTGTCTCTGTGTTCAATTAGAGCAGCTATGACCGCAACTGCCCGTTGCCGTAGCCGACCCACTTGTAGGTTGTCAGGTCGGCGGCGCCCATGGGGCCGCGGGCGTGGAGCTTGTCGGTGCTGATGCCGATCTCCGCACCCAGGCCGTATTCTCCGCCGTCGCTCAGGCGCGTGGAGCAGTTCACGAAGACATTGGCGGCGTCGATCTCGTTGACGAAGCGGTCGGCGGATTTTACGTCGGCGGTGACGATCGCGTCGGTGTGCTTGGAGCCGTAGTGGTTGATGTGGTGCACCGCGTCGTCGAGCGAATCGACGACCTTCACTGCGACGATCAGATCGACGTATTCCGTGTACCAGTCCTTTTCATCGGCGGCTTTGGCCGCGGGGAAGAGGGCGCGTGTGGCTTCATCGCCACGGACTTCGACGTTCTTCGCCGCGAGGGCGTCGAGCGTTTTATTCATCAGGCCCGATTTCACGTGGTCGCGGTGGAACAGGAGCGTCTCGGCGGCGTTGCAGACGCTGGGCCGCTGCGCCTTCGCGTTCACGCAGATATCGACCGCCATCTTCGGGTCGGCGGAGGCGTCCACATAGACGTGGCAGTTGCCGGTGTAGTGCTTGATGACGGGGATGCGGGCCTGCTCGACCACGGCCCGGATCAGCGACTCGCCCCCGCGCGGGATGCAGAGGTCGATCCGCCCCTCCATGCGGAGCAGCTCGGTGATCGCGGCGCGGTCGGTGGTCTCGACGAGCTGCACGGCGTCGCCGTCGATCTTGGCCTCCGCCAGCGCGGCGCGGATGACCTTCACGATCGCGGTGTTGGAGTGGATCGCCTCTTTGCCGCCGCGCAGGATGATGGCGTTGCCGCTCTTGATGCAGAGTGCGGCGGCGTCGGAGGTGACGTTGGGCCTGCTCTCGTAGATGAAGAGGACGACGCCGATGGGCACGCGGATTTTCTGCAATCGCAGGCCGTTGGGGCGGACCTGCCCCTCAATCACCTGCCCGATGGGGTCCACCTGATCGGCGATCTGGCGGACGGACTCCGCCATAGCCGCGACGCGTTTGTCGTCGAGCTTCAGGCGCTCGAGCATCGCGCCGGCCATGCCGGACTTGGTGGCGGCATCGGCGTCCAAGGCGTTGGCGGCGGTGATCGCGGCGGCGTTATCGACCAGGCGCTGGGCGATGAGGCGCAGGGCCGCGGCGCGCACCGAGCCGGGCGTGGTCATGAGTTTGCGACCGGCGGCGACGGCGCGGTCGGCGAGCTGATTGCAGTATTCCTTCACTTCCATGGCGGGCATTGTACGCAGGGGGTGGAATGGTTTCGCGTCCAGGGCGACGCTAAACGGGGACAGCGTAACGCGGGTTTGTTTACGGCTTCGCCTGCACGCTGTATGAAATCGGGCGCGGGGCGGGTTCGATCGTCACCGTGCTGGGCAGCGGCGGCCGGCTCATGATCTCGGGGGTTTTGGTGAGGGCGGTTCCGGTCGTTCCGGGGGTCGCGGCGCGGGCGGCGACGGCCTTTTCGAGCTCCTCCGTGGTCAGCCGGAGCGACGCCCAGATTTCGATCTCGTGCTTGCGGATGCGTTCGAGCACGTCGGCGGGGCCGGTCACGGAGAGGTCGCGGAGGAAGCGGTCGTCGTCGGAGAGCGTGACGGCGAAGCGGGCGGTGTCGGCGGGCGCCAGGTCCAGCCGCACCGGCACCTGGGCCAACGGGATGGTCTGCGTGAGCATGCGGATGGTGAGCGTGACCTTCACGCGGGGGAGTGCCGGCTGCGTGGTCATCATGCGGAGCGGCGCGGGCGGGGCGAGGTCCACGTCGAGCGTGTGCGGCACCGCGACCTCGAGCTTCGCCAGCGCCTGCGGGTCGATGCGGGCCTCGATCTTCGCGTCACGCAGCGCGGCGGCGACCGAGGAGGGCACGGTAAGGGTGACCTCCTTGGGATTCACGGTCGGCGTGCCGGCGAGCTGGGCGTCGCCCGTGTTGACCGCGACGGGCAGGACGACCTGCGACATCGTGTCCACGTACGCCTCCAGCGTCGCGGGCTGGACGTCGATGACGTTGACGTGGATCTTCGAGAGCGGCGAGTCGTGCGCGAGGCTGTCGCGCAGGACGACGACCTGCCGCCCGTCGGGGTTGCGCGAGTCGGGGCCGATCTTGATGTTGACCGCGCCGGACTGGAGGCGGCGCTGCACCTCGGCGAGCTTGGCGGAGGAGCAGCGGACGGTGACCTGCACGGTCTGCGGTTGCGCGGGGCTGATGATGAGGTCGGAGCCGGCGAGCGGGACGAACTGGATGCTCGCGGTGACGGAGTAGGGCCGTACGTTCTCGCCCTCGGCGTAGAGCCAGATCAGGGCGGTAACGACCGTGACGGCGAGGATCAGTTTGAGGTGCTCGAAAAGGGTCATGGTGTGGCGGACCGGGGCCGCGGCGCGGGCGGGGCGTCGGATTTCGATTCGGGTTGGCTCGTTGCTTCATCAGCGGGCGGTGCGCCGCGGAGCAGCATGGCCTTGAGCTGCGCGGGCGTGAGGTTCCGCTCCAGACGGCCACGCCGCGCCAGGCTGATGATGCCCGTCTCTTCGCTGACGACGACAACCTGCGCGTCCGATTCCTGGCTCAGGCCGAGCGCGGCACGGTGGCGCGAGCCCAGCTCGGCGCTGAACTCGCCTTCGGCCAGCGGAAGCTGCACGCCGGCGGCGGAGAGCACGTCGCCGCGGATCACCACGGCCATGTCGTGCAGCGCCGTGTTGGGCCAGAAGATCGTCGTGAGCAGCTCGCGGGTGACCCGGCCCTCGATCGGGGTGCCCGCCTCGACGATGCCCTGCAGCGGGACCTCGCCCTCGATGGCGATCAGCGAGCCGATGCGCTTCTGGCTCAGGTGAGCCGTGGCCGCGACGATCTCGTCGATCACGCCCTCTTTCTGTGCCGAGGCGCTCTTGAACAGGCGCGCCTCGCCCAGCCGCACCAGCGCCCGGCGCAGCTCCGGCTGGAACACCACGACGAGCGTGATCGCGGCGAAGGCGACGAACTGGCTGTAGAGGAACTGCAGCCTCTCGAACTGGTTTTCGCCGCTGAGGAGCTTGATGGTGGGCGTGGCGATGATGAGGATCATCGCCATGCCCTGGATGACGCGCGCCCCGCGCGTGCCGCGCAGGAAGCGCACCACGAGATAGACCACGATCCAGAGCAGCGCCAACTCGACAACCACCTCGTGGAGCGGGTAGCCCTCGATGCGGGTGATCAGTTCACGCAGCCGTTCTTGGTACACGCGGGTATCCCCGGCGGCCGTCCGTGCCGCCTTCTGTGGATATTCTACTGTCCCGCGAGCCGGGCGGTTCGCCGCCTCCGTTATACTCCGCTCATGTCCGAGCCGCGGTTCCAACTGCTCGACCGTCTGCGCAGCAACATCGGCCGGGTGTTCTTCGGGAACCAGGCGGCTGTGGACAAGGTCATCGTCTGCCTGCTGGCGCGCGGGCACATCCTCATCGAGGACGTCCCGGGCGTGGGCAAGACCATCCTCGCCACCGCGCTGGCGCGCAGCCTCGACTGCACCATCAGCCGCATCCAGCTCACGCCGGACCTTTTGCCCGGCGACGTGCTGGGCGTCACGGTCTGGGACCAGCACAAGAGCGAGTTCATCTTCAAGCCCGGGCCGATCTTCTCGAACATCGTCCTGGCCGACGAGATCAACCGCACCACGCCGCGCACACAGTCGGCGCTGCTCGAGGCGATGAACGAGGCGCAGGTCTCCATCGATGGCCAGACGCGCAAGCTCGTCCAGCCCTTCATCGTCATCGCCACGCAGAACCCGTTCGACTACGAGGGGACTTACTTCCTCCCGGAAAGCCAGCTCGACCGCTTCCTCATGCGGATCAGTCTGGGCTACCCCTCCGCCGAGGACGAGGCCCGCATCCTCGACATCGACCCGTCGCACACCGCCCTGCAGGACCTGAGCCCGGTGATGACCGCCGACGACCTCGTGCAACTCCAGGCCGTCGCGCGGGGTGTGCGCCTCGACCCGAGCCTGACGGATTACGTCGTGCGCCTGGCGGCGGCCACGCGCGACCACGACCAGCTCCAGGTCGGCGTCTCCCCGCGCGGCACGCTGGCGTTGGTGCAGGCGGCGAAGGCGACGGCCATGATCAACCGCCGCGACTACGTCGTGCCCGACGACATCATCTCGAACGTGGTGCCCGTCTGCGCCCACCGCGTGATCGCCCGCGCGCCGCTGCAGGACGCCGACGGCACGGCGGCGCAGCAGGTGCTTCGCCAGGTGCTGGAGACGGTGGCGAGCCCGGTGTAGTCCGGTGGGGCAGGCGTCCCGCCTGCCGCCGGCCTTCCGAGCCCGGACCGGATTCAAAAAAGAAGAACAGAAAAGAAGAAGAGACAGGCGGGACGCCTGCCCCATCAGAAACGCCTACTCCTCCATCGCCGCCAGCGCTTTCCACATCGCTTCCAGCGCCTCGGGCGGGGGGAGCACGTCCGCGTGGCCCAGCGATTGGAGTGCGTTGACCATCGGCCGCACCGCCGAGAGCTTCCCGGCGCGGAACGCCTGCACGAGGATCGAGACCGCCCCCTCGCACTTGATGAAGCTCAGCTTCGCCTTTTCCTTGATCGGCCCGTCGATCAGCACCAGCGACGCGGGGATCGCCATCGCCAGCCGCAGCGTCGCCCCCTCCGACGGCGTCACCGACGCGAGCCGGTCCGGTAGCGCCTGCCCCGGGCGGTCGTCCACGACGTCCATCCAGGCGGGTGGCGTCGGCATCACGTCCGCCAGCGCGGCGAGCACGGTTTTGGCGACCGTCACCCGGCCATACAACTCGGGCAGTAGTTTTTCCCGCCGGATCGCGATGAGCGCCCGCAGGGTTTTTTCAGCGGCCACCACCGGCCCGCCGGGTCGCGTGTGCATCGCCCGTCTCATCGCCCAAGTGTACGATGCCCCGATCGGCCCGGCGAGACGAGCCCCGTGCGCCGCCGGTCGTGCGGAGGCTCCCTGAAATGTCCGCCATCGATCTCGAACGTTTCCGCCGCGAGGGCTACCTGATCCTGCGCGTGCTCTCCGACGCGGAACTGGCCCGCTGCCTCGCCGCGGCCGATGGGCTGATGTCGCGTGAGCGTTTCGCCCAGCCGGTGTTTCATTATGTGTCGTTCATCAACCCGCAGACCGCCGAGCCGACGCTGCAGGAACTGCTGCACCACCCGGTCCTGCTCGACACTGTCGGCCAGATACTGGGCACGCCACTGGTGATCGACAACGCCGCGTTTCTCGGCGCCGCGGTCGGCGTGAGATACCGCCAGGGGTGGCACCGCGACGTGCTGCAGGTGCCGGAGGAGCAGATCGGCGACTTCATGTTTTCGCCGGCGTGGCGGCACAACAACGTGCAGCTCAATCTGGCCCTGACCCACGACCGCGCTTTCTGGGCTGTGCCCGGCAGCCACGTCAGGCCCAACTCGCCCGCGGAGCAGGCGGTGTTCGGCGGGACCAAGCACCAGTCCCCCGTGGACCGCGACATGCCCGGCGCCAGGTGCATCGAACTCGCCCCCGGCGAGGCGGTGTTCTACAACAACAATCTCATCCACCGCGGCTACTGCGACTTCACCGAGCGACGCCGGACGTGCCACATCGGCTACCACTGCACGCGCCGCCCGCCGACGTGGCATTTCTATTCGCACAGCCCGGACCAATTCACGCCCGACTACCTGGCGACGCTCTCGCCGAGGGTGCGGGGCATGATCGAGGAGCGGTTGAAACGACAGCGCGAGTGGCCGGACGTGAAGGCGTCGTACCGGTCGGGGTTGGTGCCGGATGCGTGATCGCCCGTAGCCCCCGGCCGAGCCGGGGGCTATGGGAAGCGGGCGACCGCCGTTTGCGCTGCTAACATGTGGGGCCATGGACACGCTGCCCGATCACGCGATGCGCACCTACGCCGGGGGGGACCAGCTCCCCGCCGAGGCGGTCGATCTCTTCGGCGATGAGGCGACCAAGGCGTGGGATTCCGATTCCTCGAAGTGCCAGCCCGTCTGTTTGGGCGCGGCCGGGGAGGGCGTCTGGCTGGCGGGCGTGCTGATCTATCTTGAAACACTGCCGACCGACGGCACGGTCGAAGCCAAGAAGGTCGCCTCGATCCGCCAGATGATCGTCCGCCCGGAGCACCGCGGCCGGGGCCTGGCGGGGCGCATGATCCGCCGCGCGATCACGCTGGCCCGCTCCGCCGGCTGCACGCGCATCCGCAGCACCGCCGGCTGGGGCTGCCCCGACCACCTGATGCTCTACGAACGTCTGCGCTTCGAGCGAGCGCCATCCAACGAACGACCCTACCTCGTCAGCCTCGCCCTGGGCGACGCCTGATCCCGCCGTACTGCGCCCCTCGATGGAACAAGGCAAACGCGAAAACAAGTCCACCGTCGTCCGCGAGAGCGCGCTGCTCGTCGCCTGCCTCCTGCCGGGTTTCAACGGCGACCCGCACGACCCGCTGGGCGAGCTGCGCAGCCTCGCCGACACCGCCGGCGCGATCGTTGTCGATGAGCTGATGCAGAACAAGCACAAGCCCGAGGCCAAGACCTTTATCGGCAAGGGCAAGGTCTCCGAGATCGCCGAGATGGTCCGCGCCCGCGGGATCGACGTGGTCATCTTCGACAACGACCTCTCCCCCTCGCAGATCGGCAACATCGAGGAGGTCGTCGGGTGCAAGGTCATCGACCGCAGCGAGCTGATCCTCGATATCTTCGCCGCCCGCGCCCGGACGCACGAGGCCAAACTCCAGGTCGAGCTGGCGCAGCTCCAGTACACCTACCCGCGCCTCCGCGCCATGTGGACGCACCTGGAACGTATTGTCGGCGGCTCGCCCACCGGCATCGGCACGCGCGGCCCGGGCGAGCAGCAGCTCGAGATCGACCGCCGCATCGTTCAGCACAAGGTCTCCGAGCTGCGCCTGGAGATCAAGGAAAACCTGGGCCGAAAGCAGCGTGAGGTCGCCGCGCGGAACAAGGATTTCTTCACCGTCGGCCTGGTCGGCTACACCAACGCCGGCAAGAGCACGCTCTTCAACACCTCCACCGACGGCGACGCCTACGCGGACGACAAGCTCTTCGCCACGCTCTCCACCCGCACCCGCCGCTGGGACCTGGGCGGCGGGGACACCGTCATGCTCTCCGACACGGTCGGCTTCGTCCGCGACCTGCCGCACCACCTGGTCGCCAGCTTCCGCGCCACGCTCGAAGAGGCGATCCACAGCGACCTGCTCCTGATCGTGCTCGACGTCTCTCACCCGCGCGCCCAGCAGCAGCTCCAGACCGTCACCGAGGTGCTCGGCGAGATCGGGGCCGACAAGCAGAAGCGGCTGCTCGTGCTCAACAAGATCGACAAGATCGAGCACAACGCCGACCTGCTGGTCTTCCAGAAGAAGTTCCCCGAGGCGCTGGCGATCAGCGCGAAGAGCGGCGTGGGTGTCGCCGAACTGGTTGAGCGCGTCCGGCGCGAGATGAAGGGGGACATGCGGCAGATGCGTCTGGCCATGAAGCTCCGCGACGGCAGGGCGATCAACCTGCTCGAATCCCGCGCCCAGGTGCTCGACCGCCAGTACAGCGACGAGGAGGTCGTGATGAGCGTCCTTATCGGGACACGCCAGCTCGACCAGCTCCGCGCCACCGGCGCGGCGATCCGTGAACTCAAGGATTGAGTTGCTTTAATCCGGTGGGGCGGGCGTCCCGCCTGCCTCCGGCCTTCCGAGGCCGGGTCTGCACCAAAGAGGAAGAGACAGGCGGGACGCCTGCCCCACCAGACGCAGAAGCCCGCCCCATTCGGGCGGCGCTGAACGGGGAAATCTCACCATGAAACTCCGCCCGCACCCGCGTCTCTACGTCACCCCTGCCCAGATCGCCCGCCTGCGTGACCCCCTTCGTGATCCCGCCCTGCGCGGCGCCGCAACCGCCGTTGTTACGGCCGCCGACGAAGCTCTCAAATCCACGGATGTCCCCTACACGCGTGACGTCCACAATGAACACCTCATCCGCGCCCGCAACAACCAGGGTCGTGTGGTGAGTCTGCTCGTCCGCTGGTTCCAGACCGGCGACCGCCGGTTCCGCGACGCGGCCGTCGCCCACATCGACGCGATGGCCAAGTGGGAATACTGGTCGTGGATCACATGGCGGCAGGGCAACGCCGACCCCATGGCGATCTACGACCTGTCGTACGGCGAGAACGCCACGACAATCGCCATCGCCTACGACTGGCTCCGCGCCGACCTCACGCCCGCCGAGCGGGGCCGGTTTCTCAACCTGGCGCGTGAGCGCGTCTTCAAGCCCTTCCTCCACCACACGAAATCCAAGAAGCCGGGCGAGAAGGCGTGGTGGTACGGCCACCCGCAGACCAACTGGAACACCGTCTGCGCCGGCGGCGCGGGCATGCTCGCGCTGGCCATGCTCGGCGAGGTCTCCGAGGCCCGCCCCGTCATCCCCCGCGCCGAGTGGTCCTTCCGGCAATACATGCTCGAGCTCGACAAGACCGGAGGCGCCTGGCCCGAGGGCATCGGCTACTGGAACTACGGCATGCGGTACGCCTTCATGTACCTGCTCAGCCACGAGAACGCGACGGGCAAGCGCCACCCGCTGCTCCACCGCGCCGCGACCCGCGCGACCCTGCGCTTCCCCGTCGAGCTCTGCCCTAACCGGGTGCCGTGCAGCTTCGGCGACGTGAACCATTTCCACCCCATGCCGTTCCACTTCGAGGCCGCGCGGCGGCTCGTGTGCGGCGACGTGCTCGCCATGCTCGAAGCGCAGGTTCCCGACCTGAGCAAGCGCACCACCGGCTGGCCCGACGCGGCCGAGATGCTCCTGCTTCATCCCCGCCGCATCCCGAAAACCCGCGGCGCGGCCGGTCCCGTTGCGCGCCTATACAAGGGCCAGGACTGGTTCATCCTCGCCGACCGGCTTACCGCACCGAAGCTGTACCTCTCCGGTCGAGGCGGCACGACGAAGGTGCCGCACAGCCACCTCGACCTGCTCTCCTTCCACTGCGTCGTCAACGACGAGTCGATGGTCACCAATCTCATGCCGGGCGAGTACCTCGACACCACCTTCAGCGCCCGCCGCTGGGATATCTTCGAGATGGGGCCGGGGTCGAAGAACACCATCCTTATCAACGGCGTCGGTGTCACGCCCAATTCGAGCGTCACGACCAGGCCCATCCGGTTCCCGGGCGCGATCGGCTACCGCCTCGATGCGACATCCGCCTACGGCGACATGCGCGACGGGAAGATCGCCACCTTCTGCGGCCGGGTCTTTCTCCTGCTCGACGCAGGGGCGATCCTGATCGTGGACCGCGTGGAGCTGCCGCACGTCGGCCGCGTCGAATCGCGCATGCACACGTTCACTAAGGCGGCCGTCACGAAGAGCGGCGCCGCGCTGCGCGGGAAACGGCAGCGCATGTCGGTCGCCTACGCCTGCGACCGGCCGGCCGGCCTGTTCACGGCACAGGGAGCGCCCACCACGCCCGGCGTCGGCGCGACCGTGCTGCGCTGGTGCTCTCAAAAGCAGGAACTCGCCTTCACGATGGCGACGATGCTCGTTCCCGGTGCGACGCCGGGCGGGGTGAAGATCACGGCGGGGAAGGGCGGTTTCGAGGTCGCGGTTTCCACGCGGAGGCGCCGCCGTGTGCTGCGGTTCGACAACCAGTTGTCGCCGCGATAAACGGCGGACATCCACACCCCCCGCGCCTCGCCTACAATCGCACGGATGCTCCCCAAATCACTCGAACAATCCCGCCTCGCCTTCCACGGACCGCGTTTCGACGTGCACACGCTCGACCTGCCCGGGCAGGATGGCAAGAGGCACCGCAAGGACGTGATCGTCCACCCCGGGGCCGTCGTCATATTGCCGTTCATAGACGACCACACCGTAGCGCTCATCCGCAACCAGCGTGTGGCGGTGGGCGAAACGCTGCTCGAGCTGCCCGCGGGGACGCTGGAGCCGCCCGAGTCGCCGGACGTGTGTGCCGGGCGTGAACTGATCGAGGAGACGGGCTACCGCGCCGATTCGGTGGTCCGGATGCTCGATTTCTACACCAGCCCCGGCATCTGCACGGAGCGGATGTACGCCTACGTCGCCCGCGGCCTGACCCACGTCGGCCAGGATTTGGACCTCAACGAACAGATCACCGTTGAAGCCACCCCCCTCGAAAAGACGATCCAGATGGTGCGTGACAACGTGATACGAGACGGGAAGAGCATCGCGACGCTGATGTTCTACATGGCCTTCATCGCCGGGCGATGAGCCGCAACGCCGAGACCCCCTTATGTCGTGGCAAGACCGAGAGTACATGCGAGACGAGGCCCCCGCGGGGCTGCGCGCCCAGTTCGCGGGCAAGACCGTGACCATGTGGCTTTTCGCCATCAACCTGGTCGTGTACGTGCTCGACCAGGTCCTGCACGGCAGCATGCGGGCGCACGCGTTCGCCCCGACCGAGTGGGGGAGCTTCACGGTGTTTCAGGGCATCACCCGCCTGCAGCTCTGGCGGCTGGTCACCTACCAGTTCATCCACAGCTACGTGAGCTTCTTCCACATCTTCTTTAACATGGCGGTCCTGCTCTCCTTCGGGCCCATCGTGGAGCGGCTGTGGGGGAGCTGCCGGTTCCTGGCGTTTTATCTGGCGTGCGGCCTGGTCGGCGTCTGTCTCTTCATCCCGCTGTCGTATTTCCCGCAGGTGTTCGGCTGGTCGGACGACACGCAGTTGATCGGCGCCTCGGGGAGCATCTTGGGGATCATGGTCGCGGTGGCGGTGATGTTCCCGACCATGACCGTGGGCATCCCGTTCACCCCCATCCGCTTCCCAGCGCCCGTGATGGCGTGGGTCTGCGTGGGCATCTCGGCGCTGTCGCTGATCGTGGGTTCGATGAACGCTGGCGGCGAGGCCGCGCACATCGGTGGCATCGCGATGGGCTACCTGCTCGCCAAGCAGCCGTGGCTGCTGGGCTGGCTGCCGCGTGAGTTCTCGCTGGGCGGCTGGTTCCAGCGTGCCCGCACAACACGGACGCTCGCCCGGGGCGTGAAGCAGCGCCGCGCGGAGGCGGATGAAGAGGCCGAGGTGGACCGCATCCTCGACAAGGTGCGTGCCCATGGCCTGCACAGCCTGACGCGCGGCGAGAAGAAAGCGCTCGACCGCGCCAGCGAGCGGCTGAAATCCCTGTAACACCCATAACCAAGGCCCGGACCGGGCATCACGCGCTTCTTCCCCCGGATACACTCGCGGGCATGAAGATCGTCTGCGCCCCGGACAAGTTCAAGGGCTCGCTCACGGCCCGCCAGGCGGCGGCGGCGATGGCGGCGGGCGCTGGGCGGGCGTTGCCGGGCGCGGTGATCGATCAATGCCCGGTAGCCGACGGCGGCGAGGGGACGGTCGATGCGATGCTCGCGGCGACGGGCGGGGCGCGGCGCGTGACGGCCGTGACCGGGCCGGTCGGCGAACCGGTGCGGGCGGAGTGGGGGACATTTGATGGAGCGGACGGGGCCACGGCCGTGATCGAGATGGCGGCCGCGTCGGGGCTGGCGCTGGTGCCGCGCTTCGAGCGCGACCCGGCGAAGACGACGACGTGGGGCACGGGTGAACTCCTCATGGCGGCGCTGGACGCGGGTGTCTCGCGCATCATCCTGGGCATCGGCGGGAGCGCGACCAATGACGGCGGCGTCGGCGCGGCGGCGGCGCTGGGCGTGCGCTTCCTCGACGGTTTAGGAAGTCTCATCCCCGCGGCAACGCTCTGCGGCGGCATCCTCGACCAGATCGTCGGCATCGACACGACGTGGATCGACCCACGTCTGGCGCGCGTGCGCATCACCGTCGCCTGCGACGTCTCCAACCCGATGACCGGCCCGAACGGCGCGGCCAGCGTGTACGGCCCGCAGAAAGGGGCGACCCCCGCGCAGGTGGAAATGCTCGACCGCAACCTGCGTCACCTCGCCGAACTCTTCCGCTCTGAACTTGGGCGGGACGTGGAGCACCTGCCCGGCGCCGGCGCGGCGGGAGCGATGGGCGGGGGATTGATGGCGTTCCTCGGGGCCGAGCTCTCCCCCGGCATCGCGATGGTGCTCGACGCGGTGGGGTTTGATCGGCGCGTCGCGGGGGCGGCGTTGTGCATGACGGGCGAGGGCAGGCTCGACGGCGGGAGCCTGGCGGGCAAGGTGTGCGTCGGGGTCGCGCGGACGGCTGCGAAGCACGATGTGCGGACGGTGGCACTGGTCGGAGCGACGGGCCCGGGCGTGGAGCGCGCGGGCGAGGCGGGGCTGGCGGCCGTGCGCGTGATCGGAGAAGGGCTGCCGCAAGAGGAATCGATCCTCCGCGCGGCGGAACTGCTGGAAAAGGCGGCGGAGCGCGCTGTGCGCGAGTTCGTGACTCAAAATAAGTGACGAATTGAACCACGGAGGCGCGGAGCCAAGATGAGAAAGCGGAGAAGGCACGGAATGGATTATTCGTTTAGCTTCATCTCCGCTGCTTACGTGTCTCTCCGCTATCTCCGTGGTTCAATTTGTCTAAAGGGCAGCCTCTTATTTTGTTAGAGTCCAACCATGCGTGAATGGACGCCGAGGCTGGTCATCGTGGGGTTGCTGGTGCTCGTTCTGGGCGTGCCGTTTGCGTTGCGGCCGCGCGGGGAGGCGGCGGTGCGCAACGCCGACCCCGCCGATCGGCTCGTCATCGCCACGCCGCACAACGAGCATATCCGCTACGAGTTTGCGCGGGCGTTCAACCGCTGGCGGGTGGCGCACGGGAAAGCCGTGATCGATTTCGACTGGCGCAGCTCCGGCGGGGCGAGCGACCTGCGGAAGCAGGTCCTCGCTGAGTTCCAGAAGGCAGGCAGCGCCGGCGCCGACGACTCGGGCATCGGCAAGGATTTATTCTTCGGCGGAGGCGATGTGGAGCACGACATCCTCGCCCGCGGCGCGACCATCGAGAAATCGGACAAGACGAAGACCGCCATCGCCGTCACCGTGCCGATCCGTCTGCCGCCCGGGTTGCTTGGAGAGGCGTTTCCCGAACCCACCATCGGCGGCGCTCCGCTCTACCACGCGAAGCTGCAATGGATCGGTGTCGCGCTCTCGAGCTTCGGCATCATCTACAACCGCGACGCGCTGGCGATGCTCCACCTGCCCGAGCCGACAACGTGGCAGGACCTGGCCGACCCGCGCTACCGGGGATGGCTCGCGCTGGCGGACCCGTCGCACTCGGGCTCGGTGGCGGCGACGCTCAACACCATCCTCCGCCGCGAGGGCTGGAGCGGGGGCTGGTCGCTCCTCCGCCGGCTCTCCGCCAACGCGCGGTATTTCACGAATAGCGCCTCGAAGGTCCCGGTGGATGTCTCGGCCGGTGAAGCGGCGGCGGGGATGTGCATCGATTTCTACGGACGGTTCCAGGTCGGCGCGATCGGCGGCGATCCCGCGGCGGGCGGCAACAGCCGTGTGGGCTACGTCGATCCGCCGGGGAACATGACCGCGATCACGCCCGACCCGATCAGCCTCTTCCGTGGGGCGCCGCACCGCGAGCTGGCGGAGGAGTTCATCGCATGGCTCCTCTCGCCCGAGGCCCAGGGTCTGTGGCAGAGGAGGATCGGCGTCCCCGACGGCCCGGAGCGCTACGAGCTGCGCCGCCTGCCCGCACGGCGCGACATGTACAACGAAATCGAGACGGCGACCTGGCGGGATCGCGACATCAAACCCTTCGAGGTGGCGCGCGAGTTCCCCGCAGGCATGCCGAGCATGTTCTCGCTGGTCGCCCCGGTGATGCAGGCGGTGGCGATCGACACGCACGACGAACTGGTGGAGGCGTGGAAGGTGATCAACGATGAATCTGATCCAGCCCGTCGCACCGCGATGATGGCACGGTTCGAAGCCATGCCGCCTGAATTGGCGTTCGCATCTGCCGACACGGACGTGGCCGCACTAAAAATGTTTATCGATGGCTTGGCCGGCAAGTACAAGGGTGAAGCCGGGGCGCAGCGACTGTTGCGAGACCGCCTGTCGTGGCGGGCGTTTTTCAGCGGGAATTACAGGGCGGTCGTGGCGATGGGGCGGGAGTGATCCCCTCCCCCGGAGCAAGAGGGAGCGCGGTCGTCACAAAAAATCACGCCTTCGCCGTGGCCGTGATCGGTTCGTCGCTCTCGGAGCCCGCGGGCGTGGTGACTTTGACGAGGACGGTTTTACCGCCCCAGACATATTGCCCGAGCCGGACCGCCACGTCGGGCTTGAACGATTTGGGGATGTACAGCTCTGCCGTCGAACCGAACTTGATCATGCCGAAGCGTTGCCCTCGCTGCAGCGTCTGGCCGACCTTCGTGTCGCAGACGATGCGGCGGGCGATCAGGCCCGAGACCTGGCGCACCGCGGCAACGGGGTGGCGGCGGATGGGGTGGACCATCACGACGAGGTTGGATTCGTTGACCTCGGCCGACCTGGGGTTGAGGGCGTTGAGGTATTCGCCGGGCTTGGGCGTGATAGAGAGCACCTCGCCGTGGCAGGGGGAGCGGTTGACGTGCACGTCGGCCACGGAAAGAAAAATGCGGATGCATGTCGCCGGCACGCCGCCGAAGGGCTCGTAGGACTCGACCTCGTGGATGGAACTGATCCGGCCATCCGCGGGGCTGACCATGATGCCCTTGAGCGTGGGGATCACGCGGGGCGGGTCGCGGAAAAAGCTCAGCAGGGCGAGGGCGAAGAGCACGAGCAGGACGGCGAGAATCCACCAGTGCAGGTAGATCGCCGCCGCGGTGAGCAGCGTGCCCAAGAGGATGATCGTGATCCACTCACGTTGGCCGTAGCGTGTAAGCATGGGCGTTGGATTTGGATGAGGTCCGGTGGGGCAGGCGTCCCGCCTGCCTCTCCTTTTGAATCCGGTCCCGGCCTCGGAAAGCCGGCGGCAGCCGGGAAGCCTGCCCCACCAAGTCTTTTAGCGATCCATCGCCTTGCCGATGAAGAAGCCGGCGACGCCCATGATGACCGCGAGGACCAGCAGGCCGCCGTTCCAGACGAAGAGCGAACTGGGCGTGGAGGTCATGGAGGCAACGATGCCGGTGGGGACGTTGGCCAGTGCGCCGATGGCGATGATGAGGCCGACGATCAAAGCGATGGATGCGCCGATGAGGAACCCTGCCGCCAGGCCGCTGCCGGCGGGGTCGTATGCTTCTTCGATAACGGCGTAGCCGCCGCCGGCTGCCGCCATGTTCGCGGTGCCCGAGCCGGGCTGGAGATTTTCCAAGCCGCTGGCGCCGGACTCAACGGCGATGGAGCCATCGAACACGCCGGAGGAGGCGGGGACACCGGAGTCCTGCTGTTTGGCATCGGAGGCCTCGCCGCCGCCGGGGTATATCTCGTCGAGCAGCTCGGCGCCCAGCGATGTGTCGTCGCTCTCGCGTGTGAGGTCGAGCAGGCCGCTGCCGGAGCCGACGCTCTCGAGGGCGAGCTGTTCTTGGTCCTGGTGGATGGGTGAGGTGACCTGTGTCTGGGCGCGGGGGTCGGCGGGCTCGATCTCGTCGGCGTCGAAGACGCTCACGCCTGTGGCGGAGCGGGGGTCTTCTTTTCGGCCGGCGCCCTTCGAGGCATCGGCGACGTCGATGGCGTCGGTGTCGCCGCTGTTGGCGACGGGGAGCGGGCCGCCCGATTCGTCGGCGCTGGCGCCGCGGGACATGGCGTCCACCTGCTCGCGTTTGAACATAACCTTGTCGCGGTCGCGGAACTGTTGGAGTCTGCCGCCGGCCGCCATTTCCTTGACCTTCTCGACGCCGATGCCGAGCTTGGCCGCGGTTTCTTCCAGCGTGTAGAACATTTTCGCCATTGCCGGGCTCCTGGTTGCCGTGCCGGGTGCGATCCGTCTGGGCCGAATGGCACGGACTTTGCGCCACTCAACTCTAGAATGTTTCGGTCCGAATGACAACAGGGCTTTGCCCCATAATGTGATGGGGCCGGGACTTGGGGATGGGGGCTGGACGAGCCGCGACCGCGAGGAAGCGGTTCCGGTCAGGGATTTCCGGAGAAGACCGCTCCCTCACGGTCGCGGCTCGTCCAGAGGCCAAACGCAGATGGGCTCACTGATCGACCAATTCGACGTCGCCCTGCCGCACCTGCCGCCGGCGATGGAAGGGCTGCGGATCGCGCACGTGACGGACCTGCATACCCGCCGGCCGCGCCGCCGGCACCGCGACATCGTCGCCGCGATCGCTGACGCTAAGCCCGACATGCTCGTGCTCACCGGCGACTACATGTCCTACCCCGGCGACGAGGCCGCCGCCGTCGGCGTGATGCGCGACATCGTCACCGCCGTCACGCCCAGCCGCGGCATCTTCGGCGTCTTCGGCAACCACGACACGCCCGCCTTCCGGCACTACTGCCGCGACATGCCGGTCCGTTGGCTCGCCAACGAGTGTGGGTATGTCCCGGAGCTGAGCCTGGAAATCCTCGGGCTTGATTTCGACGCCGCCCACAGGTTCGACAGTGTGGCGCTCCTGCTCCGCGCCCGCCGGTCGCGGCGGCAGCAGCACGGCCGGCCGCTCCGGCTCATGCTCGCGCACTCGCCCGAGCTTCTGCCGCACGCCTCCGAGTTCGGCGCGGACCTCACGCTCTGCGGCCACACGCACGGCGGGCAGTGCCGCCTCCCCGGAGCCCGGGCGCTGCGCAACTCGACCGACCTGCCGCTGGGCCTCACGTCCGGCATGCTCCGCCACCGCGACACGCTGGGCCTCGTTTCGCGCGGCTTGGGCGAGGTCCACCTCCCGCTCCGCGTGCTCTGCGCCCCGCACATCCCGGTTTACCGTCTGCACAAGGGCGACATGGCCGGCGCGGCGACGCACCATATCCACAATGTCCGGCCGTGGTGACGCATATCAAGTAACATAGAGACGGCCAGACCATGCTCGAGTCTTCACAGGAGCCCGGCATGAGCATCTCAAGTTATCTGTTGTTGGCCGTGATGCTGAGCGGCGTGTTGTTGACGGCCGGTGCCGCGCGGGGTGACGAAAAGAACCATGCGATCACGGGTGTCGTGTGCGACGCGGCGGGCAAGCCGGTCGCCGGCGCGGAGGTGTCGCTGATTCGACCGGAGAGCGGGGGGCGGCTGGATCAACGCGGGCGGTTCGAGGTCTACCACACTGCCCCGCAGACGCAGTGCGATGGTGAGGGGCGATTCACCTTCGAGCCGACGGAGGGAACCTTCAGCCTGCTCGCGCAGGGCCCCGCCGGGTATGCGGTGGTGACCTCCGAGGCGTTCAGGCGGGACGCGCGGATCACGCTGCACGCCTGGGGCCGGGTCGAGGGGACGTTCCATCAGGCCGGTAAGGCGATGGCCAAAGCCCGGTTCGATCTGAGAGGCTCATGGTCCGCCATGCCCCGAGGTGCGCCGTTTATCTTGTTCAACGCCCACACCCTGGCCGATGAACAGGGGCGGTTTGTTTTCGATCAGGTGGCGGAGGGCGCTTTGTATCTAACTTATTTCGCGCCAACCATGTTCATTGTCAATGACGTGCATCACGGCGAAACAGTGACGTGGCGCATCGCGGACGTGAAGCCGGATCAGACGCTCACGCTCGCGCTGGGAAACACCGGCCGTCCGGTGGTGGGTAGGATTGCGCCGCCTTCGCCGGGACATGTGCCGGCGGATTTCGACATGTCGCACGTCGCCGGCTTGTTTAGCGTTGAGCCCGATTACTCGCTCGCTGAATGGCCGGAAACCTGTGACGAAATGAGCATGGAGCAGCAGGCGGCCTGGCTGAAATCGACGGAAGGGGCGGACTGGCAGCGTCGCTGGCGTGAGGCATCAAACGGGCCATGGAGCGCAGGGTTCTGCGTCCATCCAGACGGTACGTTCCGCGTCGAGGGCGTGCCGCCGGGGCGGTATCGGGTACGGTCCGGGCGGTCAGGCAGCCGCCCAAGGGCACCCCGACGTTCAGGCAGGTGCCGCCGATGGGGGTCCTGTCGATGCTCCTGACCGTGCCGCCGCCCGACGGCGGGGCGGCGTACACCGACGTTCCCTGCGACGCCGGCACGCAGTCGTTGTTCTTCACCACCGGGCCGGCAGTCAAAGTCGGCGGCGATGCGCCGCTGTTTGACGTCAAAGGCATCGACGGCAAACCGATCCGCCTGGCCGATTTCCGAGGCAGGCATGTGCTGGTCAGCTTCTGGATGCGGGGATGCGACTGGATGATGCCCGCCATCCGCGACGTGGATGAGCGGTTCAGCAAGAACGGGAAACTGGCGGTCATCCAATTCAACATGGACCCGGCCCCACGACGAATCGACGACTATCTCAAACGGCACAAGACGCCGGGCGTGCATGCGCTGATCGGGGCCTTCTACGAATCACAAGTGCAGGTGGATTATTTCCAGGAGGGCTGCCTACAGCAGGTGTTCCTCATCGGCCCCGACGGCAAGCTGCTCGCGAAAGACCTCACTGCCGAGAATCTCGCGACAAAAGTCGCGGAGGCGATAGGGACGCGGTGAGGGCTCAGCGAGCCGGGCCGGCTCGCTGAGCACCACGAAACCCCTCTCCGCATTTGTCCCCACGGCCGCGCCGCACAACAATACGGGCCGCATGACGGCAATACCGACCAGCGCATCGACCGGGGGCATCGGGCTGACGCTGCGCGACGTGCGGCGGGCGTTCCTCGGCGGGGTCGTGGCGGTGGACGGCATTTCGCTGGACGTTGCGCCCGGGGAGTTCGTCGCCATCCTCGGGCCGTCGGGTTGCGGTAAATCGACCCTGCTGCGCGCGATCGCGGGGTTGGACAGGCCGACCTCCGGATTGCTGCAACTGCTCGACCCCAATGCAAAGGAGAAGGGCGATGGCGGCCGTGCCCTGGCTTATGTGTTCCAGGACGCGCACCTGCTGCCGTGGCGGAACGTGCTCCGCAACGTCGCCATGCCGCTGGAACTGATGGGGGTTGCAGCCAACGAGCGTGCCGACGCGGCCCGGAACGCGCTCGAGCAGGTCGGGCTTGGCGACGCGATGCGGCGCTACCCGGCGCAGCTCTCGGGCGGCATGCGGATGCGCGTCTCGCTGGCGCGGGCGATGGTCACCCGGCCGCGCCTGCTCCTGCTCGATGAGCCGTTCGCGGCGCTCGATGAACTTACCCGTCAACGCCTCGACGAGATGCTGCGCGGGCTCTGGGACCGCGCGGGCATGACGGTGCTCTTCGTGACGCACTCGATCGCCGAGGCGGCCTTCCTCGCCGACCGGGCGGTGGTGATGACGCGCCGGCCGGGCCGGGTGGTGATCGATCACAGGCTCACCCTGGGGCGCGAGCGCAGCGGGGCGACACGCACCTCGGAGGTTTACGTGCGCGAGATGCGCGTGCTCTACGAGGCGCTCGAGCGCGGCGACAGGGGGGAACCAGCGTGAGCATCGCCGCGTGGGTCAAACGGTTGTTGCCGCCGGTCACGCCGCTGGTCGTGGTGTTCGCGGCCATGGAGGTTGCGGTGCGCATGGGGTGGGTGAAGGAGTTCCTCGTCCCCACGCCGACTTCGGTGTTCCACGCCCTGTTCACCGACGGGGCGGGGTCGCGCGAGATGTGGGAGGCGTTGCTGCGCACGGCCGAGGGCTCGTTCGCCGGCTTCGCGCTCAGCGCGGTCCTGGGCCTGATCGTCGCCGTGGTGCTGACCTCGGCGGGCTGGGTGCAGCGGGCGTTTTACCCTTACGCGGTCTTCTTCCAGACCGTGCCGATCATCGCCATCGCGCCGCTGCTGGTGATCTGGCTGGGCTTCGACCTACGCACGGTCGTCGCGTCGGCGTTCATCGTCTCGGTCTTCCCCGTCATCGCCAACACTCTCGCCGGGCTGCTCTCGGTGGACCCGGCGCTGCGCGACCTGTTCAGGCTCTACGGCGCGGGGCGGGTGGCGACGCTGTTCAAGCTCAAACTCCCCTCGGCGCTGCCGTCGATCCTCACCGGCCTGCGCATCGCCGCGGGGCTGGCCGTCATCGGCGCGATCGTCGGCGAGTTCATCACCGGGGGGGGGTTGGGTGGATTGATCGGCGTGGCGCGGCGCGAGCAGCGCGTGGACAAGGTGTTCGCCATCCTCCTGCTCTCGGCGCTGCTGGGCGTGGTGATGTTCTCTCTGATCAACCTCGCGGGCCGTCTGTCGCTACGGCACTGGCACGCGTCGGAGAGTGCGTCATAATGGGGCATGCACCTAATCCCAGGACACCCCATGCCCGCCAAGCTTGCACCCCTCCTCGCCATCGCCGCCGCCTTGTTTCTTGCCGCCTGTGATCGGCAGCCCGCCGCGCCGCCCGCCACCGGGCCTGCGATGCCCGCCGTCACCCTCCAACTCAACTGGAAGGCGGACCCCGAGTTTGGCGGGTTTTTCGCGGCGCAGCTCAACGGGGACTTCGAGAAACGCGGCATCAACGTGAAGGTGGTCGAGGGGGGAGTTGGCGCGCCGACCATCCAGATGGTCGGTTCCGGCTCCGTCGAGTTCGCCATCGTCAGCGCCGATGAGGTTCTCATCGCCAGGGCGCGAGGCAATCATGTTGTCCCGCTCTTCGCCGTCTATCAGATCTGCCCGCAGGGGCTCATGGCCCACGCCGAGCGCGGCTTCAAGGAGATCGGGGACATCTTCGGCCAGTCCGGCACGGTCGCGATGGAAAAGGGGCTGCCCTACGTCAAGTTCCTGCAGAACAAGTACAAGTTCGACAAGGTCACCGTCGTCGAGCCCAGCGGGGACCTGAGCCTCTTCCGTTCCGGCGCCAACGTGACGCAGCAGTGCTTCGTCACCTCCGAGCCGATCGCCGCCAAGCGCGCGGGTATCGAGACCCGGACATTCCTCATCGCCGACGCGGGCTACAACCCGTACACCGCGGTGATGGTGACGAGCGAAGCTTATTTCAAGGCGAACCCCGCCCTCGTGAAGGCCGTCGTCGGCGCGGTGCGCGACGGCTGGGCCGCCTACCTGGCCAACCCGGGGCCCGCCAATACCCTCATGCAGAATCTCAACCCATCGATGGACGCGGAGACCTTCGCCGCCGCCGCCGCCGCGCAGAAGCCGCTGATCGAAACCGAGGAAACCAAGGCCCACGGCCTGGGCTCCATGAACCCGGAGCGATGGGACACGCTCGCCAAGCAACTCGTCGAACTGGGCGTCATCGAGAAGGCCCCGTCCCTGATGATAACGAGGGTCGTCCCCGCCCCTCAGACCCAGCCGGCGAAGCCGTGAAGCCGCCAAGCCGCACGCGGGTTTGCATGCGTGCGGCGTAGGGTGCTTGGAGCGGAGCGCAGCGCACCATTCCCATCACCGGCAAACACAAACCATCGATACCAACCGTGGCATCGAGTCTTCAAATGGCCCGCGAGAACGGAGGCGGTGTGGTGCGCTCCGCTACGCATCCCATGGGGGACGGAGTCGTCCATACAGATATAGATAGGGCCCGACGCGAAGGGGTCGCGTCGGGCCCTCAAGGGTGGCCTTCTCTAAGCTCGTCGTCGGCTTAGAACGTGACGATCACGTCCAGCCCGGCGGTGAACTGTTCGCGGTCGCTGCCGCCGGGGATCATGCCCGTGTCGAACGGCGAGTCGCCGAACGCGCGGTCGTAGCGGACTTCCGGCCGGACGCGCAGGTTCTGGAACTTCTTGCACGGGTGGATGTCCAGGCCCGCGGTCAGCTCCATCATGTCGCCGGTGATGCCCAGGCGGCTAGCCGTCTCGTCACGCATATATTCCGCACGCAGGTTTACGTTCAGCGTGTCGGGGATGATCTTGAAGGTCAGGTAGCTCGCGACGCCCATCCAGTTGTTACCCGCCGCACCCTCGACGTTGGTGCCGCTCTCGTTACCGAAGTCGCCGTTGACCGAGAAGATAATGCTGTCGGTGATGGTGTAGTTGACGACAGTGTCGAACACGGTGCGGTAGTCGGTGTTCTCGTCCTCGCGCTCCGGACCGGTGATGGCGTTGAAGAGGATGGTGGTCTTCTCGTTGAGCTTGTAGCTCATGCCCGCCATCTGGGTGAGCGTGTCGTTGATGTCGCCGAACTGGTCGTAACCGAAGGTCACGCCGTAGTACACGCCGATCTTGTCGTTGATCGCGTAGTCGAGCTGAACGCCGGTGTGGGTGAAGGGGATGGCGTAACCAAACAGGAAGCTGTGGGAGTAGAAGAGGTTGCCCGGGGCGTCGATGACTTCCGAGCCGAGGGTGGTGACGTACTTGCCGAACTTGACGGTCAGCCCGTTGCCCACGGGCAGGCGGACCAGGCCGTAGAACTGCACGGGGTCGAACTCGACCTGTGTGCCGTCGATGAGCTCGTCGGCGTCACCGTTGATGTTGTCGCCGAGGTTGGCGGAGTGGATGACCCGGCCGTCGCTGCCGTAGAGCAACTCGATCTTGCCGCTGAAGTCGAAGTCCTTGCCCTCCTTGAGGGTCTTCTCGAGGTTGAGCGTGAGCTGGTTGAGGAGGATGTCGTTAGAGCGGGTGTCGAAGGTGCGCAGCCGGTTGACGCGGTCGGTGGGGCTGGCGTGGTTGTAGGTGTAGCCCGCCTCCGCCCAGCCGTAGAGCTTCATGTTGTTGGCCTTGAAGGCGTCGCCCAGGCCGATCTTGTCCAGGCCTTCCATGGCCAGGTCATGCGTCACGGGGGCGTCAGGGGCCGGTGCCGCGGCGGGCTCATCCGCATGGGAGAGCGAGGGAACGAAGATCGACGCACCCAGCGCCAGAGCGAGGGGCGAATAACGACACAAGCGATTCCACTGACGGGGATTAGCCATGAACAAGTCTCCTTCGAGGTATGAAATCCCTGAATACGTCGCCTACACACGGCGAGATGATACCGGTGCAAAGAGGGTGCCATCCATATAAATGGCGGCAAGAAATGTGCCATACGCATAAAAGCCCTGTAAAGAACAGGGCAATCGGTTTACCGTGCTTTGGGCCATCCCCGCACCCCTGCATCACGATTGGGCAGTCGCGCCGCGCCTGCCGCGCGGATGAGCGCCCTGTTTAGTCGCTGAATTCACCCGGCGTTCTTGCGACCGGTGGCAAAACCACCACCCCTGCGCCGGGAAAGCATCGGGCGAGCCCGACGGCTAAAACCCGTCGCGCGTTGCGCCCCCGTGCATCGCGCAGACTCCCCGATTACACTAAGGAACTCATGACCGAAAACGTACACGATGAAGACAAGCCCACGCTCGAAGGGGCGGTCCCCTCGCTCTCCTCGGCCGCCGAGCGCAACGCCGCGCTCGATGAGGCGTTCGACTACCGCGGCGACGTCACCATCCACACCCGCGAGGGCAAGGTGATCGAGGGGTACATCTTCGACCGCCGCAGTTCCATTCCCGACCCGATCGTCCGCGTGATCCCCAAGGACACCGACCAGCGCGTCACCATCCGGTACGCGGACATCGCCCGCCTCGTTTTCTCAGGCCGCGACACCGCCGCCGGCAAGAGCTGGGAGACCTGGCTCAAGAAGTTCCACGAGAAGCGTGCCAAGGGCGAAAAGGCGTCGATCGAGTCCGAACCGCTGGATTGATCGCTCTGGACGAGCCGCGACCGTAAGGGAGCGGTTCTGCGATGCGTGGGAATTCCAGAGAAGACCGCTCCCTTACGGTCGCGGCTCGTCAGAACCTTATCTGCTATAAATCCCCGTCCCCACGCACGGCCACCCGAGATGCCCCACACCATCCCCGACATCTCCGACTTCAAGGCTCTCGCCGCGCGGGGCGCTAATCTTCTGCCCATGTACCGCCGGCTGCTGAGCGATCAGCTCACGCCCGTGCTGGCCTACCGCAGGCTCGTCCGCCCCGACGACCGCATGGCCCCCAGCTTCCTCCTCGAATCCGTCGTCGGCGGCGACCGCGTCGGCCGCTATAGCTTCATGGCCGCGCAGCCCGTCGCACAGGTCATCGCCTACGGCCACGATGTCAATTACATCAACTCCACCCACCCCGACCGCTCACGAAAATTCCGCAGCGACGACCCGCTCCGCGAGATGGACCGCATCACCGAAGGCACGAAACTCGCCCGCGTGAAAGGCCTGCCCGATTTCACCGGCGGCTGGGTCGGCTACGCCGGCTATGACACCGTCCGCTATTTGGAGGGCGAGAAGCTCCCCTCGCCGCCGCCCGACGACCGGCACCTGCCCGACCTCCACATGGGGTTGTACCGTGACGTCGTCGCATTCGATCATGTGCAGAAGACCGTGCTGGTCATCACACACGTCCACGCCGGCGAACATAAATCGCTCGACGACGCCTACGCCGCCGGTTCGAAGAAGCTCGATGAACTGGTGGCGCGCATCGAGACGGTCCCCGCCAGCGTGCGCGGGGACGGCCTGGAGCTGCCTGTTGGTGAAGTTAATCTTGATTCGCCCCCGCCGAAGCTGCCCGTGAGCAACATGGGCGAGGGCGGCTATCAGAAGGCGGTGCTCAAAGCCAAGGAATACATCGCCGCCGGCGACGTGTTCCAGGTGGTCCCGAGCCAGCGCTTCGAGCTACGCACGACGGCAGACCCGTTTGATCTGTACCGCTCGCTGCGCGTGGTGAACCCTTCGCCCTACATGTTCTACATCCAGATCGAGGGCGGGATGTTGATCGGGTCGAGCCCGGAGATTTTGTGCCGCGTACACGACGGCGAGGTGACGAACCGGCCGCTCGCGGGCACGCGCCGGCGCGGGAAGGACGAGGCTGAGGACGCAGTGCTGGAAAAAGAACTGCTCACCGACCCGAAGGACCGCGCGGAGCACATCATGCTCGTGGACCTGGGGCGGAACGACGTGGGTCGCGTCGCGCGGCCCGGGTCGATCGAGCTGCCGCACGTCATGGTCGTTGAGCGCTACAGTCATGTGATGCACATCTCCTCGACGGTGACCGGAAAGATGCGCGAGGGGGCGACATGCTGGGACGCGCTGCGGGTGGCGCTGCCGGTGGGGACGGTGAGCGGGGCGCCGAAGGTGCGGGCGATGCAGATCATCGATGAGTTGGAGCCGACGCGGCGCGGGCCGTACGCGGGAGCGGTGGGTTACGTGGATTTCGCGGGCAACATGGACATGGCGATCGCGCTGCGGACGATGGTGGTGCGGCGCGACGATAGCGCGGATCAGAAGGTGGGCGCGTGGATCGTTCACCTCCAGGCCGGCGGCGGGATCGTCGCCGACAGCGAGCCAGACGCCGAGCACCAGGAGACGGTGAACAAGGCGGCCGCGCTGGCGAAGGCGGTCGATCTCGCCGAACGCGCCTTCGGGTCGCGCTGAGGTGTACACAAGTCTTATCGCCGCGCGAGCGGCCGCGCCCGCACACCGACGAAAGTCGCCAGCGGCCGCCACCCGCCGACGACCGCGCCGGGCCGGACGTTCTTGGCCTCGTCACCGATGACCATGACCGAGGAGTACCCGCCGCTGAGGGTGATCGCATCCTTCACGCCGTGTTGGGCGAGGATTCGGGCGGCGGCGTCGTAGCTGGCCTTCTCGAAGACGGCCATGAAGAGGAGCTTCTTTTGGGTGTCCACGCCCAGGAGCGTGCGCGGCCCGGGCTTGGCTGAGCTGAGCTTCTGGGGCTGCCCGTCCAGCACGGCCAGGTCCAGGCCGCCGATGCCCCATTTCGCCTTCGCCAGTGCTTCGGCGTTGGCCGGCGCGGCCCGTTCCACGTGCGGTGTCAGTTTGTCATCGAGCCAGAGCAGGTAATTTTCCGCCTCGCGCCGGCTCGCCTGCGACGGCACGATGATGGTCTCTCTCGCCCGCGCCAGATCGCCCGGCAGCGGCACCCACCAGGTATTGGCGCTGAAGTAGGTGCCGTTGATCAGCACGGCCAGGTCGTCCTCGCGCGCGGCGCCGGTGGCCATGCTCAGGTGGTAGTCGTAGCCCTCGGTCGCCGCGCTGCCGCTGATCCCTGTGACGAAAAACTCGACGCCCGGTGTGTTGAGGTCCACCGTGACCAGGTGGAGCTTGCCGCCGGTTTCTGCTGAGACGGGCAGTTGCTCGCACTGGTAGGTGACACCCTGAAAAATGGCGGTGGGCGGCATCGGGCCGCGGTGGCTGTACCAGAGGTAGCCGCCCACGAGAGCGACGGCCGCCAGGAGGGCGAGCACGGCCTGTCGCAGCCGGTGCGTGCGGCGGACGCGTCGGCGCTTCTCGGCGGCGGTCTTGGGCTGGCGGGGCTTTGGCATGATTCGCGGTACCGGCGCGGCGGGGATCACACCGGCTCTCACCGCACGTTGGCGGTGGGGATGGTCTGCTCGATCTTGTTCCGCACGGATGCGGCCGCGGCCGTTTGGCCCGCGGCCTCCAGACGATCAACGTACATCATCCCGATACGGTACCAATTGCTCTGGCGTTGGAACTCCGGCGCCATGTCTCCCGGCAGCGACGCCCGCGAGAAGGCTCGGGCATAGAGCGACGGCGCCTTGTCGCCCATCCCCGATTCACGCAGCGCCTTCTCCGTCCGCTTGAGCGCCTCGATGACGAACGGCCCGGCGTTAACGTACCGCTCGATCACGTCCTCGTAACATCGGCCGGCGGCCTTCACGTCTTTGGCGTTTTCCCACATCTTGCCCTGCGCCATCCGCACCTCGGCCGCCAGGTCCGCCCGCTGCCGCTGCACCAGCGAGAAGGCCTTTTCCCAGAGCGCGTTCTGGCGGTTCACGTCCGCCACGCTCGCGATCATTGGGGCCATGATCGTCATTGTGAAGTCCGGGTAGCGGTCGCCGATGAGTTTCAGCAGTGCATCAGTCCAGCGGACCTTGTCTTCCCACGACATGGCGCCCGAGGCGGCCAGTTGGGCGACGCTGAACCATGCCTTGGGTTCCCCCGGGCAGGCTTTGACCGACGCTTCGAGCAGATCGAGTTGCGACGTGACATCGCTGGTGCGTAATTGTTTGGCGGGGGGTTTGCCCGGTTCGCCCGCGGCCGGTGCGACGAGCGGCTCGGGGCTGAGGGGCCGATTGGCGGCACGGAGTTGGGCGACGCGCGCGGCGGCGTCGCTGAACGCGATGGCGGCCTGGCGCTCGACGGGCTTGGTGCCCACGAGCAGCGCCAGCACGCTGACGCAGCCGTCGGGGATGGTCTTGCGGGTTTGCGGGTCAGAGATGAGGCCGCGCACGCCCTGGTACGCCGAGTAACGGCCGATGTCGAAGTTCCACGCCGCCTGCTTGCCGCGGGCCTGGAGGAAGCCGACCCACGCGTGGGATACCTCGGCGCTCGATCCGGTGGTGTAGGCGGTGGGCACACCGATCGCTTTGCCCACGGCGGTGGCGAAATAGGCCTGGTCCGCGCAGACACCGCCGAACTTGAGGATGTTCGGGAGCGAGAAGCCCGCGACGGTGACGGCCTTCTGTTTGCCGCTGGCCAGGTAGTTGTAGTCGTAACGGACCACGAAGAAGAGCCGGCCGACCTGGTCGTACCCGTGGTACTTGTCCAGCGCCCACGCCATCTCGCGCAGCGGCGTGGTGGTGTCCACGACATAACAGAGCAGTTCCGCCGGGACGCCTCGGATGCCGAAGACCATCCGCGCCTCGTTGTCGGCGAAGTAGCGCCAGATGAGATCGGGCTGGGCCGCCTCGGTGGGGTTTTCGTTGATGCTGCGCTGCAACGCCCGATCATGCACGACGCAGACGGCGGCGGTCAGGTCGCTGAACTTGTCGAGCCGATCGGCGTAGGCGGCGCGGAGCTGGTCGAGCACCTCGTACGGCCGTCGCACCGAGCCCGGTGATTCCTGCTGGCCACCGGCGGCGATGGCGTCGTTGATGAGGAAGGCGAGGGTGCGCGACAGCCCGGGGTTCTTGCGGAGGAAGGCGATGCGGTCGCGCACCTGCTCGGGGGAGCCCTGTGCGGCGAACCGGACCAGGCGGAGGGCGTGGGCGGTCTCGATGAACGGTTCCGGCTGGTTCTCGGGGGTGAAGACGATGACCCGGTCGAAGATGTCGAACAAGGACTTCTCGACCGACGCGGGGCTTGCCCCGTTTTCGAGTTGATCGAGTGCCTTGGCGACGGCCTGGCGCACGACGGCGGCGGCGGTGGGCGGCGCCGCCGCCGCGGCGGGTTTTGATGTCGGGGGGGCCGGCGCTTTGCCGGCTGGCGGGTCGGCGGGCAGTGTCGTTGCCGTCAGGACCACAGCGATCCCCGCTACGAGGCGGGTAAGGAGCGATCGTGTGGTGATCGTGGGCATTGCGTGATCGTAGGCCGAAAGAGGGGCGCGATGGTCAAGACCCGGGGGAGCCGTTCACCCGGTGATCTGCCCAATCCTGATGAGGCGGAAAATGAGAAAACCCAGCCAGCCTATCCCGATGGCGAATAGCACACCCAGGATGACGGCGAGGACCGGCTGCGGGGCGCGCGGCGGGGTTACGGAGCCGACGGTGGCCGGGTAATTGGCGGCGGCCCCGTTTGCGGCGGCTTCCTCGTCGGCCTCGGCGGCATCCGTGGCCGTCGGGGTTGCGGCCGCTGCGGGCGCGGCCTTGGGTGGCGTCGGTTTTGGTGTCGCGGCGACCGGTGGGGGCGGCGCGACCTCGGAATCCGGTGCAAACAGCGTCGTAGTAGGACCGCGATACTGCTCGCTGATCGTGACGTTGGTGATATTGCCCACGAAGCTTGAGAATGTGCCGCCGTCCCTGGCGCCGCAGACGATCACGATCGCGGGCACGTTGTCGAAGGTATTGGCGACGATGGCGTGCTGGCCGAGCTTGGCCAGCAGGTCCGCGAACTTCACGGAGTTGCCGTTGCGGCCGGCGATGTCTTCGTGGCCGACGATCCACCAGCCGCCCGTGTTGTGGTCGGCGTAGTGAATATCTGAATCGGCCAGCCCGGTGAACCAACTACCGGTCCGCATGTCGAGTTGGCCCTTGGGCAGCGGCTGCAGGGTCGGATCGAAGACGAGGATCATGTCCCCGCCCTGGGTGCCGTCCCACTTGCCGTTGTTGTTGTAGTCGAGGTGGACGTTGATGTAGGGGGCGACGCTCGCGCTCTTCGCCGACTCGACATAGATGCTCAGGGAAAACGAGCCGATCGTGGCGAGCATCCGGTCGTTCCACGCCGTGCAGCCGATCCAGATTTTTCCGCCTTTGTTGGCCCCGTCGCCGGGGCCGGTTTCGAGCCTGAGGCTCCCCGTGCCCTTGGGCGGTGTGTCGGGCCCCTTGACGAACGAGACCTTGGCGCCGTTGATGGTTTTGATGACCCACTCGCCCATGTGGGAGGGGCTGATCGTCTCGTCACCGGCGAGTGCCGTGGCACAGAGCATCGTCGGCAACAACAGGCTCACCAGCGACCTTACCAGCGACGGGCGTCGGATGCGGGCCATGACGTGAGTGTAAAGCGCGTGCGTGTGCGGTCAAGGTCATGGAGTGGCGAAGCTGGTTGTCAAAGAAAACGCCCACGCGTTGGCGTGGGCGTTTATTGGGGCATGGGACGGCGGGCGTGTGAGAAACGATCAGCCGATCTTCACCTCGGCGCCCTTGGCGGCGGAGGCGTAGATGCCGTCGAGCATCTTCTGGACCATCACGCCGTGCTCGGCGGGGGCGAGGGTGGGCTTGTTGTAGAGGACATGATCAACGAAGTTGCGCATCTTGGCCTGGAAGTGGTCGCCGAAACCGCTGGGGGTGAGGAAGGCGGGGGTCGAGTTGGTCATGTATTGGCCGGCATCGTGGTAGATGGCGGCCGGGTCCCAGTTCGCACCGGCCTTCTCGCCCATGATGCTGAAGCTGAAGGTGTCCTTCTCGACGTGGGCGACGAAACTCGACTCGATGGTGAGGATCGCGCCGTTGTCGAAGCGGATCTGGCCGACGGCCAGGTCCTCGACGGAGTAGGTCTTGTGATCCCAGTTGGGCCAGGAGGAGATGACGTCGGACTTCTTGTTGCCCATGTAGGTCCATGTGTTGCCGAAGGCGGCGATGGGCTTGGGCGAACCCATGACGAAGTGGGTGACCTCGAGGATGTGGACGCCGATGTCGATCATCGGCCCGCCGCCCTGGAGTTCCTTGCGGCCGAAGACGCCCCAGTTGGGGATGCCGCGTCGGCGCAGCGCCTGGCAGCGGCCATACATGATGTTGCCGAACTGGCCCGCGTCAACGGCGGACTTGAGGTAGGTGGAGTTGGAGCCGAAGCGGTACTGGAAACCGATGACGAGCTTCTGCTTGTTGCGTTTGGCGGTGTCGAGCATCTTCTGCGCCTCTTTGGCGTTCATGGCCATGGGCTTTTCAACCAGGACGGCGGCGCCGGCCTCGAGGGCGGCGATGGTGTTGGGGGCGTGCAGGCCGTTGGGCGTGCAGACGCTCACCGCGTCGGGCTTGAGCTCCTTGAGCATCTTCTCGTAGCTGGTGAAGCAGTGGGCGGAGGGGATGTTGTAGGTCTTGGCGTGGCGGGCCATGGAGGCCTCGCTCACGTCCGCTAGCCCGACAAGCTCGACGTCCTCGAACTTGGTGAGGTAGCTCATGTGGGCGCCGGCGATGCCGCCCGCGCCGATGAAGGCGTAGCGGAGCTTGCTTGGGGAGGACTTCTTGGCCATGGCGATTTCCTTGGTTGGGGGGTGGATTGCGAGCGGGGCATTATGAGAAGGCGGGGCCGGGGGGGCAAGCGGAGGGGGGCGTGGGTGGGGGGAAGAGAAGACCCCGGGGACTCGCGGATTCGTCCCTGGGCTTGGTGGGGGATCGGAATCAGATGGATATGGAACCCGGGGGAGCGTCGTGCGTCAGACCTGATGAGCCCTTCCATCAATAAGGAGTGTCTCATGGCCATCGCCCCATCGCCGTCGAACGCCGAGAGCATCGACATGGTTGTCCGTGAAGAGGTCCGGCGGGCCGTGGAGCGTCTGGGGCCGTGGGGCCTGTCGCTGGCGGTCCACCTGGGCATCGTCCTGCTGGCGGTGTTCCTGACGTGGAACAACATCAATGTTGAGAAACCAGTCGATGGGGGGGTCGGGCCGGTTTATATGTCGGGCGGACTCGACAACACGCCGGGCGTCCCGCGGATGACGGCGGCATCGGCGACTGCCGAGTTTGCGTCCTACGGCAAGCAGTCGCGCACGGTGAAGGCGTACCAGTCTTCTCCGGGCGGCGTCGGGAAGAGTGATGGACGCCACATGGGCGGGGTCTTCGGGCGCGGTAACGGCAGCGGCCCGGGGTCGGGGGTCGGGGTTGGAGGACCGATTATCGGGATAGGCCCGGGCGGCGGGGGCAACGGCAATGGCGGCGATGGGAGCAACCCGTTCGGCAGCGGGTCCGGCAATGGGGGTAGCGGCCTCAAGGTGAACTTCTTCGCCTGTGGCGGCAAGGGCACGAAGATCGTTTTCCTCGTTGACGCTTCCGGCTCGCTCATCGATTCGTTCGAGATCATCACCCATGAGCTGCGCAGGACCATCAATAATCTCAGCGAACCACAATCCTTTACCGTCATCTTCTTCCAGGGGGGTGACGTCAAGGAGATACGGCCCGCTGGTCTCAAACATGCGGACGCCGAAGCCAAGAAAAAATTCGCAGAATGGATCGATCCGGCCGCGGGCAACATTATCCCCGGCGGTGGCACCAACCCGCTCAAGGCAATGGAACTGGCGTTGAGCTACAAGCCCCAGTTGGTCTTCCTGCTGTCGGACAACATCACCGGCGTGGGATCGCAGCGGTTCGAGATCGATCAGCAACGGCTGCTGGCGAACATCCGCCGGGTGAACCGCACGGGTGTACAGATCAACACAATCCAGTTTCGCCAGCAGGACCCGCTGGCCGCAAAAGGGCTGCGGGCCACCATGGAAATGATCAGCGCGGAGAGCAACGGGGTCTATACTTTCATAGATGATCGACAACTCAATCTCCGCTGACGGTGCGCCGCGGACGGCACGCGGGCGCAAACCGGCTGGACAAGGGCAGCGTATTACGTTTGAATATGCCGCGTGCCGCCGTAAGCCGAAACGGGGCGCGACGCGGCGTGTGAGCAGGAGCTAAGCCATGCTTGGTTTTGCAGATCAAACCCCCAACAGCGGCGCGTTACCCGAGGGCAAGCCCCCCGTCGAAGAGGGGCAGGAAGAACCCACCGTCCGTGAGGAAGCCAATCTGCTTCTTGAGACGCTCGCCCCGTGGGGCATCTCGATCCTCCTCCACCTGGGCATTGTCCTGCTGGCGGTATTCATGACGTGGAACAGCGTCCAGAAGCTGGACATCGAGATTGAAGAGCCGATCATCCCCATCTCCACCTTCAGCGCGACCCCCGGCGTGCCCATGACCGGCCGGATGAGCACCTCGACGGCCATGGCGTCCACCAAGCTCTCCCGCTCGACTTCGACGTCCGCCGCGGCCCTGGGGCCGGGTAAGACGGGCGTCGCGGGCCTGGGCGGAACCGGCACGGGCGGCGGTAAGGGTTCGGGCGTCGGCCCCGGCTCGGGCGGCGGGCCCGGGAGCATGATCATCGGTTTCGGCACCGGCGGCGGCGGCGGCGCTGGCGGCGGGGGGGGCAGCCCCTTTGGCACAGGGACCGGCGGGGGCGGCGGCGGCGGCCTGCGCGTCGGCTTCTTCGGCAACGGCGGCAACGCCAAGAAAATCATCTACCTCATCGACGCCTCGGGCTCGCTCATCGACACACTCCCCTTCGTCATCAACGAGCTCAAACGCTCCATCAACGCGCTCTCCGAGGTGCAGTCCTTCACCGTCATCTTCTTCCAGGGCGACGACGTCAAGGAAGTCCCGCCGCGTAACCTCAAGCCCGCCAACGCGGAGACCAAGAAGCGCGTCATCGAGTGGATCGACCCGGCCGCGGGCAACATCATCCCCGGCGGCGGCACCAACCCGGTCAAGGCCCTCAAGCTCGCCCTCCAGTACCAGCCCCAGCTCATCTACGTGCTCTCCGACAACATCACCGGCAACGGCCGCTTCGAGGTGGACCAGCGCCGCCTCCTGGCGGACATCGAACGCGCCAACTCCGCCGGCACGAAGATCAACACCATCCAGTTCATCTACCAGGACCCGCTCGTCGCCAAGAACCTCAAAGGCACCCTTGAGCTGATCAGCACGCGCAGCGGCGGCATCTACAAGTTCCTCGACGCCAGGGAGCTGCAGATCCAATGAAGACCGCCCCGCAAGCACACGTCCGGCGGCGCCTCCTGGGCGCGGTGGCCGCATCGGTCGTGGCGATGCTCGCCTTCGCCGACGCCCGCGCCGACGCCGTCAAGCTCAGCGGGGCGTGGATCGACGACGTCGCCGTGCAGAACGTGGTCGACGGGCAGATCGTTTACCTGAACAACGCCGGCACCGAAGTCAACCGCCCGATCTCGTCGCTCCAGGGCCTGCGGCTCAGCACGTACCCCGACCTGGCCGTTGCGCAGGCGGCGATCGACGCCGGCAGTGACGCCGCGGCGCTCGAATCGCTGGGCAAGGTGCTCACCACCGCGCGGCAGCCGTGGCTGCGTCACTGGACGATGCGGCTGATGGTCGGCGCTCTGGACCGCCTCAACAAGCCCGCCGAGGCCGTGGACACGACCCTCACGCTCCTTCGCGAGAAGCCGCAGGCCGGGCTGATCCCCGACCCGCTGCCCATCGCATCGCTGAACACGGCGCCGGCGGCCAAGCGGGCGGAGCTCATCAAGCGTCTGCAGCAGGCGATCCCTTCTCTCGATGAGACCGGCGCCGCGGCCGTAAAAAAACTCGTGAGCGCCGTCGCGCCGCCCGCGACCGAGACCACGGAGGCGCCCGCGCCAAGCGGAACCCGCACCGGTACATCTACTCCATCGAGCCCGCCCCCCTCCACCGGCGGCCGTCCCACCGCCACGCCGCGTGGCGCGGAGGAGGCTTCCGCGGTCGTTCTCCCGCACCAGTTCAAGGGCAGCACGGACGAGATCGTGCTCCTCCTGCAGCGCGGCGAGTTCGACGCCGCCCGCGCCAAGGTGAACGAGGTCCTCTCCAAGCCGACCAACGAGCTGGGCATGCGTCTGTTTCAGCGCGGCCTCGCGGAGCTGAACATCGCCGACAAGTCCCGGTCGCCGGACGGGTACAAGGACGCCGGCCTGAGCTTCATGAGCGTCGTGGTTTACTTCCCCAACTCGTCCTACGTCGGGCCGTCGCTGGTCGAGGCCGCCTACATCCACCACAAGCTGGGCGACAACGAGACGGCCTCCAAGCTGCTCACCAAGGCCGCGCTGATGATCGACGACGACCAGGAACCCGCCTACACGAAGCGCATCGAGGCCGTCCGCAAGATGCTCGCCGCACCCACAGAGACCAGCGCCGCCGAACCGAACCCGCCCGAGTAATCCTTTTCGTTCTTCCTCCTAAGGAGCCGTTATGCTTCGTCGCATCACCGTGTTGTTCACCCTGCTCGCCCTGGCCCTGCTCGCCTCGCCCGCCATGGCCCAGGAAGGCACCCACAAGAGCCTCATTCCCCAGTTCTTCTTCTCCCGCGACATGTTCGGCAACATCCTGATCTGGAGCACCATCCTGCTCTCCATGGTCGGCGTCGCGCTGATCGTGAAGAACAGCATGGCCGTCCGCAAGAGCGTCATGCTCCCCGAGGAAACGGTCACGCAGGTCGAGCAACTCCTGGCCGAGAAAAAATACAAGGAGGTCATCGACCTCTGCCACACCGATCGCTCGATGTTCGCCAAGATCATGCACTCGGCGCTCAGCCAGGCGCCGCACGGCTTCAGCGCCATGCGTGACTCCGCCGAGGAGGCCGCCTTCACCGGCAGCGCCGTGCAGATCCGCGGCATGGAAGTCCTCAACATCTTCGGCGCCCTGGGGCCGATGGTCGGCCTGTTCGGCACGGTGTACGGCATGATCAACTCGTTCTTCGCGATGGCCTCCGCGGGCGGAGCGCCCAAGCCCGAGGAACTCGCCGGTGGTATCTCCGCGGCCCTCGTCTCCACCTTCTGGGGCCTGATCGTCGCCATCCCCGCCGTGCTCGCGTACGGCATGCTCCGCTCCAAGACGGAAGGCCTCACCGAGGAAAGCCTCGCCAAGGTCATGGACCTCATCCGCCCGTTCCGCCCCGCGCCGGGCCGGAAATAACCCCCGGGTTCATCCCGACCGCCACCAGGCCGAAAGCCCGACATGGCCAGAAGACCCAAGATCACGCGATCCAAACCCGAGTTGAACATCACCGCGATGTTGGACGTGGTGCTCAATCTCATCATGTTCTTCATCCTCATCACCAACTACTCCACCGCCGACCTGCCCAAGGAAGTGGTCTCGCCCCACCCCGACGGCTCGAAGGCCAACAGCAAGGCCGACCTCTCCTCCAAGCTCGTGGTCAACATCGTGCCCGTCCCGGGCGGCACGGGCGAGGCGGGAGGCCTGCTCTTCGCGGGCAAGCCCTACACGCTGGAGCAGATGGGCCTGATCACCGCGCAACTGGCCAAGGAAGTCGCGATCAACAAGGACATCACCATCAGCCTCCGTGCCGACAAGACCATCCGGTATGACCAGGTCCACCCGGTCATGACCGCGATCGCCGAGTCGGGGGTCAAAACCGTTTACATCGTCGCGGAAGTTGATAAGCACTAAACCCGGCCGCCGGGTCCCGCGTGGTTCGTCGTCAGGTATGGGCAAACCAAACCGGAAGGTCACAAACATGGCCGACGAAACCGACAACACGAAACCCCGCCGCAAACGCGGCGAGCGCAACGAAATCACCCTCAACCTCGTCGCCATGCTTGATATGGCCTTCAACATCCTGATCTTCTTCATCCTCACCGCCAACTTCGCCGCCGGCGAGGGTGTGCTGACCGCCAAGCTCCCGGAACCGCCCGACCCCGAGATTCTCCTCACCAAGGCGCGGGAGATCCCCAAGAATCCCATAGTCATCAACGTCTCCTCCGCGGGCTCCGGGGGCTACAACCTCAACATCGAGGGCTCCGTTGCCTCGACGCGCGACTTCACCGAGCTCCAGTCCCAACTTAGCCAGATGCAGTCCGACCCCGCGCACGGCCGGGCCGGCGCGTACAAGTCCGACAACCCCGTCGTCATTAGGTCCGATGGCGGGGTCCGGTGGCAGCACGTCGTTAACGCCTTCAACGCCGCCATCTCCGCCCGCTATTCTGACATCAGCTTCGCCGCCAGCCGCGACCCGGTGAGCCGGGGCGGGCTGGCCTCGCCGGTCGTGGTCACGGTGGCCGACGCCGGCGATGGGAACGGTTACAGCATCGTAGAGGTCTCGCACTAAACCCCGATCATCCCGTCAAGCAAAACACGAATCACGAACATGGCCGACGAAACCAACAACCCGAAACCCCGCCCAACCCCCAATCCGGGCGCCGCGCCGCCGCCGACCGCCGCAGCCGCACCGCCCGATCCGTTCGCTGTCCCGGCGACCCGCATCGAAGAGACGCCACGCAAGCGTCCCAAACGCCTCGAGCGCAACGAGATCACCCTCAACCTCGTCGCCATGCTCGACATGGCCTTCAACATCCTGATCTTCTTTATCCTCACCGCCAATTTCGCCGTGGGCGAGGGCGTCCTGACCGCCAAGCTCCCCGCCTCGGGCTCCGGCGGCACCGGCGGGGCGCCGGTCGCCGAAATCCCCAAGAACCCCATCGTCATTAATGTCGCTTCCGCGGGCGACAGTTACAGCGTCAACATCGAGGGCTCCATGAACTCCACGCGGGACTTCACGGAACTCCAGACGCAGCTCAACCAGATGCAATCCGATCCCTCCCGCGGCTTCACCGGGCCTTACAAGCCCGACAACCCCGTGATCATCAAGCCCGACGGCGAGGTCCGCTGGCAGCACGTGGTCAACGCTTTCAACGCAGCCATCTCCGCCCGCTACTCCGACATCAGCTTCTCCCGCTCCGGCGGCTGATGCGGAGCCTGATGATCCACCGCCCACCGCAGAAACGCACCTAAGATGAGAATGAGTTTGGTATGAAGACACGCCCGAGCATCACCCGCTTCATCGGCATCTCTCTTCTGTGTCTGTCGGCGTGTGTCTCCCAGGCCCATGGACAGGTCTCCAACCTCGACCCGACCATGCTCATCGAGGGCCTCCGCAAGGAGGGAATGGGCGAACTGCTCAAGCACCTGATCACCAAGCTCCAGGCCGACCCCAAGTCCGACCCGGTGGTGCTCAAGCACGTCCTCATCAACCAGCACCTGCTCGATTACTCCCAGAAGTGGGCCCGCGCCGCGAAGCTGCCCGACGCCGCCGCCATCGAGGCGCTGCGTAAAGAGGCCAGGGCGGACTTCGACCAGTCGCTCACCGATCGCCGCGACCTGATCGCCAAATACCCCAAGCACGACCTGCGGCCGCTCTGGCAGACCGACCTGGCCGAGCAACTGTTCGACGACTACCTCCGGAAGATCAACCAGAACGCCGCCGAGTTTTACGAGCTGGGTGTGCCGACGGCCGAGCAGCGCGAGGCGTTCGAGAAGTCGGCCGTGGAAATGTTCGAGCAGCTCTCGGACGCCGACCGGCGGTTTTTTGACCTCATCGGCGAGATGCCGCGCCGGCCGGACCACGTCGCCCGCGTCATCAACACCGGGATGTGGGACCGCATCACCAAGCAGTACAACGAGCTGCGAACGCCTTATTTCCTGGCCTACGGGGCCTTCTACGTCGCCCTCCTCCCCGACTCGAACCCGTACTACCGCAACCTGGGCAAGAACAGCGTCATCCCCGCCGCCGTGCAGGGTAAGACCCCCACGGAGGAACGCGCCCGCCTGCTCGGCATCGCCGTCGAGAAACTGCAGAAGTTCCTCGACGACAAGAACGACATGAACAACGTCCTGCGCCCCTCGCAGAGCCTTGCCGGCCGGGCGAAGCTCCAGCAGGGCAAGATCAACGAGGCCACCGACCTGCTCGATCCAATCATCAATGCCAATACGACCGACCTGGTCGATCTGGTCAGCCGCGTCGCCCGCGGTTATGCCTACGAAAAAGCGGGGCAGCCCGACCAGGCGCTCGCCGCGCTGACCGCCGCGCAGACGCAGGGGCTCGCGCGGCAGGAACTGCCGTTCCGCCTCCTGGTCGTCGATGCGACGCACCTGCTCCTGCTCAGCCGCGCCATGGCCCAGCCCGCGGACAAACGCGCGCAGGGCCTGACCACCGCGTATGAGCCGTACCAGCAGCTATTCGCCGACCCCGCCCTGGGCGCCGCGCTCCCGATCGTCAAGGCCTACGTCTTCAAGCGGTGGGAATCCAGCATCCCGCCGGGCCGTGACCTGAAGGACGAGCCCGCGCTGGTCGTGGCCGCCATCGGCGAGACCTCGGAGCAGGCGGGCCAGGAAATGGCCATGCGTGCGGGGGACCTGGCCAACGCGGGCAACACCGCCGAGGCCGAGAAGCTCACCAAAGAGGCCCACGTCAAGCTGGAGCGCTCGGTCAAGGTGAACACGGACTTGCTCGCCCGGCCGAACCTCTCCAACAGCATCAAGGCCCAGGCGATGTTCAACCTCGCCCACGCCCGTTATTTCCTCGATCCGGGCGATGACGGCGTGGGGGTCAAGGTCGCGGGCATCCTGGTGGACCTGGCCGAGCAGTTGCCCGACCAGGCGCTGGCGGAGACGGCCATCGACAGGGCGATCACCGGCCTGCTCTTCCCCATGCACATCCGCCCCCAGAGGCCGCCAGGCGTCTCCGAGATGTACGAGCGGGCGATGAAGGTGCTGCTGACGAAATACCCGACCACCGAGACCGCGGATAACCAGCGGTTCTACTACGCCAACTCGGTCCTCGTTCCGGCGCAGCGCTACGCCGAAGCGGTGAGCGCTCTGCGCGCGGTGCACAACGCGCACGCGGACTATTACCCCGCCCAGCGGTTGCTGGTCGAAACCGATCAGGTCATCTTCCGCGCCGCCAAGGAACGCGAGGAGCGCAAGAAGCTCGGCAACGCCGTAGTCATGGATGCGACACGCGTGCGCGACGAGGCGGAGCGTGACATGGGCGCCGCGGCCGGGGACCGCCTGGTGGCCGTCCGCCAGGCGGCGGGCTGGTCGCGCCTCATTCTGGCCGACATGGCGGTGGAACTCGATCCCGCCACCAACGAAAAGGAAGCCGACGCCAACATCGAGAAGGCGCTCAAGTACCTCGACGGCTTCGACCGCGACTTCAACGCCGATCCGGAGTTGATCAGCATGATGCTGGAGCGGAGGATCGTGTTCCACTTCAAGGTGGACAAGCTCGCGGACGCGACGGCCGAGGCCAAGCGGATGATGGATGCCTTCCCCGACCAGGCTGCGGGCGTGATCAACGCGGTGCTGACCGACGTGGACCGCCAGATCGAAGACCTCAACGGCCGCGCCGCCAATCCGGTCATCGCGGACTTCGATAGGAAACGGCTCCTCGAATTGGCGCAGAAAAAATCCGTCGCGGAAACCGAACTGGCGACGCTGCTGCGCACGTGGGCGGCCGACCCGAAGCGGGGCAAAGACGCGGAGGGGCTCCTCCCGTTTGACCTGATCCTGGCGCGGGCCAAGCTCAACACCGGCGACGCCAAGGGCGCACTGGAGATCATCGAGCCGTTGATGGGCAAGTTCCCGCAGAACGGGGAACTGATCAACGCGGTCGGCGAGGCGCGGTTTATCATCGCCAAGGAACTGATCAAGACGGACAAGGCCCAGGGCACCGCTATGATGAACGACAAGGTGGCCCCGCTCTTCAACTCCATCATCACCGGCGTCCCGGCGGAGAACGGCAAGTACCCCGACATCTGGTGGAACGCCTGGATGCGCCGCCTGCAGATCTCCGACCTCGTCCAGCACGGGCTAGAGGACATCCCCCTCAAGGTGCGTCAACTCGAGGGTGTCGATACCAACCTCGGCGGCGACCGCTACAAGACCGAGCTCAGCCGCCTGCGCGCCAAGTACGCCGGTTTGGAAGCCACCGTTGCGGCCCCGCCGCCCCCCAAGACCGACAAGCCCAAGAACCCCTGACGCGATAAACTAACACCATGGAATACCGCATCATCCCCGGCACCGACCTGAGGGTCAGCCTGCTGGGGTTCGGCAACTTCGTCTTCGGCACCAATTGGTGGGGCGACTTCTCGGACGAGCAGGGCGTCGCCCTCCAGAACAGGGCGTTCGACCTGGGCGTCAACTTCTTCGACTCCGCCGCCGCCTACGGAAACGGCCGCGCCGAGCTACTCCTGGCGCAGACCATCCGCTACGCGGGCCGCGACAACCTGGTCATCTCCTCCAAGTACGGCTACGACTTCTACTCCGACCCCGGCGAGCAGGGCGGCCACAAGGAGCGTCGGCAGGACTTCTCGCCCGCCTTCGTCCGCTACGACGTCGAGAAATCCCTCGAGCGTCTGGGCATCGACAGCCTCGACCTCGTGCAGGCGCACAACCTCAAGCTCCCGCAGTTCCGCGACGACCTGATCGACCTGATGGACCGGCTCGCCGACGAGGGGAAAATCAGGCACTGGGGTGTCGCCCTTGGCCCGGCGATCGGCTGGCGTGAGGAGGGCATCCGTGCCTTCACCGACCACGGCGCGGCTGTGGTGCAGACCGTCTTCAACATGTACGAGCAAGACCCGGGGCGCGAGTTCTGCATGGTCGCTCAGGCGTGCGGGAGGGGCGGCGTCATCGCGCGCGTGCCGACCAACTCGGGCATCCTCGACGAGGAGTTCATCTCACCCGACCACAAGTTTTCCGAGCAGGACCACCGCAAGTTCCGCGACAAGAACTGGCTCGTTTACGGCCTGAAGAAGAACGACATGATCCGGAGCCTCGCGCAGGGGCTGGGCATGTCGATCCGCCAGCTCTCCTTCCGCTGGCTGGCGAGCTTCCCGACGCTGGTGTCGGTCGAGCCGAACCTGCTCTCCGAGGCCGACGTGCGTGAGTTCGCCGCCGCGTGCGACATGCCCGCGCTGCCGCAGGCGGTGCTCAAACGCATCGAGGAGCTCTACGCCAATGATTTCTATCTCGGGGCCGCCGCACACCCGTGCGACTGGAAGAGCTCTGTAACACCGTCGGGGACGATCCGCAGCGGGTTCGTGCCGCCCGACCTCGACGCCATCCGTGCCGCGGCCGTGAAAAGCTGATTCCGAGCATCACCCACCGGCGGGCTTCTCCTCCGGCACCCGCAGGTCCGCGGTGCGCTCCGCGACCGAGGCCAGCGGGGGCAGACGGTTGTCGGGGGAATCCAGATACCAGTACGCGGTGGCGCACCAGTCGTCGCGGCGGTAAAAATTCACCCAGCCGTCGGGCAGCGACGGGTCGCGCAGGTCCACGCCCGGGTTGAGTTCGAGCAGCTTGACGAACGGCGCCTCGCGTGAGGGCGGCGCAATCGAGACCGGTTCGAGCGGTAGCCCCCGGTCCAGCATCTGAATGACCTTCGCCTTCATGTCTCCGCCGATCTGCTGCAGCGCCACGCGGCAGTCACGTTCAAAGTAAACCGGATCGGGGATGTGGTAGCGGTACATGCAATAGAGGCTCGGCTTGGCCTGAACCAGCGGCGAGCCGGCGTAGGCGGTCGCGTACTGGCCTTGGCCCCAGGCGGAGGAGACGTAATCCTCGGCTCCGGTGCCGGCCAGGGTCGGAAACGCATCGTCGCCGTCGAGATAGACCTTGGTCTCCCCCTCGCCCCACCACGCGTCATAGACAGGGTCCGGCGCTACGCCCAGGTTGCAACCGATATACCGCCCCCTGCCCCGGACGCGCGGCATGACCTCGAAATCTCGCCGAATGGTGGTCGGGTTTTCCCGACGCCAGCAGGCGTGGAAATAGAGCATGTCGGGCGGCAGTTCGGCGTGGAGGGTGTAGTTGATCTCGTAGAACAGCATGATCGGCCCGTCGGTCTCGTTGGTAAGAACGATCCGCGCGGAGCGACGAAAGGGCATGGGGGCATAACCGACGAACGCCCTCCCCTCGGTGTTGACAAAGAGCGAAGACTCGAAGCGTGGCATCCGGCCGTACGCCACGCCGAAGAAGTCGCTCAGCGGGGCGGAGACCGCCGGGGCGTCGCAGCCGTCCCAGTACATGTCGATCCGCATCGCGCGGAGTTCAGTTGGCGACCGTTTGTCATGCGTGAGCCAGATGCGACGGATCACGCCGCAGCCGTTCACGTCCAGAAGCGTGCACGACGCGCCGGGCTTGACGATATCAAACGCGTGACCTTTGGCGGTACGGTTCTCCCGGCCACCCGCGCCCCGCGCACCGGTTGGGTTCTCGAAATTGATCCACCGCGTCTGCACCCCGGCGGGGTGGCGATAGAGGTCATCCATGGCTTTCGGACTCCGTGGTTATCACCAGCGTCGTCCGAAATCTAACAGAACGCCGCATCGCCGCCGATCGCCACCCCACCCCGCCGGGCCCCGGCAACTGAAATCATTACATGAAATACCGTACGACCACCGTGCTCAACCCGACGCCGACGCCCAGGAAAACCGCCGTATCCGCCAACACGATGAACATGATCGACTTCAGTTCCATTTCCGACTACCCCTAAAAAAAGCCCCGTAATTCGCCCCGCGGAACACCCGCGTGACATGGTCCCCAAGAATCTGATTCAGACGATTCCCCGGCCAACGTCACGCGTGGTTATCTTTTGATCAAGTCGGATCGGCCCGCTACAGCCCGCACAGATTGACGCTCAGCCCGTTACCGGTCGTTTCACGGCCCGCGCAGCCGCTATTCTGTGTTTTCCGGATTCGGCATTCCGCACTGTTCCATTCCAACCCATGCCCCTGCTCGCACCCATACCGCGCCGCGCTCCCGCCGATCTGGCGGTGCGCCTCGTGCTGCCGCTGATCACGGGGCTGGTCTGGGTCAGGGCGATGGTGCCGATCTCCACGGACATCTACTGGGACGTGGACCCGCGGTCGTCGCTGGCGCGGGACGTGCCGGTCGTGACGATGGGGGCGGCGGGACTGGCGTGGCTGAACATGGCCTCGCTTGCAGCAGCGGCGCTGGGGCTGGCGGCGTACCTCCTGGCGGGCGGCGCGGTGCGGTGGGGGGTGATAGCGCTGGCGGCGGCCGGCTCGGCGGCCTGCGTGAACCAGATGCCGCTGCACGCCGACAACCTGCACCGCGGTGCCTCGTGGCTGGCGGCGATCTGGTTAGGCGTCGCGGTGGTCCACCTGGCCGAGCGTGCGGGGGTGCGGCGGTTCCTGGTGGCGACGCTCATCGCCGGCGGCGCGTGCCTGGCGATTGACGCGGTCCGCACCGTCACAATCGAGCACCCGGAGGTCGTCAGGCAGTTCCTCGCCACCGAGCGAGACACCGTGCACAGCTTCGGCTGGGAGATGGATTCTCCGCAGCACCTGAGCTACCGCCGCCGCGTGCTCTCGGCCGAGGTGACGGGCGCATTTGGGTTGTCCAATGTCTTCGGCTCGATCGTCGCCGCGGCAGCCGCCGCCTCGCTCGGTGCGGGATGGTCGCTGCTTGCGTCGGGTCGACGCCGCGCGGCGATCCTGCCGTTGATAGCTTTCGTGTTGAGCGCGGCGGCAACGGTATTGAGTCGATCCAAGGGCGCGGGAGCGGCCCTGCTCATGGCGGCGGGGCTCCTGGCCGTGGTCGCGTGGGTCGCGCGGCGGTGGGCGTGGGTGCGTCGGGTGATCCCGGCGGCTGTCCCGCTCCTGGCGGCGCTGGCGATCTGTGCCGTGATCGGGCGGGGCGAACTCGGGCCGCCCAAGACGGCCGCGGGGGAGCGCAGCCTCTTTTTCCGATCGCAGTATTTCGACGGCGCCGCGCGGATGTTGCTCGGCGCCGGCTCGCGGTCGGGCGAGAAGCCGTGGCTGACCGGCGTCGGGCCGGCGGAGTTCCGTGCCCGCTACCCGGCTGTGAAAGCCTCCGACGCCCCCGAGGACATCGCCAGCACGCACAACGTCTTGCTCGACTGGACCGCGATGCTCGGCCTGGGCGGCGCGGCGTGGTCGGTTCTGCTGCTGTGGCAGTCGGTCCGCGCCGGTCGTGGGGCGGCAATGGCAATCACCGAGCAAAGCGGCGCGCCGCCGCTGTCGGAACCGGGCTTTGACCGTTCGATTTTTTATTCCGCGTTGACCGTGGCGGCGGTCGCGTTCGGCACCGATTTTTATTTCCGGGCCGTGATGCTCGACGACGTGTCACGCCTCATCTGGGCGGCCCAGGCGGTCTGCCTGGTCATGGGCATCACCGTCATGGCGTCACGCTCGGGCCTGGATGATCGCGGCGTGGCCGTCGGGCTCTGGCTCGCGGCGGCGGTGCTGCTCGTACACGGCCAGATCGAGATGACGGTTTTTCACTGGGGCTCGGCGGTTCTCGCGGTGGTGTTTATTGCCGCCCCGGGAGCCGTCGTGTGTGAAAGCACGGCGGGGGGATCGTGGTGGCGGCGATTGCACTGGATCGCGCCGCTCTTGCTGGTCGGCCTGGTGGTCGGCATGGTCAATGGATATATGCTGCCCGTATCTCGGGAGGAGTCGGCCCTCGCCGCGGCGGCGGAGGCGTTGCAAAAGGATAATGAAACCAGTGCCATTCGATCGCTCATCACCGCCTGCGAAGTGATGCCGTCGGACCCGCGCCCACGGGCGCACCTGATCGAGCGATCGGTGGATCGCGCCAACGAGGCGATGCGCGTCGGACGACAGGCTGATGCGGTCAACGCCATCAACGAGGCGATCCGCGCCGCGACCGATCCCGCAATTTCGAACGCCGTGCGTGAGGACCGGTCGGTTTTACGCGCGGAGGCACAGGCGTTGGAGATGGCGGCGGTCATCGGCGGCGGAGAGGAATCGCTCCGCCGCGCGGCGGGGGTGTGGAGACAGGTAGTCGAGCGCGCCCCGTACGGTCTGCGGGACCGCCTCAGGCTTGCGGAGTTGCTGTGGCGTCTGGGCGAGACGGCCGAGGCCCGCCGGATCGACGAGGAATCGCTCGGATACAACGACGCAGCCTATATCGATCCCGTGTTGCAGTTACAGCCCAGGGAAATCGATCAGATCAAAGCAAGGTTGGCGGGGCAGTGAATTCACTCTCCCGGAGGCAGAGGGGGGCAGGAACAATCTTTCAGCCGAGCGATCGCGTCGCGATGGCGGGCAGGCCGCTCACCGCGGTCACCTTGCGGGCCAGCGGCTTGGCGGCCGTGGCGCTGGGCGCGATCACAAAGAGCGTGGAGCCGGAGCCGGTGATGTGAATCGGCAGCGCGAGCGCCTGCGTAAGTTCCCGCTGGATGCGGGCGAGTTCCGGGCGCACCCGGCACGCGGGCTCGGCCAGGTCGTTGAAGGGGCCGTCCTGCGGCACGGGTGAAACCGTTGTGAGGTTTCGCACCCGCACGACATCCGGGGCCCGTGCGGCATTAACGGGGTGGAGTTGGTCGAACGCCTGGTACACCTCACCCGTCGGACAGCCAAACCCGGGAAAAATCAGGACGAGGTGCAGCAACTCGGCGGTCGGCGCGGGCTCGATGGTCTCGCCGAGGCCGGTGACGATGGCGGACGGTGAGCCGAGCAGGGCGCCGACAAGGAAAGCGACGTCGCTGCCGAGCTTTCCCCCGAGGCCGCGGAGGGCGGCTTCGCCGGCATGGAGGCCGAACAGCCGATCGACCGCAACAAGTGTCGCCGCGGCATTGCCCGAGCCGCCGCCGAGCCCCGCACCGGCGGGGATGCGTTTCCTCAGCGTCAGATGCACAGGCAACGGCCGCCCCGCGTGTTCTTCCAATAAGCGGTGGGCGCGGAACGCCAGGTCTTTTTCCAACGGCCAATCGACGACACTGCGCACAGGGGCGTCGTCGGCGAATGATAATTCAAATCGGCTGTTGCCCTGTGCGCGGCGCACGTCGAGCCGGTCGGCGAAATGCACCGCGACCATCCAGCTCGCCAGCGGGTGGTAGCCCCTGGGCGGGATCGGCGAACCGATCGACAGGGCGAGGTTCACCTTGGCGGGGGAGTCGAGGGTGACGAGATCGGTCGGCGGCATGAGGTGGTAGATAGGCTACCGACCGGCGGGCGGGTCACAAGAGGCAGACATCGTCGGCGGTCTCAGCGGCGGGCACAAGCGAGGCGGCATGGACCGGCTCGGCAAACACAGGCTTGTCGGCCTGCGGCTCGGGTGCGGGCCTCGGGGCCGGCGGCTCCTGCATCGTGACGACGATGCGCGGCAGTTCGGGACGGCGGGCAGCGGACGGTGCGGGCAGCGTGTCACGCAGGGCGGCGGAGATCACATCGAGCGTCTGGCCCTGGAGGAGCAGGCCGTGCAGCGTCGCCCACGCGTGCCGTGCGGCGGTGATGCCCCCGAGCTGCGTGGCCCAGCCGTCGATGACGCGGCGCACCACGGGGGGCAGGCGGTCGGCGGTCGGCGATTGATCGAGGTATGACAGCCAGAACATCAGCCGGTACATCTCGGGCGTCTGTGAGACGAGGTCGTGGTAGAGCCGGACGGAGGCCTCAAACGAGCCGGTCGTGCCCGCGAGGGCGGCGACCGGTTCGAGGCGGTCCTGCGTTACGGCCGAGAGCAGGTCGCGCTTGTCGGTGTAGTAGCGGTAGATGGAGCCGACGGCGCAGTCGAGGATCGACGCGATACGTCGGATGGTGGTGTTGTCGTAGCCGTGCTCTCGCAGGCAACGGGACGTCGCCTGCAGGATCTGCTCACGGCTGAGAAAAGGGGTGGCCGTGTTGGCCGGTGCGGTCGAGTTGTTGTGTGGTCGCACTTCCGTTGCTGTCAAAGTTCACCTCCATGTGAACGACTCCACTTTCGGGCATCGGGCCGTGGATGTCAAGGGGGATCATGTTTTGCACAACCGCTTAGATTTTGCTGCGCATGATGGCGAGATAGACCTCAACGCCGCGGCGGAGCTGGTCGAGGTCGATCCACTCGTCCTTGGTGTGCGCCTGGGCGATGTCGCCGGGGCCGAGCAGGACGCTGGGGATGCCGCCGTTGGCCAGCACCGCCGCATCGGAGAAGTAGTCCACGCCCTGCGGCTTCCGCTGGCCCGCGCACTTGGAGAGCTGCCGGACGAGCGGCAGGCTGGGATCGGTTTCCATCGCCGGGCAGGGGGCGTTCTTGGTGTCGGTCACCTCGGCCTCGACCCCAATCCGGACGAGGAGTGAACGCAGTTCTGCGAAGACCGCCGCGTCCGTCTCGCCGGGCAGGGTGCGCCGGTCAATGAGGATTTCGCAGCGGTCAGGCACAATGTTCGGCTGCTTGCCGCCGGTGATGGCTCCGACGTTCACGGTCGCGTGGCCGAGCAACGGGTGGGTGCGCTGCTTGAGGGTGGCGGCGTAGTTCGTCTCCAGTTCTGCCACCACTCGGGCCATGGCGTGGATGGCGTTCTTGCCGAGGTGCGGCTTGGAGCCGTGGGCGGATTTG
>JAIOPN010000016.1 GCA_021413865.1 Planctomycetota bacterium | reverse complement strand
CTTGCGCCCGGCGCAGTTCGCGTCCACACTGGTCTCCAACCCTTTACCTTTGGAGATCAGCGATGGAACGCGAACGTTTCGTAAGGATGCGGCTCTCCCTCTCCCACGCGGCCACGGGCCATCATAACCCACGCGCCGCCTATAGCGACAAGGTCATCCTCCTGGTCCTGCTCTGGGCGGCGCTGCACCGCAAGCCCATCTCCCGGCCGCCCCGCCACGCAATGCCAAAGGCATCGGCAACGATCACCTGCCCATGCACGCCCGCCGTCTCCACCGCGTGAAGGTCTGGGTCGCCATCCTGCTGATCATCCTCACAGACCTGCAGGTCCGTGATTACAACGCATCACAGGCCGCGTGATGAATAATGCTGCGAGCCGGGGGCGATGGGGATGAAATTCAAATCGACCCGCTACCAGAAATGCAGTACCCCCCTCGGGGGCGTGCCGTCCAAAAGCCGCCGCGAATGGGATAGAGATGCGCTAATACTTCAGGAACGGGCCACTTCCCGCCGTCCCGCGGTAGCGGTCGAGACGTTTCTGAATCTGCGCGACCAGCCGTGGCTGGTCTTGTGTCCGCGCCAATCCGAGGGCTTCCTCCGCCGTCGCCACGGCCTGCTTCTGATCGCCCGCGGCGCTATACGCCTCCGCGAGTGTGCCCAGAACGACGGGGTCGCTTCGCCGTGTCAGCGTTGCGGCACGCAGAGCGAACTCCATGGCCTGTTGGCCGTCGGCCTCCGTCCGCCCCGCGTGGGTCGCCAGGAACCATGCGAGGTTGTTCAGCGCCGACACTGATTTGTCGTCAAGCCGCAGGACCTCGCGGAGATGGACCGCCGCCTCCTCAGGCCTTGCGTCCGACAGGAGCAGCGTGGCCAGGTTGTTGTGCGCGAGGATCATGTCGGGGGCGCACCGGATGGCCTGGCGGTACTGCTCGATCGCCTCGGGGATTCGGCCGCGCGTCTGCAGGGCATACGCGAGGTTGTAGTGCATCGTGGCGTTTTGCGGCTCGAGGCGGGACGCCTGGGTGTAGTGCTCGATCGCCTCGTCGTGCCGACGAACCGACATCAGTGCGTCGGCAAGATTGACGTGAGCGTAGGCCGCGTTCGGGTCGATGCGCAACGCGGCCTGGTATTGGTCGATCGCCTCGGGCACCCGATTCATCTGGTGCATCAGGTCGCCCATGTTGTTGTACAGGCGGGCATCGGGCGCCGATTTAGGCATGTACGACAGGGCTTTGCGATAAAGGGGCAGCACGTCGCGCGGGTCGTCCACGAAATAACGCGCCTGGGCGATGGAGGCATAGACCCGGTAGGGCACATCGCACGTGTATACCAGGGCGGCCGACAACGCGATGAACACGGCCGCGCCGCGGTTGCGCCGCCGCGCCTCGGCAACGGAGCCCCGCCACGCCTCCCAGGCGGCAAACACCAGCAGCACCCCCGCGGCGGCCACCAGCCCCGCCGACGCGCCCGGGACATCGACGTTTACCGCAAAAAACTCCATCAGCACGGCCAGGACCAGCGCTTCGACAACGAAGAAGGTTCGAGAGCCTGAACGATCGACAACCCGGTCGAGCCGCGCTTCGAGCCGCCGCGCGGGGCGGACCGCCACGGCGGCGACCCGCGCCAGCGCGGGCAGCGGGAGCAGGAACACACAGGCGAACAGCAGCATGTACAGGCTGAAAATCCCGATCCGGAGCGGCGCCAGAATGATCCCGATGTGGAGCAGCGCCGCGACGCCCCAGAACGCCCAGCACGCGAATCGCGACCACCCGCCGCCGCGACGGTCCTGCCCCACGGCAAAGACATAGCCGATCACCATCGCCGCTTCGAGCACGATCGTGGCGACCGCCAGCGTCGGCCAGAGGCCCGCTTTCGATCGGACCCAGAGAAATATCGAGTCCGAAGCGGTCGTTGTGTGGTCCGGATCGCCCAGCAGGATGCGTGTGATCGTACTGCCGCTGACCCAATCAGAGTCCATCTTGGCGATCGCGGTCCAGAGGTACACGACGGCGATCTGTGTCCCCAGCAGCACATACGCCCACGCGCTGGTCGTCGCGGTGCGCGGCGGGGCCGCGACCTCCTCGGCGCGCACCCTGGGAAGGAAGGCCACGCACAGCAGGACCAGTGAGAGGAGATAGTGGTGCTGATAGCTGTCGTGCTGGCTCATCGCCCAGCCGTAGGTGAAGAGCAGGCAGGCGATCAGCAGCAGGGGCCGGTGCAGGCCGGTGAGTGCGCAGACCGTAAGGAGGAAGCCCGCCGCGGCCAGCACGCCGATGTGCAGCGCGGGCGTGGGGACGGGGAAGATCGCATCGAGCCAGGAGAAGTGAGCCACGTCGAACCCGCCCACGCCATACGGCCCGCTGTGCGGGATGAAGTCGATCCAGATGTCCACCGCCAGCATCAGCAGGAACAGGCGCGCCAGCAGGAAAGGCCGGAGCGCCGCCACGGGGCCGAACAGGTAGCGCTGCCATCGGCTCATGGTGATCGGCCCTCGACCCGGCGCGGGGAGCCGTCGGCGCTCTCCATGACCCACCCCTCCGTGGGGAGTTCACGGCCGTCAACGCCCCTGCACTTCAATTCAAAGCGCACGGCCCGGACGCCAGGCCGCCGGCGAAACGACCGCATGACGGCCTCGACGACCTCGGGCCTGTTGCCGTCCAGCAGATCACGCCAGTGCGCCAGCGTCGCGGGCGGGACCGGCTCTTCGATGGTTTTGCCGTCGCGCTCGATGGTTTCGTAGAGCCTGGCGGTGCAGTCGCGCATGCGGACGGAAGAGAACATCCGCCACGCAAACCGCTCATCGCTCGTTGGGGGCGACAGGTAGTAGCGCAGCGGCAACAGCAGCTGCGCAAGCAGGAAGAGAGCCACCGCAACGCCGATCCAGCGGCGCTGCAATGCATCGGGGGTTCGCGCCACGGGGGCCGGGTCTTGCGGCATGGTGCTAGTGTCCTGATTTGACCGCCGCCACCACCGCGTCGTGGATCGGGCCGTTGGTCGCCACGATCCCGCGGTTGGCGGTCAACTCGCGGCCGAGCGAGAAATCCAGCGGTTTGCCGTCGATGTCCGTCACCCGCCCGCCCGCCTCTTCCACCACGATCGCGCCGGCGGCGTGGTCCCAGATTTTCTCGCGGTAGTCCGCCCTTGTCGGCAGACGCAGGTAGATCGACGCCTCGCCGGCGGCCACCGTCGCATACTTCGCCTGGCTGTCCATCCGCAGCGGCGCGGCGGTGATCCCCAGCGTGGCGGCGATCTTCGCCGAGGCGTCCTGGTCGGAGTGGCCCGACTCGACCGATTCACAGAACCGCGCCCCGGCCGTGTCGCGCGTCGCCGCCACACGTGCCGGTTGGCCCGCCGCGTTGTCGTCCCAGAGTGTCAGCAACCGCGTGCCCATCCCGCGCCGGGCCGTCATCAGCACGCCCGTCACGCCGCCCAGCGCCAGGTTCGGGCACGCCAGCACGCCCAGCACGACCCTGCCGTTTTCGATCAATGCCAGCGCGATCGCGTATTGCTCCCGCCGTAGAAATCCTTTGGTGCCGTCGATCGGGTCGAGTGTCCACGCCCGCGCCGCCGGCCCGGTCGCGCCGCCGCGGTCGATCCAGGCCAGCACCTGCTCTTCGCCAGCGCCGTGGCGCTCCGAGCGCACCTGCTCGACCACCGCGGTGCGGATGGTGGATTGGTCATCGGCGCGCAGCTCGCGCGAATCCTCCTCGCCGATCAGCGGGTCATCCGGGAACAGCTCCGCCAGCCGCGCCGCGACAACCGCCTGCGAGGCGAAGTCCGCGACCGTCACCGGGCTCTTGTCCTTTTTCTGCATCGCCTCGGGCGTCGCCAGCTTCAACTGCACAGCCCGGCAGACCCGCGCCGCGGCCCGCACCGCTTCAATAGCGCCGGCCAGTTCCTTCGCCCACTTGTCGCTCATCACGGGTTCTTCCTTGCCCGGAGCCGATTCACGTCGTCACGATCGGTCGCGGGGTTTGAGCCGAGAGGATAGGGCAGCAGGGAATGGGGGACAATCGGGTGGGGAGCAGCCCTCTTCCGCCCCGGAGGGGCGGTGGATTGTAGCCACGGGTGGAACGCAGCCCGCGTCTTCGCGGGCGCAGCGTAACCCGTGGAAAGAGGTCTCTCGTCATCTCTTCTCGCCCCGGCAGGGGCGAAGGAAATGTGCGTTTCGCCGTGTGCTTCCGCCGCACCCTCCGGGGCGGAAGAAAAAATATTCCCAATCGCTTACCACGGGTTACGCGGCGAAGGCGCCGCTCCACCCGTGGCTACAATCCGACGCCCCTCCGGGGCTCAGAGAAGAGGTACAGCAAAGCGCGCACACGAACCGCATCCAACCTTCATATTTCAACAGGGGCCACCACCACACCCACTACACGTTGCCTCCGCCGCCGCTGCCCTGGGCGAGGTTGTGGAAGCGTGTGGTCGAGCCGTTGAACTGCAGTTTGATCGTGTCCGTCGGGCCGTTGCGCTGCTTGGCAATGATCAACTCGGCGACGTTGGAATCGATGTGGCCCTCCTCGCCGCGGTGGTAGTAGTCCTCGCGGTGGAGCATCATCACGACGTCGGCGTCCTGCTCGATGGCGCCCGATTCGCGCAGGTCGCTCATGCGCGGCCGGTGCCCCTCGCGCGACTCGGGGCCGCGGTTGAGCTGGCTCAGGCAGACGACCGGGACGCTCAGGTCGCGCGCCAGCGCCTTGATGCCTCGCGACATGGCGGAGACTTCCTGCTCGCGGCTGTCGCTCTTGGGGCCGGACATGAGCTGGAGGTAGTCCACGAAGACCGCCTTGATGTGGTGCCGCGCCGCCAGCCTGCGCGCCTTGGCGCGCAGGCCCAGCAGCGTCAGCCCGGGCGTGTCGTCGATGTAGAACGGCGCCTCGTTGAGCTGGCCACACGCCAGTTGGAGCTGCGACCACTCCTCGTCGCGGATCATGTTGCGGCGGAGGCGCTGCGAGTCCACGCCGCTGCGCGAGCAAAGAAGACGTTGCGCGAGCTGCTCCTTGCTCATTTCCAGGCTGAAGAACGCGATCGGCTGGCTCATGGTGACGGCGATGTGCTCGGCGATGTTCACCGCCAGCGCGGTCTTGCCCATGCTCGGCCGGGCCGCCAGGATGATCAGCTCGCCCGGCTGCAGGCCGCTGGTCATCTCGTCCAGCTCGTAGAACCCCGTCTCCATGCCGGTGACGACGCGGCCGTCGTGGTTCTCCAGCCGCAGCATCGTCTCGTGCAGCAGTGTTTTAAGGTCCGAGGCGTCCGCACCGACCTTGGCCTCGGCGATCTTGAAGATCGCCTGCTCCGCCTCGTCGAGGATCTGGCCGACCTCGTCGCCGCTGGTGTAGGCGCGGTGCAGTATCTGCCCCGTGGACTCGATGAGCTGACGGAGCGTCGCCTTCTCGCGCACGAGGTGGGCGTAGTGCGCGGCCAGCGTCGCCGAGGGCACGGACTCGCCGAGCATGATGAGGTAGTCGAGCCCGCCCACCTGCTCGATGCTGCCGCGGTCGCGCAGGACCTGGTTGAGCGAGACCATGTCAACGGGGATGTTGCGGTCGTAGAGATCGGTGATTGCGCTGTAGATCGCGGAGTGCGCCGGCTTGTGGAAATCTTCCGCGCCGCGCAGGACCTCGATGACCTCGCCGATGACCTGGTGGTCGAGGATCATCGATCCGAGCACCGCCGCCTCGGCCTCGAGCGCCGCGGGCGGGGCCTTGTCGAAGAGCTTGCTCAGGTCGATCTTGGCGGCCTCGAACGGCCGGCGGCTGGGGGCGGTGGTCATGGCTACATCATCAGCATGAAAACGGGGCTAATCAATCGCGCCAAGTGATCGTGCGAAAGGTGTCGGTTGCCTGTCGTAAACTGTCGGACGGCATTCTACACATCACGCACACACCGGAACCCGCAGTGCCCCGTCGAGCTGTCCGGCGTGTTGCCCGTGCGGGCGGCGCAGCGGTAGCGGTTGCAGTAGGAGCGGTGGCAGAGGAAGGAGCCGCCCTTCATGGTTTTGCGGGCATTCGCGGTTTGCGGTGCTGGTCCGGCGGGGTTGGTGCGTGTCGCGGCAGAGGCGGGGGCGTGCCATGTCGGGGAGAAGGTGTCGAGAACCCATTCCCAGACGTTGCCGCTGGTGTTGTAGAGGCCGAACCCGTTGGGGGTGAAGGATTCGGCGGGGGCGGTGGTGCGGTAGCCATCTTCGCCGGCGTCGAAGTCGGGGAAGCGGTCCTGCCAGATGTTGCAACGGTGCTTGCCCAGGGGCGTGAGGTCGTCGCCCCAGGGATAAACCTTCTGCGACAGCCCGCCGCGCGCCGCGTACTCCCACTCGGCCTCCGTGGGCAGACGCTTGCCCGCCCACGCGGCGTAGGCGGCGGCGTCGTTCCACGTCACGTGGACCACGGGGTGGTCCGCGCGCTCCTTGAGGTTTGACCGCTCCCCCTCGGGTCTGTCCCATTTCGCGCCGGGCACATTGATCCACCAGGGCGTCTCGACGACGTGCTGTAATTGTGCGGCGCGTTTGGCGGGCAGGTGGCCGACGAACACGAACGACCAGCCGAATTTCTCCGCCTCGGTGACGTAGCCGGTGGCCTCGATGAAGCGTGCGAACTTTTCGTTGGTGACGGCGGCGGCGTCGATCCAGAAGGGGTCGATCGTCACCTCGCGTACGGGCCCCTCGCCGTCGGCGGGGAAGGCGAGCGTGGACTCATTGCCCATGAGGAACGGGCCGCCGGCGAGCTGCACCATCCCCTTGGTGATGCCGGTCCGCACGCGCCGGATTTCGGCGGGTGGCTCGGGGGTGCCGCGATGGGCTTTGGCGGAGAGGCTCAGGCCCACGGCGGGGCTCGCGGAGGGGACGCAGCAGGCCTGGGGCGGCCGCGTGGGGTCAGGCTCGGTCATGCGGCCATGGTAGCCGTGGGCGGCGGGGGGTGTCGATGGCGGCGGATTCAGGCGAGAATGGCGGGACAACCGCGTGACACCACGCAGATCGGAGATTCACATGGCAGGTTCACCGCGCCGCGCACCATCGAAGAAGCCGCCCGTCGGCAAGGGCAAGCTGCCCGGGACGTTCATGGATTTCACGGCGAGGTTCCCGCAACTGGGCGAGGCGCACGAGCGCGCGGGGAAGGCGGCGGAGGGGGCGGGGCCGATGGATCGGCGGATGTGCCAGCTCGTGAAGATCGGGATCTGCGTCGGGGCGGGGCTGGAGTCGGCGCTGCGCAGCCACGTCCGCCGGGCGCTGGAGGCGGGCGTCACCGGGCCGGAGATCGAGCAGGCGATCGTGCTGGCGATGACGACGTGCGGCTTCCCGCGCACGGTGGCGGCGTGGAAGTGGGCGCGGGACGTGATCGCGGAGCGGGGGTGAGCCGACCGAGGGCTACTTCTTTTTCGCGGAAGACTTCTCGGCCTTCTCAGACTTCGCGGGTTTGGATTCGCTCTTCGCCGCGGGCGCCGGCGTGGAGGATTCGGAACTCTTCGCGCCGCCGTCGCTCTTGGCGGGTGCGTCGGATTTTGCCCCGTCGCTTTTCGCCGTGTCGGTCTTGCCGGAGCTCTTGTCCGCGTCGGCCTTCGCCGCGGTCTTGTAGCTGTCGCTGCGGTAGTCCGTCTCGTAGAAGCCCGAGCCCTTGAAGATGATGCCCGCGCCGGTGCCGATCAGGCGGCGGAGGCGGGCCTTCTTGCACTTGGGGCATTTCCGCAGCGAGGGCGCGGTGATGGACTGGAACTCTTCAAACTCGTGGCCGCACCCGGCGCAGCGGTATTCATAGGTCGGCATGGGTATTCCTACTTCGTCACGCTGACCTTCGCGGGCCTGAGTGTGCGTTCTTTGAAGACGTAGCCGTGTTGGAGCACGTTGGCGACGTGGTTGGGGGCGAGGTCCTTGGATTCTTCCTGCATCAACGCTTCGTGGGTCTTGGGGTTGAACTCGTCGCCCGGGCGGACGTCGATGCGCTTGACGCCCTGCGCTTCGAGGGTCTTGAAGAGCTCCTCGCGGACCATGCGCACGCCCTTGAGCAGCGACTCGGTCGTGACCTTCGTGGGGTCGACCTCGAGCGCCATGTCGAAGTGGTCGAGCACGTTGACGAGCGACCTTGCGATCTCGAACGCCTGCTGGTCGCGTGCGTCGGAGGCATCCTGCCGGGTGCGGCGGGCGTAGTTCTGGTAGTCGGCCACGGAGCGGAGGAGTTTCTCCTTCAGCTCGTCGACCTGCTTCTGCATCACCGCCAGGTCGTCGCCCACGGCGGCGGTTTCATCGGCGACGTGCTGCTCGTCGTCGAAGTTGTCCGGATCGGGTTGCGTGTTGTTTTCAGTCATGGTCGCCTTCTTGGGTCGGGTGACCCGTTTACCTACCTGGAGCCGGTCAGGTGCTCCTTGATGCGGTCCCAGAAGTTTTTGCTCTCGGGCATCACGTCGTGGTTCTCCGTCGCGGCGTACTCTTCGAGGAGCTTGCGCTGCTTGGCGGAGAGCTTGGTGGGCACCTCGACGAGTAGCAGGACGGCCAGGTCGCCGTGGTGGCCGTTGCGGAGGTTGGGCAGGCCCTTGTCATCGACGCGGAGGATGGCGCCGTGCTGCGTGCCGGGCTTGATCTCGACCTCGGTCTCGCCGTCGAGCGTGGGGATTTTTACTTTTGCTCCAAGCGCCGCCTGCGCGAAGCTCACGGGCATTTTCAGGATGAGGTGGTCGTCCTCGCGGGAGAAGAGCTTGTGCTCCTCGACGCGGACGACGACGTGCAGGTCGCCGCGCGGGCCGGCCTGCACGCCCGGTTCGCCCTCGCCGGGGACGCGGATGGCCTGGCCGTCGTGGATGCCGGGCGGGATTTTGACGGAGAGCTTGCGCTTCTTGGGCTTGCGGCCGGCGCCCTTGCAGTCGGCGCACTTGTCCTTGACGATCATGCCCGCGCCGCGGCAGGCGGGGCAGGTGACGACCATGCGGAACATGCCGCCCAGGCCGCTCTGTGCGACCTTGCCCTGGCCGCCGCAGGTAACGCAGGCGACAGGCTTGGAACCGGGCTTGGCGCCCGAACCGTCGCAGGTGGGGCAGAAGTCCTTGCGCGTGAACTCGATTTCCGTCTCGATGCCCCTGGCGACGTCTTCGAGGGAGATGACGACTTGCGTCTCGAGGTCGTAGCCGCGCTGGCCCCGCCCGCCGCGGGCCGCGCCGCCCCCGCCGAACATCTGCTCGAGCACGTCCCCGAAGCCGAACATCGAGAAGATGTCGTTGGGGTCCATCCGCGAGAAGTCGTGGCCCGGCGTGGAGCGCAGCCCCTCGTGGCCGAACTGGTCGTAGCGCTGGCGGCGATCGGGGTCGGAGAGCACCTCGTACGCCTCGGCGGCCTCCTTGAACTTCGCCTCCGCCTCCTGGTCCCCCGGGTTGCGGTCCGGGTGGTACTTCATGGCCAGCTTGCGGTAGGAGCGCTTGATCTCCTCCGTCTCGACGGTGCGCTCGACGCTGAGTATCTCGTAGTAGTCGCGCTTGGTGGCCATGGGGGCGGGGGTCTCAAAAAACAGACCCAGGGACACCCTGGGTCTGTGGTTTTTCACTCGGCTATGTCCGCTTCCTGTTTTATGGATGGTTCCTCAGGAAACCGAACCGGCGACGGAGGCGTGGTCTTCTTTCAGTTCCGTGATGAGCACGTCGGTGGTCAGCATCAGGCCGGCCACGGAGGCCGCGTTGATGAGCGCCGAGCGGGCGACGAGGGCCGGGTCGATGATGCCGGCCTTCACCAGGTCAACGTACTCGCCGGTCGCGGCGTCATAGCCGTTGGAGCCCTTCTTCTCGAGCACCGACTGCACGACGACGTCGCCGTCCTCGCCGCGGTTGACCACGATCTGACGCAGCGGGGCGACCAGCGCGGCCTCGACGATGTCGAAGCCCTGCTTTTCGTCGCCCTTGGCCTTGGACTTGGCGGCCTGGATCGCGGGGATCGCACGCAGGAACGCCACGCCACCGCCGGGCACGTAGCCCTCTTGTGCGGCGGCCTTGGTCGCGTGCAGCGCGTCGTCCACGCGGTCCTTGCGCTCCTTCATGGCGGTCTCGGTCGCACCGCCGACGAGGATCATCGCCACGCCGCCGGTGAGCTTGGCCAGGCGTTCCTGGAGCTTCTCGCGGTCGTAGTCGCTGGTGGTCTTCTCGATCTGCTGGCGGATTTGGTCGACGCGGGAGGCGATGTCCTTGTGGGAGCCGCCGCCCTCGATGACCGTGGTGTTGTCCTTGTCGATGACGATCTTCTTGGCGCGGCCCAGGGCGTCGAGCTCGAGGTTTTCGAGGTTCTGGCCCAGGTCCTCGCTGATGAAGGTGCCGCCGGTGACGACGGCGATGTCGCCGAGCATCGCCTTGCGGCGGTCGCCGAAGCCCGGGGCCTTCACGGCCGCGACCTTCAGCACGCCGCGCAGGCGGTTGACGACCAGGGCCGCCAACGCCTCGTTCTCGACTTCCTCGGCGATGATGAGGAGCGGCTTGTTCGCCATCGCGATCTTGTTGAGCAGGGGGAGCAGGTCGGGCAGGTTGCTGATCTTCTTCTCGTGGATGAGGATCAGGGCGTCGTCGAGGACGCACTCCTGCGTGGCCGGATCGGTCATGAAGTAGGGGGAGAGGTAGCCCTTGTCGAACTGCATGCCCTCGACGAACTCGAGGGTGGTCTCGGAGGCCTTGCCCTCTTCGACCTCGACCACGCCGTCCTTGCCGACCTTTTCGATGGCGTCGGCGATGATGGAGCCGATCTGGGCGTCGCCGTTGGCGCTGATGGTGGCGACCTTCTGGTAATCCTCACGGCCCTTGCACTTGACGGCCATGTCCTGGATCGCCTTGCCGGCGGCCTCGGCGGCGGCGAGGATGCCGCGCTGCAGCGCCACACGGCTTGCGCCGGCGGCCACGTGCTTGAGCCCCTCGATATAGATCGCCTCGGCGAGCACGGTCGCGGTGGTCGTCCCGTCGCCCGCCTTGTCGGAGGTCTTCTTGGCGACCTCGATCACCATCTTGGCGCCCATGTTCTCGAACGGCTCGGGCAGCTCGATCTCCTTGGCTACCGAGACGCCGTCCTTGGTCACGGCCGGGCTGCCGTACGACTTCTGCAGCACGACGTTGCGGCCGCTGGGGCCGAGCGTCGCCTTGACCGCGGCGGCCAGCTTCTCGAGCCCCTTGCGCAGCTCCACGGAAGCCTCCGAACCGAAAATCATCTGTTTCTTCGCCATTGCAGTGGTCCTGGTGAATCGGGTGAAGGGCTCAGGCACGGGCGGTGAAACGCCCACGGCCGGAGCCCGGGGGAACAGGGGAAACTAGGTTTTTACTTTTCGAGAACGCCGAGGAGCTCACCCTCACGGATGATGAGGAACTTCTCGTCCTCGAGCTCGATCTCGGTGCCGGAGTACTTGCCGTACACGACGGTGTCGCCCTTCTTGACGGTCATGGCGACGTGCTCGCCCTTGTCGTTGGTCTTGCCCGGGCCGGCGGCGATGACCTTGCCCATCATCGGCTTCTCTTTCGCGCCCTCGGGCAGGTAGAGACCGCTCTTGGTCTTCTCCTCGGCCTCCTGGGGCTTGACGATGAGGCGGTCTTCGAGCGGGCGGACGGTCGTCTTGCTTGCGGTCGCGGTTGCCATTGTTGATATCTCCGTTTGTAGTTTCGTTGAGAAGTTGAATCGCTACCCATCAACCGTTGCGGGTCGCAACGGGTTCCTATCTCACATCATCCCGCCCATGCCGCCCATCCCACCCATGCCCATGCCGCCCATTCCACCCATGCCGCCGCCCATCCCGCCCATGCCACCACCGCCGCCGTGTCCGTGGCCGGCGTGGTCGTCCTTTTCCTTGGGGGCGTCGGTGATGACGCAGTCACAGGTGAGCAGCAGGGTGGCGACGCTCATCGCGTTCTGCAGCGCGGTGCGGTCCACCTTCGCGGGGGTGATGATGCCGCGCTGGATCATGTCGCAGTACTCGAGCGCCAGGGCGTCGTATCCGAACGAGCCCTTGCCCTCCGCCACCTTGTGGACGATGACCGAGCCCTTCTCGCCCGCGTTGTCGGCGATGGTCTGCAGCGGGACGGTCAGTGCGCGACGCACGACCTCGACACCCGCCGCCTCGTCGTCGTTGCTGGTCTTGACGTTCTTGAGCACGTCCAGTGCGCGGATGAAGCTCACGCCGCCGCCCGGGACGATGCCCTCTTCGACGGCCGCGCGGGTCGCGTGCAGCGCGTCCTCGACACGGGCCTTCTTCTCTTTCAGCTCGGCCTCGGAGGCGGCGCCGACATTCACCTGCGCCACGCCGCCCGCCAGCTTCGCCAGACGCTCCTGGAGCTTCTCGCGGTCGTAATCGCTCGTTGTGGTCTCGATCTCACGGCGGATCTGCTCGATGCGGGCCTGGATCGCCTTGGAGGCGCCGGCACCCTCGATGATCGTCGTGTTCTCGCCGTCGATCTCGATCTTCTTGGCCATGCCCAGGTGCGACATCTCGACCTTGTCGAGCTCGATGCCCAGGTCCTTCATGATCGGGGTCGCGCCGGTGAGGATCGCGATGTCCTCGAGCATGGACTTGCGGCGGTCGCCGTAGCCCGGCGCTTTCACCGCACAGATGTTCAGCACGCCGCGCAGCTTGTTCACCACGAGCGTCGAAAGGGCCTCGCCCTCGACGTCCTCGGCGATGATCAGCAGCGGCTTCTTGGAGCCCTGGATCTTTTCGAGCAGGGGGACCAGCTTCGCGACGGAGCTGATCTTGTCTTCGTAGATGAGGACCAGGCACTTCTCCAGCTCCACCTTCAGCTCGTCAGCGTTGGTCACGAAGTTGGGGGAGAGGTAGCCGCGATCAAACTGCATGCCCTCGACGACGTCCACATAGGTCTCCAGGCTCTTGCCCTCTTCGACCGTGATGACGCCGTCCTTGCCGACCTTCATGAACGCGTCGGCCATGATGGCGCCGATCTCGCGGTCGTTGTTGGCGCTGATCGACGCGACGGAGGCGATCTCGTCCTTCTTTGATACGTCGATGGGTTTGGACTGCTTCTTGATATTCTCGACGACGGCCTCGACGGCGCGGCGCATCCCGCGCACCAGCGCGTTGGCGTCGTGCCCGCCGGTGACCTGGCGGAGGCCTTCCTTGAAGAGCGCCTCGGCCAGCACGGTGGACGTCGTCGTCCCGTCGCCCGCCTTGTCGCTCGTCCGGCTCGCCGCTTCCTTAACAAGCTGCGCGCCCAGATTTTCGTTCTTGTCGGTGAGCTCGATCTCCTCGGCGACGCTCACGCCGTCCTTGGTGACGGTCGGCCCGCCCCAGCTCTTGTCGAGCACGGCGTTCCGCCCGCGCGGCCCGAGCGTGCTCTTCACAGCCGCCGCCAACTTCGTCACGCCAGACAACAGGCTCTTGCGAGCGTCCGTTTCGAATACAAGGTCCTTCGCAGCCATGGCTCGTGGTCCTCCAGGTTCAACTCGGCCGTCCCTCGCGGGCCCGGGTCCGAGGCAGACGATAGCGATAGACAACACTCCGACAGCCTCTACCGTGGCAACGCGGATACCACGCCCGGGCAGCCGGATATTCCCTTTCATTTGGCCGGATAAATCATCCGTAAATGATGAAATTATATGGCTCTACGTCGTATTGTCCGGGCCGGCGTGTCCCCCATCCCGCCCAACCGCCATGCCTGACAGATTCGGCCCCCACCCCCAACAAGCCTGCCAGCCTGACAGCCCGAGCCGCCACGAATCCGTTTCTCATGCCTCGCCGCTCACGGCTGAGCGCTCCGGTGGGGCGGGGCGTCCCACCTGCCACTTGGCTACTCCAACCCCATCATGCCTCCCGCCCCGGATGCGGCCATCCCCGGCCTCCACACCCAGCCGGGTCGCCGGCTCCACCCGTTTCACAAAAAGCCACCACCCACCTCACGCAAACCCCACGGATTTGACTGATCCGCGCCACACCGATACGATGGCCCATCTAACTCGTTGCGGGGTAGAGCAGCCTGGTAGCTCGTCGGGCTCATAACCCGGAGGTCGCAGGTTCGAATCCTGCCCCCGCTATTGACTGAGACGAAAGGACTTACGGCGACGTGAGTCCTTTTTTCTTTGGGAAAATTGGGGGAACTGTACACAAAAGTGTACACAAACCCGCCCCGAGAATTGAGAGACTCGCCTTGATCTTCCGGTCCTCCTTACAAGGAGCCCCGCGATGGCGAGCCTCATCCGTCGCCCCGACAGTCCGGTTTATTACATCCAGTTCTGCGTTGGCCAAGCGGTCCGCCGCGTCAGCACCGGCACCGACTCGTTGCAAATCGCCAAAGAAAAGCTGCGGCAGTTCGAGTCGGGGCAGGCGAGGGGAGAACACAACCCTCTTCCGACGAGGACAACGATCTCCTCCGTGGTCGCCGCGTACGTCACGCATATCCGAACCGTGAAGACGGCCAAGAGCGCGCAGACCGACATCTACTACCTGCGTGACGCGTTCGGTCCCATCTGCGAGCCGCTCCAGATCACAAGTCGCAAGGTCGGGCCGAGGTCCAAGAAACGCCCGCCTAAACCCGGGCAGGACCGGCGCCGCCGCGCGGTGGTGATTGAGGCAGCTTCGTTCGAGCAAATCACCACGTCCGACATCGCGGCCTTCATCGGGGGCCAGGTGCGCAATCGCGGTCTGGCCCCGAAGACCGCCAACCGGTACCGCGAAATCCTCGTTCGCCTCTTCAACTGGGCGATGACGCAGCACGGCATCCGCCTACCCTCCGACAAGAACCCGGCCGTCGCCGTCGAACGCTATCGCGAGCAGGCGCCCACCATCCGCTTTCTCACGCTCGCGCAGATTGCGGAGCAGCTGAACGTGTTCCATGACTCGCCGAAGATGCACGCCCTCGTCGCCACCTACATCTACGCGGGGTTGCGCCGTGAAGAAGCCCTCTGGCTCACGCCCGATGACTTCGACTTCAACACTGGCGCCCACGGCATGATCCGGGTGCGGGCCAAGACGGTCGCGGGTGAGTCTTGGGAACCCAAGACCAATGTCAATCGCGCGGTGCCGATCAGCACCGCGCTGCGAGTCATCCTCGACGGCTACATCGCCAAGGCGAAATCCAAAGGCGCGTGGTTCTTTCCGAGCCCCGAAGGCAAACGCTGGGACGCAGACAATTTCTCGGCCGACCTGCGCGACGCCAACACGAAGGCGAAGCTGGCGTGGACGAACCTGGACTTCCGCCACACCTTCGGCAGCCAACTCGCGATGAAAGGCGAGAGCCTGTTCAAGATCGCCAAGTTGCTTGGCAACTCGCCGGAGATCTGCCGGCGTCACTACGCGGCGCTCGTGCCTGAAGAAATGTCCGCGTCGGTGGAGTTCCCCGAACCCGTGGTGCGGGTCAGACTGACTTCTTCGGCCGGCGCCGCCGGTCAACCGGCGGTTCCGTCGGCACCCGCTGCGTGAGTTCGACGCTGATGCGGTTGTGTGTGTCAGGTTTTCGTCGGCGGCACGCCGGAAGCGGAAAGTCCGGTCTGGGATTCAAGCCACGCCACACGCGCTTTCGCGTAGGCGATATGGCTGTGCTTGAAGGCGATGGTGCTGGCCACGGCCAGATGGTCGTTGCCGCCGTAGGCGATCTCGCGGTCGTACCGGCTTAGCGCCTCCACGCCGCGCTCCAACACGTCTTGGTAACGCTCGGTGTCCTGCTCCAGTTGCCGTCGCTGGTCGGCGAGCATCTTCCGTAGCATTGCCTGCCGCTTCTGCGGGTTCTTCGGCAGCTTGACGCCCAGGTGTTCCGGTTTGAAAGGCGCCGCCTCGATCTCCTCGACGGCCGGAGGCGCGGCGCCGTCGCCCTCGGCGAGATAGTGCCACGGATGGCCGGGACCGTACTGGTGCGGTTTAGAAACCGTTGCCGCGTCGGCTTCGGGGCATTCGGACGTTGACGTGGGGCATGGCGTCGCTTCAGCCGCACCAGTGCGGGGGCACGAGGCGATAAACGCCCGGAACGCATCAGCGGCAACGTCGCCGAACGCGTTGGCGTAGGCGTCCATCGCCTCGACAAGCTCACGCTTCAAGCGGACCGGCTCTTGGCGCAGGAACTCCTGAAGGCGGGCTCTCTGTTTCTCGGTCCGCGGCGATTTGTTGGTGCGGGGGTCGATCCCTGCTCGGGTCGCGGTCTCCACCGCGTCGAGGTCACACAGCAGCGCCACGCATTGGCGGGCGTGCTCCTCGTGGATAGAGCGCAGGCCGTCGTCGTCCGCGTCTTCCGGCGCCAGCACGCCCGCCTCCAGCGCGTCCGGCCGGGGCGAGGGGAATGTGCTGCGGAAATCCCACGGGCTTTCGACGGGTCGCACACCGACGGCCACATTCAAGGGTGCATTTCCTGAAGGCATCGCTGTCGGCGCGAGAGCCGCCGTTGCCGGGTTGCCTTGAGCGGGCGGCAATTCTTTCCCGCTACCAACCCGAGAGCGCTCGATTGCCGTGCCGCGCTCGACCAGCGGCGCCTTCGACGCCCAGTCGAAGGTCAATTGCGTTTCTGCCATCGCGCCTCCAAGTACGTTATGGCATGTCTCGGGCTCGCAGCGCCATGAACCGCGGGGAGCTCCCGTGTAAACCGCGCGGAGGCATCGTAAAATCCGCAGCAGCATGAGCCACCCCCAGATAGTTCGTCACGGCCGAAACACGTACCGCGTGCGGGGAAAGCGACGCTTCGGGGATCGCGACTATTTAGAACTGGAGCGCCCCGGCCATCATGACTCCGCGCTGCTTGTTCTGGACCCTTCGGCCAGCCCGGCGGGCGACCTGCGGACTGTCTACCTGGTGGACGCCCGCAACCGAGACAAGGTTGCGATGCTGAAACGCGTCGCCGAGGCGGGCGCACGGACAGGTCTTCCTCGCGTGGGCGAGCACCAATGGCTGGGGAAGAACCGCCTGTATTTCATCGTGGACTGGGTCGAGGGCTCGACGCTGCACGAGTACCTGGGAGACAACGACCGCCGCCAGCACAAGCAGATGTCCGTGAGCGAGGCCTTCAAGCTCTACCGAAGCCTCGCCTACACGCTCAAATACATGGGTGACCGAAACATCGTGCACGGCGATATCAAGCCGGAGAATCTGGTCATCCGCGGCGACCCCAATCAGTTGACCCCGATTGACTATGGCAGTGCATGGATCGTAGAAGCGACCGCGCGACGCAACGAGGGCGACAGCGCTGCGTTCTCTTCTTAATTCAGCATTCGTGTCGCGTAGCATCCCTTGAGCCCGATAGGGCATCCGGTCAATGTTCGTCTCAACGAACCAACGCGGAGGACTCATCACGGCGCACTGCCCGTTCATCATTCTCACGCCGTAACCCGTTCAAGTACGATTGAGGTAGACAGTGTCTTGAATTGCGGTGCAAATGGCCAAAGCCGAGTCCTGATCCAGCCTAACCAACCTCGCCGCTGGTTTCAATTTCTGAGCGATGACGTTGGCCACACTTCACGACATCACTTTTCATTCGCTAACCACTTTTGTTGCTGGTGGAGTTACCGCTTCATTCTGGAGGGTCGGCGTTTGCTCCGCCCATCCGAAGATCATGAGTATGTGCCATAAACGCGGCCCCGTTCGTCGGGCATGGATCCCGGATGTCGCTTCCATTTGGGCCTAAAAACTGTACACAAAGCTGTACACATAAAACTAGAAAACACGCGTTCCATGTGTACCATGTATTGCAGCAGCCCGAGGACGTAAACCCTTGGGGTCGCCATAGCTCCATGACTCTCAGTCACTTGCGGTTTTTGAGCGGAAGCCGCTCATAACCCGGAGGTCGCAGGTTCGAATCCTGCCCCCGCTATTTTCCTGCTAAAGAGAGCAGGATAAAGGCTGATCTGGACCGTTTGCTGGTCTGGCTCAGCCTTTATCGTTTGTACGTAAATCCCGATCAGATCACGTCTTTCTTCGATCATCCCGCCCGCGAAAACTCGCTCTAAATCGTCGAACGCCTCCGCCAAGAGCCGCTTGAGACGCGCGTTCTCCTACTCCAACTCCTTGAACCGCTTGGCCTAGTCCACTTTCAGACCCCCATACTCCTGCCGCCAGCGGTAGTACGTCTAATCGGTAACCCCGATCAGCTTGCAGACCACCGACACCGTCTGACCCTTGGACAGTTCCACATCTGCCTTGCGTAGCTCGTTCACGATCTCCTTCGCCGAGTGACGCCTGCTGCTCATGACCTTGCTCCTTTGGGGCCTCACCAAGACTTACTCCTAGCTTGGACCGGGTTCAGGAGGAAAGATCAAAGGTCAAGCACCTGATCAGGAAGACCAAGGCCCGCACGCAGCCGACGCTTTACAAAGCAATCGGCATAGCCCTCAAAGTGATCAACTCCAGCGAACTGACGCACCGCTACGCTGCCGCAGGATGCGCTTATCTCTGAGGGAAAGATGTTCTAGTCCGCCGCGGAGGCCTGGTCGCGCCGGGCCGACCGGGCCGCGATCCGGGCCATGTGCTTCGTGCCCCATTTGCAGAGCGGCCCAAGCGCCCGTGTCAGCGAGGCACCGAACGGCGTCAGCGAATAAACGACCCGCGGCGGCACCTCGCGGAAGTCTTTCCTCGCCACGATCCCGTCCTCCTGCATCTGGCGAAGCGTTTGGATAAGCATCTTTTCGCTGATGCTCCCCACCAGCCGGCGGAGCTCCCCGAAGCGGCGCGGCCCCGGCATCAGGTGCCAGAGGATCAGGACCTTCCACTTGCCCCCCGCGACTTCGAGGCCGGCCTCGAGGCCGCAACGGTACGTCTTTTTTTTCATCGGGATACTCTCTCCCCCGGCGCGGGGCGCGCCGCTTCACTAACAAAAAGGTAGGTACTTGTTCTCGGGAAAGCAAATGCGTAAAGTAGCCGACCGATATGGGGCCGCCAATCCGCGCGCCTTCCATATTATCGCCGGGCGGCACCGTGTCGCCCGACGCGTCACGACAACCCACGCTCTACGGGCGGCGACGGTCGGCGGAAGAGTGGTTTCAAAGTCCGAGGAAGCATTCGAGATGATCCATGCCCATCAATGGCGATTGACGGCGGTGCTCACGGCGGCGGCGCTGTTCGTGTCGGGCTGCTCCAAACCCCCGGCCCCCCCGCCCCCGCACATGGCCGAGGTGACGGTCGTCCGGCCGATCCAGCGAGAGGTGCTGGAGTGGGACGAATACATCGGCCACATGGAGGCCCCCGAGACGGTCAATGTGACCTCGCGGGTGAGCGGCTTTGTGATGGAGGCGCCGTTCACGGAAGGTGTGATTGTCCAGAAAGGCGACGTGCTCTTCGTCATTGACGACCGCCTCTTCAAGGCCACGCTCGGCAGCGCCCGGGCGGAAGTCGCCAAGGCGCAGTCGCAGGCGGACCAGGCCAAGGTCCACCTCAACCGCTACGCCTCGGTCCGCGGCACCAAGGCGATCTCGGACGACGACTACGACAGCGCCAAGGCGGCGTACGACCAGACGCTGGCGCTGCTGGCGGCCGCCAAGGCCGCCGAGGAGACCGCGCGTCTCAACCTGGAATGGACGCGCGTGACCGCCCCGATCACCGGCCGCATCAGCCGCAAGATGGTGACGGTCGGCAACCAGATCAACGGCGGCACCGGCCAGACCACCGTGCTGACCACCCTCATGTCGGTGGACCCGATGTACTGCTACGCGGCGGTCCCGGCGCGGGCACAGCTCAAATCGCCCGACCTGGCGATCCACAAGGCGGGCATGCGCTGCTTCGTCCAGCTCGAAAACGAGACGGGCTTCCCGCACGAGGGCGTGGTCGATTTCCTCGACAACGCCGTTGACTCGAACACCGGCACCATCCAATTGCGGGCAGTGTTTCCCAACCCACGGGGCCTGTTCACGCCCGGCCTCTTCGCCCGCATGCGTCTGCCCGCCGGCCCCAAGTATCAGGCGCTGCTCGTGCCCGACGTGGCGGTCGGCTCCAACCAGGATGAACGCGTCCTCATGATCGTCGCGGACGGCGATGTCGTTCAGGCCCGGCCCGTCAAGCTCGGACCGCTCTTCGGCAGCCTGCGAGCGATCGCCTCGGGCCTCGAGCCCAACGAGCGCGTCATCGTCAATGGGCTGCAGATGGCCATGCCGGGCATGAAGGTCCACCCGACCGAGGAGCCGATCCGCGGCGTCCCGTCCGACCTGACGAGCCACGAAACCCCCGCGACGCAGGAGACGCCCGCGTCGCAGCCCGCCCCGACGGAGACCCGGCATTGAATCTGCCTAATTTCTTCATCGACCGACCGGTCTTCGCCTGGGTGCTCTCGATTGTGACGGTGCTCGCCGGCGTGCTGGCGATTACCGTGCTGCCGATCGCGCAGTACCCCGAGATCGCGCCGCCGACGGTCAACGTCACCGCGATCTATCCCGGCGCCAACGCCAAGACCGTCGCCGACACCGTCTCCACGCCCATCGAGGAGCAGATCAACGGCGTCGAGAACATGCTCTACATGTCGAGCCAGTGCACCAACGACGGGGCGATGCGCCTGACGATCACGTTCAAGGTCGGGACGAACCTGGACATCGCCCAGGTGCAGGTGCAGAACCGCGTGGCGATCGCCCAGCCGCAGCTCCCGCCCGAGGTGCAGCAGAGCGGGATCACGGTCAAGAAGGCCTCGCCGGACATCACGCTGGTCGTCGCGCTCTACTCGCCGGACAACTCGCACGACTCGCTGTTCATGAGCAACTACGCGACGCTGCAGATCAAGGACGAGCTCGCCCGCCTGCAGGGCGCCGGCGACGTCTTCATCTTCGGCGCGCGCGACTACGCGATGCGGCTCTGGCTCGACCCGGACAAGCTGGCGGGCCGCGGCATCACCGCCGGCGACGTGGTCAAGGCCGTGCGCGAGCAGAACGTGCAGGTCGCCGCGGGGATCATCGGCGGCCCGCCCGGACCGCCGGGGGCGACGCAGTTCCAGTACACGATGAACGTGCAGGGCCGGCTGACCAAGCCGGAGCAGTTCAACGACCTTGTCGTTAACGTCGGCCAAAACGGCCGGATCACGCAGCTCCACGACGTGGGCCGGGTCGAACTGGGCGCGTCAGACTATGCCACCAGCGTCAAGTTCGACGGCCGCCCCGGCGTCGCCATCGCCGTCTTCCAGTTGCCCGGCTCCAACTCCATCACCACCGCCAACCTCGTCTATGAGCGGATGAAGGAGCTCAAGCAGCGGTTCCCCGACGGGCTGGATTACGACATCCCCTACGACACCACGCTCTTCGTGCGCGACAGCATCAAGGACGTGGTCGTGACTCTATTCGAGGGCATCGGCCTGGTGGCGATCGTGGTGCTCATCTTCCTGCAGAGCTGGCGGGCCTCGCTCGTACCGATGCTGGCCATCCCCGTCTCGCTCGTCGGCACCTTCGCGGTGATGTGGATATTCGGCTTCTCGATGAACAACCTCTCGCTCTTCGGCCTGGTGCTGGCGATCGGCATCGTGGTCGATGACGCGATCGTCGTCGTGGAGAACGTGCAGCGCTGGATCGAACGGGGCCTCGCCCCGCGCGACGCGGCCATCAAGGCCATGAAAGAAGTCACCCCGGCGGTCGTCGCCATCGCCTTCGGCCTCTCGGCGGTTTTCATCCCCGTCGCCTTCATGAGCGGCATCACCGGCCAGTTCTACCGGCAGTTCGCCCTCACCATCTCCTTCTCCACGCTCATCTCGGCATTCAACTCGCTCACGCTCAGCCCCGCGCTGGCGGCACTGATCTTGAAGCCCCACGGCGCCAAGCGGGACTGGCTCACCCGCCTGATGGACTTCTGCTTCGGCTGGTTCTTCCGCCTCTTCAACCGGGCCTTCGACGCCTCCAACCGGGTCTACGTCGTCATCCTGCGCAAGGTGGTGCGCTTCAGCGCCATCGCGCTGGTCGTCTATGCCGCGCTGGTCTTCCTGGCTTACAAGGGATTCCAGACCGTCCCGACCGGGTTCATCCCCAACCAGGACCAGGGCTTCCTGATCGTCAACCTGCAGATGCCCGACGCCACGTCGATCGACCGGACCGAGAAGGTCATGACCCAGTTGTCGGACATCGCCCGCCGCACGCCCGGCGTCGGCCACGTGTTCACCGTCGCGGGCGTCTCCATTTTCTCGAACTCCAATTCATCCGCCGCCGGCGCGATGTACACCCCCCTCAGGCCGTTCGCCGAACGCGTCAAACACCCCGAGCAGTCGGCGATGGCCATCCTCGGCAAACTCTCGAGCGAGTTTCGATCCATCAAAGAGGGCATGGTCATGGTGTTCCCCCCGCCGCCGGTGCGCGGCGTCGGTAACGCCGGCGGCCTGAGGATGCAGATCGAGGACCGCTCGGGCCTGGGCACGCCCCAGGAGCTCCAGGCCGCGACCGACCTGGTGGTCAACGAAATCCGCAAGGAGCACGAGACCTTCGGCGTGGCCTTCTCCAGTTTCCGCGCCGGCTTCCCGCAGCTCTACGCCAACGTGGACCGGATCAAGGCCAAGGAGCAGCACGTCGCGGTCACCGATATCTTCCAGACCCTCCAGGTCTATCTCGGCGGGGTGTACGTCAATGACTTCAACTACCTGGGCAGGACGTGGCACGTCACGGCCCAGGCAGACTCCCCCTTCCGGCTCCGCACCTCCGACGTCGCCCGGCTCCACACACGCAACCTCTACGGGCAGATGGTCCCGCTCGGCTCGGTGATGGAGATCAAGGACATGGTCGGGCCCGACCGCATCCAGCGGTACAACCTCTACCCCTCGGCGGACATCAGCGCGAACACCGCGCCCGGGGTCAGCAGCGGCACGGGCATGGCGAAGATGGAAGAGATCGCTCAGCGCGTCCTGCCCAGGCGGTACAGCTACGAGTGGACCGAACTGGCCTACCAGGAGAGCCTGGCCGGCAACACCGCCCTGTTCATCTTCCCGCTCTGCATCCTCTTCGTCTGGCTGACACACTCGGCCGAATACGAGAGCTTCGCCCTCTCCACCGCGATCATCCTCATCGTCCCGATGTGTCTGCTCTGCGGCATCGGCGGCGTCTGGATGCGCGGCATGGACAACAACATCTTCACGCAGATCGGCTTTGTCGTGCTCGCGGGCATCAGCGTCAAGAACGCGGTGCTTATCGTCGAGTTCGCCAAGCAGCAGCAGGAGCACAACCCGGCGATGAAGGCGGCCCACGCCGCGGTCGAGGCCTCGCGCCTGCGGCTGCGGCCCATCCTGATGACCAGCTTCGCGTTCATCTTCGGCGTCGTCCCGCTCATCATCGCCAAGGGGGCGGGTGCTGAAATGAGACAGGCGCTGGGCACCGCCGTGTTCTACGGGATGCTGGGCGTCACGTTCTTCGGTATCTTTTTCACTCCCGTGTTCTACAGCGTGATCCGCCGCCTCACCGGCGACAAGCCGATGGGCCGGCACCACCTGGAATCCAACGCCAGCCCCGAGGCAGGCTGCCCCGACGCGAACCCATCAAGCCCCCCACCAAGCGTGAATCCATGACCATCAAGCCATACACCCCGGGCCTGGTCATCGGTCTGTCGGTGATCGGCGGGTGCGCCCCCGTCGGGCCGAACTACGAGCCGCCGGACATGCACCCCCCCGCCGAGTTCGCCGCCGCGACCCAACCGGTCGCGACGCAACCCTCGACGGCGACACAGCCGGCCGCGACGCAGCCCGACGCCCAGCTCACACCGCCCGTGGACCTGAAGCGCTGGTGGGAAACGTTCCACGACCCGGCGCTCAACGGCCTGATCGACCGTGCGATGACGGCCAATCTCGACGTCCGGCTGGCGCAGGCGCGCGTCGTCGAGGCCCGCGCTTTCCTGCGGCTCAACAAGGCGGCGCTCTTCCCCACGCTCGATGCCGACGCAAGCTACACCCGCGGCCACGGCGGCTCCGACGTGCCGCGCGCCCAGCCGCCCGGCGACCAAAACCTCCACCACGCCGGCTTCGACGCGGGGTGGGAGATCGACGTTTTCGGCGGCACCCGCCGCTCCATCGAGTCCGCCCGCAACACGCTCGAGGCCCAGATCGAGGCCCAACGCGACACGATGGTCATCCTCCTCGCCGAGGTCGCCAGGAACTACATCGCCCTGCGCGGCTACCAGCACGAGCTGCACATCATCCACAAGAACGTCGCCGCCCAGCAGGAGACGCTGGACGTGATGAACCAGCGGCTCAAGGCGGGGATCGACACCGACCTGAGCGTGGTGCAGGCCGAGTCGCTCCTGGCCAGCACGAGCGCGCGGGTGCCCGTCCTGCAGACGCAGATACAACAGACGATCCACGAGCTGAGCGTGCTGCTGGACAAGCCGCCCGCGGCGCTGGAAGAAGAGCTGGCGGCCTCCGCCCCCCTGCCGCAGGGCCCGCCGGTGGTGCCGCCGGGGCTGCCCTCGGAGCTGCTCCGCCGCAGGCCGGACATCCGCCAGGCCGAGCGGCTGGTCGCGGCCTCAAACGCGAACATCGGCGTGGCAGTCGCCGACCTCTACCCCCGGTTCAGCCTGACGGGCACGGCGGGGCTCGAAAGCCTCTCTCTCAAGGACTTCGCGAACGCCAACAGCGCTTTCTGGTCGATCGGGCCGTCCGTCACCTGGCGGATTTTTGACGCCGGGCAGATCAAGGCCAACATCCAGGTAACCGAGGCGCGACAGCAGCAGGCGTTGATCCAATACCGGCAGGTGGTGCTGCGGTCGCTGCAGGAGGTCGAGGACGCGCTGGTGGCGCACGACCGCGAGCAGGTCCGCTGGCGGTCGCTCGAACAGGCCGTTGACGCCAACCGCCGCGCGGTCGAGCTCGCGACCGATCTGCACAAGGCGGGCGTCGTGGACTTCCTCAACGTGCTCACCGCACAGCAGTCGCTCTACCTGTCGGAAGACCTGTTGGCGCAGAGCACGCGGATCGTCGCCACGAACCTGATCGCGCTCTACAAGGCGCTGGGCGGCGGGTGGGAGAATACCCCCGCGGCAGAGCCTCCCCAACCCCCGCCGCGATAATCCACAAAACGGGTGGGAGATCGCCCTTTGCACGATGGACGCGGCAGCTCTCGCCCCATCGGACCGGAAGCATTAGGCTACGCACATCGTCGTCGGCCGGAACTCGACCGGATATCCCCCTCACACTCGAGGCCCCGTGGCGATAGCGCGCGAAAACAACGGTTGGACCGGCGGGCAATACAGCCTCTACCGGGCGTGCCTCGGGGCCTATCTCATGGTCCACTTTGTCCAATTGATCCCCTGGGCCGGCGAGGTTTTCTCGAACCGCGGGGTGCTCCCGGACGGCGGCGCCAGCCCGCTGCTGCACCTGTTCCCCAACGTCATGATGCTCTCCGACTCGCCGGCCGCTGCGACGGCGCTCGTGGTCATCGCGGCGATCTTCAGCGGGTTGCTCCTGGTCGGCTGGCATGACCGCCTCGCGGCCGCCGGCGTCTGGTACATCATGGCCTGCCTGCTGGGGCGAAACCCGCTGATCACCAACCCCGGCCTGCCGTACATCGGGCTCCTCCTGGTCGTGCATGCGCTGATCCCCGGCAAGCCCTACGGCGCGCTCTCGGCACGCGGACGGCCGGACCCCGACGGCGGGTGGCGCTTGCCGCAGCCCTATTTCGCCCTCGTCTGGGTCCTCATGGCGGTCGGGTATTCCTACAGCGGCTACACCAAGCTGGTCAGCCCATCATGGCTCGACGGCACGGCGATCGAGAAGGTGTTGCAGAACCCCCTGGCTCGGCCCGGGATATTCCGTGACGCGGTGCTCGCGCTGCCGCCGCCGCTGCTCAAAACGCTGACGTGGTCGGCCCTGGCGATGGAGCTGCTGTTCACGCCGCTGGCGCTGGTGCGGCTGCTCCGGCCTTGGGTGTGGGCGGCCATGCTTGCGATGCACCTCTCCCTGATGCTGCTCATCGACTTCACCGACCTCTCCCTGGGGATGGTGATGCTCCACCTGTTCACGTTCAACCCGGCGTGGGTCGCGCCGGCCGCGGCGGGCACGGTTGACCGCGTGTTCTACGACGGGCACTGCGGCCTCTGCCACCGGGCCGTGCGGTTCATGCTGGCGGAGGGCCGGGGCGGCAAGGCGTTCGTGTTCACGCCGTTGCAGAGCGAACGCCTGCAACAAGTGCTCAGCGAGGAACAGCGCCGGGGGCTGCCCGACAGCATCGTGGTACTCACCGCCGACGGCCGGCTCCACACGCGGTCAACGGCGGTGATCCACGCCATGGGGCGCATGGGAGGCGTGTGGCGCATCCTCGGCGGCGCGCTGCGGCTGGTCCCAAGGGCGGTCCGCGACGCGGGGTACGACGCGGTCGCGCGTGTCCGCCACCGCCTCTGGCGGCGGCCAACGGAGGCCTGCCCGCTGATGCCCGCCGGGCTGCGCACGCGGTTTGAGCTTTAGGGCGTTCTTAGATGCGACCGTAAACGGGTGCCACTGATCGGCTTCTTAGCAGACCAGTGCTCTTGGGCTCCCGAAAGAGACTGGTCTCGAAGACGCGACCAGTGGCACCTAGCGTGCCGAACCCGTCGAGTCGGGTGACGAACGACCGTGCAACGGGTCAGCGCAGGAACAGTTCGCGCGGGCCGTCCGTCAGCACCTCGCATCCGTTCTCCGTCACGAGGATGGTCTCGCTGCAGGTCGCGCCGCACACGCCCGCGTCGCGCAGGCTCGTGCTGCAATGGAAGACCATGCCGGGTCGCAGTTCGTCGCTCGCCCCGGCACGGATCAGCAGGCCGGGGTGGTCCGACCACTCGGGCGGGAAACCCAAGCCGACGCTGTAGCCGTAGATGCCGTGCCAGACGATCCGATCCGGGATCGATGCGAGCTCCCTCGCGGATTGTGCCGCAACATCACCGGCGACCGCACCGGGCCTGATGTTCCGGATCATCGCCTCGACGCTCGCGATCGCGGCCCCGGCCAGCTCATGCTCCAGCGGCGCAGGCTCGCCCAGCACGGCCGTGCGCATCATCGGCGTGTGGTAACGCTGCACCGCCGCGGCGATCTCAATGAACACCGGGTCGCCCTTCCCGATCGGCACGCGGTGGAACGTCGAGTGCGGCACGCCGCTGCGCCGGCCGGTGGTGACGATCACGGGGTACGACGAATACTCCGCCCCCCCGCCGACGAGCGCCCCGTACCCCACGGCCGCGATGTCATTGTCGGTCGCCCCCGGCTTCACCGCGTCGATCATCTTCATCATCGCGCCGCGCGTGATGCGGCCCGCCTCGCGGAGGTATTCAATCTCCGGCGCGGACTTGATCGCCATCACCCCCGGCACGCAGCCGGTCGCGTCCGTGAAATCCGCATCCGGGAGCAGCCCCTTGAGCACGAGGTAGCCCGCGACGCCCAGCGAGGAGTAGCACGACATCTCCAGGCCGATGCGCGCCCGCGCAAAGCCCAGCGTGCGCACCATGTCGGCCGTCACCCGGTGCGGATCACCGCGGACCCCGTAAAGATATTTCGCGTCGAGCCAGGAACTCAGTTGGCAATTGTGGCTCTCGAAATCCTGGCAGAGCAGCTCGGCCGGGCCTTCCCTGGGAATGGCGACGAGCCAGAGCTTGTGCGGCGAGACGCTCTCCAGACCGGTGAGGTAGCAGACGCTGGCCATCGTCGTGGCGAGGACGAGGTCGAGCCGGTCCGCCGCCATCGCGCGTTGCACGCCGGCGATGCGGCGCTGGTACTCGGAAACCGGGAACGCGAGCTGCCGTGGAACGGTCATGCCCAGATGCTACGGCAAAGGAATCACCGCCGCGCGTAAAAGGTAGGGCCCGTGTCGAAATCGGTCGATTCGTCACCTCGGTCACACCGTGGGCGTGAACACAAGGCTCACCGTGTAGTCGATCGAGATATTGTCTCCCGCGCGGGCGCGAATGAAGTACGTCACGCCGGCGGTCACGGGGAATTCGCCGCTGTTGGGCCCGTCGCCGGGTTCCACCTCCAGGGACGTGTCCCCAAACTGATCCTCAACCTCGACATTGCTGCTGGTCGTGGGGTCCGTGCTGACAGTCTCGATGGCGGTGAGGGTCAGCGAGACCGTGCCGTCGGCGGTCGGGGTGAAGCGGAAGAAGTCCTTGTCATGCTCATCGGCGGAGGTGCCGGCGAGGGTCTGCGTCGAACCGTCCTGGATAAGGACGAAGGCATTGGCGGTGCTCTTCTCATCATTCGCCTCGGCCTCGACGATCGCCGCCCCGGTCTGCTCGCTGCCGGTGACAGGGGGAACCGCGTCGTTGTCGTCCGAAGAATCGTGATCGAGCACCTCGTCGTTGGTGTCGTGATTGTCGTCGTTGCCCTTGCCGCCGTGGAGCACGTCGTGGCCGCTGTCGCCGTCGAGCGAGTCGTCGCCGGCGTCGCCGCTGACGTCATCGTCACCTACGCCACCGGAAAGAGTGTCGTTGCCCTTGCCACCGTGGATGTGGTCCGTTCCGTCATCACCCGTGATGGTGTCGTCTCCGTCGTCGCCGCTGATGTCGTCGTCGCCCTGGCCTCCGGCGATATTGTCGTTGCCCTTGCCGCCGCGGATGTGGTCGGCGCCGTCATCGCCGGATATGGTGTCCTCGCCGTCGTCCCCGCTGATGTCGTCGTCGCCCTGGCCTCCGGCGATATTGTCGTTGCCCTTGCCGCCGCGGATGTGATCGATACCGACGCCGCCTGCGAGGGCGTCGGTGCCGTCATCGCCCGAGATGGTGTCGTTCCCGCTGCCGCCGTCGATGTCGTCGTCGCCCACGCCGCCAGTGATCTTGTCGTTGTCGTCGCCGCCGTCGATGGTGTCGGAGCCGTCGTCGCCGGTGATGGTGTCGTTGCCGGCACCGCCGGAGATGTTGTCGTTGTCGTTGCCGCCGGTGAGCTTGTCGTTGCCGTCGTTGCCGTCGAGCGTGTCGGCGCCGTCGCCGCCCGAGACGTTGTCGTTGCCGTTGCCGCCGGAGAGGTCGTCGTCGCCCGTGCCGCCGGTGATCTTGTCGTTGCCGTCATCGCCCGCCAGTGTGTCGGAGCCGTCGTCGCCGGAGATATTGTCGTTGCCGTCGCCACCGGAGACGTTGTCGTTGTCGTTGCCGCCGGTCAGCTTGTCGTTGCCGTCATCACCGGTGAGGGTGTCGGTACCGTCGTCGCCCGAGATGTTGTCGTTGCCGTTCCCGCCGGTGATTGTGTCGTTGCCGTTGCCGCCGGCAAGCTTGTCATTGCCGTCCCCGCCGTCGATCAGGTCGTCGCCGTCATCACCGGTGACTTTATCGTTGCCGTCGCCGCCATCAAGCGTATCGCTGCCGTCGCCGCCGGTGATGTGATCGTTGCCGTCGCCGCCGTAGAGTTCGTTGTCGGAGTCGTCGCCGGTGATATCGTCGCTCTTGACCGTACCGATGACGTTTTCCATGTTAGCGACGGTGTCGTGGCCGCGGTCGCCGTCCTTGGAGACCACGCCGGTGGCGAGGTTGACCTTCACGCCGCGTGAGGCGGCGGAGTAGTCAAGGGTGTCCGTGCCCGCGCCGCCGTCGATGGTGTCGTCGCCCGCCCCGCCGTAGATGAAATCATCGCCGTCACCGCCGGTGAGGGTGTCGTTGCCCTTGCCGCCGTTGAGGGTGACACCGATCAGCCCGCTGCTGGTGTCGATGATGGCCGAGCCGACGGTGATGGCGTCGTCGCCGTCGCCGCCGTTGATGACGATGTTGTCCACGCCCGTGTAGAGGGTGCCGTCGGTGACGCCCTCGACGCCGTTGACGGTCACCTCGCCGGGGTTGACGCCGGCGACGATGGCGATGGTGTCGTTCCCCGTGGACCCGGTCAGCGTGAGCACCGCCCCGGTCAGGTCGGCCGAGAGCAGGGCGCGCGACTCAAGCTGGTCCATGTATCGCGGTGTCTGAAGCGCCGTGGGCCCCGCGCCGTAACGACCGTACCACATGCCCAGGGACGCCAGCAGACGACGCAGCGGGAACTTCACGGTTCGCATGGCGATTCCTTTGTGATGGGGGCGGTTAGAACCTTGGGCGGGGGTACGGCTGCCTGTATTAACCCTATCGCGTCTTGTTTTGTCCACTCCCGAAATGAAAATTTTTTGTGGCCGATGCGGGCCGCGACTCATTTACCGGCTATAGCGAACCCTCTTTCATCACCACACGACCGCCGCCACCACTATGAAAGGGCACCGGTACGGCAGTCATGGGTGATACAAATGCCCGCTACCGCGGGTCGTCTTGAGGCTTGTCCGGCTTGATCGGCTCGATCACCACCGTGCGTTCGCCGCCCGAAACGGGCAGCCAGACATCGACGCTGCTCGCGGACCCGTCGCCGAACATGGCCGTGATGCGATATCGCCCGGCGAAGACCTTGGCGCGGGCGTTGCCCATCGCGTCGGTACGGAGCTCGGTGTCGGTCCACCAGAGGGTGTGGAGCATGCGGTCGAGCAGCTCGCCGGTGGGCGTGGGTTGGCCCGCGTCGTCGAGGAAGGCGGCGGAGGGGTCGGTGACCTGCTGGCGCGTGACGCCGGTGAAATAGATCGCGTGGATGGAGGGCGCGGCGAAGAAGGTGCGCAGGACCATCTCGAGGTTGAGCGCCGCCGCCGCCGGGCTGGCGCCGCCGACCTCCAGCCCGCTGACCGTCACGGGCATGTCGAGCCTGCCGATCCATTCCACCGCCTCCCGGAGCGTGGCCTGCACCAGCGTGCCGCCGAAACGGCCGCTGACCGCGATCGAATCAAAAGGCACGAACGCCTCGCGCAGGGTGCGCACGCGCTGGATCATGCCCGGCAGGCGCGGCCCCTCGAAGACGTCGTCGAACCGGATGCCGATCGTGGCGGTCGGCCGTGCGGCCTTGGCACGCTCGAAGAGGCTCCGGATCGCGCCCTCGCCCAGGCGGGATTCGATGAAACCGCTCTCCCTCACGTGCGTGTAAACATCGAACCCGTCTGCGCGGCCGGCGTAGCGCCGCAGCAGCGCCGTGGTGTGATCCGACAAGGCCGTGTCGAGTTCATCACCCTTGAGCCGTGCGATCCACTCCGGCGCGTCGGTCCAGTCCCCCGACACCACACCACCCCACCGGACCGTCCAGTCCTCGGGAAACGAGGCCAGCGTGCGGTCGATGGCCGTGGTGTCCATCGGTTCGGCGGTTGGGCGGGTGCAGGAGAGCGTGCCGGCGGGGTCGAGCGAGACGGCGTTGAAGCACCGCCAGACCACGGGCAGCGGGCGGGCTTCGGGGACCGCCGGGGCATCGATGCCCCATGTGAAGGCGTGCGTGAGCTGCGTCACCTTCACCATGGTCAGCGCGGCCGGCCGGCCCTGGGCGTTGAGCACCAGCACGCGCAGCCGCGTCTTGTGGTTCTCTTCGATGTTGCGGTCGGACTCCTTCACCCACTCGCCGGAAAGAATCTGGCCCTGAGCGCGTGACGCCACCAGCACCGACGCGAGGAGCGCGAGCATCATCGCCGACCATTTCGGGTGTCTGTGCGTCTGTTTCATGCGAGCAACTGGATCGCCTGGCCGAGCGTCTGCACGGGCACGAGCTCACACCCCTTGGGCGGCTTGGCGTGGCTGCGCGGGGCGATGATCCGCGTGAACCCGAGCCGGGCCGCCTCGCGCATGCGCTGCTCCGCCTGCTGCACGTGCCGGACCTCGCCGCCCAGGCCGATCTCACCCACGACGCAGACGCCCGGATCGACACGGCGGTTGTAGTGCGCCCCGGCGATCGCCAGCGCCACCGCCAGATCGGCCGCGGGCTCGACGACCTTCATCCCCCCCACGCTGCTGGTGAACACGTCCTGGTCCGCCAGCCGCAGCCCGCCGCGCGTCTCCAGCACGGCGATGAGCATCGCCAACCGGTTGGCGTCGATGCCGCTGGTCTTGCGCTTGACCGACCCGAGAAAACCCGTGGCCGTCAACGCCTGGATCTCGACGAGCAGGCAGCGCGACCCCTGCAACACCGGGCAGACCACGCTGCCGCTCATCGGCTTGTATTCCGCGGCGAGCAGGCCCGCGCCGCCCGTGACCTCGCGCAGCCCGGCGTCGCCCATCTCGAAAATCCCCACCTCGAGCGTCGAGCCGAACCGGTTCTTGATCGCGCGGATGATCCGGTGGCTGTGGTATCGGTCGCCCTCGAAGTAGAGCACGGTGTCCACCATGTGCTCGAGCAGCCGCGGCCCGGCGAGCCGACCCTCCTTGGTCACATGGCCCACGAAGACCACGGCGCAGCCCGACAGTTTCGCGTGGTACACCAGCTCCAGGCAGCAGGCCCGCAACTGCGTCACGCTGCCCGGCGCGGCGGGCAGGTCGCCCTTATAGATCATCTGGATCGAGTCGATCACGATCACCGCCGGTTGCACCCGTCGCGCCTGCTCGGTGATGCGGGCCAGGTTGGTGTCGGCCAATACGTACAACTCATCCAACTTGTCGCGCTCGCCCACGAGCCGCTTGGCGCGCAAACGGAGCTGCTGCGCCGACTCCTCGCTGGTGACGTAGAGCACGCGGACGCCGCGCTTGGCCCAGTGGTGCGCGGCCTGGAGCATGAGGGTGGATTTGCCGATGCCCGGGTCGCCGCCGATCAGGACGGTGCTGCCCGGGACGAGGCCGCGCACGGCGGCGGGCTGGTCGCCATCCGCCGGAGTGGGAGAGCCGCCACCTAAAACGCGGTCAAGTTCGCCGATGCCGGTCGCCAGGCGCGTCAGCACCCCGCCGCCGGGGCCGGTTTCATCGATCGCGTGGAGCGGGGCGGCCTGCGGCGCGTCATCGACGGCCAGGGTCGCCGCCGCCGCGCCGCGCTGGGCGTCCTTGGCGGCGCCGGCCTCGACGCGGTACTCGTCCAGCGCATCCCACGCCCCGCAGTCCGGGCACTTGCCCATCCAGCGCGGCTGCATCGCCCCGCACGAGCGACAGACAAAGCGCGTCTGCGTCTTGGCCATGCGATGAGTATAAGGCCAACGGTGGGGCAGGCGGGACGCCTGCCCCACCGGGCTAATCCACCACGTCCACGTCCGCCACCGCGCTGCACACCTCCTCCACGTACTTCACCACCGGGACGTGCAGCGGGTGCTTCATATAGGCCTCGAAACCCGCGGCGTCGTCGAAGCGGGCGTAGTAATAGATGTCGTACGACTTCTTCCCCTTCACCGTGTTCAGGCCCACGCGCACCTCGCGGACGGTGGGCACGTCCTGTTTGAGCTTTTTGAGCTTGACGATGAACGTCTCGATCTCGCCGCGCTTGTCGTCGCGCATCTTGAACATGACGTGGTGGTGCAGCATGGCGGGCTCCTGTTTCGGGTCGGCTCAATACGTGCCGCGGATCGCCGGCCTGATCTTCGTGTCGTACAACTCACGCAGCGCCCCCTGCGCCGGCGCCGCGATCGGCGGCAGGTCCGACGCGGCGGTGTTCGACTCGACCTGCGAAATCTTCGTCGCGCCGGGGATCACAGTCGTAACACCGTCTTGATCGAGGACCCAGCGCAGGGCGAGCTGCGCCATCGGAGCCTTCTCCGTCGGCTTGAGGATGGCCCCGATCGCGCCGGCGAACTCGACCCCCTTCTCGAACGGCACGCCGGCGAAGGTCTCGCCGACGTTGAACGCCTTGCCGTCCGCGTTGTAGCTGCGGTGGTCGCCGTCGGAGAACTTGTGCCCCTTCTGGAACCGGCCGGTGAGCAGCCCGCTGGCCAGCGGCACACGCGCGAGGATGCCGACGTTCGCCGCCTTCGCTTGCGGCAGAAGCTCCGTCGTGAGCTTCTGGCGGAAGATGTTGTAGATCACCTGCAGGCTCGCGCAGCCCGGGTGCTTGATCGCGAGCAACCCCTCCTCCACCGACTCCACGCTGCAGCCCCAGTGCCGGATCAGGCCCTCCTTCTTGGCCTTTTCCATCAACTCAAAAATGTCGCCCGCGCGGTACCACTCGGTCGGCGGGCAGTGCCACTGCTGGAGGAAGAGCGAATCGACGCCCAGGTTTTTGAGCGAGAACCTGATGTCCTCGCGCACCATGTCGAGCGTGTATTTCGCCGGCCAGCCCTTCATCTCAACCCAGCGGCGGCGGCTGAGCTTGGTGGCGACGTACACCTTGCCCTTGGTTTCCTTGAGGAACTTGCCGATGAGCGTCTCGCTCCGGCCCAGGCCGTACACGTCCGCGGTATCGAAGAAGTTGACGCCCAGGTCGACGGCCCGGCGCAGGATCTTCAGCGCGTCGTCGTCGGACATGTTGCCCCAGTCCACCCCGCCGAGCTGCCACGTGCCCAGACCGACTTCGGAGATTTTGACGCCGGTCTTGCCGAGTGTGCGGTATTTCATGCCGTCTCTTTCTGTGTGAGGTCTGCAGGATAGCTCAGAGCGTGAACTCGAGGAGCGTGAGGCTCGCCGGCGGGAAGGTGAACGCGCCGTCGAGATCGGTCGTCTGCGTCTCGAGACCGACGTTGTTCGGGCTGTCGAGCGTGTTGACGGCGGCGATCGAGTTGCCGGTCATGCGGTGGACCTTGACGCGCTGCATGTTCGGCTTGACGCCGCGGAAGGTGAGGGCCGTGCGCAGCGGGTGTTCCTCGAGCTTGTTAAGCACGGAGATGGACATCCGGCCACGTTTCTCGTCGATGCTCGTCATCACGTCCAGCGCCGGCACGTCGTCGAACTTCAGCAACGTGGGCAGGTTCTCGTCCTTCGCCTTCTCCACGTCCACGATCCCGCAGAAGAACCGCTCGTGCTTGGCGGCGAATTGTGGGCACTCCACCACCGTGCGCACCGCCCGGCCCGAGTGCTTGGCGCGGAACAGTTTCTGGGGGTAAAAAATCGTCTGCCGGACGCAGCGCATCTTGTCTGTAAAGATGCTCCCGCACGTGTTCACCGCCAGCGAGATGTTCGACAGCGTTACCGACCGCGTGTTCCGCAGCATGACGTGGAAGAGTGAGGCGACCGTCATGGCGTCGGCGTAGTCGTAGGTCTCCTCCAGGTCCGCCACGGGGCCGTGCTTGGAGCGGTACCAGACGTTCCACTCATCGAACGCGAAACCGGGGCGCTTCTTACGCGTCAGCAGCGTGTCCATCGCCTCATCGACGGCCACGTCGAGCCAGTTGAACATCTCCTCATAAACACGGAACGCCGCCATGCAGTCCCGAAAGACGGGCCGGCCGCAATAATTGTGCACGCTGATCATGTCGATGCGGTCGATCAACCCCTTGAGCACGATGCGGTCCCACTCGGGCCCGGGCCGGCCGAGACCGACGCAGACGATGTCGATCGCCGGATCAACCAGCTTCATCTCCTGGATCGCGCGGCGGCACCAGGCGACGTATTCCGCCGCGGTCTTCTGCCCCGGCTGCCAGTCGCCGTATATCTCGTTGCCCAGGCCGAAGAGCTTGACGTTGTAGGGCTCCTCGCGGCCGTGCGAACGGCGGAGGTCGGCGTATTTCGTCGGGCCGGTGCCGTTGAGGTACTCGACGAGATTCGCCGCGTCCTCGGGGGACTGCGTATGTGCGTTGACGGTCAGGTACAGCTCGGCGCCGAGTTCCTTCGCGTATCCGTACGCCTCGGGGATGCCGAACGCGGTGGATTGTGACTGGCCCAGCCCGCGGAAGAGTTTGTTGCGCGGACGCTGCTCGCGCGGGCCGACAAGTTCCTGCCAATCGAAATAGGCGGTGGCGCAGCCGCCGGGGTAGCGGATGTGCGTGGGCTGGAGCTCGCGCATGGCCTCGAAGACGTCGGCGCGGGTGCCGTCGGGCCGGGCGTGGGGGCTGTCGGGGTCGTAGATGCCGCCGTTGATGCAGCGGCCCGCCAGCTCGATGAACTGGCCCCAGAGCCGCCCCTCGATTTTCCCGAGCGTCTGGTTGGCGAGGATGATGAGTTCCGCGTCGTGCGGCGGCGTGGCCATCGTGTGTCTCTCCGGGTCGTGCATTATGCCCGGAAGATCGCCCCGAGTTTTTTACCCATGATGACGCCCGCGCCCACGAGCGTGATGGTCAGCAGCGCCATGGCCCACACGCCCATCGCCGAGGCGATGTAGGGCCCGTCACCCAAGCGCTGGAAGAAGTCGTAGATCGCCTTGGTGATCGGGTAGTGATCCTCCTTCTGCGCGAGGATGAGCGAGTCGCTCACCTCGAGCATGGAGAAGGAGAAGGCGAGGATCGCGCCGGCGATAAGGTTGGCCATGATGAGGGGCAGGACGATCTTGCGCACGGCGGTCATGGTGGAGGCGCCGAGGTTGAGCGCGGCCTCTTCGAGTTGGCCGGAAGTCTGTTCGAGGCCGGCGGAGGCGGCACGGACGACGTAGGGCAGCCGGCGGATGCTGTAGGCGATGATGAGGATGAGCAGCGGATTAGGTGAGGCGCCCAGCACCTGGAGGTACGACGCCGCGCCGTCGAGGCCGGCGCGGTTGAGCAATTCGATCACCTGCGGGAACGGCCAGGTGAGCGTCATGCCCACGTAACCGAACGCCATCACTAGCCCAGGCACCGCGAGCGGGAGCATGGCCAGGCTGTCGAGCAGCCAGCCGCCGGTGACGCGCGCCCGCGCGACGAGATAGGAAATGGAAACGCCCATCGCCACCGTGCCGATCATTGCGATGAGCGAGTACGTGAGGCTGTTGCGGATGGAGCGCATCGCCAGGTCGTGCGAGAGCGCGTGGCTGTAGTGCTCTACCGTCCACGCCCCGGGCAGCACGGTGCGGTACCACCGGCCATCCACGGTGAACGAGGAAAGGATCACCCCCAGGTGCGGGAGTACCGCCGCGCCGATGACGATGGCGAACAGCCCGGTGACGACCCATCCTCGAATACCCGCAAGCCGGTCCGCGCCCGCGGCGACGATGGCCTTGGACTGCATCGCGTAGCCGCGCCGGCCGAAGGCGAATTTTCCCGTCATATAGAGCGAGATCGCCATGACGAGCATGACGACGACCAGCGCGTAGGGCCTGGGGTTGTACGCCATCTCCTGGATGCCCCAGAAAATCTGCACGGGCATGACGGTGTAAAAATCGAACATGAGCGGGGTGCCCAGCTCGGTGAAGGACCAGATGAAGACGATGGTCGCGCCGGCGAAAAGGCCGGGCATGACGAGCGGGAGCGTGACGCGGAAGAAGCGCCGCCACGCGCTGGCGCCCAGACCGCGCGCGGCCTCGTCGAGCGCGGGATCGACATTCGCCAGCGCGGCGGTGAGGTTGAGATAGAGGATCGGGTAGAGGTGCAGCGCCTCCATGAGGACGACGCCGCAAAACCGGCCGCCGATGAACTGGCCGCCGAGGAAGTCGATGCCCGGGCTGTGCGCGTCGAGCAGGCCCAGGTGCATGAGCAGCGCGTTGACCGCGCCGGCTCGGCCGAGGATGGCCCGCATGCCCATCGCGCCGACGAAGGGGGGGAGGATCATCGGCACGAGGATCAGCCCGCCGATGACGGCCTTACCGGGGAAGTCGCACCGGACCGTGAGCATCGCCAGCGGCAGCGTGATCGCCAGGCAGAGGAGCGTGGTCCAGACGGCGATGAGGAGGCTGTTGGCCAGGCCATCTATATAGAGGGGGTCGCGCAGCACGCCCAGGCCGGGGGCGAAGAAGTAGTCGAGCGTGAACCGGCCCTGCGGCGAGACGAACGCCCCGCCGATGGTCAATGCGATGGGCCAAACAAGGAAGACCGCGAGGATGGCCAGCAGGATGGAATACAGCCCGAAGCGGTAAATGTCGCGTTGGCGGAGGGCGGGCATGGGATGAATATAGTCCAGAGTCCAGAGTCCAGAGTCAAAAAAAAAGAGAGACCTTCCGGTGCCTTTGACTCTGGACTCTGGACTCTGGACTCTGGACTCTGGACTCTGGACTCTGGACTCTGGACTCTGAGCTCTGGACTATCATGTCACGTCGCTAACCTCTGAATAAAAAGTGAGCCCCCATGCGAACTCCCCGAATCCTCGCCTTCGCCGGCAGCCTGCGTGCCAACTCGTGGAACAAGAAGCTGGTCAGGGTTGCCATCGAGGGGGCGAAGCGCGGCGGCGCAGAGGTGACGTACATCGACCTGAAGGAATACCCCCTGCCGGTGTTCGATGAAGACCTCGAAACCGCTCAGGGCCTGCCCGCCAACGCCCGCAAGCTCAAGGACCTTTTCCTCGCGCACGACGGCCTGCTGCTCTCCTGCCCCGAGTACAACAGCTCCATCACCGCCGCGCTGAAAAACGCGATCGACTGGGTCTCGCGCCCCGTGCCCAACGAGGGGCCGCTTAATTGCTTCGACGGCAAGATCGCTTCCCTCATGGCGGCCTCGCCCGGCGCGCTGGGCGGCCTGCGCGGCCTGGTGACCGTCCGCTCCATCCTCGGCAACATCAAGGTGACCGTGCTGCCCGACCAGGTCGCGGTGCCCAAGGCCAACGAGGCGTTCAACCCCGACGGCACGCTCAAGGACGCAAAGCTGCAGGCGTCGATCGAATCGCTGGGCGAAAAGCTCGCACGCACGTTGGCGAAGCTCAAGGCGTGACCGCGTGAGGTCTGCGTTTCACATCGTCTCGCGCAGCGTCTTGGCGATCGCGATCTCCGCGAGCCTCACCGTCGCGTGGTCCATCGTCGTGAGCGCGGCGGCGAACGCCTCTGCGTCTGGTTGTGGTTGCGACAAGTAGCCGCGCACCGCCTCCATCTTCTGTTCAATCTCCTGTCGATACGCACCGTCCATCGCCCCGCCGACCTTCGCCAGTTGCCGCTCGATCGCGCGGAGGTCGAGCCGTGCCTGGTTGCGCAGATCGATCAGGCGGTGCTCCGTCATGTCCTCTTGTGCATAGGCCAGGCTGTCCGCCTCCATGCGGCGGACCTCCTCCTGCGTCAGGCCGTGGTTGGGAACGATCTGGATTTTTGCGGTCTTCTCGCTCCGCCGCTCCACGGCCGACACATTCAACACGCCGTTGGCATCGACAAGGAACGTGACCTCGATCTTGGGCAGCCCCGCGGGCATGGGCGGGATGCCGCGCAGCTCGAACTGGCCCAGCGACCGGCAATCCTTGACTAACTCGCGCTCGCCCTGCAAAACATGGATCTTCACGTTCGTCTGCCCGTCGGCGTAGGTTGAAAACTTCTCTGTCGCCCGGGCGGGGATCGTCGTGTTCGCGGTGATCAGCTTCGCCACCGCGCCGCCCATCGTCTCGATCCCCAGCGAGAGCGGGATCACATCCAGCAGCAGCATGCCCCGGTTGATGCCCGCCAGGATCGACGCCTGCACGGCCGCGCCCAGCGCGACCACCTCGTCGGGGTTCAGGGCCGTGTACAACTCCGCGCCGAAAAACTCCGACACCCGCTCGCGCACGATCGGCATCCGCGTCGATCCGCCGACCATCACGACGCGCTCGATGTCTTCGGTCTTGAGTTTCGACGACCGCATCACGCTGGCGCAGCAGGCGAGCGCCCGCGCGGCCCACGGCCCGGCCATCGCCTCCAACTCCTCGCGCGTCAGCGTCCGGCGGTACACCCGCCCCTGGCCGAGCTCCACCTCGATCGGGGCGCTCCGCTCCTGCGAGAGGCGGATCTTTGCGGCCTCGGCAAAGGTGCGGAACGCCTGACGCGTCGCCGGCGGAAAACTCAGGCTTTCACCGAACTCTTGGCGGATTTCACCCTGGATCAGCTCGACGATCATGCGGTCCACGTCGTCGCCCCCCAGGTGTGTGTCGCCGGAGGTGGCGAGCACCTGGTTCGCATCGCCCCCCGAGCTGTCACCACCCGCACCGCCGCCATCCGTGTGCTGCATGCGGAGGATGGAGACGTCGAACGTGCCGCCGCCCAGGTCGAAGACCGCCACGGTGCTGTCGCCGTGCTTCTGCCCGAGGTTGTACGCCAGCGCGGCGGCGGTCGGCTCGTTGACGATGCGGACGACGTCCAGCCCGGCGATGCGGCCGGCGTCGCGCGTCGCCTGGCGCTGCGCGTCGTCGAAATAGGCGGGCACCGTCACCACGGCACGCCGCACCGGCCGGCCGAACCACGCCTCGGCGCGGGCCTTCAGTTCTCGCAGGATGATGGCGCTGATCTCCTGCGGTGAGTACACCCGGCCGCTTTCACCGCCGATCCGCACGCGGGCCGTGTTGTGCTCGCCGGCGACGACCTCATAGGGCAGGTACGCCAGCTCGCCGCGTACATCCTCGAGGCCGCGGCCCATCAACCGTTTGACGCTGAAGACCGTCTCACGCGGGTACTCGACGGCGTGGTCGCGCGCGGCATGACCGACGGCGGTTGCCTGCCCGGTCTTTGCATCGAAGCGCACCACGCTGGGCAGAAGGTTCCTGCCCTGTTCATCGGGGATGATGCGCGGCCCGCGCTCGTCGCACCAGGCCACGAGGCTGTTGGTCGTACCCAGGTCGATGCCGATGATCGGATCGACGCCGGGGGGCAGATTGGGCTTGTCGCTGGGGCTCATCGCGGCAGCGAGTGTATGATGCCTGACCCGTCGGGGACAATCGACAACCCTACGAATAAAGGCAAACGGCACATGGCTTCGGGCACCTACGAGATCACCATCGAGAAAATCTTCGCCGCCTCGCACGCCATCCGCCTGCCCGACGGCTCGCTCGAACCGATCCACGGCCACAACTGGCCCGTCGAGGTCACCGTCGCCGCGGCGAAGCTCGATTCCATCGAGTGCGTCATGGACTTCCACGTCCTGGAAAAAACGATCGACGCCCTGATCGGGAAGGTGCACAACCGCCACCTCAACGAGGTCGCCCCTTTCATCGGCTGCAAGGTCAACCCCACCGCCGAGCGCGTCGCGTGGTGGTTCGGCAGCGAGGTCGCCAAAACGTTGCCCAAGGGCGTGAAGCTCGTGAGCGTGCGCGTCGGCGAAGCACCGGGGTGTTACGCGACCTATCGGCCATGAGATTCTTGCCCCCTCCCTCCGGGAGAGGGGATCGGAGTCAGCGTGACGCGCCGTTCTTCGGTATGAAATCCTTCGCGTCGATCCTGCCCGAGTTGGACGTGCGGAGGCTCCCCTTCTTCCCGTCGGCCTCCAGGTAGAGCACGCCGTCGATGCTGTAGTCGAACCGGCGGGAGTCGATGATCGACTTGATCTTGGTGGCCATCGCGATGTTGCTCAGGTGGACGCGCGCCCGCGTGGTCGCCGAGTTCAGCGCGGGAACCTCGATCACCTCATCGCCCAGCGCCTTGCCGAGCGAACAGCCGTCGAGCGCCACGTCGAACGCCGTGCCCTTGACCGTGATCGGCCCGAGGTTCGGGTTGCTCACGCGCACCACGACCGTGGCGCTGGTCTCGAAAACCGTCACGTCGCCCAACTCGATGTTCACCAGCGAGACGACGGGCTTCTCGGGGAGGTTGATGGTGCTGCACCCGCCGAGCGTGATCGACGTCAGCAACACGGCGGACAGGGCGAAGAGATCAAGAAAACGGTTCCGCATGTCACAACTCTCCTCAATAGGATTCAACCGGCGTCTCACCGCTGTTCTTGCCGAGCACCGCGTGCATCAGGCCGCGCATGTAGCCCACGGCGAAGAGCCGGCCGAGCATCGTGTAGCCCGAGCCGTCGCCTTCCTCAATTTCGAGCTTGGGCACGTGGTCGGGCCGCATGACGCCGGTGTAACCGATCGCGTGATAGGCCCGCATCGCGTCGGCCATGTCGGTCTTGCCGTTGTCGTGGAACGTCTCTGTAAAACGAGGCATCGTGCCGCGCACATCGCGGAAATGCACGTAGCCGATGCGTTTGCCGAAGTGGCGGATCGCCGATGGGATGTCCACGCCCATCTGCGCGAATGAACCCTGGCAGAAGCACATGGCGTGCGCGGGGCTGGGTGAGAGTTCGAGCAGGCGGTCGAAGCAGGCGGGGCTGTACATGATCTGCGCCATGCCGCGCAGCGTGGGCATCGGCGGGTCGTCCGGGTGCATCGCCAGGGTCACACCGGCCTCCTCGGCGACGGGGATGATGCGCTTGAGAAAGTACGCCAGGTTGTCCCACATCCACTGCGGCGTGGTTGGCGCCATCGCGTGTTGCGGCTTGCCCGCCTCCGCTTCCGCATCGAACGCGCTGGTCAGCGCCCCGCCACGCTCCACGGCGTGAAACGTCGTCCGGCTCCAGTCGTTGCAGGGCATGAAGTTGTAGCAGAGCACGCCGATGCCCAGCTTGCCCATGCTCCGGATGAGCGTCGCCATGCGTGCGATCTGCTCGTCGCGCTTCGGCGTCGCGAGGATGATCTGATCAATCGGCAGATAGCCCTCGATCACCGAGAGCTTCATCCCGCGCTCGGCCACCCGGTCGCGCAGCGCGGCGACCTCCTCCTGTTTTTCACCCGGGAAGCGCCCGACGATGTCCGTCACGCCGACCTGCCGCGCCATCTTCAGGTTCGGCTCGGTCATCGGTGTGCAGACCATCGCGATACGCATGCGATCCTCTCTCGCTCGCGGAAATGAGGGCAAATCAATGGGCGGTACAGGAACCGCACTACCTTCTAAATCCTCGAAGAATATACCAGTTCCAGAGCGGCGCGACGCGCCAGACGACGCGCGGCTGACGCTGAAACGCACCGCCGACCCCGAGCACGACGACGCGCTCGCCGCGCTTGTGGACCTGCTGCGCGGCGAGCCGGTGGTGTACCTCAACGCGCTGGCCAAGGCGATCCGTGAACGCCACGAGGCCGCCACGCCCGCCCTGAGGCTCGCAGACAGCGACGACCGCCCAGCATGACCCAACACCCCGCCGCGCCCGGCCGGGGGCGTCGTGGGGCAACCAAACCGCCGGCCGTGGAGAGTGACCATGACGAAGCGAGCGAAGAATCCGAAAAAGGCCAAGGCGAAAGCATCCGCACCAGAGGCTGCCGCCATGATCGACGTTGACATTGACACTGGCGACGGCGTGACCGATACGCCGAACTTCACCGATGAAGAGGCGATGGCCGTCACGCACAAGATTTGCCTCGCCATGCTGGAGCGGGTGACGGAGGCCCGCGACCTGCTTGAGGCCGGCTGCTATCGGGCGTGCGTCCATATGTCGCACCAAAACGCCCAGGACCTGCGCGACGGGCTCGACGAAGCTACCGCCGCCATCAACGCGGCCGTAGCTGAGATTGCCGAGGATTCCGCCGGCGCGTTCGCCGAGGACGCGGCCGTCCGGTTCGTTCGGGAGGCCATCGCCGCCCTGCCCGGCCGCAAGTGACACTCTCCCTCACGCCCGGCCGTGCGCCAACGCGCCCGGTCGGGTTTGCGACACATTATCCACCGGGAAAACAAGGTGGAAAGAGTCTGGTTTCGTAGGTAGTTTTTGTGCGGGCCGTCGGTCTGATCCCCGACGGAAGATTCGGCGCGGCGCGTGGGTGTCTTGTTCCGCCTGCCCGTCGCGCCGGATCGCCCACCTTGAAGGAACAAGCATGTCACCGACAGCGAAGCGCAAACCGAAGACCGCCACCACAACTACCAAGCCGACGACGACCGCGGCGAACCCCGCCGTTATTCACGCGATCGCAGATCAATATCTCGATCTGGCCGTCAAGATCAAAGACCCGGAGGGACGGCCGGATTATGTGCGCGTGGTCATCGCCCTGGACAGGCACGCTGGGCAACTGCTGGAAGAGGCGATGAACGCGGGCGCGTTGACCAGCTACCCCGAATTAGCGGAGGCACGGAAACCAACCCTCGAAGAAAACCCCGACTGTTACGCGGGTTTCTGGAACCACGCGATGCACACATGGAGCGTCAAGATACCCGCTTGCGTGCGTGGTGGTCCGGGCAGCGACTCCATCGGCTCGGTTGAGTTTGCGGCGAAGTGTCGCGCCGTGGCTGGGGTGCTGCACGCGGAGGCGAAGGCGATGGATGGCGGGGAAATCGAACAAGTCCCGGCGCTCAGCAATGCCGCAAAGCGGGTTCTTCGCGCACTCGGGCGACTCGATCCGGCGGACTCAGCCACGGTCGAACAACTCGCGGAACCAACCACCGCTGATTCCGTGAGGACCATTGAGCAGGCGATCCGCGAGCTTATCGGCGCGCTCTATGCAGAGCGACCGAATGGCCGCGCGGGCGGTGCTAGGCTGACTATCCGCGGCCGACGGGTGCTCTCGAAAATTGCCGACTGATTGCCGGTCCCGTTGCCGGTTGAATGCCGGACCATACCCGACGATTCGGGTATGGAAACAACGCCCCACATCCCAACCCAGGCCGTCCCGCTGAATCGAGCGGCGCGATACCTGCGTGTCCCGGCGGGATGGTTGCGCGATGAGGTGAACGCCCACCGCTTGCCCGGTCTTCACGCCGGCCGCGTGATCCTGGTGCACGTCCCGACGGTGGCTGACTTGCTCTCCGAACGCGCCCGCCACGGTGAGGCGGTGCAGCGATGAACGTCCGCCCCACCATCGCCACCCCTGAGCCTGTTTCGTACCGCCTGGAGGACGCCGCCCGCGCCGTCGGGGTGAGCGCGCGGCACCTCTCGGACTACATCCGCACCGGCGAACTTCCCGCCTCGAAGCTGGGGACCGCGACGGTGATTCTCAGGTCGGATTTGATCGCGTTCGTCCGAGCCCGCCGCGTTGTCACCACCACCGGGGAGGGCCGATGATCGCCAACACCACAACCCCGCCCGCCGCGCTCGAAGCCGAAGCCGCCGCGCTCGGTTCGATGATCCTGGAAGGCGACGCGATCACGGAGGTCTTGAAAATCCTTCGCGGCCCCGAGGACTTCCAGAAGCCCGCGCACGTCATCATCGCCGCCGCGATCTTCGATGTTTACGAGGCCGGCAAACCAAACGGTCTTGTGCATCTCGTGCAGCACCTGCGTGACAAGGGGCAACTCGACGACGTCGGCGGGCTCGAATATCTCTACATGCTCGGGGAGACCGTGCCCAACGCCGCGCTTGCGGAGCACTACGCCAAGATTGTGCGGGAGAAGGCAGACCAGCGGCTCAACGGCCGAGTGGTGGACCGCCTCGCCCGCGCCATCAACGAAGGCGCGACGGGCGCGGAAGCCCTTCGCATCGCACAAGAAAACCTTGTTCAGGGCGCGGGTGGCCCGACCACCGGCCCGTCGATCGTCACCTTGTCCAGTGTTCCCCCCGAGGCGGTCCGATGGCTTTGGAAGCATCGCATCGCCCGTGGAAAGTTGACGCTCTTTGCGGGCGATCCCGGTCTCGGGAAATCGACCGCCACCATCGACATCGCCGCGCGTGTGACCAGAGGCGCGACGTGGCCGGACGGTAGCCCATCATGCGGCGTCGGCGGTGTCGTGCTGCTCAACGTCGAGGACGACGTGGCCGACACGATCCGCCCCCGGTTTGATGCGGCGGGGGGAGACCCCAGTCGCGTCACCATCATGCGCGGCGTGTTCAGGACGAACCACAAAACCGGCAAGGTCGAGACCGGCGCCTTCGCCCTGGACGAGAATATCGCCGCGCTCGAGGAGGCGATCCAGCAGACGCCTGATTGCAAGCTGGTCATCATCGACCCGGTGTCCGCGTACATGGGCTCGACCGACTCCCACAACAATGCGGAGGTTCGGGCGTGTCTCTCTCGGGCAAGCGAGCTTGCATCACGGAGCGGCGTGGCGCTGTTGGCGGTGACGCACCTGAACAAGGGGCAGGGGCAGGCCATCTACCGCGCCACGGGCAGCCTCGCGTTCGTCGCGGCGGCGCGGGCGGTGTTCGCCATCGGCAAATGCCCGGACGATCCTACGGGCAAGCGGCGGCTCTTCCTGCCCATCAAGAACAACATCGGCAACGACCGCGACGGCCTGGCGTTCGAGATTCGGCAGTCCACCCCCCTCGCCGCATCGGTCGCGTGGGAGGCGGGCGCGGTCGCGGCGGACCTGGACAAGATGCTCTCTCCACCGGGCGAGCGTCCCGGTCCCGAGCGAGACGAGCGGGATACAGCCGTGGACTGGCTGAGGTCGATGCTGGCCGACGGTCCCGTGCTCGCCAGCGAAGTCTGCGACCAAGCCCAAAACGGCGAGGGCATCAAGGACGCAACCCTCCGGCGTGCCAAGCGGGAGTTGAAGGTTGAGTCCTACCGCCCCGAGAACCCCGGCCCGTGGCTCTGGCGGCTCCCCGAGGGGGCACATGCTCACACCTGCTCACCTGCCCCTGCCAATGAACATCTTGAGCATCTTGAGCATCTTGAGCATGTGCCCATTATTACAGGGTTTGATGAGGGGGGGGTGGGGGCAGGCGCTCCAGATGCTCAGGTTATTGAGGGGCAGGGGGTGCGCGAATGAGAACCCGCAACCCCAACCCCGAAAAGCTCTCCGCCATCCTCCCCAGGGTGATGGACGGCATCAGGCCGACCCCGCCGGCGGAGCGACCCCGGTACGTCGTCGTGCTCACGCCGATGCTCGGCGCCGACCCGGTGCTCGGCCTGCGCAGGCTCTTAAAACTCGCGGGCCGCGCGTGCGGTCTGCGTTGTCTGAGCATCGAGGAAATCCCCGCCGTCACCGACGGCATCACCCTGCCGTCATCGACGGCAATTCTGAAAGGCTGATCCATGTCCAGCTACATCCCGATCCCGAAGTTCGCCAACCAAAAAGAGGAAGTCGCCTACTGGGTCAAGCGCGAGAACGCCGAGGCCGCCGCCAAGACCGCCTCCAGCGCCGCCCCCGCGCTTCGGTCGGACGCCACGCCCGAGGAGAGGGCCGACCACGAGTGGGAGCACGACCCCCAGGCCCGCAAAGACTTCAAGAGCAAGGCCGAACTGCTGCGCTATCACCAGCACGTTGCCAAAGGCCGCATCAAGCCGAAGGTCTGATCCGCGCCGGCCGCGTGGCCGGTGTTCAACTCCATCATCAATCGAAGGGATACAGGCATGAGTTTCTTGGATGCAATATTTCAACGCCGACGTGATGCGGATGCCCAGGCACGGGAGCAATACCGCGCGCTGTTGAGCAAGGGCGACAAAATCACCACGCGCGAAATCGCACAGCTCGATCAGCTCACTACGCAGTTGAACAAGACCGACGATCAGGCCTCCGCTGATGCGGACGCGCTGGCCGAGGCACACTCACTCGCCGCGTCGATGGGCGATGAGCGGGAACTGATTCGCGCATCGAAGGCGTCGGCGCGGGCGCTGAGCGAACACCTCGCGTCGTGGGAGAAGGTCAAGGCCGACTACACGGCCAAGACGGGGGCGCTGGAGAAGGCCCGCGGGCAGGCCGGGACGCGGATGCAGGCGTCGGCTCAGGCCCGCGAGAGGCTGGCCACGCTGCACCGCCAGTTCCCCGACGTGGTGGATAGCAGCATGGTGCCGCAGTCGCCGCGCGACGAGAACGGGAACCTGCGCCCGTGATGCACAACAAGCATGAACTCTCTGTTCGGTCGCCGGGGCGGAAGCAAGAACCGCCCCGGCAGACTTTCGCCCGCACCATCGGAAGGTGGTGCGCGGCTTTGCACACGGGCGTCACGATGCCCCAGGACGCGCCGGAGGAGCGGAGGGGGTGCGGGGGGTGCCCACCCCCACCCCCGGTGCGGCGAGGTTCTTCCCTGCCGGTGGCGGCTATGAGGGGTAAAGCGATCTCGTGTGTCGAGTGTCAATAGCCGCGCCAACTCAAATAACGACAGGCACGCCATGAAGCCCTCTTCCAGAAACCAGACCGCCGCCGACATCGCCGACGCCCTCGACGTGCACGAGGATACGGTTTGGAACTGGTCGAAATCGGGCTGTCCGCACACGAGGAACAAGCGCACCCGCGCCGTCCGCTACAGCCTGGAGGAAGTCGCCGCCTGGCTGAAATCCACCGGACGATCGACGCGCCCAGGCCGCCCACGGTCTGAGGGATCGCGGGAGATGCTGGCCGCCAAAATCCGCAAAGAAAACGCGCTCGCCGACTTGTACGAGGGGCAGTATCGCCGCGCCGCCGCCCGGCTGCTCGACGCCGACGACGTACACCGCGAATGGGACCGCATCACTGCCACGATCCGCGCCGCCGTCGAACCATTGGGCGCGACCACCGCGCCGCTGATGTTCGGCAAGACGATCCCTGAGATTCAATCCATCCTCGACGCCGCCGTCCGCGACACCCTGCGCCGGCTCAGTGAGTCCGCCGACCTGATCGATCCACCCACCCCCGCCGCGCCGTCGCGCGCGGCACAACCACAGGAACCTTGACCCATGTCCACCTTCCCGCAAATCACCGAGGACGTGATCGCCCCGAGTCTCGGGGGCGACCTCGACGGCAACCGCACCTTCCGCCGCACCCTCAAGGTGTTGGCACCCACCTCGTTTGACGCGCTGGCCGCCGTGTTCTCCGCGCGTGGCATCGGCGTCGGGCAGGTTTACAAAGACGCCGCCGGCAACATCCCCGACCCCCGCCTCAAGGTTATCGACTTCAACATCGCCGCGGTGAGCCCCGCCATCAACGGCGACGACGGCATGTGGTCGGTCTCGTTTACCTATGACACCCGCGCGGGCGGCTCGAACGGCGGAACGCAGCGACCCACGCCCGGCGGATACCCGGTCTTTTACTGGGATACCGGCGTGGCGACGGTGGAGAAGTTCACCGACCACGCGGGCAATCCAATCCTCAACAGCAAGGGCCTCCCGCCGCGCAACGGCATCCCCACGGTCATCGCCACGCTGACGCTGGAGGTGCAGCGGTACGTCGGGTCTTATGACGTGTCGCAAATGGTCGGGTACGCCAGCGCCTGCAACTCAGACAACTGGCGCGGCCTCGCGCCGGGGCAGGCGATGTGCCTTGGCCGTAAGCCGACGCCCCAGTCCGACGGCCTCTATTTGGAGGCGACGCGGTTCGAGATGCGCGCCGACGGCTTCGACTCGGCGGTACCCGACGTGGACGAGGACGGCAACCTGCTCGACGGCAAGGGCTCTCGCATCGGCGCGTCGGATCGGATCGGATCGGCAGAGGGGCGCGCCGCGGTGCCGCAGGGAGTCGTCAAGACCATCCAAGCCGGCAAGGGCACGCTCTTGGTCTGGCGCACCCAACCCCGCCTCCCCTTCGCCGGGCTGGGTTTCTAAGACACCGACACCCCGCCGCGGACGGTCCGGGCGGTGGGTGCGAAATACTTGTTGTGCAACCTCAACACGGACGATAGGGTATATGCCATGCCCAAACTGATGAAGCAACTTCAAGCCCTGGTCCGAGCCGATGGCCGGGGCGTCCGCGAGTTGTCGCGGGCGTCGGGCGTCGAGCCGGCGAGCATCTCCCGCCTGATGAACGGTCACGCCGGCCTGAGCGCCGGACACGTCGAAGACCTCGCCCGCGCGCTCGGCTACAGCGTCACCTTCACGCCGACGCCGAAACTCAAGAAACGGAGCAAGTGATGGCTACCCTCAGCACGAACAAGAAGACCGGCGCTCAGCGCATCCTCTTCGTTGACCGCGACGGCAAGCGCCGCATCCTCTACTGCGGCGACATGTCCAAGACCGACGCCCAGTTCTTCAAGTACCGCGTCGAGTCGCTGGTCGGTGCCCAGGCGATGCAGCGTGCGCCGGAGGCTGATGTGGCCCGGTGGCTGGGCGAGGTGGGCGACGACGTTTACTCCAAGCTGGTCGGCGTGGGGCTCGTTGAGAAGCGAGACCGCGAGGCGGTCCCGACCGTCGATGCGTTCATCCGCGACTACCTCGCCGAACGGGCCGACCTGAAACCCGCCACCCTCACGCTGATGGGGCAGGGCCGCGTGTGGCTGGTCCGCCACCTTGGCGAATCACTCCCGATCGACGCGGTGACGACAGCCGACGCCGACGCCTACAGGGCGCGGATGGTCAAGGCCAAGCTGGCCAAGGCGACGATCGCCAAGCGGTGCCGCTACGCCCGCCACTACTTTGCGGTGGCGCTGAGGCGGAAGCTGGTCCGCTTCAATCCGTTCGAGCACATCAAGGGGCAAGTGGTCGGCAACCCCGCCCGTCGGGAGTTTGTCCCCGGCGACGTGGTGCAGAGGGTTGTGGATCATGTCCCTTGCCCGCAATGGAAGCTGTTGATCGCCCTGGCCCGTTGGGGCGGACTCCGCATCCCGTCCGAGGCGTTCGCCCTGGCGTGGCGGGACGTGGACTTCAAGGGCAAGCGGTTCATCGTGCGTTCGAGCAAGACGGAGCATCACGACGACGGCGGTATCCGTGTGGTGCCGATGTTCCCTGAGTTGGCGGACCACTTCCAAGCCGCCTTCGACGCCGCACCCGAGGGCAGCGAGCACGTCATCACCCGCTACCGCGACTCTTTGCAGAACATCCGCACGCAGTTTGCACGGTACATCACGGCGGCAGGCGTCCAGCCGTGGGGCAAGCTGTGGCAGAACTTGAGGGCATCGAGGGCGACGGAGTTGGCTGACCAGTACCCGTCGCACGTCTGCGCCGCGTGGCTGGGGCACACGGAAAAGATCGCCGATGCGTTCTACCGCATGACCACGGACGCCCACTTCGACAAAGCCGTCTTCAGCGCGACGCGCCAGACGACGCGCGCTGGGGCGGAACTGGGCGGAATAGGGGTGAACGTGGAAAGTGTGACCGTGAGCGAAAACATCACAGATACCACGGGAAACACTGTATTTTCAGGCGATGCGGGTACGAGCACGGACGCTGCGGGAATGGGCGGTACAGGAGTCGAACCTGCGACATCCACTATGTAAAAGTGGCGCTCTAGCCAACTGAGCTAACCGCCCGTCACCTGCGAAGTATCGGCAGCGGAATGGGAAAAGGCAAAGATTGTGCGTGCCTAGTGGGGAGCGGTGGTCTCTTTTGAATGACCCGCACTCTTCCCATAGCCCCCGGCGGAGCCGGGGGCTATGGGATACCTACCCCACCAGATTTTTGAAAAAATCAGGCGTTCAGTTTAATCACGGCCTTGATGTGGCGGCGCTTTGCGACGGCGTCGAAGGCGTCGGCAATGCGCTCCAGGGGATACGGTGCGGCGTCGCCGAACCAGAGTTTCGCGTCGATCGCACCGCCGCGGAGCTGGGCGGTGATGGCCTCGTGCGCCTCTTCCTCGTCGTAGCCGCCGCGGTAGAGGGTGAACGTGCCGCGGGCGAGGTTGGGGTTGATCGAGCAGTTGTGGTAGTCGTCGATGCCGTAGATGGCGACCGTGCCGTGCGCGGCGAGGTTGGGGAGCACGCTGTCCACGAGGCCGGTCTTCCCCACGGCGTCGATGATGAACTGGAAGCCGTCGGGCTGAACGGCGGCGATGCGGGTGGAGAGGTTGTCGCCGTGGTAGTCGATGTAGTCGTGGACGCCGGCGGCGCGGAACTCCGCCTCGCGTGCGGCGCTGCCGACGGCGACGACGCGGGCCGCGCCGAGGTTGCGGGCGTGAACGGCGAACGCCAGGCCGTTGCCGCCGGAGCCGACGATGAGCACGGTCGAGCCGCTCTTCACGCCCAGGCGGGTGGTGTAGCTCCACGTTTCGCGGAGGGTGATGATCATGGTGGCGGCGATGGGGTCGATGCCGGGCGGGACAACCTGGTTGATGCGGTAGCCGCTCCACTGCGACGCGGGCAGGCCGTCGCGCTTCATCGCCCAGTGATCTTTTGCGATGCCGAGCTGCGTGAAACCGCCCCAGGTGACGTTGAGCGATGAGTCGGGCGGCGTGGTGCCGACGCGGGTGACGAGGTCGCCGATCTTGAAGTGGCGGACCTTGGGGCCGACCTTGACGACGCGGCCGACGCTCTCGTGGCCGAGCACGGTGGGGTATTTGATCGGCCAGGGAAAATGGCCCTTGATCAGATGCGTGTCGGTGCCCGAGCAGGTGGCGCCGTAGAGGAGTTCGCAGAGGGCGTCGTAGTCGCCGATCTGCGGTTCGGCGACGTCGCGCACGGTGAGCTTGCCGGGTTCGAGGACGATGGCGGCTTTCATGGTGGTGCACCGATGGGGTGGGAACGGGGCAGATTAGCGGGGAAATCGGGGGAGTTCAAAGGAAAGAAAAAGCCCAGGCATTGCCATGCCTGGGCTTTAGGGGTGGGTTGAGTTTTGATGTTGAGAGGAGGTTTACTCTTTGACCTCGAACTCGGCGTCGATCACGTCATCGCCGCCCTTCTTCTTCTCTTGGGATTCGCCAGCCTCGGCGCCGGGAGCGCCGCCTGCGGCCGCGCCCATCTTTTCGTAGATGGCTTTGCCGAGCTCGGACGCGACCTTGTTCAGTTCCTCGAGCGAGCGTTTAATGGCGTCGGCGTTGTCTTCCTTGACCCGGGCCTCGACGGCCGAGATCGCGGACTCGATCTTGCCGCGCACCTCGGCGGGCACCTTGTCGCCGTGCTCCTCGAGCTGCTTGCGGAGCTGGTACACGGTGTTCTCCGCCTGGTTGCGGATGTCCACCAGTTCGCGGCGTTTCTTGTCGTCCGCGGCGTGGGCCTCGGCGTCCTTCTTCATCTGCTCGACGTCCGCCTTCGAGAGGCCCGACGACCCGGCGATCTCGATCTTCTGGGTCTTGTTGCTGGCCTTGTCGGTGGCGGAGACGTTGAGGATGCCGTTGGCGTCGATGGCGAACTCGACCTCGATCTGCGGCGTGCCGCGCGGCGCGGGCGGGATGCCGCCGAGGTTGAACCGGCCCAGCGTGCGGTTGTCGCGGGCGAACTCGCGCTCGCCCTGGAGCACGTGGATGGTGACCTCGGGCTGGTTGTCGCTGGCCGTGGAGAAGGTCTCCTTGCGGCTGGTGGGGATGGTTGTGTTGCGCTCGATGAGCTTGGTCATCACGCCGCCGAGGGTCTCGATGCCCAGGGAGAGCGGGGTGACGTCGAGCAGGAGCACGTCCTTGACCTCGCCCTGGAGGACCGCCGCCTGCACGGCCGCGCCGATGGCGACGACCTCGTCGGGGTTGAGGCTCTTGTTGGGCTCCTTCTTGAAGATCTCCTTGGCGATCAACTGGGCCTTGGGCATGCGGGTCGAGCCGCCGACCAGCACGACCTCGTCCACCTGCTCGGGGGAGAGCTTGGCGTCCTTGAGCGCCTTGAGCACCGGCCCGCGCAGCCGCTCGAAGAGGTCGGCGCATAGCTGCTCGAACTTCGCCCGGGTGATGGCGATCTGCAGGTGCTTGGGGCCGTCCTGCGTCGCGGTGATGAAAGGGAGGTTCACCGTCGTTTCCTGCACGGTGGAGAGCTCGCACTTGGCCTTCTCCGCGGCCTCCTTCAGACGCTGGAGCGCCATCGGGTCCTTGCGCAGGTCGATGCTCTCCTGCCGGCGGAACTCCTCGGCGAGGAAGTCGATGAGCTTCTGGTCCCAGTCGTCGCCGCCCAGGTGCGTGTCGCCGTTGGTGGAGAGCACCTCGAAGACGCCGTCACCGATATCGAGGATGGAGATGTCGAACGTGCCGCCGCCCAGGTCGAAGACGGCGACCTTCTCGTTCTTCTTCTTGTCGAGCCCGTACGCCAGCGCGGCGGCGGTCGGCTCGTTGATGATGCGCTCGACCTTGAGGCCCGCGATCTCGCCGGCCTCCTTGGTCGCCTGGCGCTGCGAGTCGTTGAAGTAGGCGGGCACCGTGATGACGGCGCTGGTCACCTTCTCACCGAGGTAATCCTCTGCGGTCTTCTTGAGGTCGCTGAGGATCATCGCCGAGACTTCCTGCGGCGTGTAGAGCTTGCCGCGCACCTCGACCTTCACCAGTTCGTCCTCGCCGCCGACGACCTTGTAGGGCACGATCGTCTCTTCGGAGTGGACCTCCGCGTGGCGACGGCCCATGAAGCGCTTGATCGAATAGACGGTGTTCTTGGGGTTGGTGATCTGCTGGTGCTTGGCGGTCTGGCCGACCAAGCGCTCGCCCTTGTCGGTGAAGCCGACGATGGAGGGGGTGATGCGGGCACCGGAGCTGTTGATGAGAACCTTGGGCTGACCGCCCTCCATGATCGCGACAACGGAGTTGGTGGTGCCCAGGTCGATGCCGATGGTTTTTGCCATGATGTGAGCCTTTCCGTGCGGCGCACCCATATAGAAGGCATGCGGTGCCACACAGGGTAGTCCATCGCAAACGCAGTGCCACCGATTTGAGCGTGAAATGGCCGCTTTTTGTGGGTCCCACGGCTCCGCCGCCTGCCATGAGAGCCCAGGAGCAACAGGCGACTGCCAAATTGACAACGGCGTTCGACCCGGCAATCGAGGCGAACTCCCCGCCCCGACATCCGGACCTATCCCACAAACCCCTGTATTTCTTGGTGGAAATCTCCACCGGCCTTGAAAGTTATAGGAAAAACCAGCACAATCTCGATAGTTATCAACCGTCCGAGGCCTATTTCCCGGTGGAAGCCGGGGGCACGGACAATCAACACCCCCCTTTCCAAGGAAGGAGTTTGGTTTCATGAGCAAGAAGGCAATCACCAAGAGCGAGGTTTACACGCAACTCGCCGCCAAGACCGGTCTGAAGCGCAAAGAGATCGCCAGCGTGTGCGAAGCGATGGGCGAGATCATCAAGAACGAACTGGGCAAGAAGGGCCCGGGCGTCTTCGCCCTGCCCGGCCTCGCCAAGTTCGTCGTCCGCGTCAAGCCCGCCACCGCCGCTCGCAAGGGCATCAACCCCTTCACCAAGCAGGAAGTCATGTTCAAGGCCAAGCCGGCCTCCCGCGTGGTCAAGATCCGCCCCTTGAAGGCGCTCAAGGACATGATCAAGTAATCCGAACCCCGCGCCGCTCGGCGCGATTCGAATGACGATCAACGAAAACCCCCGGCAACCGCCGGGGGTTTTTCATTTCACCTCAACCCGCGGATTCAAAGGCTTGAGCCTCCCCCACCCCGCCGCCATCACGCCGATCATCACCAACTGAAACCCCGCCGCCGTCTCGATCTCCACACCCGCCGCGCTCCGGCCGATCCAGCGCGGGGCCATCACCAGGAACATCGCGAAGCCCGCCACCGGCAGCGCCATCGACCAGCCCGGGCTCCAGCGGTTGATCGCGCCCAGCGAGATCAACGGCGGCAGGAGCATCGCCACCGCCAGGCCCATCGACCAGTTCCGCGTCACGCAACCTACCACCACGCTCGTGACCAGCCAGAGGAACGCGAACCGGCCGAAGCCCGGCATCATCAGCGTCGCCCGGCCGGAGAGTTTTTCGCTCAAGCGGTGCACCAGCCACCGCTGCAGCACCGCGAGGAACATCACGAGCATCGCCGCGTGAAACATCGGCCCGGTCTGGGCCATGTCGAACCAGGGCAGCGGTCGCCACGCCATCGAACCCAGCCCCAGCGCCGAAGGCACGAACGCCGCCAGCACGATCAGGCTGGTCAGGAGATCGCCCGTCATGCGCAGGCCGATCGCCGCGAGCATCCCCTGCCAGAGGATCGGCCACCCCGCCGCCAGGCAGGCCCAGCCCACCAGCAGGAACTCGAAAAGCCACGGGTACGCCATCGACCGCGTGATGCTGCCGGAACCCGGGGCGAGGATCGGGGAGACGTAGTGCAGCAGCAGCGCGGGCAGGCCGAACACCAGCGCCGTCGCCGTGCGCGATTTGTATTCGTACGCCGCCTGTTTCCGCAGCGCAGCCAGATCATTCTCGGGGATGAACGTCGCACCAACGCGGTCGCGCACCTCGACCCCGAAGAGCCTGGCGATGGCCGCCGCGCGGTCCACCTCGGTCTCGGTCAGCGCGGCGTGCGATTCCGCCTTTTTGCCCCGCGCGACCCAGCCGCACTGCCCGGCGACATCGACCGCGTTGTCGAAACCGTACTCGCTCCACGTCGCCGACAGCCGCTGCGCCATGAGCGGGTCCTGCAGGCCGTCGAGGATGAGGTGCGTGCGCGCCATCGTGGGACAGATTAGAGGATTCCGGGCACGGCGGGGCTCACTCTGGACGAGCCGCGACCGTGAAGGAGCGGACTTGTGAAGAGCCCAATTTCAAGAGAAGACCGCTTCCTCACGGTCGCGGCTCGTCCGAACGCCGTCACTGTATAATCGCTCCCCCGCCGCCAGTGAACCATCGGACCCGCAAACCCCACGACGGAGTAGCCCCTCGGTGACCACGACGCAAGCGACCAAGACGCAGGAGATCATCGACCGCGAGGCCGCGTACATGACGGGGAACTACCCGCGCTACCCGATCGCGATCGTGCGCGGCCGGGGGGCGAAGATGTGGGACGCCGAGGGGAAGGAATACCTCGACCTCTTCGCCGGCTTCGGCGCGGGCGTGCTGGGCCACTGCCACCCGGACCTGGTCAAGGCCGTCACCGACCAGGCGAACCTGATCTGGCACGCCGGTAACCTGCTCTACACCGAGCCGCAGACGCATTTGGCCGAGGCGATCTTCAAGCACGGCTTCGGCGGGCGCTCCTTCTTCTGCCACAGCGGCGCCGACGCCAACGAGGCCGCCTTCAAACTCGCCCGCCTCTACGGCAAGGCCAAACCCGGCAAGATCAAGGGCAAGTTCCGCTACAAGATCGTCTCCGCGATCAACAGCTTCCACGGCCGGAGCTTCGCCACCATGATGGCGACCGGCCAGGAAAAGGTCCGGCACAACTTCGAGCCCTTCCTCGCCGGTTTCTCCAACGTGCCCTACAACGACCTTGAGGCGATGAAGAAGGCGTGCGACGACGAGACGATCGCTGTCATCGTCGAGCCGATCCAGGGCGAGGGTGGCATCAACATCCCCGACGACGCCTACATCACCGGCCTGCGGAAGCTCTGCGACGAGCGCGACATGGTCCTGATCTTCGACGAGGTCTGGACCGGCTGCGGGCGCACCGGGAAATACTTCGCACACCAGCACTGGGACGTGAAGCCGGACATCATGACCCTGGCCAAGGGCGTGGGCGGCGGGCTGGCGGTGGGCGTGATGTGCGCCGGGCCGCGCGTCGCCGAACTCTACGACAGCCGCAAGCAGGGCATCGTCGCCCACGCCACCACGCTGGGCGGGAACTGCGTCTCCATGGCCGCTGCCGCCGCTGTGTTCCGCGTCATCGAGCGCGACAACCTGCTGGCCCACGCCGCGAAACTCGGCAACCACGCCATGGAACGCGTGCGCCGCTTCGCCGCGAAGGACCCGCGCGTCAAGGCCGTGCGCGGCAAGGGGCTTTTCATCGGCATCGAGCTCAACCCGCAGGCCCCGGGCGCGTGGTTCAAGAGCGCCACCGAGGTGGTCAACAAGTGCCTCGACCGCGGCCTGCTCATCAACGGCACGCAGAACACCGTGCTCCGTCTCGCCCCGTCGCTGGTCGTCACCCAGGCGGAGATGGACCAGGGACTGGACCTGCTTGAACGCACGATCCGCGGGGAGTGATGCGATTCTGTCCCATAGCCCCGGGCTCCGCCGGGGGGGGGGTCTTGTTGGGCCTACGAATTTGCGGTGCATATATGGCATTCGGTGATCGCTCGCGGAACCCCCCGGCCGAGCCGGGGGCTATGGGGCGGAGCGCCGCGTGGCTGCTCTGCGTCATCGCCCTCACCCTCGCGGGCTGCGCATCTCACAACAAGTCCGCCGCCACCGACAACACGATCGACCTGGGCCCGCCACCGCCGCGTAAACAAATCCGGCCGCCCGACCCGGCGCAGACGCAGCCTCACCGCACGTTCCGCATCCACGTGCAGCGCGCCGACGTGGCTCGGGGTGAGCGTTTGGACAAAGCGTGGTCGCTGGTGCGGATTCCCCTCGGTGACGCGGCGCTGGAGCGGTGGGACTCCAACGGCCTGCGCGCCGGGCTGCTGGAAACGGCGCAACTGGCCGCGTTCTCACGCCAACTCCCGAAGCGGCTAAACGAAGAACGGCAGATGATCCTCACACCGGAGGGACGGGACGCTGTGCTGGCGGCCGCCCCGCCACTCAACCGCAAGACCATCATCGAATGGGCCGAGGACGACGGCCAGACGCGCCCGCTCCTGCTCCAACCCGGCCAGCCGCAATTCCTGCTGAGCGTGGCGGCGCAGCCCGACGGCCTGCTGCGCGTCACCTTCACGCCGCATCTTTACTACCGCGTCGCCACGCTGCTGCCACAAACACCCGATGAGTTCGACCACTCGGGCCGGGTCTTCACGGAGCTGGCGATGTCGATGATGGTCGATAAGGACCACGCCCTGGTCCTGGCCGTCGTGCCACCCCCGCCGATCGAGGGGCCGCCAGCGGCGACGCAGCCCGAGACCCAGCCCGCCGACCCGGCCGCGACGCAACCCGTGGCCACACTGCCGCCGCCACCACCGCCGCTGCGGCTGGGCGATGTGCTGCTCGCGGCGCGGCGGTTGAAGAGCGAGGTGCAGTCGGTGCTGGTGATCAGCGTGACGGAGGAGTAATTGTCGGGTGCCACTGGTCGACTTCTTAGCAGACCAGTGCTCTTGATCTCCAGAAAAACACTGGTCTCGAAGACGCGACCAGTGGCACCCGCCGGTGATCGGTGTGACGGAGGAGTGAGGATTCGTTTTCCGCCCCGGATGGGGCGGCGGATTGTAGCCACGGGTGGAGCGCAGCCCGTGTCTCCGCGGGCGCAGCGCAACCCGTGGAAAGCGATCTCTTTTTTACTCTTCTCGCCCCGGAGAGGCGAAGGAGGCATGCGCGACGACGTGCGCTTCCGCCGCCCCTCCGGGGCGGGATAAGAAAATGCACAATCACCTTTCCACGGGTTGCGCGGCGAAGACGCCGCTCCACCCGTGGCTACAACCCGTTGCCCCTCCGGGGCAGAGTTCAAATCAATCCCGTCCCACGCAGCCGGCGACGGGCATATCGAGCATGGTGCGCAGGCCGGGCACCGCCTTGTGGACGGCGCGGACGTGGTTGATCATCGCGGCGACGGTCGCCGAGTCGCCGGGGAGGCCGCCGGGGATTTTGCAGCGGACCTGCACCGGGCCGTCAAGCGTCACCACGTCGCGCGGCTCGGTGGTCCCCACCGCCATGGTGAGGTCGAGCTCGATGGTCAGGCCATCGCCCGACCACTTGCCGACGTTGTGGATGCCCGCGACCTGCCCGGGCTGGATGAGCCCCAGCGCCGAGGGGAGGCTTTTTTCGGCGACGACCGGATCGAGTGTGATGGCGACGGAGCCGGGCTCGGCGCGGCGGCCCAGGCCGGCGGCGATCATCGCCACGGACTCGGGTAACCCCTCGTGGCCGATCTTGTCCTGCGCAGCCAGTTCGCGGAAGCGCTCGACGGTCATGGTCGCGCCGACCTTGGCCTGCAGCGGCCGACGGCGCAGGCCCGCATCGACGCGGCGCTCGCAGCGCACGGCGGTGACGCGGCGCACCATGCAGGAGAGCGCCACCGCGGCGAAGTCCATGACGAAGCCGGGGTTCACGCCCGTGCCCAGCACCGCGCGGCCCGCCGCCTTCGCGTCGGCGTCGATCGCGTGGCCCAACGCCTCGTGCCGGTACCACGGCCAGACCATCTGCTCGCAACTGCTCACCACCGCCAGGCCTCGCTTGAGCAGTTCGCGGATGGTCGGCGCGACGACGCGGAAGTCGGATGACGTGGTGAGGATGGCGACGTCCGCCCCGCCGGCGACGGCGGCATCGAGGCTCTCGGTCACGGCGGGGCCGGCGTCGGCGTTCGGCGCGGCCGTGCCGCTCTCGTCGGCGAGTTGGGTGAGACGCTTGCCTCGCTTGGCGGGGTCGAGGTCCACGAGGCCGACGAGTTTCATGTCGCGCTCGGCGTGCACGGCGTGGGCGCAGGAGAGGCCGATCGGACCGACACCGACAACGATGACTCGAAGCATGCCGCACCTCGCGGGGAAAGATTGATGAGCGCACGGAGATTACCACCGACGGTAAACGTCCGCATTGGGTGATTCATTCCTCACCGGACGTTATGTCTCCTCACCCATAGCCCCCGGCTCCGCCGGGGGGTTCCGTGAGCGATTCCCGGATACCGGACATGCGCCGCGTGTGCGTTGATCCAACGAAGAACCCCCCGGCCGAGCCGGGGGCTATAGGACGGAGCATGTGTAATGCCCGAAGGGTCCGGGCATGTCACGCCGGCGGCGGGCCGGAGGGTGCGCCGCCGCCCCCACCGCCGGATGGTCCGGGGCCGGGGCCGCCGCCCTGCCCGTCGCCGCGGCCACGGCCGCCGCGGCCGCGCCGGCGACGCCGACGCTTACGCCGACCGCTGCCGGGTTCGCCGGGAGCGCCCGGTGTTCCAGGGGCGTCGGAGTTTCCTTGTGCGCCGGGTGCGTTGTTGCCGTCGCTCACGATGTTTCCATCGGGTGACGTGGCCTCGTCGCCGCCGTCGTCGGGGCCTTCGTCGCCCATGGGTTCATCGCTGCCGTGGTCCGCGTCGGTGAACGGGGCGGGTTGGCCGGTCGGCGGCGCTGCGCCGCCGCCGGCTTTCGGGTTGTTAGTGATGTCGCGCGGCTCACCAGGCAGCGCGTCGGAGCGCGTGCCCTCGCGGGACTCGACCTCGCTGCCGCGGAGGGGCGCGCCGGGCGTGGGCCGGCGCGGCTCGTTGCGCTGGGGGCGGTCGTTAGGCCTGCCACCACGGTCGTCGCGCGGCGGGCGCGGTGCGCCGGGGCCCGCGGGCGGTGCGGAGCCGGCGCCCCCGGCGCGTCCCTGCGCACGTTCCGCGGCACGCTCCTCGGGCGTCAGCGGGGGGGGCGGCGGGCGGTAGTTGGGGTGGTCCTTGGCGAGGATCTCGATGTTTTCCAGCGGGTAGGCGGCGGGCTTGGGGTCTTTGTCGAGGCGGACGAGCGCGAGCTGCGTGAGGATCTGCGTGTCGATCACGGTGCCCGGGCCGTCGGCGGTCATGACGCGCGTCTGGCGATTGGGCAAACGCTTGCGGAGCTCTTCGTAGGTCTGGTCCTCGTAGCGGAGGCAGCACATGAGCCGGCCGCAGCGCCCGCTGATCTTGGTCGGGTCGAGCGTCGCCTTCTGCACCTTGGCGGAGCGCATGGAGACGGGCTTGAGCACCTTGAGGAACTGCTTGCAGCAGCAGTGCTGGCCGCACTTCTCGTAGTCGGCGGTGAGGCGGGCCTCGTCACGGGCGTTGACCTGGTGCATCTCGATGCGGGTGTGGTACTCCGCCGCCAGCCGGCGGACCAGCTCGCGGAAGTCGATCCACGTCTCGCTGGTGTAATGGAAGATGACGCGCTCGCCGCCGAGCAGGAGCTCGACGTCAACCACCTTCATGGGCAGGGCGAGCTCCTCGGTGACCTGCCGGGCCATGCGGATCATGGGCATCTTCGTGCCGTCGAGGCGCATCTGCTCGTTGAGGTCCTCGACGGTGGCGACGCGGAGGACGCGGCCCTCGTTGGTGAAGGGGTAGTCACGGCCGCCGGAGTTGTCGATGTACTCGAGCATCTGCTTGCGGGTGATGTTCTTGCCGCACCCGCCGTTGCCGCAGGTGGTGGTGAGCATCTCGCCCAGCTCGATGCCTCGGCGGGAGCGGATGACCAGCTTGGAGCCGCAGCCGGGCTTGGCGTCGCCGTCGTAGGGCAGCTCGGCGACCATCTTCATCGAGCCGTAGCGCACGACGATCGACTTGGGCGCGGAGAGGGCCTCGTACTTTTTGCGGTCTTCCTCTTCGAGATCGAGGACGACCTGCGGGAGGGTGATGGAACCAGGCATATCGCGCTCCGTGTCGGCACGCCACCGCCCGACCGAATCGGCCGGGGATCGTGGCATGCAAACTGTCGTTGGGCCTGATTTTTTACATCCCGCCAGCCGCCCAACAGGCCGAACGGGGTCCAGACACGGAGCGATGGATTCATGGTAGCCGAAGAGACACCGGAGTGCGATCGGCGACGGGTCGGCGGGTTCATTCGGGCTTGTTGATACGTTTCATCACCTGGTCGAGGGGCGATCCCGCTTCCGGCGGCGCGAGCAGGCGTTCGGCCGGGCGGTGCTGGAGGTAGAACCGCAGCGTATCGGCAAGATAGACCAAACCCTCGGGGGCGACGTGGCCCATCGTGATTTCACCCTCGGCGTAGTCACGCGAAGCGTCGCGGTCGTTGACCTTTTCGTACATGGCCTGGAGGTCGGGCGCGGGGAGGCCCTGTTTCTTGGCAACGGCGTATTCCCACACATCGAGACTTTGAGGAAGGCACCCGGATTTTTCCCAGACGTGAAACCACATACGCAGGAAGCGCTCGGCCGCATCGAGGTAGGCCTCCCGAGGCCCGAGAGTTCTACCGACGGTGGCCATGTCATGCGCGTGCTGCATGGAGTGGCTGGTGAGCATGTTCGGCGAGCGGGGGTGGGGGTATCGCCAGCCCCCCAGGGGGTCCTGCGCGGCGGCCATGAAGTCAGCCATGGCGGTGACGCACTCCCTGAGCCGGGGCTCGTCGGGTGCGTGAAGCAACAGGTCGGGCAATGACTCGAGCGCGTACCCCATGTTGTTGGGTTTGTAGAACTTGTAGGCGTGGCGCGGCGTGTCGTGGGGCACGAACAGGTCGTTGCTGGTGGGCGGGCCGCCGCCCTCGGTGAAGAGGTGGTCCGGCTGGAGCACGGCGGTGAAGGAGCGGAACGCTGCGAGCGCCTTGTCGAGGTATTCGCGTCGGCCGGTCCAGCGGTAGAGGCGGATGAAGTCAATCACGATGCCCATCATCCGCGTCGAAGATTTCACCCCCGGGACCAGCTCGCCGCCGACGTACGTGATCTGCGCGTCCAGGGCGTGGAGCATGCGTGGATCACCCGTCTGCTCATAGGCCATGAAGAAAGAGCTGGCGCCCTTGGTGGTGAATGCCCAGCCGCCGGAGTCGGCGCGCCACTGGTATTGGTCCGTGACGCCCGGCGGGAGCTTCGTGCGGTAACTCGGGTAGCGCGACCCGCCGTACGTCGGACCGGTGCCCCAGTAGATACTGGTGTCGTAAAAGTTTTCGCACCAGAGGACGGCCGTGCTGACCAGCCGACGGTCGCCGCTGCGCCACCCCTCCTCGAAAATCGGCGGGCAGTGGTTGAGCCGGCTCGCGCCATCGACCATCCCGGTGGCGCGGCCGTTCTCGAACAGGGTGACGTCGCCCCAGTCATCGCCGACGCACATGGTCCTGACCACCGCGTCGTGGTGGAAGTCGGCGAACGCCGCCAGGTCCGCGGGCATGGCCCGGAGGTCCAGCGGCTTGCCGCTCTGGTAAAGCTCATCCCACAACCGCCAGTCCACCCCGGTCTCGACGGGATACTCCAGCGTCGCCGTCAGCAACGGGAGCGGAGCCGGCGCGACGACGAACTCCGCCTTCCGCCACCCGGCGGCCTGCATCGGCACGTTCTCCCAGGGCGTGGCCCGGAGGTAGCGGTAGTGCGTCACCTTGCCGGGGGCGCCGGGAGCGACTTCGACATACCCGCGGCGCTTGTGCGCTGCCGTGGGATGGTGGATGCGATACCTGCCGTCGCCGAACACGAACTCGCAGGCGACGCCATCCTTGAACTCGTGACGCGGTTTGTCGGCGGGGAGATCGGCGGCGCCGGCGCTGAGCCTGCACGGCGAGCCGGGCATCTCCAGGTCCCAGCCCAGGTAGGGTGTGGTCAGGAAATACCGCTCGTTGCCGATCGCGTTGACGTCCCAGTTCTGGAGGTGGGCGACGACAGTGACCGTCCCCAGGGCATCGACGCGCGTCTCGATCACCCTGGGCCATGCGGCGTCGGGCATCAACAGCCGCTGCCAGCGGAACATCGCGTTGGACTCGACCTCCCGGCTCTGGGGCGGGTCGGTGCTCTGCCGCGCCGGGGCGACGAGCTTCGCCGTGATCGTCGGGCCGCCGGTGTAAGCGATCGTCACGCCCTGCGCGTCGGCGCTGACGGCGACCGGCCAATCCGCCGCGGTGGGCGATTCGTCCGCCGGCTTCAACGTCAGCGCAACGGGCTCCAGCGACTTGAAGACATACGGGAACGTCACGATCACGCGCCTGGCCAGCGGCTTCTGGCCTTCGGACACGGGATACCACGTCAACACACGCGTCGCCGCGACACTGCTCCACTTCCCGTCCGTCACGACGAGCGATTGCCCCTCGCGCAGCAGGCCCCGCGGCACCGGCAGCGACAAACGCACCATCTGGCCGCCGGCGCTCACCGGCCGAACCGACAACGACAACCGGTCCCGCGGCGCGGCCTCAACGGGGCATAAATCCTTCGGCACGGACTCCGCGTCCGACCCGACGCCCCTGCTCCGCAGGTATCGCTGCAACGGTGTGTCCACGCCCACCATCGCCGGATCGTGTATCGCCTGCATGGCTTGCTCCGCTTGTGCCGTGGATGTCGTGGGGCTACGGGCGACCTCCGACCGAGCCACAACGACCCAGAACAGAACGACGGCCGCAATATTTATGGGTGTGCGCAAGGGCATCAGAGAGAGTTCCCTGGTCTGCCGTTACCGGCCCCGGTCGAGATGCAAGAGCACGTCGTTGACAGGCTGCTTGCGCGAAATACTGCTCGGGCTTCTGCGCCAACGTGTTTCTCAGGCCGCTTCGTCCGGCTTCGCGCGGAAAGGCTCGAAGGTCGATTTGTTGAACGCCTTCATGTAGGCCGCCTCGCCGTCGATGGTGCCCGCCTTCATGAGGTCCATCAGGGCGACGTCCATGAGCTGCATGCCGTCCGCTTTGCCGGTCTCCATGAGGGAGAAGATCTTGGAGATCGCCCCCTCGCGGATCATGTTGCCCATGCCCTCCTTGCGGACGAGGATCTCCAAGGCGGCGACGCGGCCCTTGCCGTCCTTCTTCCTGAGCAGGAGCTGAGAGACGATGGCCTGCACGCTCTCGGCGAGCATGGTGCGGACCATGGGCTGGCGGCCGGCGGGGAAGACGTCGATCACGCGGTCGATCGTCTTGGCGGCGCTGTTGGTGTGCAGCGTACCGAACACGAGCAGGCCCAGCTCCGCCGCGGTGAGCGCGAGACTGATCGTCTCCAGGTCACGCATTTCACCGACAAGGATCACGTCCGGGTCCTCGCGCACGGCGGCGCGGAGTGCCTCGGCAAAGCCGTCCGTGTGCTGGCCCACCTCACGCTGGGTGATGACCGCCATCTTGTTCTGGTGCACAAACTCGATCGGGTCCTCGATGGTGACCACGTGCTTGCGGTAGGTGCGGTTGATCAGGTCGATGACGGCCGCGAGGGTCGTCGATTTGCCCGAGCCGGTCGGCCCGGTGACGAGCACCAGGCCGCTGCGCAGGTGGGCGAGCTTGGCGACGGCGGGCGGGAGGTTGAGGTTCTCGATGGTCAGGACCTTGTCGGGAATCTGGCGGAAGACGGCCCCGCGGCCCCAGACCTGCTTGAGGTAGTTGCAGCGGAAACGGGCCACGCCCTCGAGGCCGTACGCGAAGTCCAGGTCGCCGGTGGTCTCGTATTTCTTGATCTGCTCGGGCCGGGCGATCTCGTAGAGGTACTCGCGCATGCTCTCCTCGGTGAGCACGGGGTGGTCTTTGATCACCTCCAGTTCGCCGCTGACGCGGATCTTGGGCGGCAACCCCTGGAGCATGTGGAGGTCGCTGGCCTTGTGGTCCTTGACGTACCTGAAGAGCGTGTCGATCTTGGCCATGAGCGCATTGGTCCGACAGGGTTAGAGGAAAGCAATCACCACCACGCCAGCTACAACCTGGACGGCGACGGATCGTCAAACTCCAGATTGGCCAGCTGCGCCCGCACGGAAGATTCCGCCTCGCCGGGCGCCAACGTGATCAGGGTGACAATGTCTCCCTGGATGTTCTCAGGGAGTTTCCTCAACAACCGCTCCACCATCGTGTCCCGGCTCACGTCCGACTTCCCCGCGAAACGCTTGTCGATGACCCGGACACGGATGGCGGCGGAGTTGTAACGGTAGGCATCAGCCTGATCGAACTTTCCCCGCAGCAATTCCTCAATGAGACGGGTCTCGTCCGTCTTCTTGCTGTGCCATCGCGGCTTCGTGGCGTGTCTCATGACAATTCCTCTTTACCCCAATTATACACCCGTTCCGCGGCCTTCAGAAACCCTCGTGCCTCCGACGTTGGTCGGCGCGTGTGATCGTAACGCATGTTGGTTGACCAACGATATCGCCGTAATAACCTGACCAAATCCATCGGAACCTCACAGCCCATTTTGTGGAGCTCGTCCTTAAGCACCTCAAAATTGTGCATGCTCTTGCCGGATGTAACACGGAGAAAAGTCGCCGGTCGTTCCTGGACGGGCGTCCTTGTGAGGATTATCGCCTTTAGGCTGCACTCAATTGCATACCCCGTCAGGTAGTAGGAATCGAGGGTGTATCGATTATCCGCAAGAAATACGGCTACTTCGAGGCGTGCCGCAGCGGCTTTCATAAAGTCTGGTTCAGCCCCGGGCATCAGCAGCTCCATGTCTGCAATCAAGATTCGATCTAACGCCGTAACGCGGGATGAAGATGCGTCAAAGGAACCGCTTGGGATTTTCCGCGGCCTTGCGGGCCTCTTCCTTGGTGATGGTGTTGCTCTCGATCAGGTCCTGCAGCGAGTCGTCCATCAGCCGCTGGCCGATCTTCCGGCCGGTCTGCATCAGCGACGGGAGCTGGAAGGTCTTGCTGTCGCGGATGAGGTTGGAGACGGCGGTGTTGACGTGGAGCACCTCGAGGGAGGCGACGCGGCCCTTGCCGTCGGCGCGGGGGATGAGCTGCTGGGAAATAATCCCGCGCAGCGACTCGGAGAGCATGGTGCGGATCTGCGCCTGCTGATCGGAGGGGAAGACGTCCACCACGCGGTCGATGGTGCGCGCGGCGGACTTGGTCTGGAGGGTGCCGATGACTAGGTGGCCGGTTTCCGCGGCGCGGATGGCCAGCGCCACGGTCTCCAGGTCGCGCATCTCGCCGATCATGATCACGTCCGGGTCTTCACGCAGCGCCCCCTTGAGCGCGGCGGCGAAGGAGGCGGTGTGGTTGGGGACCTGCCGCTGGGTGACGTTGCAGCCGGCGGACTTGTGGATGAACTCGACGGGGTCCTCGACGGTGATGATGTGGTCCTTGCGGCCCTGGTTGACGAGGTTGATCAGCGCCGCGGCGGTGGTGGACTTGCCGCAGCCCGCCGGGCCGGTCACCAGCACCAGCCCCTGGTGCCACTCGGTGAACTTCGCCAGCGACTCGGGCAGGCCAAGCTCTTTCAGCGTCGGCACGCGACGCGGGATGATGCGGAAAATAATGTCGGGACCGCGGAACTGCTCCAGCGCGTTGACACGGCTACGGCCAAGCTCCGGGTGCTCGTAGGAAAAGTCCAGGTCGTGGTGGCGGAGGTAGCGCTGCTGCTGCTCGTCGTCCATGAAGCCCAGCACCATGCGCAGGGCGCGCTGCGGGGAGAGCCTGTCGTTTTCATCCTTCATGAACGTGAGCGCCCCGTTGAGGCGCATGAACGGCGCTGAACCCGACGCCAGGTGCAGGTCGCTGGCGCCCTTCTCGACGGCGATCTTGAGGAGGGCGAACGCCTCGGCGTCCATGTCGTTGGGGGCGACCGGGCTGGTGATGCGTTCCTCGGGGTCGTCGGAAACCGTCGGCGCCTCGACGCTCCCGCCGGCCTTGACGGTGGAGGCGGGCGGCGGCGCGGCGGCGGTGGGCGCTGCGCCGGCGACGAACGATGCCGTGGGCTTGCCGGGCACGATCACGGGGCGGTCGTCTTTGATGATCTTGGATGTAGCGGCATCGACGCTCTCGTCCAGGTCGATGCGCACCGCGTCGTCGGCGACCGCTGCGGCCGCGGGGCCGTGCTCCTGTGTCGCCTCGACCCACTCGGCGTCACTGGGCTTCCAGGCGGACGCGTCCCCGCCGCGGCCCATGACCTCAATGGCGCCGCTCTCGGCCGGCGCGGCGGGCGGCTTTGCGGGCGGGGCGGGTTTCGACGGCGCTGCGGCGTGCGGAGCCGGCGCGGCCGCGGGCTTGGGCGGCGGCGCGGCGGGCGCTGCCCCGCCGGCGGCGCGCTGCTTGGACAGAACCTCTTCGACCTTCCGGCCCACCACGTCGATAATCTTGGAGGTGAGGAACTCCTTGCGGAGCATCACGTCGCCGATGTCCGGGCTTCCCTCCATCTTCCGATAGGCCGAGACAAACTCCGTCCACTTGGCCTCGGGGATCAGCTTGTTCTTAAGTAGAACGGCGCCCCAGAGCTTGAGTTCGGCCGACTTGTCGCTCATCTCATCGCCTCCCGCGCGGAGCAGGGACCGTGATCGGGCCGACGCCGTCGCGCCCGGCCACGATCAAAGTTATGCTTGGGGAAGGAGATAAGCAACCCGGGAGCGGCGACGAGTCTGGTTACCGCAGCACGCTCGTGCTGTCGCGCAGGCCCAGGCTCTGGTAGATGTTCCGCGTCGCGTCGGACTTGTTGAGCGTGTAGAAGTGGATGCCGCGCACGTGGTGGTCGAGCAGGGCGCGGCACTGCTCGGTCGCCCAGTGCACGCCCACGCGTTTCACGGCGTCGGCGTCGTCGCCGCAGCGCGCCACCGAGCGCAGCAGCGCCGCGGGAAACCTCGCCCCGCCCGCCAGCTCCGCCATCCGCCTCATCCCCGGCGCCGACGTGATAGGCATGATGCCCGCGATGATCGGGACGCGCACGCCCGCCAGGTCGCAGCGCTCGCGGAAGTCGTAGAAGTCGCGGTTGTCGAAGAAGAGCTGCGTGCAGATGTAGTCCGCGCCGGCGTCCACCTTGGCCTTGAGGTGGTCCATCTCCAGCAATCGGTTGGGCGTGGCGGGGTGCCCCTCGGGGAAACCGGCGACGCCGATCCCGAACCCGCGCTTGTCGGGGTGCGCGCCGCTGGCGTTGAACTTGCGGATAAACGCCACCAGGTCGGCGGCGTGCTTGAAGGCGTCCTTGGCGCGGTCGTAGTTGGCCATGTTCTTGGGCGGGTCGCCGCCCAGGGCCAGGATGTTGCTCACGTTGGCGCGGGCGTAGCGTTCGAGGATGTCGCCGATCTCGTTTTCCTGGTGGCAGACGCAGGTGAGGTGCGGGATGGGGTCGAGGGAGGTGGTGGTCTTGATGCGGACGACCAGGTCGTGGGTGACCTCGCGGGTGGTGCCGCCGGCGCCGTAGGTCACGCTGACGAAGGCCGGGCGCAGCGCTTCGAGCTGCGCGATGTTCTCGAAGAGGTCGTTGGCCCCCTCGGGGGTCTTGGGGGGAAAGAACTCGAAGGAGAAGGTCGTGCTGAAGCGGGCGAAGATGTCGTGGATGTGCATGGCGGACCCATCTCTTGGAAACAACGCAGCGCCGCGGGCGACCCGCGCGACTGACCGGTCATTGTAGGGCAAAGATCGGCTTTTACGGACACAAACCTGATGAACTTGCGGCAGTGGTTAGTCCAATTGGCCCGGCCCGTAAAAAAACCGGGCCCTCGGTTGCCCGAAGACCCGGCGGTGTGCAGTTGCTGGGGAAAAGGGATCAGGCGGTCTGGAGCACCGCCACGTCCTGGCGGCTGGCGAACCCGGCGTCCACCTCGTGCCAATGGGAGACATTCGTCTCGCCCCGGTGCCAGCAGAGGTAGATCTCCCGGCCTTGGAAGACGGCGGGGAAATCAACTAGGCAGCGTTCAAGGTCCTTGATCTCCACGCCGACCTGCTGGAGTTCGTCCACCAGATCGCTCAGGTGGTCCATCTCGCGGTCGTACTCGGCCTCGACCTGCTCGCGGTTGTCGCCGGCGGCGGGCTGTTCCAGGCGGTGACGCAATTCCAGCACGCGGACGTAGCACGGGGCCAGGTCCTCGACGATCCGCGAGACGTAGGTCAGGGCGCGGTTGGCGTCGGTGACCGTGAAATAACGCTTCCCGGGGGTCGGGGTGCGGTGCACGGCGGTCGGGGCATTGCTTGCGTCGGTTGGCATGTGATTCTCACACTGAGGACACAATGATTATTCGGTCGTCAACGTGTAAGTCAAAGAAATCGGCCATTCCTCACGCACTTCTCCGCCGGGAACAACCCCAAACCGTTCACCAGGCCCACGATCCGGCGGCCTGTTGAGTATCGGCGCGCCGAGGGCGATAGGCTTGAAATCCGCTGTTCAACTCCGCAAACCCCGCTCCCGACAGGTGTTCAAGGGCGTCCGACCCGCCACACCGGCGGATTCACCGGTAAATCGTGGCAAAAATGGATTTGAGTTATGGGCAGGGCTTAAATAAAAACGCCCGGGCCTCGCACTAAAGCCCGGGCGCCACAACACGATCTCCGGGGGAACTACTGCCCGGGATCAGGCGCAACACGACGCGTCGCAACACTCCGTACCGCAGCAACCGCTGAGGCGACCGCCGCCATCGGACGCACGCGAGAAGGAAGCGCCGGCGAAACTCGCCAGCATGAGGCTTGTCACGACCACGCACGCCCTGAGGCGACGGGCGTGACATTTCATCCAGTGACGGATCATGGAGGTCTCCTGAAAATAGGTGCTATCGAAAAAAGTCCATCCAAAACGCACGCACATGTGACAGCACACCCGTCGGCGCCGGCGCACTCACGGAGCAGACGGGGTTACGTCGCGTTCGTTTAGATGGTCAGGAGGCAGGAGAGGGAGAGCAGAGAGGATCGCGGGGGCGGGATGGAGCAGGAATCGATCGGGCTGACGGTCACGCCGAGCTTCGCGAGCCGCGGAACATCAGGGAGCGTGACAGCGATGGCACACTTGGAGGTCTTGGCGTGGGCGTCAACCTGTTCGGACTTGGTGGTGAGCTTCGAGTTGTCGCAGAGGCACAATTCGGTGGCGACGGGCACGGACTGCACGGCCTCATCCGCCCGCCCGACCACCCCGCGCGAGCCCACAATGGAAACACGCCCGGCACGCGGGAAATCCGACTCGTCGTCGGAGTTCATGCAGCAGCGCATCCCCCCGCCCCGCGTGTTCGACATGGACGCCGACACCATCATTTCCTCACAGGAGGCCCACAACGGGGTCGCCGTTATGAGCAGCGTGAGAAACCAGGTGATGACGTGGCGGAGTCGCATGAGGATATGCCCACGGTGAACATCGGCATTATACCTCGTTGCCGCACAAATCAAGATGGAATTTCGATGCCCCACGCTCGCCGGTGGTGTCCTGGTTTGAAACATTTCGGGTGGCTGGGGCAGAGTCTTCGATGCCCCGGCTCTTCGTGAGCCCAGCGCCGGGGCTGCGGAAGACCTTAGCCCCAGCCACCCGTTTCAAACTCGGGCACCACCCGCTTACCCCACCTCCACCGCCACGCGGTGGGTCGCCTCATCATTGACCAGGTGAACGACGCCGTCGGCCTGCTCGACGCCGTCCACCGTCATCTTCCGCGTGACCCACGTTTCAGGTCCCACCACCTTGACGCTGATCTCGTAGGGCGTGTCGTGGAAGCGGTACGACACCGAGTAGGAGGTCCACCCGGTGGGCAGCACGGGGGCGAGGCTGAGGCGGTCGCCCTGGACCTTCACGCCGAGCAACGACTCCGTGATCAGGCGGTACATCCAGCCCGCCGAACCGGTGTACCACGTCCAGCCCCCCTGCCCGGCGTGCGAGGGCGTGGTGTAGATGTCGGCGGCGACGACATACGGCTCAACCTGATATTTCACGACCTGCTGCGGCGTGGCCGCGTGGTGGATCGGGTTCAGCAGTGTGAGGTATTCCCACAGCTTCTCCGCGTCGTGCATCTCACCCCTGGCGATGGCGACCCAGACCGCGGCGTGCGTGTACTGGCCGCCGTTCTCGCGCACGCCCGGCTGGTACCCCTTGATGTATCCCGGGTCGAGCTTGGAGTGGTCGAAGGGCGGGTCGAAGAGCTGGATGAGCTGAAGATCGCGGCGGACCAGCCGTTCATCAACCGCCTGCATCGCTTCCTTGGCGCGATGGGGGTTGCCCACCCCGCTGATGACCGCCCAGCTCTGCGGCAGGGAGTCGATCTTGCACTCGTCGCTCTCCTCGCTGCCCAGCGCGGCGCCGTCGTCGAAGAACGCGCGTTTGTACCAATGGCCGTCCCACGCGTGCTTCTCGATGTTCTCCCTCATCGTCGCGCCGGCCTGGCGGCAGTGCTCGACCATGGCCTGGTCGTTGCGGAGCGCGGCCACGCGCGCGAACTCGTCGAGGATGCGGCAGAGGAAGAAGGCCAGCCAGACGCTCTCCCCCCTGCCCTCCTTGCCGACGCGGTTCATGCCGTCGTTCCAGTCGCCGCCGCCCATGAGCGGCAGGCCGTGCGGCCCCACGCGCAGGCCGTGGTTGATCGCGCGGACGCAGTGCTCGTAGAGCGAGGCCTGTTCACCGGCCGCGCTGGGCAGGTCGTAGAACGACTCCTCACCGGGCCTGAGTTGGCGTGCCTCGAGGAACGGGACTTTCTGATCCAGCACGCCGGTGTCGCCGGTGCCCAGGACATAGCGCGCGGCGGCGTAGGGGAGCCAGAGGTAGTCGTCCGAGCAGGTGGTGCGCACGCCGCGGCCCGTGGGCGGGTGCCACCAGTGCTGCACGTCCCCCTCACGGAACTGCCTCGACGCCGAACCCAGTATCTGGTCACGCAGCAGCCACGGGCAGGGGTGCATGACGGCCATGGTGTCCTGCAACTGGTCACGGAAACCGAACGCCCCGCCGGACTGGTAGTAGCCGCTGCGGCCCCAGATGCGGCAGGCGATGACCTGGTAGGGCAGCCAGAGGTTCGCCAGGAAATTGATCGCCGGATCGGGCGTCTGCACGTTCATGCCGCGGAGCATCCGCTGCCACAGCGCCCAGACCTCTTCGAGCGCCTGCCGCGCCCCGGCCACGCCGCGGAAGCGGTCGAGCAGCCCCTCGACCTCCTGCTCCGACCGCCCGGCGCCGATCATGAAAACAACCTGCCGCTCCTCGCCCGGCGCCAGCTCGATCGGTGCATGCAGCGCCGCACAGGGATCGAAGGTCGCGCCCGTGCGGTTGGAGAGGCGCTGGTAGCGCATCGCGGCGGGGCTGGCCATCGAGCCGTTGCGGCCCAGGAACTCGGCACGGTCGGCGGTGAAGGTGCGGTCCGCCAGGCTGCTGTGCACGAAGGCGACGTGGTTGGCGAACTCCGGGTTGTAAGCGGAGGAGGCGAAGATCGCGCCGGTCCGGCCGTGCAGCCGCGTCACAACGTGCATCGCCGTCTTGGAGCGCATCTCCCCCAACGTCCATTCCCAGTACCCCGTGACCGAGAGGCGCATGGGGGCATCGGTGGTGTTGCGGAGCGTTAGGGCGAGGAACTTCACCGGGGCATCGACGGCGACGTAGATAAACAGCTCGGAGCGGACGCCGCACTCCTCGTGCTCGAAGGCGGAGTACCCCAGGCCGTGCCGCGTGACGTAGGGCGTCGCCCCGCGGGCGGGGAGCGGGGTGGGCGACCAGAACCGGCCTGTCGCTTCGTCGCGGATGTAGAGCGCCTCCCCGCAGGCGTCGGTGACGGGGTCGTTCTGCCACGGGGTTAATCGGAATTCATGGGCATTCTCGAACCACGTGTACGCCCCGCCCGACTCGCTGACGACCGTCCCGAACAGCCCGTTGGCCAGAACGTTGCTCCAGGGCGCGGGGGTCGTGCGTCCGCGATCCAGCAAAATGACGTATTCCCTCCCGTCCGCCGTGAACCCCCCCGTCCCGTTGAAGTACTTCAGGTCGCGCTCCAGCAACAAATCCGTCCCCTCGTCGGCCCGCGCACGCGAGGGGGCGGAGGGCCTGAGCACCTTGGGCGCCAGCTCCGAGTGCACGAACCGCCGCGACTGCTCCGCCAGCGTCCCGCCACGGTCGCTCAGCACGATCCGCGCCACCGACTGCATCAGCATCCGGTCCGCCTCCGAGACCTGCTCGGCGTTCCGGATGAACACCCCCCCCGGCTTATCAATCAGCCCACCCTCCGTGCTCGCCGTCACCAGCCCCACAACCTGATCGAACAGCCCCTGCCGGTACCCCTCGTGGTCCTCCACCAGGATCATCAAATCCGTCCGCACCCCCCTGTGGCGCCAGTACGCGTGCGCCTGCAGCAGGTGGCGGACCACGTCCATGTGCTCCGACCCCGCCAATAGCATGAGCACGATCGGCAGATCACCCGAGATCGACTGCCCCCAGAGCGCCGACTGCCCGCGCCGGTTCTGCGCCACCAGCGCCGGCGAGGCCCGCAGCGCCGACCCCGCAAATATCAGCGAGCCCGCCAGCCGGTTGAACAGCTGCGCATCGACCTCCGTCGCGCCCAGGTGCTCCATGAGCACCTGGCTGTGCGTCCAGGCGGTCTCGAACACCCGCAGCGCGAGCTGCCGGTCGCGGTATTTCTCCAGCAGCCCCGTGGCCGCCTCGCGTGTCGGGGCGATGCCCAGGACCAGGTTGATCTCGACCGATTCCCCGGGCTTGAGCTTGAAGGTCCGCCGGATGGCGACGATCGGGTCCAGCGCCGGGCCGTGCACGCCCGCCAGCGGCCCGCGAACCTCCATCGCGCGCGGGTTGCGGACCGTGCGCCCCCTGCCGATGAACCTGCCGCGGTCGGTCTCGAAGCTGGCGGCCGTCGCCCCCGTGGCGGGGTCGGACGCGGGGCCGGAGGAGACCAGGGCGTGGAACATCCAGGGCGACACCTCGTCGGCGGCGCGCGGCCTCCGCGTGCAGAGGATCGCCGACTCCTTCTGCATCACGTGCGTCTCGACCAGCAGGTTGCTGAACACCCGGTGCGCCGTGTCGGCGGCCGCCGTCGTGAGCACCACCTCCCCGTAGCTGGTCACCTCGATCGACCGCGGGCGGTCCCCCAGGTTCGTCAGCGTCACGTGGCGGACCTCCACGTCGTCCTCGGGCGAGACGCTCACGCGTGTGTAGGCCTCGATGTTGTCGTCGATGACGCGGTACTCGACCCGCCCCTGCACGAAGATCGCCTCGTATTTCTCGGCCGTCCGCGCCGTGGGCTGGTAGGTCGTGGCCCAAGTCCGGCCGGTGTCCGCGTCGCGCAGGTAGCAGAAGAAACCCCAGTCGTCCTTGGTGGCGTCCTCACGCCAGCGGGTCAGCGACGTGTCGTGCCACCGGCTCGAGCCGCCGCCGGCGTTGCTGAGCATGACGTGGTACCGGCCGTTGCTCAGCAGCCCCACCGCCGGGGCCGGCGTGTGCGGGCTGGTGAAGACACGCATCGGCACGCCCTGGTCCGCCGGGCTGGTGGCGATGTCCGAGCCCGGCGCGCGGATGGCCGAGGTCAGCCCCGGCGCGGGCACGCGCTCGTGCAGCAGCAACTGGTTGGCGCGGAACTCGGGGTCCGCCATGAACCGCCGCTGCATCGGCCCGCCCAGCATCACCCGCGCCAGCGACAGCAGCGTCATGCCGCTGTGGTGCGACATGAAGGTGCGGATGACCACGTTCTTCTGCCCCGTGGGCAGGCGGGCCGGGGTGTAGTCGATCGCCTCGTAAAGCCCGTAGGCGCCGATCCAGCCATCGTCGGCCATGCGGCGCAGGTTGTCGTACGCCTCTTTGGGCCGGACCATCAGCGCCATCGCGGTGGCATACGGGGCGACGACCAGGTCCGCCCCCAGGCCGCGCTTCAGGCCCAGCGCCGGCACGCCGAAGGGCCGGTACTGGTAGGTGGACTGGGCATCGACCAGCGCGCAGCAGGACTCGGAGATGCCCCAGGGGACGTGGCTGGCCCTGCCGTATTCGATCTGCGCGTCCACCGCCGCCCCGCAGGCGATGTCCAGCAGCGTCCCGGGGTAGTCGGGCATCACCAGCAGCGGCATGAGGTACTCGAACATCGACCCGCTCCAGGAGACGAGCGTCGTGCCGCCGTCCACCGGCGTGAGCATCCGGTTGAGCATGAACCAGTGCTCGACGGGGACCTGCGCCCGCGCCACGGCGACGTAGCTGCCCAGCCGCGCCTCGGAGGCGAGCAGGTCGTAATGGTTCGGGTCGAGCCTGCGGTGGTCGATCTGGTAGCCGATCGAGAAGAGCTTGCGCTGCGGGTCGTAGAGGAACCCGAAGTCCATCTGCGCCAGCTCGTCGCACCGCTGCCGCAGCGCCAGCAGCGCGTCGGTCTGCCGCGCCGCCCGCTCGCCCACACGGTCCAGCCCTTCACACACCCGGCCCAGCCACTGCGCCAGAGAGTCGGCGTTGGCGACCTTGCTGCGAGCCAGGTCGCGCCGCGCCGATTCGAGGGCCGGCCCGAACCGCTCGTGGAACTCCGCCAACTCGTCCAGCCGCGGGACCCGGCGGAGCAACTCCAGCAGGGCGGCGGCCTCGGCGGCGTCCGTGTTCAGCTCGACCAGCACCTGCCCCAGGAGCTGGAGCTGCGCCTCGGTGGCCGCGGGCCAGGGCAGGAAATACGCCAGTTGCTCGACCAGCCCGGCCGCCGTCTTGTGCAACGCCTCGGCCCACCAGCGCACCTCCGCGTCGGCCGCCGTCACCGACGCGCGCAGCCCCGCCGTGACGGCGATGAGCCGGTCCAGCAGCGCCTGGCGGGCGTAGCGGGTCGGAGGCAGGACGGCCGCGGCGGTCAGGAATTGATCCAGCGCCTCCTCGGCGGCGGCAAGCTGTTTGGCGGCTTCCGTCGAGGGCTTCTGATCCTTGGCGCGGAGCACCTCTTCGTGCAGCACGTGGGCGGTGTCCGTCAGCCCGCCCAGCCAGCGCGGCGGGAGGATCGGCGTGCCCTGAAGCTCATCCAGCCCGCGGGTCAGCGTGTTCAGGAAGCCCGCCAGGTTGCCGCTGTCCACCATCGAGACGTAGCGCCCGGGCAGCGCCTTGCAGGTCTGCGTGTCGTACCAATTAAGGAAGTGGCCGCGGTAGCGCTCCAGTTCCAGCATCGTGGCGAAGGCCTTCTCGGTGCGTTCGGTCAGATCGGCCAGGCCGATGTAGCCCATGTCGTAGGCGGTCAGGTTCGCCAGCAGGCCCAGGCCGATGTTGGTCGGCGAGGTCCGCTCGGCGAGCCGCTCGTGGGGCACCTCCTGCATGTTGTCGGGGGCGAGCCAGTTCGTCCGGGGGCCGGCGTACACCTCGAAGAAGCGCCAGGTCCGCCGCGCCAGCCTGCCCACGAAAACCAGCCGCTCGCCGGAGAACTCCAGGTGTTTTATCGTCCGGGGCCGGCTCAGCCACCAGGCCGCGATCGGCGAGGCGACCCACGCGACCGCCAGCGGCAGCGCGGTGAACCAGACTCCCGGATTCCACAGGAGGACGCCCACGATGGCCGCCGCGCCGATCGCCACGCCCGACCACATCGCCCGATAGAGGCCCGGCAGGTCCGTCCGTGCCGAGTTCTCCGCCAGCGCGGAGACCCGCCACTCCAGGAGGTGTTTCCCGCTGACGTAGCGCCGCCACATGACCCGCGCCACCGCGTCGATGTAAACGACGGCCTCGTAGGGCAGGAAGAGCACCGAGAGCGCGAACTGCGCCAGCGGCGCCCACTGCTTGTGCAGCGTCCAGGCGAGGTGGGCGTGCCAGGAGGCATCGGGTGGCTTGGCGAAGACCGCGGAGAAGCCGCGCGCCACCCTGGGCAGGACCAGCAGGTAAAGAATCGCCAGGACGACGCCGTTGGCGCCCGGGACGAAGAGCCAGGCGTGGAGCCAGAGCGCCAGGACCGCGGCCGGCGCGAGGCTGCGCCGCAGGTTGTCGAAGATTTTCCAGCGTGAAAGCCCGCCGAGCGGGTTGGCCTCGCGGCCGCCATCGCCCGTGGGCACGCGCCGCATCAGCCAGGACATGATCTGCCAGTCGCCGCGCACCCAGCGGTGACGCCGGTCCATGTCGGCGGTGTAGCGCGCCGGGGAGTCCTCCATCAGCTCGACGTCGCTGACAAATCCGCAGCGGGCGTAGCACCCCTCGATCAGGTCGTGGCTGAGGATCGTGTTGTCGGGGAACCGCCCGCCCAGGCAGGCCTCGACCGCGGCGACGTCGTAGATGCCCTTGCCGATGAAGGAGGCCTGGGAAAAAAGATCGTGGTAAACGTCGGAGACCTCGCGGGTGTAGGGGTCGATGCCGGCGTCGGCGGAGAAGAGGCGGGAGTAACGCGACCGCTCGGCGCCGCTCAGCGCGATCGAGACCCGGGGCTGGAGGATGCCGTGGCCGCGGATCACGCGCCGCGTCTCCACGTCCACCACCGGCCGGTTCAGCGGGTGCGCCATCGCGCCGACCATCTTCCAGGACGCCTGCGGGGGCAGCTTCGTGTCGGCGTCGAGCGTGATGACGTAGCGCACGCCGCGCAGCCTCGCGGCGTCGCCCACCGTGTGGGAGAAGGCCTTGGATTCACCCGTCATCAGCAGCGCGTTGAACTGCTCGAGCTTGCCGCGCTTACGCTCGTAACCCATCCAGACGCCCTCGGACGGGTTCCACAGCCGCGGGCGGTGGAGGAGGAAGAAACGGTCGCCGTCGCCGTTGGCGTATTTCCTGTTGAGCCCGTCGAATTTCTCCTTCACCACGGCGACGAGGTCTTCGTCGCCGGGCACCGCCTGCGCCGGCGCGTCGGTGAAGTCGGTCAGCAGCACGAAGAGGAGGTTGCGGTCGCGGTTGGCCAGGTAGCGGACCTCCATCTCGTCGGCCAGGTCGCCGGCGACGGAGGGCGACGCGAGCATGCCCGGGACGGCCACCACGGTGCGGAACTCGTCGGGGACGCCGGCCTCAAAGTCGAGCCGGGGCAGCGCGACCGGCCTGACCAGCAGCGTGACGATCCAGTTGACCACCAGCAGCGCCGGCTGGGCGGCGACAAAAACCGCCAGCACGGACAGGACGACCAGGCTCCACGCCGGCGCGGGGCCGGAGACGCTCGCCAGCACGACCCACGTCAGCAGCAGCGTGACCGCCGCCGCGCCCGCCGCGTAGAGCAGCCCGTAGGCCAGGGTGCTCATCCGGCCCAGCCGCTCGGAGAGTGACGGGGCGTAGCCGACCTTCGCCTCCAGCACGGGGCGGCCGCGGTCCACCAGGTAGTAGCCCACGTGCGACTCGAGCGGGTCGGCGCCGGGCTGGCTCCGGCTCGTCTTGCTCAGCAGGATGGCCTCTTTGGCGATCTCCACCTCGGGCACTTCGCTGCGCTTGGCGATCGCTTCCACCACGTGCCGGTAGCGGTCACGCGTGTGGAAATCCATCCCCGCGTAGATGCCCAGCGGGTCGCGGCGCAGCCAGGCCTCGGTGATGCTCTGCGACTCGACGAAGTTGCGCCAGTCGATCGTGTCGAGCGTGCGCAGGCCGGTGATGCTGTTGCCCACGGTGGCGCGGTCGCCGGACTGGTCCTGGCTCTCGATCTGGAGGAGCTGCTCGATGGTCTGGCCGCGGTCGGCGAGCTCCTGCTCGGCCCACTGGAGGACCAGCCCCAGCGAGGCGTGCTGGCCCTGCAGCCGCGTGGCCAGCGTCGCCAGGAACGGCCGGGTCATCGGCGGGTTGGAACGCACCAGGTCGCCCAGCGCCACGACCATCGCCTTGGGTTTGGTCTTGGAGAGCTCGATGAAGCGCGCCGCCCATTTCTCGGCGGCGTCCTGGTCCTTGCGCCGCGCGGCCGTGCGCTCCGTCGCCACGCGCAGGTTGTCGATCAGCCCCAGGCGGAGCATGATCGGCACCGCCCAGAGCTCGCCCAGGCCCAGCGTGGTCGTCATCTGGTACGACGTGACGAACCGGTTGAGGTTGTCGGGATCGACGCGGCCGTCGCTGTGGGTGATCAGCTCCATCGCGATGGCGTAAACGCGCGGCAGGCCCTTGAAGGGCCCCTGCCGGAGGCGCGGCAGTTGCCGGCTGTAGCCCTTGGGCAGGTGACGCCGGGCGAGCTGTATGTGCTCCTCGATGAGGTAGTAGTTGTCGAGCAGCCACTCGGCGGCCGGGGCGATGCGCTGGCCGTCGGCGACGGCGGCGGCGATCAGCGCGTGCGTCTGGGCGATCGCCAACGCGTTCTCTTTCAGGCGGTGCAGGAAGCGGTTGGGGCCGACGGGCGAGGGGTCCAGGACGTGGCCCGCCGCCACGGCGACGGCGTGGCGGGCGAGCTGATCGGCACTGAGGATTTCGGGGGTCGGAGGCATCTCGTCGAGCGAGAGCCTCGGGGGGGCGACACGCGCGGACCAGCCGCGCCATTTTGATCGGGCCATAGCAAGGAGGCTGTTCTGCGCCATACCACCTCGATAAGGGCGACTGTCAACGACGCATCATCTTATGCCGTGTAGCGCCCCGCAGCGCCCCATGACCAAATCATTATCCGGACGCGGCGCGGGCGCGAACCCGTGCCCGCTACACGTCGAGCGCCATGACCAGCCGGCCCGCCTCGGGCGTGACCGTGAGGCGGCGGCTTGTTGCGTCCAGCGCGAGGACGCCGGGTGTGCAGGAAATGGTGTAGCCGTGCCCGTTGTGGAGGCAGCGCAGGGTTTTTTGCTGGACATCCCGGAACGGCGTCGTTGCGCCTTGGGCCCACGTCATTGCGAGATGCCACGCCGTGGTCGAGCAGACGAACTCCATCCCGCGCTCGCGGCAGACGACGCGCAGCTCCCCGCCGGTCGCCAACGGCCAGCGGATGGTCAGCTCGCCCGGGTTTGTTTCTTCGATCACCGGCCCGCCGCCGCGCACCGGCTGGGCCCCGCCGGTCATCGGCGTGAGCGCCGCGCGGGTCTTGGCGTCGCTCCAGAGCATCCCCTCGACAACCGGCAGTGTGTCGTAGGTGCAGGCGGGCGTCGCGCAGACGGCGGTGAGGTAACGCTCCGCGTAGGCCTCGTCGAACTTGTGGATGTCGCGGATGTAGAACCGGTCGCCCTCCCAGAAGAAATTGGCGCGGTAGAACCGGCTGTGGTACCAGACGGATTGCCGGCCCTCGTTGCGGTAATCCTTCTGCGCGACGACGGCCGACGCTGGCGTCACCGGGAAGGTTTTCTTGAACCACCGCGCGGAGGTTTCGAGCGTCTCGACGCGCCACCCACCCTGGGCGACCTGCTCGGCGAGTAGTTCGACCTGGTCCGTCAGCCCCTCCGCCATGCGTGGCCAGCCGAACGAGTTCTCCTGCCCGACCTGCGTGTAGGAAAACGACAAACTCTGCGGCGCGGCCAGCACGTCGAAGAACCACCGCACCCACGACGGCGTGCCCCCGCCTTCCTTATAGACCGGCTCGAGGGTCACCACGCTCTGCGACTGCGACGTCTCACCCGTGGCGGTGTCGTCGTAGAACGCCGAGTCGTATTGATAGATCGGGTCGCTGCCGAGCATGCGGAAGATCGGCACGGGGACCTGCGATGCCTCGTGCTGCGCCGGCATGCACATGTTGCGGCGGCTGGGGTAATACGCCTGGTTCCAGTACCCGCCCCAGAGCGTGTAGCCGTCCGTGCCCCACTGGTCCTTGCAGTTGCACGACGCCACCAGCCCGTAGCGGTCGTGCATGTACCCCAGCAGGTGTGCGTCCATCAGCCACGACCCCACGCTCGCGGGATATCTCCCGAACGCCGCCCTAAAGTCCGCCATGAACACGTCCGCCAATTTCTCGCGCTCCGCCGGCGTGTAGCCGATCGAGAACCCCACGTGCGCGTGCCAGTCCCACGCATACCTCCCCCGCCACGCCAGCCCCGCCTTCTCCACCAGCGGCCGCACCACCTCGAACCACCCGCCCACCTCGTGGCCCGCGGGCATCGCCTTCAACATCTCCACATACGGCCCCTGCGTCAGCGCGTCGTACTGCAACAGCCACGTCCCCGGCAGCCGGTGTCGTGTAAGCAGTTCAATCTGGCGACGGACCGGCTCAACCAGGTCCATCTCCAGCCGCGGCTCGACCGCCCGGATGAAATTGATGATGTTGACGATGCGGGGATGAGAAAAAGGCATAGTCCAGAGTCCAGAGTCCCGAGTCCAAAGTCCAGAGTCAAGATACAAAACAAACCGCCGAGCCGTTCTACATCAACTCCGGACTCTGGACTCTGCTCTGGACTTTTCCCAAACCCTCTTCATTACCGGTCGGCTCCCCCTCCCCGTGGCAAGGAAAGATCGGCTCAACGAGCGGGTGGTCGCCGCCGCGCGTGCCGCCGATCCGGAATCGCGTGACACCATTTCTTGACGCCGACCGGCCATGATGGGTAGTGTGAATGACGCCGAGCATAGACGTGCGCCGAATCGCGACACCACACGCCAGCCATCTCAAGGAGCCAAAACATGAGATCGACCCCGACCCGGACCGCAAAACTGACCGCCTGCATCCTCGCCGCCGCCGCCCTCGCGATCTTCGCGGGCTGCGAATCGGATTCGGTCGAGGTGACCGACAAGAACCAGCCCTACGCCGAAACGCAGGTCAAGAAGCCCGATTTCGTCATGGTGGACGCCTTTGCCGTGACGCCCGATGAGGTCAAGGTGATGCGCGGCATCTCCCCCGCCATCGCGCAGGCGTTCGACGACCAGACCCTGACCCAGGAGGAGGTCGCCATCGGGCACGAGGTCTCCACCACGCTGCAGAAGGAACTGGTCCGCGAGCTCAACGAGCGAGGCATCAAGACCTACGCGACCGAGCAGGCCCCGCCCACCACGTTCAAGACCGGCGTGATCAAGGGCTTCTTCTGCGAGGTGAACCAGGGCGACCGCACCGGCCGAAACCTGATCGGCTTCGGCGTGGGGCAGTCGAGCATCTCCACGCGCGTCCTGTTCAACGTCCGCGAGGTCAACGTCGCCAGCGCCACGGTGACGACCAAAGCGGAACTGAAACTGGGCCGGCTGCCGGTTGTGGCGGCGATCGACGAAGCGATGCACGGGACCATCGAGCGCGACGCCAAACGCGTCGCCAAAAAGATCGCCGACGAGGTCGAGCAGGCCTACCGCAAACGCGGCTGGCGCAGCTAAGCAATAAGACGCGCCCACACCCCCGGCAACGACACAAGCGGCAAACCCAACGCCCCATACATATCCTCGCGCGCCCGTCCAGTCTCCAGGAAAAGCACCAAGGAAGAAAGAACAGGAACCAGAGGCTGCCGCTCAGGCCAACAAATTATTGCTCCTGACCCCTTATCTTTCCCCGGTGGACGCCCCGCGGAACTGGATCCAGCGGGTGAACCAACCCGAGAGCGAGGAAGAATTGGAAGCGCTGCGAACGAGCCTGCGCCGCGGCCGCCCCTTCGGCTCCGCCTCCTGGATAAGGGCAACCGCGCAGCGGCTGGGCTTGACCAACACCCTCCGCCCACGCGGCCGGCCGAGGAAGGAGACCCCGAAATAAATGTACTTATCCCCTTTTCTTCTTCCCTTTTCTTCTTCTAAGCAAAAAAAAAAAAATATTATTGTATTGATCGCAGCCGCCACTGGCTTAGCTAGCGTTGCGGGGTTCTATTTTTGGCGATCTTCGCGACCTGCTCGATTGGCGCAAGCTGCGATGGCCAAATACAGTACGAGCGAACATCTAAGGCCTGAAGATTTCGTACTCGAAGGCCAGGCATCGGACTCTCGCTATGCAGGTGTATTTGATTACAAACTTCGCGGGCCAGCGGAGCACCTGCTGAGAGTATACGTGAATAAGGACGGTTCTACGGTGGTCCATCGTTTTAGGACCGAGTAAACATTCGGGAAGAAAAGGGGGTAAGTACATTTATTTTCCTGACAAACACCCTCCTTCCGCGGCCGGCCGCGGAAGGAGGCCCCGCAATAAATGTACTTATCCCCTTTCTACTCTTCTTCTCTTCGCGCGATCCTTGGCGTGCCGAGGGTGGCTGGGACATATACAAGGACGGCAAAAAAACAAATAATGATCGCGGGAATACATATATCACACCCGTGACGAATTGGTGAATGGAGCCTAATGATATATATATATATATAGGTGTCTTGTGCCTCGCGGTGACGCTCGCGTCATGTGCTGCTTCTGCAGATAAAGAGTTGGATGATATGCGGCGTTTTATGGATGCCGATCGTTTTGTAGCAAGCTCGGGGAGTATCGTTTCTCCTCCGGAACCAGTGCCTCCTTTCCTTCGAGCATTCGCAATGGAGAATTACGATACCGATGTGCGAGTACGTCGAGAGCTTGCGCGGTATTTTCTTAGGTATGACACCGAGCTTCTGAAGCATGGATTTTTGGACACCGATCACGGATCGGCCAGTCTCCTGGAAATACTTTGGATAAAAGAAGGAGATCGTAATTATATAATTCGCGAATCGTCTTCAATTTCAGCAATGCGGAATCACATCTTGAAACATGGAGATTGGTTTGGCGCAACACCGATAGACTTGCGTCATATTGAATCCAATAAAATGCTCCTTGATCGATATATACGTGAAGCCACGAGCAGGCCATCTGGGAATTGAAATGCGTCTGCTCTGTCGCAAACCCCGCCTGAATAGCAGCGCAGAAAAGGGGTCAGGAGCCATTTATCGGCAACACGGACCGGCCGGTGCGTAAACTGCACTAAATCGTTGCTCCTGCCCCCCCCCTTTTTTTTCTTCCTTTTTCTTTCCTCGATCCCGTTGTGGAACCGGTCGTTTACCGCAAGTCCGACAGCACGGCATTGACTTCTTCCAGGTCAAACCGATCGGGATCGAAATCATCTCCAAGCCACTCGACCCGTTCATCGTGCCGTGCGTGCCTGGGGTTGCGGATCGCCCCGAGCAGGTCGTAGTAGCTCCAGACGCCTCCGCAGTCCTCGGGGGGGCGGGCCAGTTTCCCCGCCAGACAGATCGGGTATTCGACGCCCTTGTCGGGCGGCCCGATCTTGACCACCTCGACCCGATGCGCCCAGCCGTCGCCGAAGTCATACTCGTAGGCGAACCCGCTCCCGACCCTCGGGGCGAGTTCCGCGAGCCTGACCGCGAACTCATCCTCGGCGTCCTCCAACTTAAACTCGGGGTCGCTGATGGTGCGGTCACGACGCCTGCGGCCAACGATTTTTTCCCATTGTCCGCTCTGGCCCAGTTTGCGTATCTCCTCCCGTGTGGGCTTGGGCTGGTCGTTGCGCACGACGAACTGGTGCAGGTGAGAATTGGTCCAGCCCATGACAACCTGGATGACCTCGTGCAGGCCGCCGAGCGTCGTGTCGCTGGCCACCGCGACGCGGCGCCAGATCGCCGGCTTGCTGCCCTGGAGGGTGATCCTGAGTTCATGGACACACGCGGGCGTTCCCGCCTTACGCCGCTTCCTGCTGGTCATGGCTCGAATCCTATTGGTACGGGTATCCGCACGACCGGGCCGGGTGAAGAGCACTGATGCGATTGGAAACACGGAATCGCCGTGTTAGGCTGCTCCAGCCGGACGCAGGGCCGCCCTGGGTCACGGCTGTGACGCAACATTGTAGTGAGCCGCCGACGACGCCATCTCACCAGGTGCTCACGCATGCCAACGAGGCAAATACGTTTTCGAAACTCGAAGGCGGCGTTTCGCGGGATGGCCGCCGCGATGGCGATCCTCGCCGCGCTGACCGCCGCCGGCGCCCAGTCGTCGAAGCCGCCGGTGGAGAAGGCGCCGGTGCCCGCCGCCGCCGCCGTGGGCGAGGCCCAGAGGACGGTGGCCCGCATCTACAAGGCCGGCATCGATAAAGCCAAGACTCCGGACGAACAGGTCGGACTCGCCAAGCAGTTGCTGCAAGCCGCGATCGATAGCCCGGAGGACCCGGCCGTCCGCTTCGTGCTGCTGACCATGGCACGCGACCAGGCCGCCGGCGCGGGAGACGCCGACGTGGCGCTGCGGGCGATCGACGCGTTGGCCGAGAGCTACCGCATCGACGCCCTGGCCATGAAGGCCGACGCCATCGGGAAGGTTGCCCGAGCGATCACCCAGCCCACCGAGCACCCCGGACAGGTCAGAGAGGTTCTTGCCGTCGCGGATGATCTGATCACCCAAGCGATCGTGGACGACCAGTACGACGTGGCCCAGCGGCTGGCGCAGCGCGCCCTCTCGCTGGCGGGAAGCTCGAAGGACGCGGGCCTGCAGCAACGGGCGACCGCCCGGGCGCGCGAGGTCACGATGATCCAGCACGCCTACGCCGAGGCGAAGAACGCCCAGGCCAAGCTCCAAGCGGACCCGAGTGATCCGGCCATGAACCTGACGGCCGGCAGGTTTCATTGCTTCATGAAGGGGGAGTGGGAGAAGGGCTTGCCCCTGCTGGCGCGCGGGGCCGATGCGGCGCTCAAGACCGCCGCGGAAAAAGACCTGGGCGCGCCGACGGACCCGGCCCAGCAGGTCGCGGTAGGCGATGCGTGGTGGGACCTGATCGCGAAGGAGCCCGCCGCCGGCGGGGGCAAACGCCAGATGCAGGCGCGTGCCGGCGAGTGGTACCGCAAGGCCGATCCCAAACTCTCGGGCATATCCAAGGCCAAGGTCGATCAGCGGCTGGCGGAGATCGACGCGGCGGAGCGCTCCACGACATCGGCGACCATCGACCTGATACCGATGATTCACCTGCCCGACAACATCGTCGGCGACAAGATCGCCGGGGCAAAGCTCTGGAGGCTGCGCGGCGGCTGCCTGGTGAGCGAGGGGGGCGTGGTGGAAATCCCGTATGCCCCGCCGGCGGAGTACGACCTGGTCATCGTCATCGAACGCCTGCGCGGCGCGGGGACATTCGACGTCCGCCTCGTGACGGGAAAGACCGCCGTCGAGATCAACATCGGCGGCGGCATCACAATGGTGGACACCGGCGAGAACCCCCGGCCCTACAAGGCGGGCGATTTCCTCCCGCAGGACAAGGCCGTCAAGATCACGTACCAGGTGCGCCACGGGGGCGTGAGGGTGCTCGCCGATGACGTGGTGGTGTTCCAATGGCTCGGCGACCTGGGACGGCTCAAGTGCCTGGCGTTCGACTGGCCCGGCCGGGGAACCTTCTGCCTCTGCGTCGTGCGTGGAGAGTCTCCGACGGCCTTCCGCATCAGCCGCTGCGAACTGGTCCCCGTCTCAGGCGGCCGCGGGGCGAGCGTGAAGTAGATGACCGGCTCTACCGCTTGCTTCTCGCCCGGGCCGATTCCCGGCGATCGGTCTTGCAAAATCGAAGACGCCGGGAACACGCCGAACTTGGCGGAACCCGACGGTCCCTCTTAGACTCACAAAATCTCATCCCGCGTCAACAACCCACGGCCCCGTGGCGGAACTGGCAGACGCTGGGGACTTAAAATCCCCTGACCCGAAACGGTCGTCCGGGTTCGACTCCCGGCGGGGCCATTGAAAACACTCAGATGCGTTCCCGCCGTCGCGGCACGAGCAACCGTCGCTGCGTCTCGGTCAACCGGGCGAGCAACGCGTCGGTGACCTGCGGGGGCTCGTCCATGGTGCTGATGTTCTGCGAGGGGAGGAACGGCGGGCCGTAGCCGACGTGGAGGGTGTAGCGAGTCTGTTCGCTGTTGTTGGGGAACCCGCCGTGGCGGCAGGCCTCGGTGAAGAGGATGCCGTCGCCCGCCTTGACGGGGATGCCGACGACGCCCGGCTCGCGCTCGACCGGGCAGCCCGCCACCGGCATCGGCAGGTGCGCCAGGTGCGACCCGGGGACGAAGCAGGTCACACCCTGCTCCGGGCCGACGTCGTGCAGGAAGTAGATCATGCGGACCATCATGCAGGTGATGCGGTTCTCGTGGAAGGCGTAGCGATACTTGGGCGCGCCGTTGGCGGGGAAGCCCATGTGCATGCCGGTCTGGTTGCCGGGGTAGCGGATGCGGACCTCGGAGTTGTTGATGCTGTAGGCCGTCGTGCCGGGCGCGGCGGGGGCGAGGATGGGGTCGATCAGCGCGGTGGTCGCGGGGTGGCCGATGAGGAAATCGAAGGCGGCCGGGTAGAGCCAGAAGTCCTCGACCATGAGCGTCTGGCCGCGCTCATTCGATCCGTGGGCGAAATAGCCGTGCGGCTCGCTGCGCCAGTATTCCGGGCCCCAGACCGATTTCCACTTGGGCGAGCGGTCGTGGCAGGCCAGCGCGTGGACTTCGAGTTCGCGTGTGGCGTCGAGCGTGCGGCGCGTCTCGTCGGGCGTGAGCAGGCCGGGGACGTGCAGGAAACCCTGGAGGTCGAAGAGGTAGCGCTGGGTTTCGTTCATGGTGTCACGCCGTGAAGTGTCGTTTCATCATCGCACCGAACGGCTCGGCGCCCGGGCGGGGCCTTACAGACCCGTCCGCCGCGGCGCGGAGGGCGGAGGCGCACTCGTAGAACGTAAACCCATCGTAGCCGGCCTCCCTGCCCCACCGGATCAGGCGATCCACGGGAATCTCACAGCCGCGCGGCGAGTCGCCGCTGTGGTTCATCGTGCTCCGGTCCTCGAAGAAATTGTTGCAGTACGGCGTAAATGAAACCGGGACACCCTTCGCATGCGCCAGCGCGACCACCTCGCGCGAAAAACTCGCCCCGGGCCAGAGCGCCTTGCCGGTCACGCGGTCGGCCAGCCCCTCTTCGAGCCAGGTCCGCCAATCGCAGACCATGTTCATCGCCGCGCCCGTGCCGGGCGCGTGGTCGAAGTGGCCGTCGATGTGCAGGACGATTTTTTTGCCCCGCGCACGGACAACCGCGGCCGCCTCGCGGATGAATTGCGTCCAGCCGTCGCCGCGCACGCGGCGCCACAGGTCGTGATCAAAATCATCGGTCTGCCAGATGTCCACGCCGGTGCGTCTGAGCATCTCCGCGCGGACCGGTTCCTCGAAGCCGTACTCGCCCCACGCGAAATCGGCGTGGTGGTGGCCGGGGCGGATGTCGATGCCGTCCGCGCCGGCGTCGAACATCGCGGCCACCCATGTCATCCAGAGCGCCCGCGTCTCGGGGAACGAGGGCGACATCACCGCGAGCGGCCCGCGGTCCTTCCCGCGCGCCAGCGCCAGGTACGAGACCGACCCGCGGTCGAGCGCCAGCGGCGTGTTGATCGGATCGCCGCCGCAGGTGAGCGAGCCGCTGGGCGAGCCGGGGTAACGGTTGTACTCGAAGCCGCCCTGCGGTCCGACGGGCGGGCGTGACGGATCGACGCTCGCGGGGGATTGCTCAAAGAGCACCACGTGGTCCGCGCGGCGCGGCGTCAGGCCGTAGGTCAGGTGCGTCTCTTCGCCCTGCTCACCGAAGACATGGATCAGGTCGCAGAAGCGATTGGAGAACGACCGCGCGTTTCCCTTCACCTGCATCGCGACAAACGGCTCGCGGAGTTCAAGCCCCTCGAAGCGGAACACGCGCGAGCGGCGTTTCACGCCGGTGGGCGCCGGGCCGCTGGGGGTGCAGCGGTAAACCGGGTATTCCTCGACGGTTTCACGCCGCGTCACCGGGCCGGCGTAGGGGCGGAAGGTCTGGTTGTCGTCCGAGACGATGAGCGAGATATCGTCGGGTGAGATCGCCGCTCGCGCGTCGTCGTCCTTGACGAGGTCGATTCGGGTCCACGCCGCATATTTCGCGGGGCCGCAGGCCGAGGGCTTGCGGGCCATGATGAGGTGCTGGTTCTCCGCCGCCATGCGCGTGGACCAGCCGGTGCTCGTGCCGATGCGGTGGATACGGCCGCGCGTCCTGCCCTCGTGCGACAAGGGCGGCCAACTGATCCCCTGGATCGCCATGTCATACGGCTTGATGATGCCGATCAGCTCGATGCCGTGGCCGTGCGCGTGTTTCACCGCCGTCGCAAAAATATCGCCGACGTTGCGGAGGGTCTCCAGCCCGGTCTTGTCGATGCCGTAGGGCGCGAAATCAAAATACCCGTCCGCCGCCCGGCCCAGGTCGATCCACGAAACGCGTTTCGTCCCCCACGACTTCAATTCCACGAAGAGCGCGTCGAATGTTTTGTGCGTCCACGCACAGGGCATGAGGTCGTCGTTGAAATCAACCGTGACTTCGAGCGGAAAGCCCGGGCGGATGGCGCGCTGCGGCGGGGAGATTTTGTCCTCGGGTTCGCCGTACGCCGCGATGCGGCGCACCACGCACCCGCGGAAGCCGAGTTGCAGCCCGCCGGCCCGCGCCGAGCCCCGCATGTTCGGCGACGTGAGAACCTCCACGCCGTTGACGCTCGCCCGCATCCTCTGTGCCGTCCACTCGAACACGAGCCTGGCGACCCCATCCTCAACCGGGGCCCTCGTCGCCCCTTGCGTGATGACCAGCCCCCCATCGCCCGCCTGATGGCGGGTCGCGGGATCGCTGCTCAGTGAAACATAAAGAGAGGTACGGCTGTCCGTCCCGCAAAACGCGGAGGCGTTCGGGCCGATGTCGCCAAGGTCAACCTCGACACGGAGGCTGCGCCACGCATCGTGCGGGAACGGCGTGACGACACCGTCCCACCCGCGGCAGTCCCACCCACCCGCGGTGTATTTGGGGAAGGGCGTGTCCGTGTACCAGCCCGCGGGCAGGCCGGGGGCCGCGAAGCTCTCGCTGAAGATTTCCGTCACCTTACTTATTGCCCGGGGGCGTGGGTGTCTCGTTCAGCTCGGCGTTGTACGCCTGATCGACGATGAGGTGATCACCGGCTCGGAGCGAGACGATGAGGGTGAAGGCGTAGTCGGCGAAGTTGCGGGTGTGCCCGCTGTAGCTGCGGTAGCCCTCGAAGCGGCGGCCGATCAGCTCCATGCCGTTGGCGAACGTGCGCAGGTCCTGGGGCGAGTAGAGCTCCAGCACGCCGTCGAAGGCCGCCAGGTAAACATACGCCATCATGTCGAAGCCGATGAGGGAGCCTTTTTCGAGGTGCTTGGCGATTGCGTCGCCGACCATGTTGAGCATCTTGGGGTCGCCGGTCTTGAGCATCTCGTAGATCAGCTCGGAGCGGTAAGACCGCGTGATGTAGTGGAGGGTCTGGAGGCGCTGGCCGGCCTGGTAGAGGCGGCGGTTGAAGGCGACGTTCTCGGGGTAGTCGATGCGCTTGAGCTTGGGGAAGATCTCCGCGGCCTTTTTCTTGTTGATCTCCCACTGCTTGTTGGCGCGCTCGACGGCGGCGCGGTAGGCGGTGACCTGCTCGGGGGGCATCTGCGCGAGGGCGGCGGGGCCGGTGATGACGCGCTGGAACGGCGGGTAGCCGACGACGACGGAGGGGGTGCCGGGGCCGGGCCAGGATATGAGGCTGCGGTAGAGCTGCCAGAGGTCGTCGGGGACGTAAACGTACTCGACCTTGACGGGGATGTTGAGCGGCTCGGGCTCGGTGACGTGGTTGTAGAGGTCGAGGAGGATGGACCCCTTGTCGCGGCGGGCGGCGGGGTAGGCCTGCTTGTAAACCTCCATGAGGTGCCAGCGCACGTAGGTGTCGAGCACCGGTTTGTCGGTGAGCCTGCCCTGCATCGCCATGAGCGCGGGGACGGCGGAGGCCGGGCCGAACGGCTTGAGGATGGGGTGCGGGCGCGAGAAGACCGGCGGGTGCTCGATCGCTTTTTCGACCTGCAACAATTCCTGCGCTTCGAGGATGAGCCTGCGGACCGCCGCGTCGAGAGTGGGTTCCACCACGCCTGCGCCGCCCGAGCCGCCGCTGCCCGAGGGCGCGCCGGGGCCGGTCAGCGGGACACCCGGCGCCGAGAGCGGCGCGGCGGGCGTGGCGGGTGCGGTCGTGGCCGGCTGCGCCCGTGACACACAGGTCAATCCCGCGACCAGTGCCGTCGCAAGCCATGCCGTCAAACGCATTCCACGTCTCATGCACGCCCTGTAATTGAAGCGGTCCCGGAAAAGAACACTTACCACAACACTACTCGCCCTCTTGCTAACGGGCAACCAACCGTACACCATAAGCAGGCTTTGTCACCCCATCATCTTGAGACCCCCATGAAACCCAACCCGCACTGGCCCGTACTCACCACCTACGACCGCAGGCACCTCCGCCGTATCGCGCTCCCCACCGGCGGCATCGGCACGGGCACCATCTCACTGGGCGGCGTGGGCGACCTGCGCGACTGGGAGATCGTCAACCGCCCCGCCAAGGGGTTCAACCCCGCGAACACCTTCTTCGCCGTTCGCGCCAAGGCCGCCGGCGGCAAGCCCGCGGCCCGCGCTCTTCTGGGCCCCATCGACGGCGCGGACTACGAGGCCTCCCACGGCTCGACCGTCCCCAACCACGGCCTGCCCCGCTTCCCCAACTGCTCCTTCGCCGCCGCCTACCCCTTCGGACAGGTCCTGCTCACCGACCCCGCCTTCCCGCTGGAAGCACGCATCGAGGCCTTCAACCCCCTCGTCCCAGGCGACGTCGAGGCCAGCAGCCTGCCCCTCTTCGTGTACCGCGTCGTGCTCACCAACCGCACCTCGAAATCCGTGGACGCCACCGTCTGCGGCAGCATGCAGAACTTCGTCGGCGCCGACGGCAGCAACTACGAGCTTGCCTGGGCCGGCGCACGCAACTTCGCCAAGGTCATGGCCGGCAACCGCACCGAGCTGCGCCGCGAGGGACCGCTCACAGGCCTCTTCATGTCCGGCACCCAGACCAAGCCCGACGCCCCCGGCTTCGGCACCATGGCGCTGAGCACCACCGCCAAATCCGGCATCACCCACCGCACCTCCTGGGCCAAGCTCGGCTGGGGCGACACCCTCCTCGACTTCTGGGACGACCTGACCGACGACGGCAAGCTCGACGAACGCGCCCTGGAAGACCAGCCCGGGCCGATCGGTTCATTGGCCGTCTCGCTCCGCCTCCCGCCGCGCGCCACGCGCGAGGTCACGTTCCTCATCACCTGGCACTTCCCCAACCGTGTCACGTGGACGCCCGCGCCGCCCGAGAAGGCGGTGCCCCTCACCGTCGCCGCGGAAAACAGCGCCACCCCCGCCGGCCCCTGCTGCGGCCCGGGCGGCACCTGCGACCCCGCCCAGCCGATGGACCCCAATTGGATCGGCAACCACTACACCACCCTCTATAAGGATGCGTGGGACGCCGCGACGCGCATCACGCCGCGCCTCCGCAACCTCGAAGAGCGCACGCTCGGCTTCGTCAACGCCTTCTGCGACGCCGACCTGCCCCACGCCGTGAAGGAGGCCGCGCTCTGCAACGTCAGCACGCTGCGCACGCAGACGACCTTCCGCACCGCGGACGGCCACGTCTTCGGCTGGGAGGGCTGCTTCGACTACGCCGGCTGCTGCCACGGCTCCTGCACGCACGTCTGGAACTACGAGAACGCAGTAGGCTTCCTCTTCGGCGAGGTGGCGCGGAGCCAGCGCGGGGTCGAGTTCCTCCACGCCACCACCCCGGAGGGGCTGATGTGCTTCCGCGTGAACCTGCCCATCGCCCGGGCGCAGGAGTGGAAGCACGCCGCCGCCGACGGGCAGATGGGCACGCTGGTGCGGCTCTACCGCGACTGGCGTCTGTGCGGCGACGACAAATGGCTGCGCGCGATCTGGCCCGCGGCGCGGCGGGCGATCGAGTTCTGCTGGGCCGACGGCGGCTGGGACGGCGACCGCGACGGCGTCATGGAGGGCTGCCAGCACAACACCATGGACGTCGAGTACTTCGGCCCCAACCCGCAGATGCAGGTCTGGTACCTCGCCGCCCTCCGCGCCTGCGAGGAGATGGCCCGCCACGCCGATGACGACGCCTTCGCCGACCGCTGCCGCGCCCTCTTCGAGACAGGCCGGGCGTGGACCGACGCCAACCTCTTCAACGGCGACTACTACGAGCACCACGTCCGCCCCATCACCGACGAAACGAAGATCGCCAAGGGCCTCCGCATCGGCATGGGCTCCCCCGACATGAGCGACCCGCTCTTCCAGCTCGGCGCGGGCTGCCTCGTCGATCAGCTCGTCGGCCAGTACATGGCCCACGCGGTCGGCCTGGGGTACGTCATCGACCCCGAGCACTCCCGCAAGACCCACGCCAGCATCATGCGCTTCAACTTCAAACGCGACTTCACCGACCACTTCAACCACCTGCGCTCCTTCGTCCTCGGCGACGAATCCGCCCTGCTCATGGCGACCTACCCGCTGGGCCGCCGCCCCAAACAGCCGTTCCCCTACTACAACGAGGTGATGACCGGCTTCGAGTACACCGCCGCCGCCGGCATGATCTACGAGGGCCTCGAACGCGAGGGCCTGACCTGCATCAACGCCATCCGCGCTCGCTACGACGGCCTGAAGCGCAGCCCCTTCAACGAGGCCGAGTGCGGCCACCACTACGCCCGCGCCATGGCGAGCTGGACCGCCCTGCTCGCCCTCACCGGCTTCGCCTTCTCCGGCGTCGAGCAGTCGATCCGCTTCCGCTCGGTGAAAAAGGCGACGCGCTGGTTCTGGTCCAACGGCTCGGCGTGGGGAATAGTGAAACTGGTTCCCTCACGCACGGGCATCGCCGTCGAACTGAACGTGCAGCACGGCACGGTCACGCTCCGCCGCGTCGAGATCGCCGGCGTGGGCGAGTTGATGCTCGCCAAGCCGCGGACGATCGCGGCGGGGAAATCGGCGAAATTCACGGTGGCGCGTTAGCCGCCGGGTTCACCCGGCGATTCTTTCGGTCAACGGGCGTACCCCCTTACCGTTCGTACAAAACGTCGGGCGAGCCCGACGGCTAACAAAAATGCCCGCTATGATGTTGCCCTTATGACCGACACCCAAACCCCACTGATGCGGCACGTGATCGCCGCGCTGGTCACGAACGAACCGGGCGTGCTCGCCCAGGTCGCCGGCATGTTCGCGGCCCGCGGCTTCAACATCGACTCCCTCGTGGTCGGCCGGACCGAGAACCCCGAGTTCTCCCGCATGACCATCACCGTGTACGGCGACAACGCCGTCCTCGAGCAGGTCCGCAAGCAGCTCCAGAAGCTCGTCCCGGTCGTCAAGGTCGTGGACTACACCGACGTGGCGTTCGTGGAGCGCGACCTGATGCTCGTGGCCGTCTCCACCGCCACCGCCGCCGGCGCGTCGGACAAGCGCGAGGAGATCATCACCCTGGCCAACCTGTTCCGCGCCAAGGTCGTGGACGTCAGCCCCGACAAACTGATGATCGAGCTCTCGGGCAGCGAGGAAAAGCTCGAGGCGTTCATGGAGCTGATCCAGCCCTACGGGATCGTGGAGCTGGCGCGCACGGGCGTGATCGCCATGCCGCGCGGCAGCGGCGGGCCCGCCAAGGCCGTGTCCTTAGGAACTACTCGTGTTTTATCGTTGATTGCGCCAAATGGGGAGAGGATTAGCAGTGCAGCCGTGAATTCTGCAGACGTAAGTACTTGCGCCACGCAATCGGTTGCTCGATGAATAATGCTGTCCGCCGGGGGGTTCCGCGTTGGATCACCGTCTCGCGGCGCATGTGCGGAGTTCGTAGATCGCCCAAGAACCCCCCGGCCGAGCCGGGGGCTATGGGAAAAGCACATGCCCCCCAAACCCGACCGCAAGCCGCTCACCTTCGCCCACGTCACGCACGAGGCCGTCGAGCAACTCGGCGGCATCGGCACCGTGCTCGAGGGCCTGATGATCAGCCCCGTGTATCAAAAACACGTCGGCCGTTCCATCCTCGTCGGCCCCACCGCCACGCACATGTCCACCGACCCGGAGCACCGCCTGGGCGACCACGGCAAGGTCCTCTACAGCTCGATCGACAACATCGACCGCGGCGGGTTCTCCGGCAAGTTCAAGCCCATCGAGTGGGCGTTCAACGTCGCCATCGTTTACGGCACGCGCCACTACGACGGCGGCGGCGAGGGCAGGTCCGGCGAGTCCGAGGTCCTCCTCATCGACGTCTTCCGCGTCAACCCCGACCGGCTCAACGTCTTCAAGCTCCGCCTCTGGGAGACGTTCGGCCTGGACAGCGGCCGCTACGAAAAAAACTGGGACTACGAGGAATACGTCCGCCTCGCCGAGCCCGCCTTCTACGCCCTTTCCGCCATGCTCAACGACGACGAGCTCCCCTGCGTGCTCTTCAGCCACGAGTTCATGGGCATGCCCGCGGCGCTCAAGGCCATCCTCGACGGCCAGAAAAAGTTCCACACCGTCTTCCACGCCCACGAGTGCGCCACCGCCCGCCGCATCGTCGAGGACCACCCCGGCCACGACACCATGTTCTACAACGTCCTCGACCAGGCGATGGACGACGGGCTCTACGTCGAGGACGTCTTCGGCTCCATGGACGCCCTCTTCCGCCACGCCCTGGTCGGCCGGTCGCACCTGTGCGACGGCGTCATCGCCGTCGGCGACCGCACCCGCGACGAGTTGCAATTCCTCAACAGCAAGTTCGACGACCACCCCATCGACCTGGTCTACAACGGCGTCCCCGCGATGAAGGTCACACCCGCGCAGAAAAACGCCAGCCGCAAGATGCTCCTCGATTATTCCCAGGCGCTGGTCGGCTACTGCCCCGACGTGCTCATGACGCACGTCACCCGCCCCGTCATCAGCAAGGGGCTCTGGCGCGACATGAAGGTCTGCCACGCGCTGGATGAACGCCTCTCCGCACAGGGCAAGACCGGCATCCTCTACATCCTCACCAGCGGCGGCGGGGCGCGGCGGCCGCAGGACGTCGCCGCCATGGAGGAGCACTACGGCTGGCCGCGGGTCCACAAGCCCGGCTACCCCGACCTGGTCGGCCCCGAGAGCGACATCCACAACGACGCCGAGCTGTTCAACGCCGACCACGAGGCGGTGCAGATCGTCCTCGTGAATCAGTTCGGCTGGTCGCGATCCCGCATCGGCAAACGGCTGCCCGAGAAAATGGACTTCGCCGACCTCCGCCGCGCCACCGACGTCGAGTTCGGCATGGCGACCTACGAGCCCTTCGGCATCAGCCCGCTCGAGCCGCTGGGCTCCGGCGCGCTCTGCGTCATCTCCAACGTCTGCGGCTGCCAGGGCTTCGTCAACCACGTGACGCACGGCCACGGGTCGCACAACGTCATCGTCGCCGACTTCACCCGCCTGGACCGCCCGCGCACGATCGAAGAGCTCAAGAAAATGACGCGAGAGGACCGCAACGCGATCGAAGAAGCCGTCGCGCGCGGCGTCGCCGACCAGATCATGGACCGTTTGCCCTGGGACGAGGAGCGCCAGCACAAGCTCCTGCACGCCGGCCAGGCGCTCGTCGCCCGCATGGGTTGGGACCAGGTGATCGCCGAGTCGCTGCTGCCGATGCTCGAGCGCCTGCGGAACCTGCCCGCCGTCAACGGGAACGGCGGGGCGAAGAAGTAATCCGGTGGGGCAGGCGTCCCGCCTGTCTCTTCTCTTTCTGCGAAATTCAGACCCGGCCTCGGAAGGCTGGCGGCAGGCGGGACGCCTGCCCCACCCATTCCACACAATCCCTTCCCCGCGCGTTTGTCCCGCCCGGCGGCGATCCCGTATCCTCATGCCGATATGCAATACGACTTCACCGCCATCGAGAAGCGCTGGCAGGAGCGCTGGGCGCAGCTCGGCACGTTCCGCACGCTCAACCCCGGCGACCCGGGCTTCGACCCCAACGCGCCCAAGTACTACGTCCTGGACATGTTCCCCTACCCCTCGGGCGTGGGGCTGCACGTCGGCCACCCGCTGGGCTACATCGCCACCGACATCATCGCCCGCTACAAGCGCACGCGCGGCTTCAACGTGCTCCACCCCATGGGCTACGACGCCTTCGGCCTGCCCGCCGAGCAGTTCGCCGTCGAGCACGGCGTCCACCCGCGCATCACCACCGAGAAGAACATCGCCAACATGACCCGCCAGCTCAAACGGCTGGGGCTCTCCTACGACTGGGACCGCGCGCTGGCGACCACCGACGAGGAGTACTACCGCTGGACGCAGTGGATTTTCCTCCAGCTCCACAACGCCTGGTTCGACCCGTCGAAAAAACAGGCCCGCCCCATCGCCGAGCTGATCCGCGGCCTCGAGAGCGAGCAGTACCTCATCGACGCCGACGGCGAGCTGGTGTACGCCGGCGCGGGCCGGGACCTGACCGCGCTGACAGGCCAGCCCATCGGCACGCGCACCTGGGGCGAGCTGACCCAGGAGGCCCGCCTCAACCTGCTCGACGAGGTGCGCCTGGCCTACCTCGCGGAGGTCAACGTCAACTGGTGCCCCGCCCTGGGCACCGTGCTGGCCAACGAAGAAGTGACCAACGACGGCAAGTCCGAGCGCGGCAACCACCCCGTCTTCAAACGCCCCCTCAAGCAGTGGATGCTCCGCATCACCGCCCTGGCGGACCGCCTCGAGAGCGACCTGAGCATGGTGGACTGGCCCGAGGCGATCAAGCTGATGCAGCGCAACTGGATCGGCCGCAGCACCGGCGCGCGCGTCGAGTTCGACGTCGCCTTCAGCGACGGCGCCAGGCCCCGGGGCGACAGCGTTGACGTCGGCGAGGCGGGCGACGGCAGCGAGACGATCAGCGTCTTCACCACCCGGCCCGACACGCTCTTCGGCGCAACCTACATGGTGCTCGCCCCCGAGCACCCGATGGTCGAGTCGCTCACCAGCGGCGCGCAGTGGCCGGCGGTGGAGGAGTACCGCAGGCAGACCGCCGCCAAGAGCGACGCCCAGCGCCAGGCCGAGGCCGCCTCGGGCCAGAAGACCGGCGTCTTCACCGGCGGCTACGCCCTCAACCCGGTCAACAACGAGCGCATCCCGGTCTGGATCGCCGACTACGTGATGACGGGCTACGGCACCGGCGCGATCATGGCCGTGCCCGCGCACGACGAGCGCGACTGGGCCTTCGCCAAGCAGTTCCACCTGCCCATCCGCCAGGTCGTCGCCCCCGCCGACGGCAAAGAGATCGACATCACCGTCGCCGCCTTCTGCCAGGAGGGCGTCGCGGTCGATTCCGCCAACGAATCCATCTCCCTCGACGGCAGGCCGACCGCCGAGGCCAAGGCGCTGATCACGCGCTGGCTGGAGGAGAACGGCCTGGGCCGGGGCATGGTGCAGTACAAGCTGCGCGACTGGCTCTTCAGCCGGCAGCGCTACTGGGGCGAGCCGTTCCCGGTCCTGCACGCGCCGGACGGCCGGGTCGTCGCGCTGGACGAGAGCGAGCTGCCCGTGCGCCTGCCCGAGATGGCGGACTTCTCCCCCACCGCCAGCGACGACCCCGCCGCCCCGCCGCAGCCGCCGCTGGCCCGCGCGCCCGATGCGTGGAAATACGTCACGCGCAGCGGCACACGCTACGCCCGTGAGCTGAACACCATGCCCCAGTGGGCCGGGTCGTGCTGGTACTACCTGCGCTTCATCGACCCGAAGAACGGCAAGCGCTTCGTCTCCGCGGAGGCCGAGCGCTACTGGATGAAGGGCGGGATCGATCTTTACGTCGGCGGCGCGGAGCACGCGGTGCTCCACCTGCTCTACGCCCGCTTCTGGCACAAGGTGCTCTTCGACCTGGGCCACGTCTCCACGCCCGAGCCGTTCGGCCGGCTGTTCAACCAGGGCTACATCCAGGCCCACGCCTACACCGACGCGCGCGGCGTTTACCTCCCCGCCGAGGAAATCCAGGAGCGCGGCGGCAAGCACTACCACAACGGCGAAGAGGTCAAACAAGAGTTCGGCAAGATGGGCAAGTCGCTCAAGAACTCCGTCGCACCCGACGAGGTGTGCGACCAATACGGCTGCGACACGCTGCGCCTCTACGAGATGTACCTGGGCCCGCTCGACCAATCGAAGGTGTGGAACACCCGCGACATCATCGGCGTGCACCGGTTCCTGCAACGCGTCTGGCGGCTCTTCATCGACGAAACCACCGGCAACCCGCGCGTCGCCGACGCCGCCCCCTCGCCGGAGGTCACCCGCCTGCTGCACAAGACCATCAAGCGCGTGACCGACGCGATGGAGGCCCTCTCGTTCAACGTCGCCATCGCGGCGCTGATCGAGATGAACAACGAATTGCTCAAACAGTACCCGCCGGAGGCGAAGGACAAGGCGTTGCCGATCGCCGTCGCCGAGCCGTTCGTGCTGATGCTCGCCCCGCTCGCCCCGCACATGGCGGAGGAGTTGTGGTCGAAGCTCGGCCACGCCGACACGCTCGCGCGCGAGCGTTGGCCGTCGTTCGACCCGCAGATGCTGGTCGAGGAGACGGTCGAGTACCCCGTGCAGATCAACGGCAAGCTGCGCGGCCGGGTGACGGTGCCGTCCGACGCCGACAACCTCGCCATCGAGACCGCCGCCCGCGCCGACGAAAAAGTGCAGGCCTCACTGGATCATCGAGCAACCGATTGCGTGGCGCAAGTACTTACGTCTGCAGAATTCACGGCTGCACTGCTAATCCTCTCCCCATTTGGCGCAATCAACGATAAAACACGAGTAGTTCCTAAGGATGCCGCACATGATGAATAATGCTGTCCGCCGGGGGCTATGGGACGGAATGCCGCGTACCCCCTCCCCACCCTGCTACCATAATGAACCCATGCCCCGGCCCCGATCCATCCTCGCCCTCCCCCTGCTCGCCATCGCGCTGGCCGGCTGCGTCGAGACGAAGCGGACCACGCGCACCTCGTTCGGCAGCCCGTCGCCGATCACACCCGTCGCCACCCGCTTCGACAAGCCGCCCGAACGCAAACAAAACGACGACTGGGACCTGCTCGCCCCCTTCAAGGCCGTGGGCGACGGCATCGGCAACCTCTTCCCCGATGACAAGTCCGACAGCGTGAAGGTCGCCTCCCCCAGCGGCAACACGCTCAACCTCCCCAAGAACTACACCGGCCAGACCTCCTTCACCGACTCCAACGGCAAGAGCTACCGCCTCCAGTACAAGGACGGCGCCCTCAGCAGCGTCGAGCCCGTCCAAAAGCCCCCCGCCGAGGCCCCCAAGCCCGCGCCAGCGCCTGCGGAACCCAAACCCGAACCCTGACCCTCTTACGCCGCTCGCGGCTTAGCGTCTTCTCTTTATCCCATCTCCCTCACCACTCCCACATACCATGATCCTCCTCATCGACAACTACGACAGCTTCACCTACAACCTCGTGCAGCGCATCGGCGAGATGGACCCATCGCTCGACCTGCGCGTGGTCCGCAACGACAAGATCACCGCCGCCGAGGCCGTGGGCATGAAGCCCGACCACGTCATCGTCTCGCCCGGCCCCTGCTCGCCCAACGAGGCGGGCGTCTCCAACGACATCATCAAAGCCTTCGCCGGCAAGACCCCACTCCTGGGCGTCTGCCTGGGCCACCAGTGCATGGGCCACACCTTCGGCATGAAGGTCGTCCGCAACTACCGCCTCATGCACGGCAAGACCTCCCCCATCCACCACGACGGCAAGACCCTCTTCCGCGGCGTGAGCAACCCCTTCACCGCCACCCGCTACCACAGCCTCGTCATCCGCCCCGACAGCTTCGACCACGCACGCTTCGAGGTCTCCGCCTGGACCGACGAGAAAGAGATCATGGCCCTCCGCGCCAAACCCGGCGTCTTCGGCCCCGCGCCGATGGAGGGCGTGCAGTTCCACCCCGAGAGCTTCCTGACAATCGAGGGCCCGCGTCTGCTCGCCAACTTCCTGGGCCTCCCCGCCCCGGCGCTGACCGAGGCGCGGTGAGTCTCTTCCCATAGCCCCCGGCTCCCAGCATTATTCATTCCTTAGGAACTACTCGTGTTTTATCGTTGATTGCGCCAAATGGGGAGAGGATTAGCAGTGCAGCCGTGAATTCTGCAGACGTAAGTACTTGCGCCACGCAATCGGTTGCTCGATGAATAATGCTGTCCGCCGGGGGGTTCTTCGTTGGATCAACACACCCGCGGCGCGTTTGCGTTTGACGGTGATCGCGCGCGGAACCCCCCGGCGGAGCCGGGGGCTATGGGGCGGAAAAACCACCGTGATGCTAGACTGCCCCGCATGACCCGCGCCGCCATCCTCCTTCTGCTCTCCTGCCTGGGCGTCACGCTCGCCGGCTGCTCGGCGGCGCCGAACCTGCACAACCCCGTCGAGATCGACCGCGCGGAATACACTCGCATGTTCCTCGCCTCCGAGGCCGTGCTCCGTGAATACGGCTTCACCATCGAGCGCCGCGACCACCGCTTCGGCGAGATCAGCACGCCCCCGCAGGTCTCCCCCGCCGTCATTGAACCCTGGAAGCACTCGAACACCACGCTCTACCAGGCGATGAGCTCCACGATGAACAAGACGCGCCGCGTGGTGCGCGTGAGCATCGAGCCCGTCGCCGAGCCCGGCCCCGCCGTGCCCTCCGTCGATCTCCCCTCCGGCCGGCTGCCCGAGAAACTCGTGACGGTCGCCCCCGGCCCCGATTCCCCCGCCACCCAGCCGGCCGCCGCCGCGACACAGCCCGACGGCGTGGGCACCTACCTGCTCACCGTCGAGGTGCAGATCGAGCAGTTCCAATCCACCACCCGCCGCCTCAACGGCACCACCCGCGGCTCGGGCATGGTGAGCAACCTCCACGGCCCGCCCGGCGAGCTCGTCGCCCGCGGCATCCCACCCTCCTACTGGTTCCCCACCGGCCGCGACCCCTACCTCGAGGAACGCCTCCTCACCGAGATCGTCCGCAGGTCGGTGTACATCCGCTGACGTTCACCTCTGGTGGGGCAGGCGTCCCGCCTGCCGCCGGCCTTCCCAGGCCGGATTCCAAATTCAAAGCAAAAAAAGAGACAGGCGGGACGCCTGCCCCACCAGAGATGCGCCGCCCATGACACGCCGCCGCGCCTCCGCTACGATCCCCGCATGACCGCCGCCCCCCCCACCCGTGCCGTCCCCGGTTCCAAGATCACCCTCCGCCTGGGCCACTCCCCCGACCCGGACGACGCCTTCATGTGGTACCCGCTGGCGAACTTCGCCGTCGGGGCGGGCGCCGAGCGCCGGGCCTACACCCCACGCATCGACACCGGTCCCTTCGAGTTCGTCCACGTCCTCGAAGACATCCAGTCGCTCAACGAGCGCTCCATCCGCGGCGAGTTGGAGATCACCGCCATCTCCATCCACCAGTACCCCTACGTCGCCGACCGCTACGCGCTGACGAGCTGCGGCTCGTCGATGGGCGACAACTACGGCCCGATGATCGTCGCCAAACGCGGCTCGAAATTGAAGCCCGAGGACCTGTCGCGCGTGCGCATCGCCATCCCCGGCGAGCGGACCACCGCCTTCCTCGCCCTCTCGCTGCTCCTGGGCCAGCGCGTCCCCAACTACAAGTTCGTGATGTTCGACCAGATCATCCAGTCGGTCGCCAGCGGCGAGTTCGATGCGGGGCTGATCATCCACGAGGGGCAGTTGACCTTTGAGAAGTCCGGCCTCGAGTGCGTGGTGGACCTGGGCAAGTGGTGGACGCAGACGCGCGGCCTGCCCCTGCCGCTGGGCGGCAACGCGATCCGACGCGACCTCGTGAACGGCCCGGCCGGCCCCGACGCGCTGGGCCGCGTCTGCCGCGTGCTGCTCGACTCCATCGAATATGCGCTGGGCCACCGCGACGAATCGGTCGCCTTCGCCCTCAACTACGCACGCGACATGGGCAAGGACCTGGCCGACCGCTTCGTCGGGATGTACGTCAACAAATGGACGCTCGACTACGGCCCGACCGGCCGTAACGCGGTGAACAAGCTTCTCTCCGAGGCGGCGAAGCTCGGCCTCGTCCCCGACGTGGGCCGCGTCGATTTCATCGACCCCGCCTGAGCGCCTCCGCCCCGGACGAGCCGCGACCGTGAGAGAGCGGTCTTCTCCGGGAATCACCCCATCACAGACCGCTCTCTCACGGTCGCGGCTCGTCCGCAAAAACAAAAAAACCCGCGCCACCCCACAAGGGGATGGCACGGGCTTCCGGGGGCAAGGTTATACGGAGCCGTAGCTCCAATCGACAGACGAAGTCTATCCCACATAATCAGGCAATGCAACCTTTACATGTGATTCTTGATTCTCGGCCGTCCCTCCGTGGATGAACGCCCGATCCGGCCAAAATCTTGCACAATTCTTCCACAAGCGGCCCTGATTTCCCGGCCCGGCCGCCGCTACAGATACCCCCGGCTCTCCGCCCGGCTCACACCACGATCCAGGCTCACGATCATGTACCGCAGCGCGTCGCAGAGGTGATCCGGCCCGTCCTTCACCGGCTCCTCGCGCTCCCGCCGCCTGAGGTCGAAGTGGTACGTCGTCAACGCCTCGATCAAGCGCGGGCAGCGCTCGCCGATGACGAGCAGGCCGTGGTCCAGCCGCCGGCGGACGCGATCCACCCCCTCCCTTATCGAGGCCGGCCGGACCCGCACCGCGTACCCGCCCCGACGCAGCACCTGCACGTCCGACATCCCCGTCTGCGCGTTGCGCTGGTTGCCCGCCGGATCGACGCCGATCCACGCCGGCCTCGGGTGGCCCAGCGACTCCACCTTCGCCAGGTGCTCCCCCAGCGTCACGCCCGATTCAACATACTCCCCGATCACCTCCACCACCCGTTCCTCCACCGCCCCGCCCCCGCGCACCACCGCCCACAACATCACCAGCGGGCTCCGCATCCCGAAATCCATCCCCGCGATCACCTCTTCTCCCGCCTCTCGCGGCTTAGCGTCTCCGCTCTTCACGTGCCGCTCCACCCGGAACGTCGGGTACACGCTCGCGTCCACCCGCGGCCGGCGGCACATCATCTCGCTCTCCCACGCCTCCTCGCTCGACCGGTTCCGCGCCGCCACCAGGTCCTCCACCGGCACGAACCCGTCGGCGGTCTTGGCACGCCCGCCGCAATCCTCCCACAAGTCGCACTCATCGCACGCACGCTCCGGCGGGCAGCGCTGGATCACGTCCAACGCGCACCACCGGAACACCTTCGCCCCCGGCCGCGCCACCAGCCGGCTCATCAACCCGAACGGCCGGTGCATCGTCGATAACACCTCCACCGACCCGCGCACCCGCACCCCGCCGCACTCCCCCGACCCCGTCACCATCTGCGCCGCCCGCCACACCTCCTCGTCAAACTCCTCTACCTCGTCGCACCGCAGCTTGTGAACCCGCGTGCCACGCACCGAACGCTGCGATTGCGCCAGCACCTCGGCCACACTACCGTTGCTCAGCTCGATGCGCCGCTGCGTCGGGTCCCCCGCCAGCAGCCGCCTGAGCCCCTCACGCTCCACCATCCGCCGCAGGTGCGCATACATCCGCGACGACTGCTCCATGCTCCCGCCGAGGATCCGCACCTGAATCCCCGGCTTGAACAGCAAATCCAGCAGCGTCGCCGCCGCCCCCAGGTGCGTCTTGCCCCCGCCCCGGTTCGCCCACACCACGCAATCCCCACTCTCCTCCTCCCCCGCCGCTCGCGGCTTAGCGTCCTTCTTCTCTTCCCCTCCCCGCCCCTCGAAAAACGCGTGCACCAGATACTCAAACGGCGCGCAGCTCCCCTCCGCCACCGTCCCGCGCGGCACGTCCAACCCGAGGAACACCCGCAGGAACGTGTGCAGCTCCTCCGCCGTGGTCGGCCGCAGCGCCTCCAACTCACGCCACGCGCTCAACGATGTTTTTTTCCTGTTCTTCATGCCGGCCCCCCTTCACCGCCGCCCGGTTTCGCCCCGCGCCCATACAACATGTCACGCAGCGACGCCCCGTCCGGTGCGTCGCCCGACCCCTCCCCCGCCGGCAAATCCCCTCGCCTCAGATCGATCTTCAGCATGTCCATGCACGCACGCCGCGTCACCTCCAGCGCCGCCGCGCTCACGCCGGCCTCCCCCTCCTGCGTCGCCAGCTTGGCCAGCTGCGCCACCGCCATCTGCCGGTACCGGCAGAGCAGCACCTGCGCCTGCGCGTCCGCGATCTCGCACAGCCCGCGGATCACCCGCCGGTGCTCCGTTTTCCCGATCCAGTCGGCCAGCTCCGCCACCGACATCCCGTGCCGTTCCGCTAGCGCGATCAGGTCATGCCGCGCCGCCAGGATGTCGCCGACCAACTCCCTCTCCGCCGAGTCTCTCTCACGCCCTTCCATGCCCGCCTCCTTCCACCAATCGCATCAACGCCTCCTCTCGCGTCCCGCCGGCCTCACGCAGCCGGCGCTCCAAAGCCGACTTCTGCGCCGGCAGCAGGAAGAAATGCACCGCGACCGGCATCGCCTCCAACGGCCGCGGCCCGCGCGGCGAAACCGGCGCCGCGGCCGCATCCAGCAGATGCCGTAAATCCGGCAGGCCCTCCGGCACCAGCGCGGCCACCGACGCCAGCGACGAACCCACCCGTGCCGTCAGTTCCTCCATCAGCGACGCCCGCAGCGAAACGTCGTCCCGCCCCTGCAACCGGTTCAGCGTCGCCAGCAGCACCAGCGCCTCCTCGTCCGTCACCTCCCACACCACGCACCGCGCCTGCGCCCGCCCCAGCGCGCGCAGCGCCTTGACCCGGTGGTGGCCGTCGAGGATTTGATACCGCTCCCCCGGTCCGGTGGGGCAGGCGTCCCGCCTGCCTCTCCGCACGATCACCGGCGGGTACCGGTCCGTCCGCTCGATGTGTCCCTTGAGCTTCTCGAACAGCACCGCGCGCATCACGTTCGCGTTCGCCGGGTGCGCCTCCAGCCGTTCCAGATCGATCAGTTCAATGTCCATCAAACGCCTCCCGGTTGTCCTCTGATCCCCTCTCCCTCCGGGAGAGGGTGGCGGCGTCTTCGCCGACGGGTGAGGGGACTCCCGGCCGGAAAGGTCTCACGCCATCACACGACCCAGCCGGCCGGTGATCCCCTCACCCATGCCCTCTCCCGCAGGGAGAGGGAGTTAGGAAACACCCTCCCGGTTGTCCCGCAGGTAATACACCGGCTCGCACAACAGCCGCCCCCGCGCCTCGCGCAACAACTCCATCCCCTCTTCCCCCCGCCGTTCGCGGCTTAGCGTCCGCCTCTCCCGGTGCGTCCTCCCCCACCACCGCTCCAACTCAACCACCACCCACTCCCTCTTCCCGCACGGCAGCCCCTCGACCCTCGCCCACGCCGCCCGCGGTAATGCCAGGTCCACCCCCGACAAGCCCACCAACGCCAGCGCCCCGATCAGCCGCGCGTCCGACGCGTGCGGCGGCCTGTGATGCGCGGCCATCCCCGCGCGCTCGAAGAACGGGTTGACGTGCCCCATCGCCGCCAGCGCCTCGGTAAACACCGTCGTCGCCGACGCCAGCGCCGCCTTGACCAACCGCACCGCGACGCCAAGCCCGCGCCACTGCGGGTGCACCACCACACGGCTGACGCAGCGCACCTCCCGGTTCAGCAGTGTCGCCCGCTGCGACAGGTCCCGCAGCCCCGCGTAACGATCGTGGAGCGCCCAGTCGCGCAGCCGGCAACTCAGCGACGGCAGCGATTCGACCAGCACCCCCACCACGCACGCCTCCCCGCACCGCCCCAGGAACCGCCCGCACACCGTCGGCTGTTTGTGCTCCAGCACCAGCACGCGCGTCACCGTCGCCGGCCGCGCCGATTTGTAGTGGTGCGACGACAGCAGCGCGTAATCCCGCAGGCTGCCCGGCCGCAGCACGAGTTCCTCCTCGATCCCCGGCGCGGGCAGCGCGAGAAACCGTTGTTGCAATGGTGTCACCATTCGATCCTTGAAAAAAGAGAAAATTACATCTATTGTTTTTGGAAGCAGCAATCGGGCTTCGCACCTTGCGGGCATTGGCACATTGTCAATGGCGGATTCGATAATCAGAGGCCGTGTCAATGAACCTGATGAGCTCACGCCAATTTATTAGAATGACGCGCCGCATTTCCGGACCGGTTGTGCTGGCCGCTGGAATAATTGTTTGTTTGATATTCCAAATAATGAACAGAGACTATGGAAGGGCATGGGGGATAATTACACATCATTCCATGGGTGGGAAAAACTCGATGACGGATATGTCGTACGAGTATCAAGTAAAAGATGTTGTGCATACTGGCTCATCTTACAATTCAAACGGCCCGTATGATCCCCCTGGCAAAGGCGAGGCCGCCGATTTTTGGAATAAATACCCCAAGGGCTTGAAGCTATGGGTTTATTACAGATTGGACAATCCATCTGTTGCGGTCATTAGTCCCCCGGGTCCCGTGTATTTGTTTTGGTTGTCGTGCGTGTTGATCTTGGTGGGCGCGGGCATGACGGGCTACACGTGGTTAGGTAAGAAAAAAAGATGAGCACATTTACTCTTCCGCCCCGCGCACCGCCACCTCAACCCCCGACCCCGCCTGTTTCTCGATCAACACGTCCGGCTCCAACGCCTCCAGCAAATCGTCGTGCGTCGTCGCCGCCACAAAACAAACTCCTCCCCTCTTCTCCCCCGCCGCTCGCGGCTTAGCGTCTTCTCTTTCCCCATTCCTCACCCACCTCCTCACGTTCCGCGCGATCACCTTGGCCGTCACCCGGTCCAGCGTCGCCCCAAACTCATCCGCCAGTACGACGCAGAATCGTTCCTCCCCCTCCACCGCCTGAAACGCCTGCGCAAGCCGCAGCCGGTACCGCTGCCCGTCCGACAACTCGCACGGCCGGCGCAGCATCACAAACGCGTCGTTCAGCCCGGCCAGGCTCAGCCACGCCAGCACGCGCTCCAGCGGCGCCTCGCCAAATCCGTCCACCAAAGGCCGATCCGCCGGCTCGGGCAAGCGATCAAACCGGATCACCCGCGCCTCCCCCGCGAACGATCCCTCGCTCAACCCGCGCTCGATCAGGTTCAGGATCGTGCTCTTCCCCCCGCCGCTCGCCCCGGTGACGAACACAACCCGCCCCGGCACCAGTGTCAGCCGCATCGGCGGGACGATCACCACCTCGCGCCCCTCGTCAATCCCCAACCCAAACATCGCCGCCACGCGCAGAACGTGCTCCGACGGCACCACCGCCGACGGACGCGACATCGACAATTCCAGCGTGATCGAATGTTTCATCTTCATCTCCTCCCGTGGCCAAGCCCGATGACGAGTCCGCGAGTCGCCGGGGTCCGCTCTCCCCTCTGGCACACCCCCACGCCCCGCGATATCGTTGGCCGTCATGCTCATGTCCCCGCAACAGATCGAGCAGTTCGAGCGCGACGGCTTCCTCGTCATCGACCGCATCCTCACCCCCGAGCAGGTGCAGCGCGGCCGCGACGCGATGGCGCGCATCTATGGCGGCCAGATCACCCACGACCGCCGACCCGAGGCCTTCCGCGGCCCCGTCCAGCAATGGGGCCCCGACCGCGTCAAGCACTACGTCCACGCCCGTTTCCTCGACGGCGACTTCTGGGACATCGCCACCTCCGAGCGCCCCGCGCGGATGTCCGCCGAGCTGCTCCGCACCCCGCGCGTCTCCCTCACCGAGGATCAACTCCTGGAAAAACCCGGCGGCGGCCTGGCGCTGGCGATGCACCAGGACTACTCCTACTGGGGCTTCTCCGACATCCCGCAAATGGCGACCTGCTGGGTCGCGCTCACCGATGTCACCCCCGACATGGGCCCGATCCGTTTCATCAAGGGCTCGCACCGCTGGCCGCTCGCCCCCGCCCCGAGCAACTTCGCCGGCGGTAGCGACGACGAGATGATGGAGGCCGCCGACAAGGTCCGCCCGCCCGGCGCGGCGCTCGAATTCGTGGACGCGGTCGTCCCGGCCGGCGGCGGCTCGATCCACCACGCCATGACCCTGCACGGCAGCAAGGCCAACCGCACCAAGACAACCCGCCACGCCATCTCCCTCCACTACGCCGCCGACGAATGCCGCTGCACCGGCCCGCGTCAGTGCTGGCAACCCTTCATGTGGGAGGGCATCGAGAAGGGCGACCGCGTCGCGAACCGGTGGATGCCCGTCACCTACGACGCCGCGAAATAGGCACGCGCGGCACGCCCGCTTCAGCGGGCCGTGTCCGCCCCTCACACCCGCGCCAACGCCCGAAACCGCTGGATATGCCCGCGCACACGGTGGAGCGAGAGCCCCTGCGTTGTCGCCGCGGCGCGGAGGCTCAGGCCCTGGAACACGACGAGCTGCGCCGTGCGGCGTTCCGGCTCGCCAAGCCCGGCGGCGTGCTCGTCGAGGAAGACGAAGGCCGGGCTGTTGAGCCGGCGGAGCAGGCGGCGGACGCGGCGGCGCACGGCGCCGGTGGGCCTGCCCGTGAGGGTGGCGATCTCGCGAAGGCCGCAGCCCCGCGACAGCAATTGATCGATCAGGGCGCGGTCGGGCGGCGGCAGCCTGCGGGCCAGGTCCACCAGCCGCTCGGCCCGGCCGCGCACGGCGCCGGAACGCTCGCGGGCGCGGGTGGCGGCCTCGGCGATGCGGCTGGGGTCGTGGCGTGCGGCGGAAACGCTCGGCATGTCTCGGCTCCCCGGGGGATTGACGGGAGTTCAATAATTAGTAAACTCGGTGCAGTAAAGCACGGCGGCCGGGGCTTGTCAAGGGGAAGTTCACCAATTTTTGAACTACCCGGGAGGCGTCGCATGAACGGCAGCGTGGGCGGGATCATCCGGGAGCGGCGCGAGGCCCTGGCGCTGACGCTGGCGGCCCTCGCCGCCGCCGCGGGGCTGACCAAGAGCTACCTCTCCATGATCGAGAACGGCAAGGTGGACAACCCCCCTTCCGATTCGGCGCTCCGCGCCCTGGAGCGGGCGCTGGACCTGGGCGACGGCGAGCTCCGCCGCGCCGCCGCGTGGGAGAACACACCCGGCGAGGTGCGCGAGCGGATCGGGCAGCTCGAGGAGCAGGCGCGGCAGGGCCGTGAGCTGGCGGAGTGGCTCAAAAAATCCTCCGCCAAGCGCGGCGACGGGGCGCGCGGCCTCGATCAACTCATCAAGAGCGGGGAGCTCGCCAAGCGCATCAACGAGACCCTGCGCCGCCCGCGCGGCGGCAAAAGCGCGGCCGCGAAAGCCCCCGATACGACGATCGATCCCACCATCCCCCTGCGTTACCGCGTGCCCCTCATCAACAAGGTCGCCGCCGGCTACCCGCGCGACTTCACCGACCTGGACCACCCCGTGAAAATCGCCGACGAATACGTCTCCTGCCCGGGCGTCAACGACCCCACCGCCTTCGCCGCCCGCGTCGTGGGCGATTCCATGCTCCCCGACTACCGCGAGGGCGACATCGTCGTCTTCTCCCCCCGCGCCAAGACCGCCGACGGCGACGACTGCTTCGTCCGCCTCGAGCCCGACCACGAGTGCACCTTCAAGCGCATCTTCTTCGAGACCGCCGGGCGGAAGCAGATGATCCGCCTCCAGCCGCTCAACCCGCAGTTCCCCCCGCGCACCGTGGAGCGCCAGCACGTCGCGGGGCTGTACAAAGCGGTGATGGTGATGCACCGGCTGTGATGTATTCCGTGGGGGTGCGCCGAAGCGGCACCTACAGGCGACGTGTTCAACCTGGATTGAACACGTCGCCCTGCAACATCGCCAGGACGCGGGCGACCTGGGCGACGGACCACGCCTGGGCGGGGCAGCCGACGGGGCGGAACGGCGTCTGAGCCTCGCAGATCTCGGGGAGCTGGCCCAGGCCGCGGCCGAGCATTTCACGCAGCAGCGGCGCGATCGCCTCCAGCGCCTCGTCGCGGGCCTTGTCGGAGAAACGGCCGCCGCGGAGCACGCCCTCCGCATACGGCCCGATGAGCCAGGGCCAGATCGTCCCCTGGTGATACGCCCGGTCGCGCTCGAACTGCGGCCCGGTGAACCGCGTGAGGCAGCCCGGGTCGTCGGTCGGCAGCGTGCGCAGGCCCACGGGCGTGAGCAGCTCGCTGCGCACCAGCTCGAGCACCTTGGTCTGCCGCGTGCGCGGGATGGGGGAGTTGAAGACGCTGACGGCGAAAATCTGATTCGGCCGCAGCGCCGGGTCCGGGTGGTCCACGTTTTCCGCGTCGGTCCAGACGTGGTCGAAGAGGCACTGGCGGTCCTCGTCCCAGAAGACCTTCGGGAACGCCCGGCCGACGCGCTGGGCGAGGCGGTGGTAGTGGTCGGACTGCGCCTTGTGCGTCGCCTTGAGCACGGCGCTCAGGCCGATGAGCGCGTGGTACCAGAGTGCGTTGATCTCGACGGCCTTGCCGTGCCGCGGGGTGAAGACGACGCCGTTGGTCATCGCGTCCATCCAGGTGAGCTGGGTGACGGGCGTCCCGGCGCTGATGAGGCCATCACCCGCCATGCGGATGGGGGCGTCGGCGCCGCCGCCCGCGTGGACCGGGGCGTTGGTCCCCTTGATGTAGGCGTCGATGATGCTCATGCAGGCGTCGGCGAGCCAGTCGCGCCACGCGGCCGAATCCTTGGAGACGTGGACGTATTCCATCGCCGCGTGGATGAACCAGAGGCTGGCATCGACCGTGTTGTAGGCGGCGGCCTGGTCGTTGTAGTCGTCGAACTTGTTGGGCACCAGGCCGTTGACGACGTGGCGTGCGAAGGCGCGCAGCGTCGATCGCGCCTCGTCGAACCGGCCGGTGGCGAGCATCAGACCCGAGAGCGAAATGAAGGTGTCGCGGCCCCAGTCGGCGAACCATGGGTAACCGGCGATGACGGTCGCCAGCTTCTCCCCCGCCACCGCGCGGTCCACGACAAAGTCGTCAGTGGCGACGGCCAGGGCGCGGCGCAGAGCATCGGCGTCGATCTCGTGCTTGTGCAGCAGGTCGGCGGAGGGCAGCGAGAGCGCGGCGGCTATGGGTCGCAGATGCGCCCCGCGGGCGCGGCCGTGGTCGGAGGGCGTCGCGGGCTGCGCGCCCAGGGCGACGGTCATCTCGATGACCGATTCGCCCTCGCGCGGGTTGATGATCGTTTCAAAATAGCCGGGCAGAAAGTAATCCTCGTGGTCGTCCTGCCCGCGCTCGGCGTCGGCGGGATAAAAGACGCGGTCCCACCAGATCGAGTTGGGCACGAATCGTGAATCGGGGCAGCGTACCGTGACCTCGACGGTCTCATCCCCCACCACGCGCCGCGCGGTGATGGCGTCCAGCCCCTGCGTCATGGCGATACGCGCATCCGGGCTTTCGCGGCGGAGCAGGGCATGGAAGTCGCGGAGCGTGAGCATCGGCCAGAGGCGCAGGGCGAGCTTTTCGGGCGCGACGTAGCCGGGGGAGCGAGCGGCCCCCTCGCGCTTGGCGGGCCGCGGCGCGTCGGGCGGGGCCTGCGTGTCGTCGGGGCGGATCACGTACCGCAGCGTGGCGGCCTGCTGCTTCCAGTGCAGCGAAAGCTCGCGGCGGAGGATCACGCCCGCTTGGCGCAGCGTCCACGCGACACCCAGCCCACGCTCGAAACGATGAAGAAATTCCCAGCCATCCGGCACCGCGATGGGCTGCCCGCCGCCGTCACGGAAGAGGCAGGTGCTGAACTGGGCGATCGGCCGCTCGACCGACGAGCCGGGCGCGGCGAGCTGCTCGAGCACCTGGTTGAGCGCGACGATGCGGCCGACGGGCGGGCGCGTCGCGGCGATGAACAGGGCGTGGTACCGCCGTGTGTTGGCGCCGGGGAGCGTGCCCATCGCGAACGCCCCCGTGCCGTTGGCGATCGTCCACTCGTGGTCGAGCAGGGCGCGCGGCGAAGAGGTGACGGCGATGTCGTGCGTCGTCTTGGCGGGTTCGTCGGGCGTGTGGATGTCGGTCTTGCGTCTGGGGGCGGTCACGCGACCAGTTTGAACGAGCGTGGGCGTTCTGGCAAACGCGCGGCGAGAAAAAAGCCCAGGCATGGCCATGCCTGGGCTTTGGGCGTTGATCGTTTATCGCAGCCGGATCGTCGCCAGCGCGACGGCGACCAGCACGATCGAGACGATCCAGAAGCGCACGACGACCTGCTGCTCGGTCCAGCCGGAAAGATGGAAGTGGTGGTGGATCGGGGCGCACTTGAGCAGCCGCCGCCCGCCGCCCGGGGAGTTCTTGGTGAGCTTGAAGTAGCCGACCTGGGCGATGACCGAGCAGGCCTCCATCACGAAGACCCCGCCGATGATGAGCAGGAGGAACTCCTGCCGCGTGACGACGGCGATGTATCCGATCAGCCCGCCCAGCGGGAGCGAGCCGGTGTCGCCCATGAAGACCTGCGCGGGGTTGCAGTTGAACCAGAGGAATGCGAGACACGCCCCGACCATGGCGGCGCAGACGATCGCCAGCTCCGCCGAGAGCGGGATGTAGGGGACGAGCAGTTTCTTGGCGTAGTACTCGTCACCCGCGACGAGGCAGAGGATCATGAACGCGAAGCCGACGATCGACATGATCCCGCCCGCCAGGCCGTCCATCCCGTCCGTGAGGTTCACCGCGTTGGACGAGCCGGTGATGACCACCACCGTGAGCACCACGAAGGGCACCGCCGAGAGGACGATCAGCGACGACGAGGGCACCCACTGCCGGTTGGCGGCGTCGAACATCCACGACTTAAGAAACGGCAGGTTGAGCGACCGGCTCATGTCGAGGATCGCCTGCGACTCGAACTTGAGCTTCTGCTCGCCGTGGTGGTGGATGAACAGGCCCAGGATCACCGCCAGGGCGAGCTGGAAGACGAGCTTCTCCCACGAGTACAGCCCCTCGCGCCGGCCGGCGCCGCGGCGGATCGAGCGCAGCTTGAGCCAGTCGTCCGCTAAGCCCACCGCGCCCAGCCAGAACAGGCAGAGGATCCCCATCTGGATGTAGAAGCTCGTGAGTTTGGAGAAGAGCAGCGTAGCCGCCAGGATCGCCGAGATGATGAGCACGCCGCCCATGGTGGGCGTGTTGGTCTTGTTGCGGGTCAGCTCGTTGAGCGTCTTGTTGTAGAACTCGGGGTTGTCGCCGACCTTGAGGGTGATGAGCTTGCGGATGACGCGCGGGCTGAACAGGATGACCAGCGTGAAGCCCAGCAGCATGGCCAGCAGGGCGCGGAACTCGACGTAGCGCGTCCCCAGCACGCGCACGAACCCCAGGCCGTGGTCGGACAGCCCGCGGGCGTATTTATCGTTGAGCCAGTCGATGATGAGGGGGATCATGGGCGGTGGGCGTGGAAGTGTGTCGCCCCGCTCCCGTCGGGGCATTCCGTGCAACGCGCCCGGGCCGGGCGCGACAACTCATCCGTTGAACCGCAACTGGATGGCGGCGGCGAGGCGCTCGAGCCCCATGCCGCGCGAGGCCTTGATCAGGACCAGGTCCCCGGGCTGAACGGCGGCCGCGATCCTGCCCGGCAGCGCCTCGTCCCACGTCGGGTGCACCTCGATCTGCGAGGCCGGCCACACCTTCGACAGCGCCTCGGCCATGAAGAACGCGAGCTTGCCGACGAAGATCGCCTTGTTGAAGCCCGGCGCGCGGCTCGCCTGCGCCGCACCCGCGCTGAATGGCAGCGACGATTCGGCGATCACCTTCCCGATGTACCGGTGCAGGTCCGGGCTCTCCTCGCCCAGTTCCAGCATGTCCCCCAGGATGGCGATGCGGCGCCCCTCGGGCGCCGGCGTCGGGAGCGCGGCCACGGTCCGCAGCGCCGCCACGACGGAACTGGGGTTGGCGTTGTACGCGTCATTGATCAGCGTCACGCCCGCCGCCCCCGTGCCCAGGTGCAGCACGTTCATCCGCATGTCCACCGGTTTGGCCTGCGCCAGCGCCGCGGCGATCAGGTCGTCCTCCATCCCCATCCACTTGCCGATCAGCGTCGCCGCCAGCGCGTTGACCGCGTTGTGCGTGCCCAGGATCGGCAGGCGGATGATGAGCTTCCCGCCGCGCGTCGTGAAGGTCTGCGTGTCGCCGTCGGTGACGGGCTCGTCGTAGAAGGTCGCCGCCGACTCCGCGTGGTGCGGGCCGTATGTCCAGACCTTCAGCCCCTCGGGGATGAGCTTGAGCCGCTCGAACCGCGTCGCCGCGTCGCCCTCGATCACCGCCAGGCCGTCCGGCGCGACGTGCGGGAGGATGGACGCCTCCTCGATCGCCACGCCGTCGAGGGTCTTGAAGAACTCCATGTGCTCGTGGCCGATCGACGTGACAACCACCGCGTCCGGCCGCGCGAGGCGTGCCAGCGCGTCAACCTCGCCCGGGTGGTTCGTCCCGATCTCCACCACGACAAAATCGTCCGCATCCTTATGAGGTGTGCTGTCGCCGCGCCGGGCTGTCTTCCGCGTGGCGGTCACGCCCTGCGTCTTGGCGGTGCCCGCGCCGGCGGCCAGGATCGTCAGCGGCACGCCGATGTGGTTATTAAAACTCTTGGGCGACTGCGTGCCGCGGAAGGCCGCCGCCAGGACGGTGTGGATCAGGTTGCGCGTGGTCGTCTTGCCGTTGGACCCGACCACGCCGATGACGCGCGTGCCGCACGCCCTCAAATGGTCGCGGTACGCCGACGCCAGCTTCTGCAGCGCGAAGAGCGTGTCCTCGACGAGAATCACACCCACCTTGCCGGTGTGCGCCGAGCGTGCCTTCTCGGCATCCGACACCACGAGCACCGCCGCGCCGGACTGAGCCGACGACGTGAGGTAGTCGTGCCCGTCAAACTTCTCGCCGCGCAAGGCGAAAAACGCCTGCCCCACCCGCACCGAGCGTGAGTCGGTCGTCACGCCGGCGACGGTGCCCGCGTCGGCGGGCGGCTCGGCCAGCCACTTTCCGCCGGTGCATTCACGGATGTTTTCCGGAGTCCAGAAGTTCATGCGGCACCCGCCGGCGTCCTCGCGCTGTTCATCCTCGCCTCCAAAACCCGGCGGGCCTCCTCGCGGTCGTCGAAGTGCCGCTTGGTCGTCCCGATGATCTGGTAATCCTCGTGCCCCTTGCCCGCGAGCAGGACCACGTCGTCCGGCCCGCCCATCCGCACCGCGAGGTTGATCGCGCGGGCGCGGTCCGGCTCGACCGTCACCTTTCCGCGCGACTCCGCGGGTACGCCCTCCATGATCTGCCCGATGATGAACGCCGGCTCCTCCGTCCGCGGGTTGTCGCTCGTCACCACCACCACGTCCGCCAGAGCGCACGCCACCCGCGCCATCTTCGGCCGCTTTGTTCTATCGCGGTCCCCGCCGCAGCCGAACATCACGATCACCTTCCCCTTGGTCACCGGCCGCAGCGATGAGAGCACGTTCTCCAGCGCGTCGTGCGTGTGGGCGTAATCCACCAGCACCGCCGGCGAACCGCTCCGCGACCGCTCATCCCCCTCCACGCGCACCGGCTCCAACCGGCCCGGCGGCGCGGGGCATGTCTCCAATGCCTCGCGCATCACGCGTGACAGCGACTTCACGCAGTTCGCCGCCGCCAGCGCCTCCAGAACATTCATCACGTTGTGCCGGCCCACCAGCGGCAGCCGCACCTCCACGCTGCCCCAAGGCCCGTCGAACCGCACCCGGCTGTGGTCCGCGCCCAGCGCGATCACCTCCGCCGAGCAGCCCGATCCATCCGTCTGCTTATCCGCGTTGTCCGCGCATGCCCCCTTCATCGTGCAGCGCACCACCCGTGCGTGCGTGTCGCGCACCATGCGGGCCGTCCACGCGTCGTCGCCGTTCACCACCGCCCACGCCTCGGCCGACAGTCCCTCAAAGAGGATCGCCTTCGCCGCCGCGTAGTTCTCCATCGTCTCGTGGTAGTCCAGGTGGTCGCCGGTCAGGTTCGTGAAGATGCCCACGTCGAACCGCAGCGCCGCCGCGCGCCCCTGGTGCAGCGCGTGGCTCGACACCTCGGCGATCGCGGCTTCACAACCGTTCTTCACCATCGCCGCCAGGTGGCGCGAGAAGTCGATCGCCCCGGGCGTGGTCAGCTCGGCCGGCTTACGCGTGTCGCCGTCGTCGATATAGACGGTGCCGATAATGCCCGCCTTCACGCCGGTGTGGCGGAGGAAATGCTGGATGACGAAGGTGATCGTCGTCTTGCCGTTGGTCCCGGTGACGCCGATGAGCTTTAGCTTTTGCGAAGGGCGGTCGAAGAATCGTTCCGCCAGTTCACCAACGAGGGCGTTGTTCAGCCCCGGCGCGACGACCCATCCGAGTTCCGCCGGCAGGTCGGCCGGTTTTTCGTCCTCGCTGATGATGGCCGCCGCCCCGCGCGTCACCGCATCCAGGATGTACCGCCGGCCGTCCGCCTTCGTGCCCGGCCGGGCGATGAAGAGGCCGCCGCGCGCCGCCGTGCGTGAGTCGTCGGTGATGTCCGTGAGCACCACGCCCGCGCCGCCGGTGAGGCGGACATTCAATCCCTGGACGAGCGATTCGAGCTTCATGGGTGGCCCTCCTCCCGTGTGCCGGGTGGAGCGTCGCGGGCGTTTGTGGCACGAAATAGTAGGCGGCCGCACCCCGCCCCATCTCATGCCGAATATGACGCTTTATCGGCCGCGTTCCCGCCCATCCACGACATTTTCCCCGCTGCGCCCCTCTCCCCCCGGGAGAGGGTTAGGGTGAGGGATCACCGGCCGCGTGGCCCGTACGATCACGCGAGCCGGGTGCCACACTGCATCCCGACAGGGTGCGGCGTGTCTTCTCTCGCGTCGGGTGGCTGGGGCAGAGTCTTCGATGCCCCGGCTCTTCGTGAGCCGCTCGCCGGGGCTGCGGAAGACCTTAGCCCCAGCCACCCATTTCAAATGCAGGACACCACCCGGGCTTCTTCCCCCATGATCCGGCTAAACAAAAAAACCAACGGTCGCGCCCACCCTGCGACCGTTGGCATTCGTTGCACGTCTTCACGCCGCTCGCGGCGTAGCCTCTTCTCCACCCCCACTACACCCTCCGAGAGAGCGCAGGGGTGAGGGCGTCTCCTCCTCCTCACAACCTCAATGCACCCGCGTCACCACCGCCGGCGAAATCCCCGTCCGCACCCACACGCTCGCCCGCCCGCGCGCCGACACCGTCAGGGCCAGCCGCTTGAGATACTCCTCGAGCATCTCCGGCTTGAAGTGCACCAGGAACTGGCTGTCCGCGGTGCGGTTCAGGCGGCGGATCTCGTCGATCAATTGCTCTTTGCTCATGGCGGGCCTCTCCAGTGGCGTGTGTCGTGTCTCGGTCGGCGAACCCTTGCATCGGTCCGCCGATGAAAAAAACACAAGCGTGTAACTGAAGCGGACCCAAAATCGGGCCGAGGGGATGCCGTTTCCGACCAATAACCTCCGGATTGCAAGCCTCCGACCACCCCATTAGCATTCCCCGGTTCCTATCTGTGATGCGGGGGATTGGTCCCAATGAGGTACAGGCGATTGATCTTCTGGCGGGGCTCGTCTTCGTCACGAAAACGACCCGCGATCTGCTCAGGCCTTTCCGGCCTCGAACCGCTCGAATCACGCACGCTGCTCAGCGGCGTGACGCTGATTACGCATGGCTATCAAATCGATACCCAGACACTTCCCAACTGGGTCGATGTAATGGCTCAAGCTATCGCATCGGAAGCTTCGCCGGACACAGCAATTTATGAAGTTGATGTGACCGCCAACGACTCGACGATCCAGAAGCTATCTGGGAAATCACCCAGCGATCCAAATAATCACGAAGCCGACGTCTTCGTCCTGCTCAACTGGACTTCAATCGCGAGCAACCCCGCTGTAAATTCCACCGCCATCGCAGACCACATAGCGCCCCTGTTTTCAAACGTGTATTCCTCTCTGGGAATCGTTAGGCCACTCGGCGAACTACCGATCCATTTGATCGGCCATAGCCGTGGCGGCTCCGTGATCTCCGAACTCGCCAAGGACTTGGCGAGCAAAGGGTTCTGGGTGGATCAACTCACCACTTTGGATCCACATCCTGTGCAGTCGCCGTTTCTTATCGATGTGCCGGACCCTGATGTAGTCGTCCCTAACAATGTCATCTTCGCGGACAACTATTTTCAGACCGACAACCTCGACATCACCGAAGCCTTTGTCACAGGCAGTAGCGTCGTTGGCGCTCACAACATCAACCTGAACGGCTTAGCCATCGGCCACTCGGGCGTTCACCGTTTTTACCAAGGCACAATCGACCTCACCGCGACGAGTGACGGCGATGGATCGATCAGCAATTCCTGGTACGACGCAGTCGGCCCGCGCGACTCCGTCGGCTTCGCGTGGAGCGACATCCTCGGCGGAACCCGCCCGACCGATGGCTGGGCGTTCGGGGATGGTGCACCACGCGTAACGGCCGCTGTTCAATCCACCGGCTTTAGCAGGTGGGACAACATCGTGCTCGGAAATTATGCCGGCTCTATCACGCAAGGGCAGACTGTGCCGGTAGATTTGGGGTTTCAGGATTTCAATCACGACGCAACGATTACGATCGGTTTCGACAACGACACCAACCCGTACAACGGGCGGTCTAATGTCACATCGCTCAAGACCGCATGGGCCAGCGCCACCGCGCTCACGGAGTCAACGCTCGACTCCGCGTTCGAGTACGAATCCACCGTACCGACCCTCGGCCTCGCACCGGGTGATTACCACCTCTTCGCCATGATCAGCAACGGCGTGCACACCCGCTACGACTACGCGCAGGGAGTCGTCACGGTCGCCGCAGCTCCTGTGCCCGTGATTTCTGTGGACGACGTCACCGTGACCGAGGGCACACCCGCGGTCTTCACGATCCACCTCTCGAACCCAAGCCCGAATCCCGTCACCGTTTCCTATGCCGCGCTGGACGGCGCCGCCTCGGCCTCGGGGAAGGATTACAGGCTTAAACAAGGCAAAGTGACCTTCAATCCCGGCGAGACCACAAAGACCGTCATAGCCTCCGTCCCGAACGACGCGTTTTACGAGGACGACGAAACGTTCTCCCTCCAACTTGGCAATGCCGTGGGTGCAACGATCAGCGATGACACGGCGCAGGCCACGATCCTCGACAACGACCCCGCACCCGTGATTTCGGTGACGAGCGTCTCGGGCAAAGAGAGAGACGCGGGGACGAAGAGCATGCTGTTCAAAGTGACGCTCTCCGCGGCCGTCAATCGGGCGGTCACCGTTCAGTTCGACACTGCTGAGGGCAGCGCCACGGCGAACAGCGACTATGTACCTATCTCGCAGACAGTGACCTTTCTCCCGGGCCGCAGCCGGACGCAGAAGATCGCGGTGCCCATCCTCGGCGACACTTCGACCGAGGGAAACGAGGATTTCACCGTGAGCTTGGGCAGCCCAGTCAACGCGGAGTTGGGACAAAGCGAAGCGACTGGCACGATCATTGACGATGAGTTCGCGCCGTACGACATCGCTGGGCTTACCTTCATGGCACGGATCACCAGGGGATCGACGCCCTACGCTTCTCACGGCAGTTTTAGCGTCACGGCCGCCGACGTGGGCAACACCTACGAACTGTCAGGCGACGGGGCGGATGTGCTCGACAGTTTCGGCGACTACACCTACACCCGCACCGATAAGAACTCGGCAATCGTCAACCTCATCGACAGCATCACGGGGGCGTCGCTGATGGCACTGACCTTCACCTCCGCCAGTAAGACGAAATATAAATTGACCCGGATCGGGGGCGGCGGCGGATCGCAGAACGGCGTGATCGCGGTGGAACAACTCGCCGACTTGGACCTTGCGATCGCCCTGTAACCGGCCCTCCCCTTGCCAACCCGCCCCTGCTTCCTCAAACTATCCCCATGGGAATCACGGTACGCGGTCCATACAGCGGGAACCCGGTGAAGGTGCGGGACCAGGACGCCGGGCGGGCGGTCAAGGATGAGGAGGGGCGCATCTTCTACGTCCTGCCGCGCAGCGACGGGCTGGGGTACTACGGCGCGATGACCCGCGCCGGCGGCACGAAGGACGAGGCCCGCGCGATGGCGTTCGAGTCCAAAGAAGCCGTCCGCGTCGGGAACGTGCACGAGCAGGTCGAGGCGGTGCACGACGCGCGCGGGAAACGCTCCAGCCCGCGCGGCAAGCTGCTGGTCATCGCCATGGCCGTCGTGGTCGTCGCGCTGATCTACATCTTCAAGTTCAGCCCGTACAAGATCACGCCCGCCTCGTGGACCAAGCCCCCGCCGCCCAACGCAATCACCGCCGATCCGCCGGCGGCGCCTGCAACGCCCAACGCTCCGTGACATCCCCTCATCCCGCCGCGCGGGTCAGTTCCACGCCAACACGTCCGTGAATGTCACGTCCTCACGGCGGTTCTCCCAGCTCGGGATGTTGCGGGCGTTGTCGCGGGTCCACCACAGGGCGCGGGCCTCGGCCAAACAAATGATCTGCATCTTGATGGTGTGCTCGATGGGCGGGTCGCCGGGGGCGAGGATGTCGCCGTTGTCCGCGACGACGCCGTCGGGGCCGCGGTACTGCATGAGGGCGCGCATCTTCTCGAGCGTCGGGTCGCTGCGGGCGTCGGCGGTGAGGCGGTTCATGATCTCACGGCGAACGTCCTGCGCGTCCCAGTAGCGCGTGTCCGCGCACGGGTTGGGCAGGCCTCGCGCGACGAGGGACGCCGCGCGGCGCTCGGAAACAAAAGCCTTCATCGCCGGGTCTTCCTGCGTCATCGCGGTGATGAAGCCGAACCCGTCCGCCCAGCGCACGCCCATGCGGCAGGCGGTCTTCTCGATCATGGCGATCCTGTGGTCGCGGTCGATGATGATGAGATTGCCCGGGCCGGCGAAGAGGCGGTAGCGGTCGAGCATCTCCACCGCCTCGGGGGCGCTGCGGCAGTAACGGGCGATGAGCTTGAAGACGGGCACGGGGAAAATCTCGGGCGAGCTCTCGTCGAGAAAAACGCCGCTGGAGACGCCGCCGAAGATGAGGTGCTCGTTGAGCAGGGGCCAGCCCGGCGGGGCGTAGGGCTCGTGGATGTCGGTGTCGAGGTTACTCGCCAGAAGCGGGCCGTGGTCGCTGGTGGCGAAGTAGGCGACGGAGCAGTGCGCCTTGGGCGCGCCCTGTGCCTTGCCGGCGATCTCGCGGTGGAAATAAGTCTGGCCGTCGAAGTGCACGGCGGCGAGCACGTCGTCCAGGCCCGCGCCTTCACGGATGCCGCGCCGCTCCGCCTCGATCAGCTCGCGCATGCCGCGCAGCTCGGGAAACTTCGCCAGATCTGGCGTGGCCTCCAGCCGCTTGCGGTTGTACTCCGTCAGCAGCCGGCCGATCTCCTCGCGGCTTTTTCCCGGCAGCCAACCCAGGTAGGACTTGAGCACGTGGCCGGCGCGGCCGCGGATGAACTCGCCGAGCGCCCGGCCCGCCGCCAGGCCCTCCTCGTACCACGACCCGATCGTCCACATGATTTCATCCCTCGTCTTTGTGAAGCCCGACAGTATATTGCACCCTGCAACGCCCCGTCCGATCGGGCCTGGACCCCACCATGCGCCGCCTGCTGCTCCTTTGCTGTGCCGCGTTCCTCCTGTTTTCGCTCGCCTTCGCTTTACGCGGGGAACACGGCGGTGACGAAAAGGCGGACTTCACCTTCGTCTCGCCGGACGACCACAACTTCCTCGACCCGCAGCGGATGAGCTGGCTGCACGACCTGCGCGTGGCCGAGTGTCTGTACGAGCCGCTCGTGCGCTTCAAGCTCCCCGAGTTGACCGTCGAGCCCGCGGCGGCGGCGAAGTGGGAGGTCTCACCGGACGGGCTGACGTACACCTTCCATATCCGCCCCGAGGCTCAGTGGAGCAACGGCGACCCCGTCACCGCGGGCGATTTCATCCACGCCTGGCGCCGCGCCATCATCCCGGACATGGCGGCGGATTACTCGCAGCTCTTCTTCCTCATCGCCGGCGCGGAAGATTTCTTCCACTGGCGGCAGGAACAGCTCAACTTCCTCCAGCGGGCGCGGTTCGCCAGCCCCGGGGACCTGCAACGCCACATCGACAAGATGTGGCCCGACGCGCTCGATCATTTCAAAGAGACCGTCGGCATCTCGTCACCCGACCCGGGCACGCTCGTCGTCAGGCTCGTCCGGCCGACGCCCTATTTCCTCGAGCTCACGCAGTTCTCCGCCTTCGCCCCCGTCCACGCGGCCAGCGTCGAGAAGGCGACCAGCGTCCGCGAGTCCGTCGGCGTGCTCGAGACCGACGCGACCTACTGGGCGGACCCGGAGCGCCTCGTCACCAACGGCCCGTACCTCCTCGCCCGCCGGCGGTTCAAGAACGACCTGCTCATGACGCAGAACCCGCACTACTGGAACCGCGCGGCGATGCGGAACACCTCGATCCGCGAGGTCTTCATCGCCGACCCCAACATGGCGATGCTCATGTACAAGCAGGGCCGGATCGACTGGCTGCCGGAGATACCGACCGCCTCGCGCCTCGCCGCCGACCTGGTGGCGCAACACCGGCCGGACCTCGTCGCCTCGCCCTGGGCGGGGACTTATTTTTACGACTTCAACTGTCTGCCCACGCTTGAAGACGGAACCGTGAACCCGCTCGCCGACGCGCGGGTGCGGCGGGCGCTCTCAATGGCGATCGACCGCAAGACGATCGTCGAGCGCGTGACGCGGCTGAACCAGCCGGTGGCGCGGTCGTTCATCCCGCCCGGGTCGCTGCCGGGGTATGAGCCGCCGGTGGAGGATGGCGCGGATTTCAAACCGGAGGAGGCAAAGCGGTTGCTCGCCGAGGCGGGCTACGCGGACGGCTCGAAGCTCACCGGCCTGTCGATCCTCTTCAACACCGGGCAGGGCCACGAGAACGTCGCCCAGCAGATCAAGCGCTCGTGGGAAGAGGTGCTCGGCGTCTCGGTCATGCTCGAGGGCGTCGAGGGCAAGGCGTTCAGCCAGCGGCTCAAGACGCAGCACTACACCATCGCCCGCGCCTCGTGGATCGGCGACTACCGCGACGCCACCACGTTCCTCGACAAGCACGCCTCGGGCAACGGCAACAACGACAGCAAGTGGGCGAGCGCGGAGTACGACTCGCTCCTGCATCAGGCGTCTGAACTCACCGACCCGGCGCAGCGGCTGGCGGCGCTGCGCAAGGCCGAGTCTTTATTGCTCCGCGAACAGCCGATCGCACCGATCTTCCACTACATCACCCTGCAGGCGTACGACCCGGCGAAGGTCGAGGGGCTCTACCCGAACATCTGGAACTTCCGCCGGCTAGAGTTTGTGCGCGTGAAATGAATACGATGGCGTAGGGTGCGTGGAGCGGAGCGCAACGCACCACCAACGCCACGCTCTCGCGGTTTGTCCGTGAGACTTGCAACCCAAGGTGATCCGGATGATTCTGGCTTGTCGATGACGGGAATGGTGCGTTGCGCTCCGCTCCACGCACCCTACCTTACATGGATGCACAACCCGAATGATCCGCCTCATCACATCCCGCCTCTTGCAGCTCCCGCTCATCCTGGCGGTGGTGTTCACGGTTACGTTCGTCTTGGCGTGGATCGTGCCGGGCGACCCGCTGAGCCGGCCGGACGGGCGCAGGCCCTCGCCGGAGATCGAGGCGGCGATGAAGCGGCAGTACAACCTCGACAACCCGTGGCGGTTCGCCGGGCAGTACATCACGAACGTCGCGACCAAGGGGGACTTCGGCCCGAGCCTGCAGTACCTCGACCAGCGCGTGGGCCGGATGATCGCCGAGGGCCTGCCCGTCAGCGCGACCGTCGGCGGCGTCGCGATCGCCATGGCCCTGGTCATCGGCGTGGGCGTGGGGGTCATCGGTGCGCTCAGGCCCGGCTCCGTGCTCGACATGGCGGGACTGGTCGTGGCGCTCATCGGCGTGAGCCTGCCGACGTTCGTCACCGGGGCCATCCTGCTGATGGTCTTCTCGGTCTGGCTGAACTGGGTGAACGCCGGCGCCTGGGAGCACTGGACCGACGTGCTGCTGCCCGCGCTCACGCTCTCGCTGGCGCCGGCGGCCTACATCGCCCGGCTGATCCGCCTGGGCCTGGCCGACGTCATGTCCAGCGACTTCGTCCGCACCGCCCGCGCCAAGGGGCTTTCCGACCCGCAGGTGCTTTTCCGCCACGCGCTCAAGGTCGCCTTCCTCCCCGTGCTGAGCTTCCTCGGCCCCGCCGCGGCCGTCACCATGACCGGCTCGTTCGTCGTCGAACGCATCTTCAACCTGCACGGGATCGGCCAGCACTTCGTGGACGCGGTGAAGAACAAGGACCAGTTCCTGCTCCTGGGCGTGGTGCTGGTTTACGCCACGATGCTGATCGTGTTCAACCTGATCGTCGATGTGGCCTACGCGTGGGTGGACCCGCGGATCGAGCTGTAAAAGACTCGATTCAGCCCACCCTAGAACGTGCGGAAAAACTCCACCATGTGCACGATGTTCATAAGGACCTTGCACACTATCGCGACCGCTCCGAGACATAAACCGACTATCACACACACGCCAAGGATTTTTTCGCGGAATGTCAGGCCGGTGAACTCTCGCGCCAAACGAGTGAAGATGCCGACCTGCGGCGTGCGGTCCGGCTGCAGTTGATTGCTCTTCGCGTCCAACGAAGAGTCTCTCATCTCTAAATCGAAATCGTCCATCTTCAGAAGTGTGTCATCCGGTGCCGGCTGAGAGGGATTCTTCGCCTCCCTCTGGCGTTGGCCGGCATCAACCCAGAGCAGAAATGCAGCAGCTAGGAGTCCCACCACCGCGCCACCCACAACGCCTGCCAGAATCCAAACCCCTGACTGACCGCACTCGACAGCGCCCATGCGGCCGAACAACGCGCCAATGACAACAGCCGCAAAAACTTGCCACCGCGCGGACCGCGAGATGTTGAAGAAATTTTCTATGCCCACCTCACAGCGATGACTTACAAATTCACTTAGCTGCGTTTCGACTCGACCGATACGGCGTTCGCCGCCTTCCCGCAGAAACCGCCCATCGGTTCCACGTTGCGGCGGCGGAAGGCCAGGATCATCACGACGCCCGCGAGGCAGAGCAGGGCACTGAGCCACTGGCCGCGCGTCACGCCGAGGGCGGCGAACTCCTGGTCGGCGATGATGAAGTCGGGCGTGCGGAAGCACTCGCCGAGGATGCGGACCAGGCCGTAGGTCACGCAGAACGCGCCGCCGATGACGCCCGGTTTCATCGGCCTGCGCCAGAGCCAGCAGAGCACGGCGAAGAGGACCAATCCTTCAAGCAGCGCCTCGTAGAGCTGCGACGGGTGGCGCGGCGTGAGGACCGGGCCGACGATCCGGCTCACCTCGGCGTTGCCCTCCTGGATCGCGCGGAGGGTCGCCATCGCCTGGCCTTCCCACCCGCTGAAGACGTAGCCGGCCTTGATCTCGGGCAGGAACGGGATCGCGCCGGAGACCGCCTCGATCTTCAGATTGTCGGCCGGCACGTTCGGGTTCCAGTGCAGCATCTCCTGCGGGAACCGCACCGCCCAGTTCATCGCGACAGAGCCGTCGGGCACCGGCCGGCCGTAGAGCTCGCCGTTGACGAAATTGGCGATGCGCCCAAAGAAAAGCCCCAGCGGCGCGCCGAAGGCGAAGAGGTCGAGGATGAAGGGCCAGGAGTGCTTATGACGCCGTGCGTACCACCAGCTCGCAACGATGCCGCCGATCATCCCGCCGTGGCTGGCCATGCCCCCCTCGTTCATCGCCAGCACGCCCCAGTAGGGCGCATGATCGATCAGGCCCAGCAACCGCGGCTGGTAGAAGAGGCAGTAGCCCACGCGGCCGCCGATGACGACGCCCAGCGCGAGCGTGATGACCAGGTCGCCGACGTGTTCGGGCTTGAGCGTCGAGACGCCGACGCGCGTCACCCGGCGGATGACGAGGTAGCCCAGGAAGAAGGCGAGCAGATACGACAGCCCGTACCAGCGGATGGGGCCGCCCTCCCAGAGCTTGATGGCGTAAGGGTTGAGGTTGTGGAGATAAATCGCGAGGGTGGGCATGAAAATTACCGGGCCTGAAAGTGTGGTGAAGCGCGCCGCGGTCAGCGGCCCTTACGGCGCTTCTTGAACCGCTGCTGGCCGCCCTTGCCCTTGGCCGGGCCGTGCTGGTGGGATCGCGGGCCTGTCGGGGGCTGCTGCGTGCGCCGCATCGGCGCACGCGGGCCCTTTTTCTTGGTGGTGTCCTGCACCGCCTCGATGATGACCAGGTCGAGCTGCCGCGCGACGGGGTTCACGCGTGCGAGGCGGATCGTGAAACGGTCGCCGATGGTGATGACGCGGCCGGAGCGCTGCGCGACCAGCGCCCCGGTGGTGCGGTTGAGCTGCCAGCGGTCGTCGGACCGGCCGGGCAGGTCGTTGAGGCGGACGAAACCATCGACCAGGTAGCGGCTGATCTCGATGAAGATGCCCGAGCCGGTGACGCCGGTGACCACCCCATCGAAATCCTCGCCGAGCTTGTTGCTCAGGAGGTCGAGGATGAGATAGGTGCGGAGGCTGTCCTCGGCGGACTCGGCCTTGCGCTCGGTGCCCGAGCACTCACGGCCCATCTTCGTCAGATCATCCTCGCTCGGGCAGCGCGGGTCGCTGGTCATCAGCTCGGCGAGGCGACGCGCGGCGGCGGCATCGGGCGGATCGAACAACGAGGCCCCGCCAGCGCGGCTTGCGGGCTTGCCGGCGTGGGTTTTCTTCACGGCCTCGAAATAGGCGTCCAGCCCGCGGTGCACGATCAGGTCCGGGTAGCGGCGGATCGGGCTGGTGAAGTGCGTGTAGTGCTTGCTCGCCAGCGCGAAGTGGCCGATGAGCAGCGGGGAATACTCGGCCTTGGAGAGCGTCTTGAGCACGGCCAGGTGGACCGCGTGCTGCGCGGGCTTGCCGCGCACGCCGTCGAGCAGCGCCTGCAACTCCTTGCGGCTGGGGCGCGACGGGATGTTGTACCCCGCCACGCGGGCGAACTGGCGCAGCTCCGTGATGTCATACGCGTCCGGGTCGGGGTGGACGCGGCGGATCATCGGGACGTGCAGCGAATTGAAGAGCCGGGCGGTCGCCTCGTTGGCCTCGACCATGAACATCTCGATGAGCGTGTGCGTGAACGAGGTGTCCTGCGGCTGGGCATCCACGACCCGGCCCGCGTCGTCAAAAATCAGCTCCACCTCGGGCAGGCCCAGCACGATCATGCCGTCGTGCTGCCGCCGCTCGCGGATCACCTTCGCCAGCTCGTCCATGAGCTTGATCTTGTTGATCAGTCGGGTGGGGTATTTGGGCTCGGACTTGGCGTGGCGGCGCGCCTCGCGGATGTCGGAGTCGATCAGCGCCTGCGCCTCGAGGTAGGTCAGCCGCTTGGCGGAGCGGATCACCGTGTTGGCGAAGCGCTGGCCGACGACGTTGCCCCGCGCGTCGTAGCGGATGAACGCCGACTTGCAGAACCGGTTGACACCCTCCTGCAGCGAGCAGACGCCGTTGGAGAGCGTCTCGGGGAGCATGGGGATGACCTTGCGCGGCAGGTAGGCGGAGTTGCCGCGCTTGCGGGCCTCGGCGTCGAGCGCGGTGCCCAGGCGCACGAAGCTCGACACGTCCGCGATGTGCACGCCAAGCTCCCACACCGCGCCGTCGTTCGGCTGCGCGCCGCGCCGCGCCGGCTCGCCCTCCTCGGCCCGGTCCAGGCGGTGGATGCTGATCGCGTCGTCGTAGTCCTTGGCGTCGGGCGGGTCGATCGTGCAGATCATCTCGCCGGTGAGGTCTTCACGGTCGGGGGGGACGGCGTCGCCCTGAAACGACTGCGCGGCGGCGCGGGCGTCGTCGAGCACCTCGGGCTTGAAGTGGTCCGGCAGGCCGTAGGCACGCATGACGGCGATGGTCTCGACGTCCGGTTCGCCCTGCTCGCCGAGCACCTCGGTGATGACGCCCTCACCCGGCGCGGCCTCGGAGGGGTAGCGCGTGAGCTCGATGACGACCTTGTCGCCGATCTTCGCCCCCTTGGAGTGCGGGTCGCGGATGACGACGGGGTGCTGGAGAACCTTGGCGTCCACCTCGACAACGTGGTGCGAGCCCTGCTTGACGAGGTTGCCGACGTAGCGGTTCTCGGCGCGCTGGATGATGTCCGTGATGAGGCCGACGTAGGGCGATCGCCCCTCGCCGGCGCGGCCGCCCTGGTGGATGACGCGCGCGGTGACGCGGTCGCCGGTCATCGCGCCGCCGGCGTTGCCCGGGGGGACGAAGAGGTCGCCGTGCTCGGTGGGCGACTCTGGGACGATGAAGCCGAAGCCGCGCTCGTGGAGGCGGAAGACGCCGGTCATCTGCTTGCCGGGTGGCGGCAATACGACGTGGTCGCCCACGCCGATGACGATCTGCTGTTTCTCGACGAGCTGCTGGACGGAGCGGAGGAAGTCGTCGAGCTCGGCCTCGGGGATGCTCAACTCCTGGGCGAGCTCCTGGGCCTTGCGGGCGCGGTAGCGGGAGTCGGCGAGGTAATCAAGGATTCGACGCGTAAAGCGGTCAGACATGGCCTCATCCTACAGACTTGGCGGCGCCGCGGCGAAACCCCTACAATCCCGAGCATGGCAACCACGCAGGAAATCCTGGCCGCGGCGAAGGAACTGGGCAAGCTCATCGCGACGCACGAGGCGTCGGCGAAGTTCGAGGAGACGCTCCGCAAGCTCGAGGCCGACGTCGAGGCGCAGCGGGCGCTTAACGATTACAACCGCCACATGACCAAGCTCTCCGAGAAGGAAGCCGCCGGCAAGCCGATCGAGGTCGAGGACAAGAAGCAGCTCGAAAAGCTCCAGGCCGGCATCGCCCGCAACGCGACGCTGCGCGACTTCCAGATGCGGCAGATGGACTACCTCGACCTGATGCGTCGCGTGGACGAGGCCATGTCCGGCGACGCCGGCGCGGCCGCGCCGGGCGCAGCGCCCGCGGGCAGCCCGGACATCGCCGGCGCGATCCGCCCGGGCCGGTAAAACTCCGACACGGCCCATCCGGAGGCCCGCCGTGAAACCACGAGAGCTCGACCTGCGGGATTTTGACGGCGTGCTCGACGAGGTCCGCCGTCTGCGCGCGGACGGCTATGAAAAAGCGGGCAACTGGGACCTGGCACAGATGTGCCAGCACATCGCGATCCCCATACGAGATTCGATGGACGGTTTTTCTTTCGAGGCGCCGCTGGCGATACGCGTGCTCGGGCCCCTGGTCTTCAAGAAGCGCATCTTCAGCACCCGGCGGCTCAGGGACGGCATCAAGGCGCCACGTGAGATAGAGCCGCCGCCCGGGCTCGACGCCGATACCGAAATCCGGAATCTCGAAGCCCTCATCACCCGGTTCAGGGCGCACACCGGCGCGCTGCACCCCAGCCCGTTCCTGGGCGAGATGGACAAAACCGAGTGGGAGCAGTTCAACACGATCCACGCGTCGCATCACCTGCGGTACCTGATCCCCCGGGCGTGATCGGCTCAAACCCGGCGGATTACCGCGCGCCACCATCATCCCGGTTGTGGTAGAGAAACCAGTGCCAACCCGAGAGCGCGGCGTAGCGGCTCACGGCGGCAAGGTCGTAGTGGACTCCGTACCGATCGGTCATCTCGGTGGGCGGCGCGACACCCTGGCTCTGCGTGTTGGCGATAAACCACTCGGGCCCTTCAACAGGCCACTGGGGCTCCGAGAGGTAAACCAGCCGCGGCGTGGGAGGCATGTGCCGCCCGTAGAACTCGATCAGGATGCCGTTCTGAAAATCCTGGTTGCTCCCGATCGTGATCAGTGGCCGGCGCGAATGCGCTGCGATCCATTTGAGCGTGACGACATACCCTCCCCGGCCCAGCGTCACCAGGCGGTAGGTGTGCACGCCGTTCGCGGTCAAAAAAACCGCCACGCCCAGCGACGCCAACACGACCGCGGCACGGGATCGCATGGGAATCGCGGTGATCAGCCAGGGGAGCGACAGCAGCAGAAACGCGACGCTGACAAGAAAATATCGCTCGAAGAGATAGATCGGCCGGAAGACCGCGATCATCACCGTGGGACTCACGAAAACGGCGGTAATGAAAAGCACCCAGAGATCAGAGCCGCTGCGCCACATCACCACAACCGCCGCCGCCGCCAGACCGATGGCGATCAGCGCTGAGGCGACTGCAACCGGCCCCGAGGCGGGACCGCCCATCGACAGGGAGAGCGCGCCGGTCGCGATGTCCAGGAGCGGGTATTGGGGCCCGCCGCCGAGTTTCATAATGCGCAGGTCCACCACATATAGCACCACGAGGCCGACGATCGGGAGAGCGTGGCACCACGCGAGATCGGCAAGCTTCCCCCACCACGCGCCGGGGCAGCGGAAACAGCGGTAGGCCGTCCACACCGCCAGGCCCATATAGGCCTGGAGATAGGTCAGGTGCGAGAGGAACCCGAGGACCGCCGAAAGCGCAAAGGCGCACGCCCACGCGCGGCGGCGCGTCACGGTGAACCGATCCGCCAGGTAGATGCCCAGAAACCCGAAAAAGACCGCGCCGGCATAACCCCGGGCCTCGGACGCATAGTGGGTCATCAGGAACGACCCGCCGATCAGCAGCGCCGCCAGGACCGCCGCAGCCCTGCCCCGCTGCCGCGTGACCACCGCGGCCAGCACGACGGCGCCGATCCCTTCGGCCAGGGAGAGCAACCGATAAACGATCCACGTGTCGGGTTCGCCGATGAGATAAAGGTAGAGCGTGTTGAGGTAGTGGTTGTTGTCGTGGTGGAGCGCGGTGAAGACACCCATGGCGCTCTTGAGGGTGTGGGCCAGGGCGCAAGACCATATCTCGTCAAGCCAGAGGTCGTTGTTCGCCGCGGCGATCCGCACGGCCGCTGCGAGGGCAACGACCAGCGCGGTCGCCCAACCCGCCGCGTACGGGCGGCGCCACCAAACCTGTGCAGGCGGCGCCGGACTCTGATCGGGGGCGTGCGGGGATTCCATGATCCTATGATTTCCCTGCAAGTCCCGGCCGAAGATGATCCACCACGCCGAACCGGTGCAATATACCCGCCCATGCGCGTTTCAGACCGATATAAGAGGTTCCGTGGATATCAGGTCCTTCCCTCCCCTTGAGGCTCCGTTGAACTTCCGAAACTTCCTCGCGCTCTGGCTCCTCTTCACCGGCGTGCTGCTGGCGGTTTACGCACCAGCGCTTCACGGCACGCCCATCTGGGACGACGAGGCCCACATGATCCATGAAGACCAGGCCGACGCCACGGGCCTGAGGAACATATGGATACCGGGCGTGACCCAGCAGTACTACCCGGTGGTCTGTTCCGCGTTTTGGGTGCAGAACAAGCTCTGGGGAGACCAGACCCTGGGCTACCACGTCGTCAACATCATGCTGCACGCCTTCATCTCCGTGATGGTCGGGACCCTGCTCGGCCGCATGCTCGTCCCGGGCGCGTGGCTCGCGGCGGCCGTCTTCGCCCTGCACCCGGTGCACACCGAATCCGTCGCGTGGATCAGCGAACTCAAGAACGTGATGTCCGGCTCGTTCTACATGCTCGCGCTGGCGTGCTACCTGCGCTTCCGCCCCGTGACGCAACCCGCCTCCCCGTCCCGTGACGACGACGCCTCGGGGCCGAAGGCGTTCTACGCCATCGCCTTCGCGTTGTACGTCGCGGCCATCCTGAGCAAATCGGTCACCGCCTCGCTGCCCGCCGCTATCCTCCTGCTCACGTGGTGGCGGCGCGGCCGGCTGGGCCTGGTGCGCGACGTGCTGCCGACGATCCCGTTCTTCCTGACCGGGGCGTGCATGTCGGTCGTGACCGCGCTGGTGGAGAAAAAGAACATCGGCCCCCGGGGCAACGAGTTCCTCTTCACCTTCGCCGAGCGCTGTCTGATCGCGGGCCGGGACGTCTGGTTCTACGCCCAAAAGCTCGTCTGGCCGACGAACCTGGTCTTCGTGTACCCGCGCTGGAAGATCGACGCCCACGACCCCTGGCAGTGGGCGTACCCGGCCGGCGCGGCGTTGCTGATCCTGACGATGTCGCTGCTCGTCCGACGTTGGGGCCGCGGGCCGTTGACGGCCGTGCTCTTCTTCGGCGGAACCCTCCTGCCGGCGCTGGGGTTCGTGCACGTTTACCCGTTCAGGTACTCGTTCGTCGCGGACCACTTCCAATACCTGGCGAGCCTGGGTGTCATCGCGCTGATCTCGTGCTCGTACGCGACGCTGCTGCGCGGCGCGGCGAATCCGGTCAGGATGATCGGCTACGCCGGCGCGGCGGCGGTCGTCGCGCTGCTGGGCGTGCTCACGTCGTTGCAGAGCCGTACATATGCCGATGCCGCGTCGCTCTGGGAAACCACAATCGCCCGCAACCCCAACGCGATCATGGCGTATATCAATCAGGGGCTGATGTACCAGAACAACGCCTCAAAACTGCTGCTCGTGGGAAAACAGAACGAAGCGATGGAGCAGCTCGCCCGTGCCGAGCAGACCCTGCTGCGGGCGCGCGTCATCGAGCCGGAAAACCCCGATCCGCCCACCAATCTGTCGCTGGTGTACCACGCCATGGGCAGGAACGACGAAGCGCTCGCAGCCGCCGAAACGGCGATCCGCCTGGGCGACGTCAATTCCGAAGCCCACCTGAACAAGGTCCTTGCACTAGCGCAGATGGGCCGCACCAAAGAGGCGATCGACACCTGCTACCACGCCCTCAAGACCGATGGCAACAACGCAAAAGTCTATAACAGCCTCGGCGCACTCTACGCCGGTCTCGGGATGGCCGAGAAGGCTTTTGCCATGTTCAAGCACGCGTTGGAGGTCGGCCCCAAAGACCCCGACGGCGAATCGACCTACGCCAACGGCATGGTCAATCTGGCCATCTCATATGAAGACCGGGCGCAGTACGGCGAGGCGGTCAAGCTCTATCAGCGCGCAATCCGAATCCGTCCCGGCGATGCGGAGCTACACCTCCTGCTCGGGAACGATCTGGAGAAGCTCGGCCGGCACCAGGAAGCCGCCGCCGCGTGGAGCAAGGCACTCAGGTTAGCACCCGCGGGCGGCCACACAGCTATAGCCGCCGAAAACAAGCTCGGCGTGATGGGGCGTAAACCGTAGGGGTCACGGCGTCGCGGGCTTGGGCGCGGCGAGTTCTTCGGGCTTGAGGTTCAACGGCGCGGCGGTCAGGACCGGGACCCAGTCACCAATGTGGAGCCGGACCGCGGGCCAGTTGCCCGTGGCCAGGTCGGGCTTGACTTCGGCGGGGAGTTTGGCGTCGCGGTTGGCGTTGCTCACCGTCCACCGCAGCGCGGCATCGGCGACCTCGATCATGCGTTTCCACTCGCCGGTCATCTCCGCGGGCACCAGCTTGGTGTCCAGGCCCATCGCCGCGAAATCCAGCAGGCGGTACGACGCCCGCGCCAGCTCACGCAGCGTCGCCGCGGCGATTGTCTTGCCCCCGGCCGCGTCCTGCACCAGCTTCTGGTACAGCCGGCGGAGCGCCTCGGTGTCCGCGCTGGGCGAAACGGCGGGGTTCTGCGCGTGCACCGCGACGCGGTCGTTCAGGCCGTTGAGCACATGGTCAAAAGCGTCGAGGGCGACCATCGCGCCGAGCACCTGCTCCAGCACATCCACCGACGTCTCCGTCTTCATCACCTCGGTCAGCGCCACCAGCAGCGGCGCCCGGCCGTCCTGCGCGATCGGCGCGCCGACGTTCACGGTCCGGGCCGCCCAGTAACGCACGCCCTGGCTGGGGTCCGCCAAGCCCTTGACCACCAGCGGCACGACCCCGGGGTCTTCAAGCCTGCTCGTGATCAGCATCGCATTGACACGGACAATGACCCGATCGGAGTTCAACGCCCGCACCAGCTCACGCGCCATGGCCTGCGAGTAGGCACGCCTGAAAATGTCCGACGGGCCGCGCTCGAAGGGATCGAGCAGGTGCGTCCGCGCCTCGCCGACGCGTTCATCCGCGAAGTTGATCAGCTTGGTCACCAGCCCCTTGACCTCGTCGTCCACGATCTTCTGCTGATCCGAGCCGAGCGTGGTGGAAGCGGTGATGATCGCGGCGGGGATCTGAGCCCAAGCGGCATGGCCGCCGGCAAGCACCGCGAACACGACCAGGATGCCGCACAGGCGACGCCCGGTTTTCATGCCGATTCTCCGCGTGGATTCAGGGGGTGGGGCTCGGTCGGGCTGGAAGGTAACAGGGTTTGCCGTGGCATGTCAACAATTCCGCGTTGCCCGGAGCGCGGGCGGTTCCCGGCGGCGGCGCGCGGGGTCACGCCGTGGTTTGCCGTGGTGTCGCGGCGTCGTATGCTGGCCGGACACCGCAAGGAGTATATGCATGTACCGATCCCTCCGTGCCGTCGAAACCGGCCGTTCCAAGCCCGACGCCGTGGCCATCGCGCTGTTCGAGAAAACGAGCAAGCTGCCCGGCGCTTACGCCTCGATCGACCGCGCCGCGGGCGGGGCCGTCTCCGCGATGCTGGGACGCGGCGAGTTCTCCGCCGGCCGTGGATCGCTGACCACGGTGTACCCGGCGGGCGGCAAGGGGGCGTCGCGCGTGTTCATCCTCGGGCTGGGCGACCGCGACAAGTTCACCTCGGAGGCCGTGCGCGTCGCGGCGGCGCGTCTGCTGCGCGCCGCGTTCTCCGCCAAGATGCGCCGGGTCGAGGCGCAGCTTGAAGCGGGCGTCGAGCGCAGGCTGAGCCTCGAAGACCTCGGCCGTGCGATCGGCGACGGCGCGGCGATCGCCAACTTCGAGTTCGACGCCTTCAAGGGCTCCGCCCGAGGCAACGGCGGCACGAAGAGCGCCGCGCCGGCGATCGGGCTCGACCTGATCGCGCAGACGGCGGTGCGACGCGGCATCGAGCACGGCCTGCGCGTGGGCGAATCGGTCAATCTCACCCGCACCCTCGCGGCCACCCCGCCCAATATCGCGCACCCGGGCTACCTCGTGGACCAGGCGCGGCGCATGGCGAAGAAGGTGGGCCTGCGCTGCAGCATCATCGACGCGGCGAAAGCCAAGTCGCTGGGCATGGGCGGGCTGCTGGCGGTGGGCGCGGCGGGGTCGCACCCGCCGGCGCTGATCGTGCTGGAGCACAAGCCGGCGCGGACCCGCGGCAAGGGGCCGATCCTTCTGGTGGGCAAGGCCGTCACCTTCGACACCGGCGGCTATTCGATCAAGCCCGCCGACGGCATGGACAAGATGAAGTACGACAAGTGCGGCGGCATGGCGGTGATCGGCGCGATGCACGCCATCGCGTCGCTCAAGCTGCCCGTGCACGTCGTGGGGCTGATCCCGGCGGCGGAGAACATGATCGCCGCCAACGCCTACCGCCCCGGCGACATCATCACGTTCTGCAACGGCGTGACCTCGGAGATCACCAACACCGACGCCGAGGGACGCCTGATCCTCGCCGATGCGCTGGCGTGGGGCACGCGCACCTACAAGCCCGCGGCGGTGGTGGACCTGGCGACGCTGACCGGCGGCGTGGTCGTCGCGCTCGGGCCGTACTGCGCCGGCTGCTTCTGCCGCGACACGAAGTTCCGCGGCCACCTGTTCGACGCCTCCGACCACAGCGGCGAGCGTCTCTGGCACCTGCCCCTGTGGGACGAACACCGCGCCCAGATCAAGGCGACGCACGGCGACATCCTCAACTCCGCCGGCCGCGACGCGCACCCGATCCAGGGCGCCGCGTTCCTCTCCTACTTCATCGAGCCCGACGGCAAGACGCGCATGCCCGAGACGCCCTGGGCGCACCTGGACATCGCCGGCGTGGCGGACACGAAGAAAGACTCGCCGCCCTACGCCGTGGGCCCGACGGGCTTCGGCGTGCGGCTGCTGGTGCGCGCGATCGAGACGTGGAAATAGATCGGGGCGATCCGCTTCATTTCACCGGTACAACCCCGCGGTTGACATCGCCTGCGCCAGAACAATGGCGACGGAGTTGGAGAGGTTGTAGTTGCGCACCGGGCCGGGCATGGGGATGGTGATGGCGCGGCCGGGCCAGCGGGCGTGCCAGGCGTCGGGCAGGCCGGTGGTTTCGTTGCCGAACAGAAGGACATCCTCATCGGCGAAGGTCACGCGGTCGTAGCGTGCCGTGGCGCGCGTGGTAACAACCCATGGGTTGCGGTCGCCGAGCCAGTCGAGAAAAGCCTCGGGGCTTTCGTGCTGGGCGAGGTCGAGGTCCTGCCAGTAATCGAGGCCGGCGCGCTTGACGGAGGTGTCCGAGAGGTCGAAGCCGCAGGGGCCGATGAGGTGGAGCCGCGCGCCCATGCCGACGCACTGACGCGAGACGTTGCCGGTGTTGGGCGGGATCTTGGGTTGATACAGGGCGACGTGGAGCATGGGCGTCGAGCGGCGTGCGGGATCAGTCCACGGCCTCGATGCCGTAGTCCTTCACCTTCTTGTTGAGCGTGTTGCGGTTGATCCCGAGGAAGTCGGCGGTGCGTGTCTTGACGCCGTCGTTGCGGTCCAGCGCCTCGCGGATGAGCCGGTGCTCGACCTCCTGCATGACCAGGTCGTAGATCTGACCCTCGCGGGTCTCGTGCTCCTTCATGGCCAGGTCCGCCAGGCGTGACGCCAGCGCCTCGACCGATTGCTCGCCCGCGTCGCCCCGGCCCTGGTGCGCGAAGAGGCGGATCTGCAATGGGAGCAGGTCGTCGCTGAACTCCTCGCCCTGGCAGAGCACCACGGCGCGCTCGACGGCGTTCTCCAGCTCGCGCACGTTGCCCGGCCAGGGATATCGCAGGAGCGTGTTGAGCACGTCACGGCTGATCTTGCGGAGCTGCCGGTGGTTCTCGCGGTTGAAGCGGTCGAGGAAGTGATCGATCAGGCGGGGGATGTCCTCGCGGCGGTTGCGGAGCGGCGGGAGGCTGACGGTCACGACGTTCAGGCGGTAGTAGAGGTCCTCGCGGAACCGGCCCTGGCGGACTTCTTCTTCGAGGTTGAGGTTGGTGGCGGCGATGACGCGCACATCGACCTTGACGGTGCGGTGGTCGCCGACGCGCTCGAACTCTCGCTCCTGAAGGACACGCAGGAGCTTGACCTGCAGCGACGGGTCGAGCGTGCCGACCTCGTCAAGGAAGAGCGTGCCGCCGTCCGCGGCCTCGAAGCGGCCGATCTTGTCGCGGATGGCACCGGTGAAAGCGCCTTTGACGTGGCCGAAGAGCTCGGACTCGAGGAGTTGCGGCGAGAGCGCCCCGCAGTTGACGCGGATGAGCGGCTTGTCGCGGCGGGGCGAGTTGTAGTGGATCGCCTTGGCGACCAGTTCCTTGCCGCACCCGGTCTCGCCCAGGAGCAGGATGGTGGCCCGGCTGGAGGCGACCTGGCCGATGACCGCCAGGACGTCGAGCATCGCGGGGCTGGAGCCGATGATGTTGTCGAAACGGTACTTGCTCCGCAGGTTGTCGCGGAGCTGCTCGTTCTCACGCAGCCACTGGTCCTTCTCCATCTGGACGACCTGGTGGATGCGGATGGTCTGGGCGATCGAGCCGGCGATGATGGTGAGCAGCCGGGCGTCGGCGTAGAGCGTCGGCTGATCAACGAACGGCTTGTCCACGCTGATCGCGCCGACGATGCGGTCGGCGTTCTTCACCGGCACGCAGATGAAGCTGATCGGCGCGGCCTCCCGGGCGAGCACGGCCGTGCCGCCGCCCGAGCCGGCGTTCGCCGTGCTCAGGGAGGGACGGCTGCCGGTGCGGTTGAGGAAATCGGGCTCGAGCCGGACATCGGGGATGATCGCCGCGGTGCCGGTGGCGATGACGCGACCGGTCACGCCCTCGCCGGCGGAGTACCGCCCGCGCGCCATTTCCTCGGTCGTCAGCCCGACCGCCGCGATAATGCGGAACGCCTGGCTGGCCTCGTCTTCCAGCACCAGGGTCGCCCGCTGGACGTTCAGGCGGTCGCTCAGCAGGGACATTCCGCGCTGGAAAACCTGCCCCAATTCCAAGCCATCGCTCAGGATCTGGCTAATGCGTTCGAGGATGTCTAGTTCTTGTTCAGCGCGGTCCATGGGTGCCCACAATATCAACAGTCGCCTTCGCTAACAAGCTGATTGATCCTGTTTTATGGCTGGGAGCAAGATAATAATGGCCGCGCGCACAATACCAAACTTATACCGAATAAAACGAGGCCGTTTGTGAAAAAACCGTTTCGCCTTATCGCGTAGAGGATTGCGTTCCAGATGGGTCAGTAGAAGATCGCTGTTTGTGCGCACAAAGCAGGCGTTTGGGCCAAGGGTGACCGCTCGTGATGCCACGACGGCCTTCCGAGGCGAGGCCCAACATGCCCACAACCCTGCCCCGCAGCACTGAACATCCTTCGCAAGCCGTCGATCCACGACTCGTGGACGTGCTGCTCGAAGATCACGCGGTCAAGTGCATCCCGCGCTTTGAACGGCTCTGGGACTACTACCGAAACCCGCTCCAGAATGCGTCGCCGACCAGCACCGGCGGCGGCCGCTGGTACCACCTCGGGCAGGAACAAGGCCTGCCCCCGCGCATCACGCAACCGCCGAACATCGCCGGTGTCTCGCGGCGCGAGGTGGTCATCGAAAACGACATCGCTTGGCGGGTCCACACGCTGGTGGACTTCATGTTCGCCAAGCCCGTGACCGTCCAGAGCATGGCCGCCGACCCCAAACGCGCCGACGCCATCGAGGCGTTCCTCGGCGACATCTTCGACGCCAACGGCGGCGTCTCGCTCTTCCAGGACATGGCCCTGCTGGGATCGGTGTACGGCTTCGTCGATGTGCTGGTGCGGGTCGGGCCGGCGGAGAGTGTCGTCTCCTCGGCTCGTGGAGGGGCAGAGCGGATTCTCTTCGACGTGATCGAGGCGCCGCGGGCCGTGCCGGTTCTGAACCCGGATGACTACCGCCGGCTCGACGCCTACGTCCTGCACTACCACCGGCGGCTCAACGACGTGGAAAGCGACGGCTCGGTCGCGGGCCGGCTGCTCGGGCTGGCCGGCCGCAGGAACACGCGCGTGCGGCGGCGCAGCGTCGATCGCACCGAGGTGTGGACGGGGCAATCGGTGGAGTATTCCGAGGGGCCGGCGGGCGACCGCCAGACCGTGGAACGGGTCATCAACGGACTGGGTGTGCTCCCCGTGGTGCACATCCAGAACCTGCCGCAGCCCTTCTATTACGAGGGGCTGTCCGAGGTCGAACCGCTCATCCCGTTGCAGGACGAGCTGAACACACGGCTCTCCGACCGGGCGAACCGGGTGACATTCCAGTCCTTCAAGATGTACCTGGGCCGCGGCATCGAGGGGTTCCTCGAGAAGCCGGTGGGCCCGGGGCAGATGTGGGCGACGGAGAACCCCGAGGCTTCGATCCTGGAGTTCGGCGGTGACGCCGCCAGCCCGTCGGAAGAGTCGCACATCAGCGAAATCCGCGAGGCGATGGACAAGGCCAGCGCGGTGACCGCCGTCGCCGCGGGGCTGCTGCGGAACCGGGTCGGCAACCTCTCCAGCGAGAACGCGATCCGCATCGTGATGATGGGCCTGCTCTCGCGCACGCAGAAGAAGCGCGTGACCTACGGCGCGGGCGTCGCCCGCCTCTGCGAGCTCGCGCTGCACGCCGCCGACGTCCACCGCATCTTCCCCAACCGGCCCGAGGAGCGGCGCGTCCGCCTCCACTGGCCCAGCCCCCTCCCCGACGACACCACCCAGCGCCTCCGCGACGGGCAGCTCAAACTCGCCCTGGGCGTCCCCGCGCACCAGGTGCTCACCGAACTGGGCTACGGCCCCGAATCCGGACAGGAAGGCTGATCGGCTCGACCGCACGACATTCCCAATTCTCAACACGCACCGCTTTCACACACGAGGATCCACATGAACCCGACACCAGACGCCACACAAGACACCGACAAATCCGCACAGGACCCCGCCGCTCTTGAACGAGAACTCGGCGAGGTGAAGGGCCAGCTCCAGGACACCGCCACCGAGTTGGAGCAGTCGCGCCAGATGATCTCACGGCTGGAGCGACGGCAGAAAATCGACGAGCTGCTCGCAGACTCCGACACGGTCGATGTCGAACTCGCGCGGCTCCTGACGGAGGCGGCCGTTGAAATGATGGATGAGCCGGACCTCAAGCTGGCCATCGACGACCTGCGCCAGAGCAAGCCCTACCTCTTCCGCCACCGCGCCCCGGACCGCGCGATGTCCGCCCGCTCGCCGGACCCGCGGCACACCCACGCCGACAACGCCGCCCGCCGCGCGGTCGAGACCGGCAAGCGGCGCGACCTGTTGAGCTACCTCCGCCTCCGCCGCCACTCTTAGCCGCTCGCGGCTTAGCGTCCCCTCCCCCTCTTCTTTTTCCCTTCAAACTCCACCACCCAAGGAACCCCTTATGTCCTTCACAGGTAAAGCCTCCTATTCCGCCGGCAGCACCCTGCCCGAACTGGCCGAAGACGTCTCCGACATCATCGGCATCGTCAGCCCGTTCGAGACCCCCCTGCTCGACCACCTGGGCGACCCGCGCCGGCCCGCCACGAGCACGATCCACGAGTGGATCGAGGACGAGCTGTTGCCCAACACCGACGCGATCAACGACTCCACCTACACCGACGCCTCGGCCGACACGGCGTTTGTCGTGGACACCGCCTCACGCTTCCGCGTCGGCGATCAAATCCAGGTCGTCGGCTCGCGCGAGGTGATGCTCGTCACCGCCATCAACAGCGGCACGAACACGCTCACCGTCGTGCGCGGCTACGGCGGCACCACCGCCGCGGCGCTCGCCAACGACCAGGTCATCCGCATCCTGGGCAACGCCGCCCTCGAGGGCGACGACCGCCCCGCCACGCGTTTCACCAACCGCACGCGGCGGCAGAACTACACGCAGATCTTCACCGCCGGCGTCGAGGTTTCCGGCTCGCAGCTCGCGGCCAGGCAGATCGCCGTCGCCGACGAGCTGGATTACCAGAAGCAGGAACGCCTCCGCGAGCTCCTGCGCGACCTGGAGAACTGCGTCATCAACGGCGTCGCACCGGGCGCCAGCCCCGAGGGCTCCGCCACCGTCCGCCGCACCATGCGCGGCATCATCCCCTCCATCTCCACCAACCTCTTCGTCAACAACTCCGGCGGCTTCCCCGCGGGCGACGGCGGCGGCACGAACCAGCTCAACGAGGCGCAGGTCAACACCGCCCTGCGGCAAATCTGGGAACAATCCGCGGCGCAGATCGACACCATCGTCGTCAACGGCTACCAGAAGCGCCGCATCAACTCCTTCATCACCAGCAACCGCCAGTTCGCCGCGGACGATGAGAGCTTCAAGAGCCTGGTCAGCGTGTACGAGAGCGATTTCGGCGTCTGCCGCGTCGTGCTGAGCCGGTGGGTCCCCGCCGACACCGTCCTGCTGCTGGACAGCTCCCGGCTTGACGTGCTGCCGCTCTCGGGCCGCAACTTCCACTTCAAGAAACTGGCCTCCGCCGGCGACAGCGAGGTCGGCCAGGTCATCGGCGAGTACACGCTCGAGATGCGAAACCCCAACGCCCACGGCCTGATCCGTGGGCTGGCCACCAGCTGATCCCCAGGCGCACGGACCCGGCGCCGGCGACGCAACCATCGGGGGAAACACCGGCACATCCTGCTCCAACAGCAGCCGGGCTCGCTCCCCACCCGGCGCCGGGTCCAACCGCCGACGGATCAGCCCCTCCCCCTGCCGGGCGATGCGGGGTGTCGCGCCCGGTCCTTTCTACCCAGCACACCCACGCGTCCCGGCGGTGGAAGCGCCGCAGGGACGGTTTCAGGAGGCCCCCATGATTTTCACAACCGACCGGGACCTGCTCGCCCACGAACCCTCGCTCGCGCGCGACGTGCCGCTCCCGGGGCAGCAGCTTGCGCGGGCCGACGACGTGGCCATCACCGGGGCCACGCTCGTCAGCGCCTCCTCCGACTTCGTCGCCGCGGGGGTCGAGGCGGGGCACGTCGCGCTCGTCAACGACACCCCGATCGAGATCACCGGCCGGACGAACGCGACCACGCTGACGGTCTCACGCATCCGCGCCGCGGCGGACGACCCGGTGATCCCGCCGGGGGACGGCACGGGGCTGGTGATGATCGTCCGCACCTATCGCCCGCAGATACAGGCTGTACACGACTTGCTGATGGCGCGACTGGGCATCGACCCGGATGACCCCGGCTCGATCCACACCGAGGAGTCCATCCTCTCCGTCGGCCTGATGCGCCGCATGGAAACCCTGGCCACGCTCGAGCGCGTCTTCGCCGCCGGCGCGGCGATCAGCGGCGAGAACCGCGAGTTGTGGCACAAGGCCGCCTATTTCCGCCGCCGCTTCGACGATGCCTGCCGTGAAGCGCGCGTCGCGCTCGACACCGACGGCGACGGCGTGGCGGACGTGATCCGCCACCTGGGCCTGATCCCCCTCACACGCGCTTGAATATCCGAGACCCGGGCGATCTCTCATGAGTTCTTTCGACGGCAAAAACCTGTTCAGCACCGGCCCGCACCGGTTCGAGGTCAGGGGCGTTGAGCTGCGGCACTCGACCCACGAGGCGCCGGGCTCGCTCGGTGTGCGCGTCGGCCCGCAGGGCGTGAGCGGGCGAACGATCTTCCAGACCGGCCACCTTATCGCCGACGACGCCACGGCCCTGCGTGAACTCACCTCCGCCATCGAGGCGATGCTCGATGGCCTTGCGCACGAATTGATCGATGACCTGGGCAGGTCGTGGCCGCAAACCGTCATGCTCGCCTTCCGCCTCAAGACGGTCGAGCGCCTCGGCCCCCGCGTCCGGGTCCCCTACCGCATCGAATACCTGCAACTGACGCCATGACTCAACCGATCGCCACACAAGACGTGTTCGAGATCGTGCTCGCCAGGCCGGTCGTCACGCCATCGGGCGAACACCCCTCGCTTGTTCACCTCTGGTGGCGGGCGACGGACCAGGGAGACCGGGTGGTGCAGGTGTATATCGACGGGTCGCTCGCGGCGACGACGCTCGATCCGTCGCAGCGCGAGATGTGGCTGACCTGCAACCGCTCGGCGGCGCGCCGCATCGAGCTGCTCGCCCTGCCCGCGACCGACGGCGACGCCACCCGCCAACCGCGCCCCGACCTGCTGCGGAGCTGGACGCCATCCGCCGTGACGGAGATCAACGCCCGCGTCCTGCGGGACGACTCGCTCCCGGTGGCGACGCGCGTCTCGGTCTCGCTGGATGGCTCGCGCGTCGCCGAGGCGGCGATGTGGGGCGGTGACGACGCCGGCCCGGGCCTGGGCATGGGTGAGCTTGGCATGGGGCCGCTGGGCGTGGACGGCGAATCGCTCGGCTGGCGCATCGGGCAACTGGCGCGGGGCGACCACGACGTCGGCCTCGCCGCCACCGACCCACGCGGCATCGCGGTCGCTGCACCAAGCGCGCTGAGTGCCGCGGTTGATCCACTCCCCGCGGCGGCCACGGCGGTCAGCGTGAACCAGAACTTCGTGCTGTCGTGGACCGAGTGACGTGCGCTTTCATTCCGATCCAGGAGCCATCGCATGGCCTTCCGTGACTTGACCGATGAGGAAATCGACGCGCTGGTCGGCACGCGCCACGCCGTCACCGGCATCGAATTCCCGCCCAACGGCCTGCAGCCCTACTACCGCTGGCTCATCCGCACGCTGTACCGCTTATCCGAGGCGGCCGCGGGCGGCCTGCGCGTGGAACGCGACGACGCGTCGCTCACGAGCGTGCGCATCGCGCCGGGGCGGGCGTCGCTCTTCGATACGACATTGGAGTACACGGGCGGCGTTTTCGATCTCGCCCCTTTCAACGACAACATCGCCCTGATCTGGATCGAGGATGGCGGGGGTGATGCGACGATCGGCGGTGCCGCCGCGAGCGAGGGTTGGCCATCGACACCCCACGTCCGCCTCGCGGAAGTTGTCGTGGAGGGCGGCTCGGTCGTGGAGCTGCGCGACCGCCGTGCCGACTCCATGCTCAGCGCCGTCTCCCACGCGGGCCGCGTCCCACCGATCACGGACCTGATGCAGACCATTTCCTCGCCCCCGACACAGGCCCAGGTGCAGGCCATCCAGGAGACACTCAACGACCTGCTCGAAGGCCTGCGCAGCGCCGGCTACCTCACCACCTGAACCCTCAACCCCAATGGAGCGCCCATGCCCACCACGCTCACCGACTACAAGGGCCTGCAACTGCCCTCGCCCGCGCCGATCCAATCCGGCGGTTTGGCGATCCACAACAACTTCATCGCCCTCACCGACCGCATCGGCCCGTGCAACCTCTCGGCCGTCACCGACCCGGGCGCGGCGGATGACGCCGGCGGCGGCTACGAGGTCGGTTCACGCTGGGTCAACACGGTGACGGGCCGCGAGTTCGTGTGCGTGAATAACGCACCCGGCTCCGCCGTGTGGAAGGTCACGACCCTCCCCGCCGGGGCGCAGCAGCCCACCGCCGCGTGGTTTGGTGATGGCTATGACGGCGCCGTCACGCTCTCTGGCGCCACCACCCTCACCCGCAACATGTATTACGCCTCGCTCACGATCAACAGCGGGGCCACCCTCATCCCCGCCGGCCACCGCATCCACATCGCGGGATCGCTGGTCAACAACGGCACCATTTCGGCGGCGGGCTCCGCGGGCTCGACGGGTGCTTCCCCCACCGGCGCCACCGGTGGCGCGGGCGGAACAAGCGGCGCGACCATCACGGGCGGGGACGTACCCGCCCAGACAACCGGCGGGGAAGGCGGCCCCGGGGGCAACGCCGGGAATGCCGGCAGCAGCGGCGTCTCCCCATCCTCAGCGGTCTCCTATTCCTGCGGCAACGGCGGCGCGGGAGGAGACGGGGGAACATCCACGGGGCTTGGCGCGGGCGGCGGCGCGGCGGCTTCCGGGGTGCAGCGCCCGATCCGGCATATGGAACTCCGGCATTCCTACGCCGCCACACTGCTCCGGGCCGGGAACGGCGGTGCGGGCGGCGGCGGCGGCGGAGGGGCGGCCGCCCAGGGTGGGAACGGTGGCGGAGGCGGCGGTCAGGGCGGCGGAGTCGTGTGGATCGCGGCCAAGTCGATCGCCAATTCAGGCACGATCACCGCCTCCGGCGGCAACGGGGGCACTGGCGGCAGCCTCGCGGGGGGCGCCGGAGGCGCGGGCGGCGCCACGGCACAGCCCGGCACAACGGGCAGCGCCGGCGACGACGGCGCCCTGCTCCGACTCAACAGCAACGCCAACGCCTGGGAGTGACCCGGCACATTCCCGCAACGACCGACACAAGCGATGAACAGAACGGTTGAACATGCGCACCTCCTGGCGACATCTCGGCCTCGACGACTGGACCGGCGTTACCCCCGGCGACTGGCGCACCCTCGGCCTCGATTCACCGCGCACGCGATACGACGGCTCCTGGAAACAGATCGACTTCGAGGTGCCCTTTTTCGGAGAGTTCGCCGCACCGGCCACCGTCACCGGTTCCACCGCCACGCTGGAACAATCCCCCCTCGCGTCGTTCCCCGATCGGCCACGCCACACCACGGGAGCGGGGCTGCTCATCACGCTCACCCCCGGCGCGGGCACGGCCTTCTTCACGCACAACCGCGGCGCATCGCCGGCATTGATCAGCCTCCGTTTCATGTTCAGCCCGCCCACCATCACATCGGGCGCGGCCACGCTGGCGCGGGCGACCGACGACTCCAACGCCGAGGTGTTCCGCGTGGCTTTCGATCCCGACCCGCGCCGCGTCACCGTATCACTGCTCGGCGGGGAAGAGTTGCTCGGCACGCTCCCGCCGGGGCTGGCGTGGCACTGCATCGAGATCACGATCGCCGCTGCATCGATCAACGGCCTGGTGAGCCTCCGCATCAACGGGATCGAGACCGATCAACTCATCGGCGACCTCTCCGCGTGGCGTGTTGAGCGGGTCGAACTCGGCGCTGTGGAGAAAGACCCGGCGGCCCACGGGCAAGCCGCGATGGACGAGATCGTCATCGCCGAGGGCTACGCCGGCCCGCTCTTTGTCGAACCAACAACCGCGCACGCGGACGACCCGGCGCGGTGGGTGATCCTCTTCAATGCGTCGCACGCCGACTCCTCCGCGTGGGCCGAGCATTACCGCGCCGCACGGGGAATCCCCTTCGCCAACCTCATCGGCCTAGCGATGTCCTTCGACGAGCATGTGGATTCGAGCGCGTACATACCGCTGCGCGAAGCGCTCGCGGCATACCTGTGCGATCACGATCTCGAAGAAACGATCCTGGGCATCCTGCTCGGGTTCGGGGTGCCCGGAACGGTGGACCTCGACGGTGCGGGCGACATCCGCCCGATCGCTTCCCTGTTGTACGACCTGACCGGGGCGTCGATGGCAAACCCCCTCGCGACGGACGGGGCGCCGACCCGACCCGCCAAATCCAACACGCTCGGCCTCTATCTCACCGCCCGGATCGACGCGCCGGACCTCACCGGCGCGACAGCCATGATCGATCGCGCCACGTCGATAAGCAGCGGCGCGGCCGGCACGGGCGACGACATGACCGTGTGGCTCAACCCGTTCCGCGCGCCCTCCCCGTCGGTGGACCCGGTCATCGAATCGATGGCCGCGTGGTCGGAGAGCATCCACCGCATGCGTACGCGACTGCCGTTGGAGACGACGCTGGCAAGCGAACCGCCGGGCGACGTGTTCATCAACGAAATGACGAACGACGGGTTCCTCTGGGGCTGGGTCGAGGCAACGCCGCCGCCTGGTTTCTTCAACATACCCGGAGGTGCGCGTGTGTTCGCGTACCCGATCCGTCCAGCGTCGGCGGCGATCACGACGCTGCGCTCCGCCACGCCGACGGACTGGGCCGGTCTTGCCATCGCCGCGGGTTACGCCTCCCTGCTCGGCGCCGTTGATCCATCCGGCATCGATGAGATCGGTTTCATCCGCCCGTTCTTCGACGCTCTGCGGCTGGGCTGGACGCTCGCGGAGGCGTGCTTTGTCGCCAGCCCGCTGCTCGGAGGAAAACAGCTGCTTATCGGCGACCCGCTGATGACCGTCCCGCTGCCGCGCGGGGGTTGGGACGTGTTCGGCCCAATGAGCCGCATGGAAGACATGACCCCCGATACGCCGTTGCTGGGGCTGCGAGAAAATGAAGATCACGCCGCGCTGACAACGACCGCGCGGCCCGCCTCCGGTGAAACATCCCTCTACGTCGTGCGGCACGTCGATGGCTTCGGCCGGACCGAGGCCGGTTTACGCGGGACGAGAATTGGAACCGACACCTCCTCACCCAACCAGGCCGTACCGCCGCCGATGTCCCCCGTCTGGCCGGACTCCGAAGGATGGCGTTTGCGGGTGGAAGCGGGCCAATTCGTGCTCCGCCTCTACTGGGACCGCCCGATCCGGGCGACGCGCGTTGCCGCGGTGGATTTGCATGCAGAGATCGACGGCGGCCCGACGGCGACGCTGCAATCCCTGACGCCCGAGCCGCGCGGCAACCGCATCGAGCTCACCGCACCCCTCCCCGAGACCTCGGTGCGATTCCGCTGGTGCGTGCGCGGGCCGAGTGCATCGAGCGGGGTCACGTTCGTTACGCCCTGGTCTGAGTTGTGGATGACGCCCGCCGCGCCCACGACCCCTCTCCCTCTGGTGGAAACCTGACCATGCAAGCCTGCGCCACGCTCCCGATTAGTCCCGAAACAACGACCATCACCGACCCCGAACCGATGGTCCTCGTGGATGGGCTGCCCGAGCCGGCGCTGCGTGTCGTCGAGTGGTCCATCGACGACGCGCTCGACCGGCGATCCGCCCGCGTGGCCCTCGCCGGTCCCAACGCGCCGGAGGCCCGGTCGCTCTGCCGCGACGGGTGGACGCAGGCCGGGGTCATCGTCGCGATGCCGCTGCGGCTGTCCGACGAGAGCGTCCGGTGGCTGCCGCTCTGCGCGGGACTGCTTGAGACCTCCGACGAGGGCCGCGCCGCGGGAACCGATGGGTGGCGGCTCACGCTGAGCGATGACTGGTCGCGCCGGCTCGCCGATCCCCTGCCCTCCGCCTGGCGGGAAACAGAAACGGGAGCCGCGGTCGAGACGCACCCCCTGGGCGTCATGCGCGTCGGCATTGACGGCAACCGCTCGCTACAACGCCACACCATCAACGACCGCCCCGTCTATGCGCTGCGCGAAGGGGGCGGCGCCTGGACGGTCCGCGACGCGCTGGAGTCGCTCGCGGCGTTCGCGGGGTTCGATCTGATCACCCGTGGCCTGCCCGTCGATGTGGCGCGGTCGCCGCTCGTCCACGAGATCGACCTGGGCAAACCGCTCGGCGACGCGCTGACGGGAATCATGGAGCCGTACGGCCTTTCGATCCGGCGCGAGCTCCGTTTCAACGCGGGCGATCTGTCGGAGACGATCGCGGTGATCGCCCTGGGCGACGGCGCGACGATCCGCCCAGTTTGGCCGTCCACGTCACGCCGATTGGGCGACGTCTTGAGCGTGCGCGCTGTGTCCCCTTCACCGCGTGCCCGGCTCTGGACCGCCGAGGCGCGCGGCGCGGTCGTCGAATCGACTTTCAATCTCCTCCAGGGGTGGAACCCGGCGCTTGAAGGGCTGCCCGATGACGATTACCGGCGCTCCGGCAACCCGCATTTCGCCGACGTAGCCAACGTGTATCGGCTCTGGGCGCTGAACGAAGACGGCCGGTTCACGCCGCCGCCCTTCGAGCGGGGCCCGGCGTTCGACCTGCCCGGGCTCTTCGGGGACGAGTCGCTGACCGGCTGGCGTGGTGCGCTGCGGTTTGATTCGTGCCTCACGCTCGACGACGCGGGGCGGCGGCGCGCGGCCATCGTCGAGATCAGCCTCGATGCGGGATCGAGCTGGTCGCATTACCCGGGCCGTTTCGTGCTCAGGGGCGACAGCGCCTCGGTCTATTTCGACGACGCGACGCTGCCGCCCGGATTCTTCACGGCCGCGAAAACCCACGACGTATTGGTGCGCGTCACCGCGAGCCTGCAAAGCCCCGTGCCGCTGCGCGCCACGCGCTGGCGCGGCAATCCATCCATCGGAGCCGATGCGCCGCGGACCATCGATCTCGGAGACGCCTTCTCGGTCAGGCGCGTCGCGGCCACGAGCATCCACCGCGCGGGGATCGACGCCGGCACGCTCATCGCCCCGGAGATCGACCAGCGGCCCGCGCTGTTTGCATGGCTGGTGCAACGGATATCGCGCGAGCGGAGCGACGGCGGGGACGGCCTCGCGACGGTCGAGCTCTCCGGCGCATGGCCCGCGCTGCGCGTGGGTGACCGCGTGATCGGCGGCGTCGAACCCCCGCTGGACCCGGAGCACCCCGCCGAGCGTCTTGGAATCACCGGCGGGGTCGTGCGGTCGCTCCGCGTCGCGTGGCGGCGTAACCCGTCACGGGCGACGCCCGTTACACGCATCGAGTTGTCACCGGCATAGGGGATGCGCCATGTCGCCCGAGATCGTCGAGCATTTCACGCAATTCGGCGTGGCGGGCCTGATGGGCGTGCTGTGGGTCTGGGAACGGCTCATGTCGCGGCGCCGGGAGCGGCAACTGTCCGAGACGCACGAGCGGCTCATGGCGCAGCGCGAGCAGTTGTCGGCGCTGCTCGACCTGGTCAAGCACAACACCCAGGCCGTGGAACGCTTCGAGCAGACGCAGGTCCGGCTGATCGAGCTGATCGACCGGATGGTGCGGGAGATCAAAAAGAGCGCGGCCTGACCGCGCCAGGGAGGATCGCCATGCGACACAGGGTGCAACGGTGGGCGGTGACGGCCGCGGTGATGGCGGGGATGTCGGCGTGCACGTCGCCGCCGTCGGTCTCGCCCCTTCTTCGCGTCGTCGATGACGCGGTGCGGCGCGAGGCCGAACTCGTGCGCGACGACATGGAGCGCGACGGCCTCCGGGTAGCCCAAGCCAGGCGCTCGCTGGAAGAGGCGTTCATGGCCGACCTGCGCGACCGGCCCGTGCTCGATCAGCCGTGGGTGCTCGACGCCGTGAGGGGATACACCGCCGCGTGTGAGGAGCTCGTGCGGCACGAGATGAACCTGCGCGGCGGGCGCGAACGGCGGGCGGAAAACCTCCTCGCCGCCGCCGAGGCGCAGCGCAGGGCGATCGAACTGATCGAACGGCAGGACGCACTCATCACGGGTGCAACCGGGCTGGACCTTTGGCGGCTGCGCTGGTCGCGGCCGTCCTTCAGCCTGCCCACAACCACGGAGAAAAACCGATGACGAGCACCGAACTCAGGGACCTGGTCGAGAAGCAACTGGGGCGGCTGTGGGAGGAGTGGTCGCGTGAGCACCCGCACCTGGCCGCGGCGATCGACCGCGTGCGGCTGATCGAGTCCACGGTGGAGCGGCTGCGGGACGACCCGCAATTCCAGCAGGCCGTGGCGCGGGCGGCGGCGGACAACACGCGGCTGGACGCCGTCGAGGGCGTCGTGGGGCTCATCGAGGGGCTGATCTCGCGCGTGCTGCGCGTCTGACGTGGGGGACCCGAATCGCGACGCCGATCACAAACCATCTTGAACCGCACCCCCGCCGGGGCTATGCTCGCGCTGAACACAGGGGACGACGCGATGCGATATATGCGCTTGGCTGCGGTGGTGGCGACGGTGCTGGCCGTGTGTGGGTGCCAGTGGAAAGGCGGGCCCGGTTCGCAGACGCAGCCCGCGTCACCGACCGAGATCTGGAAGCCCGAGCCGCTCACGATGCGCGTGTTCCCGTCGTCCCACTTCGTCAAGGAGGGCGACCAGGTCGCCCTTTCGGCACGCGTCGAGCTGCTGGACGCGATGAACGACTCCATCAAGTGGGCCGGGACGTTCCGCTTCGAGCTCTACGCGGCGACCAACGCCAAGAACTCAACGCTGGGGGAACGCCTCTACGCGTGGAACGCCAGCGTCTTGTCGCTCGAGGACCAGCGCCAGTACTACGACCCGATCACGCGCACCTATCTCTTCCGCTTGAAGCTGGACGACGCGGCGACGCCTTTGCACGACACCGTGCTGCGCGTGGGCATGACGCGCTCTAACGGCACACGGCTCGAGACCGAGGCCGTTCTGCCCGCGACCAAGCTCAAATAGACAACCGGCCCCTCACAACCCCAGCGCCGCCCGCACCTCCGCCAGAAGGCCCTTCGCGGTGGCCTCGTCGCGCGCCTCGGCGATGAGGCGGATGATCGGCTCGGTGTTGCTCGGGCGGACGTGGACCCAGCGGTCCGGCCAGTCGATGCGGATGCCGTCCTGCTCGTCGACGCGCTGCGAGGCGTACTTCTCCCGCAGCACCGGCCTGAGGCGATCCGCCAGCGCGGCGTCCATGTCCACCTTGTCCTTCACGATCGCGTACGAGGGCATATCCGCGATGCGCCGGCTCAGCGTGCCCCCGCCGCTGGCGAGGAGCTCGAGCACCAGGGCGATGCCCGAGAGGCTGTCGCGCACGTGGACCACCCTGGGCCAGATGATGCCGCCGTTGCCCTCCCCGCCCGCCAACGCATCGAGCCTGCGCATGGCCTCGACCACGTTCGCCTCGCCGACGGCCGTCCGCGTGACCGTGGCCCCGAAGCGCGCGGCGGTGTCGTCGATCATGCGGCTCGTCGAGAGGTTGGTCGCGAGCTTCGCGCCGGGTTTGCCGTGGCGCTCCAGCAGGCGGAGCACGCCCAGCACGAGCGTGTATTCCTCGCCGATGTAGCCCCCCTTCTCATCCACGATGGCGAGCCGATCCGCGTCGGGGTCCTGGGCGAAGCCGACATCCGCGCCGTGCTTCCGCACCGCCTCGCACAGCCCGGTGAGGTTTTCCCGCGTCGGCTCGGGCGTGTGGGGAAACAGGCCCGTAGTCTCCGCGTGGAGATGGACAACCTCCGCGCCCAGTTCGCGCAGGAGCATCGCCGCCGCGGGTCCGCCCGCGCCGCAGACGCTGTCGAGCACGACCTTTGGCTTGCGGCGCCGTATCGCCTGGACATCGACGTGAGCGAGCACGCGATCGACGTGGATGCGATTGGTCGTGTCGTCGTATTGGATCGGCAGCAGCCGTTCGACGCCGACGTAGTCGAGCCGGTCCTCTTTGAAGGCGTCGATGATCTGCTTGGCCTCGGCGGCGGGTGGGGCGACGCCGTCGTGGCGCAGGGCCTTGATGCCGTTCCAGATGATGGGGTTGTGGCTGGCGGTAATGACCATGCCGCCGTCGGCGCGGAGTTGCTCGGCCATGAGGGCGACCGAGGGGGTGGTGACGATGCCCAGGATGGTGACGCGGCAACCCGCGGCGATCAGCCCGGAGGCGACCGCCAGCTCGATCATCTGCCCGGAGGGCCTGCTGTCGCGTCCCAGCACGACGTGCGGGGGATTATCGGATGCCGACCGGGTCCGCCGCAGCCACCCGCCGAAGGCCGCGCCGTAGCGCGCCGCCACGGGCGGGGTGAGGGATTGACCGATCAGGCCTCGCAGGCCGCTTACGCTGAGCATCAAGGGGGCGGGTGCGTTCACGGGTTCCTCGTTTCGCGGCGGCGACGGATGTACGTTCGTCCGAAAATCACCCGGAGATTACCCCGGCGCGGCGGGCTTGTCTCGGTTCACCAACCCCGCGTAACCAAGGATTTTGCGCATGGACCGGACAAATGGGATTAAGACCGCGATGGAGATAACCGATTCCACAGGTCAGAGAACAGTGCGAGGCCGCGCCGCCAGGGGCGTGACCCGAAGTTTCTCGGTGACCAAGGGCGCGGGGCGTCATGGAAAAAATCCGTATTCAGAACCTGCGTGAAGGCAGCGTGTACCCGCAGACGATTTTCTCGTTGACGGGTCAGAAGCTGCTGGGCGCGGGCGTGGCGTTGACCGGGCGGCACCTCAGTGCGATGCGCCAGTTCGGCGAGATCGAGGTGGTGCTCGCCGACAGCATCAACGAGCTGGCCGAGGCCGGGCTGATCAACCGCGTTGACAGCTCCAAGCTCGCCGTCGGCCAGAAGTCGCACGACAACCTGATCACCCGCGCCGGGCAGGTGCTCGTCGAGTCCGGCGAGGAGATCGAGGCGCACCACATCGACGCCATCAAGGCGGGCGGCGAGACCTACGCCGCCAAGGCGGAAGCCAAGCGCCAGCAGAAACAGCAGGCCCAGCGCCGCGAGCGCATCCTGATGGCCGACGCCCTGGTCGAGGACCTGGAGCAGCAGGTCCCCGGGATGAGCCTGCGCGTCACGGCCCTCGAGACGTGCAACTGGATCAAGCCCGCCGACCCCTCCCACTGGCCCACGCCGCAGAACCTGGCCGATTGGCGCGCCATGGCCGTCGAGCAGCTCCGCCAGCTCTACGCCCGCATCGAGGCGGGCCTGCCCCTCAAGATGGAGCAGTTCAAGCCGATCATCGACGACCTGCTCGACAAGCTCTCGCACCACCCCACGCGCTTCACGCAGCTCGCCCTGCTCTGCCCCCGCCGCGAGGACTACCTGCCCGACCACGCCTACACCGTCACCGTTTTGGCGATGGCGATCGCGGCGCAGCTCCGCTGGCCGCTCGAGGCCGTGCGCCGCATCGGCGAAGTCGGGTTCGTCTTCGACCTGGGCATGTTGCTCGTCCCCGAGCGCATCCGCACCGGCGGCTGCGAGCTGACCGACATCGACCGGTCACGCGTGCAGCGCCACCCCGTCTTCTCCCTGGCCATGATCCAGGTCATCGAGAACGCCGACCCCATCGTCCAGCTCGCCGCCCTGCAGCACCAGGAGCGGGAGAACGGCTCGGGCTACCCGCGCGGCACCCGCAAGGACGCCCTGTGCGACTACGCCCGCGTGCTCGCCGTCGCCGACTCCTTCGCCGCCACGACCGAGCCCCGCCACTACCGCAAGCCCAAGCTCCCCTACATCGCCATGGAGGAGACCATCAGGTCCACCAGCGCCAACTCGCTCTGGAAACCGGCGGTCCGCGCCCTGCTTCAGGCGGCGGGCCTCTTCCCCGTCGGCTCCTACGTCAAGCTCTCCAGCGGCGTCAACGCCCACGTCATCGCGACCAACCCCGTGCTGCTCGACCGCCCGACCGTCCAGCTCCTCAGCGCCGAGGGCACGCCCACAACGAACATCATCGACCTGGCCGAGGTGCCCAAGCAGGAACTCACCGTCGCCCGGCCGCTGAGCGGCCCGAAGGGGTGAGGAAGCAACGGCAAGCCATCACAACATAAAGAAGGCCCGGCAAACGCCGGGCCTCTTTCATTTTAGTTCTCGGCTTGCTTCACTCGCGGTTCCGCGCCCGTCGCTCACCCCACCCACTGCCGAACCTGATCCATCGTCAGCCCTCGGAACCCCTCGATCACGCGGTGCGCCCGGTGCAGTTTTGACGCCGGGCCCGTGGTCGTGACGCCGATGGTGAACAGCCCCGCGCCGCGCGCCGACTCGATGCCCGCGGCCGTGTCCTCGATCGCCAGGCAGTCCGCCGGCGCCAGCCCGGGCGACTGCGCGCCCAGCAGCGTCACCGCCATCGCGTAGCTCGCCGGGTCGGGCTTGGAGCGCGCGACCATGTCGGCCGTGACCATGGTCCCGAACATGTGCGACAGGTCCAGCCGCCGCAGGATCAGGTCGATGTCCCGCCGGGTCGCGCCGCTGGCGATGGCGATCGGCCCGCACGCGGCGGCCCGCTTCACGAACTCCACCACGCCGGGGATCGGCTCGATCCCCTCGGCCACCACCGCCTCGAAGGCGTCGGCCTTCTTCTCGACCAGCTCCGCCACACGCCGCCGGTCCGCCTCCCTGCCCTCCACCCCCGTGGGCAGGCCGAGCATCGACCGGAACGCGTCTCGGTCGTCGTAGCCGATGTATTTCTCCAGGTATTCCTCGTAACTGAACGTGACACCGAGACCCTGCGCGATGCGCAGGAACGAGCGGAAGTGCAGCGGCTCGGAGTCCACGATCACGCCGTCGAAATCGAAAACGATCGCTTTGAGCATGGCGGAAGTGTAGCCGATCACGGAACGGTTCTGCGGGCAACGGACACGGCCCGCTGAAGCGGGCGTGCATGGATTACAATCAACCGCCATGACCCAGCCCACGCCACCAGCCAAGAGCGGGCTTCCCTCTTATGACGAGGCGTTGGCGCGTGTGCTGGAGCATGTGCCGGCGTTGCGGGTCGAGCGCGTGCCGCTGAGCGGCGCGCTGGGCCGGGTGCTCCGCGAAGACGTCGCCGCCGATCGGGACCAGCCCCCCTTCAACCGCTCCGCGATGGACGGATTCGCGGTGCGCAGCGTCGATATCCGGCCCGATTCCGCGCTCAACATCACCGGCACCGTCTCCGCCGGCGGCGCCACCGAGATGGTCACCAGGCCCCTGGCCCCCGGGACGGCGCGGCGGATCGCCACCGGCGCGGCGCTGCCGATCGGCGCGGACGCCGTGATCCAAGTCGAGCTCTCCACCGTCGAGGGCGACCTGGTGCGGTTCATGCTGGATGGGGCCAAGCCGTGGCAGAACGTCCACCGCCGCGCAGCCGACGCCGCCGCGGGCAAGGTCGTGCTCCGCGCCGGCACGGTGCTGATGCCCCGGCACATCGGCATCGCCGCCTCGGTCGGCGCGGTCGAACTGGCCGTCACGGAACGGCCGCGCATCACGCTGCTGACCACGGGCGACGAGGTGCTGCCCGCCGCCACCACGACCGCCAACCTGGCGATCAATCAGATCCGCAACTCCAACGGCCCGATGCTCACCGCGATCCTCGCCAACTGGGGCACGCCCGCGCTGCAACACCTCCACCTTCCCGACGACCCCGAGGCCACCCGCGCCGCGGCCCGCGAGGCGCTGGCCGCCTCGCACCTGGTCATCACCAACGGCGGGGTCAGCGTCGGCGAACGCGACTTCATCCCGGCGGCGTGGCAACACCTGGGCCTCCAGACCGTCCTGCACAACGTGAACATCCAGCCGGGCAGGCCCGTGCTCGTCACGCGCGACGACTGCAAGCTCGTGCTCGGCCTGCCGGGCAACCCGGTGAGCGTCCTCTGCACCGCGCACCTCTTCGCCCGCCCCGTGCTCCGCCTGATGCTCGGCGTCGCCCCCGCCGCACTGCCCTGGCGCGACGTCCGCCTCGCCGAGGCCACGAAGTCCAACGCCAAACGGCTGCTCTTCCGCGCCGTCCAGCTTCATGCCGACGGCACGGCGACCGTCATCCCCTGGCAGGGATCGGGCGACCTGATCCACACCGCGGATGCGGATGGTTTTGTACGCCTGCCCCAGCAGGATGCGCCGATCGCCGCGGGCACAAGCGTGCCGTTCCTGGCGCTGGGTTCGTTGTGAAATTATCAGCCGCCGGGCTCGCCCGGCGCTGGCGTGCGGAAACGTCGGGTGAACCCGACGGCTAACGCAGCCGCTTCAGCGATGCCTCGATCTCCGCGCGCACTTCGTCGTTGGTGTTCAACGGCTCGTTCGGGTTGGGGATCGGCGTGATGGTGTTGGTCTTCGGGTCCCAGTCCACCGCGCCGTAGATCGCGGGTTTCCCCGTCTTACGCAGGAACTGGTCGTAGGCATCGCCGCTGGAGTAGTGCCAGAACTCGTAGGGGTATTCGACAAACCCGTGGCCCCGCATGATGCGGGTGATCTCGGTGCGGTTGTTGTGCGCCGCGGCCGAGACATAAGGCGAATCCATCGGGGTCAGGGCGGACATCTCGATGTACGGCGCGCCGCGGTCCACTTCTTTCTCCGGGTTGTCGCGGTGCATCACGGAGATGTCGATCGCGCTGGCGGACATGTGCGTGCCGAACTTGGGCACCGTGGCGACCAGGCCCGAGCAGCGGCGGAACATGAACTCGGGCGTGGGCGTCTTACCCCCCAGCTCCCAGATCACGCTCCTGAGCACGGCGTCAAACACCTGCGGCGTCCGGCCCAGGTATTTCTGCATCTCACGGGTGCGGAAGCCGTCTTCCACCCGCATCACCCAGCCCTTGGCGTTCATCTCTTTCGCGGCGCCCAGGAAGCCCTTGATCTGCCCCTCGCGCAGGTAATACAGCCGGTCCAGGCCGCGCACGTGCTTGCGGATCGAGAACAGCACCTCGACCCCCGCCACCGACGCCGCGTCGGGCAGCGAGACCAGCTTCTCGCCGCACTCGACGACCGGGTAGGGCAGGATGTCGTCGAACATGAAGCGGTAGGCGGCGTCGAACTGCGCGGTCCAGTAGGCGCGGCGGGCGTCGTCGTCGGTCGGCATGGAAGGCTCCGGGGCGGGGGTGCGTCTGAATTCCCCTCTCCCGGGGGGAGAGGGAAATCGCCATGAGTGTAATGCACGCGACTCTGCTACATTTGCCGGACTATGGCAACCACCGAACCCAACAAGATCATCTACTCGATGATCGGCGTCACCAAGACCATCGAGAAGAAGGTCATCCTCAAGGACATCTACCTCTCCTATTTCTACGGCGCGAAGATCGGCGTGCTGGGCCTCAACGGCGCGGGCAAGAGCACGCTGCTCCGCATCCTGGCGGGCATCGACACGCAGTTCGAGGGGAAGGTCACGCTCCAGCCCGGCTATACCGTCGGCCTGCTGGAACAGGAGCCGAAGCTCGACGAGAACCTCACCGTGCGCCAGGCCGTCGAGCAGGGCGTGCAGTCCACCACCGACCTGCTCAAGGAATACGACCAGCTCAACGAGAAACTCGGCGAGACGATGACGGACAAGGAGATGGAGAAACTGCTCGCGCGCCAGGGCGTGGTGCAGGAGAAGCTCGACACGATCAATGCCTGGGAGCTGGACTCGCAGCTCGAGATGGCGATGGACGCGCTGCGCTGCCCGCCGGCGGACGCGGTGATCAAGACGCTCTCGGGCGGCGAGCGGCGGCGCGTGGCGCTCTGCCGGCTTCTCCTCCAGAAGCCCGACGTCCTGCTGCTGGACGAGCCGACCAACCACCTGGACACCGAATCCGTCGGCTGGCTCGAGCAGCACCTGCAGCGGTACGAGGGCACGGTCATCGCGGTGACGCACGACCGCTACTTCCTGGACAACGTCGCCGGCTGGATTTTGGAATTGGACCGCGGCGCGGGGATCCCGTGGAAGGGGAACTACACGTCGTGGCTGGAGCAGAAGAAGGGCCGGCTCGAGGTCGAAGAAAAAGCCGAATCCTCACGGCAGCGGGCGCTGGCGCGGGAGTTGGAGTGGGTGCGCAAAAGCCCACAGGCGCGGCAGGCCAAATCCAAGGCCAGGCTTAAGGCGTACGAGACGATGCTCGCCGAGGACGCACGCAAGAAGGTGGACGAGATCGAGATCTACATCCCCCCCGGCCCCCGCCTGGGCGACCTGGTCATCGAGTTCAAGGGCGTCGCCAAGGCGTACGGCGACCGGTTGCTCTTCGAGAAGATGACCTTCGGCCTGCCGCCGGGCGGCATCGTGGGCGTCATCGGCCCCAACGGCGCGGGCAAGACGACCATGTTCCGCATGATCAACGGCCTGGAAACACCCGACGCGGGCACCATCCGCATCGGCGACACGGTGAAGCTCGCCTACGTCGAGCAGTCGCGCGACACGCTCGACGCCACGCACAGCGTCTGGCAGTCCATCTCCGGCGGTGGGGAAACCATCATCGTCGGCAACGCGACGATGAACTCACGCGCCTACGTCGCCCGGTTCGGCTTCAGCGGGCAGGACCAGCAGAAGATCGTCGGCAACCTCTCGGGCGGCGAGCGCAACCGCGTGCACCTGGCGCGCATCCTCCGCCAGGGCGCCAACGTGATCCTGCTCGACGAGCCGACCAACGACATCGACGTGAACATCATGCGGGCGCTGGAGGAGGCGTTGGAGACGTTCGCCGGCTGCGCGGTCATCATCAGCCACGACCGCTGGTTCCTCGACCGCGTGGCGACGCACATCCTGGCCTTCGAGGGCGACAGCGAGGTAGTCTGGCACGAGGGGGACTACACCTCCTACGAGCGCGCCCGCAAGGCGCGGCTGGGCATCGACGCGGACACGCCGCACCGGATCAAGTACCGGAAACTGACCAAGGCGTGATGTTTGGTGCGCGGGAAAGTTTTACCCCCTCTCCCGGAGGGAGAGGGGGCGGAGGCTCACCGCGCGCCCAACAGCTTCGGCGAGACCTTCTTGATCTCTTCCCACATCAGCCGCGCCGCCTGCCCGCGGTGGCTGATCACGTTCTTGTCCTGCGGCGGGATCTCGGCCAGGGTTTTGTTCTGAGAGGGGATGAGAAAGAGCGGATCGTAGCCGAAACCGTATTGCCCGCGGCCCTGTGGGGTGACGTTATCCGGGCCGATGATCCGGCCCTCGATCGACCCGCGCACCTTGGCGACGATGCGCCCCTTCTCGTCGTCCTTGCCGGGCTTGGCGCCCTTGCCCAGGAAACGGCCCAGGAGCCCGGCATCGCTCGCACCCGGCACGGCGCAGAGCGCCATGCAGCAGATGAACCGCGCCTTGCGGTGGTCGGCGGGGATGTCGCTGAGCTTTTCGAGAAGCAGTTTGTTGTTCGCCAGGTCGATCACGCGGCTGGGCCCGGTCGCGCTGGCGTAACGCGCGGAGCGGACGCCCGGCTCGTGGTTGATCACGTCCACCTCGAGCCCCGAATCGTCCGCCAGCGTCGCGTAGCCCGTCGCCTTCGAGTAGTACCGCGCCTTGAGCACCGCGTTGCCCTCGAACGTCTTCTCGTTCTCGTCGGGCGCGGGGATATTCCGGCCCAGGTTCTCCAGGCTGATCAGCTCAATCTTCGGGGCATCGGGGGTCATCAATGACTTGAAGATCGCCCGGACTTCATCGAGTTTGTGACCTGAGGTCGTTGCCAGCAAGATCCGCATGCACTAACTCCTTGGGATCGCGCGAGCGCATCTCAACCAAACATAGGCGGGGACGGTGCTTCAATCTACAACACCCGGGGGTAAGGTCCAAGTCGGCCCCCCCCGCCACACCGGGGTAAAAGGGGTTGAACGGTTCACGCCAGCGTGAGCACAACTTCCTTGCCGACGGCGAACGGCAGTTCCACCGCACCATCCGCCGCCGGCCGCAGCGCGATCTCCGTGCCGTCGCCGCGCGTCGCCGTGACGACCCGCTGCCCCACCGGGGGCTGAACCATGTGTCTGCCCACGAGCGAAGCGCGCAGCGTGGCCGTCGTCGCCTTCCCGTCGCGCCAAGTCACGTCCACCTCAATACCGCCGCGCACCCGCAGGCCGCGGACGCGCCCCTGCTTCCACGCCGGGGGCAGCGCGGGGAGCAGCTCGACCCGGCCGGCGTGGCTCTGGACGAGCATCTCGGCGACGGCGGCCGTCCCGCCGAAGTTGCCGTCGATCTGGAACGGCGGGTGGTCGTCGAACAGATTCGGGTGAGTCGATTTGGCGAGCAGCGCCATGAAGTTCTCATGCGCGAGTTTGCCGTCGTGGAGCCTGGCCCAGAAGCAGGTGATCCACGCCCGGCTCCACCCCGTGTGCCCCCCACCGTGCGCCAGCCGCCGCTCGAGCACGCGCCGCGCGGCTTTCGCCAGGTCGGGCGTGGTGGCGACGGTGACCTGATCGCCCGGGTGCAGGGCGTAGAGGTGCGACATGTGGCGGTGGCCCGGCTCGGGCTCGTCATAATCCTCGGACCACTCCTGGATCTGCCCGTGTTTGCCGATGCGCGGCTGGGGAAGCCGGCGGAGCTTGCTTTCGAGATCGGCGCGGAAGGCCGCGTCAACGCCGAGCAGCTCCGACGCGGCAACGCAGCGCGTGAACAGCTCGCGCACGATCTGCGTGTCCATCGACGGCCCCATGCAGAGCACGCCGACGTTGCCGTTGGGGAGTTTGTAGCTGTTCTCCGGCGACATCGAGGGCCCGGTGACGAGCCTGCCCGATGAATCCTCGACCAGGTAATCCGCGAAGAACTCGGCTGCCTCCTTCATCAGCGGATACGCGCGGGCCGCGAGGAAATCGCGGTCGCCCGAAAAGGCGAAGTGCTCCCACAGGTGCGAGCAGGTCCACGCGACACCCATCGGCCAGAGGCCCCAGTGCGCCCCGTCGCCGGGCGTGGTGAAACCCCACGGGTCGGTGATGTGGTGCGCGACGAAGCCCCGGCAGCCGTAGTGCTCCCGCGCGGTGCGCCGGCCGGACTCACGCAGCAGGTCGAGCAGGTCGAAGAGCGGGAGGGCGCACTCGGCGAGGTTGCACGTCTCGACGAGCCAGTAGTTCATCTGGATGTTGATGTTCAGGTGAAAGTCGCTGTTCCACGGCGGGGACATGCTGTCGCTCCAGACGCCCTGCAGGTTCGCGGGGAGCGTGCCGGGACGGCTGGAGGCGATGAGCAGGTAGCGGCCGAACTGGAAATAGAGGACGGAGAGGCCCGCGTCTTCCTGGCCGGTTTTTACGCGCGCCAACCGCTGATCCGTCGGCATCGCTTCGAGCGCGGGGTCGGCGGGCAGCATGAGCTCGACGCGCCGCATCAGGCCACGGTGGTCGCGTAGGTGGTCTGTCCGGAGGGCGTGCAGACCCTTGCGCTGGGCATCGCGGAGGTGCTGGCCGCAGGTCTGCACGGGGTCGCGGTGGCGGAACGACGTGGCGGCGGCGAGGTAGATCACGGCGGAGGACGCCCCGCGCACCAGCGCGTTGGGGCCGACATAGGTGAGCGAGCCGCCGTCGTGCTCGATCGCCAGCTCGCCGCGGAAGGCGAGCCCCGCGCCGGCGTCACACCGGCCGTGCAGCACCAGGCGGTTGCTCGACATGACGGAGAGCGCCGCGTCCTTCTCCCGTGTCATGGTCGCGTCGAACGAGAGCGCCCCGGGTCGGTCGCACGTGACACGCACCACGAGCACCTGATCGACGGCGGAGACGAAGACCTCGCGGCGGAAGGCGACGCCCTCCACCGTGTACGCCGTTGTAGCGATACCGGCGTCGAGGTCGAGTTCTCGTCTGTAATTTTGAACGTGAGCGTCGGCGTGGCCGGGGAACGAGAGCCAGAGATCGCCCAACGGCTCGTAGGGCCTGAGCGTCTTGGGCACGCCCATCATCGTGCGCTCGGCGAGCTCCGTCGCCGCGACGGGCTTGCCGTCGAACAGCAGGCGGCGGACGGCATCAAGGTTCGGCCTTGCCAGGGGATTGACGGTGTCGCGCGGGCCACCGGACCAGATCGAGTCCTCGTTGATCTGGAGGCGTTCGCGCTCCGCCCCGCCGAAGACCATCGCGCCGATCCGCCCGTTGCCGATCGGCAGGGCCTCGACCCAGCTCGCCGCGGGGGCGGTGTACCAGAGGGTTTGCATGGGTTTCTCCGATCCCGGTGGGGCAGGCGTCTCGCCTGCCGCCGGCCTTCCGAGGCCGGGGCTGATTCCAAATAAAGAAGCGGCAGGCGGGACGCCTGCCCCACCCGGATCAGCGATCACATATTCCACCAATTCAGGTCCACCTTCGTGAACACCGAATCGTGCACGTCCGCCTCGCGCATCCGCTCCTGCTCCACCGCGGTAGGCGTGCCCCCCGCCGCGACCTTCTCCGCCATGTCGCAGAACGTGTCGAAGCGGTGCGAGTGCAGCGTGAACCGCTTGATGCCGTAGTCGATCGCCTGCCCGCGCGTGATGACGAACGGCCAATCGCTCGCCTGCATGAGCAGAAGCTCACGCCCGGCGCGCTCCAGCAGGCTGCGGATCGCCTCGCCGCCCGGCTTGCGCCACGGCAGGTTGTACGTCAGCTTCCCGAACGACGCCTCGGCGCGGTACTCGACCTCCCAGATCCAGCGCGTCTGCTCGTTGAACCACACACGGTGGTCGCCCCCCTCGCCCCACGAGCCCTCGGGCATGGCGATGACCTTGTCCGGCGGGGTCTTCTCGAGCCGGTCCTTCGACGTGCAGAGGTTCACCTGCGGGTCGTGGTGCATCGTCAGCAGCACGTCGCGCAGGAAGCGCGGGCCCTCGAACCACCAGTGGCCGAACAGCTCCGCGTCGAAGCAGGCCACCACCGCGCCGCGCCGCCCGGTGCGGTTGCGGTGCTCGGCGAGGCGCGCCTTCACCAGGTTGCAGAAGTGCTGCGCGTCCTCGTGCACCCGCGCGGTGGTGTCCGGCGGGTGGTAGAGCGCCTTCTGCCCCAGGTCCACCCCCTTGCCGGTGATCTTCCAATACCGCAGCCCGCGGCGCTCCCCCTGTTTTTTGTGGAACTCCAGGAAGAGCCCGTCCGCCGGGTAGCCGATCGACCCCGACCAGACCTGCTCGCAGGTGCGCGGGTCGCGCGCCATGACCGCCACGCGCCCGGGTCCGCCGTCGCTGTTCACCATCACCGGCTCGTGCACGCTGTACCAGCCTCGCCCCGGGTATTTCAGCCCCTCGTCCCAACCGACCTTCTGCCACTGGCCGTTCTCGATCACGCCCTCGGAGCGGCCCTGCTCGACCAGGTGGTTCTCGACGAAGAAGTGGTTCACCCCCTCGTCGGCGATGAGGTGCTCGACCCCGATGCGGTTGCGCGTGTTGTTGAACACCACCTGCGGCGTCCACGGGTACGCGGGCCGGTAGGCGCACTCGGGCAACCACATGCCGGTGGGCGCGAAACCCAAATGGCGCTTCGACGCATCGACGCCCGCGCGCATCTGGGCGCGGATGCTCGAATCTTCAAGGATGAGCGGGAAGTAGGCGTGCGTGGCGCTGGAGGTAAGCACCTCGATCGACCCGGCCCTGGCGTATTTCCCGTAAGCGCCGGGGATGTCGCGCCCGATCGCGTCGAACTGCTGCGCGATCCCGGTGTAGAACTCCGCCCACCAGTCGGCCAGGTAGCACATGTGCTGGTGGTAGCCGTCGTTGTTCCGCTCGAACTCGCGCCGGTCGGAGCGGGCGCGCTCGACGCGGTCGTGGAGGTACTCGACGAAGCCCTCCTTGAACCGCTCGTGGCCGAGCTGCTCGAGCAGGACCGGCGTCAGGCCGATGGTGAAGCCGGGCCAGCCGCCCAGGTGGTGCACCTCGGCGATGGCGTTGAGGATGGGCAGGTAGGTCTCGGCGGCGGCCTCGTAGAGCCAGTCCTCGCCGTGCGGCCACGTGCCGTGGTTGAGCACATAGGGCAGGTGCCCGTGCAACACGAGAATAAAATCGCCCAGCGGTTCTGACATGTGGCCGGATTGTAGTGCAATCCGGCGGGCGTCGGGTGGTCGCTCGTGTAGCGCAGTTATCGGGTGAGGAACGCGCTAAGAGATTGTTGCACAACTCTGGTCCCCTCTCCCTCCGGGAGAGGCTTAGGGTGAGGGGATCACCGGCCGCGTGGATCATGCAAGCGCGCGAGACCCTTCCGGCCGCGGGTCCCCTCACCCGTCGGCGAAGACGCTGCCACCCTCTCCCGGGGGGAGAGGGGTACGCTCAGGCGGCGTCGGAGGAAACCCGGTTGTCGGTCTGCGCCGCCCAGCGGACGGCCTCCCAGAAGGGCTGACGCGCCGCCTCATCCACGACGTCGATCCCGCATTTGTGGATGCCGTGCGACGCCATCTTGAGCAGCGCCTTATCGACGAGCATCTTGGCGACGCCCTGGTCCTTGTGCGAGTCGGCGACCTTCAGGCGGTTCACGCAGCCCAGGTCGCCGCGCCGGCTGCAGACGATCAGGCCGACGACGGCGTCGCCGTCGCGGGCCACGAGGCTCAGGCCGGAGTTCTTGGCGAGGTGTTTGACGATCGCGGCCGGCACGTTGTCGGCCGGTTCATTGATCTGCGACCAGAGCGGGGCGGCCGCCTCGGCGTCGTGGGCGCGCAATTCACTGATCTGGATCGACATGCCTTGCTCTCCCCAATGACAACGTGAATCCGCTGTATTTATCGGCGGAATCGGGGGGAGAGTTAAGGTTAGCCGTCGGGCTCGCCCGACGCGGTTTTCGACCCACGCGAGGCCCGCGATGGCCGTAAACCCAAGACGCGTCGGGTGAACCCGACGGCTAACCCGGTTATTTGGGCGGCTGATAACGCGGGAAGAGCGCGTCGCCGGCGGGGATGGGCGTGCCGGGCTGGAGAAGGCCCCATTTCGTCCACTCATCGAGATTTCCTCGCCCACCGTTGGACTGCATCTGCTGGGCGTAATCGCATCCCAGCCGACGCCAGAGTTCTTCCATCTTCCCGGGCATCACAGGCCATAGTAGCGCGGACGCGACACGAATGGCCTCGGCGCAGTTGTAGAGGATAGTGCCGACCTCGGGCAGTTTTGCGGGATCCTTGGCGAGCTTGAAAGGGGCAGTAATTTCGATGTACTCGTCAATCATGCTTACAAGAGTAATAGCGTAATGTAGTGCGCAATTGAGATTTGGAGTTTTTGAATCGGATAGAGAAGATACTGCTAGTAGACCAACCATTTTATGCACATTGCCTTTTGGCTCCCATCCAGTTCTGGAACCAAAAATTGCATATAACGCGACATCCACAAATGTTTCAAAATCTTCGAGGTTGAAATCTGTACTAGCATTTGCCGACGAAGGAACTTTCCCTCCCCAATACCGACTTGTCATGTTGATAATGCGACTCGCGCAGTTGCCTACGACGTTCGCCAAATCCGTGTTGTACGTCTCGATAAACTTCGCCTCCGCGAAGTCGCTGTCGGTGGTGCCCAGCGGGCCCTGGGTGGCGAGGAAGTAGCGCAGCGCGTCGAGGCCGAACGTCGCGACGTACTGGTCGATCTTTTCCAGGTCGATGAAGTTGCCCAGTGACTTGCTCATCTTCTGGCCCTCGCTGATCCAGAAGGAGTGCGCATAGACGAGCTTCGGGAGATTGACCCAGTCGTACCCCTCGCACTTGGCCAGCGCCAGCAGCATCGCCGGCCAGATGGCCGCGTGGAACCAGAGGATGTCCTTGGCGATCAGGTGGACCGCGCCGGACTGCCAGTAGGGCCTCCGCTCGGGCGTATCGACGTAGGTGAGGTAATTGAAGAGCGCATCGATCCACACATAGATCGTCTGCTCCGCGTCGCCGGGGACGGGGATGCCCCAGCCGCCCGAGCCGGTGCGGGAGATGGGCACGTCGTTCATCTCGCGGATGCGGGAGATGATCTCGTTCTTGCGGGCCTCGGGCTGGACATCAAAACCTTGATCGTTGATCTTCTCGCCCTTTTCGAGCAGCGTGAGGAGCTGCTCGCGGTAGGCGCTGAGTTTGAAGAAGTAGTTCTTCTCCGTCTTGCGGACGAGGGGCTTGCCGTTGATGGGGGACTTGAAGCCGGACTCCTGGGCCTTGGAATCGGTGACGTACTCCTCCTGCCCGGCGTCGTACCAGCCCTCGTACTGCCCGGCGTAGATGTCGCCGGACTTCATCAGCGCGGCGACGTACTCCTGCACCTTTTTCTTGTGCCGGTCCTCGCTGGTGCGGACGAAGTCGTCGTTGGTGATGGCGAGCTTGGCGAATGTGTCGCGGAAGGAGGCGGCGTTCTGGTCGGCCCACTGCTGGGGCGTGAGGCCGCGCTCCTTGGCGGCGTCAACGACCTTGGCGGCGTGCTCATCGACGCCGGTGAGGAAGAAGACGTCGTCGCCGGCGAGGCGGTGGTAGCGCGCCAGCACGTCGGCGATGGTGGTCGTGTAGACGTGGCCGATATGCGGCCGGTCGTTGACGTAGTAGATCGGGGTGGTGACGTAGAAACGGTTGGGCATGGCGGGATTGTACGGAAGAAACGGCCCGGGGTTGCGGGCGGTAATGGAGCGGGTGGCTGGGGCAGAGTCTTCGATGCCCCGGTCTGTTGCGGGCGCCGCGCCGGGGCTTCGCAAAGCCTCAGCCCCAGCCACCCATTTCAAACAGGCCGCGACCCGATCGTGGGCAGTACCTTATCCTGATGGTCCGCCCCACCGGAGCCCCGCCATGGCCGACGCCGCTGCCCAGCCCGAGAAACTCAGGAACCTGCTGGACGCGCTGGATACGGGCCGGCCGGAGACGGCGGCGATCCGGACCGCGCCGGACCCGGCGACGGCGTTACTGGCGGCACTGGCACGCCCGCCGCGCGGGCGGTTCCGTTTCGAATACGAGCGTAAGAGCGAAATCCTCGCTTTCCTCCGCGAGCACTACGGGGCGTGGCGCTCGTTCGACACCGCGGCGGCGGCGCGGTTTGAGAAAATGACGGCCCAGGAAGCCACCGGCCCGCGTGCGACGGCGGGGATCGCCGCGCTGGGGAAAGCATGGTGGGCCACGGGCGACGAGCGCTACGGCGCGACCTTCGAGCGGTTCTACCTCCGCACCGCCACCGGGGGCATGTTCAACTGGGGCAGCTTCAACGGCTCGCAGGGCTCGCTCGAACTCAACGCCTATTTCCTCCTGCTGGACTGCCCCGGCTTCACGACGGCCGGGCGTGTCGCGTTCCTCGACCATCTTTATGCCATTACCTGCGACGCGTGGGACACACACACCTCGACCTGGCCGCAGCTCTCGCTGGGGACCGAGGGGCACAACTGGTACCTGCACGGCATGCACGCGCTGCCCTTCTTCGGCCTGCTCTTCCCGGAGTTTTCCCGCTCGGCGTTTTTTGTGCGCGCGGGGTGGAGCGTGGTCGAGGAGCACCTGCGCGGGCATTACAAGAGCGACGGCGGCGCACGGGAGACGACGCTGGGCTACCAGTGCGGAAACCTGCGGGCGCTCTGGGATTTCTACCTGATCGCGCACCGCAACGGCCAGCCGATGTCGGCCGCGTTCGCCGATCGGCTCGTCAGGGCGACGCGGTTCGTGCTGTCGATGGCGACGCCGAGCGGGTCGCTGCCATCGTTCGGCGACACCTACCCCGGAGACGTGGGGCTGACCTCCATTGCGGCGACGGCGGCGGCGCTGACGGGCGACCGGGCGTGCAAGTGGTACGCGGAACACCTGGGCGTTGTGAGCGGAGAGGGGGCGGAGGGGACGCCGGGCGTGATCCCGGAGTCGGCGTTCTGGCTCACGGGGCTGGAGGGGGCGCGGACGTACGAGCAGACGCGGGCGCTGGACCCGGGGCATGCGTCGGTGCTGCTTGGGCCGACGGGGTACGCGGCGCTGCGTGACTCGGACAAGCGTGACGCGGGTTACATGGCGGTGGCGGCCGCCGACCGCGGGCCGATCGTGACGAGCCACGGGCACAACGAGGTGCTGGGGGTGGACGTCCACGCGATGGGCGTGCGCTTCCTGGGTGAGATGGGCCCGGGGCCCGAGGGCAGCGGCCCGGCGAGGATGTACGACCAATCCACCCGGGCGCACAACTGCCTCACCATCGCGGGGCAGGAGCAGAACCCGGTCATCAACGAGTGGCGGTGGAGCCGGCTGGTGATCCCGTCGGTGCGGCGGTGGATCAGCGGGCCGACGCACGACTTTTTCCACGGCGTGCATGAGGGGTTCTACACCCACCGCAGCGGGCGGGAGACGATCCACGCGCGGAAAATCTTTTTCGCCAAGGCGGGCCACGGCCTGACGCGGAGCTACTGGGTCGTCATGGACTGGGTCGAGGCGGCGCAGGAGAACGACTACCGCATCTACTGGCACGGCTGCGTGCCCGGCACGGTGAAGGGGGCGGCCGTCGTGCTCGGCGAGGCCGGCGCACCGGGGCTGGCGATCATCCCGGCCGCGAGCGAAGGATTGGCCCTGGAGCGAGACAGCGATCCGGGTCTGTCGGCCTACCTCGAATACAAAAAGCTCGACGCGGCGCAATGCCCCTGCTTCGTCTATTCACGCCGCGCGGCGTCGGACTGCTTCGTGTGGGTGATCGTGCCGATGGTGGCGGGCGAGGCGATGCCCGCGGTCGAGCGGTTGCCCGTGCGGCTCAACGGCGCGGAGGCGGACGCTCACGCGGCGACGGCCGTGCGCGTGCGTTTCGCCGGCTGCACCGACACGCTCTGCGTCTCGCACAAGGATTTCGATGTGGAGATGGGGTATGGCCGGTGGAAGGAGTGGGGCCACCTGGCGTTCCACCGCGAGTCGCCCGAAGGGAATGAGTTGCTCGCGCTGCGGCACACGATGGATGAGGGCGTGTGCGGGCGGTGAGGAAGGTAAAGCAAGACCCCGACGACTCGCGGACTCGTCATCGGGCGCGGCTTGCGGATTGGGGAGCGGCTTATTGCAGCAGGCGCAGGACGCTCTGCGAGGTGGAGTTCGCCAGGGCGAGGGTGGAGGTGCCGGCGCTGACGAGGATCTGGGCACGGGTGAGCCTGCTGGTTTCCGCGGCGAAGTCGGCGTCGCGGATGGAGCTCTCCGAGGAGGTCAGGTTTTCAAGTGCGACCTGCTGGCTCTGTGAGGCGGTCTGGAGGGTGTTGCGTTCGAAGGCGCCCAGGCGGCCGCGGAGGAAGGAGACCTGGTCGATGGCCTTGTCGATGACCTGGGATGCGCCGGCCTGGTTGCCGGCGATGAGGCTGTTGGCGCCGCCGGAGACGACGGAGCTGAGGAATCCGACGGTCTGGTCGCCAAGGTTGCTGGCGGCGACGGACTGGATGCCGAAGCCGACCTGCTGGCTGGAGTTAACGGATTGGCCGATCTGGAAATTGGCGCCGCCGCCGACGACGTTGAAGGAGTAGGTGCTCAGCGCCTGCGCGGCGGCGGTGGTGAGGTTGAGCTCGACGTTGAGGGTGGAGGAGTGGAGTGAGAGCTTGGTGCCGTCGCCCAGGGCGAGGTTGCCGTTGATGAGGGCCAGGACGTCCTCGCCGGTGTCGCGGTTGGCGCTGGCGCCGTTCTGGGCGGTGTAGGTCTGGAAGAAGGCGCCGGAGCTGTCGAGCTTGCGGACGCTGACGAAGGCGTCGGAGCCGAAGGAGGCGCTGGTGAGGACCAGGCCGGAGGTCTGGTCGGTGGCGCTGACGAGGGAGGCGGAGACGCCGGTGGCGTCCTTGACCTGGTTGATGGCGAAGGCGACGGCGGAGAGCGCGGTGCCCGAGGTGAAGGAGAAGACCTGCACGCCGGTGCTGCCCGTGACCTCGAAGGTGACGCTGGAGAGCAGGGCGCCCGCGGCGCCGGTGGTGTTGCCGGAGATAAAGAGGCTGGCGGTCTCGGCGGAGTTGAGGACCTCGACGTTGACGGGGATGTAGGTCTGCGTGCCGAAGTTGGCGCTGGTGACCCTGGCGTCCTGGATCTGCGCGGAGTTCACCCCGCTGAGGGTGTAGTCCAGCGAGCCGTTGAGGAGCTTGAGGCCGGCGAAGCTGGCGGAGTTGGAGATGCGGGTGATGGACTCGATGGCCGAGTCGATCTGGAGCTGGTTGGCCTTGATCTCGTCGGGGCTGAAGGCGCCGGTGTTGGCGGCCTCGACGGTCAGGCCCTTGATGCTGGTGAGGAGATTGGAGATCTCGCCCAGCGCGCCCTCGGTGGTGGCGATGACGTTGGTGGCGCGGCTGACGTTGTCGATCGCCTGGGTCACGCCGGCGATCTCGCTGCGCAGCCGCTCGGAGACGATCAACCCGGCCGGGTTGTCGGCGCCGCGGTTGATCTGCAGCCCCGTGCTCAGCCTCTGGAGCCGGACCTGGAGGTCGGCGTTGGAGTTGGCAAGGTTGTGCTGGGCGACCATCGCAGAAACGTTTGTGTTAATCCTCGACATGACAATCCTCCTTGACTGTCGTGATCGCTTGTGCCTTGGGGCGTGCCGCCGGAAACCTGACCGGCGCCGCACCCAGGGGCTGATCCGTAATGTCCGGGCCGGTGTCCGCCGGCCCCTCGCTCCGCTCTTGCGCCGCCCTGTGCGGCCGCCGCCTGCTGTTCAGGCTTTTTCCTGTCCGTTCCCGCCGAGTCGGGCGGGCCCGGGTTGTTTGACGCTCCGATTCGCCAGGCTCACGTCGTGGATCGGGACCTGCGCCGCCTCGGTGTTCTCCCGCTGGATCGCCTCGTAAACCTCCTTGCGGTGAACCTGTACCGTGCGCGGGGCGCTGATCCCCAACCTGACCTTGTCGCCGCGGATGTCAACGATCGTGATCTCGATCTCGTCGCCGATCATGATCGTCTCGTCGCGCTGGCGGGAAAGCACTAGCATCGCGTGAAGCTCCTTCCGTGGACCCTGCAACCGGCGCCTCCGTGCGCCGGCCCGCCGCCTGTCACCCCTGCCCGACCGTCCCGCGGGCTCAGCCCGCCATCGCCTCGACGCCCTGGTGCAGCTCCACCAGCGGCACCCGCGTGGTGAACCGACGCTCCGAGAGCACGAGCTGCTCTGCGGTGTGCGTGTTCAGGTTCACCACAAGAGGGCCCTGCAGGTTGCCCGTCAGCACGTTGCCGCGCTTGTTGACGATCACCAGGACCTGCGCCTCCTCGATCGACCCGAGCCCCAGGTCCGCCATCTGCTCGGGGCGGATGGGCACGCGGTAGCTGGAGACGAACAGGCTCGGGTCCGTGACCACGAACGCCAGGTCCGGCGTCTCGATCGACTGCAGCCACCAGAACGTCGCGTCCTGCGCCGGCTCGATGAGCACGTAGCGCTTGTACGCGGGGAATCCCAGTATCCCCTTGGAGAAAGTGATGATCCGCGAATCATCCACCTCCACCTGACCAAAGCGTGACGTCTGGATCAACATGACTTCGTTCCTCGTCGGCCCGTCCATCCTGGATCGCCCCGGGCCAACACGGCCCGAGACCTCGGCGTCCCGCCGATCCTCCGCGTCGCTCGCTCCGGCCGACGGCCGCGCAACGACGCGCAATCCCTGCGCTCCTACGTCAGATAGTCCAGCAGGCTCCTCTGCATATTTTGCGCCCCGATCTGCAGCGTGGCCTGCAACTGCGTCTGCAACTGCGTGAAGTTCGTAATAACCTGCGTCACATCGGCGTCCTGTAGATTCGAGAGCAGCGAGCTCTCCGCGATCTTCAACGATCCCGAGCGGCTTTGTTGCTGCGTCACCCGCTGGCTCCGCACGCCCACGTCCGCCCTTGCCTTCACGAGGGCCTGCGTGTCGCCCTCGACCTTAGACCCAGCAAGTGTGATGCCAGACGAATCGTTATTGACCAATGCGTCGCGCAATTGCATCAGGTGGGTGAACACGCTCTCCACCCGCACCTTCGCGTTGTCGTCGCCGCGGATGCTCCCGGCGCTGCCGGCATTCTTGTAAATGCCAAGGTTGTCCGCGGCCAGGCTCTCCTTGAGCTGCATCACGCGGAAATCATTGCCGCCCGCCGTGCCGTCCTCGAGCACGAAGCCGTTGCCGTCGCTGGCAAGACCGATGTTGAAGTCGGTCCCCGCCTGTCCCGGGTCGCCGACGTTCAATCCGGCGGTGGTCGCGGCGGTCTGGATCGCGGTGATGACCTGGCGAACGGTGGTCAGGCCGTCGATGTTGACCGAGAAGTTCGATCCGTTGTGGAGGCGGACCTGGAAGTCGTCCTCGCCGGACTGGTTGGCCACGCCCAGGCCGCCGCGGAAGGTGGAAAGCTCGGTGTCCAGGCCGAAGGTGCGCAGGCCCAGGTCGGTGGCGGTGGTGCCGCCGCCGTTCTCGCCGATGGACAATTCCACGCCGCTGACGTCGCTGATGAGGTTCAGCCCGGTGCCCTTGGCGTTGACCTCCAGGCGGAGGCCCAGGTTCAGGCCTGAGACGGTGTTCATCATGTCCTGGATGGTGGTCGCCGAGCCGAACGACGCGATTTTCGTGGTCAGCCCCTGGGTGATCTTCAGCCCGCTGGTCAGGTCGAGCGTGCCGCCCAGGGCGGCGATCGAGGTGGCGCTGGTCAGTTTCGGGTCCAGGTCGCCGCCGGCGACGGTCGAACCGTTGGCGGTAAGGGCCAGACCCAGGCCGGTCGCGGTGACGCCCGTGCCGATCTCTTCGATCCGGATGGCGTGGCCCGCGGCGGCGGTGAGCGAGTAGCCCGTGCTCGAGAGGGTGAGCGATCCGGCGCTGCCGTCCACACCGTTGATGGCGTTGTTGATCCGCGTGGTCACGTCGTCCAGGGTCTCGGCGTTGGCTAGATCGACCACGACGATCGTGCCGTCGATCGTCACCTTGACCGACCCGGCGGTGAAACCCTCCCCCGTGACGCCGTTGATGTCCGCCAGCCGTGTGTCGGGGGCGGCCTGGGGGTTGAGGTCGATCGTGCTCTGGACGCGGGAGGAGAAGGCGTTGAAGGCATCCGCGCCGTTGGAGTTGACCTCCAGCGGGCTGCCCAGGCCGACGTCGGCCGACAGGTTCGCGTTGGTCCCGATGTAGCGGACGCCACCCAGCGCGGCGACGAACACCGGCTTGGAATCACCGGGATTCGTGGACCCGCCGAAGAGGGAAACGCCCTGGTATTGACGGTTGGCGATGTCGATCAGCGCCTGGATCTGGGCGTCGATGACGCCCGCCTGGTTCTTGCGCGTCTCGGCGCTGGAGCCCACGCCCACCTGGCTCGACGCCACGGTGGTGGCCTGGATGGTCAGGTCGGACGCGTCGCTCAGGGCCTGATCGACGTTGTCCAGCAGGCCCGAGGCGTTCTCGAGGTTGCGGTCCGTCTGCTCGCGCGCCAGGAGGATTTTCTGCAGGAGCAGGATCGCCGACGTGCTCGACGGGCTGTCGGACGGGCGGTTGACCATCTTGCCGGTGGACAACTGCTCTTGGGCCTTGAGCATCTCGGCCTGCGTCCTGCGGATGGACGACAGCAGGTTGTTGCTGCCCATCAGCAGTGTGGTCCGCGATCCAAGGGGTCCTATGCTCGACATAGCGAATGCCTCAGCTCAAAGAATGCCCAGCAGGGTCTGGAGCATCTGGTCCACGACGGTCAGGAACTTGGCGCTGCCCTGGTAGGCGCGCTGGTAGGCCAGCAGGTTGATCGCCTCCTCGTCGGAGTTGACCCCCGAGACCTGCTGTTGCTGCTGCTGGAGGCTCTGCTGGATGACGGCGTCGGCCTTGTTGGCCTGCGTGGCCTGGCCCAGGCGCACGGCGTAGTCGCCCACGTGCTGGTTCCAGAGTTCCGTGATGCTCTGCCCGTTCAGGTCCGTCTGCGGCTTGTCCCGCAGCGCGGCGATCGCCAGCGCGTTGCGGTTGTCGCCATCCACGTGCCCCAGGCCGGCGGCGATCTTCGACGGGTTGGAAACGATCGCCGCGTTCACGGCGATGTTCGTGGCGTCCGAACCGCTGAAGAACGTGTTGACCCCCAGCGCCGCCAACGCCCCGCTGCTGTCGTCGCCGAAGCTCAGCTCGAAATCGCTCGACGCCGTGTCGAGCTTGAGCCTGCCGTCGGGCGTGATCGACGCGGTGAGGTTGGGGACCGTGTTGAGCGACGCGACGAGGCTCGCCAGCGTGGTGTCGGAAGCGGGGTTGATGCCGTCCAGGTCAACCTGGATGGTGCGCGTGACCTGAGCGCCGGTGGACTTCTGGGTGATGTTCACCTCGAAGCTGCCGTGCGTGGGAGGGAACTGGAGCCCGCCGGCCGCGCTGTTCAGGGCCGCGCTGGTGTCGACGACCTTGGACGTGCCCGTCAGGGTGGTGAACCCGTTCAGGCCCTGGCCCTGGGCGTGGACGCGGTTGACCTGGTAGATCAACTGGGAGGCGAACTCGTCAACCTTCTCCAGCGCCTGGTTCACGTCGCCGGTCCGCGCCGCGATCAGGGCGCCCATCCTGCCGCTGCCGGGCACCAGCACGGTGCCGTCGCTGGCGAGGGTGACGTCGATCTGTAGTTCGCCGTCAACGCTCTGACGCCGGACCTCCAGCCCCTGGCTGCGGCCGTTGAGGATCACGGGGATCGACCCGACGAACACGTCCACCGAACCCGAGGGCTGCTCGATGGTCGAGATGTTCATGTACTGCGAGAGCTGAGCCAGCACGCCGTCGCGCTGGTCGCGCAGGGCGCTGGCGCCCCCGGTGCCCTGGTCCTGCTGGGCGATCTGGCTGTTGAGCTGCTCGATCTGCTTGAGAAGATCGTTCGAGGCGCCGACGCTGGCGCCGATGTCGCTGTCCACCTGCGTGCGCAGGGTGCCCAGGTCGCTGCGCATGGTCTGGAGGAAGCCGGCGACGGTCTGCGCCTGCTGGACCACGACGGTGCGGATGGAGTTGTCGCGCGGGCTGTTGGCCAGCTCGCTGAAGGCGTTGAAGAAATTGCCCAGGTAAGAAGAGAGGCTGCTGTCACTCAGCTCGTTCTCGATGGACTGGATCTGCGTCAGCACGTCCTGCGTCACGTTGGAGGCGGACTGGTCGGAGATGCTGCCGCGGAGGCGTGTTTCGAGGGCGGTATCGACCTGGCGCTGGATGGCGGTGACCTGCACGCCCCGGCCGATGAAGATGCCGGTCTGGACCTCGCTGTCACGGACGGGCGTAAGGACGACGGACTGGCGGTGGTAGCCGGCGGTGGCGACGTTGGCGAGGTTGTTGCCCGTGACGTCGATCGCCGCCTGGTTGGCCAGGAGGCCGGACCGCCCGATCTGTAGTGCGCCGCCGATGGTCATAAGGTTCCGTGTCTAAAAATTCCGCTCAGGCCGTGGTGTTGAAGGTGCTGATGGAGGTCACGCCCTGGGGCATGGCGCCCGCGCGGGTGTAGGTCCCAATGCCGGTGACGGCGCTGCCGATGACCTGCAGCACGCCGTGCATGTGCCGCGCGAGCGACTCGGTGGCGCGGCGCGCGACCGAGACCTCGCGGCGCACGGCCTCCATGCGCTCGCGCAGCTGCCCCCGCAGCGCCAGCAGCCGCGAGCGTGCCGGCTCGTCCACCCGCATCGCCAGCTCCCGCAGCCGCAGCGGCTCCTTCGCCGACGGGTCCAGCGCCAGGGTCAGGGCGGCGGATTGCTCCATCCGGCGTTTCTCCAGCTCGCCCAGCGCCTGGATGTGCTCGTTCTCCAGGCGGCAGCACTCGGTGACGTCGCGGTAGTTCGCCAGGCTGAGCGACCTGCGCTTACGCTCCAGGAGCACGAGGAGCGCGGCGTGGCGCTCGAGCTGGGCGTGCAGCGTCTCCTCGACTTTCGCCAGCGCGATTTCTGCGGTCTTATCCACGCAGGTCCACTCCCGCCGGGGCGGCCCCGGGCTTTCCGGTCTTCGTGATCGCGCGGTACACCGCGTCCACCAGCGGGAAGTTCGACGCCGATGTGATGCGGTCCGCGAAAATCTGGTCCATGTTCGCCCCGAAAAGGTCCTCGCCCTTGCCGCCGTGGAAGAGCTCCGACTTGAACGGGTCCTTCCGCGCCTGCTGGAGGATGGGCAGAACGAGCGTGGAGGAGACGAGCTGCTGCGCGGCCCGGTGGGCCTCATCGGCGCGGCCGGCCTGCCTGCGATCGGTGGCGGCGTCGCGCACCTGGAACGCGGGCTGATCCGCGGCCGACACCGGCAACCGCCGCGCGGCGGCGAGCAGCGCCGGGTTGTCGGCGGTCCGCGTCTGCGTGATGTTCGGCGTGGTCGGTTGCATGGTCTTACTCGAGCACGAGCTGTGCGTGCAGCTTCCCGCTGCGGTGGATTTCCTTGAGGATCGAGATACGGTCGGCGGAATCGACCTTGAGCTGGTTGAACGCCTGGAGCAGGTCCGCGAGCTTCGCCCCGCCGCGCTTCTCCGGGTCCACGGTCACGAAGTTGTCGGTGCGGAGCTGCGGGCTGTTGATCGAGGGCTCGACCGGGGGCGTGATGGTGGTGATGGTCAGCCCGCGGTGCGAGATGATCACCGGGGAGATCTGCACGTCGCCCGAGACGATGATCGTGCCCGTCCGCTCGTTGATGACGACCTTCGCCCCGTCGCCGATCTGCGAGGGATCGACGTAGGCGATGAGGATGTTGCTGATGAAGGCGGCGGGGTCGGTCCGTTCGTAATCGGGGACCTGGATGACGACGTTCTTGGCGTCGATGGCGCGGGCGATGTTCGGGCCGTCGGGGGCGATCACGCCGTTGATCAGCGCCGCCAGGTTGCTGGCCATGGGCCAGGAGGCGACCGAGTCGTTGAGGACAAGGGTGAGTTTCCCGCTCGGGTCGATGGCCTGGGACATCACGTCGCGGGTGAGCTGCGCCCCGCCGCGCACCACGCCGGTGGTCGGGCTGGTCGGGCTCTCGACGACGACCGCACCCTCGGCGAAGGCGTAGGCGGGCGAGTTGGGCAGCGGGCCGGTCAAGGGCACAAGGAAGAGCCGCCCGCCGCTGAGGCTCTTGGCCGGGCCGATCGAGCTGACGTAAACATCAACGTGGTCGCCCTCGCGCACGCCCGTGGCGGGGAGCGTGCAGGTGATGGCGACGAGGGCGACGTTCTTGGCGTCGCGCAGGTCGTTGGCGATGACCGAGCCGTCCACGAGGCGCGAGACGGCGTTGGCGAGCGGGCGCATGGCGGGGAGGAACTTGCCCCCGTCGCCCGTGCCCGGCAGGCCGACCACCAGCCCCATGCCCACGAGCTTGTTGGTCTCCGCGCCCTTGATGCGGACCAGGTCCTGCACCTGCACCGCCAGCGCGGGCGTTGCCGTGAGCAGCGCCGCGAGGAGGGCGGCGAGCGCGGCAAGGGGTGATCGGGTTTTCATCGTGCGTGGGGTCATGGTGTTCCCGTGTGTCGGGTCATATCCCGAAGATTCCGTCAAACAGCTTGGTCAGCCAGCCCTTTTTCGACGCCCCGCGCAGCTCGCCGCTGGCCTGCTTGTCGATGCGGAGGTCCGCCAGCTGCGTGGAGAGCACGGAGTTGTCGGCGGTGATGTCCTGCTTGCGGCAGGTGCCGGTGAGGACGAGGTCCACGCCCTCCTTGTCGCTCTTGACGTGCTTGCGGGCCTCGAGCGTGAGCGTGCCGTTGGGCTTGATGTCGATGATGGTCGCGGTGATGCGGCTGGTCATGGTGTCGGAGCGCTTGGCGGTGCCGTCGCCCTTGAACTCGTTCTTCATGTTCACGCCGACCGTCGGTCCGCCGTTGCTCGTGTCCCCGGGATTAAGCTGGCCCTCGAGCAGGTCCTGCAGCCGGAGCTTGGGGAAGGCGTTGATCTTGCCGTTGAACTTCGACTCCTTGGTGGTGTCGAGCGTGGCATCCGAGGAGGACTCGGTGGACTCGCGGATGATGATGGTGATCAGGTCGTGCAGCTCGAACTCGTGCGGCTCCGGGATGCCCACCGCGACAAGGCTGGTGCTGGCGACGGAGGGCGAGAGCCGCTCCTCGGGGTCGTGCCCGGGGCGGCGGCGCGGCGCGGGGGCTGCGTCGGGGTTGACGTACAGCGACGAGCTCTGCGCCTCCAGCGGCGCGGCCGTCAGCATCATCAACACCATCGCCGCCATGAATGTCGTGTTTCGCCTCATGAACCGGCTCCTTCATCGCCCCGCTTCGCGGTGCTCGGCGCGTCCGAATCTCCCGACGAGACCAGCACGCCTTCCTGCGGCCCGGTGACGCGGACCCGCACCGACGCCGACCGCGCCTTCTCACCCTTGGCCGTGATGACCTGCCCCACCGCGCCGGGCTCGGCCGCCCGCATCGACGTGCGGACCACCAGCGTCCCGGTCACGCAGCGCACGGCGATCACGTCCCCCCGCTCCACCACCACCGGCGACTTCAGGTGCGACGCCTGCACCACCTGCCCCTCGCGCAGCGGGTACACCGTCTCCTGCCCCACCACCAGCGACAGCCGCGTCATCGGGTCCATCCCCGAGCGGTCCAGGAAGACCTCACGCACCTCGACGGCGTCCGCCGGGATCGGCTTGCCGCGCAGCAGCGGCTTGACCGCCACCACCGCCAGCGCCCGCCGCGACACCACCGCCGTCACCCGCGCCGCCTCCGTCAGGCTGTCGCCCGTCCATTTACGCACCACGATCGGCACTCTGCCCAACCCCGACGACGACTGCGGCTCGATCTCGAACCGCTCGCCCACCGCCGGCGTGGCCAGCGCCTTCTCGTCCCCGGCGCCGAAGACCACGCGCAGCTCCGTGCGCTCCGCACCCACCATCAGCGCCAACCGGTCGATCACCCGGTCGCGCAGCGTCAGGCGGGTGGACAGGTCCACCTCGTCCGTCGCGTTGGTCACCGCCGCCGCGTCGCCCGAGGGCTGCGTGGCCGGCGCTTCAACCTTTGTTTCCCGCAGACGCTCGACGCGGCACTGGGCGTAACCCGCCAGCGAGACACGGCCCCAGTTCACGCCCTCGCCTTTGAGCGCCTCGCGCACCGATGCCAGCGTCAGCGTCACCTGCGGGTCGTCCCCGCCGAACTTCCCGACCACCACATCCCTGAGAGACTCAGCGGCGGCGCCCTGGATGTCCGCGACCTCGCCCAGCCGCACCTCCGGCCCGGCCGCGATCACGCTCGCACGCAGGCGTATCTCCGCCGCGTGCGCCGTCGCACAGACCGCCGCCAGCAGCCAGGCGGCCGCAACAATGAGTGGCTGGGGCAGAGTCTTCGATGCCCCGGTCTGCGTGTGCGCTGAACCGGGGCTTCGCAAAGCCTCAGCCCCAGCCACCCATTTCAGAGCGGCGCGCCACCAACTTTTTTTCGTGAACCTAAGGCTCAAGCGTTACCTCCGAAGGTTGCTGATCACTTGCAGGGTCTGGTCGGCGACCTGGATGCTCTGGCTGTTCATCTCAAACGCCCGCTGGGCCTTGATGAGGTCCACCAGTTCGTGGACCGGATCGACGTTGGAGGATTCCAAGGCGTTCTGGATGATGCTGCCGAAGCTGCCCTGTGCCGGCGTGCCCTCGATGGGCGGGCCGGAGGCGGCGCTCTCGATGTAGAGGTTGCCGCCAATGGATTGCAGGCCGTTGGGGTTGACGAACGTGGCGAGCTGAAGCTGGCCGAGCTGCGAGTAAGTGGTCTGCCCAGGGAGCTGCGCCGAGACGATGCCGTCGGCCGAGACGGTGAGGTTCGTCGCGTCCTGCGGGACGGTGATGGGCGGGTCGAGCTTGGAGCCGGTGGTGTTGCCCAGGACAACCTCGCCGTCGGAGTTGAGGAAGAAATTGCCCGCGCGGGAGTAGCCCACACCGTTGCCGCGGTCGGGCGGGATGCTGACGCGGAAGAGGCCGTTGCCGTCGATCATCAGGTCTAGGGGACGGCCGGTGATCTGCGGCGAGCCTTTGGTGAAGTCGTACTGCGTGTTGCTGATCCGCGTCCCCATGCCGACCTGCAGGCCCGCGGGGCGCTGGTCGCCGCTGGCCGTCTCCACGCCCGGCTGCTGCTTCATCTGGTAGAGCAGGTCCTCGAAGTTGGCGCGGCTGGCCTTGAAACCAGCGGTGTTCACGTTCGCCAGGTTGTTGGCGATGACGTCGATGTTCGTGGACAGCGCCGACAGGCCCGTGGACGCGGAGTGGAGTGCGACGATTGCCATGCTTTATCTCATGCCCCGTTCAGAGGCGGGTTTCACGCGACCCTGCCCAGCGTGTTGACGGCCTGATCCATCAGGCGGTCGTGCAGACTGATCATGCGGGCGTTGTCAGACACGGCCCGCTGCGCGTCCGTCAGCGCCATCAGGGCGCGGATCGGATCGACGGCGCTCTGCTCGATATACCCCTGCTTCACCGACACCGATCCCGCGACGGGCTTGCGCGGGTCGCTCCCCGACCAGGCAAACAGGTTCTTCCCCCGCTTGAAGAGCAGCCGGGTGTCGCTCACGGACGCCACCTGGATCTGCGCGACCACCGACCCGGCCTGCTGCACGCGGCCGGACGGGTCGATCGTCACCGCCGCGCCGTCCTGGATGCGGATGGGCTGGTCCTGCGTGTCGAGCACGCGGTTGCCGCTCGACGTCTGCACCAGATAACCCTCGGAATTACGGCTGAACCGCCCGTTGCGCGACAGCCGGACGGCCTGCTTGCCGGTCTTGGCGTCCGTGTCGGCGATCGCGAAAAACGCGTTGTCCCCCTCCAGCGCTGCATCCAGCGGCCCGCCGGTTTCCTTCAGCACGCCGGGCTCAAAGCTGATGCTCTGCGGGCCCGCCAACGCCCCGCCGCCGAGCCTGTCGAGCAGACGCTGGCTCGCCTCCGGCGGCGTGCCGCTCTCGATCGATTGCGGGTCGCGCTGGCGTATCGTGGGCACGTCGCTCTTGAAGCCGTCCGTCGCCACGTTCGCCAGGTTGTTCGTGAGGACGTCCTGCCGGTACAGATTCGTCAGGACGCCCGAAGCGGAAAGATACAGGCCGTAGTTCATGGGCGCACCTCCGTGTGCGACCCGGCCGGCCCCGCGCTCCGGCGGGAACCGTCGCCGACCCGATCCGTCGGGTTGAACCCGGGCGCCCCCGCGCCGTTCCCGGCCAAGGGTGCATCTTCCCGTACCGCAGACCACCGCCCCACCGCCGCCTCGTGCCGGTGCGCAGCCTCCGCCAGCGCCGCCAATCGGATCAGGGTCTGACCCAGGCTGGCGTCGCCGCTCTTGCGGAACAGGTCGAGGATACGCTGACTCACGCTCGAGGCCTCCGGCAACGGGTCCACCACGGACGCACCGCCGCCGGAGCGCTTCACGCAACCCCCGTGCCAGACGCAATGAGCCAGAGCCCGCCACGCCGGGGGTACGGGAAATCACCGCCCCCTCGCCCCTTGTGGGAGAGGGTGGCGGGTCCGCGAGCCGGGTGAGGGGTAATACCTACAACCGCAATACCCCTGTTTTTCAGGATGAATCCCCGTTTTTTCAAACCGCCCCGCGGTCGGCCTCTCTCGACATGCGGGCTCACCGCGACCCCATCCGCCGGCCCTGCTCCATCACCGCTGAACGCCGATCCGTCACGGAGCAAAGATGGCGCACCCGCGCAACAACCGACGCCGACTCCCGCGCCGCGCAATCGTTGCCGACCCGGCGCAGGCCGTGCGCGTCACTTCTTGTAGGGTGGGCTGGGTGGCACTCGTCGATGTCCTCATCGACCCGTGCGAGTGAACGTGTCCCTCAAGACACTGGTCCGGCGAGTACGCCCGACCAGTGGCACCCAACGAGGTCATTGCCCCGCCAGCACGCCCCGGCCCTGCGCGAAGAGCGACTCCATCCGCTCCCGCAGCGGCGGGGCGAGCTTGGGATCATCCAGCGACGCACCCACGGCCACGAGCAAACGGACGAGATGATGGAAATCAGAGAGCGCGATCAACTCGGCGTCGATGCGCTGCGTCGCCTCGTTCATGTTGTGGTAGTTGCCCAGGGCGAGGCAGACGCACGTCGCGGTCAGGCCGTAGGTCTGATAGGCCGTCGCCTCGCACGTCCCGCCGGGCATGAGCTTGCGCTGCCACCTGAACGACGGGTCTTCCTGCGCCAGCCGGGTGGCGACGCGGCCCACGAGGTAGGTCAGCCCCGGGTCAAAGGTGCTGGTCAGGTCGCCGACGCGCACGATCGGCCCCGCGCCCAGCGGCGACTCGGCGAAGCTCTTGGAGGCCTCCAACGCGACTAACCGCGCCCCGCGCGCGATCGTCCCGCCACGCGCGGCGGCGATCGCGCCGATGAAGCCGATCTCCTCCGCCCGGGTGAGCAGCACCCGCACGTCGGCGCGTGAGCGGCGGCGCACCACCAGTTCGTCCAATGCCGCCAGCGCCGCCGCGACGCCCGCCAGGTCGTCGCACGCGGGAACGTGCAGGCGGTCACCGTCGATCCGCGGTTTGCCGGTCTCCCACGTCAATATGTCGCCGGGCTGTGCGGTTGTTTTGGCGTCGAGCGAGATGCGGTACCGTTTCAACCGTCCGGCGGGCGGTGCGCCATCCTTTATAAGACCGATCACACGGCCGCGCACGGGTGCGCCGCGGGCACGGTGCAACAGGACGGGTGAACCGGCGAAATAAGCCTCCCCCACGCCGCCGCGGAACTCGGCGGTGACGCGCCCGTCGTCATCGACGCCCGTGACCACGAACGCCGGGTGATCCATGTGGGCGGTGAAATAGATCGGCTTGCGCGAGCGCGCCCCGCGCCGGCGGATGGTGAGGTTGCCGTGCGGGTCGGCGCCGAGCGTCAGCACCCGCCGCCGTGACGGCGCGTTCACCCAGCGCCGGACCCATTCGATCACCCGGTCCTCGCGCCCCGAGGCGGTGGGCAGCGCGGTCAGTTCCAGGAGCCAGCGTTGATGGTCGGCTTTGTGCGTGCGTGTCATGGCGCCACGATGATACGCGAGGCCGTATCATGATCGGCCCCCGGAGCCCCGCATGAACCGCCCCGCCGTCGAGATCGAGCACCTGACCGTCGTGCGCGGGCAGACCACGATCCTCAGCGACGTCTCCTGCATCATCCCCTACGGCGAGTGCACCGTGCTGCTAGGCCCCAACGGCTGCGGCAAGACGACGCTCACCCGCGTGATCACCGGGCAATCCTTCATCACGGCGGGCCGGGCGCTGGTGCTGGGCGAGGAGATCGGCGAGACGGACGTGCGCGCCCTGCGCCGCCGGATCGGCGTGGTGAACCCCACCGCCGGCGACAGCCACGCCGCCAACTCCGGCGCCGTCGTCGATGCCGAGCTGACTTCCGTCGAGGTCGTCCTCACCGGCATCTTCGGCACGATCGGGCTCTACGAACGCCCCACCGCCGAGCAGGTCGCGCTGGCGGACCACCACCTGCAACAGGTCGGCCTGGGCCATCGGCGCGACCTGCGCTTCGCCCTGCTCTCCACCGGCGAGCAACGCCGCTGCATGATCGCCCGCGCCCTGACCACCAGCCCCGAGCTGCTGATCCTCGACGAACCGACCGCCGGCATGGACATCGCGGGGCGTGAACAAGTGCTGGCCACCGTCGAGCGGCTGCTCGCCCGGCCCAACCCGCCGGCGGTATTGATGATCACGCACCACGTCGAAGAGATGTCTCCGCGCACCGGCACCGTGATGCTCATGCGCGGCGGCCGCATCATCGCCAAAGGCAAACCACAGGAAATCATCACCCCCGAATCCCTCACCGCCACGTTCGGCTGCAAGGTCTTCGTGAAAAAGCTGCACGGGCGGTACTGGCTGGAGGTGCTGCCCGAGGCGTGGCTGGAATTGCTGCCGAAAGACGGCAAGAAAAACGCCTGAGTCTCCCGCGGGATTTCATCACCCGCGTGACGGCTCGGCCATTTCCTTCTTCGCCTTCGCCGAGAGCGCCGCGATGTGGCCGTCGTTCGCCATCACCTGTTCGAGGTGCCTCATGCGCTGCGGCGTGGCGGTCTTCATCATGATCTCGCCGTAGGCGCGGTCCACCCAGAAACGGGCGATGCCGTTGAGGTAGTCGCGCAGCTCCTGCTCACGACCGGCGGGGTAGCGCTTGCAGAGGTTCATGGTGAACATCCGCCGCCACCCGCTGCCGCCGAACGCCGAGTGCTTGGTGTTGTGGTTGAACACGGCGATGTCGCCGGGCTTGGTCTCCAGCGCCATGCAGGGGACGTCCTTGCCGGCGATGCCCCAGAGCTCTTGGCTGCGCGAGACCTCGCGCTGCAGTTTCTCGGCGTAAGGCTCGCCCGCCTTGTGGCTGCCCGGGATGACGCGCAGGCAGCCCGTGTCGCGCGTGAGCGGGTCGAGGTAGTAGGCGACCTTGATGTGCATGATGTCGGTCTGGTGCCAGCCGTCGGAGTGCCAGCCGGTGTCGCCGGCGTAGTAGTTGCCGTCGCTGGGCATGTAGTTGAAGTCGTCGCCCAGGATCGAGGTCGCCAGGCCGTGGATGCGCGGGTCGTCGAGCAGGCCCGAGAGCAGCGGTGACTTATCGGGGAAGGGGACGATGCAGGAGCGCTGCTTGCCGTCGTGCGGTTTGCCCTCGTGGCCCCCGCCGTGTTTGGCGAAGACGGCCTCGAACTCCGTGATGACCTCTTCGATCCGGTCCTTGATCAGGCCGGGCAGGACGAGGAAACCAAACGTGTCGAAAAACGCGAGCTGCTGGGCGGTGAGTTTTACGTCGGGCATGGCGGGGTTCCTGTTTCGGATCATTAATCGTCATCCACGGACGCAAGCGTGTCAATCACGCCACGCCCGCCGCAGCCAGAGCGCGTTGCCCACGACGCTGACGGAGCTGAACGCCATCGCTCCAGCCGCCAGCATCGGGTGCAGCCAGCCCAGTGCCGCGACGGGGATGAGCACGAGGTTGTAGATGAACGCCCAGAAGAGCCCGGCGTGAATGCGGCGCAGCGTGGCCCGGCTCAGCCGGATCGCGCGCGGCAACGCCAGCGGCTCTCCGCCCACCAGCACGATGTGCCCCGCGTCGGCCGCGATGTCCGCCCCGCCGCCCATCGCCACGCCCACGTCCGCCGCCGCCAGCGCCGGCGCGTCATTAATGCCGTCGCCGACCATCGCCACGACGTGGCCCGCTTTCCGTAACTCCTGGACCTTCGCCGCCTTCTCGCCGGGCAGCACGGGGGCCAGCACCTGATCGATCCCCACGCTCGCCGCCACGGCCCGCGCTGCCGCCGCGTTATCGCCCGACATCATCACCACCGTCAGCCCCAGGCCGCGCAGCTCCTCGACCGCCTTCGCCGCGCCGGGCCTGGGCTCGTCCGCCATCGCGATGACGCCCGACACACGCCCCCCCACCGCCACGGCCACCACCGTCTTCCCTGCGCTCTCCAACGCGGCGATGCGCTCCTTCCATTCATCCAAACCTGTCACGCCCGTGTCGCGCAGCACATCGGGCCGACCGACCGACACCGATACACCACCCACCCGGCCATGCACGCCGCCGCCGGGGGTGCTGGTGAAATCGGCGACCTGCCCCTGCGTCAGCCGGCGCGAAATCGCGTGCTCCACGATTGCGCGGGCGAGCGGGTGCTCGCTCATGCGCTCGACCGAGGCCGCGAGTGAGAGCGTGCGGTCGGCCGCGGCGTTGTCGCCATCGACCGCCACATCGGTCACGCCCGGCCGGCCGAGCGTCAGCGTCCCGGTCTTGTCGAGGATGACGTGCGTGAGCCTGCCGGCACGCTCGAAGGCGGCGGCGTCTTTAATAAGGATGCCACGCCGCGCGCCGATCCCGGTGCCGACCATGATGGCCGCCGGCGTCGCCAGGCCCAGGGCGCAGGGGCAGGCGACGATCAGCACCGCGATCATCGGCCGCACCGCCGCGGGCCAGCCCGAATGCAGGCCCCACGCGACGAACGTGGCCGCGGCGATCACCAGCACCACCGGCACGAAGACGCCCGCCACCGCGTCGGCGACCCGCTGCACCGCCGCCTTCGAGGTCTGCGCGGACTCAACCAGCGCGACGATGTGCGCCAGCGTCGTATCGCGGCCGGTGGCGGTGGCCTTCATGTGGAAGGCGCCGGTATGGTTGAGCGTGCCGCCGATCACGCGGCTGCCGGCCGTCACCTCGACGGGCACCGATTCGCCGGTGATGAGCGACGCATCCACCGCCGACGCGCCGTCGGTCAGTTCACCATCCACCGGGATGCGCTGGCCGGGACGGACGAGGAGCAGGTCGCCCTTGCGCAGGTCATCGACGGGGATTTCGGATTCGACCCCGCTTCGCACGACGGTTGCGTGCGCGGGCTGGAGCTGCATGAGGCCGCGGATGGCCGAGGCGGCGCTGGAGCGGGCGCGGGCCTCGAGGTGTTTGCCCAATCCGATCAGGACGAGGATGACGGCGGAGGTGTCGAAATAGACCTCGTGCCCCCCCGAGAAAAGCAGCCGGACGCTGTAGGCGAAGGCAACGGTGGTGCCCAGGGCGACGAGGGTGTCCATGTCCGTCCGGCCGTGCATCGCGGCGCGGGCGGCGCCCTTGTAGAACGGCCAGCCGAGCCATATTTGGATCGGCGTCGCCAGTGCGAACTGGACCCACGCACCGGGGGGCCAGTCGTGGAAGGCCATGTGAAGCACCATGATCGGTGCGGCCAGCGCGACGGCGGGGATGAGCCATAGCATCGATGCGGGGGCTTCGTCACCGCCGTGGTGGTGGGCGTGGACGTGCGCAGGTGCATGAGTATGAGCATCGCCCGTCGGTGCAACGGGTTGGTCCGCCGGCTCGGCCTCATAGCCCGCGCGCTTCACCGCCGTGACCAGTTCATCCACCCCGGCCGGCGCGTCATAGCTCACGCTCGCGCGCTCGGTCGCCAGGTTCACCGTGGCCGCGCTCACGCCCGGGACCGCGCGCAGGCTCTTCTCGACGTGGCTCACGCAGCTCGCGCAGTGCATCCCGCGGATTTTCAGGTTCGTCGTGGTCATACGGGCGATCTCTCGTCTCTCATCGTAGCCGTCTCCGCCGGTTGCATTCGACCGCGGTGCGACGGATAACACGATTCGCACGCACGCCTCGCCTAAAAATCCACGGAGAGCACCCATGCCCGAGCCGCTTGCCATCGAAACCTTCCAGCAGCACATCAGGGACCGCTACTACAAGACCGACCACGCCCGGGGCACGCCCGCCACGTTCATGTGGTTCGTCGAGGAGGTCGGCGAGCTGGCGACCGCGCTCAACACCACCGGCGACAAGCGCGACCCGGCCAACATCGAGGAGGAGTTCGCCGACGTCTTCGCCTGGCTCTGCACGCTGGCGAACATCAACGACGTGGACATGGCCCAGGCGTTGCGCCGCAAGTACCTCTCGGGCGACGCACCCAAGGGGCACAAGTGATTGCGTAGGGTGGGCTGGGTCTGCGACGCCATGCTTTGAAGAGTACGTAGTGCATAGTGCGTGGCGAGTGGGGAATGCATTCCCGCACCACGTACCACGCACTACGCACTATGCACCATCCCACATTCTCCCTTTCGCTTTGCTATCCTCTCGCTCATGACCCAACGAAACCTCAGCCCCAAGGCGTTTTTCGACCAGCTCTCCCTCAACCACAAGCCACGCTTCGCGTTCAAGGGGAAGACCCCGGCGCAGTTCTCGGCGTGGAAGAAGGCGCTGCTGCCCGAGGCCCTCGCCACGCTGGGCGCGAAACCCAAGAGCGTCCCGGCGAACCCGGAGCTGCTCGCCGAGTGGCGCGAGGACGGGCTCATCAAGCAGCGCTGGGTGATCGACGTGCAGGTCGGCCTCTCGGCGACGCTGCTGCTCTACCGGCCGGACAACCTCAAGCGCGGCGAGAAACGGCCAGCGATCATGGCCTGCCACGGCCACGGCCCGCTGGGCAAAGACGGGCCCATGGGCAACTGCTACTCCAGCGAGGGCAAGGCCAACATCAGCTTCCACAACTACGCCTACGGCCTCCAGATGGCCAAGGCGGGGTTCGTCACCTATGCGATCGACTGGCTCGGTTTCGGCGAACGCGACAGCCGCAACAAGCCCTTCTATTACAAAGGCCTCGAGGGCCGCGACCCGTGCAACGTCCACTACCTCTGCGCCACCATGCTCGGCACCTCGCTCATGGCGATGAACCTGCACGACGCCGCCCGGGCGACGGACTTCGTCTGCTCGCAGTCTTATGTGGACGGCTCGCGCCTCGGCGTGATCGGCCTCTCGCTGGGCGGGACGATGACCACCTGGTCCGCGCTCTACGACAGCCGGTTCAAGGCGGTGGACATCGTCTGCTACGCCGGGTCGTACCACGAGATCGCCTACCGCACCTACAACGTCTGCGGCTCGCAGGTCACGCCGGGCGTTTACGCGCTGGCGGACGTGGCGGACCTGCAGGGCCTGATCGCCCCCCGTCCGCTGCTGGTCGAGGTCGGCCTGCACGATTCGTGCTTCGAGTCCGACTACACGCAGGCGAATTACAAGCAGGTGGAACGCATCTACCGCGCCGCGGGCGTGAAGGACAAACTGGAGTTGGACCTGTTCCCCGGCGAGCACGCGTGGGGCGGGAACAAGTCCCGGCCGTTCTTCCGCAAACATCTCAAGGCGGATTGGGCGTAACCCCGGTCGCTCATCGATACGAAGCGTAGGGTGCGTGGAGTACGATTGCGCGCCACGGCACAAAAATACGTTGCAAGTAGTTTGATGAGTGCGCGTTACGACGATCTTTAACGCGCGGCATCGTGACACGACCTGTTCTGCTGTAAACGGCGCGCGAGTATGAGATTAAGTTCGACACTACACGCCTCCATGCGAAATCGTAGGAGCGGAGCGCAACGCACCATTAACGCCTCACTCACGCTGAAGACGCCTGGATAACATGTGGCCGGATGATTTTTGAGTGCCCGGCGATGGGAACAGTGCGTTGCGCTCCGCTCCATGCGCCCACCTTGCTTTTCTATCTTTATTATCGATATTTCATCTCATACGATAGAGCCACCACAAATGGTATTGATGATAAAATAGAGACACCGTCAAATTCAGGCAGAGTTATATAAAATGTAATACATAATGATGATAATAATAATACACAAGAAAATATTCGCGCTACAATTTGCATGCCGCGCCCAGGCAGTATCCTATGAGCGGCCAAGCCGAATATGCCCGCAAAAAACATAAACATTGGGATAATCGGAAGGCCAAGGCCGACAATTAACATCCCCATTAATACGTAGCCATTCCGGCTACCGACTAAAATAATAAAATAAAGTATCAAAATAAATATAGAACCAACCAGGGCGCTTTTCCATGATCGCCGCCAGTCCACCTTTAACGACGAGAGAAATGTGCGCGGATCATCACGATCGAATGCTTCCCCACATTCCGGACAAGCATCCCGCACAAGACCACGTAAGCCGTAATGACATTTCTTGCAGAACATCGGTCGCCATTTCAGAAAAAAAACGAAAGAAGGTAGCAAGAAAAATATCTCAGGTTGACTCCGGCGCGAAATCCACCTCGCGCACGCGTTTGCGGTCGCGCTGGCGTTCGACGTTGGCGCGGATGAGGTCGTGGACGTGCGACGGGTTTGAGACGGCGTGGAGCGTGACGCGCGGGGTGGTGTGGTCGGAGGTGTTGATCGTGATGTCGCCCAGGCCGAAGAGTCGCAGCGCGATCGGTTTGGTCAGCGTGAAGTCCTTCACGCGGTAGAGTTCCATGTCGTCCGTGCGGCGGGTGAGGATGCCGGTCTCGATGCGGAGGCGCTCGGTGGTGAGCGTGAAGCGGAGCGACCTGACGCGCAGCCAGTGGAACCCCGCGACGGCCAGCGGGACGACGGCCAACGCCGCGACCCAGCCCGGTGCGGAGCGGAACACGAACGGGATCGCCAGCAGCACGGCGGCGATGACCAGGTCGATCAGGAAGCGCACGAGGTTCGTCACCTGCGACGGCCCACCCTGCCAGACGATCTCTTCGGGGCTCGCGGGGGCGGGGTTGGTCGTGTTGGCGGGCATGCGGGCTTTCACGCGGGGTGTAGGAAAATCATCGGATAGTCTGTGCCGGGGGCCGCAATGACGCAACCTTTCGCGATCCCCGGCTTCCCCCCTCCCCAAGGGGAGAGGGGTTTTAAAATGAACCGCTACTCCATCCCCCGGCGTACTATCTGCATCACGGATTCCCCCTCGCCGACGGTGCAACCCCGATGATCCTGCTGGAGAACGTTTACAAGAGCTACACGCAGGGCGCGCAGCGCATCGAAGCACTGCGCGGGGTCGATCTCAAGCTGGAAGGCCCCGGGTTCTTCGCCGTCATGGGCCCGTCGGGCAGCGGGAAATCGACGCTGCTGCACCTGGCGGCGGGGCTGGACCGGGCCGACTCGGGGCGCGTGGTCGTGGAGGGGGAAGACCTCTCGACGCTCGGCGAGGCGAAGCTCACGGCCTTCCGCCGCACGCGCGTCGGCATCGTGTTCCAGAAGTTCAACCTGATCCCGACCCTGACGGCCGAGCAGAACGTGGCGCTCCCCGGCGTGATCGACCGCAGGCCGCGGCGCGAGATCGACGCGCGGGTCGCGGCACTGCTGCGCGACCTGGGCCTGACCGACCGGGCGACGCACCGGCCCGACGCGCTCTCGGGCGGCGAGCAGCAGCGCGTGGCGATCGCGCGGGCGCTCTTCTTCAGCCCGGCGCTGCTGCTGGCGGACGAGCCGACGGGCAACCTGGACTCGGCCAGCAGCGAGCGGCTCTGGGCGCTGCTGGATGAGATCGCGCAGCGGCAGAAGATGACGGTGGTGATGGTGACGCACGAGCCGGCGGCGGCGACGCGGTGCCGGCGTGTCTATGTGCTGGGCGACGGGAAGTCGCGCGGCGAATTCGAGGTGAACGGTCTTGACGCACCCGGTGTTGCATCTCGCTACCAACAGCTTGGCCGGTAGAAAAGGCCGGAGCCTGTTGCTGGTGATCGCGGTGGCGCTGGCGGCGACGCTGGTGGCGGCGGTGGCCGGCGCGTCGGGCACGATCGCGGCATCGGCGGAGAAATTGCTCTCGCGCACGGCGGGGCTGGCGGACCTGCGCGTCAAGCACCGGTACAACGGCCGGCTCGCCGAGCCGTTGGTCGGTGTGCTGGCGAAATGGCCGGAGGTGAAGCTGGCGGCCGGCTCGATCGAGACCGGTGCGACGGTGCGGCGCGTCTCCGGCGGGCGGGGCGAGGCGGTGATGGTGCAGGGGGTCGAGCCGGCGCTGCACGAGCGCGTGGAGGCGACGCGGCTGGAATCGGGCCGCGCGGTGCTGGCCGAGGGCGAGATCGTGCTCGACGGGCCTGTCTCCCGCGCGCTGGGGGTGACGGTGGGCGGAGAGGTCGAGGTCACGCCCTCCAACGAGGTTGACCAGGGGCTGTTCGCCGGCGTCGCCGACAGGATGCTGGGCAAGAGCGTCTCGGGCTGGTTCAGGGGGAACGCGAAATCCGGCGGCGTGAAACTCACGCTCCGCGTGGTGGGCATCCTGGATCGGCCCAAACTGAAAATCCTCCAGCGGCCGTTCGGCATGGTCGCGCTGCCGCAGGCGCAGCAGCTCGCCGGCGCGCCGGGGCGGATCGACACCGTGGACCTCGTGCTGCGCGACCACTACGACGCGGAGGCGGTCGAGAAGAGCCGCGCCGCCGACCTGCCGCCTGATGCCCGCTTCCGCGGCGCGGCCGCGGCGGCGGCGAACATGCACAAGGCCCTCACCGGCATGCGCGTGGCGCTCTCGCTCATCACCATGATCGTCTTCCTCTCCGCCGGCTTCATCATCACCACGGGGCTGACCACGGCCGTCACCGAGCGCACGCGCGAGCTGGCGATCCTGCGCTGCATCGGCGCGGAGCGCGGGGTGATCGCCGCCAGCCAGTTGCTCGCCGGCGTCGCCATCTCCACGGCGGGCGGCCTGCTGGGGCTGCCCCTGGGCCTGGCGCTGGCGTACACGCTCTACCGCCGGCACAGCGAGGTGCTCATCGCCGGGTTCCGCCCCAGCGCGTTCGGCATCGGGCTGGTGATCGGCGGATCGATCCTCGCGGGCCTGCTCGGGGCGCTCTACCCGGCGGTGCGGGCGGCGCGGGTCCGGCCGCTCAGGGCGCTGGCCTCACGCGCGGTCAAGCCGACCACCCGGGGCGTGATCCTCTGCCTCTCGCTGGGCGTGCTCTTCGCCGCGCTGCCGCCGCTCCTCATGGCGCTGCCGATCCCCACCGACAAGGTGCTCTGGCTCTTCCTGGCGCTCGGGCTGCCGCTCACGTTCACCGGTTATTTCCTCTTGGCCGTGCCGGTGCTGTTCATCCTCGTCGGGGCCGTGGTCCCCACGCTGGCGGCGCTCTTCCGCGTGCCGCGCGACGTGCTGCGGCAGTCGCTCGCCGCCACGCCCTACCGCCACGGGTTCACCGCCGGGTCGCTGATGGTCGGCCTGGCCATGCTCATCGTGATCTGGACCAACGGCCGCTCGCTCATGACCGACTGGTTCGACAACATCCGCATGCCCGACGGCTTCGCCTGCCGCATGGGCTCGTTCGGCCTGGTGCCGCTGACCCCCGCCGAGTACGCGGCGCTGAAAAGCACGCCGGGGATCGCCACCGCCTGCCCCACCGCCGCCTTCCCCGTCGCCGCGCTCAACGCCCAGTTCGACCCGGCGGATTCCACGCCCAACCTCACGCTCTACGTCTCCTTCGACCCCGGCAGTTTCTTCAACATGACCTCGCTCACCTGGGTGCAGGGCGACCCCGAATCCGCCAAGCGTATGCTCTCGCGCGGCAAGGCCGTGCTCGTCAGCCGTGAATACCTCAAGGCGCACGGCCTGGGGCTGGGGTCGAAGCTCACGCTCCGGACCGTCGAAGGCCCGGTCGATTTCGACGTCGCCGGCGTTATCTCCTCGCCGGGGTTGGACATCGCCGTGCAGTATTTCGGCATCAACCGCTACTACGCCCAGGCCTCGGTCAGCTCCGTGTTCGGCTCCCGGACGGACGCGGCGCGCTACTTCGGCAACGACCAGATGAACCTCATCCTGCTGACCTTCAAGCCGGGCGTCCGGCCGCAGCCGGCGATCGACGCCGTGCTCGCCGCCGTGCCCGGCATCACCGCCACCTCGGCGCGGGAGATCCTGGACACCATCCGCGCCATGTCGCAGCGGTTCCTCTCCATCGCCTCGTTGCTCGCGGGGGCGACGCTGCTCATCGCCTGCTTCGGCGTGGGCAACCTGATCGTCGCCAACATCGCGTCGCGCCGTTTCGAGTACGGTGTGCTGCGGGCCGTGGGCTCACCCCGGTGGATGCTCGGCAGGCTCATCCTCGCCGAGACGACGGCCATGGCGCTGGTCGCCTGCGTCACCGGCGTGCTGCTGGGGCTCCAACTCGCGCTGGTCGCGCGGGAGCTGCACGGCCGGGTGCTGGGGCTGGTGTACGGCCTGCACGCGCCGTGGGGCGTCATCGCCGGCGGCGCTGGCGTGGTGATCGCCGTGGCGCTGCTCGCGGCGGCGGCGCCGATCGCCCGGCTTGTCTTCACCCCTCCGCGGGTTCTGCTGGCCTCCGAGTAACCCATGCCACCCATGCCCACCGCGGAACACAACCTCGCCATCGAATGCTCGGGCCGGCTCGGCTCGGTCACCCTGGGCCGGGGCGACACGCGCCTCGACTCCGCGCCGATCCCCGAGCAGCAGCGGCACACCGTCGAGCTCATGCCCACCGTCGATGCCCTGCTGAAAAAACATGGCGTCACCCCGCGCGACCTGGCCGAGCTCTACCTCTCGATCGGGCCCGGCTCGTTCACCGGGCTGCGCATCGGCGTGGCGACGGCGCGCATGCTCGCGCTCACGCTGGGGGTGCGCGTCGCGGCCGTGCCGACATTGGATGTCCTTGCCCGCAACGCGCCGGCCGGGGTGACGCGGATCGCCCCGTGTTTGTCGCTCAAAAACGAGCGTGTCTATGCGGCGGTGTTCCGTGAAGCCAGCGGTGACTGGGTCGTTGAAACGCCGCCCGCGCTGGTGACGATGGAGGAACTGCTCGCGGCGTCGGCGCGGCCGGTGGCGATCCTCGGTACGCCGTTACCCCCGCTGCCAACCGATGAAAAATTACTGCGCGATGTGACCGTGCTGCCGACAGATTTGGCCGTGCCGCGCAGCGACGTGGTCTGGGAACTGGGCCGCCGCATGGCGAAGCAGAACGCCTTCACCGACCCCGCGACGCTCGTCCCGCTCTATGTCCGGCCGCCGGAAGCGGTGGAACTGTGGGACCTGAAAGAGAAAAAAGAGAACGAGAAATCGAACCGCGCGTAACGCCCTCTTACCGCCGAAAACCCATCAAACACGCGGATCGCCTACACTCTGGGTATCCATGATCCCCAAAGTTGTCATTGTCGGCCGACCCAACGTCGGCAAGTCCAGCCTTCTTAACCTCCTGGCCGGTCGGCTGATCAGCATCGTTGACCCCACCGCCGGGGTGACGCGCGACCGCGTGGCCACCACGGTCGAGCTGCCGCCCGAGACGCGCGGCGACCCGATCCGCGTCATCGAGGTGATCGACACCGGCGGGTACGGCATCGAGGACACGCAGAACCTCACCGAGGACGTCGAGCAGCAGATCGCCTACGCCATCGCCCAGGCGGACGCCATCCTCTTCGTCATCGACGCGCAGTCCGGCATCGTCTCGCTGGACCGGCGCACGGCGACCATGCTCCGCACCAGCACGGGCAAGCGGAAAAAAGTCCCCGTCATCCTCGTCGCCAACAAGGTGGACGGCTCGTCACACGAGTCGGGCGCCTACGAGGCCGCCGAGCTGGGCTTCGGCGACCCGGTGCTGATCTCGGCGACTACGGGGCACAACAAGATCGAGCTGATGGACCGCATCCGCGCCGCGATCGACTGGGACCGGCTGCCCCCCTCCGCCGAGCCCGAGCCGACCGGCATGCTGCTGGCGATCGTCGGCAAGCGCAACGCCGGCAAGAGCTCGCTGGTCAACTCCCTGGCGGGCGAGCCGCGCGTCATCGTGAACGAGCTCGAGGGCACGACGCGCGACTCGGTGGACGTCCGCTTCGAGATGGACGGCAAGCTCTTCACCGCCATCGACACCGCCGGCGTCCGCAAGACCAAGAGCCTGGACGGCGACATCGAGTACTACAGCCACCACCGCGCCCTGCGCTCCGTCCGCCGGGCGGACGTGGTGATCTTCATGCTCGACGCGACCGTGCCCGTGAGCCAGGTCGATCACCAACTGGCGATGGAGGTGCAGCGGCACTTCAAGCCCGTGGTGCTGGTGGTGAACAAGTGGGACCTGGCCGAGCAGAAGACCACCCAAGAGGAATACATCGAGTACCTCGACAAGCAGATGCGCGGGCTGGACTTCGCCCCGGTGGCGTTCATCAGCGCCTCCAAGGGTGAGGGCGTGATCGAGCTGATCCAGACCGCGCTGACCCTCTACGACCAGGCGGGCCAGCGCGTCACCACCGGCGAGTTGAACCGCGTGATGGAGGCGATCCTCGCGGAGAAGGCGCCGGTCTCGGGCATCGGCCGCAGGCCCAAGATTTATTACACGACGCAGCTGGGCGTCTTCCCGCCCACGGTCGGCCTCTTCGTCAACGACCCGAGCATGTTCGACAACGGCTACCAGCGGTTCCTCATCAACCGCTTCCGCGAGGAGCTGCCCTACCCCGAGGTGCCGATCAAGCTGATCATCCGCGGCCGGGAGAAGACCCCGGGCAAGGACGACGACAAGAGCACCAGGCGGCCGAGCCGTGCGGAGAAGAAGCCGCGGCGAAGGCCGAAGGGCAAGTAATAACGGCGGCTCTCCCGCCGGTTTTGGCGCGGGTACAATCCGCTCCCGCACCCGCCCGGAGCCACGCCATGACCGCGACCCGCACGCCCGCCGCGCCCGCCGCCGCGAAGCGACAGTTCCGCCCCGCCGAGCCCTTCGGCAAGGAAGAGACGCAGCGCATCATCGACGACTTCCTGCGCGACGGTTACGTGGTGATCCCCGACATCCTCACGCCCACCGAGACGGACGCCCTGAAGCGCGGCATCGACTTCGTGTCCGACAATCCTTATTACATCGACACGCGGAACCAGTACGGCTCGTGGATCACCACCCGGCTGTTCGAGACTGACAAGGTCTTCCGCGACCTGCTCGTGCGTGAGCCGATCATCGGCCTGGCGGAGGCGATCCTGGGCGCGCAGTGCCACCTCATGGCGCAGAACGCGGTGCGGAACGTCAAGGGGGAGTCGATCGACACCTTCCACGTGGACGACGCCGACCCGCTGCCCGAGGTGCCCTGCCCCGAGGGGATGGAGCGGCACGACCCGCGGTACAGGCTGCCCGTGATGCGGATGACGGTGCAGATGCCGCTGACGGACCTGAACACGCTGGACGACGGCCCGACGCAGTTCGTGCGCGGCAGCCACTACTCGGGCCGCAACCCCAACGACAAGTACAACCCCACCTTCGAGGGGCGCGGGCCGGACACGATCCTCTGCAAGGCGGGCGACATCTACCTGCACAACGGCCAGTGCTGGCACCGCGGCACGCCGATCAAGAACGACTCGCGCCGCTACCTGCTCCAGAACGCCTACTGCCGGCGCTGGGTGTCGAGCCGGTTTTACCCGTTCCTCAACTACCACATCCCGGACTACCTGCTCGAGGGGGCGAGCGAGCGGCTGCTGCGTGTGCTGGGCAAGCACCCCACGGGGCCGTACGGGTGAGCCGCTTTCGCCGGGAGAGGCGGAGCGGGCGGCAGGTAGGGTGGTGCTGAGTCTTCGAAGCCCACCATCTGCATCTGTGTGCGCCAAAGAGTGGTGGGCTTCGAAGACTCAGCACCACCCTACGCAAAGGGAGTCAAGAAACTGGAGACGATGCGATGCCTTTCCGCTGGAACCCGCGTGAACACATCTCCCACAGCGGGTACGTCCTGAAGTGGGCCCTGATCTCCACGCCCGTCGGCCTAGCCGTCGGGTCGGCCTGCGCGATCTTCATCTGGTCGCTCGACAAGGTCACCAACACACGCCTGTCGTACCCCTGGCTGCTCTACCTCCTGCCGATCGCGGGGGTGCCGGTCGTGTGGCTCTACCACCGGCTGGGCAAGGGGATGGACCGGGGCAACAACCTGATCGTCGATGAGATCCACCAGCCCGGCGGCGGGGTGCCCGTGCGCATGGCCCCGCTCATCCTGATCGCCACGCTGGTGACGCACCTCTTCGGCGGCTCCGCCGGCCGTGAGGGCACGGCCGTGCAGATGGGCGGGAGCATCGCCGGGGGTTACGCCCGCCTGCTCCATCGCTTCTTCAAGTGGATGGGCAAGGTCGATACCCGCACGCTGCTGATGACCGGCGTGGCCGCGGGGTTCGCCGGTGTGTTCGGCACGCCCCTGGCCGGCGCGATCTTCGCCATGGAGGTCTTGGCCATCGGCCAGATGAGCTACGCCGCGGTCATCCCTTGCCTCATCGCCGCCATCCTCGCCGACTGGACCTGTTCCATCTGGCGCATCCAGCACGACACCTTCCACCTCGCCCTCGTCACCGACCCGACCCAGGTCGGCACGCTCGCCCACCTGCACTGGCCACTCATGCTCAAGGTCGTGCTCGCCGCGGCGCTGTTCGGCCTGGTGAGCCTGCTCTTCTCCGAGCTCACGCACTCGCTCCACCGGCTCTTCACCCGCCTCATCCGCCCGGCCATCCTCCACCCCGTGGTCGGCGGCCTCTTCATCATCGCCCTGGTCCACCTGCTGGGCACGCGCGACTACCTGGGCCTGGGAAACGTCTCCCCCGAGCTGGGCGGCGTCTCCATCAGCTCCGCGTTCATCGAGGGCGGCGCGTACCCTTGGAGTTGGTGGTGGAAGCTGCTCTTCACCGCGATCACACTGGGCGCCGGCTTCAAGGGGGGCGAGGTCACGCCGCTCTTTTTCATCGGCGCGACGCTGGGCAACACGCTCGCGTGGCTGTTCCACGCCCCGGTCGATCTCTTCGCGGCACTGGGGTTCACGGCCGTCTTCGCCGGGGCGACCAACACCCCGCTGGCCAGCACGATCATGGCCGTCGAGCTGTTCGGGCCGCAGAACGCGGTCTATTTCGCAGTCGCCTCGTTCGTGGCCTACCTCTTCAGCGGCCACTCGGGCGTCTATCTCTCGCAGCGCATCGGCACCCCCAAGCCCGAAACCCCCACGCCCGGCCCGGAGGCGACGCTGCACTCGGCGCGCGAGCAGAGGCCCTGGATCACGTCGCTCCTGCGCGGGAAACCCCGCAAGTGAGAGGTTGCGACCCCCTCTCCCCCGGGAAAGGGAGCGGCGGCGCTCATAATCCGATCTTGTGGACGAAATACTTGATCGTCTTGATCTGCGCGTCGATGACCACCGACGGTGGGCGCGGGATGTCGGTGGTGCTGAGGTTGAACGTCGCCGCCGAGAGCGTCAGCAGCAGGTTCCACGCGACGAGCACGGCGAACGTGCCGGCGATCACGCCACGGCCGACCGTGGAGCGAACGCGGTAATACAGCAGCGCCGAGCCGGCGAGCATCAAGGGGCTGGAGTCCGCGAAGAGCCGGTGGCCGAACGCATCGCCGAAGGTCGGCGCGAACCAGCAGGAATGGATGTAGATGTGGAGCACATAGCCCGTCAGCAGCCAGGACCAGAAGACGCGCCCGGGCCTGAACCCCTTGACCGTGCCCCAGATCAACCCGGCGAAACCAATCATGTAGAACGGGTGGAAGTACCACGCCCCGTTGTTGGTCGAGATGAGCACCTGCGGCAGCGCCGGCGAGAGCAGGTCCATCGTCTCGCCGTGCTCGGCGTAGGGGTTCATGGTCCAGTAGCCCATGCTCGCGCGCCAGACAAGGATTTGCAGCCCGACCGCCAGCCCCACCGCGAGCACCACGAGACCGAAGCGCGGGACCACCCAGCGCAGCCCCCACCCGGTGGACTTGCCCGCGGGGATGCCCAGCTTCGCCGGGTCGCCGTTCCAGAGCGTCCAGACCGCGGGCATGAGCACGCCGGCGAGCACGATGTTGGTCGGCCTCAGGAGCACAAGCAGGAAGACCAGCCCCGCCGAAAGCCCCCAGAAGAGCCAGCGCCGCACGTCTTCGTAGAGCCGCACGCCGCAATAGAGCAGCAGGCCGACCACCGCGCAGCTCGAGCCGTGCGTCATGATCGGCATGACGGCGGCGTAATAGAGGACGTTGGAGGCGAGGAACGTCGTGACAAACGCCAGCGCCGCGGCGGTGCGCCCGGTGAGCCGGATCGTCGCCCGGGCGGCCATCGCCATGCCGAAGACGCAGAGCGATGCCTGCCAGAGTGAGAAGACCACCTCGTACGGCCATGAGTAGCCGCTGGCGTTGCCGCCCGCCAGCTTGACCAGCAGGTGGATCATCTCGAAGGGGAGGAGCATCACCAGCGCCCAGCCGAATGTGTGCCGGTTGGCGACGCGCCCGTTGGCGGCGCGGGGCACGCCCTCCTTGTAGTTTTCCAGATGCGGCGACAGCTCGGTCATCTCGTTGTTGAAATCCAGGTCGTGGTCGATGACCAGCGAGCGGACCTGGGCGTAGTAGAGCTGGCCGTCGGACCCGTGGATGAACGTGCCGAGGAACCTGAAGGAGAAGGCCCAGAACGCCAGCGTGACCACCGCGACCGCCGCCAGGGCGAACCAGAAATAACGCCGGTGGCTGTCGTTTTTTCTGTGGTCCTTGGGCGGGGGTGGGACCGTGTGCATGGGGGTCATTATCGTCAGAATCGGCGTGCGTGCCGGAGCGGGAAACGCGTAGGGTGGCATGGGTGCCACTGGTCAGGCGTACTCGCTTGACCAGTGCCTCCGGGGACACGTTTGAACGCACTGGTCGATGAGCACATCGACCAGTGGCACCCCGCTTCACCTCAGCGCCGACGCATCCAACTCGCGGAAGGAAAGCCCCAGCGTGTCCGTCGTCGAAAAATCGGGCGAAGGATCGGGGAACACCAACCCCACAAGGCTGTCACTCCGCGTGCGCGGGCGCAGGCCCACGGCCTCGGCGGCCTTCAACGCCAGCCAGATCAGCCGCCACGGCACCGGCACGAACACCACACGCCGCCCGCGCGCCGCGGCCGCCATCTCCATCAGCTCACGCAGCGTCCACCGCCGCCGCCCCGCCATGAAGATCGGCTTTCCCGCCGGCACCTCCCCGCGTTCCACCAATGCCACCACCGCCCGGCCCAGGTCCTCCTCGTGAACCATCAGCATCGGCTGACGCCCCGAGCCCACCATCGGCACAACCGGCTTCTCCACCACCTTCAACAGCGACCCCATCATGCCCCTCGCCCCGGGGCCATAGACCACGCCCGGCCGGACGATCACCGCGCCGAACCCGCCGCAGCGGCGCTCCACCTCCAGCTTCGCCCGGCCGTAGAGCGACCGGCACCCCTCGTAGCTGCTCACCGATGAGATGAAGATGATCCGCCGCACCCCCGCCGCCCGCGCCGCCTCGAACAGCCGCAGCGTCCCGTCAACATTTGATGACCGGATCCCCGGCCGATCCACGCACGAGAAATCGTATGCACAGTGCACCAGCACATCGACGCCTCTGAGCAGCCCGGGCCCGATCGGCTCGGTGAGCGAGTAGCGGCGCGCGTCGGCATCCGCCGCCGTGCCGCGCAGGCGTTGCAGCGCAAGCACGCGGCGCCCCGCGGTACGCAGGGCGTTGACGATTACGCCGCCGACGTAGCCGTTGGCGCCGGTGACCGCACAGAGGGGCTGGGGCGTGGGCTGCTGGCTCACGGGACTCCTCACACCTGCGCGTGCGCGCTGGCGATGCGGTGCGCGTTGGCCATCACGGTCAGCGTGATGGTCGTCGCCGCGATGCTCGGCAGCACGCTCGCGTCAACCACGTGCACCCTGCCGAACCCTTTGGGCCGGCCCAGCACGTCGGACTGAAACTCCTTCGGCTCGGCGGACATGGGCAGCGATCCGCCGACGTGGAAACTCCGACCCGGCGAGGCCATGTGCAGCATCGGCGACGCGGGCACCATCTTCATCGCCCACATGTGACGCCGCAGCTTGCGGATCACCTTATCGACCGTCGCCTGTGGGTCATAGATGCCCGCCTCGCCCTCCAGGTGCAGCGTCGTCCTGCCGTCCGGCCCGGGTTTGGAGAGCGTCGCGCGGACACGCTTGGAGCAGTCCGAGTGCAGGAAGCCCTGGCAGAGCAGCATCCTCCCCACCATCTGGTTGACCGGGATCGACATCAGCGAGCGGAAGGGCCCGAACATGTTCTGCATGGCGCGGAGGAAGAGCTCGTTGTAGCTGTATATCTGCAGGTGCACGAGATTCGCGCTCACGGTCGGGTCGTTGATCTCCATGAAGAGCTGGACGAGCGTGTGCAGCTTCTCGTGCGTCACCCCCGCGGTGCGGGCGAAGCGGATCAGGGGGAGCAGGAAATACTGGCTGTCGAGGAACCGCACCGGCTTTTCGTGCGCGTCGAGCGAGTCGAGGATGATCTTCGTGGAGGAGAGCGTCCCCGCGGCCAGATAGACGCGCTCGGCGGTGAACGAGACGGGCTCGCTCTTATCGAAAGACACCGCGTCGATGCGGACCGTGCCGCCCTCTTCGCGCAGGCGGTTCACGACCACGTTGGGGTGGTAGTGGAAGAGCGGGTTCTTCACCATCTCGCGGACGGTGAAGGCGCTGGAGTAGATCAGTCCATACGGGCAGCCGTGCAGGCAGAGGCGGCAGTAGGCGCAGCCGGGCTGGCCCCCCTGCTCATTGGCGCGGACAGCGATGCGGGCGGCGCCGAACTGGATGCCGTCGGAGTTCAGCCGCGCGCGGGAGGTGTTCAGGTCGTGCAGCAGGCCGGTCGCCTGCCGGCTCATGCGGAGCGGGCGGTGGCGGTCGGTGTAGAGCGGGAGGAGGGGCTTGAGGTCGTCCTCCCAGGCGGAGAGGGGCATCCACTCGAAGAGGGCGCGGTAGTGCGGCGCCAGCGCCTCGACGCCGATGGGCCAGGCGGCGATGTCCTGCGCCGTGTAGGGGGCGACGGCCGAGCCCCAGACGTTGCTCAGGCCGCCCAGCGCCAGGGAGGCGGACATGTCGGCGTTGTTGCTGGTGGTCTTGATGAAACGGCCGACGTCGCGGTACGGGTAGTCCGAGCCGTACACGAGTTTTTTCGGGATGCCCTTGTGCGTCGCGTCGTTGCGGCCGGTCATCAGGCGCATGTGCGCCCCGTGCCAGTCGGTGGGCGACACGGAGCGCATCGCCTTGACGGCGGCTTCGTGATCGGGCTCCAGTTCGAGACCGGCGTCGAGCATGGTGACCTCGAGCCCCTGCCTAAGCAGGGCCTGTGAGGCCGCCACGCCCGCCGGTCCCGAGCCGATCACATAGATCATGGCCTGTCCCCGTGCCCGCCCCGACCCCTCGACCCGGTCAGGACGGCATCATATTCGCCCAGCACCGCGCGGGTGTGCGCGGCGAGGCTGAACATCGTCTCGCACCGCTCCCGGCCGGCGACGCCCATCTTGCGGCGCAGCGTTGCATCACCGATCAACCGCCCCAGCGCCGCCGCCAGCGCCGGCGGGTCGCGCGGCGGCACGAGCAGGCCCGTCTGACCCTCGACGACCATCTCCGGGATGCCGCCGACATTGCCGCCGATCACCGGCAGCGCGAACGCCATCGCCTCGAGTGTTGCATTGCCGAGCGGCTCGACGTGCGAGGGCACCACGGCGATGTCGGCCGCCGCCAGCCAGCGCGGCACGTTTTTCTGGAAGCCGACGAAACGCAGCCGGTCCTCCCCCAGCGACAAATCCCCGGCGAGCTTCTCCATGGCGCGGCGGTAGGCGCCGTTGCCCGCCGAGTCGTCGCCGACAACCACGAGGAACGCCGCGCGGGCGGGGTCGGACTCGCCGCGCGACCAGGCGTGCATCAGGTCGGCGACCCCCTTGCGCTCGATGATCTGCCCGGCGTAGAGCACGATGACCTTGTCCGCGGGCAGGCCCAGCTCGCGCCGCGCGGCGGCGCGGTCGTCGCCGTTGGGCAGCGGCGGGAGTTCGAGGCCGTCGTACACCACGGAACGCGGCGAGGCGGCGAGCCTTTTCGAGGCCTCGCAGAGCGGGTCCATCAATCCGCGGGAGACGAAGACGTGGCGTGCCGCGCCGTGGCGGTTGAACCAGTCGATGCCCTCGCCGGGGTAGGTGAAGCGGTGGTGGCAGATGACCGGGACGACCAGCGGGCGGGCGGCGTCGGAGACGATCTGGTGCGTGGGCAGGTCGTTGCTGTGGATGACGTCGGGCTTCTCACGGCGGAAGAGGCCGCGCAGCCGGGCGCGGGCGATGAGATAGACCCAGAAGCGTTTGCGGTCGGCCAGCGGCGTGGCGAGGTGGACGCAGCGCAGGCCGGCGCGCTGCATGCGCTCCATGACCTCGCCGTTCACGCCCAGCACCATGAGCACGTCGTGGCCCGCCTGCGTCAGCCCGACACCTAATCGCTCGGCGGCGAGCTCCGCTCCACCGACGAAGGGGGCGCGGCTGACGATGCAGACCTTGAGCCGTTGCGCTGCGGAGGCGGACCCTGGGGACTCGGGGACTCGTCCCTGGGCTTGGATCGAGGATGAAGGGGCGGAGTCGCTCATCTCAAGGCCGGTCCTTCGCTTCGGGGACGATCCGGAGGTATTCGTTCCAGAGGTGCATCGAGAGGGCGCGGATGTCGTAGGCCTCCATGAAACGCCGCCGCGCCGACTCGCGCGCCTTGCCCAGCGCGGCCGGGTCGGCGAGCCACCGCCCCAGCGCCGCGGCGAGTTGTTCGACGCTGTCCTGCTCCACGATCTCACCGCCGCCGGGAAGAATCTGCTCCTCGACGGACTTGCTGGAATAGCCCACCACGGGGCACCCGCTGGCGAGGGATTGGAGGACGCTGATGCTGCCCGCCTCCTGCTTGCTCGTGTTCACGAAGAGGTCCAGACCCGCGAAAAAGGGCTTGACGTCCTTGAGGTGGCCCACATAGACAAACCGGTCGCCGAGTTTTTTCCGCGCCGCGGCGAGGATCGTTTCGCCGTAAGACTCCTCCCCGGCAATCGCGGAACCGGCGAGCACGATGCGGACGCGCGGGTCGGTCACCCGCGTGCCGGCGTCGATCAGGTGCTCGATCTGCTTGCCGGGGCGGATCGCGCAGGCGACGCCCAGGGCGATTTTGCCGTCGAGCTTGTGGGCGGCGCGGAATGCCGTGCGCAGCGTGGGGTCGGGCTTGAACTCGTCGGGCTCCAGGCCGTTGCTCAGCACGTTCCAGCGTTCCTCGGGGACGACGCCCTCAAGGCTGGGCCGGTTGAACTCCCTGCACGCCTTGCTGACGAAGTACATGCGGAGGGGCCTGCGTTTCCCGCCGAAGACCCACTTGCAGTAGCCGCGCTCCATCGCCGCGTGGATGCTCACGACGACGGGGCGTCGCGTCCAGCGCGCCGCCGCGTTGCCGTGCAGGTAGATGTTCTGCTCGTTGCAGTGGACCAGGTCGATGTGGTGCTGCCTGATGATGCGGCGGAGGGCGAGGATGGATTTGATGAAGGGCCAGGGCCTGAGCTTGTCGGGCACGGGCATGGGGACGTGGTGCGAGGGGATGTCGCGGTCGCAGAGCCAGCGGTGGAAGTCGCCCAGCGTGTTGTGCGCGACGACGGGCTCAAGCCCCTGGGCGCGCAGGTGCGTGAGCCAGCCCATCATCGGCGCGGTGGTGCTGATGGTGTTGGGGTTCATCGTCAGGTAGAGGACGCGCAGGTTCATGTTCCGCTTACTCGTCAGCATCCGTGGACCTGTTTTCAGGCTCGGGTAGTTCGCCATGCCCTGCAAATCCATCGGGTTCGACGCCACCGCTACCGGGCTTGGCGCCGGCGGTCCAGAAAATCCTTGAGGAAATACACCAAGCGAGGATAAACCCGCTCGCTCACGACCGCTGGCGGATCAGGCCAGCACCATATCTCGGTCAGGTACTTACGCAGCGCCCAATACCGGCGCCAATCGCGGACCCACCGTGCCAGTTCGGCTTCCTCGGCAACGACACAGGCCATCGATTTCTCAAAGCGGTCGCGGTTCTGGCCTTCTAGCCCTGAGTACTCAGCCACCCAGCGGAATCGGTATTGCCACCCCTCGACCGTCCTGTCGCGCCTCCCGCACGCCGGCTTGCGATACCGCACCAAAGGTTCGGGGATGAACGAGAAATGCCCAAGTCTGCCAAGTTCCGCGAAATAGATCTCATCCTCGCACACCGCGGCCCAGGGTCGGAAGCGAACCCCCGCATCATGGCGAACCAACGCGGTCGAGGGCAGCACCATGACCCGGGACAGCAACGATATGGTGTCGTAGCGACCCTGGAGAACCTCCCGCGGTGTCTCGTGAATCCGCTGTACACTGCCGAAGACACGGTAGCCCGTGTGAACACAAACGACACCTTCGCCAACCGTCAATGCCGCTTGCCGTTCGAGTTTACGCGGCTCCCATACGTCGTCACTATCGAGGAAGGCGACCCAGTTCCCGCTCGCCCGATCGAGAGCTGTGTTGCGGGCGGCCGAGACCCCCGCATTGGACTGCCGTATCGTCGTCACCCGATCTCGATATCGATCGAGGACCGCCGATGTGTCGTCGGTGCTGCCATCATCGACGACGATGATTTCGTGGACCGGATACGTTTGTCGAAGGACACCGTCGAGAGATTCGGCTAGGTAAGCGCCCTGGTTATACGCGGGGATAACGACGCTGATCCGTAGTGTTGGATTCATGGGATGGTTCTGGCCTTGCTCAGGTATGGGTGTAGGGGCCTAAGCGGATTCGATCATGCCGTTCGGAGTGACGCTGATTGCTCGAATTCCAGCACTCCGTCGGGTCGGTGGTACGGTGATCCCGGTCAGACCACGTCGGCGAAGCGGCGTTCGACGCGGCAGAAATACGCCAGCCCGATGATGATGAACAGCAACGTGGACCCGAGCGAGCACCACAGGCCCGTCCAGTCGATCGGCAGGCCAAGGACCACGGCGCGGAAGGCCTCGATCGGGCCGGCCATCGGGTTGAGCTTCAGAAGCATGAGCAGCCAGTTCCACTTCTCGCCCAGCCACGTCAGCGAGATGATCACCGGCGTGGCGTAGAACCAGAGCTGGATCAGCACCGGGATCACCGCCCTAAAGTCGCGGTAGGAGACCGTCAGCGCCGAGAGCAGGAGCCCCACGCCCAGCGCCGCCAGCGTCACCGCGATGGCCAGCAGCGGCAGCGCCACCAGCGCGGGGACGATCGACATCCCGTACCACAGCATGAGGCCCAGCAGCACGATGAACGCGATGACGAAATCGACGAACGGCGCGCCGATCGAGGAGAGCGGGACGACCAGGCGGGGGAAATAGACCTTGCGGATCAGGTTCGAATCGCCCACGAGGCTGTTGCACGCCGAGACGACGGTGGAGGCGAAGTAGTTCCACGGCGTCTGCGCCGCCAGGAGGAAGACGGGGTAGATCACGGCGCTCTTCGCGGCCTCGTTGGCCTTGTTGCCGGCGCCCAGCAGGTTGCCGAAGAAGAGTACGAAGACGGCCATCTGCGTCAGCGGCACGATGATCGCCCACGCCACGCCCAGCGTCGCCTGCTTGTAGCGCACCATCACGTCGCGCTTGGCGAGCATGAACAACAGGTCGCGGTAGCGCCACAGCTCGAACACGTCGAGGGTGGACCACCCGCTGCGCGGCCGGATGAAGGCGCGCGGCTGCACGCGCTGCGGCGTGTCGAGGGTCTTCGTTGCGGTGGTGCTCATGGTCGAACGGTCCTGATCGGATATCCGTGGTTACTCGCGCGTGGTGCCCCATTCCAGGTCCACCCAGACCGAGCCGACGTCGGTGCCGGCGAAGCGGTGCAGGTCCGAGCCGTTGTCCACGATCTGCACCGAGACGGCGCGCTCGCGCTGGTCCACGAAACGCACGTTGGGCACCAGCATCGCGGCGCTGATCCAGTAATGGTTGGGGATGAGGAACTTGCCGGGGATGCGCACCCGCGAGCGGTACCTGCCCGGCTCGAAGGTGTCGCCGGTCGGCGGCCTGCGCGTGCTCGAATAAAAAACCTTGGCGCCGTTGCGGTCGAAGACGTCGATCGACACCTCCAGGTCCGGCACGCGGCGGTGCAGCACGTATTCCAGCTCCACCGAGAAGCCGTCGGTGAACAGCGTGTTTTCGCAGGCGCGGCCGGCGTGGTCGAGCGAGGTCATCGCCAACACCTGGCCGTCGCGGTCGTCGGCGGGCAGCGGCTGGTAGGTGATGCGGCCGGGCGTCTGCGCCTGGTTGGCGGTGCCGGTCATGTAGCGGTCCACGACCTCGTTCACCGTGCCGTCGAGCACGACCGACCCGCGCTCCAACAGGATCGCGCGGGTGCAGAGGCTGGTGACCGCGCCCATGTTGTGGCTGACGAAGAGGACCGTGTTGCCGTGCGTGGCGACGTCCTGCACCTTGCCCAGGCACTTGCGCTGGAAGGCCATGTCGCCCACCGCCAGCACCTCGTCAACGATCAGCACGTCCGGCTCCAGGTGCGCCGCCACCGCGAACGCCAGGCGCACATACATGCCCGACGAGTATCTCTTCACCGGCGTGTCGAGGAACCGCTCGACCTCGGCGAACTCCACGATGGCATCGAATTTCGTCGCTACCTCGCGCCGGCTCATGCCCATCAGCGTGCCGTTGAGGAAGATGTTTTCACGCCCGGTCAGCTCGGGGTGGAAACCGGTGCCGACTTCCAGGAGCGAGCCGACCCGGCCGACGATCTCGGCCCGGCCCTGCGTCGGGTCGGTGATGCGCGAGAGCAGCTTGAGCAGCGTGCTCTTGCCCGCGCCGTTCTTGCCGATGATGCCCACCACGTCGCCGCGCTGGATATCGAAGCTCACGTCGCGCAGCGCCCAGAAGAACCGCTTGTCCGCCCCGTTGCCGTTGGCCGGCGCGTCGGAGCCGAACCACGAGCGTGTCTTGTCAACGATGACCTCGCGCAGCGTGCGGTCATTGGTCGCCGAAGCGCCCAGGCGGTACCGCTTGGACAAGCCCTGCGCACTGATGATTGAATCCATGCCCATATCCCAAACCGGCCCGGCGGTGTCACAGCCCCGATCGCGGCGACCGGCGCTCCCCGCGTCCCGCGGGCCTTCTCGTTCCGTAGCACGGTGCGGCGGCTCGGGGGCCTCTGCACCGGAAATAACTACCCTTGGATATCGTACCGACGGGCCGTTCGCATAAGAGATCGGCCCGGATCACGTCCGGAAAAACAGGCCGCGTCAAACGCCGGCCGTCGATCAGCCGATATCCCCTCTTACGGCGCGTCGCGGCGGCAACCGCGCCGGACCGCCGGCGATCTCTCCACCGACTATTGTGTAACCCGATGGCAACCATGACGAATCCCGTGCAGGCGACCGACGGCGGGATCAGCGCGGCGCCGCTGCGCGTGCCGGGCGGCGGTGACGCCCCGCGTCGGGGCGAACCGGTCACTGTAGGCGTCCCCTGGCCGCGTGGCGTGCTGCGTGACAGCGCCGCGCTCAACCTTATTATCGGCGGTGCGCGCGCTGTGCCCGTGCAATCGCGCGTCCTGGACCGCTGGTCTGACGGTTCGGTCCGCTGGGCCCTCGTCGATTGGCTCGCCGACAGCGGGGCGGATTACCTGCTCAAAATCGGCGACACCCCCGGCCGGGCGCCCGCCGACACACCCCGCGCGGCCATCCGCGAGACCGGCAAGGTCATCGAGATCGACACCGGCGCGGCGCTCTTCACGATCAACTCCACGAGCAACCCGAACCAGACCCCCTTCCCCTTCGCCGACGCGAAAGTCCACGGCCGGCAGGCGATCAACCCGGCCCGATCGACATTGATGATCGAGGACGATGCGGGGCACGTCTATCACCCCGCCATCGACAGGGTCGTCATCGAGGACCGCGGCCCGGTGCGTGTGTCGGTGCGGATGTGGGGCCGGTTGGCCTCGCCGGACGCCAAGCCGACCTGCGACCTCACCGCGCGGGTCGAGTGCTTCGCCGGCTCCACGACGGTGCGGCTGACGCTGACGCTGACCAACCCGCGCGCCGCCGGCCACCCGGACGGCAAGTGGGACCTGGGCAACGAAGGCTCGATCTACCTCCGCCGCGCGGCGCTCTCCATCGCCATGCCGGTCGAGACAGCCTCTTCCCCCGATGACGCCGCGATCCGCTACTCCTGTGAACCCGGCGCGCCGCTGACGACCGCCGCCGGCGACCGGGTCGAGGTCTATCAGGACTCCAGCGGCGGCGAGAACTGGAAGAGCAGCAACCACCTCAACCGCAAGCAGGAGGTGCCGCTGGGCTTTCAGGGCTACCGGCTGGTCGTTGCCAAGGCGGGCGCCGGTGCGGGGAACGAAACACGGGGCCGACGCGCCACCCCGATCGTTCTCCTCCAGCACGGCGAGCGCGCGCTCGGCGCGGCCACGCAATACTTCTGGCAGAACTTCCCCAAAGCCATCGAGGCCGCCTCCGACGTGCTGACGGTCGGCCTGTTTCCCCGGCAATCGGCGGATGTACACGAAATCCAGGGCGGGGAGCGGAAAACGCACACGCTGCACCTGGCCTACGGCCCCGACACGGTGACCGACACCCCGCTCGACTGGGCGCGCAGCCCGCTCGTCCCCGCCGTCGATCCCGCGTGGGCATCGCAGGCCCAGGCCGCGCCCTATCTCCTGCCCCGCGCCGAGGACCCCAACGCCGACTACCTCGCGCTCATCGACGCCGCCGTCGAAGGCCCCGACACCTTCGAGCGCAAGCGTGAGGTGATCGACGAGTACGGCTGGCGTCACTTCGGCGACATCTACGGCGACCACGAGGCGGTCTTCGACAAGGGCGAGCGCCCGCTGGTCTCGCACTACAACAACCAGTACGACGCGGTGCGCGGCCTCGCCACCCAGTTTCTCCGCTCCGCCGACCCACGCTGGTTCCACGCGATGAACGAGCTCGCCTCCCACGTCGCCGACATCGACCTCTACCACACCGACGCCGACAAGTCCGCCTACAACCACGGCCTGTTCTGGCACACCTGCCACTACATCGATGCCGACACCGGAACCCACCGCTCCTACCCGGGACGCAAAAAAGTCCCCGGCGGCGGACCCTCCGGCGGCCACCTCTACACCACCGGCTTCATGCTCCACCACCTGGTCACCGGCGACCCGCTCTCGCGCGAGGCCGCGATCGGCCTGGCCCAATACGTCATCGACGCCGACGACGGCTCCAAGACCATCTTCCGCTTCCTCGACCGCGGCGACACGGGGCACATCACGCTCTCGGGCTACGGGAACTTCCACGGCCCGGGCCGCGCCGCCGCCAACGCGCTCAACGCGCTCACCGACGGCCACCGGCTCACCGGCGAACGCCGCTTCCTCGACAAAGCCGAGCAGATCATCCGCCGCGCCGTTCACCCCACCGACGACCCCGACCGCATGAACCTGCTCAAGGCCGAGGACCACTGGTTCTACACCATGTTCCTCCAGTCGCTGGGCAAGTACCTCGATCACAAGGCGGAGCTGGGCGAGCTGGACATGATGTACGCCTACGGCCGGGCGGTGCTGGTGCATTACGCAAACTGGATGGCGGCAAAGGAATACCCCTACCTCGACAAGCCCAAGGAGCTCGAATACCCCACCGAGACATGGGCCGCGCAAGACATGCGCAAGAGCGAGGTCTTCAGGCTCGCCTCGCGCCACGTTGACGACGCGCAGCGCACGAAGCTCCTCGAGCGCGCCGAGTTTTTCTTCCGCTACTCCGTCCGAACCCTTGCAAGCATGCCGACGCGGACGCTCTGCCGCCCCGTCGTGTTGCTGCTCTCCTACGGCAACGCGCAGGGCTATTTCCAGAAGCGGGCCGTGCCCCCCGCACCCGCGCCCGTCGGCACGTTCGATTTCGGCACGCCCACGCGCTTCGTCCCGCAGAAGGACCGCGCCAAGAGCAAACTCAAACGACTCATCGTCATGTCGGGCCTGCTGTTCGTGGCGATCGCCGCGGCGGTCGTTTTCCTGCTGGTGGTGCGGCCATGAGCGACAAGACCCCGCAAAACCCGCCGCTGCTGCTGGTCAGCGAGATGTACCCCCCGGCCATGGGCGGGTCGGCGGTGCTGCTGGAAAGCATCTATTCACGCCTGCAGGACCGCTTCAACATCACCGTGCTGACCGACCGTGACAAGTGCACGGGCGACGAGGCGGTGCGCGGCCGGATCGCCGTCGAGCGCACGGAAATCCGCAAGTGGCGGCGCGGCATCGTCTCCCGCGAGGACCGCTCGCAGCACTGGGCGCTGGGGCGGACCATCAAACGGCTGAGCAGGACGATGTCGCGCGACAGCGGCGGCACGCCGGTGATCGCCCACTGCGGCCGGGCGATGCCCGAAGCGCTCGCGGCGCTCACCGCGCGCCGCCTGATGCTCGGCCCGCGCATGCTCTGCTGGGCGCACGGCGAGGAGATCACCACCGCCCGCGTCTCCCGGGAATACACATTCGTGATGACCCGCGTTTACCGCGCCTGCGCCGGCATCATCGCCAACAGCGAGCACACCGCCGCTATGGTCAAGGCCTATGGCGTGCCCGACGGCCGCGTCCACGTCGTCCACCCCGGTGTCGATACCGACCTCTTCAACCCCGGCATCGATGGCTCGGAGCTGCGGCGTAAATACGTCCCGCCCGGCCGGCTCATGGTGCTCACCGTCGGCCGGTTCCCGCCGCGCAAAGGACACGACACCACGCTCCGCGCCTTGGCGAAGCTGCGCGACCACAGCCCTGTGCTGCACTACGTCATCGCCGGCGACGGCGAGGGCGACGAGCGCGCCCGCCTCGAACGATTGGTCGATGAGCTGAACCTGCGCGACCGGGTCACCTTCGCGGGCATGGTGCGCGGGGCCGACCTGCCGAGGTTCTACGCCGCGTGCGACCTCTTCGTGATGCCCAACCGCAGGGAGGGGTCGGACGTCGAGGGCTTCGGCATCGTCTTCCTCGAAGCGGCGGCGTGCGGGAAACCGACGATCGGCGGGCGCTCCGGCGGCGTGCCCGAGGCGGTTGGCGAGAACGAGACCGGCCTGCTCGTGGGCGGGACGGACGCGGATGAGCTTGCCACGGCAATCGCGCAGCTCGCGGGGGACGAAGGTCTGCGTCGCCGGATGGGGGAGGCGGGGCGGAAGCGGGTGGTTGAGCGATTCACCTGGCCACGCGCGGCGGAGGCGGTGGCGGGGATTCATAACGGGTTGTTGGGACGATAAGAGAAGACGCTAAGCCGTGAGCGGCCGGGGGAAATGGCGGCCTGCGGTGGTTAGCGGACGCTGGGTTCAGGCCGGGGACGATCTGGTCGAAAATGGAGGGTCGGAGCGGTGGCGGCCTATCATCCCGCTGCGGCGCGGATGCGCATCGACCTGGGCAGGACCTTATGGAGTTCGGCAAACTCTTCTCGTATTTTCTGGCCACCCTCGGCGTGAGCATGGGGTGGTTCAACCCCTATGTCGGCCTGATGGCCTACTTCGCGCTGGCCATTCTCAAGCCCCCCTTCCTCTGGTTCTGGGCGTTTGACCAGACCAATCACCCGCGCTTCAGCCTCTACGTCGGCCTCTCCACCCTCCTGGGCCTGGCCATCAAGGGCTTTGGCGACTGGACGCCCGTGCGCCACGTCCGCATCACCCTGTTCGGTCTGTTCGTCTTCCTACTCACCGGCGTCCTCACCGCTCAGTTCACCGCCATCGACCACGAGGTCGCCTGGATGTGGCTCGACGCCCGGCTCAAGATCGGCCTCATGGCCTTCGTCGCCCTCCTGATCGTCACCGACGGCCGGCGCATCCGCACCATGGCGTGGATCATCGTCGCCACCATGGGTTTCCTCGCCTACACCCTCAACGGCTGGTACAAGGCCGGCTTCGTCCGCCGGTTCATCGACGAGGGCTTCGCCCTCATCGACAACAACGGCGTCGCCCTCATGATGGTCCTCATCATCCCCCTGGCCTTCTTCATGGGCGTCTATGACCGCCGCTGGTGGGTCAAGCTCCTCTGCTTCGCCTCCGTGCTGCTGGAGATCCACGTCATCCTCTTCAGCTATTCCCGCGGCGGGCAGCTCGGCCTGATCCTCATCGGCGCCACCATTTTCATCATCGCCCTCTTCCGCCTACCCAACAAGATGCTGACCATCACCGTCGCCTGCCTCTTCGTCTGGGCCACGCTCTACCTGGCAGGCCCCGCGGTGCGCGCCCGGTTCATGACCATCTTCGCCGACGCCAGCGAACGCGACGCCTCCGCCGCCAGCCGCTTCGACACCTGGGCCGCCGCTTGGGCGTGCATCAAGGACCACCCCTGGGGCGTCGGGCCGCGCAACTTCAACCTCGTAGCACACAAGTACGGCCTGACCGACGGTAAGAGCGTCCACGGCCTCTTCCTCCAGGTCGGCGCCGACCACGGCATTGCCGGCGCCCTGGGGCTTGCCCTCTTTTACGTCGGCACGATGTGGCAAACCTTCCGGGCCGCACGCAGGCCTTTCGCCAAGCGGCTGCAGTGGCCGGCCTACCTGTGCAACACCGTCTGCATCTCCATCGCGGGTTTCATCTGGTGCGGCTTCTTCCTCAGCGCCGAGGCCGTCGAGCTCTCCTACCTCATCGCCGTGCTGGGCCTCTGCACCGTCGCCTTCGTCGAGCGCCAGTCCGCCGCCGACGAGGATGTAAAGGCGGCGGTCCTGCCCGAGCTCGAACAGGTGCCGGGCTTCGGCCTGCCGCCGGACGCGCTCAACCCCGGCCTCTCCACCTGACCCCGCCGGCGATCCGGGAATCACCGCGCCCCAAATAGCCGATGTAGATGCCAATGGTTCCCGCACGCCCGATAGCCAACGGCGTATCCACCCGCCGCAACCCGACGCTGGACTTCCTGCGCGCCGCGGCGATCGTCCTGGTCGTCTTCTGCCACGTCACGACCGAATACGGGTTGCCCAACGGCCTGAGCTTCATGCAGCTCGGCGGCGTGGGCGTTGACCTCTTCTTCTGCCTCAGCGGCTGGCTGCTGGGCAAGCAGCTCTGCGAGGAGTTCAAGAAAACCGGCACCATCGAGCTGCGCCGCTTCTGGTTCCGCCGCTGGCTCCGCACCCTGCCCGCCTACTACGCCGTCCTCCTCTTCACCATCGCCCAGTCCGCGGTTCAGCACAAAACCCCCGTCTGCTGGCAGTACTTCGTCTTCCTTCAGAACTACGTCGGCCCAAGCCCGATGGCGTTCTTCGGCGTGAGCTGGTCGCTCTGCGTCGAGGAGCACTTCTACCTCATGGTCGCGCCGCTCCTGCTCCTCTTCCTGCGCAACCGCTGGTTCACCGTGGCCGCGCCGCTCCTGCTGCTCGTGCCGCTGGCGTCCAGGCTGGGCGCGCCGTGGGTCGAGCAGCACTGGGGCTGGCGGTGGAACCTGCAGATGACGCACCTGCGCTACGACCAGTGCGCCGCGGGCGTGCTGCTGGCGGTGGTGGCGGTCTTCGCCCCCAAAGCGTGGGGCTGGTTGTGCAAGGCCGCGACGGTCCTCGCCCCGATCGGGGTGATCCTCATCGCCCTGAATTTTTACTGGAGGTACGCCCGCCCGGACATCTCCGACTGGAGCCTGCCGGTCTGGTCTTTCATCTTCTGCATGCTGATCGTGCTGGCCAACTCCAACGACTTCTGGCGCACCCGCTTCCGCGTGCCCGGGACGCGGTACCTGGCGGACCGCGCCTATTCCATTTATCTATTACACGTCGAGGGCATCGCGGTCGTCGCCCGCCTCGACGGCTGGCTCGAGGGCGGGCACGAGGGCGGCCACAGGCTCCCGCTGATCCTCTACCTCGTAGGGGTGTGGGCCGTGAGCCTCCTCGCCGCGGAGGTGCTCTACCGCTGCGTCGAGAAGCCGTTCATGCAGGCCCGCGAGAAATTCGGCGCCAGCCGGTCAACGCACGGGACCGTGGCGGCGGTGAAGTAGAAACCCGCGTGTGTCGCAAACCCCTCTCCCGGAGGGAGTGGGGGCCAAACCTAAACAACCCCCAGCGCCGCCGCGTCGCGGTCGCTGAGCATCCCGCCGTCGCCGCGCAATTTCACCGTGCCGTCGCGCTTCCACGAGCGGTCGCAGCGCGGCTCCTCGCGCAGATCCTTCACCGAGATCTCCGCGCCGTCCGTCAATTCGATCCGGCTGACGTTGCACAAATCCGCCAGGTCGATGACGCTGAACCCTGCGGGAACCTGCGTGCGCGGCACGACGATCGCGCAATCCAACGGGTTCTCGATGCCCCGCCCCTGCCGCGCCTCCTCCACCGCCTTGAGCCAGTCGTTGCGCGACGCGATCACGCCCGCCCACTCGCCGCTCACACTCAGTTCCACGGGATTAGGAAAGGTTTCGAGCTGCACGCTCGACGCCGACTCGCCGTGCAACGACTTCCACGCCTCCTCGACGGTGTGCGGCAGGATCGGCGCGGTGAGGCGGATCAGGGCGTCGGCGATGGTGTGCATCGCCGTCTGCGAGCGGCGGCGGCGGGGGCTGTCCGCCTTGTCGCAGTACATGCGGTCCTTCGTCGCCGCCAGGTAAACCGCCGACAGGGTCTCGTTGCAGAAGTCGAACACCGTCTCGTGCAGGGCGCGGAAGTCGAATTTTTCGTACCCCGCGCGCACGGCCGCGATGACGAGGTTCAGCTCGCCGATCACCCACGCGTCGAGGCTCGTTGCGTCGGCGGGAACCCACGCGTGACGGTGGGCCTTGATGTCGAAGTCGTAGAGGTTTGACAGCAGATACCGCAGCGTGTTGCGGACCTTGCGGTACTCCTCGCCTGCAAGCTTGAAGAACTCGGGATCGACCTTGATGTCGTTGTCGGCGTTGATCGAGCTGACCCACCAGCGGCAGACGTCCGCGCCGTGGTCCTTGAGCAGCGTCTCGACCTCCAAAGTGTTGCCGAGGGCCTTGGACATCTTCTTGCCGTCTTTGTCGACCATGAACCCGTGCGTGAGCAGCGCCTTGAACGGCGGTTGGCCTGTGTGGTACGGCGGCTCTCCCGTGGTCGCCACGGCCGGAAGCAGCGATGCTTGGAACCAGCCGCGGTGCTGGTCGGAACCCTCAAGATATAGGTCCGTCGGCAGCCAATCGGCCCCAAATCGCTGGCGGATCACCGAAGCCCACGACGTGCCCGAATCGAACCAAACGTCGAAAATATCCGTCGACTTCTTCAGCCGCTCGCGGCTTAGTCTCCCCTCTTTCACCCACGCCGGCGCATAGGCATCTTTCTCCGGCTCATACCCCGCGAGCAATTCCGCCGCGCTCAACTTGAACCACGCGTCCGAGCCTTGCTTCTCCACCACCTTCGCCACCGCGCGCACAGCCGCGGCGGTCAGCAGCACCTGGTCCCCCTCGCCGAAAAACGCCGGGATCGGCAATCCCCAGGCGCGCTGCCGCGAGATGCACCAATCGGGGCGCGATTCGAGCATGCCGCGCAGGCGGTTTTTACCCCAGTCGGGGTAGAACGTGATCTTCTTTTCCACCGCTTCAATCGCCAGTTTGCGAATCGAAGGCGCGTCGGCATTGCCATGTCCTTGTCCGTCGAAGAACGAGAAGCCGATAGGCCAATCCACGCCAACGAACCATTGCTCCGTCGCGCGAAAAATCACCGGCGTCCTGCCGCGCCAGTCATGCGGGTAGCTGTGCGTAAATTTCAGGTCGTAGAAAAGATGCCCGCTCTCGCGCAATCTGACGATGACCAGATCATTGGCCTTCCACACGTCCACGCCCGGGGCGCGGAGCCAATCCGGCGCGGTCTCGTCGAACGTGCCGTCCCCGCGCACGGGGCAGTACGTGTCGGCCCGCACGCTCGGATCGGAAGGCTTGCCCGCGAGCACTTCCCTGCGGTCGGGCGAGAAGCGGATGCAATCCTTCAGACCGGTCTGGTAGTCCTCCACGCCGTGGCCCGGCGCGGTGTGGACGAGACCGGTGCCGTCCTCGAGCGTAACGTACTCGGCGGTGACGATCGGCGAGGTGCGGTCGATGAACGGGTGGCGGTAGCGCAGGCCGGCGCTGACCAATTCCTGCCCGGTGCAGACCGCGAGACGTTTGATGTCCGCCGCGCCGCGAAGGGCGAGCACCCGGTCGGCCAGGTCGTCAGCGAGGATGGCGTGATGGGTCTTGCCGTCGAGTTGGTAGGAGAACAAACCGTACAACGCGCGCGGGGCGGCGGCGACGGCGAGGTTGGCGGGGAGCGTCCAGGGCGTGGTGGTCCAGATCATCAGGTCCACGCGGACACCGGACGCTAAGCCGCAAGCGGCGTGGAGGGGGGAAGCGGTCACCACCTCGAACAAAACGTAGATCGAGGTGTCGACCCGGTCCTCATATTCCAACTCGGCGTCCGCGAGAGCCGTCTGGTTCGCGATCGACCAATGCACCGGCTTGAGCGCGCGGTACACCAACCCCTTCTCCACCATCTGCGCGAAGACCTCCAGCGACGCCCCCTCGTAGGCCGGGTCCATCGTGAGGTAGGGGTGCTCGTAGTCCGCCAGCGTGAGCAGCCGCTGCATCTGCCCCGACTGCAGCTTCACGAACTTCTCCGCGTACGCCTGGCATTTCCTGCGGATCTGGTACGGCTCCATCTCGCGTGCCTTGGGCCCGAGCTCCGCGACGACCTTGTGCTCGATCGGCAGGCCGTGGCAGTCCCACCCGGGGATGTAGGGGCAATCGAAACCCATCATCGTGCGCGAGCGGACGACGATGTCCTTGAGCACCTTGTTGAGCAGGTGGCCCAGGTGGATCGAGCCGTTGGCGTAGGGCGGGCCGTCGTGGAAGACGTAGCGCGGCGCGCCGGCGCGGGCCTGCCGCACCTTCTGGTACAGCCCCGCCTCCGCCCAGCGCTTCATCGACGCCGGCTCGTTCTGCACCAGGTTCGCCTTCATCGCGAAGGCGGTCTGGGGCTTGTTGATCGTGTCCTTGTACGATTTTTTCTGGGGCTGCTCGGACATGGGCGGGATTCTAGCGGAAAACAGAAAACACTCCGCCCCATAGCCCCCGGCTCGCAACATTATTCATCACCGGATTGATCACCGTGCGTAAGTACTTGCGCACGGCGCAGTTCGCGTCCACACTGGTCTCCAACCCTTTACCTCTGGAGGTCAGCGATGGAACGCGAACGTTTTGTAAGGATGCGGCTTTCCCTCTCC
>JAIOPN010000021.1 GCA_021413865.1 Planctomycetota bacterium | reverse complement strand
TTCTGGCGGTGCGTGGAGGAAGGAGCGGATGAACCAGTTCCCATTCCTGATCTGTCAGTTCGTGTCGTCGCATGAGGGCCGGCCTCCTTGCCGGCCTGCTCAACATCGGCGATTCACAGAGTTTTCAGACAGAGCCTAGTGCCCGGGACTGCAATGCAACGCACGCGAGAGGTCCGCATGAAGACGCTAGGAGAAATCGAAGCCGAAGTCTGTCAGGGCATGGTCCGCTTTGAACAGGACTACATGGGCCGCGGCCCCACGGACATCCGCACCCACCTGATCGGTGATCTGCTGGTGGTCCGCCTCCAGGGGGTCCTGACCGCCGCCGAGCAGCACCTGGTCAAGACGCTGCAAAGCGAGAAGGGGCGGGACCTCCTGAAACAGGTCAGAGTGCAGTTGATGGAGGCGGCGCGGCCGATCCTGGAGGTGATGGTCGTGGAGATCACCGGCGTGAATGTGGTTAGCCTGCACCACGACATCAGCACCGTCACCGGTGAAGAGGTCGTGCTCTTCACCCTCGCCAAGGCGCCTCTATTCCGCGAGATAAAGTCGCGGCCTAATTCCACGCGGTAGCGTGATTACCAATTTATATTTCCAAAATCATCAGATTACTATTGCAATCGCGGCGTGATGCCCTATGTTGAAGGGGTAAGCGGAATGCGAAGGCGGCGTGACGCCGCGAAGATCGGTTCCGACGTCTGGATGACGAGTTGAAGGGCAGGCCGGCCACGCCGGAAGGCCCGTTGACGAGTAAGCCGACTTGGTTCAGCACCTTTGGGTGTCGAACCAGGTCGGCTTTTTTTTTGGCCCGTGTAACGCGGGATCAGGGCAGCGCTCGAGAAGGCGAATCGTGACCCGGTTTTGCATGAAAGTGCCGACCCCGCCGGGTGGCACTCGTAACGCCTCGTCGTCTCTGATGATTGGAAAGCGATTATGACAGCCACGGCCGCCAATCAAGAGCTTGATATTTACTTCCGGCAGATCGACGGCGAACTGCTTACCGACGAGCAGGAGCGCGAGCTCGGTTGGAAAATCATCCGCCACGACGACCCCAAGGCACGCGAGCGGATGATCTGCGGCAATCTCCGCCTGGTGGTGTGCATCGCCAAGCAATTCGTAAACCGCGGATTGTCACTGGCGGAGCTGATCGCGGAGGGGAACGTCGGGTTGCTGCGCGCGGTCGAGTCCTTTGACCCGGAGCAGGGCGTTCGTTTCAGCACATACGCCGCGTGGTGGATCAGGCAGCCCATGAAGCACGCGCTGATCAACGCGGCGCAGCCGCTCCATGTCCCGCCCTACATGGCTGACCGGATTGTCAGGTGGAAGCGTGCCAATCGGCAATTCAAGGAGAGACTCGGCAGGGAGCCATCCATCTCCGAACTATCGGGATTGATGCGACTCGTGCCGCGCAAGGTGCGAACCGTCCACTACGCGGCGCGCACGTTACGGCGGCCGACGCAGGGCTCCGCCGGGAACGAACCCGTGCCTGGCCAGAACCTGCACGACCGCCGCATGCCCATGCCCGACGAGCGGGCGAGCAACGCCGACGACGCGCAGAGGATCCGCGGTTTACTCGACGGCATCGACGGGCGTCAGGCGAGCGTGCTCCGCCTGCACTACGGCCTGGACGGGGCCGGACAGATGACGTTTCAGGAGATCGCGACGCAACTCGGCGTGACACGACAGCGCGTCCAGCAGCTCGAAGCCATGGCTTTCCGAACCCTGAAATGGCGTTTGTTGCGCGACCGACGGTTGTCGGCGAGCTGGGTGTTGCATCGTGGCGAGACGCCCAGCGACAAGATGAGCCAATGTGCTCCCGCGGGATCGGAACACGCCGCGGAGGCGTGGAGGGGAAACATGGCCATGAGCCAATCCTAAGCGACTCCGATCCTGAAACCTCGAACGATCCTCCGGCGGAATCAGGTTCCGTTGGATAAAGATGCGTGACCCATGATGTTCACACCACAAGCCCGAAAGGCAGATTCAATGAGCAGATTTGTAATGCAACCCGAGTCGTCGAGCACATCCGCCACACCGACGAAGCACACCGTGTCGAATTCCAATCACGCCGAGGGAACGCAACCCACGCACGAGGCCATCGCGGCGCGGGCGTACGAGATTTACCTCGCGACCGGCTCACGGCAGGGTCACTGCAAGCAGAACTGGCAGGCGGCGGAGCACGAGTTGCAGTTGGAAGACCGGGCACCGGACAGCGCTGCGGATGCCAAGTCGAAGCGCTCCGTCCCGCACGTCGTGACCGAGTCGATGCTCAAGGCGGTCGGGGGCGGCTTGCCATCGATCAAGGGCGGCAGCCGTCTCAACGCCTGACAGGGGATCGAGAGACATCCAACGGGCCGAGCTATGTATGAAAACATCAATGAACAAACGCGGGCACCCGGCCGACACCGGGTCATTCGTTCCTGTAATGGAATGACCCGGTGCAACGGTCTTGGGAGCCGGCCGTGCGTCGGGGCACGGCCTGTTCTCAAGGCTTGCGAGCAACTCCGGCGGTGCGTGGTAACGAAACATCTGCAATTTCACAACTGTGTCTAACGAATGTCCGGAATCTACGGTTCGCACTGTTACAAGGAGAAGGAAGATGACTCTCAGTTCCAAGAAAATGGTCGGCCTGGCTTTGACCGCGGCTCTATGCGGTCTGTCCCAGTCCAACACCACCAAGGCGGTGACCTACGGCGGCATCCAGTTCAGCGACGGTGCCATCAGCTTCGCCGACGTCGTGCTCTCGGCCAATCAGTTGTACCAGGGTGGCCAGGCGGCGACGGCCTCCCACTTCCTCAACCCCCAGAACGCGCTGGGCATCCCCGACTTCCTCGCCGACAAGAAGACCGGCGGCGACGGCGCCTATTCGCTGGGCGGCGGCGGCATGCTCACCGTCGGCTTCACCAACAACCTGCTCACGAACAGCGGCTCCTCCGATCTTGACCTCTGGGTCTTCGAGATCGGCAACATGGTCGAAGACACCGCCGTCTCGATCCATCCCAATTCGGCAACCCTAGCCATACTGACCGCCGACGGCGTCATCGTTGCCCCGGACGGTTACGTCCCCATCGGTCAGATCGGCGGCGGGGCGCGCGGCCTGGATCTCGACGCCTACTTCCCCGGTTTCGAGCCGGGCGTCCTCGGCTTCAACGCCGTGAAGCTCGTTGACGCCCGCAGCGTCAATGGCGTCTCGGTCGGCATACTCGCCGGCTCGGGCCTGGCTTACGCCGGCGCCGACGTTGATGCCATCGGTGCGATCTTCACCAAGGTGAATCCCGGCGGCGCGGCGGACAGCCTGTTCTTCACGCGAGCCCTGGCCCAGGATGCGGTTCCCAATCCCGAGCCCGCAACCGCCGCACTGGCCTTTATGGGCCTGAGCGCCATGGCCCTCAAGTTCGGCCGCCGCAACAGTCAGGCCTGAACGTCGTGAATCTTTATTTGGAAGGACTCCCGTGGCGGAGATGGTCACCTGGTTGATGCCCGTGCTCAACGGCATGCCCTACCTGCCGGCGACGCTCGACAGCATCGCCAGGCAGACCTATCCGTACCACCAGCTCCACGTGTGGGATAACGGCTCCACCGACGGCACGCTTGAGGAGCTCAAGCGCTGGATCCCGTCACGCATCCCCGGAAGGATCGTGACGGGACGGCCGATGGGGGCTTCTCCTTCACGTGCGGCCCTGGTGGAGGAGGCGACCACCGAGCTGTGCGCCGTCATCGACGCGGACGACATCAACCTCCCCACCCGGTTGGAGGAGCAGGTCCGGGTGATGAGCGAGCGGCCGGAGATCGGCGTGCTGGGGAGCTGGCACGGCGAGATCGACGATCAGGGCAATGAGGCCCCCGAGATCAGACGCCTCCCGCACACAGACGCGGAGCTGCGATGGCAGATTCTGTTCCGTTCCGTGATCTGCCACTCCTCGGTGATGTTCCGCAGGTCCGCGGTGCTCAAGGCCGGGAACTATCAGAAGCTCTGGTTCCCCAGCGGGCACGACATCGCACAGGACGCCTACCTCTGGCTCCGCGCAGCGCTGGTGACGGGGGTGGCGAACCTGCCCAAGAAACTGGTGCTGTACCGGATTCACGCAAGGAGCACAACGGGGCGGTTCGGGAGAGAGGCCGCCGAGGGCACCAAGCGATCGGTCGAGGGCCTCGTGCATAATTTCGCCCCGGGGATGCCCCTTGATCGATGGGATCGCATCTATCACCTGCTGCGGACCGACTACACCACCCGCGTGCGTTGGAGGGACCTGGGCTTTCTGCGTGAGGCCGCCGTCGCCGTCGCGCGGGGGCGTGGCAAGCCGGACAATTATTTTCTCAGCACAAGCTACTACCGCTGGCAGCGGCGTTACCTGCGTTCGCGCTGGGCGCGGGGCCTGCCGGTGGTTTCTCAACTATGGTCCACCGCGGCAGCCGCCAAACGGCTCGCCACGCGCGGCGGTGGGGCGAGCCGGGACGCAACGGCGAGTGATCCATTGGTCCACGCGCCTTTCTAAAAAGGAACCCCATGCTGCGCCTAAACAGTATGTACCGTTTAGGCTTGGACACGTGGTCGCCGCTACATGACGCATGCAGAGCCGCTTCTCGAACGATCACTTGGGATTGCGGGAATGGGCGATACAGGATTCGAACCTGCGACCTCACGGGTGTGATCGCACTCGACGAAACGTTGCTGAATGAACCCAAGGACTGATCTACAATGAGCTTATCGTTGTCCCGATCAATTCGCAAATCGACGCAATCCGACGCAATTATTCGCATTTTGCAACAGTAATAAAGTCGTAGTTCCGTAAATCTCCGTAATGACCATGTCGTGGTTTTCGCCGTTTTCCAAAGGCAGCTTAGTGGTCTTCGAGCGTCAGCGGGTAGTCTGGCTCGGGGGGGGCAGAGCCGGGGAAAGAGGGGGCCGACGAATGGCGTGCAGTCCATCCTGTACGCCGCCATCGCGCTGCTGCTCGACTGCTCCAATTGTGAACCTGCTGGGCGTCCAGCGGATGCTGGTGGACCCATACTATCGGGCGTGGGTGAACAAATCCGTCAGACGCGGCTCCGTTTGATCATTGCGAGAAAGTCGTCGACGGACTCATCCGCCGGCCAATCGCCCGCGAGATCGGCGGGATCGACGCACGGGTGGACGTTCTGCTCGCGGGCCAATTCCACGGCGCTCTTGTCCCGCCAGAAGCTGGCATCGACACGTTCGACCTCGATGAGGATGGGCGTTCCGTCGGGCAGATTCACGGACTCGTCGAGCACCACGACGCCGTTCATGATGTATCCACGGATGGTCGTCACCGTAGGCTCCTGCGCCCTGGATAAAAAAACCGCCGTGCTGATTCTAGGCTCTGTCTGAAAACACGATCTTGAGGGTGCGTTGAATCATCGCCAGTTTCATCATCGCCAGGAAGTTGATGGCCAGCTTCTCGAAGCGTGTGCCGATGCGGCGACACTCTTTGAGCCAGCCGATGGTCTGCTCGA
>JAIOPN010000020.1 GCA_021413865.1 Planctomycetota bacterium | reverse complement strand
CGCTGGGGGAGCCTCTCGGCGCGGGCGGACGGCGAGCGGGCGGGGATGCTCTGCGACGCCTGGCCGGTGGACCGGCCCAGGAACTGGTCATCAAGGGTGAACCGGCCCGAGACGGCGGCGGAGCTGGAGGCGCTGCGCCTGAGCGTGCGGCGCGGCAGGCCGTACGGTGGCGCGGCTTGGTCGCTGCGTACGGCGGCGGCGATGGGTTTGGAGTCCACCACCCGGCCACGCGGCCGGCCGAGAAAGACGCCGGAGAAAGACCCCGCGCGATAAATGGCTCCTGACCCCTTTTTTCACCCCTTTTTTCACCGCCTTTTTTCACCGGAGTGTCCCGCCATGTCCCCCGCAGCCACCGCCGCCGCGCTCACGCCGCAGCAGATCGCGTTCTTCAAGCACGAGGGCTACGTCGTCCTCGAGGGCGCGATCGAGCCGGCCTACATCCAGGAGTGGCGGCGGCAGGTTTTGCGTTCGCTCGGCGGCAGCGCGGAGACGCCCGTGTCGTGGGGCGATCGCTCGAAGGAGCCCACCGCGAATTTCGAGCCTAAGGAAATCCGCCCGCACAACCACCCGGCCGTGCGCGCCGTCATCGAGCAGCTCGGCGGCGGGCGGTTCGTCTGCGGGCATGATTCGTGCGTCATCACCTGGCCGCAGGAGTCGCGCGCCTGGGCGCCGACCGACCGCGGGCACCTCGACGGCTACAACAGCAGCCTCGGCTGGTGGCCCTTCATGGTCTCGGCCACGACGTATCTCTACGACGTCGAGCCCATGGGCGGCGGTCTGACGCTCTGGCCCGGCAGCCACACCGCCGCGTGGAACTATTTCCGCGCCCGGCCCGACCAGCTCGACGGCGGGTACATCCACGACCCCGACTTCAACTGGAAGATTTTTCACCCGCGCCCGCCGCACGAGTTCACCGCCCGGGCCGGTGACGTGGTCTTCTGGCACGCCTTCATGCTCCACAACGGCTCGACGAACATCTCCCGCCACCCGCGCGTGGGCCTGTTCACGCGCTGGCGGCACGAGCAGCAGGAGCGCATCAAGTACGAGGTGCCCGAGAGCTTGTGGAAGTATTGGGCGATCTGAGCGGGGGGGGCGGGGTTTTTCTCGTGAGGTAGGCGTTCCGCCCGCCGCGGGTCTGTAACGGGGGCAAAGTTAAGGGGTCGGGAGTGCTCTGGCGCAAACCTCCGGGGGGCGGCGCAGGTTCACGAAAGGTGTCCGGCTAAAGCCATGGCATTTCCCCGAAAATCGCGATGAGACCGGAAGACTCGTTCATCCAATACAGCCCCAAAGTGAGGTTTGCGACAGAGCAGGTGGGGAGCCATTGGCCCCCGTTATTTTTCTCCGCTGGTTCGGCGTTGGTCAGGTTGTGGGTCACGGAGGTATCGGAGACGCCGGCGGCTTGGCGGGGCGTGTGACGCGCGGTATCACGGCGTCGTGGGCTTCGTGGTCGGCACGGCATGCCTGATCTTCGCCAGTTCGGCGTTGGTCAGATTCTCGATTGCGTCGCGGTTGTGCGGGTCGATGCGCAGGGCCTCGCGGAACTGGGCGGCGGCCTCGTCGATCCGGCCCAGTTGCGCGAGGGCGACGCCGAGGTTGTTGTGGGCTAGGAGGTAGTCCGGGTCGAGGGTCAGCGCTTTGTGGAAGCATTCCACGGCGCGGTTGAGTTGCCCCATGAGCGAGAGCACGCTTCCAAGGTTGAATTGCGTCCGTGCCGAGTCGGGGGCCACAGCCACCGCTTTCTCCAGGTAAGGCAGCGCCTCGATATTGCGATCCATGTCCATCAGGAGGGTGCCTGCCGCGGCCAGCGCTAAACTGTTCTGGGGTGATACCCGCAACGTCCGGGTATACCAGTGGAGCGCCGACGCACGGTCTCCGATCGCGGCGTATGCCACCCCCAGATTGTAATAGGGTTCCGACTTGAGCAGATCGATGTGGATGTGATGGGGTTCTGACTTGAGCAGATCGATGTGGACGGCGCGCTGCAGGTACGGGATTGCTTCACTGAAGTTTTGATGCCGGACCAATTCAGTGCCGAGGTTGTTGTTTGCCTGCCAGGAGTCCGGGTTGGTGGCCAGTACGGTGCGCCAGAAGGTCTCCGAGTCGTGATAAGCATGGGCGTATCTCCACGTCAGACCGCCCAGCCACAGCACGGCCGCGGCCGCCGCGCACCAAATGACCGTCCGCGCGGTGCGCCCGTGGCGTGCGAGCATTTCCGCTCCGGCAGCAAGCAGAGCCAGCGGTACGGGGATGGCGACATATTGCCAGCGATCCGCGACGAGAGTGTAATACATGTAGGAGATGTTGATGAAGCCCAGCACGGGCAGCAGCATCACGACAAACACCGCGATGCCCGTGAGCGTGACGCGTGCCCACTTCCTCCGGCGCAGGACTGCCAGCGTAATGCAGGCGGCGGCCAGCACCGCCAGCGGCGCCCACGCCGCCGCGGTGTCCACTGCCGCCGCAGGCCATTGCGGGTACGCGGCGCAAAGGTTCATTGGCCAGAGGATATTTCCGAGATAAAACAGCACGGCGCGTCCGGCGATTGCCAGCCGTGACAACGCGCCATCCGATCGCACTTGTAAGCCGCCGCTCGCGATATGAAACTGATACCACACGGTGATTACACCCAGGACGGCCGACGCCAGGAAGAACGGCGCGGCCCGCCGTATGTCGCGCCGGGTCATCCGGCCCCGACGCCACGCCGTGATCGTCAGCAGCGTCAGCGGCAGTGTCACGCCCGCCGTCTTGGCCAACAGCGAGAGCACGAACAACCCCAGCGCTCCGGTGTACCACCGACGGGCGGCCGCACCTTGTCCGTCCGCCTCTTCGCTACGCAGCCAGCACCAGAGCGACGCCAGCAGCAGCGGCATCGACAGGGTATTCTTCCGCTCCGTGATCCACGCCACCGATTCCACGTTCACCGGGTGTAGCGCGAAGAGCATTGCCCCCAGCCAGGCCCAAACTCCCGGGAGACCTAGTTTCCGGAGCACGGCCCAGAGCAACAGGGCGCTGATCGTGTGCAGCGCCACATTTACCGAGTGATACCCCGTGGGCGAATCGCCCCACAGCCAGTGCCACTCCATCCAGAGCATTGAAGAGGTCAGCGGGAAATAGTCTGACGGGCGATCGGGTCCCCACAGTTTCCAGAAGTGCCACGGGCCCGTGTTGGACTGGATGTGCGGGTTGGTTGTGAGGAACACGCCATCGTCCCAGATGAAGCCGGCGCGGAGAGCGGGGCTGTACGCGGCCCAGGTCGCCGTCAGCAGGAGGGCCGCGGCCAGGAGCGTGGTCACGCGCTGGCGCCGGCTCGGTGCGGCGGGCGGTGGTGGCTTTGCGGTGTTTGCTCTGTCCGACATGCGGACCGATCCCTCACGGCGGTGGTTTCGACGGTCGGCGTCGCACGGTCCACGCGCCCAGACACGCCACATAAGCGGCGAGCGACACGATTGACACCCACTTGCCGATTTCGAAGGCGACGGGGGCGTACTCGATCCGGATGTGGTGCGATCCGGCGGCGAGCGGGATGGCCATCAGAGTATAGTTCGCGGGGATAATCTGGTAGCTGGGTTGCGGGCCCGGCTCCAGGGCCTTGACGTGCCAGTCGCGGGTGTAGTTGTTGGTGACCAGGAGCAGATTGTTTGCGTCCGTCCGCACGCGGAGTTCGACCCAATCGGTGGAAGAGGCGACCACTTCCGCCGGCCCGCCGGTGGCCGTGGGGTCGGGCGTGATGGAGGGCGTCGATTCGAGGGCCACGGTTTCCCGCGGGTCGAACGCTTCGTCCAGCACGGTCGCCAGCGCCGCGTCTCGGGTGGGGCGCAGGACCCAGCCGGGTACGAGTTGGGCGACGGGCAGTGGTGAAGGGACCTCGAACACCACGGGCACGCCGTTGTCCATGTCGAAGACGAAGCGGCACCGGAGCATCTGATACATCCCCTTGGGGCCCTTCGTGAAAGACGGCTGCTGGCTGGCGGTGTCCGCGGGATAGCCCTGCGAGACGGCGATCGTCTCGGCGTATCGCTTGAGCATGGTGGGGTCGTACCCGCATAGGTTCTGGATGCCGCGCGACATGCCCTGGCTGATGAACACGAGATGTGCTTCGTGGGGGAGGGCGAAGTTGACCACACGGAAATCGCCGGGCGCGGCCTGCGCATGGCTCAGCCACACGTCGGGGTAGGGCAGGTCCCCCGGCATTGTCTCGCGTGTCCCCCTGGCGAAGAGGAATAGCTCCAGCACGGCCAGCGCGAGCAGGCCGTACGCCGCGTGCCGACGGAATCTCACGACGAGGAACACGAGGCACACCACCGCGGTCATCAGCGCGCCCCGGCCGGCGGAATGCGCCGAAGAGATCGCGGTCCGGCGCACAAAATCAAGATCGCTGTAGTAGTGAGCAAACAGGTGCGCCTCCCCGGTGTTGGCCACCCAGGCCAGTGTGCGGCCCCAGAGGCCGGTTGCCCCGATCGGGCCCGAGCGGGAAATCACCCCGCTGAGCACCGCGAGCAGCAGGGCGGCGACGCCCAACACCACGATGATCGTCCACAGCCGCCACCACTTCTGCTCGCCGGCCACCAGCGCGTCAAACCCCGTGGATGCCAGCGCGGCGAGGATCAGGGGCAGGAAGAAGATGAACTTGGATACGCCACGGAAGGAGCCGTACAACGGCAGGTAGTCGTAGAGCGGTCGATAGAGCGGCAGGTGGCGTCCCATCGCCAGGATCACCAGGATCGTCGCCAGGATGATCAGGAGGATGTTGCGCCGCCAGCCGGCGATCAGGCCGTACACCGCGATCGCCAAACCCGAAACGCCTACGAAGACCGACATCTCCCACAGGTGGCAGCGCCCGAAATACTCCATCTCACCCCCCGGATTGTCGTACGTGGTCAGCGCGCCGAAAATATTCGGTACAAAAAACGTCAGGAGGTTCTCCGGCGGGAAGGCGAACATCGAGGCGAACTCGTAGGAGACCCGCCCGCTGCGCACGGACTCGCCCGTCGCCTCCGCCCCGGTCAGGAGCTGCACGGCGGTGATCAGGGAAGCGCCGACGAAGATCGCCACATACCCGCCGCCCAGTGCCAACCGGTGCTTCGATCGGGTCATCAATAGCGATGCGTAGAGCAGCGTGACGATCCCCGTGTAATACACATACTGTGGGTGTCCGGCGAGGATCGCCATCGCCAGCGCGGCCACGCCCGACAGGCACCACTTCATCGCGCCGGTCTGCGCCAGCTTCTCGATCGAGAGCAAGAGCAGCGGCGCCCACACCATGACGCAGAGGTTGGTCAGATGGCCCGCGTAGATGTGGAGGAAGTAGGAACCACCGAACATGAACATGACTCCGCCCATCGCTGCTCCGCACGCCGATGCGCCGCGCCCACGGCACCAGAGGTACGTGAAATAACCGGCCGTGAACACATGCAGCGCGATGCCCCAGTTGATCGCCGCGACCGGCTGGAGCACCAGGTGCAGCCAGTTCGGGGGATAGAGCAGCGCCGACTGGAAGCCGGCGAAATACGGCGTACCGCCATAGACGTAGGGATTCCACAGCGGCAGGCGGCCTTGGCGCATCTGCGAAAAACCAAAATCGCGATCGGGGAGGAACTGCATCGTAATGTCGGCCGCCCTGGAGGAGAGGATCGTGTTCCCGTTCTGGAACAGCACGTCGTAAAACATCGCCAGCGTGAGCACTGCGAAGAACAGCGGCGCTGCGCACCGGGTCGGGTCGGCGCGGCGTGGCGCGGGCGGCTGGCTGGCGGGCGTGGCAGTTTGGGTCATCCTTCGGCTGCTCGTGGGGGGGCGTGTGCCGCTTATTTGGCGGTGCGGTTGCCCAGTCTCGTCAAAGATACCAATAGGGCTGTGTTTTATTCAGAAGCGGGGTGGTGGTCCCGTTTGAATTTGGTGGGGCAGGCGGGACGCCTGCCCCACCGGATGCTCTGATATTTCAAATGGGACCACTACCCCGCCGCAACGCCTCCATCGCATCTCGAAAAATCGGCGTCTCTTCGAAGACGACGACATAATCGGGCAGCGCTTTCCCGTGGAAGTGGATCAGCGGCAGGCCCCGGAATTGTTCGGTGGCGGGGGCGTGAGCTTGTCCAACAGGAGGCTGCGGCCCGGTTCCGTGGGATAGAGCGACGATCCGAGCGGGTTCCACACCACGACGAGCAAAAGACCCGCCGCCAACTGGGGCGCGGCCACGATCAGCCAGCCGCGCCAGCCGAGCCGGCGGGAGCGGCGTTGATACAGGGCGTAGTAGCGGCATTCGCGGGAATACAACATCAGCGAGACGTTGCTCACGATGCCGACGGAAACCAAAATCCATATCCCCGCGCCCGCTCCGTCGCGCCGCAGCCAGAACAGGATCAACGCGACCGTCAGCAGCCCGCAGGCCGCAAATGGGAAGCGGGGCCAGAATGCGCCAAGCCCGTACCGACCGACAAACGGCGCGGCGAGGTAATACATCGCGGGGGGTAGGTAGTGCAGCCGCAGGTCCTTGAGTTCCGCGCCATTACGGCACGCAATGAGGTTCTGATCGATGAGTGCATTGGCGCTGCCCGTCCGGGCAATGGAGCGGGCGAAGAGCGCGGTGTCCGCTTCATCGTCCCAGAGCGGGTAGTGGCCCAATCGAAAGAAGAGCAGGGCGCAGGAGACAGCGAGTACGGCTACCGTGAGCGGTAGCCAGACGCGCCGGTCGGCGGGCGCCGCCGGTGGTGTGGAACGGGCGGAACCATCCATCAATGCCTTATACCATCGGCGGGACCGCGACGTGGTATTATGGTTGTGTGCGTTGGAGGCCCGTATCGGCGCCGAGCCCCGCCGTCGAAGGAATCGGCTCCGCATGTCGAGCACACCGCCGATCGCGACCCCGATTGATGCGTCACGCTCCACCCGGCAGCGCCGCACACGAGGACCACAGTGGCTGGGCGTGATCGTGCTGCTAACGGTGACCTGGTTGGCATACATCCCCGCGCTCCGCGCCGGTTATGTGTGGGACGATGCGGGATTTCTGTGGAAAAATCCGCGTATCCGTTCGGGCGACGGGCCGTGGGATTTCTGGAAACTCTGGGGTGAGAAGCGTCCGCCGGATTATTTTCCGCTCACGTCATCGATGCTCTGGGCCGAGTGGCACTACCTCTGGGGCGACTCGCCGACAGGGTACCACGCCGTGAATGTGGCACTGCACACGGTAAGTGCTCTCATGATCTGGGGGGTGCTGCGGCGGCTGGGCGTGTCGGGAATCGGCGCGTGGCTGGGCGCGATGTTTTTCGCGCTCCACCCGGTCAACGTGGAATCGGTGGCGTGGATCACCGAACGGAAGAACACGCTATCGCTGCCGTTGTTCCTGGGCGCGGTCGCATGCTGGTTAGGGTATGAGGACGCCGTCGATCGGGACGCAAGGGCGTGGCGGTGGTACGCCCTGTCGGTGACGCTGTTTGTGTTGTCATTGCTCGCCAAGACCGCGGGGGTGTTGCTGCCGGTGGTCCTGCTGGTGCTCGCGTGGTTGAAGCGTGGGCGCATCGGGTGGCGTGACGTATGGCGTATCGTGCCGTTTTTTCGCGCCGCGATTGTGCTCGGGCTGATCACGGTCTGGTATCAGCGCACCTACTCGATCAAGACGGCGGTGGTGCGCGACGATTCGATGTGGTCCCGGGCGGCTCTTGCCGGCCGCGCCGTATGGTTTTATCTCGGGAAAGTGTTCTGGCCGGTGGGGCTCAGCAGCATCTACCCGCGCTGGTCCGCCGCTCAAACTGGCGATATTGCAGCGTGGGTCCCGTTGGCCAGCTTGGTCACTATGGCCACCGCGCTCTGGCGGCTGCGGCGGCGTGCCTGGGCGCGGGCGGTTTTGGCAGCGTCCGTGATTTATGTGGCGATGCTGCTGCCGACCCTGGGTTTCGTAGATGTTTATTTTATGGTGTTTTCGCTGGTAGCGGACCACTGGCAGTACTTCGCGATCCCGGCGCCACTGGCGCTGGTGGCGTGGTTGGCCGGTCGTTTTTGGCGCGGCGTGGTCGGAAAGATCATCGTCGCATGCATCGCGGGTTTTACGCTGGCGATCTGCGGCATGCTGACGTGGGATCAGGGGGGGACGTACCACGACATGGAGACGCACTGGCACGCCACGATTCTGCGCAATGACGGCGCGTGGGTGGCCTACAACAACCTGGGAGAGTTGCTGCTGAAGCAAGGCCACGCCGAACAGGCGGTGGATTGTTTCGTGCGCTCGATCCGGGCCAACCGAAACAACCACGAGGCATACAACGACATGGGCCTGGCATTCATGGCGATGAATCAACGGGACGCGGCACTGGCGTGGTATCAGCGGGCGTTGCAACTCGCGCCGGAGGACCCCAAGGTGTGGAGCAACATCGGCTCGACCTTGGCGGACCTGGGCCGATACGGTGAGGCGCTGCCGTATCTCGAATCGGCCGTGCGGCTGGGGCCAACGGTTGCAGACGTGCGTTTCAATCTCGGATATGTGCTGGCGAAACTGGGCCATCCCGACCGCGCGGCCGAGCAGTACCGCGAAACGATTGCGCTGGTGCCTGATGACGCGATGGCACACAACAGCCTGGGTCTTGCCCTTCGCGAACTCCACCGGCTTGATGAGGCGATCGTACAATTTCGAGAAGCCAAACGGCTCGCGCCGCGTGATCCCGAGGTGGCTAAGAACCTGTCGGAGGCGGAGGCTGAGTCGGCACGGCAGAAGGGGAAAGATGCGTCTCCCTGAACCGTCACCTCTGGGCGAAACATGAGCGCGGACGAAAATGAAGGCTCAAAACAGGCGAGGGGAACGCGTCCGTGGCGGTCCGTGTTGCCCGGGATCGTGGTGCTTCTCGCCTCGACGTGGGTGTCGTACACCCCGGCGCTGCGCGCGGGTTAACTGGCTGTGGGGCGATTCGCCCACGGGGTATCACGCGGTAAACGTGGCGCTGCACACGATCAGTGCGCTCCTACTCTGGGCGGTGCTGCGGAAACTGGGGTTGTCCGCGTCGGCCTCATGGCTGGGGGCGATGCTCTTCGTGCTGCACCCGGTGAACGTGGAGTCGGTCGCGTGGATCACGGAACGCAAGAACACACTGCCTTTGCCGCTGTTGCTGGGCTCTTTGTTGTGCTGGTTGCGCGATGATGAGATGCGTCAAGAGGCGACGCCCTGGCGAGGGTGGTATGTCTTGTCGCTGGCGCTGTTCACGCTGTCGCTCTTGGCAAAGACGGCGGGGGTGATGCTGCCGGTGGTGATGTTGTCGCTGGCGTGGTGGCGGTGGGGGCGGGTGGGGCGGCGGGATGTTTTGCGGGCCGCGCCCTTCTTTGCCGTGGCCGCATTCCTGGGCGCCGCGACCGCGTGGCACCAGCACCACTACGCGATTGACTCCGAGGTGGTGCGCACGGATGGGTTCCTCTCGCGCCTGCTGATCGCAGGGCGCGCGGTGTGGTTTTATCTCGGCAAGGTGCTCTGGCCGACCGAGCTAAGCTTCGCTTACACACGCTGGGGTACGGCCGATGCAAGACGGTTGGAGACGTGGTTGCCACTGGCGGCGTTGGTGGGGGTGACCGCGTTACTATGGCGGTTTCGCCGGTACCGGGCGGCAGGAACGGCCCTGATGGCGTGGATAGTTTACCTGGCGATGCTCCTGCCGATCCTGGGGTTTGTGAATATTTACTTCATGCGTTACGCGCTCGTGGCGGACCACTGGCAGTACTTCGCCCTGGCCGCGCCGCTGGGATTGATCGCAGCACCGGTCGGTTGGTTGTGGCACGGTGGCGGCGCCTGGAGGAAGATCTGTGTGGGGTTTCTGATGGCCGCGGTAATCGTCCAGTATGGCCACCTGACGCGGCGTCAGGCCGGGACCTATCGCGACCAGGAGACGCTCTGGCGCGCAACGATCGAGCGGGACCCACACTCCTGGTTTGCGTACAACAACCTAGGACAGCAGCAACTGCTCCAGCGGAGATACGGCGAAGCGACCGACAGCTTCGTGCGCGCGATCGCCGCCAATCCGCGCGCCGTGGACGCCTACAACAATCTCGGCGCAACCGCCGCGGCAACGGGGGACCTGGGCTCCGCGCTGGCGTGGTATCAAAAGGCGTTGCTGTTGACCCCGGAGAGCCCCGGCGTCTTGTGCAACATCGGCTCCACGTTGACGGAACTGGGGCGGTCCGACGAGGCGCTGCAATACCTGGATCGGGCCGAAAAAATCGCGCCCGATTCGGCTCAGGTGAACAGCTTCTTTGGTCAGACGATGACGAGAATGGGGCATTATGACGCCGCGATCGATCGGTACCGGAAATCTATCGCCATGGCCCCCGATAATGCGGTCACGCACAACAACCTCGGCGCGGTATTTATTCACCTCCAACGGTTTGATGACGCGGTTGTCCAATTTGAAGAGGCGCTTCGCATCAACCCGGAATACGCCAAGGCGAAGAAAAACCTGGACGCAGTGTTGCAGTTGCGGGATGGGAAAAACCCAACGCAGACACCCGACCCCGGGCAGCGATGACGCTCGCTGATCCAGCAGGAACCCATACCCGCATGCCCAATCCCACAACCAGCACGACCACACTGGCTGTGGGGCGATTCGCCCACGGGGTATCACGCGGTAAACGTGGCGCTGCACACGATCAGTGCGCTCCTACTCTGGGCGGTGCTGCGGAAACTGGGGTTGTCCGCGTCGGCCTCATGGCTGGGGGCGATGCTCTTCGCGCTGCACCCGGTGAACGTGGAGTCGGTGGCGTGGATCACGGAACGCAAGAACACACTGCCATTGCCGCTGCTCCTGGGTGCACTGTGGTGCTGGCTGCACGGTGATGCGAATGACGATGGGAGAAAAGGACGGCGGTGGCGGATGGTTTCGCTGCTGCTGTTCGTCTTCTCGCTGCTGGCCAAGACGGCCGGGGTAATGCTGCCAGTGGTATTGCTGGTGCTGGCCTGGTGGCGGCGCAGCCGGATCGAGCGCCGCGAGATATTGGGCACGGCGCCGTTTTTCGTGGCGTCGGCGGCGCTCGGGGCCATGACGGCGTGGTATCAACTCGCCTATGCGATCAACGCCGAGGTGGTGCGTGCGGATGGTTTCCTCTCACGTACGGCGATCGCGGGGCGAGCGGTGTGGTTCTATCTTGGCAAGGCGCTGTGGCCGGTCGGGCTGAGTTTCGCATATCCGCGCTGGCCCGCGGTGGCGGCCGGGGATTGGTGGACGGCGTGGCTGCCGCCGGCGCTGCTGGTCGCGGCGGGCGCGGGGCTCTGGCGGTGGAAGCATCGGCCGTGGGCCAGGGCCGTGCTCACAGCGCTGATGGTTTATGTGTTGATGCTGGTGCCGGTCCTGGGTTTCGTGAACATTTATTTCATGCGCTACGCGCTGGTGGCGGACCACTGGCAGTATTTCGCTATGCCCGCCCTGCTTGCACTGGTCGCGGCGGGTGTGACGGGGTTGGCGGAGCGGGGCGTGGCCGTGCGGCGGACCCTGGCCGCCGTGGTGGCCGCCGCGCTTGTGCTGTGCGGCGCGATGACGTGGCGACAGGCGGCGACGTATCACGATCTGGTGACGCTCTGGCGCGCGACGCTCAAGCAGAGCCCGCGCTCATGGCTGCCGCACAACAATCTCGGGGGCTACCTGCTTCTGCAGCGACGCTACGACGAGTCAATGGGCTACCTTCGAACGGCGATCGACATCGACCCCTCCCTTACGGACCCCTACAACAACATGGGCACCGCGTACTACGGGAAAGGGGACCTTGAAGCAGCGCTCGATTGGTACACCCGCGCGACGCGCGTGGCCCCGATGGACGTCGAGTCGTTGTGCAACGTCGGTACGACCTTGGCGGAGATGGGCCGATCCGCCGAGGGGCTGGTGTATCTGGAGCGGGCCGTCCGGGCCGCCCCGAGGTCGTCGCAGGCCCATTATAAATATGGGGCCACCTTGGCGGGCGCAAGCCGGTTTCAAGAGGCCGAGAGGGAATACAGGATCTCGCTCTCAATCCAGCCGGACAATCCCTACGCCCACAACAACCTCGGCGGCGTGCTCGTCAGGCTCGGCCGGATTGAGGAGGCGATAAACGAGTTCCGTGAAGCACTGCGGATCAACCCCAACCACCCGGGCGCGGCCCAAAACCTTAACAATGTCGAGATAGCACGGATGAAATCGCGCGTCATCACACCATGACCGTTCACCCGGATGTTTTCAGAAAAACTCCTTGAGGTCCCACACCAGCGTCGCCATGTGGTAGCGGTTGTGGCGCTCGTTGCGCTGGTTGTAATACGCGGTGCAGAGCTTGCCGTCTGCGAACTGCACGGTGCTGGGGTAGCCCAGATCGGACTCGATGAGCTTTACGAGCGTCGCGGCGGGGGACCATGTCTTGCCCTCGTCACCGCTGACTTTGGCGCAGACGCTCCACTCGTCCTTGCGGCGGTTGCCGTAGGTCAGCAGCAGCCGGCCGTCCGCCAGGCGGATGATGTCGCCGGGGTGCTCGGCCTCGCGCGTGGGGTCGTTGTCGTGCGCCCAGGTCTTCCCGTCGTCGTTGGAGCGGAACAACTCGATGTTGGCCGGCTTGAGCGTGCGCACCGCGGCGATCCATTTGCCGTTGCCCAGGTGGAACGGGGCGGTCTCGTTGTGGTTCCCCTTGCCGATGAAGACCGCTTCGCCCCACGTTTTGCCGTCGTCGCGGCTGCGGTAGAAATAGGAGGAGTTGTATTCGTAGCTGTAGCTCTTGTCGTCCATCCTGCCGGTGTAGCAGGAGACACCCAGCGAGCCGTCGGCGGTTTGGAGGACGTCGCCGAACGGGATCGGCACACCCATCCCGGCCTCGGGCACGGGGGGGAACGCATCGGTGTGCGTCCACGTTCGGCCACCGTCGGCGGAGCGGCAGACCCAGGGCGAGAGGCAGAGGCCTTCTTTGGGCGGAGTGCCGCCGCGCTTGGGGCGCTGGTCCCAGCCGGAGGAGAGCACGATCAGGTCGCCGTTGCGCGCGAGACCGGCGGCGACGTTCATGCGGTTGGTGGCCGGCGCGTGCGGCGCGGCGATGCCGCGCAGGGTCCACATGCGCCCCTGGTCCTCGCTGCCCCAGACCTCGACGTCGCCCTCCCACGCACCGTGGCACGGCTGGTTGAAGATCGCGGCCGTGACCGAGCCGTCGGGCATGAGCGTGAGGTTCGGCCAGGCGCAGACGTTGTCGATGGCGATGTAGCGTTCCATTTGTTTTCTCGTGTTCGGGTTCTTGGTTAGCCGTCGGCCTCGGCCGACGCTGTTTCCGGGCAACAGGGGCGATACGTTTCCTTTATCTATCCGAGCGGCCGCGTCGGCCGAGGCCGACGGCTAACGTCACCACGCCGTCCAGCCGCCGTCCACGAGCAGGTTTTGCCCCGTCACGTAGCCGCTGGCGTCGCTGGCGAAGAAGAGGGCGGCGCCCTTGAGTTCCCAGTTGTGGCCCATGCGTCCCATCGGGCTCTTGGTGCAGAGCCTGCGCTTCATCTCGGGGTGGATGGCGTCGGTGGGGAACGGGCCGGGCGAGAGGCAGTTCACGCGCACGTTGTCCTTGGCCCAGTACACCGCCAGGTGGCGCGTCATGTGGACCGTGCCCCCCTTGAGGGCGTGGTACTGCACGGGGCTGGCGACGCTCACGCCTTTGTACGCCTCCGGGTACGAGCCGACCACGCCGTACATCGAGCCGATCATGATGACGCTGCCGCTCACGGGCGTCCTGGCCTTCTGGTTCCGCGCCACGATGTGGTTGCGGAAGATGCGCGAGAGGATGAAGTAGCCGGTGTTGTTCTCCTGGTGCTTGGAGAACTCCTCGGCGGAGACGGTCGTCAGGTCGTGCGCGACCGAGTCGCGGTGCAGGGCGTTGTTGACCAGCACGTCGACCCGGCCCGCGCGTTTCACGGCCTCCATGAATCCGGCCTCGCAGGAGTCGGTGCTCATGTGGTCCAGCGCGATGCCGTGGTGTCGGGCACGGCCGCGGCGGGGGAGCGACGCGGCGAACTTGGCTGCCTTGTCCGCCTCACGGCTGGCGATGACGAGGGTCGCGCCGGCCTCGGCGAAGGCGCGTGACATCGCCGAGCCCAGGTGGCCCGCCGCTCCGGTGATCAGCACCACGCGGCCGGTCAGGTCGAAGAGCTGTTGAACCGTGGGTTCGGCGGGTTTGCGTTTGGCCATGTCGATTTCCTCCTGCGGCGTCACTTCTGCTTGAGCACGTGCGAATCCGGCGTGACCAGGGCCAGCGCCTTGTGGTACGCCTCCTGCAGCTTCGGGTCGGTTTTCGTGTGGCTGCCGTGATAGACGATGAGAAGGCCGCGGCGGGGCTGGTCGGTGGTGTTGGGGTCGGAGTGGTGGACGACCTGGCAGTGGTGGAAGAGGGCGTCGCCGACGTTGAGCGTGCCGCAGAACTGCTCGGACTTGGGCACGTCCAGCGGCGCCGCCAGGCCGATCGAGTTGCCCTGCACCAGCGAGGGGGCGTGCGGCAGGAGCGTGCGGTGCGAGCCCTTGACGTAATAGACCGCGCCGTTGGCGACGGTGACGGGGTCGAGCGCGATCCAGACCGTGAGCATGTGGGGCGGGTTCTGGCAGAAGTAGGCGTTGTCCTGGTGGTAGGGGACCGCCGATCCGACGCGGGCGGGCTTGTTGAAGGTCTCGACGCCCTGGCAGACCGGCTCGCCATGCACGAGCGTGGCGACGATCTTGAGGATATCGGGGTTGTCCTGCAGCGCGCGGAAGTAGGCGTCGTGGGTTTCGAGACGCCAGAGGTTGCGGACGGATTTGCCGTCCTTTTCCAGGACGTAATCGGGCCCGGGCAGCGTGGCGAGTTTCTCGCGGACGTAGCGGTCGATCTCGTCGCGGATCTCCTGCGCTTTTTCGACGGAGATCAGTCGCGGCACCCGCACGACGCCGTCACGCTCGAAATCCTCCGCGATCTTGGTGATGTCCATGGCGATCCTCCAATGATCAACGCGCAATCCTGACCCACGCCGACGTCCGCGCCGACTCCAACGCCGCCAGGTTCACGCGCAGCGTCTGCAACCCCTCCGCCAGTGGGCAGAGCACCGGGGCCTTGCCCTCCACGGCGTCGAGGAAGGCGTTGGCCTGGTTGATGAACCAGGTGTCCCGCTCCATAGGCACGACGGGCTCTTCGGTCCACGGCGTGCCGGGCTTGGGGTCGGTCATCCATTTCCACCGGCTCTCGGCCAGCACATAGCGGGCCGTGCCGCGCTCGCAGACGACGGTGATCGAGATGTCGTTGGGCGCCTGGTGCTGGTTGAGCGCGAAGCTGCCCATGACGCTCCCGTGCCGTGTGACGGCGTGGACCGTGTCCTCGACGGTGACGCCCTCGAGCACCTGGTGCGCCGCGTCGCAGACGATGCGGTCCGTCGGGCCGATGAGCCACTCGGCGGCGTTGAAGATGTGCGTCAGCGCGTCCTGGATCGCGCCGCCGCCGGTCTCGTGCCTCGTGTAGTAGATCTGCCGGTAGGCGGGGCGGAAGGTGGGGAAGTGCTGCCCGCCGACGAAGATGAACTCGACGGGTCTGCCGAACCGGCCGTCGAGGGTGGCGCGGCGCATGTCGGCGAGCACCGGGTTGGCGCGATAGACGTAGGCGATACCGGCGGTGACGCGCTTCTCGGCCACGGTCCGGATCAGATGATCCACGCCGTTACTGGTGATGCTCAACGGTTTCTCGATGAGCACGTGCGTCCCGCGCTCGGCGAGCTTCTGCGCCATCGGGATGTGCAGGTGCGCCGGCGTGCAGACCACGGCCACGCCGCCCGCATCCGGCGGCGCGGTGTCGAGGCCCGCGTAGGCGTTGGCGACCTTGTACCGCTCGGCGATCGTGCCACGCAGCGACTCGTTGACCTCGACGAGGCTCACCTCCGCCCGGCCCGTCGCCTGGAAGCAGCGCAGGTGGCGCTCGCCGATCGATCCGACGCCGATGACTAATACGCGGTGTTTCATGGGATCAGCGGTTTACGCCTTCTGCATGTAGCTCTGGCCGCTCGTGAGCTGGTTGTTGAAGGTGAAGCCGAGCTTGCCGAAGTTTTTCTGCACCGCCTCCATGCCGGTCTTGACGAAGATCAGGTCACACCCGGCGCAGATGAGGCGGGCGCCCATGTTCATCAGCTCGGTGGCGCGCTCGGGGGTGCCCACGGGCATGCCCCAGTTCTTGCCGGTGTTCTTGGCGGCCTGCGCGACCTTTTCCAGGGCCTTCTGCACCTTGGGGTGGTTGAACTGGCCGGGGATGCCGCTGAGCACGCTGAAGTCGGCGGGGCCCAGCAGCAGCGCGTCCACGCCCGGCACGGCGGCGATCGCTTCGGCCTGATCGACCGCGGACTGTTCTTCGAGCTGGATCACCACCCAGGTGTTGTCGTTGGCGAACTGGAGGTACTCCGCCATGTCCATCGTGCAATAGGGCATGTCCGGGTTGCCGCCGTCGAAGCCGCGCTGACCCTGCGGGGCGAACTTGATCCATTTCACGACCTCGGCCGCCTCCTTGGCGTCGGAGCAGCGCGGGTACATGATGCCATGCGCGCCGGCCTCGAGCATGCGGCCGATCCGCATGTACTCCCCCTTGGCGGGGCGGACCATCGCGTCGCTCCTGCCCACCCGCAGCGCCCGCATGAGCTGGTTGGCGGTCTCCACGGAGTACGCGTGGTGCTCCATGTCCATCCAGACGCCGTCGAAACCCATCAGCGCGATCAATTCGTGCAGCGACGGGTCGATGAGGTGCAGGCAGGTGATCAACACCGGCTCATTCTTCTTGAACTTCGCTTTGACGATGCTCGGACGCATGGTGTTCCTTTCGGGGATTCGGTCAGAGGGACGCTAAGCCGCGAGCGGCGGGTGGTCACGGTTTGATTTTCAGGATCATCTCGACTTCGACGCTTACGCCCAGGGGCAACTGGCCCATGCCCAGGGCGCTGCGGGCGTGACGGCCGGGCTCTTTCAGCACGGCGCGGATCAGGTTCGTCGCGCCGTTGATCACCAGGTGGCAATCGGTGAAGGCCGGGTCGGCGTTGACGTACCCCGTGATCCGCAGCACGCGATCGACACGGTCGAGCGTGCCCAGGTATTTCCTCGCCACGCGCAGCAGGTTGGCCGCGCAGAGCTCCGCCGCCTTGGTGGCGTCGGCGACGCTCACCTTCGAGGGAACCTTGCCGACATATTTCAGCTCATCGCCGTCGAACGGCACCTGCCCGGAGAGGTACATCGTGGTGCAGTCCACCGAGAGCGGCTCGATCAGCCCGCCGGGGGTGTACTTCACCTTGTCGAGTGGATAGCCCGCCGCCTCCAACGCCTTGTCACGCTCGCTCATCACTTCTTCCCCTTCGCCACGTCGGCGAGTTTCTGTTTCTTCTTGGGTTTGTAGCTGGTCTTCATCGGTCCGGGCTTGCCGGTGATGGTGTTCGTATATCGCTTCATGTACTGCATGCGCGGCACCTGCTCGCTGAGCACGCCGCCGTCCATCAGGATGCGCGTCCCCGTCGTGTACGACCCGGCGGTGGATGCGAAATAGACCGCCGCCCCGACGCACTCCTCGACCTCGCCGAAGCGGTGCTCCAGCGGGATGTGCTCGTAGTAGTACTTGCAGAAGCCCTCGATATCGATCTCGAAGTCGCCGCCGATCTCGGTGATGATGATGCCCGGCGCGATGGTGTTGACGGTGATGCCGTGCTCGCCCAGCTCGATGGCGAGCGATTGCGTGAGCAGCTCGATGCCCCCCTTGGAGGCGTTGTAGTGCGCCAGGCCCGCCTCGGCGACCAGGCCGTTCTTCGAGGAGAGGTTGATCACTCGCCCTTTGATCCCGTGCGCGATCATGTGCTCGGCGATGCGCTGTGTGAGGAAGAACGGCGCTTCCAGATTGACAGCAAGGACGCGGCGGAAATGCTCGAGGCCGATCTCGTTGAACCGTTGCAGGTAGGCCATGCCCGCGTTGTTCACCAGCACGTCGATCTTGCCGCAGGTCTTCCACGCGGTGTCCGCCAGGCCGTGCAGCGCCTCGATCTGGCCCAGGTCCTGCTTGAACGCCCACGCCTTGCGGCCCAGCTTCTTGATCTTGGCGACGACCTCTTCCGCGGCCTCGGTGGCTGAGTGATACACGATGGCGACGTTCGCCCCGTGCTCCGCCAGCGCCAGCGCGATCGCCCGGCCGATGCCGCGGCTGCCGCCGGTCACCAGCGCCGTCTTGCCCGTCAGGTCGAACCGTTCTTTCGCCGCCATGCTGCGTTCCTCGTGTGTGATGATGAATGATGCGACGCTCAGGCGGCGTCGAGGCTGATCTCTGCGTAGTCGGAGATGTCGCGGACTTCCTTCCCGCGCCGCCAGACACGGCGGACGCGCAGGCCCGGGTCCCACGCGGCGAGGTCCGCCGCCCGCCCGGGCGCGAGCAGGCCGATCTTATGGTCGAGGCCGATCGACGCCGCCGGGTTGAGCGTCACGGTGCGGATCGCCTTGTGCGGGGCCAGGCCGGTGAACTTCACGAAGTTCCGCAGGTGGTCGGGCAGGAGCAGCGCCGAGCCGGTCAGGTGGTGCTTGTCGGTCCGGCCGACGCCGCCCTTCTTATAGAAGGGCCTGCCGTCGTCCCACGTGTAGGGCCCGTCCGGCCGGCCGGCGCGGGGCACGCAATCGGTGACCAGGCAGACCGTCTCCACGCCCCGGCATCTCAGCACCATCCGCACCAGCACGGGGTGCACGTGCGAGCCGTCGCAGATCAGGTGGATCGCCTTCACGCGGTCGTCGGTGAACGCGACGTGTTCGATGGTCGGCTGCTGCACACCCGAGTCGCCCAGCAGCCCCGAGTTGTTGTCGAAGACGTGGCCCAGCACGCTCGTGCCCGCGTCGAGGCAGCGCAGCACGCGCTCCGCCGGGGCGTTGGAGTGCGCCATGGAGACGACCTTCCCGGCGCGCCTGAGCATCGCGACCGCCTCGGCGTCGCCATCGGTCCCGGGCGAGACGTTGATCATCGTCAGCGGCCCGCCCAGCTCAGCCAGCACGCGGTTCACGTTCTCCGCCGTCGGCGGCAGCGCGTTCTCGCGCAGGCTCGCGCCGGTCAGGTCCGGGTGCTGGAACGGGCCTTCGAGGTAATACCCCAGCATCGCCGCCGCGTCGTCGCCGGTGTACTGCATCCCGCGCGTCACGTTGCCGGCCACCTTCACCATCGACGCCCACGGCAGCGTGCCCGAGCAGAACTGGCAGCTCGTCACACCTAATCGCAGGTACTCCCGCGCGATGTCCAGCGGGTCGTCGCGGAGGATGCTGCGGTCGAACCCGCCCAGCACCATCAGGTCGATCATCCCCGGCGAGAGGGCGAGGCCTTTCATGTCGGTCACGGGGAGGTCGCCGCGGTACCGGCCGGGCGCGACGGATTCGATGGTATCGCCGCTGACGACGACGTGGCCGTCGAGGGCCGTGCCGTCACCGATCCAGAGCTGCGCGTGGTCGAGGACGTGGCGTGTCATGGCTCGGCCCGTGAGGGAGCGGGGCAATCAATCCCGAGCCGGGGAGGTTAGCGATTTTACGGGGGGGCCGCCAATTGGCGGGCGGCACACTGCGCACGCCCAATTCATGCGCTTTAGAATGCCCCCTCACCTCACCCCGCTCACCGGGAGCCCCACATGCCACGCACAGCGACCACGCACCACGCCTCTCGCCTTCTGGCGATCGCCGTGTTCGTTTTCCTGCTCATCACGCCGACACCTCAAACCGCCACACTCGCCGCGGAGCCGCTCAAGATGGACCTGGATAACCTGATCAAAGACCACGTCGCCCTCTTGCTCAACGGCACGGCCGCGCGCACCGGCGCGTTCGTGACCACGCAGGGCAAGCCCGCCAAGGCCGGCACCACCGCCACCCTCCAGGCGGACGCCTCCGCCCTCACCGTGGTCTTCACCTGCGTGGATGAGGCGATCAAGAAATCCGACCTCCCGCGCGACCACCCGGACCTCTGGACGGACGACGGCGTCGAGATTTTTCTCGACATCGGCCACGAGCACAGTTTTCACAGCAAGTGGGTCCACATCCTGCTCACCGCCTCGGGCCAGGTGATGGACGAGAGCGGGCCGGTGACCGGGTTCTTCACGTCCGGCCAGCCCGAGGGGGGCGACCCGGCGTTCAACGTCAAGGGCCTCGTCACCGAGGTCAAGGAAATCAAGGGCGGCTGGACCGGGCGGATGGTCATCCCCTGGGCCTCCGTCGGCGTCGAGCCCAAGGCCGGTGTCGTGGTCGGCTTCAACCTCAACCGCACCGATCACCCCGACGAATACCAATGCCTCTACCCCACGCGCGGCCCGTTTCTCGCGCCGGATCGCTGGGGCCACATCGTGCTGGTCGATCCCGCGCTGTCCGCGGCCAAGGTTGAGCCCATCGCCGCCGACGCCGTCGCCGCCGACCACGCCCGCGTCTTGGCGAAGGGGAAAGAGGAGGCCGCCGAGCGCGACAGGTACCGCGCCGCCGCGGTCGATCCCAACACGCCGATGGTGCGCATCAACGGCGTGGTGTACGGCGCGGAACCCGACGAGCTAGGCCCCATCGGCGGCGGCGACGGCTACACCAAGACCTTCACGCGCGGCGACATCGAGGCCTCCACCATCGCCCAGCTCATCGCCGCGCTCAAGGCCGCCAAGCCCGGGCAGGTCGTCTTCATCCCCGGCAGGGCGGTCATCGACGTGACCGAGATGGTTTACACCGACAAGCTCGTCCTCGAAATCCCCGCAGGCGTCACGCTCGCCAGCGACCGCGGCGTCAACGGCTCGCCCGGCGCGACGCTCTGCAGCGACGCCTTCCAGACCAGCCCCATGCTCCGCGCCGCCGGTCCGGACGTCACCGTCACCGGCCTGCAGCTCCGCGGGCCGGACACCAGCGTCCGCCGCGAGCACCACGACCGCTCCTTCCCGAAGAACAAACCCGAGAAGAGCGGGTACTACTACAGCTTCCCCACCTCCGACGGCATCGTGACCACGCACGACCGGCTCACCGTCGCCAACTGCGACATCTCCGGCTGGAGCCACGGCGGGGTTTACCTCACCAAGGGCACGGGCCACCACGTCCACCACTGCCACATCCACCACAACCGCCGCGACGGCCTGGGCTACGGCGTCTCGCTCGACACCGCGCAGGCGCTGATCGAACGCAACGTCTTCGAGCACAACCGCCACGACATCGCCGGCTCGGGCCGACCCGGCTCGGGATACGAGGCGTGCCACAACATCGTCCTCTTCCACCAGGCCGTCTCCCACCACTTCGACATGCACGGCGGCCGCGACCGCCAAGACGGCACCGACATCGCAGGCGAATACCTGCTCATCCACCACAACGCCTTCTACGGCACGATGAGACCCATCAGGATCCGCGGCAAACCCACCGGCAAGGCGGACATCCACCTCAACTGGTTCCCCCGCCACCGCCCGCCGCTCCTGCCCCAGGACAACTTCGGCTACGACTTCGACCTGCCCGTGCAGACCGGGGGCAACACCGAAATCCACGACAACGCGTATGGGTTGATCAGCGTGAAGTAACGCGTCAGGGGGTGCCACTGGTCCGGCGTACCCGCCGGACCAGTGCCTTCAGGGATACGTTCAAGAGCACCGGTCGATGAGGACATCGACCAGTGGCACCCGTCGGTATGGAAACATGGGAGCCCCGTCATGCCAATGCGGGGTTTGCGTGATCGCGGATCGCCAAGAGCGGAAGCCCCGCGTTGGCATGACGGGGCTGCGCGGGCTCAATCGCTTCTCAGCCCGTCAAGGCCAAAAGATAAAACGGGTCTTGTGTGCGAGCGCTGAGTGGTCTAACCACGGTCCCATCCAAGCCTGTTTGCTGCGGTCAAGCAAATGGATTCTGTAACGCCCAGTCGACAATGGCTTTTTCTAGTTCGTCTAGCTGTGGGGCTAACGAACGATACCAGTGCTTGGGTTCATCGCCTGGTAGAGCGCTTGCCGCTGCGAGGAACGCGCGCCTCTGCCAGACCTCAAAAATGCCAAAATCTCGTTTTCGTGTCTTAAACCACTCCGCCTTCTTAGCACGGCCTAGTGACAGGATTGTTTCTCGTCTGGTGAACGGATCAGCATACTTATTATAGATGGGGACAAAACGATCGGCATTGTTCCAGTCTGCGTCATTGGTGAACGTCGAGAGAATCCACGCACGGTGGTACTCCAAGTGCCCGACCACATCGCCTTCGATCAAGTCCAAGAGTTTCCTGCCAATCGCATGCTTGTCTTCTGCGTCGAGCGAGCGAATAGCTGTAAGATAGATCAGTGCATCCGTGAACACAGGATACAAACGCATCATGTTGCTGAGTACTAACTCGGTCGCGGAGTCATCGTCAAGCTGTGCTAGACGGCGAAGAGCAAACCGGACTACCGCCACATCGATTGTCCCGACAGCCGCAATTTGTTCTTCAAGAATTTCTTTTAAATTGAGAGCGTCAATTGCCTTTTGTAATTCCGGATCGAGATCATCATAGTCGATATCTTCATACCAACTGCTAATACCCATCTTGTCTAAGATATTTTGGAATTTTTCAGTCAGCGAAAGCCGCTCTTTGTCGGCCTCAGATTCAGCATTGGTCGCCAGAAAAGATTTCGCGGTTTCGATAAACGTCTTGTGCTGCTGCAACGTCAAGCCATGGTGCTCAAAGAGTGCGTTGGCAAGAAACGCAAGTGCTGAGTAAGCATCCCGTTCTGTATTGCAAAAAATACGAAAGTCATCAACAAAACGAGTGTGCGCAAATCCTTCGCTCATCAGCGCCGCGTCCACGTCCGCAATCGCCACCTCTGCCAAAAGCCGCGATGCCGCTGGTCCAACAGGGATGCCGTACGACACCGAGTGGTTTAACTTGGAGAGCATGGTCTTGAGTACGTTGACATGATCAGTTTTTGTCGTGGCATCATGGAGGGCATTCTCTAGTGGATGTGAGTAAATTCGGGGGTAGAAGTCGGCGATGTCTGCGGTAACGATCCACCCTTCTTTGTTTGCTTCAGCGAGTTCGATTGAACGCCTTCGAAAGGAATCGAAGCCAAAACTAGCATCGAACATCCGTCCGTGGGCGTCCGGCGCGAAGCGATAACTGTGAACGATATTCTTGGCAGCAGAAACCCGAACCGCTTCGAGGTCGTAGCCAAGTTCGTAAATCAAACCCGTATAAAGAAGGGAATCCAAAGGGTCAAGTTGAGTAGATGCTCGAAATCCAAACTGGTGCTTGGGAGACAGGCATCGCCGGGGTGTGCGAGGTGTCCAGGACAGCAAGTCCTGCGACGAAAGCCAATCTTGAAACACCACTCTTTGCTTAATGCCACCCGGAGGACGCCTAGTCCAAAAATATCGAATTGCCTGAAATTCAAAAGGCATGGAGAAGATGTCTGTATCTCCGAGCAACTCAATATGTTTTAATGCCCAGTCCAAAGTTGTCGTTGCTAAATTTATGGGCATGTCAGATCACTCGTGCAGGATATGGCGGATAAGAAATAGGGACGGGAGTTAGTTATCTTCTGGCCTGCCTCACCCGATCGCGCGGTCGCGCGGCGCGGCGTCCGTCGGCTTGTCGGCGGGCGGAGTAGAGGCGGCCGCGGGCGGCGCAGTTGCCACGACATGTGAGGTTGCGAGCGGCTTCCCCGTGACGCGTGCCCACAACCACACCGTCGGGGCCGAGAGGGCGTAGAGCGCGAAGACCGCCGCGAGGGAGCCTTGCAGGTTCACGATCATCAGCAGGCCGATCACGACCACCATGGCCACGCGGCGGAAGGGGACGCGGCCACGCAGGTAGCGGTTGACCACGTGGACGTAGCGCAGCCGGCTGACCATGGCGAAGGCGGCGAGCAGCATGATCGCCACCATGCCGTAGGCGGAGAGGGTTTTAGACCACTCGCCGCCGCCCAGGGGGCTCTGGATGTTTTTATAGACGAAGTGCTGGTGCAGGAGGACGAGACTGGCGACGGTGCCGGCCGCGCCGGGAGAAGGCAAGCCCTTGAAGCTCATGTGGTCGGACTCGGCGGGCTTGGCGACCTCGATGTTGAACCGCGCCAGGCGGAGGGCGGCGCAGGCGACGTAGATGCAGGCGGTGACCAGCGCCACGCGGTTGAACATCCCCTCGATGCCCTCGAGCGCCTCGCCGACGAACGGCACGCCGACGCCGACGAGCTGCACGGCCATGAACGCGGGGGCGACGCCGAACGTCACCATGTCCGCCATGGAGTCGAGCTGCTCGCCCAGGTCGCTGGTGCTGTGGGTGAGTCGTGCGATGCGGCCGTCGAGGCCATCCATCGCCATGCCCAGGAAGATGAAGACGGCGGAAAAGGTGAGGGGCGTCCAGTGCCAGGGGAGGTGGGAGGCGGGGTCGCCCGGGTCGCGGCTGGCCATGAAGATGGAGGCGAAGCCGCAGAGGAGGTTGCCGAGAGTGAAGAGCGTGGGCAGGGCGGCGGCGGTGCGCCGCGCGGCGCGGCGGCGGCGCGCGGTGCGGGCCTCGTGCCGGCTGGCGCGGTGCTCGGCGACGTGTTCGGGGGTGAGACGGTAGGCCATATCTCTATTGTAGTCGGGCGGGGCGGGTGTGGGCTGAAGGCGGGTGGGCAGTGGGTTATTTTGAAATGCGCCGGTGTCCGGTGGGGCAGGCGTCCCGCCTGCCCCCGGCCTTCCGAGGCCGGGTCTGGTTCAACCAAAAGGAAAAAGCAGAAGCGCAAGCAGTTAGAGAAGCAAGAGGCAGGCGGGACGCCTGCCCCACCAGATTCAAACGAACCCACCGCCGCCGGCGCGCCCTCCCGCGTTGCCTGTGTCGCCGTGTCGGCGTAACCTGTTTCACAATGCAGGCCTCGCTCGACAATCCATTGCCCGTGACCCCGGTGGCCGATCGGCTGTCGGGGTGGCGCGCCGTGTTCCGCGCGGCGGTGCCGACGCTGGGGGTGAGGATCGTCGGGGCGTGTGTCGCCTGTGGGGGCGCGGCGCTGCTGGGCGTGGCGAGATACATCACGCCGGATGCCAGCGGGATGGGCAGCCACACACAACTGGGCATGATGAAATGCGGGTTCCACGCCGTGACCGGGATTCCCTGCGCGACCTGCGGCATGACGACCGCGTTCGCGCACGCGGTGCGGGGCAACCTGTGGCGATCGTTCGTGACGCAGCCGGCGGGCGCGGTGCTGGCGGTGCTGACCGCCGCCGCGGTGCTGGTCGGGCTTTACGTGGCGGTGACGGGCGTGAAGCCCCCGCCGGTGGGGCAACTCCTGTGGCGGCCGCGCACGGTGCTGGTGTTCGGCCTGTTCGTGCTGGCGGCGTGGGTGTACAAAATCATCGTCGTGTGCGGGACCCCAACCTGATGACAACCATGCGTTCCGGTCGTGCGTGTCGGTGGTCGGCCGCGGCGGTGCTCGCGCTGATGTGCGTGGCCGTGGTCGGCTGCAAGTACGGCGAGTACATCGCCCAGGGCGTCGCCGGCGGCGATAAAGCCAAGACCGTCGCCGTGGACGCGGACTACCGCGGCCTGGACGGCAAGCGGACGGCCGTGCTCGTCGCCGCCGACGAGATGACGCTCTTCTCCCACCCGGGCGTGCAGGAGCGCATCGGCCGCGCCGTCTCGGCGCAATTGGCGCAGGACATCCCCGGCATCACGCTGACGGACCCCGGCAAGGTCGCCAAGTTCCAGTTGGAGAATCCATACTGGAACACGCTGACCTATGGCGACATGCTCCGCCGGCTCAACGTGGATCGGCTGGTGTACATCGACCTGACCGAGTTCTCGACGCACGAGCCGGGCAACAGCAACGTCTGGAAGGGCACGATCGTCGCCGGCGTGAGCGTCGCCGAGGCGGACACGAAAAACCCGGACAACCTCGTTTACTCGACCAAGGCGGAGGCGTCGTTCCCCGCGGACGAGCGGATCGGCGTGCTGGACGCCGACGACCAGGCCATCCAGGCGGGAATGATGAAGCTCTTCGCCGCGCGTGCGAGCAATCTGTTCCACGACCACAAGAAGGTGGTGAAGTGAGAGACGCGTCCCGATCGTCGCCGGTGTTCAGAGTGGTGGCCGCGGCGGCGCTGGCGGTCGCGGCGGTGACGCAGCTCACGGGCTGCGCGTTGTTCGCCATGGCGGCGCAGCCGTTCGAGGGGAAGGTCAAACCGATCTACAAGCTGCCCGACCGCACGACGCTCGTGGTCGTCGATGACCCCACGGGTCTGCTGAGCGACCCGGGGACGGCGGGCGTGATCGCCGCGAACGTGAAGCTGGAGCTGGAAAACAACAAGGCCTTCGAGAAGGGGTCCGTGATCGACCCGGCGAAGCTGGCGCTGCACATGGCGGAACTTGGGCCCGCGGGGGCGAAGGTGCCGTTGGTTCGGCTGGCGCGCGACATGGGCGCGGAGCAGGTGATCGGCGTCGAGGTCGGGGGCGTCGATTTCAACCAGGACCCCGGCGCGTACCGCCCGTCGATGGTGGTGCGCGTCAAGCTGATCGACGCGGTGTCGGGCAAGCGTGTTTTCCCGCCGCTGGACTCCGGCGAGGCCGCGGACGTGGCGACGGCGACACGGGGGTACCCGGTGCAGAGCCAGTTGTTCTACAAGGCGGTCGCGGACGACGCGGAGCTGGAGACGGCGCGGGGGATGCGTCTCCTGGCCAAGCGGGCGGGGCGTGACGTGGCGCGGGTGTTCACCAGCTACCAGGCGCGCAGGCCGGGCGAGCCGTTCGAGGATTAGCGGGCGTTCCGCCGGCGGTGCCGCGGGCTTTTCCCCTGATCTTTTTCTGAATCACGCATGCGTGTGCTCCACCTGATAGATGACGCCGGTCCGCAGCCGTCGGGGACGACGCTGGCGCTGCTCGCCGAGTCGTTGGGCCGGCTGGGGCGGACCGAGCAACATGTTTTGCTGTTGGGTGGGTCGTCGCTGGGGCGCGAGGCGGTGGCCGCGGGCGTGACGGATGCCCAGCGGGTCGGCGTGCCCTGGGGCCGCGCGGTGCTGGGCTGGCCCGGGGCGACCGCGGCGCTGCGGCGCATCGGGGATGTGGACCTGATCCACTGCTGGTCGATCGGCGCGTTCACGCTGGCGAGCCTTGCGCGCCGGCGGACGCCACGCATCCTGACCCTGACGACAACGCCGACCGCCGACGATGTGCGCTGGCTGCGCGTGCTGGTGGGCACGGGCGACGCCGGCCGCGCCGTGATCCTGGCCATCAGCTCGACGATCCGCCGCGCGGTGCTCAGCGGCGGGCTGCCGGAGGAGCGCGTCCACGTGCTGCGGCCGGGCCTGGACATGGGGCGTGCCCTGCGCGCGGACCGGCGCGCGCTGCGGGAATCGTGGGGCGTGGAGTCGGACGACGTGAAGGTGGTGGCGCTGCTGAGCGATCCGCCCCGCGCCGCGGATGCCTGGTACGCCACGATGGCGGTGGGCCTGGCGGAGGAGAGCTACGACCTGACGCGGCCGGGCCACCCGAGGCTGATCCTGCTGGCACACCCGGACCAGCACCGGCGGAGGCGGGCCGAGCAGGTCCACCGCGACGTCGGCCGCGCGGGAATCCTCATCCAGGAGCATCGCCTCACGCAGCCCTGGAGTGTGCTGCCGGGGTGCGACGCGGCGCTGGCGGTCGGCGACGCCGGCGGGGGGCTCTCGCTCCTCTGGGCGATGGCGTCCAACATCCCGATCGTCGGCGAGGCGACCTACGCCGTCAGCGAGGTGCTCGAGGACCGCCACTCCGCGCTGCTCGTCAAGCCCGGCGCCCGCGGGGCGCTCTCCACCAAGGTGCGGCAACTCATCGACGACACGCACCTGGCGTGGAAGCTGCGCGACACCGCCCGCCACGAGGCGTATTCGTTCTTCTCACGCCAGCGCTACTGCCAATCGTTGCAATCGGTGTACGAGCAGACGGCCGCCGCCCGCCCGGTGGAAGTGCCGGCGATGGAGCCCACGGGCGGCCTGCGCTTCACCGGCCGCGCGTGACGTGTTCTATATTTTGGGCTGGACGCCGCGCGTCTCACGCGGGCAACTGCACCTTGGGCGTGACGTGCTTGACCAGCACCTCGTCCACCAGGCCGTACGCCTTGGCTTCCTCCGCGGAGAAGAAGCGGTCGCGCTCCGAGTCGATCTCGACCTGCTCGGGGGTCTTGCCGGTGTGCTCGCCGAGCAACTCGTTGATCTGCCGCTTGGCCTTGAGGATTTCCTCGGCCTGGATCTGCACGTCGGTGGTCTGGCCATACACCCCGCCGTAGGGCTGGTGGATCATCACCCGCGCGTGGGGCAGGATGTAGCGCTTGCCCTTGGTGCCCGCCGCCAGGACGATCGCCCCGCCAGACTGCGCCCGGCCGATGCAGTAGGTGGCGACGTCGCAGTTGAGGAACTTCATGGTGTCGTAGATCGCCAGTGTGTCATCCACGCTGCCGCCGGGGGAGTTGATGTAGAGGTTGATGTCCATGCCCTGCTTCTGGTTCTGCAGGTGCAGCAGCCGCATGATGATGCCCGTGGCCGACCCGTAGTTGATCTCCCCCACCAGGAAGATGATGCGGTTTTCCAGCAGCATCTCGTCGATGGTCATCTCGCGGTAACGCTGGTAGGGGGCTGCCGCGGCGTTGAGCGAGGATTGGAAACGGGCCAGGGGGTGTTCGAAATGGGACGGGTGGCTCATGGGGTTGATCGTTGAGTGGGGGTGGGAGGGGAGGGTCATGCTCTTGGCTCTCGTCCTTGGTGAGCGGGTGGTGGGGCCATCCATGTATCGGCGTATCGGCGATTGAAAACGCGGGACATCATAGCGTTGATCTTCGCGGCGGGCAGGCCGGGAATTGAACATCTACGGCCGGGTTTAGGGGAACAGGGTTCACGCCGACACCCGTTTTTGAGGTGCCGTGGGCGTATGAATGGGGTGGTTGACCTAAGCCGGCGGGAGTTTTCCACAATGATTCCTACGAGTCGGCTTGGTTGGGTTCGCAGCTCCAGACATCACGGGTTCGCCGGGGAGGCCCCACCGCCACCGGGAGGTTGTTCGCGCGAGGCGCTCTCGTAACTCATGTGTGCAAAGCGGTCTGCGTGACAATGATGGATCAATCGCCAAATCTATCGTTTTATCATGTTCTCTACGGCAGCATTGGAAATGTCGCGACGCGGAGGGCCTTCGCGGACAACGGATTAGCGAATTGTGAGCAGGACCTTGATTTTCCATTGACACGGCGTTGGCATGAGGTAAATTACGACCATTTATTTTCGCGTTTTAGCCTTCCCCGATTGTTGTGCGTCGTGGGGTTTTGGAAGGGAAAAGAAGCTTGACTCGCCACAAATCCCGCATCAAACCCGCTCTCAACCGAGTGGCATTGGCTTTTATTGGGGCCTGCCTTTTGACCCCGGCTATGGTTCATGCCCAGGTCTATCTCCCATTGCCTTCAACGCACCCGGGCACTTCCATCACCGCCCCAACCAACACGGTGCTCCTCAACTCGGATGAAATCACGCAACTCAGAGGCTATTGGAACAACATAAGCACCGTCCCCGCGGCCAATCAGGCGTCCTTTACGGCGTTCAAAGGCAGCGCTACGAGTTTTGCGAATGTCACCACCCAGTACGCGGGGACGACGGCTATGCCAGCGCCCCCCCCACTGTTCTCAGTGCCAACCTCCGTCAATAACGCCGGCCAGCAGGCGGGTATCGCCCAGGCGCGGGCCTTGCGATGGCTCATGCAGGCCTCCCCGAGCACCACCCAGCAGGACTTCTTGGACGTTGTCTCCATCCTCGGCACCTACGCCAACATAAATGGGGGAGACGGGCTTTCCCGCGCCGAGGCCCTGAGCGGGTATGTCGTCGCCTACGATCTCATCAACCCATACCTCTCCGCGGCCTCACGATCCACCATCACCACTCGGCTCAACAGCAACGTCTTCGGCCTTAGGGGCACCGCGCTAAACACGGCCGGCAATCAGGGCGTCAAGGTCGGCGGCCAGTGGGGCTACTACGCCATGGCCGTCAGCGGGAACAATACTGAGCTTAACTCCCGGCTGGGGGCCATCGCGACCTCTTTCCAGAACGTCACCACGAACGATGGCTATTTCGCCGACGGCCAGCGCTATCTCAACTACACCATCACCAACCTCCCCCAGGTCGCGCACGCCTACGCCAACGTTGGGGGTGACGCCACCGGGTCAGCCCAGTACACCGCCGCGATTACGGAACTCACCAAATACAGCCTTAACATCATGCTGCCCAACGGCGTGTCGTCCACCGCCCACAACAGTGAAGAGATGGGCATGGGCCTGGCGCAACTCACCCGCAGCATCACCGACACCAACATCATCGCCGCCGTGCACTGGAATCTTAACCGCATTGGTGCCGGTTTTCCATGGTCGAGCTATGCCAACACAAACAACAGTGGCGACCAATACCCGGGTGCAGACTTCATCATCAACACCAACTGGTCTGTGGGGGCCGCCCAGCCCAATTGGTCGCCGACGTACCTGAATAAGTCCATTTCTGGTGCCAACGGGACATCTAACACCACGGTTTTCAAGAACGACTGGTCAACCACCAGCAACTACCTGTCAATGATGGGCGGTATCGACGGTGCCAGCACGGCCGGCTATGCCCACAATGACACGGGCGCGATTGTTTTGGCTGCCAATGGGTTCGAGGTTCTGGTCGAGCCGGGCTACAACCGTTCTACGGCTTTTGGTGACCCCGTTTACCCGAACGCCCCGGGCGGCTCCATGCCCAACACCACAGGGGCCCTTGAGCACAACGTTCTGCTTGCCCGCAATACTACAACATCCGTGTCACTGGCTTCCACAAACTACGGCCAAGGCACGACCGCCACTTCTCAGACTAACGCGGGCAACACCATCACCACCACCGGTCGCTTGGATTCCAACGAGCGAGGGTCGTTCAAGGGTGTGATGGACTTCTCCACCCTCAAAGCGACTTATGGTGGTTCGGGTGCCACGGGGCAAGGCACCGAGGAACGCCGGTCCATCGGTATGGTCAACGAGACTTCGACAAACAATGGCTATATGGTCATGACCGACTCGGCTCGGTCGACGCGTGTCTCGGGCGTCACAAACAGCGACTTTGCCCTCAACCTCATCGGCAAGTCGATGACGTCCAACACGGCCATCATCACCGACTCAGCGACTCTCAAGGAGATCCGCTGGTCGGTGAACAACTACCACGGCACAACATCTAGCGCTGGCGGCTTGCCACTTAACCCTGGGGATACTGGCTACATCAATAATCGGCCTGCCGGCTCGGTTTACGATCTGGCTCAGAACGGCCAAGTGATCGCCCACATCGTCGCCAGCACTACGATGGACGCAATTGTTCAGAACACGTCGTGGCAGGTCGTTAACTATGCTGGGTTTACCCAGACTCAACGCTTCAGAATCCAGACAACCAATCAGAGCCGCACAGCCTTCCTGACGCTCTTCGAAACCGGTGCATTCAATGACGCCAGCAAGTGGGAGGTCACCCCGCTCTCCGGCACCGACTACGCCGCCGCCAAGGTGAGCCCCACACCCAACATCGTCCCGAATCCCATTAACTGGGTAGACTGGCACATCTCCCAGACCAGCGCCGCCGTCCTGCTTACCACCGCCGGATTAAATGTCTCCATCGACTCCGGTGCTCTGAGCAGTAACGGTCAATACTCCTACCTCCGCCGCAATTACGCCACGTCAGCCCTTGACAGCGTCATGATGTCGCGCGGCACGTTTATCAACAGCGGCGGCGGCGGCAACACGAAACTCCTCCTCGCCAGCCAGCCCCTGACGATGAGCCTGCTCTACGACACGGGCGTGGGCGGAGTCACTAATACCTACAAGGGCACCGTTTCCACCGACGACCTGTCCGCCAACACCACGATCTCTTTCTACAACGTCGGCAAAAATATCGCCTCGGCCACCCTGGGCGGCAACGCCCTTACGTTTACCAATGCCCCCGGCGTCAAGACGATCAACATCGGATCGAACAGCGGCGACTTGGTCGTGACCTACAACAACCCGATCGCAGGGGTGCTCAGCCTCGACATCAACTCGGCCAGTTTCGGTCGCGTGATGCAGGGCGCCACGCCGACGCTGCTCACGGTGCCCACCCTGATCAACGCGGGCAACATCGCCGCGAGCTACACCGCGGCCGCGAACAACAACGGTATCTTCGGTTCGCCCGGCTCGGGCACCCTGTACGACACCGAGGGTTCGCAGGCCCTCATCACGACGAACCTTGTCAACAACGCCAACGGCACGGCCACCACGGGCGTCAAGAACTTCACGTATACCGTCCACAACACGACCTCGAACAACGACGACGCCGTGCTCACCCTGGACGCCACGGTGATCGCCCAGCGCTCTGTCACCGCCGCCTCCGCGCCCGCCAAGATCCTTGTCAACACCACCACGTCGATCGGTCTGACCACCGACTCCTCCGTCGGCAACGACAACAACAACACCCGCGTCAATGTCTCCCAGACCGCGGCCGCTAACGGAGACGGCGCCCAGATCACCGGCGGCACGGGCACGGTGTTCGGCGGTCCCGGCGGCATCGTCACCGGCGGCACGCGTAACCTGAAGTTCAACACCTCGGGTGCCAAGAGCGGCAGCATCGGCGTCACGGTGACCAGCGCCGAGGCCGGCGCTGTCGGCGACACGGTGCCCTACGCGGACACGACGATCAACTACGCCACCCAGGTTTACCAGGCCGCGTCGCTGAGCGTCACCGGCGGTACCTCTATCAACATCAGCAACCTGGCCGCCGACATCGATGGTGGTGTTGGTCCTCAGCGCGCCGCGGCTCGACTCAAGACCATGACCCTCACGGGCGGCGCCAACGTGATGAGCTTCACCCTCTCCGCCGGCGTCTCGGGCACCGTCATCAACCAGAACTCCGCGGTCAACGCCTCCCCCAGTTTCGGCAACGCCCTAAACGGCAGCTACTCGGCGACCTACTCCCTCGGGTTCGAGCACGCCGACCAGTCCATCGTCGGCACCGGCCCCGGCGACCTGTCCACCTTCAGCATCGACGTGACCGGCACCGTCAGCACCAACCAGGGCAGCCAGACATCGACCCTGGCCTCGGGCACCGCGCTGGCGGGCTTCTCGGGCAACAGTAATTTCGCACTCAACACCAACGCCAGCTTCCTCGCGGGCGTCCTCAACACCCAGCGCACCATCACCACGAACTGGGCCACCGGCATCAACGCCTACAGCGATGTCGTGTCACTCTCAGGCCTCTCCCCCACGCCGGGCAGCCAGACCTTCGTGATGCAGATGAACTCCGCGCTCCCGCTCGACTCGGGCATGGCCGCGGCCGGTCTGATCTATCTGGGTTGGGACAACGGCTCGTGGGTGAACGCCGTCACGGGTAACTCAACGTACTCCCTCATCGGCACCCCGGTCCTGGCCAGCTATAACACCTACTTCTCGGGCACCGTCGGCAGCCACGGCGCCAAGTCGGGCAACAGCTTCGCCCTGAACGACTGGGGTATCGACACCGTCGCCAACACCGTCTGGGCCGTGCTCGACCATAACAGCGATTTCACGCTGATCGTGACCTCCACCCCCGAGCCGACCTCCATCATGCTGCTGGGCGCCGGCTCGCTCCTGCTGACACGCCGCCGCCGCAGGGCCTGAGACCGACGCAGGTACATCACAGCCACACCCAACCGCCCTCGTCAGAGGGCGGTTTTTTTGCCGACGTTCTTCGCATTTACAGGCCGGCTCACCCCACCGCGACGCGGGTGAGGCGGTGCAGCGCGGCGGGCAACTCGGCGATGCTGTCGATGGCCGTTTTGGAATCGGGGTGCTCTCCGCCGGCCGTGCCGTTGCGTTTCCACACCGCCCGCATCCCCGCGCGGCGAGCGCCCTCCACATCCGCGTCGAGCAGGTCGCCGACGAACACCGCCTCATCCGGCCTCACGCCCACGCGGCCCAGCGCCTCGTGGAAGATCCGCCTGTCCGGCTTGCGGTAGCCCACGTCGCACGAGTACACCCGCTGCGGGAAGAACTCCAGCAGCCCCAGCTCACCCAAGTGGCGGTCGATGACGAAGCCGGGGACGAAGGTGTTGCTCACGATGGCCATGCGGTAGCCCCGCCGGCGCAGGTCGGCGAGCGTCTCGCGCGTGCCGGGCTCCAGGTCCGCAACCTCCGCCAGCGGGCGGTACCAGTTCCACGCCAGCTCGTCGAAGAAATCCTCCGGTGCATTGAGCCAGAGCTTGCGGCACGCCCGGCGGATGGAGTGCATCGCGTCCGCCTCCCGGTGCATGAGCTTGAGCTTGACGTAGCCCCAGCGGATGGCGAACCACTGGTGCAGGTAGTACCGCTCGAAGCCGGGCATGCGCTCCTGTCGCTGCGCCCACATCTGGTAGGTCCGTTCCGCCGCGCGTCGGAACAGCGCGGACCGATCGACGTCGCCGAACCGGATCAGCGTGTCGCCGAAATCGAAGAGCACCGCGCGGATGGGGTCCATCGAAGAAATGCCCCGTGAGAGGGGAACGGCACCATTCTATCACGCCTCAAGCGGTTCACCCGCCGGAATAGGGCTCCTCGCCCTCCGTCGCCGCCCGCCAGACGGAGCGGTACAGGTCCGCCGGCAGCGGCCCCTCGTCGTAGGCGAGCTTGCTGTCGGCCCACTCGGCGGGCGTGCAGGCGCCGGTGAGCACGAAATCCACCACGGGGATCGACAGCACGAACCGCAGCGCCAGCCGCGAGAGCGGCAGCCCGGCCGCGTCCGCCATCGCCTTCACTTTTTTCGCGCGCGTGACGAAGACCGCGTCGAGGTGCGGCGGGGGCGTGACGATGAACTCCCCGTACTTCGACCCGAGCAGCCCCATCATCGCCGGGCTGGCGACGATCACCTTCGCGCCGGCGTGCCGCGCCGCGGGCACGACGTCGGTCATCCCCTGCAGCGTGACCGCCGAGACGCGCTTGAAGGTGATGATGTAGCTCAGCAGCGGGTGCGAGAGGTGCGCGGCCTGCAGGTGGGGCCCGCCGCCGCCCATTCCGGCGCAGCCGATCTTGCGGTTGTTCAGGCAGAGGCGGAGGAACTCGGCGCACGCCGGCTGGAAAAGGGGGTGGGCCGCGTCGGGGTCGTGCATCGCCAGGCCGTCGATCTTCCGCCCGCCGAAGCGTCTCGTGCTCTCCTCGAACTGTTTTATCATCGAAGCGGCCCAGTCGGCGGCGAACGCGGGCGGGGCGTAGTGGTCGTAGCCCTCGAGCTTGGTGAGCAGCACCGGGGCCTCGCCCTTCCAAGACGCCAGCGCCTCGCCGAGCACGACCTCCGCGTCGGCGTAATTGGGCGAGGTGTCGGTCAGCAGGTGGCCCTGCCGCCACGACTCGTGCAGCACCTGGATCGATTCATCCCGCTTCACCGGGCCCCAGATGCCGGCCAGGCCCGCCGTGCCCAGGCCAAGCCGAGGAACAGGCCGGCAGCCCAGCAGCGCCGCTGGCGCGAAAAAATCCTCGCGCGGGCGCGGACCGGAGGGTTGTAATTCGACTCGGATATTGGGGCGTGACATGGGCGGTGTCCCGATGGTTCGTGGTGTGGGATCAGGATACCAGCGGATGGGGGATGTAATCCCAACCAAGCCCGATGCTGAGGTCTTCCGAAGCGTCGGGGTCCGTATTTAGCGTGAGATGGACCCAAGACCCCGACGACTCGCGGACTCGTCATCGGGCTTGGTGCGGGGAAAGAGAGTGGAGCCAGCAGATCACCCCGCCTCGCCGAAATACGCCTCGTGCAGCAGCGCGACGGGGTGGGCGACGTGGAGTTCCACACCCAAACGGTCGGCCTCGGACTGGATCTGCATCGCGCAGCCGACGTTGCCCGTGACGCAGACCCGCGTGCCGGTCGCTTCGATGTGGTGCACCTTGCGCTCCGCCAGGTCGCGTGCCATCGCGGGCTGGGTGAGGTTGTACGTCCCCGCGGCGCCGCAGCACATGTCGGACTCGCGCAGCGGGACGACCTTGAGCCCCTTGATCCACGAGAGCAGTTCACGCGGGGCGGCGGTCACCTTCTGGCCGTGCGCCAGGTGGCAGGCGTCGTGATACGTGACGGTGCGGTCGAGCGCGTGCTGGGGCATGGCGGGTTTGAGCTCGACGAGCATCTGGCTGATGTCGCGGGTCTTCTGCGTGAACGCCGCGGCGCGCGGGCCGTACGCGGGGTCGTCGCGCAGCAGGTGGGCGTAATCCTTGAGCATCGCGCCGCAGCCGGAGATGTTGTTGACGACGAAATCGACCGGCCCGTCTTTGGGGGTGAGCGCGTCGATGTTGAGGCGGGCGAAGTTCATCGCGTCATCGACCCGGCCGGCGTGGTGGTGGATCGCGCCGCAGCAGACCTGCGATCTCGGCACGATGACGTCACAGCCGGCGTGCTGGAGCAGGCGGATGGTCATGCGGTTGACGTGCTGGAAGAGCACGCTGCCGACGCACCCGGCCAGGAACGCCACCCGCGCCTTGCGCACGCCGTCGGGCGCCTGCGCGGGGTAGAACTCATCGAGCGGCTTCTCCCACATCGGCCCGCGGTTGGGCAGCATGGTCTGCATCTTGTCGAGCTGCGGCGGCAGGCTACGCGACAGCCGCGACTCCGTGATCCCGCGCCACAGGCCGAACTTCTGGAGCAGCCGCGCCGGCAGCAGCGCGAGCTTGAGCCGCAGCGGGTGCGTGAAGACGTGGAGGAACATCGCCTCGACGACGCGGTCGGTGAAGCCCTTGGGCCGTGCGGTGTTGAGCCTGGCGCGGGTCTCCTCGATCAGCTCGTGATAGACCACGCCCGATGGGCAGGCGGTCTCGCAGGCGCGGCAGTCGAGGCAGAGGTCCAAGTGCTCGAGGACGGAATCGCTGGCCTCGATCTGGCCGTCGGCCATCCCCTTCATGAGCATGATGCGTCCGCGCGGCGAGTCCGCTTCGAGGCCCGTCTCCGTGTAGGTCGGGCAGGCGGGCAGGCAGAGGCCGCAGTGCACACAGTCCAGGGCGCGGGCGTAGGTGCGCGGGTCAAGGTCCAGGACATGGAGCGCATGGGCCGCGGGGGCGTGGCCATCTGTCGCGGCGTCACCGAGACCGGAGACCACGCGGGCGGGATGGAGCGCGGAGGTCATCGCGGGTATGCCTCCGTGGGTGGCGTGAGCAATCTGCCCGGGTTCAGAATCCATCGCGGGTCGATCGTCTGTTTGAGTTTCGCCATGAGAGACCAGTCATCCTGCGGCGGGGCAAAGGGCGCGAGGTGTTCCGCGCCGGCGGGGCGGTTGTACCAGACGCGCAGGCCGTGGTGCAGCACGCAGAGCTCGTCCGCGAGCCGGCCGAGCCGCTCGGTTTCGTGGGCGTTGAGATCACCGCCGGCGAAGATGCAGCCGTGCACCGGGTATGCGGCGACGTGGATGCTGACGCCCGTCATGGTTTCGGCCAGTTCCCAGCAGACCTTCCCGGTGGCGGCGGGGGGGACGACCAATTTCACGAGTGACGATGCCGTGCGCCGCCACGATCGGCGGGCGTGTATCTCGTCAAGCTCGCCGTCGAGCGTCATCGGGCCATGGCCGGCGATGCGAGCCCCTGGGATTGTGTCGAGGAAGGTTTCGAGGGAGCGGAGCTGCGCGAGGCAGCCGGCGGGTTTGCCGAAATAGCCCATGCGGACCATCCACTTGCCGGTGAGGTTGGCGATCGACATGGCCGTGGGGGCGGCGCTGGCCAGCAGCAGGTCGGTCAGGCGGTTGTCGATGCGCGTCGGGTCGTCGAGCTGCACATCGACCACGATGATCTGCTCGGGGATGGCGTAGGTTCGGAGCGTGGCCTCGTACACGACACCCAATTCGCCCAGCGCGCCGACGAGGAGTCGCGTCATGTCAAAACCGGCGACGTTCTTGACGGTGCGTCCGCCGACGTGGATGTCGTCGCCGTTACCGTCGATGAAGCGCAGGCCCAGGAGCAGGTCGCGGATGGAGCCGTAGCCGACGCGGAGCGCGCCGTAAACATTGTGGTTGATGATCTCGCCGAGGGTGAGGTCGGGGTCGGCGTCGATGGGGACGAACTGGCCGGTGGGGCGGAGGGCGGCATGCAGGTCGGCGACGGTGATGGCGGAGGCGACGCGGATCGCCATGTCGCGGTCGTAGTGCTCGATGACGCCGCCGCGGGCGCTGGCGCACTGTTTCAGCGGCGTGTGGCTTTCGGGCGGGGGGTTGCCGACGCCGCGGTGCGCCACGCCGTAATCCACCAGCGGCGTCGCGGTCTCACGGCTTTGGCGCACGGCGGCGGCGAGCTCGTCGGGCGTGCGGGTCTGGATGGCGGGTGTCGCGGTGAGCATGTCGGTGCGGGTCAGAGCGCCCCTCCGGGGATATTCATCGAGGAGGGCTTGAGCAATTCGATGTTGAGTTTGTCGCTGGGGATGAGCTTGGCGTCGTTGACGAGTTGGTGGGGGTCAAAGGTTTTTTTGACGTCGAGGAAGAGCCGCAGCGTGGCGGCGTTGAACATCTTGGGCATGAGGTGGAGCTTCTCGACACCCACGCCGTGTTCGCCCGTGAGCGCCCCACCGATCTCGATGCAGTATTCGAGGATTTCCTTGCTGGCCAGGAGGATGCGCTGGACCTGCTCGGGGTCGGCCTCGTCGAAGAGGAGGATCGGGTGGATGTTGCCATCGCCGGCGTGGAAGACGTTGGGGATGCGCAGGTCGTACTTCTTCCCGATCCGCGCGACGGTCTCCATCACCTCAGGCAGCTTGGAGCGCGGCACGCAGGCGTCCTGCGTGCAGTAGCTGTGGCTGATCCGGCCGATCGCGCCGAAGGCACGCTTGCGTGCCGACCAGAGCTCCGCGCGGCGGACGGGGTCGGAGCACTGCTTGATATTCCGCGCCCGGTTGCCCTCGGCGATGGCGATGATCGCCCGCATCTGCTCGTCGAGCACCTGGTCGATCCCGTCGATCTCCAAGAGGAGCAGCGACTGCGCGTCGGTGGGGAAGCCGTAGTGGAACGCGTCCTCGACCACGCGGATCATCTGGCCGTCCATCACCTCCATGGAGGTGGGGACGATGCCCGAGGCGACGACGTCGCTGACGGTCTTGCAGCAGTCGTGGGTGGACTCGAAGACGGCGTAAAACGTGCGGAAATAGCGGGGTTTTGGCGTGAGCCTGCACCAGAGCCGGGTGATGATGCCCAGCGTGCCCTCGGAGCCGCAGATGAGGGCGGCGAGGTCCGCGCCGATGCCGTCGCACAAGCCCTTGGCGCGGGTCTGGAGGATGGAGCCGTCGGGCATGACCATCTCGACACCCAGGATGTGGTTGGTGGTGACGCCGTGCTTGAGGGTGTTGATGCCGCCGGCGTTGGTGGCGGCGTTGCCGCCGATGGTGGAGGCGCGTTGGCTGGAGGGATCGGGCGAGAAGTGCAGGCCGGAGGTTGCGATGGCGTCGGAGAGCGCGGTGTTGCGCACGCCCGCCTGCACGACGGCGACGCGGTTGGCCAGGTCGATGGATTCGATGCGGCTCATGCGCGTGGTGGAGACGAGCACGCCCGAGCCGAACGCCACGCAGCCGCCGGCCAGGCCCGTGCCGCTGCCGCGCGGGATGATCGCCACGCCGTGCCGCGCCAGGATTTTCACGCAGCGCGAGACCTGATCGGTGTCGGTGGGGAAGACCACGGCCGTGGGCATGCCCTTGGCGACCGTGAAGCCGTCGCACTCATAGATGCGCATCTGGTTGGGGTCGCAGATCAGACCGGTCTGGCCCACGACGGCGCGGAGCTCGTCGATGACGTGGGTGTCGCTGGTTGTGCCGGAAGCGCCGACCATGCGCAGGATTCTACACACGGCGGGGAGCGGCGTTGGCGTGCGGGAAAACTTAGCCGCGCCGCACCTTCAGCGCACGGTCTCCCTGACGCTGGAGCGGTAGGTCGTGCTGTTGAAGTGGTCGTACACGCGGCCGTTGCTGCTGGACTGACGGTCGTAGGTGAGCGTGGCGGATTGCTCGTAGGTCGGCGTCTGGTGTCCGGCGTAGGTGGCGAGACGGTGGTCGTTGCGGGCGGCGTACCAGGGCAGCGTTTCGGGGTCGTAGCTGGCTTGCTCGATCGTCTTGCAGAGGCGTTGGGAATCGGTCGCCAGTGGGCGAGGATTGGGGAACTCACGTTGCTCCGGGTGCGGGTTGTATTCGTCCCAGACCGTCTGGCTGGAAGAACAACCCGTGAGCCCCGTTGCGAGCAAGAGGGCGACTCCAAGCAGGGCGTAGTGGAAGCGGTGAGTAGCCATACCCGGGAGGTGGCGAAGCGTGTGCCGTCCGGAACAGGGGTCCGGACAATTGATTCAAGTACATATATTTCAATGAATTATATCATATTGGTGGCTGGCTTTTTTAGAGCTGGCCCATGCCGCCCGCACCGGTTGTTGCCCGCAATCAACACCGCCGTCGCCCGGCTACAGCATTCTTGATGTATCGCATGGAGATTTTACCGGAATACTAGAAATTAGAATAGTTCCAAGGTACGATGTCCAACCCCAAGTGGAGAAGGCAGGACCGAGGCGTGTGCCACGGCCCATTCAACCGCCAACCCCACCCGGTCTCACAGGAGCTTTTCCATGGCAGTCCAGGTCGGATCACCAGCCCCCAAGTTCAAGGCCCAGGCTTACCTCGCCAGCAACGACTCCTTCAAGGAAGTCTCGCTGGATGACTACAAGGACAAGTGGCTCGTCCTCTACTTCTACCCCCTCGACTTCACCTTCGTCTGCCCGACGGAGATCGTCACCTTCGACAAGCACGTCGGCGACTTCAAGGACCGCGGCGCCGAGGTCGTGGCCTGCTCCATCGACAGCCAGTACTCCCACAAGGGCTGGTGCGCGTCGCACAAGGACCTCAAGGGCCTCAAGCACGCCATGCTCGCCGACATCACCAAGCGGATCAGCATGGACTACGGCGTCCTCCTGCCCGAGAAGGGCATCGCCCTCCGCGGCACGTTCATCATCGACCCCAAGGGCAACGTCCGTTGGGCCAGCGTGAACGACACGGCCATCGGCCGTAACGTCGAGGAAGTCGTCCGCGTCCTGGACGCCCTCCAGACCGAGAAGCTCTGCCCCTGCGACTGGAAGAAGGGCGAGAAGACCCTGAACTGATCGAATGACCATCTGGATATCGAAAGACCCGGCGCGCAAGCGCCGGGTCTTTTTTTTCGCACCATTTTCCAGCCAATTGCATCGCCCCCGCCCGTCGCTAAACTATTCCTCTTCACCATGACCACCATCACACTCGCCGTTTCCGAGTTCGGTTTGTACGCCCCGGTGGGCATCCTCCTGCTCATGGCCATCGGGTTCGGCGTGGCAAACGTCGCCCTCTCGACCGTCCTGGGCCCGTCGCGTCACGGCAAGGTCAAGGGCATGGTGTACGAGTCGGGCATGAACCCGATCGGCTCCGCCAAGCGCCGCTTCAATGTCCGCTTCTACATCGTCGCCATGACCTTCCTGGTCTTCGACGTCGAGATCGTTTTCCTCTACCCCTGGGCGTCGGTCTTCCCGAGCCTGGCCGAGGGCAGCCCCTACGGCGTGCTCTTCCTCTCGCGCATGCTCTTCTTCGTCCTCACCAGCATCATCGCCTTCGCCTACGCCTGGCGCAAGGGCGTCTTCCGCTACGACTGAGATGGCAACCAAGACGACCAAGATCACCCTGGCCATGATGCGGCAGTCGCTCTACTCGGCTGTCGTCGCCGATGCGCTGGACGCGATGGGTTTCACGCACCAGTCGCCGCGCGTCCAGCTCCCGCCGATGACGGGCGTGGACAAGATCGTCGGCCGGTGCAAGACCACGCTCTGGACCGACATGGCCCACGTCGATCCCAAGCCCTACGAGCTCGAACTGATCGCCGTGGACTCCTGCAAGCCCGACGACATCATGATCGCGGCGGCGGGGGGCTCGATGCGTTCGGGCATCTGGGGCGAACTGCTCTCGACGGCGGCACGCAACAGCGGCTGCATCGGCACGATCGTGGACGGCGCGGTGCGCGACGTCTCCAAGATGACGGCCATGGGCTTCGCCTGCTTCGCCCGCGGCACGTGCATCTACGACAGCCAGAACCGCCAGCGCGTCATCGACATCGACGTGCCGGTGGAGATCGACGGCGTGCGTTTCGGCCCGGGTGATCTTGTGTTCGCGGATACCGACGGCGTGGTGGTGGTGCCCAAGCAGGTGGAGAAGGAAGCGGTCCAGCGGGCGTGGGAGAAGGTTCACGCCGAGAATGTCACACGCGACGCGATCAAGGCCGGCATGAAGGCCACCGCCGCGTACCGCAAGTACGGCGTCCTCTGAATCGGTTTTCCCATCCCGACGGTCCCGCGGCTAGGCCATGAACGACCTCATCTACGACGTACACAACCACGTCGGCCTCGACTTCGCGTTCTACCTCCGCGGCTGGTGGCCCTACGCCTCCACCGCACGCGACATGCTCGAACACCTCGAGGCCAACCGCATCGACCGCGCCATCGTCTTCCCCTTCGCGCTGCCCTCCGCGTTCGACCCCTACGCCTTCGCCCGCCACAACAAGGTCGAGCTCCTCCCGCACCGCTTCCCCTTCGACCGCGAGAACGAGGCGATCATCCGCGAGGTCGAACGCATCGACAAGCAGTGCCGGCTGCGCGTCCTGGCGATGATCGATCCCTCGCGGCAGGTCTTCCAGCAGGTCCGCAACCTCGAAAAACTCCAGGGCCGATACGTCGGCCTCAAGCTGCAGGGCACCATCCTCCGCTCCTCGGTCATCTCGCTCCTGGGCGAGGGCCGGCCGATGATGGACTTCGCCTCCGAGCACCGCCTGCCCATGCTGATCCACACCTCGATCGACGCCGAGGACACCTGGTCGCAGGTGATGGACTGCATCAAGATCGCCGAGAAGTTCCCACGCATCCGCTTCAACCTCGCCCACTCGCTGCGCTTCTACGCCCCCGGCCTCAAGCAGGCCGCGCAGATGCCCAACGTCTGGGTCGATTGCTCGGCCCACCTGGCGCACTGCCGGCTGGCGCGCGGCAAGCACTCCGCCGTCGCCAAGAAGCCCGACCGCGTCGAGGCGGACTACACCAGCCCCGGGCATGTCCTCGAGGTCATCCACGAGATGATGGGCGGCAAGTACATGTGGGGCTCCGACAGCCCGTTCATGAGCTGGTGCGACGACACGCTCAAGCTGCTCCACACCTACAAGGAAGAGGCGGACGTTTTCCACGCCCTGCCCCCGGCCGTGAAGCTGAGCATGGGCTCCACCGCCCCGCGCGCCTGGCTGCTCGACAAGGACACGCCCCAGACCCGCGAGCCGGCCGCGGCCGAGTGAGCCGCTTTTGGACGAGCCGCGACCGTGAGGGAGCGGTTCTTGTTTTCCGTCTTCGCCCGGCAAGCAGAACCGCTCCCTCACGGTCGCGGCTCGTCCAGAGTGAACCACTACCCAGTAACAGCCGACCCCATGATCCACCTCAAGTCCCACGCCGCGCTCGTCACCGGCTCCACCAAGGGCGTCGGCCGCGCCATCGCGCAGGCGTTCGCCCAGGCCGGCGCGGACGTGGTGATCCACGGCCGGGCGATGTCCGACGACGCCCAATCCGTGCTCGACCGCTGCCGCCGCGCCGGGGTGAAGGCGGATTTCATCGACGGCGATTTGTCCGACGCCGACACGGGCACCGCAGTGGACCGTGTTTTCCGCACCGCGCTGGCCGTGGACCCGCGCCTCGACATCCTCGTCAACAACGCGGGGCAATACTTCGACGTGCCGTTCCTCGACATGACCGTCGAGCGCTTCGAGAAGACGATGCGGCTCAACGTCGCTTCCGCCTATTTCCTCACCCAGCGCTTCGCCCACCACTGGGTCGAGCACAAAACGGCGGGCCGTGTGCTGATGATCGGCTCGATCAACGGCCGGCTCGCCGAGCCTGTTTCCACCGCCTACGACACCTCCAAGGGGGCCGTCGAGATGATGGTCAAGACGCTCGCCGTCGCGCTGGCGCCGATGAACATCCGCGTCAACGGCCTGGCCCCCGGTTTGGTCCGCACGCCGCAGACGGCCTGGATCGACCAGCGCCCCGAAGAGGCCGACTGGGTCCGCCTCCACACGCCCAACGGCCAGGTCCCCGACGCCGACGTCTGCGGCCCCGGCGCGGTCTATCTCGTCAGCGACGCCGCGCAGCATGTGCACGGCCAGATGCTCCTCATCGACGGCGGCATGTCCGCCTGGCAGCAGCCCGCCCGTCCGTCTTAGCTGCTCACGGCTTCCTCTTTCTCTTCATCATCCCCGTTATATTGAGTGCCCCTCACCGGGCCAGGAGTTCCCCATGCATCTCCCCTTCCGCCAGATCCACCTCGACTTCCACACCGGCCCAGCGATCCCCGACGTCGGCGTGGAGTTCGACGCCGACGAGTTCGCACGCACGCTCGTGGAGGCGAGGGTCAACAGCATCACCGTTTTCGGCAAGTGCCACCACGGCCACCTCTACTACGACACCAAACACCCCGCACGCCACCCGGGCATGAAGAAGGGCTTCGACCTGCTCGGCGAGCAACTCGAGGCGCTCAAGCGTCACAATATCCGCGCCCCGATCTACCTCTCGGTGCAGTGCGACGAGTACGCCGGCCACACGCACCCCGAGTGGCTCGTCATCCCGCCCGGCGGCGGCGGCAACTCGCTGGGGGCGCACTGGCACATCGTGGACATGTCCAGCCCGTACCAGGATTTTCTCGCCGATCAGATCAACGAGGTCATCAAGAAGTTCAAGCCGCTCGACGGCGTCTTCCTCGACATGTGCTGGGACCAGCCGAGCGTGTCGAAATGGGCGGTGGACGGCATGCTCAAGGCCGGGCTCGACCCCGACAACGCCGAGGACCGCACGGACTATTCCCGTCGGGTGTCGCACCAGTACATGGGCCGTTACCTCAAACAGATCGAATCGGCGCATGGCGGGAAGCGCATCGCCGTCGCCTTCAACAGCCGGCCGCTCTCCAACCTCGACGTGGAGAAAAAATTCCTCCGCCACGTCGAGATCGAAGCCCTGCCCAGCGGCGGCTGGGGCTACATGTATTTCCCGATGAACGTGCGTTACGTCCGCCGGTTCGGCCTGCCCTACATGGGCATGACCGCGCGGTTCCACAAGGGCTGGGCGGATTTCGGCGGCCTCAAGCCCCGCGCGGCGCTGATGTATGAGTGCGCGCAGATGCTCGCCCAGGGCGCGCAGTGCAGCGTCGGCGACCAGCTCCACCCGCGCGGCGTGCTCGACCGCGCCGCCTACGAGCTCATCGGCTCGGTTTACAAACACGTCGAGGCGTGCGAGCCCTGGTGCGACGGCGCAAAGAGCAAGACGCAGATCGGCGTGCTCTTCGTCCGCGACCCGGCCTACATCGGCAAGCCCGGCCAGCCCAACGAGGGCGTCGTCCGCGCCCTCCAGCAGCTCCGCCACCAGTTTGATTTCGTGGACACGGACGCGGACCTTTCCCCGTTTGAACTGGTGATCGTCCCCGAGGGGCACGCGATCGACGCGCCGCTCAAAGCCCGGCTCACGAAATACCTCAAGAGCGGCGGGGCGCTGCTCGTCTGCGGACCCTCGGCGGTCGGCCCCGACGGCAAGCCGGCGATGCGCGAGCTGGGCATCGTCGCGCACGGCCAGTCGCCATTCTCCACGACGTACCTCCGCTTCGGCCGCGAGATCGGTCGGGGCATTCCCGCCACGGACCATGTCGTGTACGAGCCGGGCCTCCGTTTTACGCCGGCACGCGGGGCGCAGGCCCTGGCGCGCGTCGTCGAGCCCTACTTCGAGCGAAACTGGCGGCACTTCTCCTCGCACAACCAGACCCCGCCCGACAAGGTCTCACGCTACGCCGCCGCCGTGCAGAAGGGGCGTTGCATCACGATCGCCTATCCGATTTTCAGGGCCTACGCGTCGCACGGGAACCTGCCGCTGCGCGAGCTGATCGGCCGCTGCATCGACCGGCTGCTGCCCGAGCCATTGGTCCGCGCCGGCGGGCCGAGTTTCCTGGAGACGAGCATCACCACGCAGGGCAAGCGGACGATCACCCACCTGGTGGCCTTCGCCCCGCAGCGGCGGACGCAGTCGCTGGACATCGTGGAGGACGCGACGCCGCTCATCAACGTCTCACTCTCGGTGCGGCTGGGCCGCAAGCCGCGCCGTGCTTACCTGGCCCCCGAGAACGTGGACCTGGACTTCGAGTTCCACAACGGCCGCGCGGAGGTCAGCGTGACCCACGACCGAGGGCACGTCATGGTGGTGTTCGAATAATTGAGCCACGCCCGATGCTGAGGCCTTCCGAAGCGTCGGGGTCTGTATTCTGCCGATGATGCACGAAGACCCCGACCCTTCGCGGACTCAGGATCGGGCGTGGCTGAAAGCCCGGTGCTTGCCCCGTCCGCGCCGTGCCGTTCTAATTTGCGGCCCGCCACACCCGGCGGGCGCAGGAGCCTTGTATGAGCAAGAAGATCACCCGCTACGCCGTCGTCGGCGCCGGCGGCCGCGTCGTCAACTTCATCGACCCCATCGTCAGCCGGTTCAGCGCCAACAACGAGCTGGTCGGCATGTGCGACACCAACCAGGGCCGGCTCGACTGGCACAACAAGCGGCTGGTCAACGAGCTGAAATACCACGCGGTGCCGACCTACCTCGCCGGCGACTTCGACCGCATGATCAAAGAGACCAAGCCCGACGTGGTCATCGTCACCACCGTGGACGCGTACCACCACGAGTACATCATCCGCGCCATGAAGCTCGGCTGCGACGCGATCACCGAGAAGCCGATGACGATCGACGACAAGAAGTGCCGGGCGATCTTCGACGCCATCAAGGCGACCGGCCGCAGGCTGCGGGTCACGTTCAATTACCGCTGGGCGCCGGGCACGACGCTCGTGAAGCAGCTCCTGGTCAAGGGCACGATCGGCGAGATCGTCAGCGCCGACATGGAGTACATGCTCAACACCAGCCACGGCGCGGATTACTTCCGCCGCTGGCACCGGGAGAAGGAGAAGTCCGGCGGGCTGATGGTGCACAAGTCCACGCACCACTTCGACCTGGTGAACTGGTGGCTCGACGCCGTGCCCCAGCAGGTGTTCGGCTACGGCAAGCTCGCGTTCTACGGCCGTGAAAACGCCCGCAAACGCGGCGTGAAGGTGAAGTACGACCGCTACACCGGCCACGACACCAAGGGCGACCCGTTCGCACTGAAGATCGACGGCTCGCAGGGCGGCTACATGCTCGACCTCTACCACAAGACCGAGAAATACGACGGCTACATCCGCGACCGCAACGTTTTCGGCGACAACATCACCGCCGAGGACACGATGAGCGTGCTGGTGAAATACCGCACGGGCGTGGCGCTGACCTACTCGCTCAACGCCTTTCTCCCGCGCGAGGGGTTCCACATCGCATTCAACGGCACGAAGGGGCGGCTGGAGTACAACGAGGAGCACGGCAGCCACGTGGTCGAGGGCAAGAAGGCCTCATCGCCCGAGGGGCACGAGTTGAATTGGAAGAGCCGCTGCGTGGTTCACCCGATGTTCGGCAAGGCGTACGAGGTGGAGATCCCCAAGGCCGAGGGCGGCCACGGCGGGTCGGACCCGCTGCTCGCCGAGCAGATTTTCTCGCCCAGGCCGCCGAAGGAAAAATGGGGCCGCAACGCGGGGCAGGGTCAGGGCGCGGCGTCGATCCTCATCGGCATCGCGGCGAACAAGTCGTTCGTGACGAACAAGCCGGTGGACATCGCGAAGCTCTGCCCGCAGTTGGGGAAGGCGAAGAAGCTCAGCGATTTGGTGTAAAGGCCGTCACGCCACGCGCGGCGCGTTGTCGTCCGGGTTTTCCCCGGGGATGTCGGCTTCGTGCGCACCGGTGTGGTCGAGGCGGCCGAACCGCACGAGTTGCGGCCAGAGCCGCCAGACGAGCAGCACGACAAGGATTGTGCCTATGCCGCCGCTAACGACGGAGACCGTCGGGCCGTGCGCCAGGTTGGCCGAAGAACCAAAGAGCGTGGCGACGAAGCCGGACTCGAACCCGCCCAACTCGTTGGAGAGGCCGATGAAGATGCTATTCACCGCGGAGATGCGGCCACGCATGTCGTCGGGGGCGAGGAGCTGCACGAGCGTGTGCCGCACGACGACGCTCACCATGTCGAAGACGCCGGTGAGGAACAGCATGGCGAGCGAGAGGGCGTAGCTGCGTGAGAGGCCGAAGACGACGGTGGCCGCGCCGAAGCCGATGACGGTCCAGAGCAGGGCCCGGCCGGCTTTTTCGATGGGCCTGCGGTGGGCGAGCGCGAGGGACATCACCAGCGCCCCAATGGCGGGGGCGGCATTGAGCGTGCCCAGGCCCGCCGGGCCGACCCTGAGGATGTCCTTGGCGTACACCGGGATGAGCGCCACTGCCCCGCCCAGCAGCACGGCGAACATGTCGAGCGTGATGGCGGCGAGGAGGATTTTCCGGCTCCAGACGAAACGAAAACCCGCGGCGAGGCTCGCGAGACTGATGGATTCGGTGTTGCCCGTCGGCTTTGTGTCTACGCGGAGGGAGAGCAGCGAGGCGATGAACGCGAGTGTGCAGACGGCATCGACGACGTAGGCTGTGGTCGCGCCGTGGGTGAGCCAGATAAGCCCACCCGCCAGCCCGGGGCCGATGAAGGCGCAGGCCTGGAAGCAGGTGCTGTTCCAGGTGACGGCGCGGCCGAAGAGCTCGCGCGGCACGAGCCTGGGGAGCAGCGCGGATTTGGCGGGCCCCATCAGGGCGCGCGACACGCCGACGGCGAAGAGGCAGGCGTACATGAAGATCAGCGGTAGTTTCCAGACCGACGACGCGATCAGCCCGGCCGAACACAGCAGCAGCAGCGCCTGTGAGACGAGCAAAACCTTGCGGCGGTCGTAACGGTCGGCGGCGTGACCCGCGGGCAGGGCGAGCAGGACGCCGGGGATGATCTGCACCAGCCCGACCAGCCCCAGCGCCAGCGGTTCGCCGGTGCGCTCGTAGATGTCCCACCCGATGGTGGTGGACTGCATCATCAGCGCGACCCAGGAGGTGGTGCTGCCGATGAGGAAGAGGCGGAAGTCGCGGAGGCGCAGCACCGCGTAGGGGTCGTGGGGTTCGGATTGCGGCGGGGCGGGTGGCAAGGGGGAGAGTGTAGGGCAGAAGAGGGAGGGGACGCTAAGCCGCGAGCGGCTAGCGGCGGGAGTCGATGATCTGCCTGCGGATGTCGAGGCCGACGGATTGGCTCCAGGCGTCCATCATCTTGTGGAACCACGGGCCGGGCTTGCCGTCGCCGATGGGGGTGTGGTTGATCTTTGTCGCCGGGGCGATGCAGTAGGGGGTGGTGGTGAGCCACGCCTCGTCGGCGCTCATGACGTCATAGACCTGCAGGTCTTTCTCGGCGTACGACAGGCCCAGCGCGGGGGCGAGTTCCTTCACGGTCATCAGGCTCACGCCCAGGAGGATGTTCTTGGGGTTGGGCGAGTAGATCGTGCGGTCTTTGACGACGACGAAGTTCGACCCGGCGCACTCGGTGACGTTGCCCTCCAGGTCGAGCAGGAGCGTGATGGCCTTGGGGTCCACGGTTTTGGTCTGCTGATCGGCGAGCCACCAGTGCAGGCGGGAGCGGTTCTTCATGCGCGGGTCCACGCAGACCGGCGGGACGTGGCGGATGGAGGGGGTGACGACGTGCACGCCGTCGGTGATAAGCGGACGCCAGACGGACAAGGGGAGAGGGAAGGAGTGGATGCATACGGTGGGGGTGAGACGCGCGGGGGCGGCGGCGCTGCCGGCGTAGACCTGGTTCTCGCCGGGGGTGACGAAGTGGACGACGCCCAGGTCTTCATCGGCGGCGAGCAGCGAGGCGTTCTTCTCGATGAGTTCGAGCGTCGCGGCGCGCATGGCGTTGATGTCGATGGCGGGGTGGATGTTGGCGTATTTGAGCGATCGGTGGAGCCGGTCGAGGTGGTCGTCGAGTCGGAACGCCTTGTGGTGGAACGTGCGCGTCATCTCCGTGAGCGTCGCGCCCAGCACGATGCCCAGGTCGTAGATATTGATGTGCGCCTGCGAGGCGGGGAGGAGGCGGTCGTTGAGGAAGACGACGGGTTCGGGCATTGGGACTCTCCGGGGAGAAGACAAGAGAAGAGCGCTAAGCCGCGAGCGGCGGAAGAGGGGAGGTCAGTTTACACGGGCGAATTGATCCGGGGGGTCAGGCCTTGCGGGGCTTGCCGGCGGGCTTGACCTTGATGACGACCATGGTCAGGTCGTCCATGCGCTTGTTGAGCCCGACGAAGCGGCGCATCTGCCAGAGGATGTGGTTGAGGGCGTCGCCGGCGGAGAGCTTGGCGGCCTCGACGAGGGATTGGCGGACGCGCTCGCGGCCGAAACGGCGGTTGTTGAAGTCCTGGGCGTCGCACAGGCCGTCGGTGTAGATCAGCAGCGTGTCGCCGGGCAGCAGATCGATGAGCCCCTTGTCGTAGTGGTGGTCCGGGTCGATGCCGACGACGGTGCCGCCGACGTCGAGCTTGATGACCTCACCCTTGCGGAGGAGCAGCGGGGGCTCGTGGCCGGCGTTGCAGTATGTGAGTCGGAGGGTGCTGGGGTCGAGCACGCCGTAGAAGAGCGTGACGAACTCGCTGGAGAGCGTGTCGCGACAGAGGGCGGCGTTGACGCGGCTGAGGACCTCGTCGATGTCGTACACGTCCTGGGCATAGGCGCGGAGGCTGGCGCGGACGGAGGCCATGAGCAGGCTGGCGGCGACGCCCTTGCCCACCACGTCGGCGACGGCGATGCCCAGGTGGCTGTCGAGCTGGATGAAGTCGTAGAAGTCGCCGCCCAGGTCGAAGGAGGGGACGTACCGCGCCGCGATGTCGAACGGCGGGACCTCGGGCATCGACGCCGGGAGCATCCGCTGCTGCACGTCGGCGGCCAGGCGGAGCTGGCGCTGGACGTTGACGGCCTCCTTGCGCTGGGCGTCCAGCCGGGCGGTCTCGATCGCGGTGCCGGTGAGCTGCGCGATCGATTGCAGCAGGTTGACGTCGTAGGTGCTGAACTTTCGGCGCTCGGCGGAGTAAACCTGGATGATGCCGATCGGCCGGCCCCGGTAGATCATCGGTGCGACCAGGAAGGAGGAGAGCCCCTCGCGTTCGGCGTCCTCGGGGTAGATCACGCGCGGGTCGGTCAGCATGTCCTCGACGTACACCACCTGGCCGGAGAACGCGGTTTTGGCGACTTGGCTGTTGTCGAGCAGGATCGGGCCCTTGTTGAGGTAGGCCGCCGACAGGCCGTGCACCGCCTTGATGACCAACTCCTGCCCGGAATCGTCGAGCAGCCGGATGGCGGCGGCCTTGAGGCCCATGGCCTCGGCGCAGGAGCGGGCCGCGGTGTCGAGCAGTTGCTGCAGGTCGCGGTGGCCGGTCAGCAACGTCGAGATGCGGTTGAGCACCGCCAGCTCGTTCACGCGCTCGCGGAGCTGGAACTCCTGGTAGCAGAGCCGCGCCAGGTGATTGGCGAGCAGGAAGAGCACCTGCACGGCCGCGCCGCGGCGCGGGGCGAAGGCGCGCTCGGCGGCGTAGAGCAGCGCGGGGACCTGGTCGTGCGGCACGCCCAGGCGTTCGCACAGCTCGATGAGCCGGTCGCGGTCGGGCTCGTGCTCGGGTCTTTCGGCGGACTCGATGCTGACGGAGCCCAGCTCACGGCCCTCGACGATGATGGGGGCGTGGAGCTGTTCGCCGGCGTCGTCCGGGCCGATGAGTTCTTCGAGCAGTGCGTCGCTGCGTGATCGGCCGGTCGTGTCCGTCGGCGCGGTCAGCGGGTTGCCCTGGGCGTCGCGGATGACGGTCTTGAGGTGTGCGAGGACGGCGAAGTTGTCCTGCAACTCCTGCAGAGTGGGCAGGTCGAGGAAGTCGGTGAGCGAGGGCGGTGAAGCGATCGGGGCGGGCGGTGTTGCCGGCGCAGCAGGAGCGGTCGGCGCGGGTCCTGCTGCCGTCCCCGGGGCGGGCGCCTGAGCGGGGAGTGGGGTGATTGGGGGCTGCGGCGGTGGGGTCACTTGCGTGGCTCGAGGATGGGGTCCGGTGCGCCGCTGTCGTCGGAGTTCAACCAGAGACGTCGCAGGAGGGTGATGAGCGGATCGCGCGGGCTGGCCGCCTGTGCGATGTCGAGGGCGTAGCGGGTCAGGTTGGGCTCGCGGGACTGATAGCCCAGGTATGCCAGGAGGATGGCCGGGCGTTGCTCGTCCCTGCCGGCCATCATGTCGTCGATCTGGGTCCGCACCCAGCGGAGCCGCTCCTCGGTGGGCAGGAGCTTCCGGTCGTATCTGACGGCGATGAGCATCGGGTTGTCGTTGAGCAGTGCCCGCAGGTTCAGGTCTGCCGAGCGGAGCATGCCCGCGCCGATCTGGGCGTGCACCAGGCCGACCCGCGCCAGTGGGTGGTTGGGCGTCCAGCCCAGCACCGCGCGGTAGGCCTGCTCGGCGTCGAGGTATTTCGCCTCGGTGATCATCTTCTCCGCCTGGCGCATCAGGACGCTGACGCGGTCGTCGCGCTTGCTGGCGAGCGAAGGCAGGGGCGGCATGCGCTTCTTGAACTCGTCGAGCAGGTCGGAGATCGCCAGGAGTTCCTGGTCGCCGCGCTCGATGATGCCTTGCATTTTTTCTCTTGCCGCCTTTTCCTCGGGTGTTTCCTCCGCACCTTCGGGCTTGAGGCCGTATGCCGCGCGGCGGGCCTCGGTGTCGGCGCGGGCCTGCTCCTCGGGGGACATGAGTTGCGTCGCCCCCGCGGCTTCGGTTGGCGGCGGCGGCACGACCTGGGCCGACTTCGTGCCGGGGACAGTCGGCGGCGTCTTGGCGCGGAACCGGCCCGAGGCCGCGTCGCGCGCCTCGCGCATCTTGTTGAGCATGTCGAGGTACACGTCGTCGCCGGGCGTGGCGGTGGTGGAGCCCTGGGGGTTGAATACCGCGGCCTGCAACTGCTTGACGCGCTCGTCGAGGCTGAGCATCGGGCCCGAGGCCGATTGCGGAGCCACCGCGGCGGGACGGGCCAGCCCCGAGTCGAGCAGGCCGGCTGTGGGGGGCGTGACACGGTAGAGGTCGCTCGTGCCGCGTGCCGTGCCGATCCGGACGGGTTCGATACGGTTGGTGGACGGCCCCTGGGCCGCCGCGGTGGTGGTGTCTCGCCTCTCGACATGCAGCCCCATGAGTGGTGACGAGCGGAGTTCGAGCATGCGCCCGTCCGGCTGGACGGAGACGCCGATGGTCCGATCGGGGTTGGGCGTCTCGAATCCTGGAGCCTCGGGTCGGGGGACGCTGACCTGCACGCCGGAGGTGGGGATGACGATGCGTGTGCCGCTGCCCTGTTGATAAGCCGGCCCCATGGGGGTGGCGTAGCCGCGATATAGAACCGCGGGGCCGCCCCCGGCGGGGCGCCAGCTCACGCCCGCAACCTGCCCCGGGTTGATGCTCTGCGCCTGAAAACGGAAGAGCGATTGGCTGGGCAGGTTAACTTGGAGCTCGCCCGGGGCGCGGTAGCCCGCGTTGCCGTGGAAGTAGCCCAGGCCCGACACGTTGCCCGTGACGATGCTGTTGCCGATGCTGGGTGTGCGCGGGGCGGCCTGCGGATTGACGCCTCCGGAGCCGACCTGGAGGTTGCGGTCCAGCACACGGCCGTCGCCCATCGCGTTCTGGGCGTACAGGGCCTTGCCGTCGCCGGCCCAAGCCACGGCGGCGGCGGTCATCAACAGCCTCAGGATGGTTCGACGCACGTTCATCATGTCGGATATCCCCCGTGTTTCACTATAGCGCACAGGGGAACGTCCCGCCTCGCCCGCCCGCCTCCGCTGTTCCGTCCCATTAGAGATGCCGCACGGCCCCGTCGTCGCGCGTTCAGGACACGATCATGATGACTTCAAACCGCTTGGTGCCGCGCGGCAGATCGACCTTCACCACGTCGCCCACGCGGGCCTTCATCAACGCCTCGCCCATCGGGCTGGAGACCGTCACCTCGATCTCGTCGGAGTCGAACTTCCCGCTCGCCTCGCCGACGAGCTTGTAGAGGTCCTCCGAGTCGTTGGCGGTGTCGCGGAGCTTCACGATCGCGCCCAGGAACACCATGTCGTCCGGGACGGTGGAGGTGTCCGCGACGCTCGCCGTCCGCAGGCGCTCCTCCAGGCGGCGGATCTCCGCCTCGTTCATCCCCTGGTCCTCGCGCGCGGCGTGGTAGTCGGCGTTCTCCTTCAGGTCGCCCAGCGCCCTGGCCTCTGCGATCCGTTTGGACAGCACGGGGCGGTTGGCCTTGAGTTCCTCCAGGCGCTCCTCGAGCTTCACTTTTTCCGCTGGCGTGATGAACTCCATCGCTGACTCGCTCCTTCTGAGAGGCCCTGATCCCGGCCTTCACGCCGTTCCCGCTCCCGGGCAACCCCTAGCTTATTCACCCCGGCCCGGCATTCCAAGCGCCGCCCGCCGCCACAGCCACGCACCGATCCACGCCGCCACCGCAGCCAGCGCCACCGCCACCACGTTCGGCCCCCAATCCACCGCCCGCCAGTCCGTCGCCGCGCCGCTCATCTGCCAGACCGATTGGATCGGCGTCAGTTGCAGCGCCCAGTGGTGGCCGTTGATTTGTATACCCGCCACCGACAGCAGCGCCAACAGCAAAGGCTCGCCCAGCAGCAGGAGCACGCACGCCAGCATCGCCGCCCCGCGCGAGACGGCGTTGCGCCCGCCGCAGCCGATCGCCACGACCGCGCCGGTCAGCAGGCTCCACGCCAGCACCTGGCCGTCCAGCCACGCCGTCTGCGCCAGCGTCCACCCCGACATGAGCCGCAGGGGCCAGACCACCGCCTGGAACACCAGCACGAGGCAGACCCAATCCGTCCAGACCATGGAGAGCGTCATGCCCGTCACGCCGCGCCGCGGGTCGCGCACCGTCAGGTCCTGGCTCAACCGGAACACCGGCCAGAGCGCCATCATGCCGATCAGGCACGACACGATCATCCAGCGCGACGGCGGGATCATCGAACTCATGCCCAGCGTCACGCCCCAGCAGCCCAGCAGCCAGAGGCACCACGCCAGCACGAGCCCGCGCGTGGCGTTGTCGCGCAACTCCATGTCGCTGTGCGTCAACCGTCTGGATCGTGGGGCGTTGAGCGGCGGCGGGGCGGGGGGGTGCGGCGTGACAGGCGGCGCGTCGGGCTGCGGCATGTCGGGCGGGGGCGGGGCCGGCGTGTTTTCGTGTTCGCTCACTGATCGACACTGTAGCCCACGGTCAGGCCGGGGTCTTCACGGTCGGGTTGATGGATGAACGCCGCGGCACCGTAAACATCGACGATCTGGCCGCCCGCGTCGATCTGACCCTTGTCCCGGTAGATGCGGCCCAGCCACGCCATCTTCACCGCCGCGGTCGGCTCGATCGTCGCCTCCTGGCCCGGGGGCAGGCCCCATCGCACCAGGCCCTGACGCGTCTTGAGCATCAAACGGACGCGGTTGCGCGCGTCGCGCTCGCTGACGTCGAACGCGGTCACCTGTGACAGGTAGGGCTGGCCGCGCAGCATCTTCACCAGCGCCAGGCCCGACGAAAGCTCCTCACCCTTCCACGCCGCCCCCTCGCCCGGCGGCGAGGACTTCACGCCCGTGATGATCGGCAGCCCGATCTTCTGCGCCTCCGCCTGGCTGTAAAGCCCCGGCAGACGCACCGACTTTTCATCCACGAGGCGCATCCCGTCGGCCTCCTCGACGAACGCGATCGGCTCGCGGTATTTCGCGTTCACGACGATCTTGCCCCCGGGCATCCGCCGGATGCGCTCCACGCCCTCGACCCACGGGCTGGCCGCCAGCGTGCGCACCGCCGAGCCCAGGTCGTCCGACCGCATGGCGTCATTGCCCAGGTCACGCGCCACCGCCACGCGCAGGTCGCGCTGCAGCATCGGGCTCATCCAATACGGCGCCCCCGCAAGCTCCACCTGCTCCGTCCCCGTCGGAAGCGGGCGCTTCTCGTGGGCGTAATTCATGAGGTACCGCTCGGCGTGCCGCCACCCCAGCCCCAGCAGCGCGAGCACCGCCACCGTCGCCAACACCTCGAGCACCGCCAGCGTCTTGCGCGGGTCCCACCCCTTGACCGCCGGCTTGGCGCTCTTGCGGACCTTCTTCTTGGGCTTGCCCGTTGATGAACTGAGGAACCACCCCATGCCGACACCATCCCTCTCAGTGCGGAGTAACACCCCGGCCGTTCCCCCGTTTATCGGCCAAGGGGTTGGGCAATCTCGAATTGTGGGGGGCCTTCCTTTTTACGAATTGAACACAGAGGCACAGAGGAAGATGAGATCGGAGGAGAAGAGGGCTACGGATTTCTCAATTCAAATAAAAAACGCTTCTCCTCTGCCCTCATCTTCCTCTGTGTCTCTGTGGTTAGTCTTTGGATTTCGGTCAGCCCCCCGGCGTCACGGGGTTCGTCACGCCCACGTGGTACCCCGGCGAAGGCTCGGCCCAGCGCCGCGCCTCGCTCAGCACGTACAGCCCCGCCGACGTCGCCGCGAACATCGCCAGCAGCGCGATCCCCGGCACCCACACCCCCGCGCTCAGCAGCCACACCGCGTCGTAAACGATCAGCCAGAGCATCGCCACCCGCATGAACTCCGCCCCCGCCGCGCGGCGTGTCCGCAGCGGACGCATCCGCCCCCGCAGCCGCCACGACGCCAGCCCCACGAACACCACCACCGCGCAGGCCGGACCGATCCAGAGCCCCGGCCGGTCGTGCAGCAGCCCCGGCGAGCCACCCTGTTTCCCCGACATCAGCCCCACCAGGGCGAGCGTCCAGAACGCCCAGCCGCCGATCATCCACGACCAGTCGCGCGGGTGCAGCCGCGGCCGCTTGCCCTCCAGGACGTGGGCGATCACCGCGCAGGTCATCACGTGCGTCATCGTCAGCCAGACAGGCCAGACGAACGAGACGCCCGGCGCGGGGATGAACATGTTCCCCGCCCGCGCCAGCCCCAGCGCGATCAGGCCCGCCGCCGGGATGAACTTGGCCGTCGTGTTGTAGAAGAGCACCACCATCGCCGTCACCACGCAGATCACCGCGGACTCCACCCCCATCAGCAGCGACGCCAGCACCGCCGCCAGCAGGCAGAGCACCGCCAGCCCCACGGCCGTGGTCGGCGCGATCGTCCCCGCCGCGATCGGCCTCTGCGGCTGGAACAGCCGGTCGTGCCGCCGGTCCAGCGCGTCGTTCAACGCCAGCCCATATATAGCCAACCCGCCCGCCACCACGCCGCCCAGGCCCAGCATGACCGGCAGCGACCATGCGGCCCCGTGCGCGCCGGTGACGGAGCCCGCGTCGAGCCTGCGGGCGATGAAGACCATCAGCCAGAGGTTGCTTACCGCCGACAGCACCTGCTCGAGCCGTGCGAGCAGCGCCAGGTGGAGCGCCTTTTTGAGTCTGATCCGCATGTGGAGCCGCCGCGGGAGGGCCGTTGGTGCTCCATCACTCTACCGCCTCGCCGAAGCACTTTCTTCGCCCCCTGGTTCCTCTCCTCAGCGGCCGATGAACAGGTCTGTGCTGACCTTGAAGTGGTCGGCCAGCTTACGGATATGCGTCTTGCTGAGCTGCCGTTCGCCGCGAAGGATGAGCGCGCCGAGGGGCCGGCTGCCGAGCAAGCGGCCAAGGTCCGATCCGTTCATGTCCTGCTCTTCCAAGAGTCGTTTCAGCGTTCCAAGGGGCGTTGCCTTCGAGCCGATGGCGTGATGCACGGCCTCATACTTCTGAATGATGTCGGTCAGGACATCGAGGTAGTCGGCCTGATCCTGTGACATATTGCCCAGCCCGACCAATGACTCGGCGATCTCGATGGCATTGTCATAATCCACGCCGTCGTGGAGCGGGCGGAGGGGGAACCGGGCGATGAGTTCCCTGTAGGTCGATGGCGCGGGTTGTGGCGCAAGCTTTGTATTAGCGCGGCTCATTGGATCCTGTCCTTCCATTTGTCCGTGTCGTATTCCTTGTGGGTCAGCACCTCGCGGGTGTAAACCACTCCCATGCGTTCGGCGACGCTGTAAGTCACCGTCGTGATCAGCCGGTACCGATTCTGGATGATGTCGAAGACGATCACGTTCCTTCCATTGACCCGCATGGGGTCCGCCCGGCCGAAGGTCGCTATGACATCTCGCGGCGCCTTCCAATCGGCGGCTTCGGTTCGCTGGTGCCAATCCTCCAGCGGGGCCTTGGTCGCGGGAACCCTCGCCCAGTATTCCCGCAGCATCTTCTTGGCGATAACCCTCATGCCGGTTTCCTGAATACATTATGTATTCGGCTATCGGGGAAGTCAACCTGAACACAAAATAAAGAACACGCCCGATTGGCCGCTTCGGTTCACCGTGGCAGCCGCCGGCCAATCGGCTTCAGGGCCGCTCCGTCGCTGAAGCGGTGGGCGCACCGGGGCAGGGTTTCCTGCTGACCGTCAGAGAAGATAAATAATTCCCGTCCCCATTTCTTCTCCCCCATTTCTTCTCCTACTCCTGGACGCCCCTGCCTTGCGCTTAGTTTGTCAATCATCCACTTCGGGGCGTGCGCATAAGTTTGAAAGAACTGTATGACAGTCCAAGTAGAAATAGGAGCCTTTCGCAGAAGACATTGGGGCTGTGTACGGTGCGTGTGGCTGCGCGTGTTTGTCGAAGCTGTGGCGGAAGCGCAGAGAGTGGTAGAACTGCTCGTCAATGTAGAGTTCACTCGCCGGGTGGGCCTTAGGCTCTGTCTGAAAACTCTGTGAATCGCCGATGTTGAGCAGGCCGGCAAGGAGGCCGGCCCTCATGCGACGACACGAACTGACAGATCAGGAATGGGAACTGGTTCATCCGCTCCTTCCTCCACGCACCGCCAGAACC